>JAJDTY010000062.1 GCA_022826945.1 Candidatus Binatia bacterium
CCGAGATAGGCCTTCTGGGTTTTGGCCGATACCGCCCCGTGGGCTGTCCACCACTCGGCCTCATAGGGCTGAAGCTCCACCACCTGCAGTTCCGGATTGGCCTGTTTGAGGTCAAGGGTGGCCACTCCGACGGTGGTATGCTGGGTAATCGTGTCCGTCATATACACGGCAAACGAGGCCAGGAAGTCGTTTTCCTGATAAGGGTTCCATAAGGGTAGTCCCTCCAGCTTGCCGGCGCCGGTCACGTTCCAATCCGCCATGGGGATCACGTCCTCAACCTGACCCGTCTCCGGATTCAGCACCGAGATATCTCTGCCCACGCTAAAGGCGTACAGCTTTTTCCCGTCCTGGGAGGACGCCAGCGCCATCACCTGACGGGGGGCGGGGAACACGTTGGCGACCGTATTAGTGTCCAGATCGATGACTCGGATGCGGGTCTCCAGTATCTCGTATTTGCCCAGGTCTTTCTTCAACGGCATTTCATGGATGTAGAGGCGGTTGCCCTGTGGGTTGACATCAATGGCCATGGTCCTGACCAGTTCGTTGTCGTTGGAGAGATTAAAGCGCAGGACCTCTTTTCCCTCGTCCAGGTCAACCAGGGCCACGCTTTGACTGAGGTTGGTAACCGCATAGGCGAACTGGGGTCGAGCCGGATTTGGAGCCACGGTAAAAATAGGCCCCTTTCCCTCAAGCGGGATGGTCTTCACGACCGTATCGGTTTCCGCATCAATCACATACACGGAGTTCGGATGGGCACCGGTCAGAATATACCACTTGGCCCACACCAGGCCGGGTAGACTGCAAACGAGGATCAGCGCGCTCAGCGTTGACACTGTCCATAACAGACTCTTGCCCTTCATAAACGCCTCCTTGTTGGAAACATGATCTCGACCAGTGCCTTTTTGGTATAGCCAT
Source organism: Candidatus Binatia bacterium (assembly GCA_022826945.1). Lineage (GTDB taxonomy): Bacteria > Desulfobacterota > Binatia > Bin18 > Bin18 > Bin18. The sequence continues at coordinate 916 of JAJDTY010000062.1, forward strand.
CCGGCACCATAAACACCTCAGCCCGAATCGGCCGCTGCTCGGCCTGAACCACTTCCTTGACCACCTGGGTGACCAAGTTCACGGTCCTGACTGGGTAGCCTACATTGATCAGTTCAGTTAACTCGGCAAGCACGGCTCCTGGCGGCGTCGTTCGAGAAGTTTGCAGCTTGCCGATAAACGCGTTCAGCCGGGACATATCGAGGTCCGTACTCAGCTTGATCTTCTCCGCCAACCAGGTTTCTTCATACGCAATGCCGTTCCGCTGGATACGATATTTATGAGCCGCATACCCGGCAACCGACTCGGCCTCCGACATCGGGGTGATCGTAATCGTCAGCCTGGGGCTCAGGCTATCAAACGGACCGGCTCGTCTTGCCACGAATTGTTGCGAACCATGAGGGAGTTGGTTCATCAAGCGTTCTGCCTGCGCCCGCCGTTCCTGGGTGCGCGCTGCCATAACCGTGGCGTAGGCTTCGATTGGTCCCTGCCAGTACACCTGCCCCAGGTGGCTGATAATCGAGAGTTGCTGCGTGTTGAGGTCGATAATTTGCGTCCAGGCTCGAGTCTCGTAGGTCAGCCGGTTCTGGGCAACACGCGTGACGACCTGAGGGGTCCGCCAGGCAGAAGCGGAGGAGTTCGGTGGGATGGTTGTCGAGGCGATATACCAGCCCGCCTCAACGAGCGGGGGAAATCCGTACAGGAGCAGGAACAAGCCCGCAAAGAAAACGCCTCGGCTCCACGGACGCTGTCTTTGCCCAGGGTTCATACTGGAAACCCCTCGTTGTTCACCGCACGGATTTCGAGACGGTATTCTGCAGCTATTTCTTCTCGGGGAAGACCAATTCCAAGCTGCGCCAGTCCTCGGCGTTGACCCCCGAACAGGCACTGGCCCATTCAGGGTAGTTTTGCAGGCTGTCGGGCACCTGAGCCGGCCACCAGCACACATTGGCACAGCCGAGCAGGTCGGCCTCCATTGGCGCGCACATGCCCGCGGTGCCGCCCCAGGGGTTCGCCTCCCAGCCGGGGTTAAAAATCGTGGTGCAGCCCATCGGCTGAGCCATGCCCAGCACATCTTCCGGCACCTGCTGCTTGGCCACGGGGGCGGTCTCGACTCTCTGCGCTTTATGGTTCGCGGCCTTGAGGTGTTTCATCACGCCCTCCTTGCGCTGACCGGGAATTCTCGCGTCTCCTCCCAGCCTCGTAGCATACCGTCCGCCACAACACCAGGGTTTGTTCGATTTCTATTCAATCGGTTGAAAATTATACTTTGCCGGCATGACCAGCAGATGGGCGCGCGCGCCCATAGGCCGACGGGCTCCATTTGGCTGATACCAGGCCTCCACCCAGACATCGCCGACATTGCCCTGTTGCAAGTGCCGTTTTGGATTTGGACCGTCCTCGGCCGGCGTAAAAAGACCGTGGGCATCCATGGCACCGACAAAGCGCACATCGTCATCGTTGACGCGCTGCACATACTCGTTCAGTTTCCACGTCACCGGACCAACCCGCCCCAGCTTCATATCGTCGTCAGTTCCCTTGCGTCCGTCCGGACCGTTTGTATACCCGACCGCTTCAAACTGCTGAAAAATCTTTGGGGTGCGGATGCCACCGGGCCGAGAAAACGCCTGTTCTGGAGAGAGACGGATATAGTCAACCGTATTGTAGACAGCCAGCGACTGTTCCCCGTCAACTCCCCGAATCCGAGCCTGCCGAGCGCCCATTTTTGCCTTTTTCCCCACAACCACGTCGGCCATGACCGTATCAGCATCAACCCTCCGTAGGGACTGCACCGTCACCCCCGTTCCCAGAGAGATCGAAGCCGCGGTCAGGGACTCGGGGAGATTCATGCCAAACAACCTGAGCGTGGAGCGCTCGCCTACTTTGAGCGCGGTCGGGCTGACGGCCAAAAATTTTGCCTGGCCAGTATTCCGGTATAACGTCTCTTCCATACCTAGATCGCCAACAAGCGTCAGCAACCGTCTGCCGCTTACGACCGTTCCCTCCTCATTGGCAAAAAAGATTTCTTTGTGGGTCTTACCGTCATCGACCTCGGCCACCCCCCGCCACTGGAAGCCGGTATACATCGTCACCGTGTTTTTCCCGGTCAGGCGCGACCCATCGGCAAAGTCGTAGGCGAGCTGGCCCTCATAGTTATCGTTTCCCGACGCGGTGAGCGTCATACGACCGGTGTAGGCCCCACCCTTTCCAGGGTCGTGACCGACCACATTCCAGACCCCGGCGTAGTCCGGTTTGGGTTTGGCCTGCCACTGCTTCCAGGCGACTGAGTTAAACGGGTAGGTCTGTGTCAGATAGGGGACGGTCTCTTTCCGCACCAGCGTGTACCAGAAGTCGCCCAACAGCCCTGTTGAGGCGACCTGGTTTTCAATATTCGGCAGCAAAGCCGCTGTCAGGTCCGGCAGCCGCCCCCACGATTCGGGCGTACGGCGCTGCAGGGCGATCCGGGCATAGGAGTGACAGGCCACGCAGGTGCCCTTCACTTCCTTCGGAACATGTTTTTCTATCGTATTGTTCCGTTTCTCTAAGGCATATCGAAAGGGTTTAACCTCTGACGGTGCCAGGCCATACTGATCGCTCAGGTATTTAATCAGGATGCGGGCCTCACCCGCTTCCAGATTCGCTCCATGGGTGCGCAACATGCGATAGATGGTCATCTCCCAGGCTTCGGGAGGCTTGCGCTGGTGTTCGATCGCGTCAAGCTTGCCCCCCTCTTCATGGGGAGGATGACAACCCGAGCAACGCGTCTCCAGCAAGGCCGGCCCGGTCATTTCCTGGCTCCACGCGGGTTGTCCTGCAAAACAGAGCGTGAAGCCCAAGAGGAGGCTCAAGAGGTATCTGCTTAGCCGACCGCTTCTCCCCCATATAGCGTTCATGATCATGCCCTCCATTACAGCCCTGCAATCACTCTTCGCTCACCCCCACCAGTGCTCAACACCTACTACTGCCTATAGTCCACTCCAAAAAGCGCTGTCAACAGACAAGCCTCCTTGGTAACAAAAAATGAGAGGGATACGATTCCCGCGCCTACCACGTGTTCTCGTGGATTAGGCTCTCAAGCGGGATTTTCTTGTTCGTCGGTTTGCGCGGCTTTTCCGCAGGGTAACCGAGGGTGATGAGTCCGACCGGACGGACATGGGGGGGCAGTTGCAATATCTTGGCGACTTCTTCCGGATTGTACGCGCCAACAAAGCAGGCCCCGAGCCCTCGCTCGGTTGCGCCTAGTAAAATGAGCAATGAGGCAAACGCGGTATCCACCAAACTATAAAAAGCGCCGCGCGTGCCGTATTTCTCGCCCATGCGTTGGATATCGGCACAGGTGGCAATGATAAGCGGTGCAGTGGCGACCGAGTTCTGATTCATCGCCGCCTTGGCGAGTTGGGCGCGGACCTCGGGGTCACGCACCAGAACAAACTCCCACGGCTGGAGATTACCCGCACTGGGCGCGCGCACGGCGTAGCGCAACAGCGTTCTGATCTCTTCTTCAAGGACCGGCTTGTCCTCATACTTACGGATCATGCGCCGACGTTTCACAACCGAAGCGAAGCTGGCGGTATCACCGCTTTCAACCGCATGCGCCAGACTGTACGCTTGGCCGAGAAGGGCGGCAGTGCCGATCCCCTGGAGAACATTTCGGCGGGTAAGTATTGTCCGAGACATGCCGGGCGCTAACGATTCACAAACCGTAAGACGCTGACCCCTCCGGTCTGCGAATGACCCAGGGGAACCTTGGTGATCAGATCGAGAGACTCGGCGTCGTAGACCGCGACATCGTGCCAGTTGCTGCCGCAGTAGACCTTCTTGCCTTCAGGGTGAACCAGCGGCGCAAAATAGGTGTTGGAAAGTGACACCTTTTTCTCAATGTGGCGAGTTTTCGGATCAACCTTCCACAAACTATTGTACGCGAAATATGCCTTATTCGTCTGCGGCGACAGCGCACCTGTGAGTACGTAATCGCCTTCAACAAAAGGCTGCAATTCAACGATTTTCAGCTCTGGGTCTTCCTGGGTGAGGTCGAGCGAACCAATACCGAGCGTCACCTGGTTGGTGATGGAATCGGTGGTGAAGGTCCCGAAAGAGACGAGGTGGCCGCTTTCCTGATAGGTTCCGCCGAGCGGCAGGCCATCGGTTCTCGCAATGCCGCTGATATTGCGGTTTGCCAGCGGAATGACATCGAGCAGGCTGCCGTCCTCCGTGCTATGGACAAAAATGTCTTGACCCACGCTGAACAGATAGAGGCGTTTGCCGTCTTTTGAAGAGGCCAGCCCCATCACCTGGCGGGGAGCAGTGAATGTGAGCAGCGTCTCGTTGGTCTCCAAGTCAATGACCCGTATCCGGTTGTCCCGGGCCGTGTAGCGACCCATGTCTTGCTGAATCGGCATTTCGTGCACGAACAGCCGGGTGCCCTGCGTATTCACGTCGATCGCCATGGTGCGTACGAGTTCGTTGTCGCTCGACAAGTCAAAGCTTCTGACCTGCTTGCCCTCATCCAGATCGACCATGGCAACGCTTTTGGCCAAGTTGTTTACGACATAGGCGAACTGCGGCTGGGCCGGGTTCGGCGCGATATAGAGTGCCGGCCCACGGCCCTCAAGGGCAATGTCTTTGACCACCGTGTCGGTTTCGGTATCAACGACGACTAGGTTATTGGGATGCGTACTGGCCAGGAGATACCACTTGGCCCAGGTCGTCTGAGGCAGGGCCAGCAGCCCGAACACAAAGAGCGCCGCCCCCAGCAGCGGCCTGTTTTTCACGCGCACCACCCGCTCCTTCAGCCTGCCGCGTTTATCCGGACGTGTCGGTCTTGGGGAAGACAACGTCGAGATTGCGCCAGTCTTCCTGATTCATGCCCGAGCAGCCTTTCGCCCACTCAGGAGCGTTCTGGAGGCTGTCCGGTACCTGAGCCGGCCACCAGCACAGATTCGCACAGCTCAACAGGTCGGCCTCCATGGGGGCGCACATGCTGCTGGCCCCACCCCACGGGTTGGCCTCCCAGCCCGGATTGAAGATCGTCGTACAGCCGATGGGTTGGGCCATCCCGATGACGTCTTCCTCGATGGAAGTCGCTTGGGCCACACTGGCGGTGACGGCCCGGGCCTTGGAGTTTGCTGCCTTGAGGTGTTTCATCCCACACTCTCCCTTAGGTCAATTCTTTTGGGGCGTCTCCACGCCCGCGTAACACATATTGCTCGACAAACCCAGGGGTTTGCTCTTGCAACTGCATATACACGCCAATGCCGTATTCCGTCCATTCCCGCAGGAAATCGCAGTAGTGCAGATTCGGCAGCGTCGTGTCTCCAAACTCGGTCATAGCTTCGTGATAGCACCCGCCGCCACACAGGCCCCGAATCCAGCAGGTCTGACACACTGGCTTATTGCCCACATGAGCACCGTTGATAAAGGTGTTCAGCCGGTCATATTGAATGCCATCTTTGACATTACCGTATTTTTGCTCTTCTGTGCCCGGAAAACGATGACATAAATACACATCACCATTGCCGTCCACGTCCAACAGACCCAGACCGGCCCCACACGGAAAGAGCTTGTTGGTGCCCAGGTGAATGTCCGTCAGCAAGGTACTCAAATTTGAAAACCCGGTGTACTGCTGGTTGAGTGCCCGCTCGATATACACCGCCCCAAGCTCGCGAAACTGCCGCAGCAATTCACGCAAATCGGCTGGCTCCAAACCATAGTCGGTCTCGGCCTGGGCGGTGACCGGCGAAAAGCCAACCTCAAAAAAACCGAGCTGCGTCAGATGCTCGTAGGTGCGCACGATATCGATGGCGTCTTTTGTGACCGTGACCCGGGCGACCACCGGCCTGACCGTATAGCGCTCCAGCAGGCGTTCCAGGCGGGGCCGTAAGAGATCGTAGGATCCTTTCTGTTCGCCCCGGCTGGTGAGAAAAACGCGCCGCTTGTCGTGAAGGTCTTTGGGGCCATCAATGCTGATGGTCACGCCAAAGCGATGGGCCTGGAAAAAGTCGATCACCTCGTCGGTCAACAGCGTCCCGTTGGTCGTGAGTGAAAAATCGACGACCTTGTCTTCGGCCTGGGCCTTTTCTTCCGCATAGGCGACGACCCGACGCATGAGCTTGAAGTTCAGCAGCGCCTCGCCGCCAAAGAAAATCAGATTGACCTCTTTGCTGGCACCGGACTTCTTGAACAGAAAATCGACGCTGTCGCGCGCGGTCTCCCAGTCCATCTGGACCGGCGACGGGCCGTATTTTGCACCCTCGGGTTCGTAGCAGTAGGTGCAGTGGAGGTTACACTTATTGGCCACGTTGACAACGAGCGAACTCACCGGAAAATGCTCGACGTCGAGCACCGGTAGGGGAGCAGGGGTAGCGGTACGCTCCTGAGTTTGCAGAATCTCTAAGGTGATAAATTCCTGGATCGTCTCGGTTATTTCAGCCAGCGGGAAGTGCTCGACCAGACTGGCGGTCAGCTCTTCCTGGGTCGCGTGCGGATGCGCCCGTATATAATCGAGGACGGCCTGGGAGACCGGGTCCATGACAAACATGGACATGCTTTTGGCCGCGACCAAAATGTTCTGGCTGCCCTGCATTATGGCGTGGGCGTTTTCCGCACGGAAGTGCAATTCCATATCGCTATGCCCTCACACGGCCTGTAGCACGTTATTCAATCGGTGGAAAGACAAACTTGGCCGGCATCACCAGCAGGTGGGCACGCGCGCCCATGGGCCGTTTCGCGCCCTCGGGCGTATACCAGGCCTCCACCCAGACATCGCCCACGTTGCCTTCCATCAGGTGTCGTTTGGGATTCGGCCCGTCCTCGTTGGGGTGAAACAGACCAGTCTGATCGACCGCACCGACATACTGAATATCGTCGTCGTTCGGACGTTTCACGTATTCTTCCAGATTCCATTTAACCGGACCGACCCGTCCCAGCTTGACATCGTCGTCCGTGCCCTTGGCATTATCCGGGCCGTTCGCGTAGCCTACCACTTCGTACTGCTGAAAAATTTTCGGCGTCCGTATGCCGCCAGGGCGGGCGAAGCCTCGTTCCGGGGTGATGCGAATATAATCGACCGCCTCGTAGACCGCGACCTGCCCCGTTCCCGCCACACCTTGAATGGAGACCGTGCGCAATCCTTCTGCCACACCAGCCTTGGCAAAGACTTCCGCCACAATCGTCTGGTTGCCATCGAGCCGCAGGGATAACACGCCTACGCCCTCGCCAAAAGAAAATTTATCTGCCGACAGCGTGTCCCCGGAGAAGCCCAGCCCGAAAATTTTTACCGTCTGAGGTGAGCCGGTTTGGATCATGGTCGGACTGACCGTCAGCAGCCGCGCCCCACCCTGGCTCCGGTACCAGGTTTCGTCCATACCCAGATCGCCGAAGTTGGTCAGCAAGCGCCGGCCGGAAACGGTGTTCCCATCTTCAGAGGCAAAGAAAATCTCGCGCTGCCGCATCTCACGGCCGGTTGGGCCGCTCTCCTTGGCTTGGGCAACGCCGCGCCATTGGAAACCGGTATACATCGTCCCAGTCGTGGAGCCCTCCATCCGCGAGCCGTCAGCAAACGTATAGGAAAATGTGCCGGTGTATTGATCGTCCTCCCCGGCTATCAGCGTAAGCCGCCCGGTGTAGTCCCCACCGCGTCCGGGGTCATGGCCAACCACTAGCCAGGTTCCGGCATAGCTCGGCTTTTTAGCTGCCTGCCAAGCCGTCCAGGCTTCGGTCTCAAATGGCTGGTGCTTGATCAGATGGGGCACCGCGCTGGTCTTGGCGTCGTCGAACCAATAGTCTTTCAACTGGCCGGCAGAGGCGGTCTCACTGCCGATATTCGCCATGAGCGCAACCTTGGCATCCGGCAGCCGCTCCCACGAGTCCTGCGTCCGGCGCTGCAAGGCGATCCGGGCGTAGGTATGACACTGGATACAGCCGGCCTGGAGGGGTTTGGGCACGTCCTGCGTGGTGCGGATATTGCGCTGTTCGAGAATAAAGCGATAGGGCTCGACTTCTTTGGGAGCCAGCCCGTAGTGATCGCTCAGATATTTGACCAGAATGCGGGCATCTCCGTCCTGCAATTCGACCCCGTGCGTTCGGACCATACGGCTGAGCGTCATGCTCCAGCCTTCGGGTGACTTGCGCTGGGCTTCAATCGCGTCAAGCTTGCCGTTCTCTCCTTGCGGCGCGTGGCAACGTATACAGCGGACCACCAACGTTTCTCGGGCGGAAGGCGTTACTTGGTGTTCGGCAGCCTTGACATCGTGGATCGTACCGACGAGCCCCACCAACACAGGCAACACCCCAATATGCCATCTCATCCGTTTCCATGTTTTTCCGGTCGTCATACCTGTCCTCTCCTCCAGGCTGGAACACTGGACGCCATCTCTGACGCAATAGTCGGATTCTATACCTCTCTGAGTGGGAGTCAAATGGAAAGAAGCGGCGTTGTCTATGTCGTCTTCTCCCTCGCATAAACAGGTATATTTGGTATGCTTTGCTGGCAGGGAGCAGGGGCATGGGTCAGGACAGAGCACCGACCGGAGCGGGGGTGAGAGTCGCACTTATCGATAGCGGGGTGAATGCCCAGCATTCGCATGTCGGCAACGTCGCGGGCGGCATCCATTTTTTCTTGAACGAGGAGAACGAGGTCCAGACCAGCCCGGAGTATCCCGACCACATCGGGCACGGGACCGCCCTCGCCGGTGTGGTCCGTGCCAAGGCTCCCCAAGCCGAGATCTACGCGGTCAAGATTTTTACCGACCATCTGGCCACTGCGTTTCCGGTCCTGGAAGCGGCCTTGGGCTGGACCGTTAGACAACGCATGAAAATCATCAATCTGAGCCTGGGGCTGATTAACGCGCAGCATCGCCAGCCGCTCTCGGCCCTCGTTACCCAGGCACAGGAAGCAAATCTCATCCTGATTGCGTCTTCTCCCCCGGACCGCTCGGATGTGCTCCCCGCAACCTTACCCGGCGTCATAGGCGTGGCCGCAGACGAAAGCTGTGCGTGGGACGAATACCGCGCACTCACGGACAGCCCGGTTCCCTTTCGCGCCCATCCCTATCCACGCTCCCTGCCCGGTCCGGCCCAAACGCAGAACTTTTACGGCCATAGTTTTGCCTCAGCGCATATTGCCGCAGCCCTCGCCCTCCGAGCTGAGCACCACCCGGACCTGACGCCAGAATCCGCCCGGACCTATCTCCAACAGACGAGCAGGGCGTAGATTGCTTTTTTCGCCCTCACCACCAGCCTGCCGGGACACATAGGCGCAGCGCTATGCCTTGCCGCGGCGAAATGTCTGTTTGAAGGGAACAGTCTGCAAGGCAGAATTGCTGGCAATTGTTTTGTCTCCCCGTACCTCCTCACTCTGAGAGCACGTTCATTTCAGGGGAAGACTATGGTCGCTAGACGCCAGCCCTGCAGTGTCCCCCTGGCCATTGTCCGGCTGGTTATTGTCTTGTTCTGTGTGATCGCACGCCATGCTGTCCTCCAGTGATCTCTTGCGTAAGAGTTCGTTGACCCGCTCCGCCAAGGCTACGGGCCGTAGCGTGTCCGCGGCCACATCATAGAAAAACAACTCCGTCAATTCTCGGCCCATACGTAAGCGGAAATCATGTTCTTCTGGATTGACATTTGTGCATTTCTTCCGTTCGATGCAGGAACAAGAAGAACATTATCCTTTGCCAACCCCCTAGGCTCTCACCGTACGATTTCTTATTGACGCAGACCTGCCTCGGGCCACGGGCGAGTCCTTTCGGAAGACGGCTCACGCTGCCGCACGGTCCTCGACAACCAAGCTGCGCCCGACGGCGCGGAGTGCCTTTTCGACCTGGCCGATGTGGGAGCGGTGGTCGGGGTTCAGCAGGCGGCGAACGACGGATTCACTCAAGCCCAATCGAGCGGCAAGCGCGACTTTGGTAATCCCCTGGGCACGCATGGCCGAATAGAGGGCTAGTTTAGCGGCGACAATGGGAGGGACCGCAACAAGCACTTGCCCTTCGGCGACCGGGCTCGGGATTGGGATGTCCCACCGCTCACGGACATATCCAGCTAAGGCTACGCCCAAGGCGTCCTCGGCCATCGCTATGGCTTCGGCCCGGTCTTTGCCGCTGGTCAGCGCCCCAGGGACGTCGGGAAAGGATACCCAGAATCCTCCGCCTTCCTCGGGATTCAAAACGCACGGATAGCTGTACTGCATATCAGAACTCCCTTTTGTCGATATTCAGATCTTTCAGCATAGCGGCCAAAAGCCCTGTGCCGATCTCTTTGCGCGGAACGGTCGTGAGGTGATTGTCCAGATGAATACGTCCGTGACTGCCTTTACCGTGGCCGGGATCGAAGCGGAAGGTCTGCCCGGTCTTTCTGGCGTAACGCTTGGCGCGTCTGATGAATTCCGCTCCGTTCATTGAGGAACAATATGACGCAGAAATGCACGATTATCAAGCAGAAATGCACGATTGAGGGAGTCTGCCGGTATTCGAGGCTGACAAATCCAGTGCTGGAAGAGGATGAGCACCCTACCCGGTGGCGGCCTGTAGAATATCGGGCGCTTGGGTCAGTTCCTGGTAGGTTCCCTGCCACTCGACCGCACCGTGCTTGAGCACGACAACCGCATCATCGGCGTGGAGTGAGCTCAACCGATGGGTCACTACCAGGGTCGTACAACCTTGCATCAACGTGGACAAGGTCTGACGGACGTCGGCTTCGCTTTCGACATCAAGGCCGGACAAGGCTTCGTCCAGCACGAGAATCCGGGGCTTTTTGAGCAGGGCACGGGCCAGGGCAATGCGCTGACGCTGGCCGGCCGACAGGCGCGCCCCCCGTTCGCCCACGGTAGTCTCGTAGCCGTCAGGCAACGCGGCCACATATTCGTGCAGGCCAACCGCGGTGACCGCCGCAACGATCTCTTCGCGGCTTGCCGCCGGGCTGGCGTAGGACACGTTTTCCAGAATTGAGGCGTGAAACAGAAAGGGCTCGTGTCCGATGACGACTACGCGCTGACGCAACCAGTCTAAGTCCAGATCTCTCACGTCATGGCCGTCCAGATAGATGGTTCCGGCCTGAGGCTCATACAGTCGTATCAGGAGGTCAACCAGCGTGGACTTACCCGTTCCGCTCGGCCCCAGAACGGTCAGGCGCTGCCCCGCCCCTACCCGAAAACTCACCTGACGCAACACAGGCTGACTGGCCGGGGCGTTGGTCTGATAGCCGAACGACACGTCACGAAATTCGATCTCGCCGCGGAGGTCCTTGAGGCGTAGGGTCCCACTGGACGGCTCGGTATATTCCTGTCCGATATCCAGAAACTCGAACACCCGGTCCACGGACACGCCGGCCCGCTCGATACGCAAATACAGGTCCATCAGAACCTGAATGGGACTGAAGGCGCGGGACTGGTAGGCAGCGAAGGCAACCAGACTGCCAATACTCATCTGGCCCTCAATCACCAGATAGCCTCCGTATAGAGTGACCAGGGTGCTGCCCAGAAACGTCGTGGCCGTCGCGGTCGTACTGCCGATATAGCCGATCATTTCAAACCGTGTCACCAGCGCAACAAAGCGTTGACCCAGTCGGCCCAGGCGTCCCAACTGGGTAGGCTCCGCACCGAACTGCTTGACGAATTTGATAGCCGACAGGGACTCAACCAAGAAGGCGGAAATCGAGGCGTTCAACTCGCGTACCTTGCGGGTTTCCTCGACCATATACGGCTGGATTTTTCGGACCCCATATATTTGCAAGGGGATGACGAGCAGGCTGACTAAAAAGAGCCGCCAGTTGAGCCAGATGAGAAATCCCACAGTTGCCAGCAGGACGAAGATATTGGTGACAAAAGTGAAGGCCGCATCGGTGAGGACGGACTGAATCTCGGCAATATCGGTATTCAGGCGCGACAAGAGGTCGCCGACTTTGACCTGGGTATGGAAGCGAAGAGAGAGTTTCTGCAAATGGGCGAAGAGGTGCTGTCTGAGCGCAAATAAAACGCGTGCCGTAACCTGGGTATAGAGATAACGGTTGACCGCCCCGACTCCATAACCGAGCAGGGTGACACCCAACATAATCCCGCACAGCGTCACCAAGAGCGACACGTTGCGCGCGAGCAGCACATCGTCAATCAGGATTTTGGTGAACAGCGGCCAGAGCAGACCGAGAACGGTGCCAAAGGAGGATAGGAGAAAGACGAAGCCGATTCTGCGCACATACGGCTTCACAAAGGGCGACAGCCGATAGAAACGAGAGAGTACCGAGGCAATACGCATAGCGACAGGCCTGAGAGGGCAATGACCAAGCCGACTGTACAGCAGCTTAGCCGGAGATAAAATAGACACGGCCCGCGTGTTGCTCTTCCTGATCCGACGGCATAAGCTCCGGGTAATAATCTCACGATTTCATAGTGGCGGTCTTAGAGGTCTGACGTGACATCCCCTTCCGCAGCAGACATCGTGGTTGCCGGCGGCGGCCCGGCCGGAGCGACCATCGCCCACCAACTCGCAGGCTTCGGCTATCGTGTCGTTCTTATCGAGAAGCGCCGTTTTCCGCGGCACCAGATTGGGGAATCCCTGACACCGAGCATCCTTCCCTTGCTCGACTTTCTAGGCGTCCGAACCCAGGTGGAACAGGCCGGCTTTCTGCGTATGGCCGGTCACAGCGTGTGTTGGGGCTCCTCCCGACCACGCACCGCGCATTACAGTTCGGATCAACACTGGCGCGGTTTTCAGTCTGTGCGCGCCGATTTTGACCTGATCCTGCTTAATCACGCCCGTCAGGCCGGTGTCCAGGTTATGGAAGGACAGCCGGTGCGAGATGTCCGGCCTGACGGGGAGCACGACGTGACCGTCCGCTATGGTTCAGGAGAACGTATTCGGACAGCATTCTGTGTTGATGCGACCGGCCACGCGGGCATATACGCCCGCCAGAACTTGCGCCAGCGAGACCGCGTCTTTCAAACCATGGCCCTGACGGGCTATTGGCAAAACGCGGGGAATCCACCCGGCGTAGACTTCGCTAACACCCTGCTTGAAGCCTATGCGGACGGCATGGTCTGGTCAGTCCCGCTGCACACCGGCGAGCGGAATGTCACGTTGCTGATTGACTGGCGCCACAGCCGCGCCATAAAGCGGGTCGGACTGCAACGCTTTTATATCGAGGAACTCCGCAAGGCGGCCTATGTCTCGGGTTTTCTGACTGATGCACACCTCCCCCACCCACCTCAGGTCTTTGATGCCAGCCTGTACACCGCACGGCAGTTTGTCGCCGGCCGCACCCTGCTTGTCGGTGACGCCGGCCTGTTCATTGATCCCTTGTCCTCGGAGGGAGTCCGGAAAGCCATGGCATCCGCCATTACCGGCGCTGTGGTTGTCAACACCATACTTCAGCGACCCGCCATGCAGTCCCAGGCCGCCGAGCTGTACGAAGCCGGTCAACGAGACACCTATCACAGCCACTATCAGCAGTCGGCCCGTTATTATGCGGAAGAGGGCCGCTGGCCGGACCGCCCCTTTTGGCAGCACCGTTGCCTGCGCCTTGAACCCGACGCGGTTCCCGCCGCTCTGCAGCAGCCGGCCGTAGCCTTTTCTCCGTTTGATTCCCAGCCGGTTTCACACTTGATGGTAACACCTGACCTGCGTATTCAGGAGAAACCTGTGATCGAGGGCTCGTATGTGGAGCTCCGGCCTGCGGTTGTGACCCCGCGTTACCCGCGCGGCCTGCGCTTTCTGTCCGGAGTCAATGTCCCGACCCTGCTGCGTTGCGTACAGACACAGTACGCCGTTCCGGACATTCTGGAGGCCTATCAACGGCACCCCGACGGGCGGCAGAGTCCGCCTGCCCAAATCCGTCAGGTTCTGGCCCAGTTGTATCAAGAGGGCCTGCTCAGGCCGATTTCGCCAGACGAAAGCCAATCAGATTGAAGCGAAAATTGGGGTTGTTGCGGAAGCGGTAGGACACCCGGCAAAACTCGGGGAAGAGCAGCCAAGCTCCTCCGCGCAACACCTTGACCGTTCCGGTCGCCGGGCCCTGCGGGTCTTCGGTCGGGGAGACCGCGTAGTACCGCGGGTCGTACCAGTCAGCCACCCACTCCCAGACGTTACCGGCCATGTCATACAAACTATAAGGATTGGACGGGTAGCTCCCGACCGGAGTGGTCCCGGCCCGATTATCATAATTTGCCAGCTCCCGATTGATCCCATCTCCCCACGGATAGGGCTGGTCTGCTAACCCGCCGCGGGCCGCGCTTTCCCATTCGGCCTCGGTGGGCAGCCGACCCCCGGCCCAGGCACAATAGGCCTGGGCATCATGCCAACTCACCAAGACCACCGGATGGTCTTCTCGCCCCGCCGGCGGTGCATTTCGTTCCTGGTCCCAATTCTCACGTTCCGCCCGGGCATCATCGAGATGGGGCGCACGATGGCCGGTGTCGAGGATAAACTGCTGGTATTGGGCATTTGTCACTGGATATTGGGCAAGATAAAAACTCCCCAGCGAGACCAAGTGGGCCGGACGTTCGGGCGGCGTCCCGCTCTCGCTTCCCATGCAAGACTCACCCGCGGGGATGTGGACGAGCAGGCTCCCATCTTTTGGGTTGACGATAGGCTTCATGAGTTGACCAGGCGATAATCCCGACCCAACGAGTCAAACAGTTCAGCCAGGGCGCTTTCAACGCTACGTCTCAACCCTGCTCGCGGTACCATGGTCAGCGTCCCTTCCGTCCAGGTTGGGGCCATTAAGTGGACCTGCTCCGTTCGCTTTAAATGGACGACTTGTTGCACTTGCAGTTCGAGCGAATAGGCTAACACGGCGGCCGGGTGTTCCACGACCCGAAGTGAGATATTCAGCTCGGCTGGAAAATCCCCGACTGCCAGCGCGTTGCGGCGGAGGTGAGTGGCAGCCAGCGTGTGGAGCTGCATTTCAGAAAACCCCAGTCTCCGTGCCGGAGGGCTGAGGGCCACAATCGCCACCCGAAAACCTTCAATCCCGAACAGCGTCGTGGCGTCAGACCGGAGGCCAGCAACCGAGGTGGGCCAGACCAGACAGACGAGCAGACACAGCAGGCGGGCGGCAGCAAGGGAGGCTGAGAGCGACATAGCCCTTACTTCGGCTGGGGAGCGGCCTGTTGTTTGGCAAGCTGGAGGGCAACCGCCTTTTCAACCAAAGCAAACAGGCGTTGAATTTTTTCCGCCGGCAACGCCCGCAGCGCCTTTTGGATCAACCTGCCCATCTCCGTCACCTCCCGCCCGCTGGCCTGGGTACCCTGCTTTCTCAGCTCTTCCAGTTTCAGTCGCTCCCGCTCGGGTAACGACCGGAGGGCCTCGGCATAGAGCGCGTCCATTTCGGCTCGCTCGTCGGGCGGTAACAGCTGGCGGCCGGCTTGGGAAAGCCGCATCCCCCGTTTTGCCGCGGGCATCCCGCGGGCTTGCAGCACACTCTGTACTGTCTCTTTGGGTTGGATGCGATGGCGATAGGTCATCGTTACCGCCACCACGCCTATGGTCAGGAGTCCTATCACCAGGAAAACGCCTTTGTATGAGCGCGCCGTTGCCATGCCCACCTTATACGCGCTTCGGCATGGTCTGAGTAGGGGAGGAGACAGTGCGTGACCGGGAGTTGATCAGCTTTCCCCGCAACAGGAGAGACGCTATGCTCTCCGCTCCATGGTCCAGGAGCGTCTCTTTCCGCTGCCCGACCTCAGCGGCCGTCTGGCCGTGCTGGGAGGACAGTCGCGCGACCGGACCGAGTTATGCCTGGGCCTTGCCCTGCACCAAGCGAGTCAACACGGCGTGGTGGTGTGTCTGGACGCCCACGGTCGTCAGCAACTCGAAATGCCCTTTCGGCTTCTGCTGCGCGAAGACGCCGCCTATATTCCCCTGCCGGCAGAGGGGACGGTTTCGGATGATATCGCTCAGCAGGTGCTTCAGACGCTACAGGCCGGGCTGGGTAGAACACCTTCCCTGCCCCCCCTCCTCATCGTTGATGGTGCCCAAGAGACTGCCGACTGGGAGCAGACGCTCACCTTCTTCTTACGCACCGGAATAGTGGTGGTCGAATTCCTTCCCCACCCATCCCGTCTCGTCTTTGGGCGGTACGAAACAACGCTGCTCTTGCACGCAGCAGGAGCTGAGGCCGAGGCGATCAGTCAGACCGTCGGAAGAAAGGTCACGTCCGAAAATCTGGCAGCGTTGAGGCCGGGAGAGGGATATTTCATCCACCTGTCGCGGGTGTATCGGGTCCGCTTCCCGGAGCATCCCTAGACATCCGTGCCTTCGTTGACAATATCGAGCCGGACCCGCCATAATCCCGTGCCAATAAATAAGGGAGGATGGATATGCGGGTTGTGATTCTCGGAGCTGGGGGTGTGGGTTCGGTTGTCGCCGGACATCTCGCGCGGCATGGGGTAGACACCGTTATGATTGCCCGGCCAGGTCACGCGCGAGCGGTCCAGCAAAACGGTCTCCGAGTCACCGGACTGTCCGACTTTCGGATCCGGCTGCCAGCGTACGCCGATGCTTCCGCCCTCGACACAGCCGACATCTTGTTGATTGCCGTCAAAACCAAGGATATGCCGCGCGCCTTGGCCGACGTCAAACATCTGCGGATTGACCGTGTTGCCTCACTTCAGAATGGCGTGGTGAAGAACGCCCAGATGGCTCACGTTTTCGGCGCGGAGAAAATCGTTGGCGCGACCACCATGATCGGTGCGACCCTCGTCCGCGATGGCGAGGTCCATTACACTCTGGATGGAATTACGTTTTTTGGCGAACCGGACGGCACGCGCTCAACGCGGGCCGATCATCTTGCTCAGACGTTTATTGACGCCGGCCTCAAGGCGGCCGCGGTCGAGAACATCGTCTCGATCGAGTGGACGAAACAAGCCATCCAAAACCCCTTTGCCCCGCTGGCGGCCCTAACCCGCCTGCCCGTCCATTTGGTCTGGTCGAGCCCGGAACTGGCCACCCTGTCTGTCCATATGTTTCGAGAAGTTGCGGCCGTTGCGGATGCCCTCGGCATTCCGCTATCCGACCATGCGGCCTGGAGCCTGTTCGATCAGCAGACGCTCCGTGATGCTCCCTTCGACGAGGCTGTGCAGATGCTCGTCCGGGTGGGCCAACAGGTGGCACGGAGCGGACGGACGCAGATTATTCCGTCCATGCTCCAGGATGTCCTGGCGGGAAAAAAAACAGAGATCGAAGAGACCGTCGGACACGTTTTCAAGGAAGGCCAACGTCTCGGCATTCCCGTTCCTTACACCGAGTTTGCCTATCGTGCGGTCAGAGCCATAGAGGACCATTACCCCGCCCGGCTTGACGCCGCTGGGTGAGGGCTGATCGTCCCTGTCTCCCACCTTTATGACGCGGGTATACGGAGCACCTTACCCGCCTGAATATGGTGGCTGCGGAGGTTGTTGAGCCGCATCAAGGTCACAACCGTGGTATTATAGCGGAGAGCAATCTTTCCCAGGGTATCCCCCCAGCGCACCCGGTAGAGCGTCGTCTCAGTCCGGCCGGTGGGAATCCGCAGGACCGCGCCGATATTAATCTGGGTCCCGCGTAGACCATTTGCTGCCCTCAGAGCACGCACCGTCGTCCCGTAACGCCGAGCGAGTCTCTCCAGGGAATCTCCGCGACGCACAGTATACCGGAGATCCTGAGAGTTTTCCTTTTCTCTAGCGCCCCGCCCTGCGGCAGAGGGTCTCGGGGTCGGCAGGGACGCCACCGTTCGTCTATTTGATGCTGCTGACGGGGATATTGGAAGAGAGATTTCTTTGCCGGCCGCAAGAGGATGTAAATACCACATCTGATGCTGCTGACGGAACGTTTGCGGATCAATCTGAAAGACGTTGGCCAACAACTCGGGCGTGTCTCCAATACGAACCACGTACACCGGCCTTTCCCCCACATCGATCAGATCCGCGGGTATTTCCATGGGATAGGCGACGGTCGATCCTCCTTGAAGAAAACGCTTCGCCAGCATGGGATTGTATAAACGTAGAATAGTAGGCGTGAGCCGAAGGGCCTGGGCAACGGATTCCCACGACTCCTCGGGTTGAACTTTTCTGAGCTTGAGATGTTCTGCCCGGCGCCGCACTTCGGGCTCATATTCCTGTAAAACGGATTTATAGTACCCAATGCTCACCACGTATTGCAGCGTCTTGAAGTGGATGGCTTCGTCTTCTCGTATCTGATCGGGACCGAGCTTATACGCGGCCAGTACATAGTCCTCACGCGTGAACTGATTTTGCAATTGCGCCAGGTATTTTATACCGGCTTCGATATCCGTTGGACTGCCGAGTAAGCGAACGAGTCCGGGGGACATTTGGAAATACCCGGCACCCCCACCCGGAGAAACCCACTCCGCATTCCCACCCGATTCCTGGAGAATCACGGCCCGAGCGAGCCGATGGTCGACCCCGTAGCGGGCGGCATGGGTGTAGAGTTCACGTTCGATCTCAATGGTCTTGCGGTACATGCCCAAAAGGGCAGGAGAAATATTCGACGTCGCCCAGGCTGATGGCACCCAGAGCAAGCCACTCAGAAACACTATCCACCACGTCATTCTTCATCCTCCAGCGTTGCTGAAGCACAGTCTCAATATACGCGGAACAGCCCGAGAAGGAAAGAATAACGCCCCATGGCGATGTTGAGGAGGGTCGTCTCGCCCCCGGTATCTTCCACCGGACTTGATCTCGGTATAATAAGGCTTACATTCTCTTGGAACGCACCACGCTGTTTTTCTTGTTGAGCGTCAGGCAGTATTATTGCAAGGAAGTCTCTGTTCCCGTGTTTGAATTGTTCTCGGCATCCGCCATTGATTACTGGGTTGCTTACCTCACGTATTCACCCTATATCACCATCTTTCTGCTGCTTATTGCAGGGATATGGTTCATCCCTCTTGCCGAGGAAATCGCCCTCGTTGCCGCCGGCTATCTCTACTACTCGGACCAGGTTCAGTTGACCACCATGCTCATGCTGCTCGGCCTGGGCGTTTTTTGCGGTGACTTTGTTGGTTTTTGGGTAGGACGTCATTGGAGGGGCAGAAGTCCACGATTAGCATTTCCCTTTCTCCGTCACAGTAAATGGGTTGAGCGGTTTAAGACCTGGCTTGACCAGCATCGGAATCGGGCACTTTTCTTGACTCGCTTCTTGCCCGGTCTACGCCTCCCCGCCCATATTATTGTTGGTGCCCACGGGATGCCGACGCCTATCTATGTCCGGATTTCTCTGATTGCCATCGTCGTCTACGTGCCGATCATTTTTACGCTGGCCTATTCCTTTGGAGCCGAGATCGACGCCGCCCTCGCCTCTATCCAGCGTCTGGGGCACGTTACGTGGGGCCTGCTGCTCGTCGCGGTTATCGTCTGGAGTCTCATTCGGTTCTGGATCACCCGAGAGTCCCTTTTCGACCAGCCCCAGTAGAGGCGGCGTATGAACCACCCTCTTGTGTCACAGCCGACCACATTGAGTCGAAGCCCGGTTTTCCGTATGGTAGGGGCCTGAAATCAGACCGCTTCAGTTGGAGGAGATGACATGGAAAATCAGGGACAAGGACCGGCCTGGGTAGTTTTTCTGCTCTGGATGCTCGCCCCCTTGCTGCTCTTCTTTCTTATCTTGACTTTTACCGGCTAGCAGAGCCCAGAGAAGGAGCAACGATGAAACCACACGGGCAGAAGAGCCTCAGCCTTGTCTGCGCCTTTTTACTAACAGGAGTTGTGCTGGCTCCGGGCGCACTCAGAGCCGACGCCACTAGTCCAGTCCTGGCTACGGTCGGCGAGAGAAGCATTACCGAGGCAGAGATTGAAAACCAGATTAAAGGCCAGATGCTTCGCTTGAACAATCAAATCTACTCGCTCAAAAAGCAGGCGGTCGACTCGATCATCAACGCGCACCTGCAAGAGCAAGAAGCAAAGAAGCGGGGCATCACCCGCCAACAACTCCGCCAGCAGGAAGTGACCGATAAAACAGAACCGGTAAGCGATGCAGAGGTAGAAGATTACTATAATAAAAATAAAGCCCGGTTTGGGGAGAGAAAGCTGGAGGAGGTGCAGGCTCAGCTCAAACAATCACTCCAGGCCCGCAAGCAGCAACAGCGCCAACAGGCCTTTGCGGCCGAACTGCGCAAAACCGCCACGATCGACTTTAAGCTGACGCCGCCGATTGTTGACGTTCCGACCGCCGGAGCACCCACCAAAGGACCGCAGGACGCGCCTATTACATTGGTCGAGTTCTCCGACTATCAATGACCGTACTGCGCCCGAGTGCAGTCTGCACTCTCCCAAGTTCAGGAAAAATACAAAGATAAAGTCAAGTTCGTCTTCCGGGATTTCCCGTTAACCCGGATTCATCCCCAGGCGTATAAGGCGGCTGAGGCGGCGCGCTGTGCCGGAGATCAGGGCAAATACTGGGAGTACCACGATATCCTGTTTGCCAATATCAAAGCCTTACAGCCCGAGGAACTGAAGCAATATGCCGCCGACCTCAAACTGGACGCCGCGCAGTTTGCGGCCTGCCTGGACAATAACGCCTATACCGGAGCGGTCAGTAAAGACCTGGCGCTCGGCACTCAACTCGGGGTGAGCGGAACGCCGGCCTTTTTTGTGAACGGACGTTTTCTGTCCGGTTCGCAACCCTACTCGGCGTTTGCCGAATTGATCGATGAAATGCTGGCAACACAGTAGTCCATAGGGGTAGCCTGCCGGTCGCCCCTAGTCTTTCCCATCCGACCTGTCCGGAGACAGCCGTCGCGGTAGCGCTCCGCAGTGCTGCAAGGCCAAGGCGTCGAGGCGGTCCTGGAACGCCTTTTTTTCAACCGCCGTCTGGCAGGGCAAAGCACACAGAGTCTGGCGATCATCCAGAGGGAAGGTCTGCCATTCTTTTAAGTGGAGTTTGATGCCCACTTGGTCGAGCTTGTCTCGAACAGAACGGGGAATCCAGCCAAGATCATCCGTCTCCATACCCGCCCCCTTTCCTCACAGCGATCTGTTCGCCCCTACCCGCTTTCCCCGCGTCGCGCAAGGCAGCCCTGCCCCTATTGGCGATTCAGAAAGGGGTATGGTAATGCTTCAGCCCATGTCAGCAAAGAAAGCAAAAGCTGCCCGCCGTCAGGCAGCCGCACATGACCCGGCCCAGGCAACACGCCACGCGCAACGCCACGCTCCCAGTTGGCCGCTGCTCGCCATACGTGTCCTTGGGGCGCTTGGTCTCGTTATCGGAGTCTACCTCTCAGTCCTCCACTATCAGGCGGGGGCAGGCGGGAGTGTTGAATCGGTTTTTTGCGGCACCGGGACCACGGTCAACTGTAGCCTGGTCCTGAGTAGCGCCTATGCCACCCTCTTTGGGGTTCCCGTTGCCGTTCTTGCCGCCGGTAGCTATGTGATCCTCCTCGCCAGCACCTTTCTGGCAGTGCCTGGATTGACCGTCCTGCTGTGCGGCTGGATGTTTGTCTTCTCGCTGTATATGGCGGCGGTCTCATTCTTCACGATAGGAGCGGTCTGTCCCCTGTGTACCGGCCTGTATCTGGTGAACCTGGGTCTCTTCGCGAGTGCGGTTGTGCAGGGACGGGCGGATCCGACGCTGACCCGGCCTCGGCTGGCTTACGCCGCACTGGGATTTTCCGTCGTGTTGCTGGGCATCGGACTGACCCAGACAGAGGACGCCGCACACGTCACGCCCCTTCAGGAATATCTCGCGCCTGCTCCAGCAGAGATGGATATGGGTTTTGTGCGCTACTATTACGACCAGCCCGCCGTCGTGCTGCGTGGCTCTGAACGGCACGTCGAGGGTCCCGCGGACGCCGTGCTCACCATTCACGAGTTCGTTGATTTCCGCTGCCCGCAATGTGCCAGAGCCCGAGACACCCTGCTGAAATTTCAGCATGCCAACCCGGATGATGTCCGCATCGTGTTTCGGCACTATCCGCTTGACCAGCAGTGTAACACCGGCATGAAGAGCCAGGTGCATCCGGGTGCTTGCGCGGCGTCAATGGCTGCCGAGTGCGCCGCGGAACAGGGAAAATTCTGGGAGTATGCCGACCTCTTGTTTGCGGATCAAGCCAAATTCAAGCGGACCGACTTTGACGCCCATGCCAGGACCGCTCGATTGGATTTTGAGCAGTTCAGCGCGTGTATGGATGACGGGCGTACTGAGACGCTGGTCAAGAACGATATTGACGAGGCCCTGCGTCTTGAGATCGAAGCCACCCCCACCTTAGTGGTGAACGGGCGGATCATCCGCGGTCTGCCGCCCGTTGGCAAACTTGCCTCCCTGGTCACCCTTCAGAAACAGCAGGAAACCGACACCACCCCCTAACTGCGAAAAATCGCTTCCGTGAAGTCACTCTTATCCCACGATAACGTGCTCGCGGGTGATGATAAACGGCAGTTTGGAGCCATCGATGAAGTTGGCTTCATCCGCCCGTGTTGCTGCATATTCGGGTAAGGCCGCTGAGGCGCGCATGGCCTGCGTGTCAGCGAACCAAGTAATGGCCACCCCGTCATAGATGGGCGTTTTTCCGGCTTGATACGCAGAGAGCCGGGTATGGCTCTGCACATAGCGTCTGACCACCGGAATGGCCGCCCCGAGCGGGCCGTGGACTTCCCGCCAGTGGTGCTGAAACGCCTCAATCGAGAGGTCGGCCCGATGGGTGACAAACTCCATATTCTTGACTGCGTTGGGCGGGACACTCTCGTCCTTAATCGTATGCTCCTGGGTGATAATGCTGCCCATGGTTGAGAGGTCGATGAAATTCGGCTCGTCAGCCCGAACCGCAGCGTATTCCGGCGTATCGACCTGAGCCCGCAGCACCTGGGTGTCCTCGACCCACACCTCGGCCACGCCGTCGTAGACCGGCTCCCCTTTGCGATAGCCGGACAGCAGCGTATGCGACTGCACATAGCGATGAATGCCCGGCAGCTTGACGACCACGTCGGCATGTTTCGTCCGCCAGTATTCCTGGAAGGCTTCGACCGACATGCCCGGTTTACGCTTGAAAAATGACATGAGTTTGATCATACCTTGCCCTTTCCTTGGTAGATACTACGGGTATGCACTCCGCTCTTCCCTTACCTATTGGACACCGCTGTCACAGGTCAAGCCAATCCCCTCGCATTGAGCCCGCCGGATCAAGCGCGTATATAAAGTTGGACGTTCCAGCGCAGGTGATGCAAAAGGAGATCGCATGATTTCGGTTGGTTATGTCCCCGATACCCACGGTGGCCCGTATCAACAACCAGAACCCGACCCGGAGCGCTCGGCCGATTTTGCCCAGCAGTTGCTGCACGAGGCCGAGCAGGCGGAACGGGCCGGATTTGATGTCCTGTTTGTGCCGGAACGACACGCTCGCACGGAATGCATGTTTCCCTCGACCCTGACCCTCATGGCCGCGCTAGCCGCCCGTACCGAGCGCGTTAAGATCGGCTCCTATGTCATCATGCCGCCCCTGTATCATCCGGTCCATCTGGCCGAGCAGGCTGCCATGATCGATGTTCTGTCACGCGGCCGCCTCATCATGGGCGTGGGCGTGGGCTATCATATCGATTACTTCAACCATTTTGGTGTATCGATTCGGCAACGCGAGGGTCGCTTTGAGGAATGTCTCGACATCATGTACAAGGCCTGGACGACACCGGGACCGGTTGCCCACCACGGCCGGTATTACGATTACGAGACGATCCACATCACGCCCAAGCCCTACCAAAAACCCCGCCCTCCCATTTGGATAGGCGCATTTGGCCCGAAGTCCATTGCGCGGGCCGGGCGATTGGGTGACGTCTGGTCGATGGCGCCGTTTTTTGACACCTTTGACACCCTCAAGAGTCAACTGGAAATCTATCAGGAGGCGGCGATAAAGGCCGGCAAAACGCCGCATGTGGCGCTACTCCGGGACGGCTGGCTGGCCTCCAGCATGGAGGAAGCCGAAGAGACGTTTGGCCGTCTCTGGCTTGAAGAGTGTAAGTTTTATCTGCGGATGGGCATGCTCACGCCGACTAAAGATTTTCGCTCAGAAGCGGATTTCACCTTGGATAAAGTCCGCCCCTATATGGTGATAGGTACCAAAGACGACTGGCTCGAACACCTCAGTCTGTGGCAAAAAGAACTCGGGGTCGAGCATTTCGTGCTGCGCTGCCGGGTGCCCATGGGGCCACAGCCGGAACAGGTCATCGAATGCATCCAGCGGCTGGGCGAAGAAGTCTTGCCTACGCTCAAGACGCTGGCGTAAACGGCCTCAGTACAAAACGAAGAGGGGAAGCGTATGGATTTTCAATACACGCCTGAACAGGATACCTTTCGGGCCGAAGTCCGTGACTGGTTGGCCGCGAATTTGGACCCCGCCCTGTGCGTCGACGACCCCAAAGACGAGCGGGTTGCCCCGGACCGGGAAACGTTTGACAAGCGCCGTATCTGGCAGCGTACCATGTACGACAGCGGCTGGGTTGGTATTGCCTGGCCCAAAGAATACGGCGGCCGCGGTGCCGGTCTGCTGGAACAGGTCATTTTTGACGAAGAATACACGAACGCTCACGCGCCGATCTTACCCGGCTACTCCGGCATTGCCCTGTGCGGCCCGACGCTGATGCACTGGGGCACGGACGAACAAAAGGAACGCTTCCTCAAGCGGATACTGAATGGCGATGACGTATGGTGCCAGGGATATTCCGAGCCCGGTGCGGGCTCGGATCTGGCCGGTCTGCAAACCAAAGCCGTGACTGAAGGCGACGATTTCATCATTAACGGCCAGAAGGTCTGGACCTCGGGCGCGCAGTACGCGGACTGGATTTTCATGCTGGTCCGGACCGACCCGGCCGCGCCTAAGCATCGCGGCATCAGCTATATATTGGTCAATATGAAGACTCCTGGCGTGACGGTTCGGCCCTTGGTGCTGATGAATGGTCATTCCCATTTCAATGAAGTGTTTTTCGAAGACGTGCGTGTACCCAAGACCAATTTGGTTGGCCCGCTCAACCAGGGTTGGAAGGTAGCCATGACGACCTTAATGTTCGAGCGCGCCTATGCCGGAGTCGCGAATTATGACGACCAGATTGGCCGTTTGGTGGAACTGTCCCAACAGGTTTCCATCGACGGCGAGGCGGCCTGGGAGCAGTCCTGGGTGCGGCAGAAGCTGACCCAATTTCATATTGAAAGCCAAGCCCTGAAATACACCCGCTTGCGCGGTCTGACCAAGCTGCTCAAGGGTTTACCCCCAGGCCCGGAAGGCTCCATGCTGAAGTTGTGCGGCTCGGAGTTGGGTATTGATATTGCCGCGTTTGCCAGCGAACTCCTCGCCGGTGCGGCCATTACCGAGCAGGCGACCGATATCGTCCCTGACGCCCCACGCTGGTTTAACCGGGTCCTCAGCGCCCGGCAGTATACGATTGCCGGCGGAACGAGTGAGATTCAGAAAAATATCATGGGTGAGCGGGTGTTGGGGTTACCGAAGGGATAAAAGGACGAAACATACTGGAGACGGAAATCTTGCTCTTGCACGTTATTCTTCCCCATCTCCCCTTACCTGTCCCATCACGACCGTGTCGGAATACCGTCCGTTTAGACAGCGGTCCTGTCGCAGAATTGCTTCGCGGACGAAGCCCTGCTGTTCCAGCATGTTGATAGTCTGAGCTTCTGCGGCATCCACGTACAGCCACAGGCGGTTCATGCCGAGGACTTCAAACACATAGCATTGTATCAGGCCGACGGCTGCAGAAAGATAGCGCTCACCGTCCGTCTTTTGCTCGCCAAGAAAAAACCCTAATTGGAGGTGACTGTTTTCCTGGTCAATGCAATTGAGGCCAATAAAACCGATCAAGCTATCCGTTTCCTGCGTGACAATCCCAAGAGCGATATCGTGCATATCGCCCTCGGTGCGTTCCAGAAACAGTTCTGTAGCGACTTGGTCCAACGGACGGTAAAAGAGATCGAGAGCAGCCCGTATTGCAGGCTGGGTTGTCCAGTGGGCCAAGTTGGGAACATCCTCAGGCTCCAGCGGGCGGAGATAGATGTCCGCGCCTATACAGAAGGGGTTGCGCATTATTCATTCCAGCTCCCCTCCTCGGAGGGGGCTCTTAGGTTTTGCTCGGCTCGGACGCAGACAAAGCCGGTCTTTCCTCCCATTCTTCACGTAGAATCGCCATGACGACCGTGTCCCAAAAACGACCGTCGTACACATGCGCCTGTCGCAGCACACCTTCCCGCCGGAAGCCGATTTTTTCGTACGTACGCATTCCGCGCAGATTATATTCGTACACGTGGAGCTGGACACGGTTTAAATGGAGTTTTTTGAAAGCATAATGCACAACTAGCGCGGTCGCCTCCGTTCCATATCCTTTACCCCACTCACTCTTTTCGCCAATCATCATGCCCAGACTGGCGCTTCGATGTCGAAAGTCGATCTGATTTAGCCCGATCGAGCCTATAAGCTGGTCGGGCTCCTGGACGACAATGCCGAAAAGCACATCGCTCCCACTGGCATTCATCTTTTCAATCCAGGTCTGCTCCGCTCGTCTGTTCATGGCAGCCGCTCCGACGGCTAGGGTGCGGGTCACCTCGGCGTCATTGACCCACGGCACAAAAGCTGCCGCGTCCTCGCCTGTCAGCGGTCGGAGATAGACCTGGCTGCCGGTCATAGTTTGCCTCTCACTCATGTCCTAGACTTCTCACAACACCTGTGCAAACGCCTCATAACCCAGTGCTCTCAGGAGTGATTGTCTTTATTGTTCGTGCCAAGTATAATAATTTATCTATGACGAGTTGTCCGAATCATTATCGGTTCCAGCATAGCCGGAATTGGTGGTGGCTGCCTGAGGAGGTGGCCCGGACGTAGGATAACGACTGAAATCGGAGCCGCCTTTTCGCTGAGAGGCGGCTCTATCTTTTTTAGGCCGCTGCCTCTCTCAAGGTTGCGGCCTTTTTTGTATAGGCCCGGCTCCACCAACGGAGGATAGTGAGGCCCATATGACATCCCTGCTCCAACACACAGACCATTACCATACCCGTGGGGGGATCACCGTTCATCGGGTGATTGACGACCTGCCCGCGGCGGACACCATCGAGCCCGTTCTGGACGCGCTCGACAGTCAGCGAGGGGCACTGTTTGCCTCAAGCTATGAATATCCCGGACGCTACACCCGCTGGGATATGGGCTTTATCAACCCGCCCTTGGCGATTAGGGGGCATGGCTTGAATTTTTGGGTCTCGGCACTGAACGAGCGCGGCACCCTCCTCTTACCGGCAATCACCGCAGTGCTTGAGCAGCTTTCCGCCGTCGCCTCGTTGGAGGTCCGGGGGCAAGACCTGATTGGCTCTGTCACGCCAACGCAGGAGCGCTTCCCAGAGGAGCAGCGCAGCAAGCAAGCCTCGCTTTTTTCCGTGCTGCGCGTGCTTGTCCAGCTCTTTTACAGTACTGCGGAGCCTCATCTGGGCCTGTATGGCGCTTTTGGCTACGACCTCGCCTTTCAGTTTGAGCCGATACGGCTGCGTTTGGAGCGGCCGGCCGACCAGCGCGACCTAGTGCTCTATCTCCCTGACGAACTGATCGTGGTTGACCATCGGCGTGAGCGAGCGATGCGACGCAGCTATGAGTTTGAAGTAGACGGGCACTCGACGCATAGCTTACCCCGCACCGGCGAAAGCCAAGCGTATCAGGGAAACCCCCAGGTGAAGCAGGGCTGCGACCACGAGCCAGGTGAGTATGCCGCCGGGGTGGCCGTGGCCAAGGATGCCTTCAAAAAAGGAGACCTGTTTGAGGTGGTTCCCGGACAAACGTTTTTTGAAGGCTGTAGTGCTTCCCCGGCGGAGCTGTTCCGGCGACTCCGGGAACGCAACCCTTCGCCGTACGGCTTTCTTGTCAATCTCGGACAAGACGAGTACTTGGTGGGGGCCTCGCCCGAAATGTACGTCCGAGTTGAAGGAAAGCGTGTCGAGACCTGTCCCATATCGGGCACCATTGCCCGCGGGCAGGATGCAATCACCGATGCCGACCGGATTCTTGAACTCCTGACCTCAAAGAAAGACGAGTCCGAGCTGACCATGTGCACGGACGTGGACCGCAACGACAAGTCTCGTATTTGTGAGCCGGGCAGCGTCCGCGTGATTGGGCGGCGTCAAATCGAAATGTACTCCCGCCTGATCCATACCGTCGATCATGTGGAGGGCTCTCTCAGAGAAGAGTTTGACGCGCTCGACGCCTTTTTAGCCCACACCTGGGCCGTGACCGTGACCGGCGCCCCCAAAGCCTGGGCCATGCAGTTTATTGAAGACCACGAAAAATCGCCCCGTGCCTGGTACGGTGGTGCGGTGGGTCTGATTGGGTTTAACGGCAATCTGAATACCGGCCTGACGCTGCGGACTATTCGCCTGAAGGACGGAGTAGCCCAAGTCCGGGCCGGCGCCACTCTGCTCTACGACTCTGACCCGCAGGCGGAAGAGGAAGAAACCCACATCAAAGCCTCTGCTTTTCTCGACGCTATCCGTCGGCCGCGTGGCCTTACCCCGGAAAAGGGTATGCCTTTCGCGCCGGTTGGCCGAAATAAGAAAATTCTGTTGATCGATCATCAGGACTCCTTTGTCCATACCCTGGCCAATTATCTGCGCCAAACCGGCGCCGAGGTTCTCACTCTACGGACCGGGTTTCCCGAGCGCGAAATTGATACCTACCGTCCCGACCTGGTTGTCCTCTCCCCTGGTCCGGGGGAACCTGGAGATTTCAATCTCTCGGAGACGCTCGGCGCCATACTGAAACGGCATCTGCCCGTCTTTGGCGTGTGTCTGGGCCTCCAGGGGATTGTCGAGTACTTTGGGGGCAAACTCGCGACGCTCCCCTACCCGATGCACGGCAAACCGTCACGCATTCGCATCCTCGATGGACACGGGCTGTACGATAATCTCCCCGGAGCATTTCGGGCGGCGCGTTACCACTCGCTGTTTGCCCTGCGGGACAGCCTGCCCGCCTGTCTGAGCGTTACCGCTGAGAGCGATGATGGCGTTGTCATGGCGGTTGAACATACCGACCTGCCCATCGCCGCAGTGCAGTTTCATCCGGAGTCCATCTTAACGCTTCAGGAAGACCTGGGTCTGCGATTGATGCACAATGCAGTAGAGACGCTGACCGCTCCACGGAAGGTACAGGCGGCGTAGGAGAAGACGCTCGGCCTGGAATTCTCCGTCAAGGTCCGCTAGATTCGAGAAAGACAACTGTCGGAAACCCACCACCCACGAAACGGAGGAAGCAATGAAATTCACGTGGTTTAATCTTATGCCGTGGCCGAGTCTGCCTGATAATTTCCGCGAAGAACACCACTCCGTGTGGGTGGATATTCCCAACACGCTGTATGATCCCAACAAGGGCCACTTTGTCTACCACGAGTATATGGACCAACTCGAATACGCCGACTCGCTCGGCTATGACGGCATCGGCGTCAACGAGCATCACCAGAACGGCTACGGCCTGATGCCCTCTCCGAATATCATTGCTGCCGGTCTGGCCCGGCGCACGTCCCAGGCCGCACTGGCGGTGATTGGCAACTCGCTGGCCCTATACAACCCGCCGCTGCGGGTTGCCGAGGAATTCGCCATGCTGGACGTGATTTCCGGCGGGCGCCTGCTGGCTGGCTTTCCGGTCGGGACTTCGATGGACACCAATTATTGCTACGGCCAGATTCCGGGTCTGACCCGGGATAAATATGCCGAGGCACACGACCTGGTCATGCGCGCCTGGCACGAGGAAGAACCGTTTGCCTTTGACGGCAAATACAACCAGCTCCGCTATGTCAACCTGTGGCCCAAGCCCATTCAAAAGCCGAACCCGCCGATCTATATCCCCGGTGGCGGCTCAGTCGAAACCTGGGACTTCTGCCTGGATAACGACTACAACTACTCCTACCTGTCCTTCACCGGCTATTTGCGCGGGAAGAAACTGCTGGACGGCTATTGGGATCGCGTGGCGGCCCGCGGCAAAGACGAATCCCCCTATCGGGCGGCATTTGCCCAGACTATCTGCGTGGCCGATACCGACCAGCAGGCCGAAGAGATGTACGCCGAGCACGTCAGCTATTTCTATAACCGCTGCTTGCACGTCCACGGCGGCTTTGCCGACGCGCCGGGCTATCGCACGATCAAGACCCTCAAGGCGGATGTGCTCAACGCCTTGAGCGAGGAGATGCAAAGTCTGTTTCCGAACCTGACCTGGAAAGAACTGGTTGACGAGGGCTATATCATTGCCGGCAGTCCGGCCACGGTCCGCGAACGCATGGAGGCACTCATCAAGTCGCTGCGTGTGGGACATATCTTCTGCCTGATCCATATCGGCAATATGCCCGACTGGAAAACGCGCTACTCGACCAAGCTCTTTGCCGAACAAGTCATGCCCCACCTGCGCGATATGTGGCCGGAGTGGAAGGATGACAATCGCTGGTGGTGCAAGCCGCTCGACGAACGGCTGCAACCCGAGACCGGTATTGAGCAGGCGCGTCAGGACGCAAGGATGCCGCTATGAACAGCCGCATGATCGAGACGGGACGCGGAACCAAGGTCCACGTCCTCGACGCGGGCAGCGGCGAGCCACTGGTCTTTATGCACGGCGCCGGCGGCTTGTTTCCGGAGAATCCCTTCCTCGACCAACTGGCCCAGCACTACCATGTGTTCGCCCCGGAATTCCCAGGCTTTGGTGAATCGACCGGCGAAGCCCTGCTGGAAGATATGCTGGACTTCGCCCTGCACGGCTGGGATGTGGTGCACGAGTTGGGTTTGACCAAGCCGCATATTGTCGGTCATTCGATGGGCGGTATGATTGCCGCGGAAATGGCAGCCCTGACGCCAAACGATATTTCCAAGCTCGTCCTGGTCGCCTCAGCCGGTCTGTGGCTGCCGGAGCATCCGATCCCGGATATTTTCTCCTTCCTGCCGCATGAGTTCGCCCAGTATCTGTTTCATGACCGGTCCCAGGGTGAGGCCATGTTGACCGGTGGCCTTGACCTCAAGAACCCTGAAGCACTGAAAGAATTCTATATTGGTAATTCCCGCCGTTTGAGTATGGCCGGAAAAATTCTTTTCCCCGTTCCCAACCGGCGGCTTTCAAAACGCCTATACCGCCTCAGCGCTCCGACCTTGCTCGTATGGGGCAAGAGTGATGCGCTCATTCCTCCGGTCTACGCGGAACGATTCAAAGCGCAGATTGCCAACGCCGAGATTGTTGAAATCGAAAAAGCCGGGCATATGCTTCCCTACGAACAACCGGAAGAGTTTGTTCGGGCAGTGACGACCTTTCTCCAGTAAACGGCACGGGCGCAGCGCCCGTGCCTATTTCCTCGCCTAGAGGTAACACCTGCCTCGTCCAAGCCTTTCCTCAACCGGCCCGAAGTGGTATGGCGGAAAGCATACGGTAACAATTGAGGGAGGGAGTCCATGCCGATTCAGAGCGTAGAGCGCATGGCTGCGCCGGACGATATCCTTGCTATTCTCAAACGAGACGGGGTGGTCATCATCCGGGAGTTGATTGACCGGGCCGGCATGCAAGCGATTATGGGCAAGATCGAGCCCAGACTCGCCGAGCGCAAAACGGGCGGGGGCCAGTTTTTCGGGTATCGCAAACGCAGTATAGGCGCGTTGTTCTCCCACGGACCGGAGCTGAGCCAGCTTCCTCTCAACCCGACCGTTCAAGCACTCGCAGACCAGGTGCTTGGTCCGACCTGTAACACCTACCAGCTCCATGCCACCGGAGCGATACAGGTCTGGGGTGGAGGACAAAACCAGCCGCTGCACCGGGAACTCGACGCTTATACACCGTTTATCAAGCTCAATCCGGACGACCCGGAATATATCCTCTTTTTCATGTTTGCCGGTAGCGACTTTACCGCTGAAAACGGCGCAACCCGGCTCGTGCCCGGTAGCCATCGTTGGCCAGCAGGTCGGCACGCAGCCGAAGAGGAAGTCTGTCAGGCCGTCATGCCCCAGGGCTCCGCGGTGGTGTGGCTCGGCAAAACGCTGCACGGGCTGGGGACGAATACCACCGACACTCCGCGCACCGGCCTGTTCTTCTCCTTTAGCCTGGGTTGGCTGCGACAGGAAGAGAATCAGTATTTAGCCGTCCCGGTTGATGTCGCGAAAGAACTGCCGGAACGTTTGCAGCAGTTGCTCGGCTATCGGTCGCACGGCACCTTCCTCGGCTGGGTTGATGGTCGGGATAGTGCACTGCAAACCCGCGAGACCCCGCTTGAAATGTTTGAAAATGTCGAAGGGGTGACGTACTGAGGAGTGACCCGCATGGCAGAGTTTAACTACTCGGCTTTTTTTCGTCGGATTCAAGACCTCAAGCAGCTGCAGATCAGGGCGGAGGACGTTTCGTGGATCGAGAAGCATCAGACGCCTGACCGCGCCTACGATACCGTGCTGTATCTGGGCTGCAATATTCTGCGCACGCCGCATATCGCCAAGCAAGTCATTGCCGTGTTCACCCACCTGGGGATCGATTTTATCCCTGTCGGCGGGGTGCAGTTCTGCTGCGGCATTGTCTGGGATAAATTTGACGGCCCCAAGCGCGGCAGTCAGGTTTCTGACCGGACGGTTGAACGCCTGGAATCCTATCAGCCCAAGCAAGTGGTCATGTGGTGCCCGTCCTGCAACGTCCATTTCAAGGATATCGTTATTGGTCGCGACAGCCGCCATCCCCAGTTCGAGATCACCCATACTACCCAGTTCTTGGCCGAGATGGTCCGGCGCGGGGAGATCACGTGGGAACGCGCAGTTTCCGGCAAGGTCGCGCTGCATACCCACGTGGGCCGCACTGGGCATGATGAGGGACAACGGCGGGCCAAGCGTGACCGGGAGGCCGCGGCTACCCTCCTAGACTCGATTCCCGGCGTCGAACTGCTCGACGAACTTCAGTCTCCACCGGAGCTAGACTATGACTGTGGGGCGGCCGGCCTACGTCTGCCGCCACAACGCTTTCAGGCTATTCGAACTGACCTCGTCCGCTCGCTCAAGAGTACGAGTCAGGCGGATACCTTGGCAACGATCTCACACGCCTGCCACCGCGAGTGGTGCGATATCGGCGACACGCGGCTCACCGTCCGCAATTATATCTCCTTCGTGGCCGAAGCCCTGGGGCTTGAGACCGAGCACGATCAACTCGGCGACTTCAAGAAGACCACCGACCTGGAAGACATCCTGAATCGTTCGCGTGACGCCTGGGAGTCGCACGGCCTCAGCCGCGAACAGGCCAGAGACCTGGCGGCCAAGTACTTCGCAGACGGCACTATGGCTCCGTAGTTCGCGAGACACGGAGCAGGTCTGGTGACCTGTCTTTTCCCTACAGTTCAGCCTTGAAGGTATCCGTCAGGCCATTGGCATACGAGACCCGCTTGGGAATGAGACGCATCATGCGTAAGCTGTCATAACTAAAGAACGGTTCTTCAAACGGATTCTTTGTCAGGAAACGCTCTTTTAACTCGCTCCATTCGGCGCTGTCCCGAGCGACCTCTCTCGCAAGTCCCTGTATCGTTGCGCGCGCGACTTGCAGGGTTGAGACATCGACCGTGTCTCTATTATCAACCACAACGGTCGCCTGGGGCCGCGTGAGCAGATTGTGATACTTCTCCGCGTCGGCCAGCATAATAAAGATTAAATCCAGGTCGTCGGTCTGCCCGAAGGCTTGTAAATGGGCCGTCGGCCAGGATTCCCCTTGAGTTGAGAGGATTGCCACGTGCTGCCGCGCGCACAGGTCTGCGAGTTTTTGTTTTTGCTCGGCATCCATGGATGGCGTCCTTTCTTATTCCATGCGGGTCAGGTGAAGAATCTGTGCTCGGCTATGCTGGCTCCCGATCGTCAAACGTCATAATCGTCCGAAACTTGCCGAGGACCTCCTCCCCGTAGTCGGCACGAATCTGTTCGGTAACCTTCGGCGGTATCCCGACATCGTCACGCGCATGGACTTCCCCGGTAATAACGGTCAGCAGGACGCTGTCCTTGTCTGCAACGTTGCGGAAGCCGCGATACACGCCCGGCGGGCAGGAGAACACATCCCATTTATTGAGCCTGACCGTCTCCTGTCCTTCCTCGCCAACAGCAAACTCAAACGCACCGTCAAGGACCATGAAGGTCTCGTAGGTGCTGTTGTGCGCGTGCAAACACGGCCCCTGGCCGGGCGGGCAGACGGAGACGTTCATCGTTGTGCCAGCCGCGCCAAATATCGCGGCGGTCTCGCCAAACGGATTCTTGGTCTTCTCCAGAATGACCGGCATGAGGGTGCGGGCAAAGATAACATCCATCGCCTCCTGCGACACGTCCGCCATATCTTTGGCCGTGGACATGGGCCGGAGTTGATCAAACCGAGCAACCCGCTGGGCAATTTCCTCTTTGGTCATATTTCGATTTGCCATTGCACTCCTCCTTCAGACTCATGGCCTTACCATAAACGTTTGGACGCCAAGGCCGCGCCCTGGCTCAGCACCTGTAGTTTCGCCCATACCACATCGTCAGCGACCATGGTATAGCCGGCAAAAGTTGAAAACCCGCAGTCCGTACTGGCAATAACACGCTCCCGCTCGCCAACCACGTCGATCAGCCGCGCAATGCGTTCGGCAACGACTTCGGGATGTTCGAGATAATTCGTCGTCACATCCACCACGCCAGGAAAGAGCAGCATATCATCCGGGAGCGGGTGGGACACGAACAGTTCGCCCTCATGCTGATGACGTGGGTTGGCAAAGGGGATGCTCAATCCGCCCACCTTGGCCCGATAGAGGAGCGGCAACAGGGGTTCCAAATCCATATCGTCGATGTGGGGGCCGTCCCAGTTCCCCCAGCACACGTGCAGACGCACGCGGTCTTTGGGGATGTTGACCAGGGCAGCGTTGAGCGCCTCGATATGCAGTTCGACCCGTTTGAGAAAGGTGTCGAGCGGTTGGTCCACATACAGAATCTGACGCTCAAGAGCCAGGTCGGGAGCATCGATCTGGAGAATGTGGCCGTGGGCGACAATGAGTTCATACTCGCCACGCAACTCCTCGGCCAAGGCCATCACATAGTCCCGATCAGTGGTGTAGTCGGGATTGTCTGGATTGCGCAACAGGGTGGTGGAGACAATGCCCGGTGCGGCCGCAGTCACAAAGGTCTCGGCGGCGCGGCTGCCGACCCCGGTTCGCTCCAGGCCAGCCTTGAAGAGGCGCAGTTCCTGCTGGGCGGCGTGCTGCTCCGGGTCGTATTTCACGGCGCATTGGCACTCCGGCATATCGTACAAGGTCGCGCTCTTAGAAATCTCGTCTCCCCGTGACGCCTGCTGTTGCTTGAGTTTGGCGTAGCCGGGGAATTTTGCAAAGTCGGTCACCGTGCCCCGCGGCGAGTGACCGCCAAAGCCCGACATGCGATCCTTGACATAAAAAGAGAATCCAAGCCGGGGTAGTTCGCCATCGCAGACAATATCGACCCCCACCTCGTGCTGTTTTTGCAGCACATAATCGAGATCGCGCTCGACCTGTTTTTCAAATGTGGCTTCATCAATCGCATTTCCAGCTTCTTGATCAACCAGCATCTGAAGCAGCCTTTCACTGCGCGGCAGACTGCCAACGTGGGTAGTAAGAATACGATTGACGCTGTGTTGCATGCAACTGCTCCTCCTCCGATACGAGCCCGTCACAATTTGGGCAGAGGGCCTATGAATAATCAACTCTGGCGCGGCAAACAAGATTATCTTTCTCCCGGCTCTTTCGCTATACTCGGGCCGCAGCGTTCCGCATGAATGTGCTGAAGTATAAAGGAGGACTGTATGTCTGCCGATGTCCTGACTATTCGCGCCCTCCGCGCCCGCGCCGTCAGCTTACCCATGAATCGCCCCATATATACCGGGGGTGGATCGGTCACAAAATTTCCCATGGTTCTGATTGACCTTGAGACCGAGGAAGGTATTTGCGGCTGTAGCTATATCTTCTGCTACGCCCCGTTTGTCATGCTGCCGTTGGTGCAACTGCTTGAAAATCTGGGCGAACTCATCTTTGGAGACAAGGTTATCCCGCTCGCCCTGGAAGAAAAGCTCCAGAGAGCTTTCCGGCTGCTCGGTCCGCAGGGTTTTACGGCTATGGCCGCGGCCGGGATCGACGCGGCGGCCTGGGACGCCTGCGCCAAGGCGGCAGGGCAGCCCCTGGTCCAGCTCTTAGGCGGGCAATCACAACCCATTCCGGCCTATAACAGCACCGGCCTGAGCATTATGGACGTAGACCGGGTGCGGAGTGAGGCCCGCGAGTTGGTTGAGCCGGGCTTCAGCGCCATCAAGGTGCGACTTGGCTATGAAGATGCCCGAGCCGATGTCGAGATCGTACGGGCAATCCGCAATGCCGTGCCGGACGATATTACGCTCATGTCGGACTACAATCAGTCCTTGACCGTACCGGAGGCCATACAACGCGCCCACGCTCTTGACGGCGAAGGGCTGTGTTGGATCGAGGAGCCGACGCGCGCAGACGATTACGCCGGCTATGCGCAGATTCGCCAAGCCACCCATACGCCCATCCAACTTGGGGAGAACTTCTGGGGACCGCATGACATGGCCAAAGCCATCACAGCCGGGTCAGGAGATTTTCTCATGCCGGATGTCAATAAAATCGGCGGCGTGTCCGGCTGGCTGCGTGCCGCCGCCCTAGCCGAACCAGCTGGCATTCCCGTCTCCTCTCATCTCTACCCGGAAATCAGCGTCCAC
Organism: Candidatus Binatia bacterium; assembly: GCA_022826945.1. GTDB lineage: Bacteria > Desulfobacterota > Binatia > Bin18 > Bin18 > Bin18. The sequence goes on from JAJDTY010000062.1 coordinate 37,564, forward strand.
CTGCTGGCCGCAAGCCCGACGCGACACTGGCTGGAGTATGTAGACTGGGCCGAGCCCGTGCTCCAGGAGCCAACACAGCTTGAAGACGGCGATGCCTTTCCCTCGTCAACTCCAGGGACCGGCATCGCCTGGGATGAGGATGCCGTCGCCCGGTACTTAGTGTAACATCGGTCCGATACAGGAGGTTTCCATGAAATTCATGCTGCACCTCACCCCGGTTGTCCCCGCTACCCCGGAGGAACGAGAACGTCTGGCTCCCATTGCCCACCGCACGGATAAAACCCAGGAAATGCTCGAAGAGATGGTTGACTTGGCGCAGTTTGCCGAAGAGATGGCCTTCGACGCCCTGAGCTATTCGGAACATCATTTCTATACGGAGGGCCTTGAGGCGGGAGCCACACCGATTCCCCATATGCTCAACCTGACCCACCACACCAAACGCATTCAGGTTGGACCGGTCGGTTTTGTCCTACCCACCTGGGACCCCATCCGCCTGGCCGAGGACATTGCCTGGGTGGACCATATGTCTAAAGGTCGCATTTTTGTGGGTCTCGCACGTGGGTTTTTCCCGCGTTGGGTAAATGTGTTGGGACAGAAATATAGCGTTGAGCCGGGGACCTCGGGTCCCGACGCCGAACTCCGTAACCGTGAGGTTTTTCAAGAGTTGTTCGAGGTCATGAAACTCGCCTGGAAAGACGAGCCGTTCGCTTTTAACGGCAAATACTATCAGGCCCCCTTTCCTGCTGGCGGACATGACTGGCCGGCCCACGAGGCAACCCGGCGTTACGGCGCACCGGGCGAAGTGGACGCCAAGGGCTGGCTGCATAAGATATCCCCGGTGCCCAAGCCGTATCAAAAGCCGCATCCGCCCTTGTTCCAAGCCTTGACCACAAACGAAGAAACCATACGCTGGACTGCTCGCGAAGGGATTGTTCCGATGATGTTTCTGCCCTTCCCGGACTTGGCCATCCAGGGTGCGGCGGTCTACACCGAAGCCGCCAACGCCGCCGGACACGATATACAACTCGGCCAGAAGGTCGGCCTGGCCAGACTCCTGTATGTTGCCAAGACCCGAGAAGAAGCCCTGCGGCGAGCCCACGCCGGGGCGATTTTCCTGTTCAGCCGGTTCCACGCCAAGTTTGCGCAAGAGATTCCAACCACGATCGAGCCGTTTATCGAGGCGGGCATTGCCTTTGTCGGGACGGTCGATGATATCCGGCGGCAGCTGGAAGCGGTCAGAGAAAAGCTCAACCCGGACTGGTTCATGATTCTGTCTGACCAGGGATTCTTACCTCGGGACGAGATGAAAGAGCAGCTAGAGATTTTGGGGACAAAAATTATTCCCGAGTTTGCTCACTAGGTGAGCGGTCGAGTTTCGCTCCGCTCCGAACGCCCTCTCACACCGGGAGAGGGCCGACCTCAGCTTGGGCTACGGGCGTTGTTTGCGCATCGAGTTCTTGACCAGAATCTTGCCGTCCCTAAAGGTCAGCACGTCGCAGCCCCGCGCCCTCACCTTGGTCCCGTCCGACACTCTGGTTCCGGTAAATATCCACTCACACACCCCCCGATTGCCCGTAATAAAGTCTTTACCCACCGGCTCGAAGTGGGCATCCGGATAGCCTTCCCACAGACTGGCAAAGCCCTTGCGGACTTCTTCTCTCCCCTCCCACTTGGTCCCTTCGGTTTCGGTGCCGACGGAGGCCATGAACACACAGCCGTCGGCCATATGCTCCATCAGCTTGTCGAGGTCTTTGTCGTTCCAGGCCTGGGTAAAATTCGCCAGAAATTCAGGGGTAACTTCGTTTGTGTCAGACATACGCTCGTCCTCCATTCGAGGTTGATTGCTATCCTGGGCCGTAGCGGCCCGAGAATCTAGGCTGATAGTATCATTGCATCCTTCACCACGTATATGGGGTACGGGCATGGGCATTACACGACCGAGCGCACAGGAAATACAACGCCTAGGCGAACACGTCTTTATGGATATCGAGGCTGCCGAAGCCCTGGAGTTCGCGGAGTTGATCGACGGCAATCTCCAAATCTACGAAGCCCTGGATGCACTGCCGGACGATCTTCCGCCGGTGAAGTACCCCCGGACGCCCGGCTGCCGTCCCAGCCCGGAGGATAATCCGTATAACGCCTGGTATTGGCAAACTCATATCCCCGGTGCGGCCCAGGGTCCGCTGAGCGGGCGGCGCGTTGTCTTCAAGGACAACATCATGGTTGCCGGGGTGCCCATGATGAACGGCTCCTCGACGCTTGAAGGCTATATTCCCGACGTCGACGCCACAGTGGTCACCCGTATCCTCGATGCCGGCGGAGTTGTCGCCGGCAAGGCGCATAGCGAATATTTTTGCACCTCGGGCGGGAGTCATACCAACGCCACCGGGCCAATCCATAACCCGCATAAACACGGCCATACGGCCGGGGGCTCTTCCTCGGGCTGCGGCGTGCTGGTAGCCGCCGGTGAGGTGGACCTGGCAGTCGGGACAGACCACGGTGGCTCGTGCCGTATACCGGCTTCGTTCTGCGGCATTGTTGGCATGAAGGCCACCTTTGGCCTCGTGCCGTATACCGGGGCCATGCCGATCGACATGACCATCGATTATATCGGTCCCGTGACAAAAGATGTCGCCGACAATGCCATCCTCCTCGAAGTGTTGGCCGGCTCTGACGGACTCGATCCGGTGCAGCCTGACTGCACGGCCGAGCGGTACACCACCGCGCTCGGAGAATCCATCGCAGGCCTAAAAATCGCGCTCGTACAAGAGGGTTTCGGCCATGCGAATTCCGACCCGCAGGTGGATGAAAAAGTCCGGGTCGCCGCCAAGACATACGAGACGCTGGGCGCAGCCGTCTCTGTCGTGTCGATTCCTCTGCATCAAGTGAACGCGGCGATTTGGACGCCGATTTACGTAGAAGGTCTGGTCGTTTCGATGATGCACGACAACGGCTATGGCAAAAACCGGGCGGGCGGCTATGTGCCTAGTCTGATGCGCTCCCATGCACACTGGCGCGACAACACCCATAAATTCGGCCCCCAAACGAAACTGGTGCTACTCACGGGAGAGTATATGACGCGGGCCTACGGGGGCCTGTACTATGCTAAGGCTCAGAATCTCCGTCCACGCCTGACCGCGGCCTACGACGCAGTGCTCAAGGAGCACGACCTCCTGCTCATGCCAACGCTTCCCATGACCGCTCCCGCGATGCCGGCACCGGACGCTCCCGCGTCCGAAATTGTTGCCCGCTCCCTCGAAATGGTGCCCAACACCCCGGCCTTTGATCTCACCGGCCATCCAGCGCTCTCGCTCCCATGCGGGACGGTCAACGATCTGCCCGTGGGGCTGATGCTGGTGGGTCGGCATTTCGATGAACTGACGGTCTACCGCGCCGCCCATGCCTTTGAGCAGGCTGGCGACTGGAAGCACATGTGAGCTATATCCATCCGCAATACATAGGAGGGCATCACTCATGATTATCGGTCACGAACTGTACGGCAGCGGCCCGGAGGGTGTTATCGTCATGCACGACTTCTACGGCTGCCGGGACACCTGGGCGTTTGCCCGCAATTTTTTTGATACCCGGAATTTCACGTTCGCGTTCGTTGAGGTACGCGGCTACGGCGCGTCGCGCCACATTCCCGGCGAATACACGCCGGTTGAAGCCGCGTCCGACATCCTTTCCCTGGCCGACAATCTGGGCTGGCAGCGGTTCCACATCGTCGGCCATTCCATGAGCGGCATGCTGGCGCAGAGGGTTGTCCTCGACGGTGGCGAGCGTGTCAAATCAGCGATCCTCAATACACCGGTAGCCGCGACCGGCTTGGCTTTCTCTCCTGAGGGTCTGGCCGTCATCACCGATTCGATTACCGACAACGACGCCCTGGCCCAAGCCTTCGACGTCCTGACCGGCAATAGACTGTGCCGGGAATGGCTCGACTTCAAAATCCGGCAGACCCGCTCGACCCGCAGCAAAGAAGCCCAGGCCGGCTATTTGAAGAGCCTAGTGCATTTCACGATAAGCTGTAGCCTCCGAGTGCGGGAAGTGGTAGGGTGGGGTGTAGGAGGAGACAGCGATGGGACGGGCGTATTCACTGGACTTACGTGAGCGGGTCTTGGCGGCGTGTGATGCGGGGCGCCCTTCACGGGTGGTGGCCCAGCAGTATCGGGTGAGCCGGGCGTGGGTGGATCGGCTCAAGCAGCGGCGGCGGGAAACGGGCGAGATCGGGCCGCGCCGGCCGCGCCGCTTCAAGCCCTCCGTTCTGGCCGGGCACATGGAGCAGCTCCGGGCGCTGGTAGCAGCCCGGCCCGACCGGACACTGGCAGAGTTCCGGGAGGCGCTCGGGGTCTCGTGTAGTCTGATGGCGGTGTGGCGCGCACTCCGGCGGTTAGAGCTGACAAGAAAAAAAAGTCCAGTCCGCGCAGGAACAGACCCGGCTTGATGTCGTAACCGCCCGGCAGCGCT
>JAJDTY010000031.1 GCA_022826945.1 Candidatus Binatia bacterium
CTGCGCCACGCGGCCGAACGCACCGTGGAGGCGACGTGGCAGCGGATCGGCACCCTGCTGGACTGCTTTGGGCCTGAGGAATGCCGCCACTACTTCACCCATGCTGGCTATGCCTCTACCTAAAAACAGAACGCTCTAGCCTTTGGAAGTGGAGCAGTAGGCCGGGTGGTTGATGACGGCGTTGGAGACGCACAGGAGTTGCTGAAAGAGTTGCGGAGTCGGGACCGTGTTGGCCAGTCTCGCTTTCCTATGCTGCGCGGTCCCAAGATCGGACCGATGTGGGTGCGGATGATGGCAAACCCGGGCGAGGCGAGGATTAGACATATGGACACCGTTCCGGTTGCGGTCGATGTCCACGTTCGTCGGGTAACCGAGAACTTAGGGGTCACAAACACGCGGGGCTGGCAACTTAATAAGGAGACCAAGCGAGAGGTCCGGTCTGCTTGGCGCGCGGCCGTGACGGCTGCCAGCATCGGGGGACCATCAAGGATCCAGAATACCTGCGCCGCCCTCGACCCGGCGCTGTGGTTTTTTGGTAAGCATGGCTGTAGTTACTGCGAGAGGAGGAGGTAACGACTCCCAATCAGCCGGGCTTGTTACCATTGTCAACTTTAAGTGTCATCTTTGGCCGCCCGCTGAGCACGGCCTCGTCCTCGCGCTCTTTGGGTAGGCGTGGCGAAAAGGGCAAACCTTACGCTCTCACTCATCCCGCTGGGCCTCATCTTTTGAGCGGTGGTTTTCATCGTCGCCTAAAGCCGCCTTGGCAAGCCTTCGATTGTGGCGCGCTTCAGCATGTTGAGGATCGAGAGCCAGTACCTGATCGTAGTCAGCAATCGCCCCCCAATGATCGCCTAAAACATCCCTGGCGATACCTCGATTGCCATACGCTCTCGGTCATGCCGCCCAGCGTTCCGATAATACCTCGGCCTGTTGCAGGACGGTCTGCACGGCGGCGTCCTGAAGGTCCGGCGGATAGCCGTACTTGCGGAGGATGCGTTTAACCAGAACGCGCATGCGCGCCCGCGCCGACTCCCGATGCTGCCAGTCCACGGAGGCATTACTTTTCAGGCGGCTCAACAGCTCATGGGCGATGACGCGAAGCTGGTCGTTGCCCATCACCTCAACCGCGCTCTCGTTCTGGGCCAAGGCGTCGTAGAAGGAGATTTCCTCCTGGCTGAGCCCTTCCTCCGCGCCGCGTTGGTGCGCGGCACGGATGTCTTTGGCGAGCTTGATCAGCTCCTGAATGACCTCTGCCGTTGTGATGGCATTGCTGTGGTAGCGGGCGATCGCCTCCTCCAGCCGATCGGAGAAGGCGCGGGTCTGCACAACGTTGACGCGGCTCTGTGCGCGAATCTCGCCGTTGATGAGCTTGCGCAGCGCTTCCAGAGCGAGGTTCTTCTTCTTCATCCCCTGCACCTCGGCGAGGAACTCGTCGGAGAGGATGGAGATGTCCGGCGTCTCCAACCCGGCGGCTTTGAGAATATCGACGATCTCGGTTGAGACGACGGCGCGACTGACGATCTGCTGCACGGCCAAGTCCCGCTCGGCGGAAGACCTGCCCGCGCCGGGCGTGCTCTTGGCCAGCGCGGCCCGAACGGTCTGAAAGAAACCCACCTCATCGCGAATGTCCCGCGCCTTGTCGCTCGCCGCCGCGAGGGCGAATGCCTTGGAGAGCGTCAGCACCGCGTCGTTGAACCGGCGATGCGCTTGCTTCTTGCCTTCTTCGGTCGATTCCTTGGCCGCTTCGCGCTGCTGCATATCGAGAACCCACTCGATCGCGCTGGCCAGCGCCACGAGCCGTTCCTGCGGAGACCCGATGAGTCCGGCTCGATAGTCGAAACCGTGGAACATGTCGCGCACGATCTCGTACCTCTTCTGCATCTCGTTGACGGCCTCATCCTCGTTGATACCGGCATGTTTCTGGTCGTCGCGCGAATACTGGCCGAGGGCCGATTTCAGGTTCTGAGCGATGCCGATGTAGTCCACGATGAGCCCTGCGGGCTTGTCGCGGAACACCCGGTTCACGCGGGCGATCGCCTGCATGAGCCCGTGCCCCCGCATGAGCTTGTCGATATACATCGTGTGCATACTCGGCACGTCGAAGCCAGTCAGCCACATGTCCCGGACGATCACCAACTTGAGTGGGTCGTCGGAGTCCTTGGCCCGCTTGGCGAGCAGCTCCCGGCGTGCCTTGCCGCCGATGTGCTGTTGCCATTCTTTCGGATCCGAGGCCGCGCCGGTCATGACGATCTTGAGGGCACCGCTCTCGTCGTCGTCACTATGCCACGCTGGGCGTAGCGTGATGATCTCGTCGTAGAGTGCAACACAAATCCGGCGACTCATGCAGACGATCATGGCCTTGCCGTCCATGCCGACGATGCGGTTCTCGAAGTGCTCCACGAGGTCCTTGGCGACCAGAGCAAGGCGCTTCTCAGCTCCGACGACGGCCTCGATTTGCGCCCATTTGCGTTTGAGCCTTTCCTGCTCACCCTGGGCCTCGTCTTCGGTCAGCTCGGCCACTTCGTCGTCGAGCTTCGGCCTCTCGTCCTCGTCCAGCTCGATGCGGGCGAGACGGCTCTCGTAATAGATCGGAACCGTCGCGCCGTCCTCGACGCCCCGGTTGATGTCGTACACGTCGATGTACTCGCCGAATACGGCAGGCGTGTTCACGTCTTCTTTCTCGATCGGCGTCCCGGTGAAGCCGATAAAGGCGGCGTTCGGCAGGGCGTCACGCAGGTACTTGGCGAAGCCATAGGAAATCTTTCCGGTCTTTCGCTCCACCTTGGCCCGGAAGCCGTACTGACTGCGATGCGCCTCGTCGGCGATCACGACGACGTTGCGGCGGTCGGTTAGGATCGGATAGGCAGTCTCGCCGCGCTCGGGCGCGAACTTCTGGATGGTCGTGAACACTACGCCGCCGGAGGGACGGGTCAGAATTTTCTGCAAATCCTCCCGGCTGTCGGCCTGCTGTGGGGTCTGGCGGAGCAGATCGCGGCACATGGCGAAGGTACCGAAGAGTTGGTCGTCGAGGTCGTTGCGGTCGGTGATGACGACGACGGTCGGGTTCTCCATCGCCGGGTGGGCAATGATCTGTCCGGCGTAGAAGGCCATGAGTAGACTCTTGCCGGAGCCCTGGGTGTGCCAGATGACGCCGATGCGGCGGTCGCCCTTGGGGTTCGTGGCGGCCGTCGTGCTCTCGACCGCCTGGCGCACGGCGTGGAACTGATGATACCCGGCCACGATCTTGACGAGACCGGAGCCGGTGTCCCCGAATACGGTGAAGTCGCGGATCAGGGTGAGGAACCGGGTCTTCTCGAACACGCCCTTAATGACCGTTTCGATTTTCGGTGTACCCTTTGGTGCGATCGTAGAGCCGTCCACGGTGCGCCAGGGCATGAACCGTTCGAGGTTGGCGGTCAGCGAGCCGAGGCGCGCCTGGAGCCCGTCCGAGGTCATGAGCGCGGCGTTGGTGCGGAACAGAGACGGTATCTGGTCCTTGTAAGTCTGGAGTTGGTTGAAGGCCCCTTCGAGGGTGGCGTTCTCGTCGCCGGGGTTCTTCAACTCGATCACGGCCAAGGGGAGGCCGTTGACGAACAGCACTACGTCGGGGCGGCGATTGTGGCTGTGCTCGACCACAGTGTACTGATTGACTGCCAGCCAGTCGTTGGCCTCTGCATCGTCGAAGTCGACCAGCCAGGCGACATCGCCGCCGCTACTGCCGTCCTCGCGGGTGACCTCGACCGGCACGCCCTCGATCAGATAACGGTGGAGGCGACGGTTTTCCTCGATGAGCGAGGGGGTTTCGGTTTGCTGTACCTTGCGCAGTACCTCCTCCAGTGTCTCGGCGGGTAGGTCCGGGTTAAGGCGTTCGAGCGCTTCGCGAAGACGCGAGGTCAGTAGCACTTGGTTGTAGCTGACGCGCTCGGGCGTAACGCCGTCAGGGGAAATATCCGGTCCGTGTAGCACGGCGTAGCCAAGCCCGGAAAACCATTCGAGGGCGGCGTCCTCGACGTGGCTTTCTGAGAATTTCATGCTACGGCCTCTACTGTCTTCTCGGCCTCGCGGAGACGGATTTCATCGGACATGAGCTTTGGGAGGAGCAGGTCTCTGGTCTGGGCGAGGGTGCGGGAGTTAAGTGAGTTGTCGTTACATCTATCGATCAGTGGATCAATCACTGCCTCCGCACCGCGCAGCAGTCGTTGGTCATCTGGTATTATGAATTTGATAGATTTGATCGCCGCTTGGTTCAGTCCGGGCTGTGCGACACCAGTTGCAAGCTCTCTCATCTGCCAAAAGGCATCGTCAGTAGAGAGCAGGCAGTAGAGGAGCGGTTGCGATAGGGACTCGATTCGTATCCTGAAAACATGCTCGTTGATGCAGAACTCAGCGAACGGAAACCCATTGGAAACATAAGTCACGGCAGGGTGTAGCTCTCCAGGTTTGCCGCCGTCCTTGTAAATGAGCACGTCGCCGTCTGAGACGTGGCCCTTAGACATCTTTGAAAAGAAGTCACGCGGAACATATTTGGTCTTCGAGAAAACAAACTCCCCGACCTTAACGATACTTTCCGCGCCAACACTTGGAATGCCCTCAGATATGCCGGCTACGCCGCCACGCGGTCGCTTGCCGGTCTCAAGGACCGATAGATCGTTCCCTAGGCTGGACTGATACCATCCAACCGGCTTTCCCTCTTCGTCGAGGGTATCAGGGAAGAGGTCCCAGAGTTCGGGGGCAAGATAGGGAGCGCGGCCTTCGGCCTTGGCGCGGGTAGGACCGAAATCGACGAACCAGTCCTTGAAGATCGCCCGTGCCATCGCCTCCAGTGTCTCATTCATCCGTCGGTTCAGTTCGATCTTGTCGTCAAGAGCGCCGAGGATAGTTGCGACCGACGTCTGCTCATCATCACTTGGCAACCGAAACTCATAGTCCTTGATTTGTTGGGCGCTGATGTGGGGAACGGTAGTGCCTGTTTGCACGGCTTGAACGTAGTCTGTGAATTGCTTGCTTGCGATTACATAATATAAGAGTCGCGGGTGGAGACCCGGAAGCGCCCGCATTCTCGACACACGTTGGACCAAGAGCGCAGGTAAGTCAGCATCAGAAATTCGCGCAAACTTCAGGCCCGCCTCGATCCAAGGACGATCCATAGCCAGTACAACATCGCCAGACTCAAGCTCATACTGCTGAACTTCACTAGCTCTTGCTACCGGCCATCTCTTGACGTTGTCCCACCTAGCCAAACCTTGGGCGATATTGTCACCTCGCAATAGCTTAGGATTCCCGTCTCCCTCGGTGTATTCTGTACTCTTGAATGGGAAACCTGTGAGAAGGTCTACGAAGTCTCCAAGGTGAACGAATCGCTCAGACATTGGCCTGGACTCTTTCGAGTTCGGTCTGAATGAAAGCAGCGAGTTCGTCAGCCTCGGCAAACTGCTCTGCTAGGGTCTCCTTTAGTTCCACGAACCGCTCCTCGAATGGAACGTCGTCAACTTCCGCCGCTGCCACACTGACATAACGTCCCGGCGTCAGGACGTGACTGTGCATTCTGATCTCCTCCAGCGTTGCGGCCTTGCAGATACCCGGCTCATCGTTGTAAGCGTCCGCGTCGAGGCCTCCGCGCCACGCATGGTAGATCCCTGCAATTTTGGTGATGTCCTCCTCAGAGAACTCCTTACGTGTTCGATCAACCATGTGCCCGAGCTTGCGGGCGTCGATGAACAAGACCTCACCGCGCCGATCTCTCCACCCGCCCCCAGGGTTCTTGTTCCGCGCCAGAAACCACAGGCAGGCGGGAATCTGGGTTGAATAAAAGAGCTGGCCTGGCAGAGCGATCATGCAATCCACCACGTCGCCCTCGACCATCGCGCGGCGGATGTCACCTTCACCGGATTGGCCGGATGACATGGAGCCGTTGGCGAGCACCACGCCCGCCGTCCCGTTCGGGGCCAAGTGGTGGTGGATGTGTTGAAGCCAGGCGTAGTTGGCGTTACCCACGGGGGGGACGCCGAACTTCCAGCGGCCGTCCTCCCGCAGACGGTCGCCACCCCAATCGGAGACGTTGAACGGCGGATTGGCAAGGATGAAATCTACCTTGAGATCTTGTAGCTCGTCCTTGTGAAAGCTGCCCTCGTTGTTCCAGCGGATATCGGCGTCGATGCCGCGCACCGCGAGGTTCATCTTGGCAAGTCGCCAAGTCGTGTAGTTGCTCTCCTGCCCGTAAATGGCGATGTCGCCAATGCGTCCGCCGTGCTCCTCAACGAACTTCTCGGACTGGACGAACATGCCCCCGGAGCCGCAGCAGGGGTCATAGACGCGACCCTTATAGGGCTCCAGCATCTCGACCAGCAGTCGGACGACGGAGCGGGGCGTGTAAAACTCACCGCCGCGCTTGCCCTCGGCCCCGGCGAAACCGCCGAGGAAATACTCATAGACCCGCCCGAGAATGTCGCGGGAGCGGTCGGCCTCCTCAGCCATGCCGATTCCGCTCACAAGGTCGATGATCTCGCCAAGCATGACCTTGTTGAGCGCCGGGCGGGCGTAGTCCTTAGGCAGAACACCCTTGAGCGAGGCGTTGCTGGTCTCGATCGCCAGCATCGCGTCGTCGATGTCCTTACCGATCGACGTCTGCTTGGCCTTGGCCTGGAGATGCGACCAGCGGGCTTCCTTCGGGACCCAGAAGACGTTTTCAGCGAGGTATTCCTCCCGATCCTCCGCGTCGGCTAGCTCTTCCTTGAGCAGTTCCGCCCGCTTCGCCTCGAAGGCATCCGAGATGTATTTGAGGAAGATCAGACCCAGGGCGACGTGCTTGTAGTCGGACGGCTCCATGTTGCCACGCAGCTTGTCCGCCGCCGCCCAGAGCTGCGTCTCGAACCCGAGATTGGCGCCATTGTTGTTTGCCTGTTTTGCCATCTAGTCCTCATCCTTTTGCTGCGACGTGGCAGGTTCTACAAGAAAAGTCTTTTTCTAGTCATCTTTTTTAGACGAGTTCACCGTTCCGTGTCCCGAACGGTTTCAGGCTGCTAGAAGCTAATGGCAGTCAGTGTGGTGACTTATCATTTTCTTCTCACTTCATCACCCCACCTAACTATTTGAAAAGATTGGAGCCACCCACCGGACTCGAACCGGGAACCTGCTGATTCCGAATCAAGCTGCCCTGGGATACTGTTAAGCTGAGAGACTCTCGGATCCTGTCCGAATTAGGGCGAGCTTCTACTCTGGAGGTCTGGAACTCATAGACCAGTCATCAGATCAATCAAACTGCGCGGCTGTCTTACGTGGGTAACGTTTTATGAAAAGCCCATCACGTCGTGGTAGTAATTCCAATAGCCACGCAGAGCCGTCTCCGTGAGATGAGGTTTTCCTGGTCCTCTGTACCCACACCACCCAATTCGATCATTGAGCATTCGTCCTTTTCTCTGACAATCGCCTGCTGTACCAGCTCTGTGGCATAGCCGTCTTCCAGGTCTGATATCCAGCGCCCTTCCGTGTCTCGGTGTGGCGGGCGTAGCGTCACGCCGCTTTTCGTGCGACGGTGAGCCGGACCCCGAACACCCCTAGCACCAAAGCGCACGACGCTCACCCACTTTTGCGGTGCTCGTCTTCGGCGGCGGTCGCTGCCGGCGCTTCAGCCCTGGCTCTGTCCCGGTCGTACAGTTCCTCGCGGGGCAGGTTGTCGGCGGCCCTGAAGCCACTCGAAGTGGCGTGAATGTCCGCAATGACCTCGCGCAACCTCCTCTGCTGGCGTTCGGCCTCTGTTTCCCCGCCTTGCAATGTGGATGTGGGGTCTCCCCTCGTGTCGCTCACCAGGCTTCTCAGGTAGTTCCGCACCAGGGCCGAGACCGAGGTGTCCAACTCCGCCGCCCGGATACGGGCGAGCCGATGGGTTTCTTCGTCAACGGATACGGTGATGTTTTTCATGAGCACAGCCTCACAATTTCCGTGAGACACAGCATAGGGTCTCATTGACTAATGGGTAACACCCTCGGCCTCCGTGACCTCGAAAATGATCTCGGCCGGTCTCATTTGCGCTTCCTCCGTGTGACTTGGTCGGTCTCCTATCTCTTCTCGACCAGCCGACCCGACAGGTATTTGTGGATGACGCTCGACAAAAGCGTCTGATATGGGATGCCCTCCTCCCGCGCCCGGGCGTGGGCGAGGCTGAAGTCACGTTCGGTCACCCGCAGGTTGACTCGCCGGGTCTTGTTGAACGTATTGCGAGCCGCTTGCCGGGCCTGCACGAACTCGTGCTCGACGTTGGAAGCCGGTCGCAACGCGCCGCGCTCGAACTTCTCCAGAATTTCCCTCTCTTCAGTACTCATTTTGCTGCTCATCATGGTTGCCTCCTGCGATAGTCAACGGGATGGCTGGGCTCCGATGATCTCGCCCAACAACCCCTCGGTCTCTTTCTCCAGTGCCAAAATATCCGCCCGGATTTCCGCCAGCGTCCGCAGGGGCTGCATCGTGGCTTCACAGATCGAGTTCCCGCAGAAGCTCTTCTACGCTCATTTTGTGGTGCTGGGCGATGTTTTTCAGGATGCTCGACAAGGTCTTCACCCTGATTGGATTGTGCTGAGGAATCACTTCATGGTGTGCACCGTTGACCTGCGTTGTCATTCGCACATGGGAACCCCGTTGCCGCGTGGCCTCGTAGCCCAGACGGCGAAGCGACTTTTGCAGGGCCGCGCCGGTGACGTTGCGGGGCAACTTCATGCCACCAGAAGCTCGTCGCGTACGAAATGGAGGCGAATCACCTTGGGCCGTGGCATGGTGTCGTCGAAGTAACAGTCAACGGCTTCCTTGACATTGCGACGGATTTCTTCGAGTGAGTCGCCCTGGGTGTGTATGCCATATCCCAGCGCACTGGCAGAATATCCGCCGTCCAACTCGTCTTCGGTGATTTCAAAGATGATTTCGGTCGCAGACATGCTCGTTCCTTTCGCGGTTGGTCGCTCAGGCGACCTGCATCTGCTTGGAAAACTGCTCGGCTCAGGATATCAGGCGCGAACCAAGAGCGGAACTCCAAAAGCGCAGGACAGGGTTGAAGACATGAGCTGACTCTGAGGGCATGGCCGGATCATCAGGTCGAACTTATCCGGTAACGCTGGTTGGAACGCCGCGATTTCATGAGTTGGTTCTCCCCACGATCTCGTTGAGCAACTCCTCGGTCTCTTTCTCCAGTGCCAAAATATCCGCTCGAATCTCATCCAGTGTAAGCAGAGGCTACGGCTTGTAGAAGGAGCGGGTGAAGCTGATCTCGTAGCCGACCTTCACGCTGTCGGGCTGATACCAGGCGTCAGAGGCGTAGGGCAGGACTTCGCGACGCAGGAAGGCTTCCCGGCGCAGCACGGATGGGCAGGATTACGTCTCGGTATTTGTCGCGTACGTACAGGTCGTGCAGCACGTCGTCGGCTATGCCCCAGATGTCGTTGGCAATCCAGTTCAAGTCGGTGGTGCTCATCGTTCTGCGTATCCCTTAGCGGCCTGGAGCGGATATCACACGGAACGCAGGACACAACACCCCAGGTGTGTACGGAAAGGCAGCGGTAATGAGGCGCTTTTAATGGCGTTGTCCGCTGAAGTTTAACAGATAACCTGTTACCGGATGTAAAACAGCCGCTTTGAAACAGGCGTGTAAAGCAAAACGGATGATTCTGAATAAACTGCGCGGCTGTCTTACATGGACGACGTTTTATGAAAAACCCATGACATCGTGGTAGTAATTCCAATAGCCACGAATAGCAGTCTCAGTGATGAGGTTTTCCTGGTCCTCTGTACCGGTCCCGCCCAATTCGATCATTGAGCATTCGTCCTGTTCTCTGGCAATCGCCTGCTGGACCAGCTCTGTGGCATAGCCGTCTTCCATTGAGACATAGCCGGCCGGCCCGGCTAGATTGGCCTGTTTGATACGGATGCGGTGCATCTCCTCGTCGTCATCTTTAAAGCCAAAGAAGGTAAACACGAGCTCAAACCGGTCCGGTCCCTTGGGCAAAATCTGCCGAGTGGCCAGGGTGTTTTGAATCTGCTGGACAACCAGGCTCGGGAAGATCGTCTGGATTTGGACATTCAAGTCTGTATCAAATTCTTGACGCGAGGCGAGCAGAGAAGGGTCGGCCAGGGCATAGTCTTTTTGATAGCTATGCATATTCTTGCCTTTATACGCAGCCGTCTCCTCCTGCTCCGTCTTCCGGTAGGCGCGCACGATGCTGTGTCGGCCAGTCTCATCCATGGTGATGCCACCGCCTTGGGAGGAACGGTACAGACCAAAAGTGGTCAGGAAGAGATGGAGCAGACTGGCATGATAGGGATCTTTCACATTCTCTGCATAGAGCTTCCAGTTGGCATGGGTAAACTGCCGGGCATAGCCCAGAACCTGCACGGGCCGATTGAAAACCCGGTCGAGCCACGGACGCATGGCCGGGCCTAGATAGTCGAAGAGGGGCTCAACCTTGGCAGAGAACGACGCGAAGATCAGGCCTTTATAGGTATCGACCTGGAGTTTCTGGAGTGAATGTTGCGCCGGATCAAAGTCGGCCGGATAGCCGCCCTGTTGATTAATCCCCTTCCGGAACGGCACCCCAATCAGGTCGCCTTTCTGGTTATAACTCCACTGATGGTAAATGCAGGTATGGCTGGCCTTATTCCCACGAGACTCGCGGCAGACCATGGCTCCCCGATGCGCGCAACGATTGACAAAGGCGTGCAGAACGCCTTCTTTGTCACGCGACACCACAATCGGCGTGTCGCCGACAAACGTGGCCTTAAAGTCACCAGGGCTGGCAACCTCGGCTTCGAGCCCGACATAACTCCAGGTCGGGCCTCTGAAGATGCGTTCCTGTTCGCGGCGATACACCGCAGGATCACAAAAGATTTGATACGGGACCGAGGTCATACCGGCTGTCGGCCAGTCGAAACCGACGTGAGAGTTTCCCACAGGTGAAAGGCTCATGGCGGCACCTCCCTGACGCTCTCTGACATGGAACGATTGACGCGCTCCGCTCTTCCGGCTCATAGTAGATACCGATTTGTCCGTATGCGCAAGTCAAGTTTCGGACGGCACGAGACTGAACGGTCAGAGGTGGGAAACTCCTATGCGCTTTGCACGACCGCGTCTCGTTTCACTACCCTGACAGAACCTGTTGAAGCACGACTCCACAGCGGGGCAGGGGGGCTGGTCGCCCGCGCCCAAGCAGTTTAGAAGAGCGCCATAGACTGTATCATTGTTGAGGCCGGAGCATGACATTCACATGGCTTGAAGAGCGAATCGCTCGAGCGCACGAATGCCGGGGGATCTCCATCGGTACCATTGTATTGCGCATGATGATCGGTTTTGCCTTCATTCCCGCAGGGCTCAAGAAGCTGCTGGGACAGCCGTTTACCGATCCAGCGAACACGGGGGTGTTTCACGAGTTCCTGCACGCCTTTCATGCGACCGGCCGGTTCTATCAATTTGTAGGGGCACTGCAGCTCACGGCCGCCGTGTTGCTGATAACGCAGCGCCACGCGACTGTGGGGGCGGCGCTTGCCGCTCCTATTCTTGTGACAATTCTGGTGTTTTGCTGGAGCACAGGAGTGGTGCCCACCGCTATCGTCGTCACCCTGATGAGTGTGGGGCTGCTGGCGTTAATCCTCTGGGATATTCAGCGCTGGAAGGCGCTGTTGGGCATGACCACCCCGGCACCGCCGCCCGCCCGCCCAGTGGTCAACATGCGGCTCTGGAGCCGCTGCGGCTGGCTCATTCTGTTGCTCTATTTTGGCAATACGGCGATAACCGGCCAGGTCTATCGACCCATGGGTGCGGAGTGGTCCAACCCCTCGTTTATCGTGCTGTTGATTATCGCCGTTTTACCTGTGGTGACCTTCGCTCTGGACTCACCGCCGGCCAACGATTGAGCGTTTACCGGGGGAAGGTCAACAGCGTAAGCGTCCTTCTTTGTCTGTATGCGCAAGTCAGACTTGAGACGTCAGGAAACCGGAGGGCGTTCTTGAACGAGTGGCATACACGAGGGCAGTGGAGAGACGGAAACCTTGAAGGGAAGGGGATTTGGAGGTAGGAACAACAGAGAAACACCCCGCTCCGATCTCCTATCTGGTCTGCATGGGAGCGACACCAAAGGAGGCGAAAAATGATCCGGGTCACCGAAGCGATGCGACAGGCGTTCTCACGCGATGGCGTGTTCAAAGCCGAGGGGCTTTTGAGCGCGGCTGAGCTGGCCGAGTGCCGGCGTTGTTTTGACTTCAACCTCGCAAACCCAGGGCCGACGGCGCTCGATATTTACAAAGGCACGAGCGACGAGCAGTACAACGATCTCGGCACTGCCAAATCGCTCGAAGTCTACGGGCCGATGCTGAAGAAGCTGGATTTCGCGGAGTTCCTCGCTGACCTCTGGGGGTCGGAGCACGTCTGGTATTTTGGGGAGGAGATTTTTGTCAAAAACGGCGGAAAAGTGGGCCGGACCCTGTGGCACCAGGATACGCCCTATTTCCCGACCGAAGGATCGCATCTGGCGAATATCTGGATCAGTTTCGAGGCCCTGCCGGCCCGGAACGCCCTGGAAGTCGTCAGGGCCTCCCATGTCGGCCCGATGTACGATGGGGCGGCGTTTATGGACCCCAAGGACCCGACCCGGCCCCTGTGGGGAGCCGAGCATTTTCCGCGCCTGCCGGACATCGAAGCCGAGCGGGCCGAGGATCCAAAGTCGTGGGACGTGCTCTCTTGGGATCTGGAGCTTGGTGATGCCGTGGTGCTGCATTCGGGGGCGTTGCACGGCGGAGCGCCGGTCGATGCGGTCTGCCCGACCCGCCATACCGTCGTGCTGCGTTTCTTCGGTGACGATCTTCGCTATCGGCCCTTCCCGGACGCCAAACCCGATTACTTCATGGACCTGCGCGCCTTTGACGTCGGCTCGCTGAAAGCCGGCGATTTGTACCGAGATGAGCATTTCTTGCAGTTGCGTTGAGACCGACCGCGGGGGATGGCAACGGCACTGTCAGCTGAACGAAGGGCTTGCTCATGGACTTTGATCCGCCTGCGGAACACGCAACTCTGCGCGACAGTGTCCGGCGATTTTTTGAGGAGGAGCTTCCCGAACCCCGTATCCGGGAATTGGACCGGTCGCGAAAAATTCCCAGAGACCTCTGGAAACGCTTTGCCGAACTGGGTTGGATGGGCCTTTCCGTACCGGAAGAGTTCGGAGGCAGTAGCGCCAATGTGATGACGGCTGCCGTCCTGACCGAGGAACTCGCCTACCGTTTCCCGTCGCTCGCGACCGACTGGCTCCTGGTCTCCATGACCGCGCGGACCCTGCGTGAGCATGGGTCACAGGATCAAAAGGCCGAGCTGCTTCCAAGGCTCGCTTCAGGCGACTTCCTGATGGCATTCGGCATGACGGAACCCAGCGGTGGCACGGACGTTCTGGGCCTCACGACCCGGGCCGAGCGAGACGGAGACGGGTGGGTCGTTCGCGGCCAAAAGCTCTATACCTCTTTTGCCGACGATGCGGACGCGATCCTGGTGCTTTGCCGGACTGATGAGGTCGAAGGCAAACGCGCCGGCGGGCTGTCCCTCATTTTGACGCCGCGCAACCAGGCAGGCGTCGAGGTCCGCCGTCTGGAACTGATGGGAATGCGGGCGGCCTGCACGTGCGAGGTCTTCTTGGACGACGCGCGGGCTCCGGCGGACGCCATTGTCGGCCAGCGGGGCCGCGGCTGGTACCACCTCCTGTCATCCCTCGACGAAGAACGCATTCTGTGCGCGGCTATGTACGTCGGCATTACGGCGGCGGTCTTGGATCAGGCGCTTGCCTATGCCAAAGAGCGCACGGCCTTCGGCCGCCCTATCGGCAGTTACCAGGCGCTGCAACATCCGCTGGCCGACGTCGCGACTGACCTCGAACAAATACGCCTGCTCACCGAGAAAGCGGCCTGGTTGCAATCCAACGGGAGGGAGTGTGCCCGCGAGGCCGCCATGGCGAAGTTGGCCGCCACCGAAGCGGCGATCCGGGCAACCGACCGCTGCATGCGTGTGCTCGCCGGTCACGGGCTCGTCGAGGAAACCCCAATGGAACGTCTCTTCCGCGACGCCCGCCTCGGTCCCTTCAGCCCCATCTCGAACGAGATGGTGAAAAATTTCCTGGGCGAACGGATGGGCCTCCCCAGGAGTTACTAACCAGTGGTGCGCGCTGCCGTCGTCACGGCAGCCAACCTACCCTTCGGGGGAGTCTTGTCGCGTTTCTGTAGTGACCATAATCTTGAGTGATTCCTTCCTGAAGACAAAAAAGGAGTTCGGAGTGCCTAGCATGCCCAAGATGCCTCGTTTAGTTCCTACCTCTACCCACTGGGGCAATTATCTGTTGGAGGTTGAGGATAATCAAATTAAAGGAGTCCTCCCCGTTGAGCAGGATGAATGCCCTTCGCCTATTGGTCACTCGCTGTTGGACGCCTTGGACGACAACTGCCGCATTCCCCAGCCGATGATACGTAAAAGCTATCTGGAGAAGCGAGAGAACAGCGACCGCAGCAAACGGGGTGGTGAGCCCTTTGTGGCGGTTGATTGGGAAACTGCTCTGGATATTGCTGCAGATGCGTTGCAACGGGTGAAATCGACATATGGAAATGGAGCCATTTATGCCGGTTGCTATGGTTGGGCAAGTGCTGGCCGATTTCATCACGCACTGAGCCAGTTGCATCGGTTCATGAAAAGATTTGGCGGGTACACCGATGGCGTCGATAGTTACTCGTTGGGGGCGGGCAACGTAATCGCGCGGCGTATATTGGGTGTGGAAGGCTATCCATTGTCATTACAAGCCCAGCCCTGGAAGCTGGTGGCGGCGCATGCGGAACTGGTGGTCCTCTTTGGTGGCGCCCCTGCAAAAAACACCGATCCTTCCCCGGGGGGACTGGCGGCGCATACGAGTTTCAGCCACATGCAGGAAGCAAAAGATGCCGGGGTCAATTTTGTTAATATCAGCCCGGTTCAAGATGATGTCGCCGACACCGTCGGTGCCGATTGGCTCGCCGCCATTCCGAATACCGATACCGCAATCATGCTGGCGCTGGCCCATACCTTAGTCGTCGAGAATTTGCATGACCAAGCGTTTCTCGACCAATACTGCGTCGGTTTTGAGCAGTTTTTACCCTATCTGATGGGTGAGGTGGACGGGCAAGTCAAGGACGCGGATTGGGCACAGAATATTTGCGGACTACCGGCAGAGAAACTGCGGGCGCTTGCCAGACGCATGGCCACCAGCCGCACCATGATTTCGGTCAGTTGGTCAATACAACGCGCTGACAAGGGTGAACAGCCGTGGTGGGCGGGTATCGTTTTGGCGGCGATGCTGGGACAGATTGGTTTGCCGGGTCGAGGGATTACGTTGGGATACAACTGCACTCACGATTTGGGCACGGAATGGGCCTTACCCTTTCAGTGGGCGGCATTACCGCAGGGCGAGAACGACGTGCACACGTTTATTCCCTTTGCCAGATTGGCCGATATGTTGCTCAACCCGGGCAAGGCGTTTGACTACGACGGTGGACGGTACCAGTATCCTGACATTCAACTCATTTATTGGGCGGGAGGAAATCCCTTTCACCACCATCAGGATATTAACCGTTTACTGGAAGCGTGGCGCAAGCCGGACACGATCATCATTAATGAACACTTTTGGAACGCGAGTGCCCGCCATGCCGACATTGTTTTCCCTGCCTCGACGATGCTGGAACGCAATGATTTGGGTTGTAACTCCGCGACGAACTTTTTGATTCCCATGCGACGAGCGGTTGAGCCCTACAGGCAATCACGTTCGGACTATCAGATTTTTAGTGGGCTTTCCGAGCGACTAGGCTTTGCCGACGATTTTACGGAAAACCGCGATGAGGAACAGTGGTTGAAGCACCTCTACGCAATTTCGAAAGATAATGCGGCCGAGTTTGGTTACCAATTGCCAAGTTTCGAGGAGTTTTGGGATGGTGAGCAGATTGAGCTGCATACTGATCAGCAACTGCCGGATGATGTTTTTCTGCCCGGAGGCACCCTGCAATTGTTCCGAAAGAACCCTGAAGAAAATCCATTAGCGACCCCCAGCGGTAAAATCGAAATTTTCTCAGCCGATATTGACAGTTTTCACTACGAGGATTGTCTTGGGCACCCAGCCTGGTTGGAGCCGGAAGAATGGCTGGGTTCGCCAAAGGCGAAGAAATACCCGCTCCATTTGATTTCTCCAAACCCTGGTAAGCGTCTCCATAGTCAGTTTGACCATGGCAAAGTCAGTGTCGATAGTAAGATTCGTCAGCGTGAGCCGATCAGGTTGAGTCCTGAAGATGCGGAGCGCCGTGGCATTCAGGACGGCGATCTGGTGAAAGTTTTTAATGACCGTGGCGCGTGTTTGGCGGGAGTCGTTATTTCGAAGACTCTGCGTCCAGGTGTTGTTCAGCTCCATACCGGGGCGTGGTATGACCCGGAGCAACCGGGGGAAATTGGGAGTTTGGATTTGCACGGTAATCCCAACATGCTGACCCTGGACAAGGGTTCTTCCAGTCTCTCTCAAGGTTGCTCAGCGAATACTACTCTGGTTGATATAGAGCTGTATGAGGGGCCGGAGCGCCCGATAACGGTGTTTTCCCAACCAGCTATCGATAATGAACTGGCGACTTAGCATGTCTTGTACTCCAGAACCGTGCTGGTACTCCTTGTTGTAATATAAGAAAAGAACCCCCTGCCACAGTTCTTTCCTCAACCGCAGCACAGGGAGGTCGCCCGTATGCCTACGCCCAATATCATGTCGCCCGAGTATGAAAAGGATCCGTACCCGATCCTTGCCGACATCCGCGAGAATCACCCGATCTATTTTCAGGAGGGGCTGAACAGCTGGGTCA
>JAJDTY010000045.1 GCA_022826945.1 Candidatus Binatia bacterium
CGGCATCAATCACGCGATCCCGCAAATCTTGCGAGTAGGCTCGGGCCATCTCCTCCCTCCTTCCGCAGGGCTCTCCCTGCTCTCTCTCCCTAGTGTGCTGGAAAGACTCCGCTGATTCAACCTATTCGCACAAGCCTCTAGCGGCGTAGTCGGTGCTGGCTCGTCTACCCTGCTAGCTTTATAACAGTGCATTGAGCTTATCAAATGCCTGCTGAAAACGATTCAACTCCTCCTCGCTCAGTCCATTAACAAGGGAGCTAATGTTGTCGGCAAAGTAGCGAGCGGGTCGGTAGTGGTTGAAGCTCACATTTTCAGGAAGTGGGTTGTTTTTCAAATACAGTTCGAGGCGACGAAGGATTCGGGGGTGGTCTGTGGGCAAATCCGATAGTCCGATAGAAGAATCAAAGGCTCTATTCACTAATTCCAGATAAAACTCAGGATTGAACATATCCTCGATATCAGCTTCACTTCCTGAGACAAAATCGGCATAGGTGAGAACGTTATTTTGACTAAGGAGCTTCTTTTTATATAAGTTTTCTATGCTCTGCTGATCCCTCTTTTGGTAGTCGATAAGGACTGCAACGTTTAGCTTCGTCTGTGCTCCAATCAGCGCCACAAAAGTTGAAACCTTGTCAGACCCACCAACCGGCGTAATAGTCCAGTCCTCGTTCAGGCCCGCCTTGCCCTTGGACTGAAGAAGAGCCGATATGATTTGAATATACAGCAGGTCGGAGACACCTTCGACAACAAGGCTGTTGGGACCAACAAAAAGAGTCTGATAAATTTCGTACCCAAGAGCACCTTGAAGAGGGAAAAGACTATCTGGTGTTGCATCGAGAACCTCGGTAATAACCTTGGTCCCTTCCTGTTCCTCGGACACGTCGTCCGAGTTTTGGCTCAGGTCCTGGACAATGCGCACTCGGCCAAAATGCACAGGGTCAACCATGAATGGGGAGTGAGTGGTGTAAATAAGTTGGTGATGAGAGGTGAGTTCCTTTTCAAAGTAGCGAAGGAGGTCTTCCTGGGCTTTTGCATGAAGAGACAGACCAGGCTCGTCCAAGAGTAATATGATGTTCTCGCCTTTGCGACGAAGCTGAGAATACCAGGCAAGGAAAGAGAAAAACCAAATGAAACCACGGGAGCGACTACCAAGGGGAGTACTCACCATGTGTTTCGTATCGTTTAGAAGCCCCCAAATGTTCATCCCTGACCTCATACCCTCTGGGTCTCCGGGTTGGGCAGGCCGGATGTCGAACTTCATCCGAAGGTGTCGGTTCTGGGACCAGTAGGTGAGTACCCTCTGCGTAAGCTGATTTTCGGCAGCCTCAAGTCTCGCTATCAGCGTGTTCGTCCTTCCTGGATCGGTGAGTTGGTCCAAGTCTAGTCTAGCGAGTTCAATCAGTCCAAGTAGTGGACGATCTGATTCTTCAAGGGTATTCGCTGCGACACGGCCTTTGAGGGCATCAAGGTTATCCTGCCCCTTCATTTGATAGTACTCGTCGAAGTAGAGAAACTTCGGAAGGCGGTCATGAATAATCTGATCGTAGACAACGGAGGCGACATCGTTTTCGGCAATACTCTGAAGCATAGGTGTAAGCTTTTGGACAGCTTCCGTCTGTTCGACAGCGGTAAGAATCCCAACCATTTCCTTGGCGGCCTTCTGTTTGAGCAGTTTGGTACTAAGCCCTCGAGGAAGGTCAGCCGTCTCTACGAGATGCTTCAGGGTTGCTTCACTGTTCACGTTTGGACCGCTGTACACCAGTTCGTTCGAGTATCCCTTATAAAGGGTCACCGTTCGTTTTCTGCCTTTAAGACATTGAGGGCCAAAAACTTTTTCAACTGAGGCAATATCGTCATTTTCGAGCATGTATGTCGCGTGTACGACTTCGGATGGCTCCCGGCGTTTAGCCTCAACATCTCCCAGATAATCGGAAACGTTCCGACGCGGATAATCCTCCTCCGCGTCAAAATTGGCATCCGACTCAATAATAGGATTTAGGCGATACAGTGCCTTCAATAGTGCCGTCTTGCCCGCTTCATTCTTGCCAACCAAGCAAGTGACATCACCGATCTCGAATTCGTTTGAGTCCTGAATACTTTGAAATTCCGTGATACGTACCTTGGTAAGTTTCATTCTTCCTCCGGTCCAGGTGTATAAGCGCAGTTATCCAATTCATTGCTATCCGCCTACATCGTCCGGTGTAATCCCAGCGCTAACAGACTCATAAAGCAAAGTCTCCACCAACCGTTTTCCGTTCTTTTCCCGGATTTTCCCCGGAAAAATTTTTAGAATTTTTTTGAATGCATACTTTATGTGGGCGTAGGCTTGTCAACGGGCAGGCTGACGGCTGGCTGCCAGGGGAGTATATCCCCTCAAACCCCAACTACTCCCACGGAAGACTCCCGCTAGGGGGTCTCCGAGTCGGGAGCTATCCCCCCTCCGCTCTGTACACGCTGGACCAAGCAAGAAATAGCGCTCCTTATTCAACCGAGAACCGTTAAGCCTGTTCCATCACCGCGTCCCGAATCCTGGCTGGCTCGAACACCACTGCAAAGCTCCACTGTCCAAAACCACCCTGCTCATTCACTGCCTGAATCCAGGTGTCCATAGCCGCGCGTTTTGCTCGGTTCTGCTCGCTGTCCTGACCTTTGATTTCGAGCACCAAGGTCTTTCCGTTATGCAGGCGAATCAAATAATCCGGCACAAAGTTCCGGGATGAGCCCCGATACAGATACCGGACCTTGAAGTCCAGATGGTCGTTCTTGACCCAGGCCGAGACAGACGGTTCGGTTTCACAGATATCCGCCGCCGCTTTCTCCCACACACTGTCGGACACCGCGTGACTGATATGCGATTTCACCGTGGCCTGGCACGGTTTGGTGGTGTACCAGGTCCGCATAGAGGCAGTTGAACCAATCGCCCGGTCTGGATCAAAGCAGACCTGCAACTGCTCGGTATTCTGCTTTTGCACGAAGCGGTTTACATGGCCGACCACCGTATCCATATTCAGCGCCACCAGGATGCGACGACGTACCGGATCTTGATGCCATAGGCTGGGAATGTGGAGGGTGTTGCTGGTCAGAAACGCTTCCACCATCCGAATCAATTGCACCGCCAAGTACTGCATATCTCCCGAGAACGTGTCCGCACTCTGAACATAGAGCTTCCGGGCCGCCCGAAAGATCAGGTTTTGCAGCCGGAACTCCTCAACCGCCTGTTCCAGGTCAATGGCGCTGACCTTGGACAAGTCCGCCTGTCCCGCCAGAGACGGGGCCACTTCCGCCAAGATGGGCGTTTGCATGGGGTCTAAGGTCAGGGGTTCTACCGCATCCCAATCCACGCTCAGTGTCGGACGCAGCACTGTTTCTATGCGCGCCACATTCGGCCAGCGGATTTCATACTGATTGCGGCCAGGTACGACCTCAACCTGTACGCTGGGTTTTGGCGGGGGCGGGACGACTCCCCCTTCGCCAACATCCTGAAAGATAGACAACGGTACACCAAAGACATTGACGTATTCCGGTAAGAATAATCCGTCTTTATCAAGCTGATATGACACCCGCCGCAGCCCTCGCCCAATCACTTGCTCGCACAGCAACTGACTCGTAAAGGCCCGCAGGCCCATAATATGGGTCACATTCGCCGCATCCCAACCTTCCGACAGCATGGCCACAGAGATGACATTCTGGAGTTGCTGTCCAGGTTTTCCCCGTTTACCAACACTATCGACAATGGCACGTAACTGTTCTTCCTGTTTGGCCTGCAACAACTCGTCGCGTTTATCATCGGGCAACCCGGAAGCGTTCAGAATCGCCTCCAACCGTTCGGCGTAGTCCTTATTTCTTGTGACCGACTCTCCACGCTCGGCCTTTTCCAGCACCCGAGAATCCACCCGTAGAGTCTTGTCAGGATTCTGTGTCTCAGTAATGAGGCAGTCCCCGCCGTTAAAGAAACGCTCAAGACGGGCGGCGCTCTCCGTCCGGTTGCAGACCGTGAGCAGGACCGGCGGTATCTCGTGTCCCCCGTCCTTCCAGTCCTTGGCTACTTCGCGCCAATCGTAGGCCAACAGCGCATAGGCTTTCTGCACCAAATCGGGTAAGGGTTCGTGCGGTTCGGCTTTCCGGTTGAGGTCCTCCTTCACTTCCGCTTCGTTATAGAGGTGGTAGAGCTTGCTCCGATAGGTTTGGGCATTGGCGAGGGCGTCGTCACGGACAACCACGCGCGGCGTCTTGACGAGTCCTGCTTCGATGGCGTCGTTCAGGCCAAAGTCGGAAACGATCCAATCGAACAGGCCTTTTTCGGTGGACTTCTTTCCGGTTGGAGCAAAGGGGGTCGCCGAGAGATCGAAGCAGCGCCGAATATGCCGGGTCTTGTGGACACGGTCGAGCCCTTCGATCCACCGGGTGGCTTCGTCCAGATCAATGCCGAATTCCTGGGCTTCTCTTTTACTGACTTTGACCTCGGCCCGCTGGCGGTAGGCGTGGTGGGCTTCGTCGTTGATAACCACGAGATTCTTATAGCCAGCCAGCTTGCCTAACACGCGCTGTGTGAAAGCCTCGTCGCTTTCCGCTCCCTTTTTGACAACAGAGCGGTCCGGCTCCTTGAGCGGCATGAGGCTGTGCCAGTTTTCTACCAGGAGGGCAGCCTGATTGACCTTCTGGCGTAAAGCCTCATTCGGACACAGACGAAATTCGTCGTACACATTCTTTTCATGGCCCGGATAGAGCACTTGGAGGCGCTCCTTGACGGTCAGACCCGGTGCCACAACAAAAATGGCTTGAGAGAATTCTTTACGCCTGGGATAGGTCAGGGCGTTCAATACCTGCCAGGTAATGATAAGGCCCATGAGCGTGGTCTTCCCGGACCCGGTGGCCATCTTGTTGCAAATGCGCTCCCAGGGACCGCCGTCGCCGGGCAGGTGAATGCCTTGCTTGTATTCCGGCGGGCCTTCGACCCACCAGATCAAGGTTTCGATGGCTTCGAGTTGACAGAAGTAGAATGACAAGTCGCGTGCCTCGCGGTCGTGCCAATGTTCGAGCAGGCGACGAGTCACGCTGGTCACACCGGGATAGCCCGCCTCCCGCCACTCGTCCACACGGGGACGGATACGATTGACCAGTTCCAGTTCTTCGACGCGACGAGTGTTGCTGCGCGTGTCAATAATCTCGTACCCAGCCTCACGGCGGCCGGGTACAATCTCTAACACCCGTCCCCGCTCGTCCTGCTTCCAATGCTGCTGTGGCTTGTCGTAGGGTGAGCTAATGATGAGGGAGGTTTGGGTCATGGAGTTGTCTCGGAGGGTAACAATGAGAAGTGGCTCAGCGCCCTATCAAAGTTGCGAAATTCATAGATGTGCCTACAAAGGTCGTTATCTGTGTAGACTTGTACGTTGCTTCGTCCACTTTTTTTGCTTCTTCGCCTTGAACTCTTTGTTTATTGAGCGTGTTGATCGACTGCTCAGCAATCAGGATATAACGCATTGTCAGATTGTGTTCCCCGCTGCCGTATTCAACGGCACACACGGAAAGCAGATAGTCCAAGATCGGTAGTGAGCGCCGTAGCTGTTCCTTTGGCCTTTCCTCTTCTCGTAGTGTCTTCTTTAACTCGACAAAGATCGCGTAATTGCTGTCATCCGATTGACCAATCAATAGATAGTCACAGATTTTTTTCAGGTCGCCGCGGTCCTGCAAAGCTGGCATATGCGAAGGGTCGAGCTTCGTCCGCTTGCCTCTTATAGGCTCGTGACTCATGGGAATAGCCAGAAAAGGCATGGGGACACGGATAAGCTTCACCTTCACATCCGATTGGCTATCTTGAAGGGTTACAGAGCCACGTGGTGCTCTCTTTCGTTTAATAAACTTTTCTCTCAGAATAGTGCTCAATTGAGAAATCAACGCCACCTCACCCTTCTCCTTCGTATTTCAGCCGGACTGAAAGTTCGTTAGAAACCCGATTTATTGAGTCAATATTCTTATCAAAGACCGGCATATTGATACCGTAACGGTCGATTGTACATCGGGTCAGGCTATTTTCTTCGGCCACATATGCCCGGACTGAGTCGGGTTTTAGAAAGTCGCGCTTTGAGTAGCCGAATTCTTTCAGCACCTCATCCTTCTCCTCGAAAGGCGCACTCAGCATGAGCAGATTGTTCATTTCCTTGACGATGTAGTCGCTGTGAGTCGTAATAAGGACTTTCAGGCCGGCGTGGACAGCCCGCACTAACAGACGTGCGAACTGGATTTGATTGGCCGTATCAAGGTGGCTTTCTGGCTCGTCGATGATGAGAAGCTGATTCCCCTCCGCGACGTGGCGCAGAAAGAAGTATAAATCGGACAGGCCACGGACTGAGGAGGACGCGATATGCAGAGGAATATCAAAGCCGCCTTTCCGTGCCTTTGACTTGAAGCGGATATCATCATCGGAGGCCGTATAAGAGCCGCCCATCATATCCCTGATCTCGTTGAATAATTTAGTGTCGTATAGGTCGCTCCGAGACTTTCGCAAATCGGGAATGCTTCTGGTGTAGTCAATATTGTCCTTGATTGGCAGAGCATACCGACTAGCTATTTTGTCGATGAACAGGAAGGGAGAGAGTTTCTCCATATCCTGTTCTCTGTCTTTCGCGAATTCCTGAAATATCTCCACAATACGATTCTTCGTGAAGTCGAGTTCCTTGTAGAAGAGAGAAACGCCGAAACGCTCAGCAGAAAGAATAAATGGCCTGGGGAGGGGAACCCCAAATTCATCCTTTACGACCTCGACTTCAACAGACGCGCTTTCAAAATCTTCTAACGAAGAACTCAACAATGCTGCCACGTCTTTTCCATCAAGCCCTTCCATAATAGCTTTCAACTCTTGTGGGAGTGGGAGGAGTAGGTCTTTCCATTTTTTGAGGAATCCATATAGCGCATACGCCACATACGTCTTACCCGTGTTATTCCGACCGGCAATAATTGTCAGGTCTCCGACTTCTAGCTCGGCTTCGTTTATTGGGCCGAGGTTCTTGAATATGAACTTCATGGCGGTGTCTCCAATTGCATGTCGCCTTCACCCTAGCCCTCTCCTGGAGAGAGCTAAGATAAGAGCTTGATCTCAATCTGTGATGTCCATCACCTTGAGGCTTTCAATACCACGATCATCGACAATCTTGACGGCGATCCGTTGATTCTCTCCAGGCTCGAAGGGTAGGGATTTTGTCCCTCGGAACTGAGTGAGGAGGTCTTCGTTCAATTCGACCTTGATTTCCTTTTTCAGTTTGTTCCAGCCGTCTTTGGCTCCCGACATGGGCAAGAAGACCTGCCGGGGGAAGAGGGAGCGGTCATCGTAGTCGGTATCCAGTGACCACGTAGCGATGTTGTTCTTGCCGCCTGATTTCAGCTCACCGGTTTTGGTGTCGAAGTAGTCAAAGCCGTGGACTTCGACCTGATACCGTCCGTCTTTCATTCTGTGAATTTCGACATCAGGTTGCCCCATGAGCCAGAACGACTCATTGCTGGTGCGGGCCTTCTTCAGGTCTTCGGTCAGGAGGTCCGTGTTCATCTGGGCTTTAAGGGCGGTGATACCCGTGATGTTGTCGATGTCTTTGGCAGCTTCCGGGTCGAAAGTAAAAGCGCAGAACACTAGCATCTTAGGCAGGGGGAAGAGATCGCCAGCCTCACGCATGGCGATTTCAACTTGGCGTTGTTCCAGGGCCGCGTGTTGAGGACCAAAGCTCACAGCGACCCGCTCACCGGTTTCGGCTACCGTACCGACGGCGTGGATATATCTCTTTTCCGGCAGCGGTTCCAAGTCAGCCAGTTGCAGTTTTTGGCCGCCTTTACCACGAATACCAGCTTTCAGCAGTTCATCTCGCCACTGACCTTGGCGAGCAGTTTCGCCCGAGCGGGCAACAGTCATGTCAGCACTGGCTGGCTGCTCTGCTTCGTCCAGACCCAACACAGTGGGAAAGGGCACCGCTTCAACGGTAAAGGGACCGGTGATACGGACTCTGTTTTTGGCCACCTGAGGCTGGTCATACAAAATTTCCTGGTCAGCATGGGCGGCAATGGATTCGTCCATCTTTTTCTGCATGGCCTGACGAGCGGCGTGGAAGGAGTCAAAAGGGGTACGGGCTGCCTCTGGCCAGTCCTCAGGGAAGTCGAACGGGACTTCCCATTCTTTCAGTCCCTCTTCAGTCAGAGAGAGAAGCGGATTCAGGGCCTCTAACGCCTGCTCAATCGCCGGATGCATCCGTTCATAGATTTCGTCGATCTCTGAATCGTTAGCAATAGACTTGAGCGTGATATGCGGGACGGTCTTGTAGGCAAAGCCACCCTTCAAGCCTTCGTTGGGATATTTGAGATCGTAGTAGTCATAGCTTGCGGTCATCAGCCGTTGCTTTGCCAACGTGACAGCCACCCGTGATGTGTCTGTCGTAATCCAGCGTCGGCCCCACTTCTCGGCAACAAAGGCAGTCGTGCCAGAGCCACAGGTAGGGTCCAACACCAAGTCGCCGGGATCGGTGGTCATGAGGAGGCAACGCTCAATGACTTTAGTATTTGTTTGAACAACGTAAACCTTGTCGGACATAAAACCGCTGCCCGTATCTCTCCACGACGCAACTATTGGAAGTACAGGAGAGTCCTCAAGAAAACGTCTATATGCCAGATTAATACCATTTGGCATAATGCGACCTGCTCGTTTGAGACGCTCCATACCGAGTTCGGTCGTTGACCATCCTCGGCCCCCTCTAGGAACGAATCTCTGTCCTTGGCATATCACCGGGAAGTGCATAGCAGACCCTTCACCAGAAGGGCGGCCTTGGCGCTGAGAAGTCGCATCCCCTTTCATGAAGAGTTTCTCGCCGGGGGAAAGGGCACCATCGAATGCTTTCTCCAGAAGCTCAGCCGTTAAAACAAATCGATAGCCCGTTCCACCCGTTTGCCCTGCCGCCTTAGGGCGGGTTAATTGGTGGAACTTCGTCTTTTCTGAATCTTGGGCATACCACAAAAGGAAGTCGTTACTCTGTGCCATAAAAGCGGATGTCTGCCCTGTAGTTGTCTCGAAAGCAATTAGTGAACAGAAATTTTCTTCGCCAAGTACCTCATCCATCAACGCCCGCACCCGGTGCACGTTCTCATCCCCAATCTGCACAAACACACTACCCGATTCGCTCAGCAGTTCCCTCGCCAACAACAAGCGATCTCGCAGGTAAGTGAGATATGAATGAATCCCCAACTCCCACGTATCTCGGAATGCCTTAATCATCTCCGGCTCTTGGGTCAGGTCGTTATCGTTCCGATCTGTCACATCTCGCTTGTTGGTAAACGGCTGGAAGTTTGAGCCATATTTGATGCCATATGGCGGGTCGATGTAGATCATCTGCACTTGCCCGGCCATGCTCTCCTTCTGCAACAGCGAGTTCATAACCAGTAGTGAATCACCCGCAATCAGCCGGTTGGCCCAATCGCGCTCATGTTTGTAGAAGTCGATGGCTTCCCGCAATGGTAGGTTCTCGAACGGAGCGGCAAACAGGTCGGGTTGGAACTCCGCCTTGCTCTTGCCTTTTGCTCCTTTCATGCGTTTCTGCACCGCAGCCAGAATCGTGGCCGGGTCAATCCGCTCGTGGACGTGCAGCGACACCGTATCGACCTCAAAACTGGTCCGCTCGGCTTTACCAGTCCAGTTCAGATACGGTGTCTGCATCCGCTTGAGCTGTTCCAGGGCTTGGCGCATGACTGCCTCGTCTCCCGAGGCTAGGGCGTCATCAATCAGCTTCTCAATACCAGCACGGGCGGTATCGAAGTTGAGTGTCGGGTCAATATGGGGGTCATACGCCCACATTGTTTGTCCCTCTACTCCGTCGCTGGTGGTATCGACCATGCCCACATGCGGGTTGTTCTTCCGCTTGTCATCATGACGATAGCTGATGACCTGTTTCGCTGCACTTTTCTTGGACTTTGCCATTTTGAGTACTTGTTTTCTCTACTCCTCAGATCTTCTTATGTAGTGTGGGCAATATACCATACGGGTTGCACCTTCGCTTCCCTTGCTGGATTTGATGGCCGGTCGGCACGATCTTCACTACCGTGCTGATGATCTGTGTTGAGGACAGCCACCGTGTGGTAAGTGTGTGCTACTCTGATTTGCCTCTTAATCCCCAGCGTAAATCGCCGACCTGGAAAGCTTTATCCTATCAGCAGAGGGGCGCTACCCGCTGTCAGACTCGTTCTCACCAGAGCTTCCAGCAATACCCGAGGCTCGCTATATTTGAGCGCAGTAACCTCAACCGGAGCCTGACTTGCAATGCGTTTCCTTCCAGATGGACCAAGCCTTCCAGACGAACTCCTTGAAGAGCGTGACAAGGGGAATATGGTGTTCCTGTGTGGTGTGGGGGTTTCCTACCCCGCCGGAATGCCGGACTTCCTTGGCCTGGCAAAATATGTAGTTGAAGAGCTCGGAACGCCCGAAGACGCCCCGTCGCGTGTCATGCTGTCACGTTGGGACGACGAAAGCGCTCCGGCCGACATGCGTCTACCACTTGACCGGATATTCAACCTGCTTCAGCAGGAATATGCGGCGGGCGAGGTTGACTACCTCATTGCGAAACGGCCGAAAACGAGGCGTGGGATCAGTGTTACGGCCCACGAGACGATTCTGCGTTTGTCTAAGAGCCTTGACGGTAAGCCTCAGATTATTACCACGAACTTTGATCGTCTCTTCGAGAAAGCTGCTGGTCGAAACTTGAAAACTTATGTTCCGCCGGCATTGCCCGATCTCGCTAGTGCGCAAAAATTGAATGGAATTGTCTATCTCCATGGCCGGATAAATTCCCGAATAAAACGGGGTGAAGGCCGGCAAGAGCTTATCGTCAGCAGTTCAGATTTTGGGCGGGCTTATTTGGCGGAGGGTTGGGCGGCACGCTTCATTCGTAACCTCCTTGACCGATATATCGTGGTTTTGCTTGGATATTCTGCTAACGATCCGCCCATCAGATACCTGCTTCAGGGGTTGCATACTCGGGAACACGGGGATCGTAAACCACTCTTCGCATTCGACAGTGGGACCGAGGAAGAAGTCCAGCAACGGTGGCAAGATAGCGGGATTCGCGCTCTCGCTTATTCGGCGACTGACGATGCACACTCAGCCCTATGGAACACCCTATCAGTCTGGGCAGACCGTGCGGACAACCCTCTAGCGTGGCGGCAACGGATTGTTGATCTGGCCCGGAGAGAGCCGAGGTCTCTCACACCGTACGAACGCGGTCAAGTTGCATCTCTCGTCAGAACAGACGTTGGCGCAAAGCTGTTCGCGAATGCAGACCCGTCACCACTTGGTGAATGGCTGTGCGTGTTCGACCGGAATATTCGGTATGGGGCGGTCGGTCGTAGTTTTGACGACTCGGAGCCTGCCTTCGATCCTTTTGTTGAGTACAGACTAGACGACGACCCTCCTCGTCCGTCTGCTACCCCGACTCCGACCGATTCTCCAGGCGACGATCTTCTATCGCTACGGTCTACGGACCTCCCTCCCAATGCCTATACAAGACTGGCCGGTAGGGAATACCAGTCTATCGCTCCCCTGCCGGCCAGATTAGTCCACCTTACCCGATGGATTGTAAAAATAGCTCACGAACCGGTCGCGCCGTGGTGGGTAGCAAAGTATGCGGCCCTTCACCCTTATCTACTTGACCGAATTGAATGGCGTGTCGGGCAAGCCAATGATGAAACAATCCGCCCGGCTCAACCGATTTGGAGGCTGTTGATCGAAAAATTCCGCATCGTTTCTGATGATGACCCCGATTCACCTTCGTTGAATGAAACGCTTGAACGGATCGAAATGGAGGGTTGGACCAACGGCGTCCTCCGAGCATTTGAGCGAAGTAGCGCCCCGTATCTCCAGATCCAACCGCCTCTTGGTATTGATGGCTCTCGACCACCGGCTGATGATTGGATGGGGATTCATTGGAATCAGGTTGCGCAATTTGAGGTCGTATTTCCTGGGACTCAGTACCCCCCGCCCGAAATCCCGAATAACGCTCTGCCAGCGGTTTATCATGTTCTCCGCAGACACCTGGAGCTGGCTGCGGGATTGCTGCAGGATATCAGAACTACCGATTGGAAGACGGCAACTTTCTATCCTGAAGACCGGTCCGGAGAGAATCCTTTGCTGGGTGGAGAGGCATATCTCTTTCGGTTTCGTGATTTATTTGACCGAATGATCCGAACACACCCGGACCTGCTGCGAGCCGACATAGCCCTCTGGTCCCCAGAAGAGCCCTTTTTCTTCAACAAGCTTCGCTTATACGCCTGGACTTTCAACGAACTTTTCTCTGAAGCCGAAGTCGGAGATGGACTCCTCTCGCTCTCCGACCAAGCGTTTTGGAAGGCATATGAACGTCGAGAGTTGCTTCATTTGCTCCGACGCCGTTGGAGTGACTTGCCTTTAGACAAACGTGAAGGATTGGAACAGCGCTTAGTTAATGGCCCAGCGCAATACAATGGTGAGTCGGAGGAGAACTACGAGCAACGTCGTTCTATCGCGTCTGCGACAATCTTGGGCTGGCTCATGAATCAGAGCTGTGAGCTTAGTAACGACACACGGAGGGCACTACCGACCCTCCGCAGTGCCGATCCGCGTTGGCGTCCCGAATGGGACGAAGCCGGTGGCGACATCGAGGGCCGCGAACAGCGAGGTCGTGCCGTGCCGGATATAGGGGTGGGTACGCCGCCCGGCGATGCCTGGCAGCATGGGCAACACCGGCTGTTCACGGGCGAGGGCCTGAATCTGGCTCTTTTCGTCCACCCAGAGCACCACCGCTCGATCCGGGGGGGCCAGATAGAGCCCAATGATGTCCCGAACTTTCTCGACGAACAGCGGATCACCAGAGAGCTGAAACGTCTCCGCACGGTGGGGCTGCAAGCCCAAGGCCGTCCAAATCCGGCGAATCGTCGTGTGGGAGAGGCCACTCGCCTGCGCCATGGAGCGCAGGGACCAATGGGTCGCATCGGGCGGCGTCGCGCGGAGCGTCTGCTCAATGACGTGGGCCACCGCCTCGTCCGCGATGGTCCGCGGCCGCCCCGCCCGCGGCTCGTCCCCCAAGCCCACGAGGCGCTCCTGCACGAAGCGGCGCCGCCACTTCCCGACGGTATGCTCATGCACGCCAAGCTCCGCCGCGACGACCTTATTCGGTACGCCTGCGGCGCAGCGCAGAATCATGCGGCAGCGATCCGCCAAGGCGCGCGCGATCCGGTGCCGACGCACCTGCCGCTCCAGATACGCCCGTTCTGCCTCGCTTAACACCAACGCCGCCACTGGGCGGCCAACACCACGGCCCATCCGCACCACCTCCAACTGGCCACTTTCGAGGGCAACTCTATAATGATCTGAACTTCAGTTCCAGAACACTAGCTTCGAGCATTCCCCCAGGATAGTATGATGTGAACACACCCTAGATCGTTGACATATATACCCCGAGAAGGCCCCCAACATGAAACGCAAACACATCGCCCTCCTTGTCGTCTTGGCATTGCTCATCGGCGCGAGTTCATACTACGCATTCTTTCGTATCGCCATCCTTGAAACGTCTGTCCCTACGACAGACATCCCCCCATCTCTTTCTCTTCCCGCGACTGTGTCTTCTCTGAATGTCCCAGTCATCATTCCCGTAGACACGCTTGACGACTTAGCCGACCAAGTCACCCCCAGTTCCTTCTCTTCGCAGCCTGCCTTTCAAAAGGATGATTTGGACATCACAGTCAACTGGCACTTAAACCGGACTGACATCGCATTGTCGGTTGAAGATAACAAGCTACATGCCACCACAAGACTGACTGGCAGAGCCACAATAAGGGTCCACGCAGGTCCCGCAAGCGTGAGTGAAAACATCGACCTCCGAGGTTCTGCATCCATCGCATTCGAGCCTCGAGTCCAGAACGACTGGCGCATGATCGCACACGACCTCGATCTCAGCTACGACCTAGACAAGGCACTCGTCAAGCTCCCCATGGCCCGAATTGTCACTGAGCCAATCGAAACGGTCGTCGAAGCCATACGCTGGGTACCCATCATCGGCGCCGTCGCGGAAGAGACCACGAAAATCGTGTTGAGGCCAGTCAAGAAGATTACCGAAATCCAGATAAGTGTCCGAACCAAAGTCCGCGAGTATTTGGATCCGGAAATCCAGAAACTACAGAAAGACTTGGCCAAAAAGTTTGCCAACCTCAACGTCCTCAGACCCATGGCGATTGCGACTTGGAACGATCTTTGCCGCGCTAGGCCAATAACTGACCGTCTGTTTCTACAGACCACACCTGTTCGCTTTCGATCTGCGCAACCAGTCCTTAGAAAGGATCACATACTCACACAGCTTGGCGTCGACATAGAAATGCGGATATCCCCACACAGTTCCGAACCAGTTTGTCCTTTTGCCGACGCCCTAGTTCTCGAACCCATAAGACCAGGCAGTATCGCAGTTGCGTTGCCTGCTGAAATAGACTACGGCACGGTGCAGACGGCCCTCAACGCCCTCCTCACCGGGAAGTCCTTTGGCGACGCTATCACCGTCCGCGTCGACTCCGTCGCGTTGCAGCCTGCCCGCGCTGCACTACTGCTTACACTCAATGTAACCGTGGCCACCAAAGGGTGGTTCAACAAAAGGGCTGCTGGCGCGCTGTACGTCTGGGCAGTGCCGCGACTTGCCACCGACCGAAGATCAATCATCCTTGACAACGTAAGGCTAGACACCGAGTCCGAGGACGCGCTAGTCGCTCTTTTCGGTGAGATCGGCGAACCTCTCTTCCTCCGCAAACTGAGGACCTACAGTTTCGACTTGGATCCAACGTACCGTAATATAAAGTCCCAAGCGAATACCGCCCTGAATACGCTCTCCTCAGACAAATACGCCGTTGATGGCCAGATCACAAAAGTCCTCGTCTATGCACTCCAGCTAGGACCAACCGGTGTTCATGTAGTGGGTGTCGCCAGTGGCGAGGTGGCTGTCGAGCTCCGATAGGCTCGGGTCGATTCCATAAACCGACACGGTCGCCCCTTCGGATCGTCCTGTCTACAACTCCTAACCACCTAGACCGGTAATGGGCTGCTTTGAAGGGCAACTGCCCATTTTGAAATTTAACGGCCTAATTAGGGTAATAACATACTTGGCTAAGTGAGGGGCTGTGGTAGCCTGTTGGGCATGACCCAGCCCCCCCGCACTCTGCAAGACGCCATTCGCTATTTCAGCGACGAGCAACGCGGCATTGACGCCCTGGTCG
>JAJDTY010000049.1 GCA_022826945.1 Candidatus Binatia bacterium
CGGCTCAGATAAAAGCTCGCCGCTTCCGAAAAGACGAGCATCAGGCGGGTCGGGATTCGCCGGTGCGGTCGCGGCACGCCTGAGACCTCCTCGAACAGATCCAAGATGTCCGAGATGGTCTTGTACTCGCTGCTGAAGATGTACTTTTCACCCGAGCGTCCATGGTGCATGCACAACAGATGTCCTTCGACAATGTCCCGTGCCGCGACAAACTCGAAACCGCCATCAACGTAAGCATAGAGCTTGCCGTTCGTGTAATCGCATAAGGTCCTGCCCAACCGCGAGGGAAAAAAATCGCTGCCCCCGACCACCGCACAACACGTTGCGACCACGACATCTTGTCCCGCCGCCGCGGCGCGCCAGCACTCGTGCTCGACGAGCGCCTTGCTGCGCTCGTAGGGCATCGTGCGTTCCATGGGATAGAATGGCATCGTCTCGTCGCTGGGAGCGGACGGATCATCCAAATCGTAACCGACCGCACTGAAAGAGCCCGTCACCACCACCCGGCCGGCCTCCGCCTCCCGCGCCGCTTGCAGCACGTTGCGGGTACCGAGAACGTTACACTCGAACACTTCCCGGCGATGGGTGCGGTTGCCGTCGATGGTTGAAACCTTGGCCGCGCAGTGATAGACGCCTTGACAACCCGCGAGCGCGGGCCTGGCAGCATTCAAATCTCGAATGTCACCAAACGAGCGTTCAACCTCGAGGCCTTCCAATGCTTCGTTGTTGTCCTCGTGTCTCAGCAGCACCCGGACTCGAACGCCGTCGTCGAGCAGTCGGCGCACAAGATTGGCGCCCACATGCCCGGCCGCGCCGGTGACGAGAACGGGCGGCGTCGATGAGCCGGCAGGTGTGTTTGATGGTGAGGTCATCTAGTCTAGTGTACTACCCCCTACTTGAGGTCGGGTCAATACGTGTGTAAACGGGGTAGTGGGTCAGTTTGCGATGTAAGTTGTTGTTTCTACTGGTCAAAAAATTTCAAGTGGAGACACGACCGTTGGAGAAAAGGATGGTACCACGGCGCATAGCCATTGTCGGCGGCGGCATATCAGGGCTGGGGGCGGCATGGGCGCTGCATCACCACCCGGACCGATTCGATTTCCGGCTGTTTGAGGCGCAAGACCGGATTGGCGGGAATGCGATAACTGCCGATATGCCGCAGGATGACGGCAGTTCCATTCCCTTCGACATTTCCGTCACCGCCTGCATTCCGTCGGTATATCACCATATTCTGTTGTTGCTGAAGAGGTTTGGCATCGAACTGATCGATACCAGATTCAGCTACAGCGTGAAGTATCGTGGCCATGTTTACGCCCACGATTTTGACTCCGACATCCGAGAGCAACTGCAATCCGAGATTGTCAAGTTTCAACGAGTCCTGAGGCGGCTGAAGTGGTTCGGTCCGCTGAGCCGTTTCCGGTCGAAGTTTCTGAACGCCCTCAATCCGTTCAACTACATCAGTATGGGGACGGTTCTGAACCTGGCCGGTTTTTCCGGGGACTTCCGGTATAAGATACTGAAACCCATGTTCGTCAACTTCCTGATGGCGACCAATGTGTTCGATATGCCCGCATCTCTCTTTACGCGATATCTCGAATTCTTTGATATCGAAAGCGCCACACCCATGCAGACGTGGGACCAGGGAACCCGACGTATCTACGAAAACCTGTCGGCCAATTTCCGGGACAGGATCTACCTCAACCGGCCGGTCCGAAAGGTGTATCGCCAGTCGTCCGGTGTCGTGGTCGAGGACGAAGACGGCGTGCAGGAGACGTTCGACGAGGTGATCTTCGCCTGCAACGCGAACCAGACGCTGATGATCCTCGACAACCCCACGATGCTGGAGCGCTATATTCTCTCGTCGATACGGTACGAGAGCGAACTGCACAACCATACGGTCGTGCATTCGGACGCCTCAGTCCTTCCGGACAACGCAGTGAAGCCCCTGACAACGCGGAGCAATCATATCGAGCAATACGGCACCAGACCGGACAATTATGAAATCACCTACATCATGCACAACCAGCAGCCATGGGCCAATCGGTCTGACAAGCCCTGTCTGGTGACCTACAACCCCATCAGCGAAATCGATGAGAAGAAGATTATCGGAAAACGGTGGTTCCAACACATCGTGCATGACGTGCGTCACGTCGCCTTGCTCGTCCCTTTGTTCCGCTTCATTCAGGGCAAGAGGCAAACCTGGCACTGCGGCGCCCATACGCTGATCAACAGCCAGGAAACCTGCTTTGTCAGCGGGCTCGCCGCTGCAACCCAGATCGGTGCGGATTATCCCTTCGACGATGCCGAGGCAAGGCGAATGTTCAACTATTACGGCGGTATCATGTATGGTTGGGGCTTCAGGAAAGCGAAGGGCTGAAGACCACGAGTGTATTGTCGCAGAGAGGGGAGGGGCACGAGACGGGTCTCCTGCTACCAAGCTCGCTCTTCTAATGGATGAGTGCGGGTTCGAGGGGGTGCCGGAGGCCCGTCACCCGGAACTTGAACTTCTTGTTGGGGCTGGTCTTGGGTAGCGGACTCAGCTTCAACTGGTAGTCCTTGGGTACCAGTTCCAACTCCAGGTGGCGGGCGATCAGCAACAGGTTGGCCGCCATTTGCAGCTCGGTCCAGCGCGATCCTCCGCAGACATGGGTGCCAACGCCAAATGGCGAATAGGCCCCGGCTTCCCTGTGTTCGTTGCGGGGTTCAGCAAATCGATCGATATCGAACTTGTCCGGCTCCGGGAAATACTCCTCCATGTAGTGCGTGGCGGGAAACGCGACGAGGACCGTGCTGTACGCCGGTACTTCGATGCCCTCGATCTCGAACGAGTTCATGGCCGTGCGCATGTGTACGGGGATGACCGGGTGCAGCCGCAGCACCTCCATCGCGAACCGGTGGGTCGCATCGATCGTCGATGGAGTCAGATCGTCGCCGACCGGGTCGCCGTTCGAGAACAGCGCGTCCGCCTCGGCGACAATCTGTTCCCGATAGGGCGGATTCTTGAGCAACTCGTAGATGGCGAAAGCCATCGCGCTTCCCAGGTAATGACCGGCGATAATTGTCGCGATGAACGAGAACCCGAGGTTGGTTTCGGGTAGAAACTGCGGGTCGGACTGATGCAGGTCCATCAGATCGTCGACCAGATCACGCCGCTTGCCCTCCCGCTGCGCCGGGGTGTGCGAGGCGTGGATCTGGGCGTACAGCTCCAGCACGCGATTGCGGTAGCGGTTCATCCTTGGCGTGTGCAACATGAACTTGGGGAGGAGCTTCATGACGTGGACCAGCAACGCCCGGTATTCGAACTTGAGGAGATCATCGAGGATGTCGGAGGGCTCGATGCTGACGCCGAGGTGAGCGATCTGTTCGCCGATGAGCCGCTGGCAGGCCATTTCTCCCGGCACGACCTTCCCGATCCCCCATCCTCCGAACGAGCTTCGGCCGAGTGCGAACAGTTCGTGCAGCCGGTCGCTCACAACCGTGCGCGAAGTGCCCGCCCGCATGGCCTTGCGCATGCGAACGTGATCGGCCCCGTCCATGCTGGCGATGGATCGCGCCGTACCCCACTCCGTCTGAAAGTCTTCCAGGTAGTCCCGCGTCCGCAGATGGAGGCGGCCTTTCTTCGAGACCCATCTGTTCGTTTCGACACCGGCGAGCGCCACTATCCGGCGGCCGGGGACCTTGAGCTGAAAGACCGGTCCCAGTTCCTTACTTTTTTCGGCCATAAACTTCGGCAGGTTTCCCGACCGAAACGATTTCGAAGAGATCATGTCCCACAGGCTCACTCCCGGCAGCGGGCGGCGCCTTGCCGCCCGCATGCTTTCGGGGGGACGATAGGAACTGCGCACGGCCGGGCCTATGGCTCGCCCGATCAGGTCCATCCCGCTGAAGAGCTCGATGCGCTCTTCAGCAAGTTCGTATTCTTCGGAGTCCATCATGGCGCGGAAGCCACCGCAGTAGTGCACGAGGCCGATGATGGGAACGTCGCGTGGATCCGGAATCTCGCCGTCAAGCAGCGTGCGCATGATCCGGCCTTTTATCTCTTCGCCTGACCGGCCGTCCACCAGGGGGTAACGACCAGTGCGAGTGACCTTGGTGGACAGGGTCCAGAACCCGCCGTCATCGGAATCGAAAATGTCCGCTTTCACGAGGCGATCAACCGCCACGTCACTGATGTCATCCGCCCGGCGGGCGATGCGTTCAACCCAGTACTGTGGTGTATGTACCTGTTCTTCACCGGCTATCTCTACGAGCGTGGGATCCAGCAGTTCGTCTCCGGTGGGGGTCGCATCGATCAGGGTAAGCGATGTCTGGTCGGAGTCGATGCGGTCCTCCATGGCGAGGTCCATCAGCACGGCGCCGGCGAGCGCGCATGACATATTCCACTCCGGGATGGGTACGAAATAGCCCGACTCATCGTTGTGCAGCAACAGGAGTAGTTCTTCGGCGAATCTCATATTCCGTTCTCCTCCGATTGATCCGCAGAGGCTGGCCTCCCTGTCAATTCCGGGGCTAGTCTGCGCGTCTCAGCATCCAGTTCCGGATAGAACTGCCGACAATATCGACGGTATTTCCCTATGGGACCGTCCGCTCGGCACAACCTGGGGGTAGGTCGATACCGCTTCCGTTCCCAGATCGCCACATCCTGCAGCACATCCCGTTTTTGCTGTGAAAGCAGAATGTGATTCATCAGCCTGTGGCGCAACGTCATCGGTAGGAACCCCAGACCCGTGAGGAACCGTCGGGGCCTACGGATTTCTCGCAGTTGGCTGACCAGGACAAGGTCGATGAGGGTGCCATCAATGGGTGTCGAAAGGACCCACAATCTCGCATGCATATCAATGGTTTTCTCGTGGATTTCGACGAAGGAGTAGCCCAATCCGTAGACGTGAGCGACAGCCGAGACTTCGTACATGAGGTTCTTCACGCCCAGTATCCTACGAACGCTTTTGAAGTCGAAGCAACTCTTCAAGTGGGGGCCGTCCACCGTTACCGAACTGACCGGATGCACATTGTCGTAGCCGTGTACGTAGCGCAGATGTCCCATGTCCACGGAATTCTCCGCTGTTTCCTGGGGATGGCCGCGGAACCGGAGGGGCCGGAATCCCAGCTCGCCCCACTCCGGACCGGTGGGTGGGTCACCCGGAAGGTCCCAATGCGCTGGCCGCCCGCCGCTCCCGAACCAGGCGAAGACCAGACCGAGGATCTCTCTGGTCTGGTATACCTTCAGTTTCGCGGCGCTGGGTGCCGGGGCGTTCGGAGTCGCAACGCATTGGCCGGTCGTATCGTACTCAAACCCGTGAAACGGACAGACGAGGCGACCGTTGCATACCCGGCCGCCGACCTCCGGCCCCAGGTACGAGCCCAGGTGCGGACAGACCGCGTCGGCCACGCAGACATGGCCTGCCTCGTCGCACCAGGCGACGATTTCCTCGCCCAGCCACGTCTTCTCAATCAGTTTCTCGCGCAGAATGGACTCGCGGCTTGCGACGAAATACCACCCCTCGGGAAACGCCGGTAGCTCATCCATACTATTCATGGACAGTCTATTGGTATTCCTAGTCATGAGTCCAGAGCTTCTTTCAAATTCAGAACTCTCTCACCCGCTCTACACCCAACTCCTCCAGTCACGCCGCCATCTTCTCGCGCCCAGGATGCCCTTTTTCATCATCTCCTGCCATAAACGAACGGCTACGTATCACCCAAACTCGTTTCCACCATCGTTTTCGCTCAGGCAGTATTTTTGTTTTTTCGAGTCATCAGGAAAAATTTGTGAGAACTGGTCGCATATCTGGTATGGAGAAGAGGGGTCGGAGCGGTCGTGCCACGGAATACCTGTTCTGGGTATCTACAGTATACCATTCAGCACCTTCCGGCTCGACCGCCACGGACGGTTATTCACAACGAGAGCGTTCGTTCCCGGTAAAGCCATGACGCCAGCCATTCACGCCCTCAAACGCGCTCAGATTCCCTATCGCCTGTATGAATATCGCCACGACCCGGCTGCCTCGTCTTACGGACTGGAGGCCGCCCAAGCACTCGGTGTTGACGCGGCTCAGGTCTTGAAAACGCTCATCGTCAAACCCGCTGCCGGAGCGCTTGTTGCTGTGCTGATCCCCGTCTCCACTCAGCTCAACCTCAAGGCTGTCGCACAAGCAGTTGGGGTAAAGAAAGTTATCTTAGCCGACCCAAGAGAAGCCGAACGGACAACCGGCTATGTGGTTGGCGGCATCAGTCCACTCGGCCAACGTCGTCGCCTCGTTACGCTGATAGACGAGTCCGCCCTCAGCCACACAAGCGTCTACGTCAGCGCCGGGCGACGTGGACTTGATATCGCCCTGAGTCCGCAGGATTTGATTCAACTAACGCAGGCGCAGGTCGTTTGTATCGCGGTATGAGCCCCGGAAAAGCCCGTATTTCCGATTGCACCTCCTGCCTCGCCGCGCTAGAGTCGTTTTGAAACAACACACACGTTTCTTCATGGAGGACATTTATGGCAGATCATGCATTTCCTCCCATGGCGAGCGGTGGTATTCCCGTTTTTGGACACGCGTTTCAATTCCTGCGTGCCCCGACGGCCCTCATGGAACGGGGCTATCACGAGCACGGTCCTGTTTTTTCTCTGAAACTGGCGAACCGCCGGGCGGTCGTCCTGCTCGGACCGGAGAATAACCGCTTCTTTTTCAGTGAGACAGATAAGCTGCTCTCCATTCGCGAGAGCTATCCCTTCTTCATCAAAATGTTCCACGAGCGTTTCTATATCTTCGCCGAGTTCGAGGAATATCTGGAACAGCGGGCCATTATTCTACCGCGGTTTCAGCCCCAGCAGATGCACCAGTATGTCACTACCATGGCCAACGAAACGTTTGCCCTCATGGAACGCCTGGGCGAGAGCGGAACGTTTGATCTGATTCCGACTCTCGGTCCGTTAGTGATGCACATTGCTGCGCACGCCTTTCTGGG
The DNA here is from genome assembly GCA_022826945.1 of Candidatus Binatia bacterium. Classification (GTDB taxonomy): domain Bacteria; phylum Desulfobacterota; class Binatia; order Bin18; family Bin18; genus Bin18. The sequence goes on from JAJDTY010000049.1 coordinate 6,961, forward strand.
TGACGATTTTCGGCAGCGCCTGGGCAAGCAGTTTTTTGCGGACTTTCGCCTGTTTTCCGGCGGGATGGAAGCGATTCTGCCCTTGTGGCTCCCGCTGCCCAGACTGATTCGGAGTCAAAAGGCCAAAAGAAAATTGCACAAAATCCTGGGGAAACTCATCGAAGAACGCCGTCGGAGCCCGGTCGATCCGCCTGATTTTTTACAGACGCTGATTGCGTCCCACTACTCTGACGGTCGGCCGATTGACGACGTAGTGATTATCAATATGATCCTCCTGCTGGTCTGGGCCGGGCATGAGACAACAGCCGGGCATATCAGCTGGGGCCTGATTGACCTGCTCCAACACCCGGCCTATCTCCAGTCCGTGCGCGACGAACAGGCTGATATTCTTGGCGATGGTCGGCATCTCTCGATGACAGAGGTACGCCAACTGCGACGGATTGAGTGGACGCTCAAAGAAACCGAGCGGCTCCATCCGGTCGCATTTGTTATGATGCGCAAGGCCGCCGAGACCTTTACCTGGCAGGGATTCCGTATCCCTCAGGATGCCATGGTGTTTGTTGCGCCGACCCTCTCGCATCGAATGCCCGAGGTATTTCCGGACCCCGACCAGTATCGTCCAGAACGTTTCTCCCCGGAGCACGACGAGTCTCGCCAGCCCCATAGCCTGATTGGGTTTGGAGGGGGTGTGCACCGCTGCGCTGGGGTTCATTTTGCCTATCTTGAGATGAAGATTGTCCTCTCCCTCCTTCTCCAGCAGTATGACTTCACCCTGCTTGACTCCGACCCCCGACCGGTCAGTGGGGCAAAGACGAAATGGCCCACCAGCCCGTGTCGGGTCCAATATCGACGACGGGCTTACATTCCACATAAGGTGCCGCGCCACCTATCTCACGCCGGAGAAGCGCAACCCGTCGGATCACCGGCCGCTCACTGTCCGGTTCCGCACTAAGCGTTTTCGTGCTTAGCTAGGGACTCCGCCATCCGCCGCATTATAAGGATGGGTGTGCGCGAGGAACGGGAGGAGACGTATGAGCATAAAAGGAAAAGCGGCAATCTCCGGGCTTGCCGAAATGGCGCCCCAAAAAGGCGCTGGGAATATCACGCCGCTAGGGATCATTGCCAATATGGCGCGCGAGGCAATCGCCGATGCCGGCCTGGAAAAGAGTGATATTGACGGGCTACTGACCGGTTGGGCGCTGAGCGACTATAGCGTGCTGTGGCCCTCGGTGGTGGCCGATTACCTGCAAATTCGCCCTACCTATTTTAACCAGGTCGAATTGGGCGGCGCCTCTGCCGCCGGTATGGTCTGGCGGGCCGCGGCCGCCATTGAAGCCGGGATGTGCAACACCGTGCTGTGCGTCGTGGGTGACCGGCGAGCCCGGGCGCGGCAAATGCCGCCCTTCCCGAGCATTGAGGCGGAATTCGATGCGCCCTACGGCCTGATTGCCGCCAACCCCGGCTATGCGCTCATCGCCCAACGCCATAAATATGAATACGGTACCACCGCGGAACAAATGGCCAAGGTTGCGGTAGACCAACGCAAGAGCGCCTGTCAAAACCCGAGCGCCCTGTTCGGAAACAAGGAAATCGACATTGATGATGTGCTGAACTCCCGCATGATTGTCGATCCCTTACACCTGCTTGAGATCGTCAGTCCCTGTACCGGGGGCGGCGCGTTCATTGTCACCAGCACCGAGCGCGCCAAAGACGGACCACACAAACCCGTGGTCTTGCTCGGAGCGGGTGAGGCCGGCGGCCATTCGAGCATTACTCATGCGCGCAGCCTGACAACGTCGTTGGTCAAGCCAGCTGCGGAAGCCGCCTTTGACATGGCCGGAGTCACACCGCAGGATATGGACTTCGTGCAGCCCTACGACTGCTACACCATCACCGTGATCGTGACCCTCGAAGACGCCGGCTTTTGTGAAAAAGGCGAGGGGGGTCGGTTTGTTGAAAACCACGACCTGTCCTATGCGGGCGACTTTCCGTGCAATACCCACGGCGGCCAACTGTCTTTTGGTCAACCGGGTCTTGCGGGTGGCATGAGTCATGTCATCGAGGGCGTGCGGCAGCTCATGGGACGCGGGGAAGGGCGGCAGGTCAAGGATGCCTCCATCGGCTATGTGAACGGCAACGGTGGAATCATGGCCGAGCAGTGCAGCCTCGTCTTGGGTGTGTAGCGGACGGAAAGGAAAACCATGGGCGATTATAAAAAACCTCTCCCTCATCCGAATGAGATCTCTCAGCCCTTTTGGGACGCGGCCAAACGGCATGAACTCCAGATCCAACATTGTAATGCGTGTGGGATCCATATCTTTTATCCGCGCGAAGCCTGCTCGGAATGCTTAGCCGCCGACCTCATCTGGATTCCCGTATCCGGCAAGGGCAAGTTGTATTCCTACACCATCGCCCAGGCTCCGACGCACCCGGCCTTTACCGATGATGTGCCCTACGTCATTGCCATTGTTGAACTCGAAGAAGGCCCGCATATCACTACCAATTTGGTTGGCTGCCAGCCCGACCAGGTGACGATCGGCATGCCGGTTGTGGCATCCTTTGAGGATGTGAGTGCGGAAATGACCCTGGTCAAGTTTCGGCCCGAATAGGCAGGGGCAGGACGGGAAGCCGACGGCCGAAGGTGGCGAGCAAATAGTCGTGTGACAAGCGGTAATGCCGGCGAATTAACGCTTGTGCTGCTTGTCGGCCGTTTTATCCTGCATATAAATGTACAGACCGAGGGCAAGGACAACGATAGTGCCGGTGAAGAATATCCAGCCGAGAGCGGCCACGGTTTCTCCCTTTCGATAAGCAGGACTACAACAAAACACACGGTAGAGAAGAGTAGACCCCAGACCAGATCAAGAGGGGGAGACCTTTTCTGGGGAAATGAATCGTCCCGCGACAAGGCCGACAAAACTTGCAGTGCTAAGATTAATAAGAATCTTGACGAGGTTTTAGATTCTTCTATAGCTCTTCGAGGGCGTCTTTTTCGATCCACCCACGCCGCCCATCGCAGCGGGCGACCTGCCACCAGTCTTCCCGGACATCGAGCACCTGAACCCGCGTGCCCTGGGTGACGGAGAAATGGACCGTACCACTCACAGCTGGCTCAAAGCGCACTGGGGTTTCCTCTTGTTTGAGCACCACGGCGTGTCTTTGCCAATCGCTCGTCCGTAGCTGCTGCGCCAGCGAGAGCGTTATTACCACCAAGCAGGCAGTAACTCCCCAGCCCACGGAGAGGAGCCACTGGGGCCGACGCGGCCACAGACGGTACACGGCAAAAACCACGAAGAGTAGGGTATAGGCCGCACTGGTGAGCCACACCAATCGGTCCGTCGCGACTCTATGGGTAATTGGAAAGACGAGGCGTTGCCAGAGGGGGGGCTGGCAGACTTCGACGCCCGTGAGTGAGTGGGCGAAGCGCAGGTTGGCTTCTAGGTCCGGGTCACTGGGGAGAAAACGCCGTGCCCGCTCGTAATTCAGAATGGCTTTTCCTACTTGTCCTGCCCTGAAATACGCATTGCCGAGGTTGAAATAGAGGTTGCCGCTGACGAGGCCGGACTGAAGTACGGCTTCGTATGCCTCTACCGCCTCGGCGTACTGACCTTGCGTGTAGAGCGTATTCGCGCGAAAAAAATCCGTCTGGGGGGTTGTTGGCTCAGCGGCTTCCAGAGAGGTCGCCCAGCAGAGACAGATACCGCCGAGCAGAAAAAATCGCCCCCGTCGAGAGGGCCAGCGTCGGAGAAATTGCGGCAGCCTCATGGTCTCGTCACGCTAAGCGGCCCGCATTTGAAATTGGCGGTGAGCGCGTTCAAGCTGGTCGATAATCTGACGGACGAGGGAGAGGGTCTCGTGACTCTTGTCCCGCATGGACGCGGTCGTTCCTTGGGCAAAACGCACCCGCTCGCAGATCTCCTCAACTCGTTCAATCTGCTCCAGACACGCCTGAGAGACCCCCCGCTCGCGGAGTGCCTGTGTATCAATGCCACCAGATGGCAGGTCGAACTTGGCGGACACATAGGCTTGGAGCGTGCGAGTCAGCGCTGTGTACAAGGCGGGATACTCCTCCTGTGTCAGATGGTGCTCCGCTTGGGTCAGGCTCTGCCGTGCCTGTTTCCCCGCCACTGTAAAACGGGCATAGCGACTATCGCCGCGCAGTCGGCGGCGGTGCTGGTCGTACCACCAGGCGCCGAGGAAGAGCAGCACCGGCAGGGGCTGCCACAGGAGAAAACCAAGGCTGCGATACCACGGCCTGGCGTGCGGAACCAGAGAGCCGGGCTCGTCTTTGATATAGACAATGTCCTGACCCAGCGCCTCCTGCTCGTCCTGACTGCGTGCCGATGGTGCATCCGGGTGGCCGGTCACGACTGTTTTTCGCGTCGCGGTTTTCGGCGGACGAACGACGAGCGCGATAGGCTGGCTTTCGAGCGTCCGGTAGCGCCGAGCCTGAGGATCGAAATAACTGAACTGAGCCGCGGGAACGGCATCCAGGGTCTGATCCTGCGGAATGAGCACTTGCTCAAAGGATTTTGTTGAGCCCTGCGTTTTCCCGGCAAGCGGCTCATACGTGCGGAAACCGTCAGTCTGCACAAACGTGGGCGCGGCGGCGTCAGCGAGATAGCCCGCACCGTTGATGCGCATCTGAACGGTAATGGGGTCTCCGACAGACAGGTCTTGCGGGGTTGCTTGCACTTCCAACTCAAACGCGCCGACTGCGCCTGAAAAATTATCCGGCCGGCTGGCTTCTGGGAGCGGTTGCACGCTGAGCGTCAGGGGATCGGAACGCAGAGTGAGTCGCCGCCGCTCGGAAGAAAACGTCGAAAAGAAGTCGTTCTGAAAAAAGCGATCAAAGAACGGATCGCTAAAAGGTGAACCGCCCCGACGTCGGGTGAGGACGTTGAGTTGGAGACTCGCCGGGCCGAGTGCCAGGCTCCCGGAACGGAGGGGAATAACCTCGGTGTCAAAATGCAGAACGGTGAATGTCTGGCCGTCCAGTGTCTGTCGTCGCTGTGTGGGTTCGGAGAACGGCTCGACAGAGAATCCGTCTGTGCTGAATTGCGGATACTGAACATCGGATACGCGGGCCGCTCCGATATACAGCTTGACCGCAACCGGAACACGTTCGTGCAGATAGACTTCGTGGCGCGGAACGGAGAGCTCAAGACTCAGCGTATTTTGATCGCTCCCGGCTTGAGGACGTTGTTGAACCGGAGAAGACGGTCTGCCAGACGGCGAAGGTGTTGGCTGGGCGGCCGCAATCGTGACGGTCAGCGGGTCGGTGTGATACTGCCGCCCTTGATGTTCCAGGGGAAATGGACCCAGGGTGAACTGCCCTGGTTTGAGCGGGACGAGAGTATAGCGATGCTGCACGGACGCCGTGACTTGTCCGTTGCTGAGAGACATCTGTGTCGAGGGGCCAAGATAGCGGCTCTCGAATCCGTCAATATTGAGCGACGGGGCCGGCGTGTTCTGGGCCCCCTTGACCTCAATGGACAGCATTAATGCCTCACCGAGCGTTGTACGCTGCGGGCGTACAGAGGCGTGGACACTCACTTCCGAGGCGGGAGCCGGACAGGCCAGCCCGAACACCAGAAACAGGAAGGGAATACATGCGCTCCTTACCATTCTTCTTCCCTACCAATCCCGTAATACTTCAGCCACGCCGCCACGCTGGGCCTGCCGGGCAAACTCCTCCGGGCTGAGCTCCTCGTTGCGGGCCGTATCGATCACCGACTGCGCTTCGTCTTCGGACATCTCGTTGGGTTGGTCTTGGCCTTGCTCTGCCCGAGAGGGGTCCTCTGGCTGTTCCCCGGCGTGTTGCTGGTCTTGCTTGTTCTGCTGCGCCTCGGGCTGTTGTTGCCCGTCGTCCTCTTGTTCAGATTGCTGCTGTTCTTCTTGTTCGGGTTGATTTGGCTGGCTGGGCTGGTTTGGCTGCGGTTGATTTTCCAGTTCATCTTGCAGGGCTTCGATCCTTTGAGTCACAAACTCATAGTTGAACTTCGCGTCCTGGTCTGTCGGGTCGGCGCCAAGCGCCCGTCGATACAAGGCTAAGGCATTGGTATAGGCAGCGAGGGCCGCCTGTGGATTCTGCTCCTCCGCCTGCGCGCCCATTTTATACTGGGTATTCCCCATGTTATAGGCGGTCCTGGCGGTTCGCCCGGCATCCTTATCGGAGTCTTCAGAGCCTGCTTGTACGCGGGAGAAAGAGGAGAGCGCTTGCGTGTATTTGCCTGCTTTATAATGCGCCGTTCCCATATTGAAATTGAGAACCGGGGAATCGGGATGATCGACTAATGCCTGACCATAGGATTCGACCGCGTCGCTAAAATTGCCTTCGGCGAATAATCGGTTCCCCTCAACAACCTGACTGCGCAGACTATCGGTCCAGGCGATACAGAGGGGGGTACAGATGAGCAGCAACAATCGCTGTCCGGTGTTCACGACTCGTTCTCCCTTTCTCTTGGAGGTAAGGAGCGACCTGACTGCCCGGGAGACGCTCCGTCTCCGACCGTTTGAAAACGTCGGCCCCGAATACAGGATTCCAGGGCGAGGAAGAGAAGGCCAACGGCGAGCGGGAGCTGAAAGCGATCGGCATAGCGACGTTCCAGGGTTGAGGTGAGGTCTCGCTTCTCGAGCTGGCTCAGATAGCGCGTGTAGATTTCCCCCAGACCCAGATTCGGGCCGGTATCGTAGACATAGGCCCCGCCCGTTGTCAGCGCAATCTGTTGTAAAGTCTCTGTATCCAAGCGCGACTTGACGACCTGCCCCTGGCGGTCTTTCAGAAAACTGCGTCTGCCGTCCACGCTGAGCGGGATCAGTTCGCCCTCCGGACTGCCGACCCCGACGGTGTAGATTTTGATTCCTTTTTCGGCGGCCTGCTGGCTGGCCGCCTGAATCTGTCCGTCATGGTCTTCCCCATCGGTGATAATCAGCAGGGCGTGATGTTGACCGGACTGGTTTTCAAAGGCCGACAATCCGGTTCCGATGGCCTCGCCCAAGGCGGTCCCGCCCTTGGGGATAATGCCGACCGTAACGGAACGCAGGCTCTCTAAGAATGCCCCGTAGTCCAGTGTCAAGGGACATTGGACAAAAGCCGAACCCGCAAAAGCGACCAGTCCAATCCGGTCTCCCTGGAGGTGCTGCACGAAATCCCGAAGGGCGAGTTTAGCGCGATCCAACCGTGTCGGGGTGATATCCGTTGCGAGCATGCTGCGCGAGGTGTCGAGCACGACAACGATGTCCGCCCCCTCACGATGCACCTCTTCCCACTGAAACCCCCAGCGTGGCCCTGCCAGGGCAAGGATCAGCAGGGCGAGCGCAACGACCAACAGGCTGGCGCGCCAGTGGTGGACGCGCTGACCCGTATCAGGTGTCAGCATGGGTAAGAGGTTGGCCCGGGCGAACTGTTCCAAGGCGCGCTGCCGTCGCCGCAGCGCCCATACCAGGAGGCCGGCAACAAGCGGAACGCAGAATAACAGCCACAGAAACTGAGGAGTACGCCAAACCATTAGGGCAGCTTTCGGAGGAGAGTATGGTTCAGGCCCGTTTCCAGACCAACCAGGGCAAGCGCCACCACGATGCACCAGGGGTAGAGCTCAGCATAATCGAGGTAGAGGGGAGCCTGAAACGGAGTGCGCTCTAACTGGTTAATCGTCTCGTAAACGGATTGGAGGCTGGCCGTATCCGTTGCACGGAAATAGCGTCCTCCCGTGGTCTGCGCAATATTCGACAGTGCTTCCTCGTCAATATCAACCTGTATGGGGCGATAGACCGTATTGCCAAACAGATCCTTGGTCGGATAGGGCGCCATACCGCGGGTCCCCGCGCCTATGGTATATACCTTGATATCCAGGGCGTGGGCCGCGTCCGCCGCGGTCAGTGGGGAGATCCGGCCCGCATTGTTCTGACCATCGGTCAGCAGAATCACGAGCTTACTCTTGGCCTCCGAGTGCTCCAGGCGACCGGCCGCGGTGGCCAGGGCAGAGCCAATGGCCGTACCGTCTTCAATCATCCCAATCTCGGCCCGGTCCAAATTCTGTAACAGCCAGCCATGATCAAGGGTGAGCGGACACTGAGTATAGGGACGGGCGCTGAACAGGACCAGCCCAATCCGATCCCCACCTCGGGCGGTCACAAAATCCCTGACCACAGACTTCACCACCTCCAGCCGGTTGGCTCGACCGGTATCCAGACTGAAGTCTTCGGACAGCATGCTGCTCGAAATATCAACGGCCAGCACAATATCGACGCCTTCACCGGAATACTGGCTCTCGGTCTTGCCGAGTTGTGGGCGGGCAAGGGCGAGGACCAGGAGAAAGAAGGCCGTCCCCCGCAACACCGGCAAAATCCAACGCCAGTGTCGTTTTCCTGTATGCGTCAGGGAACGCAGGACAGCGAGGCTGGGATAACGGACCGCCGCCTCCCGGATACCCCGCCGTTGGAACCAGAAGACCAGCGGGATGAGCAGCCAGAGCAGCAGCACCCAGGGGTCATGCAGCCGCATGTCGCTCCTCCTGTGGCCAGTCGTGCTCGTCGGCAAGTGCTTGAGCGTTCCCTGGCCGGGTTTCGTCTACAAAGCGTTTAGCCGCTTCATAGGCGGCATCGCTCTCGTCCAGGCTGGGTCGGTGCCGGGCGAATTTGACTAAATCCGCCTGGGCTAAGAACGTGCCGAGCAGGCGTTGGTGGGCTGACGGGAGACGGCTGGGGCGGGTATCGCGCGTGACTGCCATAAGGAATTCTTCGGTTGTCATTTCCGGGGCGCGTACCTGGAGCCCGTCTTCCAGATAGGTCCGGACAATAGCGGACAGGGCAACGTAATACGCCTCGAACTGGCCGGCTTGCGGGAGGCCCTTGGCGCGCAGGTGCGACAGGGCCTCAAGCGCAACCTCGTGAGCCGGCCGGGGTGGAAGAACCGCCGCCCGACGGAATCGGTTCAGCAAATAGTAGAGGGCAAGACCAAGGCCGATCAGCGCGACCAGGATCGCTCCGCCCACGAGGACAGGCCACCAGTTAAAGGGGACGTCTTCAGGCTGTTTGATATCGCGAATATCGGTCGGTTGCCCTTCCTGCGTCAGCAAGCTCGCCACATGAACCCGGAGCGCCTCACCGGTGGCCTCGTGCTGGGTGCCGTCGGGCATTGTATAGGATACGCGTGGGGCCGGGAGCAGATGATAGCCCGTCGTGAAAATGGTGAGCGTATACCATTGGATGACGGTGGTCCGTTCCGTCTGTAGCTGGTCCGGCGCCCGGCCAAAGTCGATAATCTCAAAGTCGCCGATACGCTCGTGGAACAGTGGGACGGAGACGTCCACACCCATCTCCGCACTGATCGTCAGCGTATAGCGGAGACGGTCCCCTATGGTGATTTCGTCCCGGTCGACGCTGGTGTGAAGGTGAACCGGACCGGCCGGTTTCTCTCCGTCCGTAGCGGCCCGGACCACGGACGGCAGGCTGAGGAGGAGCCACACGGCGATCAGCAGGGCCAGCGGTACTTCTCGGGCAGCACGGGATGGACGTCTCATGAGGAATTCAATAATTAATGCCGCTGCTCGCGCATGCGAAAAAAACGTAGCAAAGCGTCTACATACGGCTGATCAGTGCGTACCGTAATGGTGTCTGCGTGAGCGCGCCGCAACATGCGCGCTCTGTCGTCCCGGGCCGCAGCCGCCTGCCTGGCGAACTCTTCCCGGACCCGTCGGTCACCGGTATCGACCATCTCCCGCTCTCCGGTTTCGGCATCTTGAAGCTCAATCAGACCGATGTTCGGCAGGCTCAGTTCGCGGGGGTCGTCTAACACAATGGCAATCACGTCATGGCGACGATTGGCAATAGTGAGCGCAAAGGCGGCGTGCGGATCGAGCCAATCGGAAATGAGAAAGACCACCGCGCGCCGCTTACTGACATGATTCAGATGTTCCAAGGCGGCCGTGATACTGGTGCCGCGCTGCTGACTCTGGAAGGAGAGCACTTCACGAATCACCCGCAGGACATGGCGGAGTCCCTTCTTTGGCGGGAGCGACAGCTCGACTTCGTTACTGAATATCACCAGCCCGACCTTGTCATTATTGGTGATGGCCGAAAAGGCAAACAGGGCCGCCATCTCGGCCGCCATCGTACTCTTTAACTGAGACACGCTGCCAAACCGAGTCGAGGCGCTGGCGTCCACCAGGAGCATCACCGTGAGTTCGCGCTCCTCACTGAACCGTTTGACGTGTGGGACGCCCGTCCGGGCGGTGACGTTCCAGTCTATGGTGCGGACATCATCACCGGGGAAGTATTGCCGGACCTCGGCAAACTCCATGCCGTGGCCCTTGAACGCACTCTGGTACTGGCCGGCAAACACATCGTTGACCAAATGGCTGGTCCGGATATGAATCTTGCGGACCGCTTTGAGCTGTTCCGAAGTGAGCATAACCTAGGGTACGGGCACACCGTCAAAGATGTGTTTCAGGACGCTGTCCGCGGTCAGTTCTTCGGCCTCGGCCTCATAGGTAATAATGACCCGGTGGCGGAGAATATCCGGGCCGATGGATTTCACATCTTGAGGCGTGACGTAGCCGCGTCCCTGAAGCAGGGCGTACGCTTTGGCGGCGACGGTCAAGGACAGGGTGGCTCGCGGCGAAGCACCGTACTGAATAAAACGCTGAACATCAATGTTGTAGACCGCGGGATCGCGTGTGGCAAAGACCAGATCAATAATATAGTCCTTGATCTTATCGTCCAGATAAATCTGGTCGGTCAGGCCGCGCAACCGCACAATATCCTCTGTGCCCAGCACGGGACTGACGGCGGCGGGCTGAGCGGTGGATGCCATGCGATCCAGGATCTGTCGCTCTTCCGCCTTCGAAGGATAGGTCACCCACAGCTTCAGCATGAAACGATCGACCTGGGCCTCTGGCAAGGGATAGGTGCCTTCCTGCTCGATGGGATTCTGGGTGGCCAGCACGAGGAAGGGGGATGGCAGAAGATGGGTCTCCTCACCTATGGTGACCTGACGTTCCTGCATGGCTTCCAACAAGGCGCTCTGGACCTTGGCCGGCGCCCGGTTGATCTCATCCGCCAGAACGATATTGGCAAAAACCGGCCCCTTCTTGGTGGTAAACGTCCCCTCGCGCGGATTGTAAATCAGCGTCCCGATCAGGTCGGCGGGTAGGAGGTCCGGGGTAAATTGGAGCCGCTGAAAGCTGGCGCTGATCGCTTGGGCCAGGGTTTTCACCGACAGGGTCTTGGCCAGACCGGGAACACCTTCCAGCAGGACATGCCCGTTCGCCAACAGCCCGACAATCAAGCGGTCGACGAGATACTGCTGGCCAATAATGACCTGGCCGATAGCATCTCGTAGGCGCGCCAGTGACACGGCTTCTTCTTTCACGCGTTCGTTCAGAGCTGAAATATCTCCGTCCATGGATTTGGCTACTCTCCTCAGTCGTGGTTGGTGCAGGCAAGCTGTAGACGGTAATAGACGTTGACAAGCCTGAATTTCTTCATTGATTGTGAGCGGTTCGTTTGTCCGAGACTGAATGTCTCTGAGGCGGAAAAATAAAAACCGAAACCACGGGTGTCAAGGGTACTCAAGAAGCGCGAGACTCTTGAGCCATAGCTAATAAATAGGCTATGTTTCTGTCTTTTAAGCCTTTTTGACAAAGGCTCTGGTCAGGGTAGGGGAAACGATGAAACAGAACGGGGAGCGCGGCAGAAAACGTCCACGGGGCCTTCGTACTCGGCCAAAAGGGCGCAGTGTTGACCCCCAGGCTCTCCGAGAAGTCCAAACATTGTTGGCCGATGCTCCGCGCCGTCGGGACCTCCTGATCGAACATCTGCATCTCATCCAGGATCGTTATGGCCATCTGTCCGCAGCTCACCTGGTTGCCCTTGCCCATGAAATGCAGCTCGCTCCGGTCGAAGTGTACGAGGTTGCCAGCTTTTACCATCATTTCGATGTGGTTAAAGAAGGAGAAACCCCTCCACCGGCACTCACCGTTCGCGTGTGTGACTCGGTCAGTTGTGAGTTGGCTGGCGCAGAACAATTGATTTCCGTCTTAGAGAAAGAGATCGGGAAAGCCGTGCGGGTCCAGCGCGTTCCGTGCGTGGGCCGGTGTGAAACCGCGCCGGTCGCTGTGGTCGGCCAGAACCCGCTCGGCACGGCGAGCCCGGAGCGGGTGAGACAAGCCATCGAGCGCAAGGCCACGCAAGACAGCTTGCCGGCGGACACGGTTGACTGTCAGGCCTATCAGGCGGCCGGCGGATATCAGGTCCTGCGCGAGTGCCTCAACGGCAGCCGCGATGTCGATTCCGTTTTGCGCGCCCTGGAAGACTCCGGCTTGCGTGGTCTTGGCGGTGCCGGCTTTCCTGCCGGACGTAAATGGCGCATCGTCCGGGGCTATGAGGGGCCGCGCCTCTTGGCGGTCAATATTGATGAAGGCGAGCCAGGCACCTTTAAGGACCGCTATTATCTTGAGCGCGACCCGCATCGTTTTCTGGAAGGGATGTTGATCGCCGCCTGGGCGGCTGAAATCAGTGCCATCTATATCTACATCCGGGATGAATATCCGGCCTGTCTTCAGATTCTCAAGAATGCGATTGCTGCCCTGGAGGCCGACCCGCCGATGGTGCTTCCCGCCCTCCATCTCCGCCGTGGGGCGGGTGCGTATATCTGTGGCGAAGAGTCAGGCATGATCGAGTCCATCGAAGGCAAACGCGGCATGCCGCGGCTGCGCCCGCCGTATGTGGCCGAGGTCGGCCTGTTCGGGTGTCCGACCCTGGAGCATAATTTCGAAACCCTGTATTGGGTGCGCGATATTCTGGAGCGCGGGGCAGAATGGTTTGCGAGTCACGGTCGGCGGGGCCGCAAGGGACTCCGCTCGTTTTCCGTCAGCGGCCGTGTCCAAAAGCCGGGGGTGCATCTGGCCCCGGCCGGTATCAGTCTGCGTGAGCTGATCGACGAGTACTGCGGGGGGATGCTGCCCGGACATGAGCTGTACGCCTATTTCCCTGGGGGCGCGTCCGGCGGTATTCTACCCGCCACGCTGGCCGACCTGCCGCTCGATTTTGATACCCTGCAACCCCACGGCTGTTTCATCGGTTCCGCGGCGATCATCGTCTTGTCCGATAAAGACAGCGCCAAGGCTGCGGCGCTCAACGCCATGCGTTTTTTCTCGCATGAGTCCTGCGGAAAATGTACGCCGTGTCGCGTGGGGACACGGAAAGCGGCCGGCCTGATGGCGCAAGACCGCTGGGACGTGCCCCTGCTTGAGGAGTTGGCCCAAGTCATGGGCGACGCCTCGATTTGCGGCTTAGGCCAAGCCGCGCCCAACCCGCTACGCAGCATCATCCAATACTTCCCAGAGGAGCTTGCCTCATGACCGCCGTTCCCGAAGGCGCAAAGCTGACTTCCTTTCTCCTGGACGGGCGGGCGGTCGACGCCCTGCCTGGCGAAACCATTTTACAGGCGGCCCGTCGTCACGGCGTTGATATTCCTCACCTGTGCTATAAAGACGGGCTCCGACCGGACGGAAATTGTCGGGCCTGTGTGGTGGAAGTGAAGGGGGAGCGTCCCCTTGCTCCTTCCTGCTGTCGGACACCGCAGGAGGGCATGGAGGTGGCAAGCACGAGTGAGCGCGCCCGCCACTCCCAAAAGCTGGTTCTCGAATTGTTGCTTTCGGACGTTGTCGAGACCCCCTATACCCGCGACTCGGAACTGGCGACCTGGGCACGCGCACTGGAAGTCGGCACACCGCGCTTCGCCCCGCGTCGGCAGCCGGAAGCGGATGGGTCTCACCCGGCCATTGCCGTGAATCTTGACGCCTGTATTCAGTGCACCCGCTGTCAGCGCGCCTGCCGTGAAGAGCAGGTGAACGATGTCATTGGCTACGCCCTGCGCGGCAGCCAGGCCAAGATCGTCTTTGATGTGGACGACCCCATGGGCAGCAGCTCCTGCGTTGGCTGTGGTGAATGCGTCCAGGCCTGTCCCACCGGGGCGCTCATGCCGGCCAAGGAGGTGGGACTGATTGAGCCGGACAAAACAGTGGATTCCGTCTGTCCCTATTGCGGAGTGGGCTGTCTGCTCACCTATCATGTGAAAGACAACACCATTCTGCACGTGACCGGGCGTGACGGCCCGTCCAACCACGGCCGGCTGTGTGTGAAAGGCCGCTACGGTTTTGACTATATCACCCATCCGCATCGGCTCACCCAACCCTTAATCCGAAAACCGGGAGTCCCCAAGTCCACCGAAATCACCATCGACCCGGCCGATCCCTCGGATGTCTTTCGTGAAGCCTCCTGGGAAGAAGCGCTCGACTTGGCGGCGGCCGGCCTCAAAAAGATCCGTGACGAAAAAGGCGGCCAGGCGCTGGCCGGATTTGGCTCGGCCAAGGGCAGCAATGAAGAAGCCTATCTTTTCCAGAAGCTGGTGCGGACCGGATTCGGGACGAACAACGTCGATCACTGCACCCGGCTGTGCCACGCCTCGTCGGTCGCCGCCCTCCTGGAAGGCATCGGGTCGGGCGCGGTTTCCAATCAGGTGGCGGACGTGGCGGAGGCGGAGTGTATTATCGTCATCGGCTCCAACGCCTCGGAGAACCATCCGGTTGCGGCGACCTTTATGAAGAACGCGGCCAAAGCGGGAAAGACGCTGGTGGTCATGGACCCCCGTCGGACCGAGCTCGCCCGCCACGCGTCGTATTATCTCCAGTTCAAACCGGACACCGACGTGGCCCTGCTCAATGCCATGATGCACACCATCATCGAGGAGGGCTTGGTGCACCAGGAGTTTATCGAGCAGCGCACCGCCGGGTTTGACCTCATTAAGCAAAACGTGGCCGGCTTCAGTCCCGAAGAGATGGAGCCCGTATGCGGGATTGCCGCCGAGACCATTCGAGAGGTTGCCCGTCTCTATGCCACCGCGTCCGGTTCCATGATTTTCTGGGGAATGGGCGTTTCGCAGCATATCCACGGCACGGACAACGCGCGCTGTCTCATCGCGCTCGCGCTGATGACCGGACAGATCGGTCGTCCTGGGACCGGACTCCATCCGTTACGCGGCCAAAACAATGTCCAAGGGGCGTCTGACGCCGGTCTGATTCCCATGATGTTCCCCGAATACCAGCGGGTCGATAACGAGGAAGTACGGCAGCGCTTCGAAGCCCTGTGGGGCGTCTCCCTGGACCCGCAGGCTGGTCTGACCGTGGTCGAGATCATGGACGCCATTCTCGACGACCGGCTACACGGCATGTACATCATGGGCGAAAACCCGGCCATGTCCGACCCTAATCTGCATCACGCGCGGCAGGCCTTGGCGAAGCTCGACCACCTGGTCGTGCAGGACTTATTCCTGACCGAGACCGCGGCGTTTGCCGACGTGATCCTGCCGGCGTCCGCACTCCCGGAGAAGACCGGCACGTTCACCAACACCGACCGGCGCGTCCAGCTTGCCCGGAGAGCACTCGACCCGCCGGGCCAGGCCCGCCAGGACCTCGACATCATTCAGGAGATGGCCCGCCGTCTGGGACTGGACTGGCAGTATCACGACACCGCGTCGGTCTACGAAGAGATGCGCCAGGCCATTTCCGCCCTTGGGGGGATCAGTTGGTCGCGGATCGAGAGCCAGGACTCCGTCACCTACCCCTGCTGGACCGAAGATGATCCGGGTCGGCCGGTGGTGTTTCAAAGGGATTTTCCGACCTCGGACGGCATCGCCCGCTTCGTCCCCGCGCGTTTAATTCACGCTGACGAACTGCCCGATGCCGAGTTTCCTTTTGTACTGATTACCGGCCGTCAGCTCGAACACTGGCATACCGGCGCGATGACCCGCCGGGCGAGTGTCCTGAACGCCATCGAACCGCAGCCCGTGATCAACGTCCATCCTGAAGACCTGGCCGCGCTGGACGGCACAGAAGGAGACCTTCTGACTATTGCCTCCCGCCGGGGTGAGATCACTGCCTACGCGCGGGCGGATGCCGGCTTGCAACGCAACGAGATTTTCATCCCCTTCTGCTATCAGGAAGCCGCCGCAAACCTGCTGACGAACGAAGCGCTGGACCCCTACGGGAAAATTCCCGAGTTCAAATACTGCGCGGTCCGGGTCAGCGTCAACCGCGCCGCGGAAGCCTGACCGGCCCCCCTCGTTGCCTCCCGTTCGGGCGTTGGGAGCGCTTCTCTAATGGAGGTCCCGGGCGTATTCTTTCAGCAGCGCCAGGGGAATATGTTCGAGGGTGGCCTCGTGGGTGGAGGCCAGGATCACGACGGGTGCGGCCCCGGCCTCGTAGGCTTCCTTCCAGCGTAGCGCACACAGACACCAGCAGTCTCCGGGCTGGAGACCGGCAAAGCCAAGCTCCGGGCGGGGTGTGCTCAGGTCGTTGCCCTTTGCCTTGGAGAAGGCCAGAAATTCTTCGGTGACTTGGGTACACACGGTATGCAGGCCGACATCTTCCCTGCCGGTATTGCAGCAACCGTCTCGATAAAAACCGGTTAACGGCCGCGAACTGCACACCTCAAGTTTTTCGCCTAAGACATTTTTTGATTCGTACATAATGAAGATATCTCTCCCATGCTCCGTGCATAAACATCTTTCTCAGGGACACTACTATTGCGCTGGTTTCTCAGGCTTCTGCGGGGATGATTTGTGGGCGTGGGAAATCGCCTCGCAAACCACGATACCGAGACCGGTCAGAAAAATTGCAAAAGCAAGAATGACGAGCCATTCCATTACAGGTCCTCCAGTTCATCTTTGAGCCAGCCGATTTCTTCCTTTAATTTTTCTGATTTTGACATGGCCCTCAGAGCCCCAATTCCCTTCTCTTCTCCTCCGTTATCAATCCCTGTGCATCCCAGCCTCGGGCGGCATAGTAGCTTTGAATCATCAGGTGAAGCTCATCCGGGGTCAGACCCACTCCCCGAGCAACGCCGCTCGACAACGGCTCGGTCAAGAGGCGGGGCGGCAGCCAGTCGTCCTCAGGCCGCCAGCCCTCACGCATGTTAAACAGTTTCTTGAGTGTATTGATACGTTCGCCGACCTGCCTGAGGTCTGTGTCGGTATAATTCCACCCCGTCACCGCGCTCATGAGGTAGGCTGTCTCGGAATAAAAATCATCAAAACACTTGCGTAAAAACTTACACACAATCAGTGAGTCCAGAACTGCGGAGAAGTCTTCGGACGCGACAACCAGCGCCCCGCGACCGGCATCGGCTTGCAGACGATCAACCCGGCCCGAGAAATCCGCCTCATACGCTCCTGAACGGTTATGGCAGGCTCCGCGCGGGCTGACCGCCAAACCGAGCGCCATGGTCTTGAGGCTGCGTGGCTCGTAGCCCGGCAGCTCCATGCCTTTGACATGCATGGCGAAGCTCTCCGCTTCAGCCCCGATGCGGAGAGCCGCCAGCCGCGAGCCCTCGGCCAGGACCGCCCCCACTCCTCGTCTGTGGGCAATATCCGGGATCAGGGCGAGAATCGCTTCCGCGTTGCCGAAGGACAGCCCTGTCTCACGCAGCTCGGGCCAGAGGCCCTTGTCCGCACACTCCGCCGCCCAGGCGATGGTGCCGCCGGTACTAATGGTATCCAGGCCGTACCGGTCGCACAGCCGGGCGGCCCGTAGCACCGCGTCCGGCTCCTCAATGCCGCACAGTGGGCCGAACGCAAAGAGGGTTTCGTATTCAAGCCGTTGGGCCTCACCGCTCAGGGATCGAAAGAGGCGCTCACAGCGAATCGTGCATGCGGCGCAGCCGTGCGTCTGGCTGAAACCATTGGTGATAAAGGCTTCTCCGCTGAGCGCTTCCGCCTGGGTAAACGGGGCGTTCTGAAAATTATAGGTCGGCAGACTACCCAGCCGATCAAAGACCGCCAGGTTCGCCACCGTTCCAATTTCGCGGTATTTTGCCGTCTGCGGCCCAACACTCCGCTCGCGTAAGGTGGCGGCAATTTTTTCCACCACCTCCGTATCGGCCACGGCCACCCGACAATGACCCCGCAGGGCAACAGCCTTGAGCTTCTTGGCGCCAAACACCGCGCCAACGCCACCCCGTCCGGCATGCCGGCCCTCATTGCTGAGGGTTGCAAACCGTACGAGATTTTCCCCCGCCCGCCCGATGGCGGCCACCCGGACCTCCGCCCCTTTTTCCGTGCGTTCCGCGAGCCGAATGCGTTCTTCCGTTTCCTGGGCGCTCAGTCCCGTCAGATGGGTTGCCGTGCGGAACTCGACTCCGTCGTCCGTTATCAGGAGATAGGCGGGTTGCTCGGCCGCGCCGGTAATCACCAGCGCATCGACTCCGACCCGCTTGAGCTCCAGGGCGAAGAAACTGGAGGAGAGCGAGTCCGCAATAAAACCGGTCAGGGGCGACTTGGTGACAACCGCGTACTTGGCGGTGGTGGTCAGGCCTGTTCCGACCAGCGGAGCACTGGTAAAAATGAGCGGATTGTCGGCCGAGAACGGTTCCACGCCAGGAGGTGCGTGATCGTACAGCAGAGACGCGCCCAGACCCACACCGCCCAGCACTGCGGTGAGCCGAGACGCTTCGATGTCCTGCCAGGCGTATGACTGCGTGGTGAGGTCTATCCGGAGCAGACGGCCGTGGAACCCGTACATGGTTTATCCACCCGCATCGCTTGACAAGATCAACAGGCTGTCACCCGCCCGCAGACGGGTGCGCGCGTCCCGAACAAAATCTTGCCCATTGATGTTGCAGGTATAGCCGCTCTGTAAGCTGGCGTGCCCCGCCTCATCCGCAGACAGCACCGAACCCAGGAGGGCGGGACATTCCACTCCCAAGACCGTTAGCGCGTCCCCGAGGGTTGCCTCAGCCGAGAGGGTCAGCGGGACGCGCGAGGTACGGGCGGTCAGGCGGGCAACACCGAATAGCTCAACCGTACAGGAGATGGGCACAGACCGCGTCCGCCACTGGGCCAGGGCGGCTTGATAGTCCGCCTGGGTATTCATATTGAGGAAACTCAACCCCTCGGGGTCAAAGCGTTTGATTTCCGTTGGCGGCACTTTTCGGGTTGGCACGGTGTCGTACAAATAGACCGGTCGAAGGCGTTGGGCGGCGAGCTGTTCCTGTAAATGGGGAACGACGCTTCGACGATACACGGCGTGCAGCGGCTGAAGCCGATCCTGCCACACGGGGACGACCACATCATAGTCACGGTCGTTGTGATTGAGCTGCGAGACGAGATAGTCGATGAACGGCAACTGGAGAAAGGGCACATCGCACGACGTGACAAAGGCCGCCGTGCCACGGATCGCTCGCAGGCCGTAGTATATGCCTCCGACCGGCCCCTGATAGGCCACGGTATCATGAACCAGCGTGACCGGCAGGGACGGCAGAGTCTGGTCCGGTGCGGCGACCACAACAATATCGGAAAAGCGTTGGGACAGACGCTGAACCAGGTGAGCGATGAGCGGCTTGCCGTCAAATGGGAGCAGCGCCTTCGGCCTCCCCATGCGCGAGCTTTTGCCACCGCTCAGAATAACCGCCGAGAGGGCAGGGCTACGGGTTGAGGCTTGTGTATCCATGCTGTACCAAAGCGCAGTGCCAAGTTGGAATCTGCTTAGAACAAAAAGGCTATCATCTCAGCGGTAGAGGGACAATAAATTCTCTGGTCTTCCCTCCTTCCTTTTTTATTGTAATCAAAATGAGAATTTGCTACCTTCCACCTCCACCTCAGGATTGATGGGGCGGATAAGACAAGGCGAAACGGCACGAGAGGAGACGCTTTTTTGGCTGTTAAACTGTACGTTGGTAATCTCCCCCCCATGCTCTGCTTTCCGGAGCTTGAAGACTTATTCACCCCATTTGGGAGCCTTCAGTCTGCCGAACTCATTACCGACCCTGCCACCGGCTTGTCACGAGGGTTCGGTTTTATCGAAATGGAGACGGAAGTGTCCGCTCAGGCGGCCATCTCAGACCTGAATGGCAAAGAAGTCGATGGACAGGCCCTCACCGTCAATGAGGTCAAACCCGGCCGGGGTGGCCCCTCACCTATTCGGGATAGCGGGCGCGGGAGACCTTCCCCGGCTGCGAGCCGCCCGCCCTCACAACCCCGTGCGTCATCCGGCACCCGACTCTTTGTCGGCAACCTGCCCTATTCCGCGAAAAACGCCGACCTGGAAAAGGTCTTTGCCGAGGTCGGCACGGTCAGCTCGGTCAGCGTGGTCACCGACCGCTTCTCCGGGCAATCAAAGGGATTCGCCTTTGTTGAAATGGGCTCGAAGGAAGAGGCGGACGCGGTGATTGAAAAATTCAACGGCCAGGAAGTCCTCGGTCGGGTCCTGAAGGTGAACGCCGCGCGTCCACCGGAACGCCGGCGGTTTGGCGGCGGTGGCGGCCGGCGATTCTGAGCGCCGCGTCCCGGGCGGCCTAGCCCTGTTCCAGATGGTAGAACACCAGCCCGGTCAACAGTTTGGGATAGAAATAGGTTGACTTCTGCGGCATGGTCTCGCCACCCTCGCAGACCTGCTGGATCTGCTCAAAGGTTGTTGCGCGCAGGAGAAAGGCGGCTTGCGCGTCCCCCGTGCTCACGCGTTGTAGCGCCTCGTTGGTGTCGCTCGTATACGAGACGGCCTGCTTTTGGACGGCGGGCGGTAAGCCCAGAAAACGCCCGAAGAGCACATCGTGTAACACGGTGACATCAAGCGCCCGCATGGCAGCCGAGGCGGGCAGGTCCTGCGTGAGCCGGTTATCAAAGGATAAGAGCCAGTCGTGCTCGGCCCCGGCCATGACGCACCCGATACGGCGCTCCGGGCCGGGCGCGGAAAGGGCGCTCAGAAATGCCTGACGCTGGGCCGGAGCATACCGGGTCAGTCGAAAGTCGCGTTTGAGAACGGTTTGCAGATTGGTCGGGCTGGGTAGACGGGTCTGCCGGATCAGTCGATGGGTCGGGAGGATGGTCAGGCCGCTGTCCTCGGCACTGGTCAGATACGCCAGGACGTAATGAAAGGGCCTGTCCTCGCCCGCGCCGGTCTCTGCCGTCCGCTCGCGGCTGTATTGCAGCGCGGTTTCATAGCGGTGATGGCCGTCGGCGATAATCAGCGATTTGTCCGAGAGTTGCGCCGTAATGTCCGCAACGACCGCCGGGTCCCGGATGGGCCACAGCCGATGAGTGACACCCGCGTCGTCCGTTATCTCCGCCGCGGCCGGTTGGGCGAGCGCCTCCCGGAGGGTGTGTTCGAGCGACCAGCCCGCGCCGGCGTAGAGACAGAAGATCGAGCTCAGGTGTGCCCGGCAGGCGCGCAGCAGGGCGAGGCGATCTTTTTTGGCCCGCTCAAAGGTGCGCTCGTGCGGGCGAATGATCCCGGACTCGAAATCTTCGACCCGCAGCGCGGTAAAAATACCGGTCCGGCGCCGGGGCTGGCCGTCCTGGAGTGTGTACTCCTGGGTGTAGCAGTAGAAGCCGGGCTCCGGGTCGGGCTGCACGACCCGCCGGGACAGCCAATCCTGAAAAGTCTCGGCCGCGGCCGTATAGGGGTCGTCCGCCTTGTTGAAATCGAGATGGGTGGCGTTATACGGACTCTGGAGATGGAGGAGCGTTTGTTGTTCCGGACTGATCACGTCGTACGGCGGGGAGACGACTTTTTTCAAGTCGCCAACCGCCGCTGGATTATAACGCAACGCGCGAAAGGGACGAATGTGTGCCATGACTCTTTTGCCCCCTGCCCTTCGGGCTTCCCCCTTGAAGAAGGGGGGGACCTTCGGTTTTAGCCTGCCAGTGCTCGCTGACCAATATCCCGCCGGTAGTGCATGCCCGGCCACGAAATGCGTTGCACTGCCTGATAGGTCGCCGCAATGGCCTGACGAATATCCGTCCCGGTCGCGGTTACGCCCAGAACGCGACCGCCACTGGTGACCAACGCGTCTGCCCGTCGTTTCGTGCCGGCATGGAAAACCGCCCCGTCCTGCCAGTCCGCAAACTGCTCCAGCCCGGTAATCGCTTGGCCCTTCTCGTAGCTGCCCGGATAGCCTCCGGCCGTGAGCACGACACACACCGCGGCGCGGTCATCCCAGTCGAGGGTCACCCGGTCGAGGCGTTCATCAATCACGGCCTCCATGACCTCGACCAGGTCTGACTTGAGGCGCAGCATGAGCGGCTGACATTCCGGGTCGCCAAAGCGGACGTTGAATTCGAGGACTTTCGCCTGACCCTGGTGGATCATCAGCCCGGCGTACAGGACACCTTTATACACGATATGGCGTTGTCTGAGCCCATGGACGACCGGAGTGAGAATGTCCTGCACAATCCGGTCGGTTAACGCCGGGGTGACGACCGGCGCCGGCGAGTAGGCTCCCATCCCGCCGGTATTCGGCCCCCGGTCGCCGTCAAAGACCTGCTTGTGATCCTGAGAGGAGGCCAGGGGAAGAATATGAGTGCCATCCGTCAACGCCAGAAACGAGGCTTCTTCGCCGCGCAAAAACTCTTCAATCACGACTTGGTCGCCCGCCGCGCCAAACTGACGCTCGCGCATAATGGTGCTGATTGCCGCCTGGGCTTCGGTCTGGGTGGCACACAACAGGACGCCTTTACCCGCGGCCAGCCCGTCGGCCTTGACCACAATCGGCGCCCCGACTTCTTCGATATAACGGCTGGCTTCGTCCGGGTTGCGAAACACACCAAAGGCCGCGGTGGGCACGCCCTGTTGCTGCATGAGTGCTTTGGTAAAGGCTTTACTGCCTTCGAGCTGGGCCGCCGCCCGGTTCGGGCCAAACACGCGCAGCCCCCGCGCCTCAAACAGATCGACGATCCCGAGACTCAAGGGCAACTCAGGGCCGACAACCGTCAGCCCGATCCGTTCCTTTTCGGCAAACGCACACAGCCCATCAATATCGTCCGCGGCCAGCGCAACCGGTTCGGCGTGCTCGACAATTCCGGCATTACCCGGCGCGCAGTAGATTTTCGAGACGCGCGGACTCTGGCGAATCTTCCACGCCAGGGCATGCTCCCGGCCGCCACTGCCAATCACCAGGACTTTCATCGCTAATGCCGAAAATGCCGCATGCCGGTGACGACCATGGCCATGCCGTGCTCGTCCGCGGCGGCAATCACGTCCTTGTCCCGCAGGCTGCCGCCGGGCTGAATCGCGGCGGTTGCGCCGGCCTGGGCCACCACGTCGAGCCCGTCGCGAAAGGGAAAAAACGCATCCGAGCCGACCACGCTGCCGCGGGTCTCCAGCCCCAGGTCGCGCGCCCGGGAGACGGCGATCTTGGCCGAGTCAACCCGGCTCATCTGACCGGCGCCCACGCCAACGACCTGATCGCTCGAGGTGAGGACAATGGCGTTGGACTTGACGTGTTTGCACACCCGCCAGGCAAAGGCCAGGGCTTGATACTCCGCGTCGGTCGGCTGACGCTTGGTCACCGCCTCGCAGTCCCGCACATTGACCTGGCCGGTATCGCGTTCCTGATACAGCAGGCCGCCGGCAATCGGCTTGGCCTCGTAGCGGGCCGGTTGAGCGTCCGCGATCTCCGGGATTTCCAGCAAACGGATATTCTGGAGGCGCTTGGACGAGGCCAGCATCTCCAGGGCCGGGGCCGCATAGCCGGGGGCCAGCACAATCTCAAGAAAGCCCTGTTCGTACAGGTTCAGGATTTCCTGGGCGGTTGCCGCATCGACCTCGCGATTCAAACCCACAATCCCGCCAAAAATGGAGATCGGATCGCAGGCGCGCGTCTTCCGAAAGGCGTCGGCCAGAGACTCCGTCGAGGTGGCCACGCCGCACGGGTTGGTATGCTTGATGGCCACCGCGGCCGTTTCATCAAACTCCTGGAGCAGGGCAAACGCGGCATTGGCATCCACGATATTATTATACGACAGCGCCTTGCCCTGGAGCTGTCTGGCGTTGGCAATACACGCTTCCCGGACGACCGGGCTGCGGTAAAAAGCCGCGGACTGGTGCGGGTTCTCTCCATAGCGGAGGTCCTGGGCCTTGACGTATTGCAGGTGCAGGGTTTCGCCAAAAGGCTGGCGCTCTTCTCCATCGAGGCTGCCCAGGTAATCGGCAATGGCCCCATCGTAGCGGGCGGTTAACCGGAAGGCTTTCTTGGCCAGGGCGCGCTTGTGCTCTGTAGAGAGGGCGCCATCTTGTGTGAGCGCGGCCAGAACGGCCGGATAATCGTCCGGGTCCACCACGACACCAACATCGGCGTGATTTTTGGCGGAAGCGCGCAACAGAGACGGCCCACCGATATCGATGTTTTCAATCGCGTCGGCAAAGCCGCAGTCCGGCTTGGCCACGGTCTGTTCAAACGGATAGAGGTTGACCACAACCAGATCGATGGCTTTGAGGTCGTGTTGGGTCATGGCCGCAAGATGGTTGGGGTCGCTCCGGCGGTGCAGAATGCCGGCGTGGATGCGGGGGTGCAGGGTCTTCACCCGGCCATCGAGCATTTCGGGAAAACCGGTAAAATCTTCGACCGGGGTCACCGCAAGGCCGGCGTCGGTCAGCGCTTTGGCCGTGCCGCCGGTTGAGAGAATTTCAATATCAAGAGCGGCCAGGCCGCGAGCCAGATCGACGACGCCACGTTTGTCGCTCACGCTAATCAGGGCGCGGGTGACGGTAGCCATGGGGTACTCCTTGGTGGTAGCGGGTTGGAAAGATGTCCATCTGTGGATAGGCAGACAGGGGAATACCAGAAGCCTCCTGGGTTGTAAAGGGAAATCCGTGGGCATATGGTGGGCCGCAATGACATTGCGGCTCAACGGCGATGTGCGGGAGTGCCGAGAGGGCATCACGGTCGCGGCCCTCGTCGAGGAACTCGGCCTTGGAAACAAGCGGATTGCGGTTGAGGTCAACCGGGATATTATTCCCCGCGACGAGTATGCCCACTGCGGACTGCAACAGGACGACGAAGTGGAAATCGTCCATTTTGTTGGCGGAGGCTGCTAGTCAGAGCGCGCAGAGATCAACACAGTGAGGACGCCATGCCAGGCCCCAAAGACCCTTTTGTACTCGCAGGCAAGGAATATCATTCCAGGCTGATTGTCGGCACGGGAAAGTATAAGGATTTTGCGGAAACCAAACAGGCGATCGAGGCCTCGGGGGCCGAGATCGTGACGGTGGCGGTCCGCCGCGTGAATATCACCGACCCCAACCAGGAAAATCTGCTCGACTATATTGACCCCAAGCACTACACCATCCTGCCCAACACCGCCGGGTGCTATAACGCCGCGGACGCGGTGCGAACCTGCCGTCTGGCCCGCGAGGCCGGGGTCGGCAATCTGGTCAAGCTGGAAGTCATTGGCGATGACAAGACCCTCTTTCCCGATATTCCGGGTACGCTTGAGGCGGCCAAGACTCTGGTTGACGAGGGCTTTATTGTTTTGCCCTATATCCACGACGATCCGATCTCCTGCCAAAAGCTCGAAGACATGGGCTGCGCCGCGGTCATGCCGCTGGCCGCCCCTATCGGCTCCGGGCTCGGTATCCGCAATCCGTATAATATCCGCATCATCCTCGAACACAGTAATGTGCCGGTGATTGTTGACGCCGGGGTGGGCACGGCCTCGGACGCCGCGGTTGCCCTGGAGATGGGCTGTGACGCGGTGCTGATGAACACGGCCATTGCCGCGGCCAAAGACCCGATTCTGATGGCCGACGCCATGCGCCAAGGGGTGGAAGCGGGAAGAAAAGCCTATCTGGCCGGGCGCATGGGCAAAAAGCTGTACGCCACCGCCTCCAGCCCGCTCGACGGAATGATCGCCTAGCCAATCACTACCTCCCCCCTGGGAGGGGTGGCCGCAGGCCGGGGTGGGCTTCCCCAGGCCGTCCGACCGATGCTCAACTTCCGCCTGTATTTCGTCACCGACCGCAAACAAACCGCCAATCGGCCCCTCACGGATGTCGTGCACGCTGCCCTTGACGGCGGGGTGCGGGCCGTTCAACTCCGTGAAAAAGACCTCGAAGGCCGCGAGCTGTACGCGTTAGCCGAGCAGCTTCGGGCGCTGACCGCACGCTACCGGGCGCACCTGCTGATCAACGACCGTCTGGATGTCGCCCTGGCGGTTGAGGCCGACGGCGTCCATCTCGGACAGCACTCTTTTGCGGTCAAAGACGCCCGCCGTCTGCTGGGAGCGGGGAGACTCATCGGCGTCTCAACCCATTCCCGGCAGGAAATCACCGCGGCCCGGGGGGCCGATTTCATGGTCTTCGGTCCGGTCTATTACACGCCCTCAAAGGCCGCCTATGGCGAGCCCCAAGGGCTCGACCGCCTGCGCGCGGCAGTTGTCCACAGTGCGGTGCCGGTTTTTGCGATTGGCGGGATCAAGACCGAGCGCGTCCCCGAAATACTGGAGACCGGCGCCCACGGCATTGCCATGATTTCGGCCATCAGCGCAGCCCCCGACCCCACTCAGGCCGCACGCGAGTTAGTGCGGCAACTCGACTGAGGCGTATCGGGCTTGCCCCGTGGTTCGCCTCACTGGTAGAATCCCCGCAATCTGCGCCACCCTAGCTCAGTTGGTAGAGCAACTGATTCGTAATCAGTAGGTCGTCGGTTCAAGTCCGATGGGTGGCTCTGCCCAAGCCCTTGTGTCTGCAAGGGCTTTTTCATTTGAAGGCAATAATGACAACGTGGTGTTTTGGTAGTGGCTTATATTTGGTTCAGCCTACAGTAAAAGCTGGTCCAAGGCAGGTAGCTATAGGTGTCAGAACAATAAGTTAAGATGGCAGTTCAAAAAATAGCGAACAGACTTTAAGGCCGGACAACAGGAGTAGCTTGGGCGGCGAGTTCCTGAGCCTTTGACATTTGTTCAGATTTGTCAGTAGACCATCCTATAATTAAGGCATGCCGCGGTGGAGGCTCATCAACAATGACATTGAGATCAAGTCGTTTCACAGACGACGCAAGAAATTCTCCTCGAGCTAGCGCTCTTTTCTGGCGTCTCTCTCCTGCCTGATCGCCAAGCTCCCAGATAGTAGTCTCATCTAAGCCATCAATTCGTGAGACCGAGGTCCCCATATCTATTGGGTCAGGATGAAATGCCTTATGCTTGATTCGAGGCGGATTCCTCGTGAACTTTTTGCTCTCGAATACGAAGCGAGCGAGTTTTTCTGAGTCGGGAACGTCAGTCATGTAAATGCGCTTCGACCCGACTAATAAGCTGGATAATTTCTGTCGGCAAGCAATCTCGTACAGCTAACTGGCCATGATGCTTTGCATCGCCGATTAAGGCTGCATAGCTTAGCGTCCCGTCTCTCCCGACACTGAGAGTCACCACTTGGCGCGGTTCTGCGTCCCAGGAAAACAAGACCTCACCGTCGCGGTCGGCATCTATCTCTGGAGTTACATCGAAATGCCTAACGAGTATGGAAAGAAGCGATTGCGCGAACCGAGCCGTCGATGGTTCAATGGCAGCGCTTCGTTCCCCGTCCCAGTCGTCTTCAGAAGCCTCAGCGCAAACCTTCGACAGCTCGATTTTTGCCTCGCGAAGGCGTTGACCTAATTGGGTGATTGTACCGAAAAGGTTGACGTCTTCTTCCAAAACAGCGCGAAGCGTCAACGCCTCTTGACTGAATGCTAAACCGCGGGGCTCCGCGGGAGGGAATTCCAGCCTTCCGATTGTAGCGACACTCATTGATAAGGCTCCAAAGCTTTCTCTGTTAAGCTGCGGAAAAAGATATTATTCTTATACTCTCGGAGTTGTTCGAAAATATTCGGTATTTCAGTATCCTGAGTTTCAATTCTTTTTTTAACGCAGAATGCATCAATGTCCAGGATTATAGCGTGACCGTGGCTGCCGCTGGGGTCGTAGATTTGAGCAATGTGAGCTGCATTCGAAATGCTTTCATCATGTATTATAGCCCTTGTCATAAACTTGTTCATGTACTGAGGAAGTCCTTCAGGTATGATGGGGGCGGATACTAAATAGTCTAGAAGCTCAAGTGTTTCATCGGGCAGCACAATACGGTTAATATAACGGACGGCAAGACGGGTTATAAATTCGGGTTTTGCCACAGCGACATAGTGGGTCCAAAGCTCCAGAGCCATAGGGAATAGCTCGCCCCATGACGTGTAAGGTTGCAGTCGGCTGAAAGTGAAGCCATCTATACGAAACTGTGCAATCGACAGCTGGTCAGCATCTTTACAGATACATCCAGTGACACCCATATCTTCGACTTTTGTTGGTGCTTCTGTGGATGCCACGATCCTTGTCTGGACTGCTTGGCTCTTATTGGGAAATCGGTCTTGGACAAGCGGAAATATGTCCTCCAACTCCTGACCGCGCAGATCAGGTCGAGCCTTGACCTGGAAATCAAAAATCGCCTCTGTAATAGGGGCATTCGCGAGGTGTCGCGCCTGTGCCATTATCAAAGGACTCGACTCATGAAAAAAGCCTCTGACAAGATGCCTGTCAACCTCCTGAGTTGTTGTCGTACAACAGAAGAGCCATAGATGAAAGGACATTATAGTCTATTGCCCACCCGACAAGGGGACGACCACCGCGACCAGGCAGAGAACCGCGACCCAGCTTTCCCACCAGCCGATACCGTCTCCGGTGCGCCTTCGCCCGACGGCCAGAACCCACACGGCGAGCAACGCCCGCCATGGAATCCGTGGATACCCGAACCATCCCGCTCGTCTCCCTTGCATACGCTCCTCCTCCACGCTGCTCCTTGACCACGAGCGTAGACGAGAGACGCGGTATAAATCGCTGCCTAGATGGGCAGCGATAGGCAGAAAAAGGCAAAAGAAGACGGGCAATAAAGAGGAAAAACCGAACAGGGGACGCCCCGGCCCGGGTCACCGCCAAGCGCCGGCAAACTCGGCCAGCGACAACACTAACCGCACCAACTCCACTTGCCCCGAGAGGTCATGCTTTTTATAGCTCTGCTTGAGCAGAAACCGCACGGAGTTCTCCTGACGGCCCGTCATCCTGGCAATGTCGCGCACGCTGTAGCCTTCGGCCAAGGCGGCGGCGACTTGGCTCTGTGCCGCCGTCAACCCCAACACCTGAGCCACCAAGGTCGGATCAATCCGCGCCCAGCCGCCCGGCTCAACGATTAGCACGAGGGCAGCGACTTGCGGCCACCCATAGTCCCGGTGACGGACGCCGGCCGGGCTGATGTGCACCGCCAGCCGGGGCAGCCCGGACGCGCGCTGGATCAGCATCGACCCGCTGAGGGCTGGCTTCCCGGACGCCGGGAGTGCCCGCGCCAAGAGTTTCCCAAGCCGGTCGGTGTCCGCCCGCACGCGGGCCTCCAGGACACCGCCTTTGTCCACCAAGCCGTCGCCGCGTCGTAGGAGGGTACGCGCCCGGTCGTTGGCCTCCATGATCCGCCCCCGCGAGTCCAGGTGGAGGATGCCAACCCGGGAGTTGTCGAGCAGCCCGGTCAACGACTCGCTCAGGGCCTCCGCCCCGACCAGCACCGTCCGGACCCGGACGAATTGCCGGATATGGGGTAATAACCCCTTGATCAGCGTGAGCTGCGGAGACTCCCACCCGCCGGGAGCGACCGGGTCGGCGGTAAGCCAACTGATGTGGGAGCCGTCCGGCTCGGCCAGACGCACCCTCAGACCGTCCTGGCTCCTGGAGCGGAGTAAAAGCTCATTGTAGGTGGGCGAGGTCCGCAACTCTTCAGCGGTGTACAGGTCGGTGACGTGCACCACGCGGCTGTCGGGTAGTTGCCGGAGACGCGGGATAGCTTCGTCCACGGGGTGGTAGACTTCGAAATACTCGCGCTCCAGATCTTCGCGGCGCACCCCCCGGTAGTGGAGCCCAGCGGAGATGACCTGAACATCGTCCTTCGGACCTCTGCCGACCCCCAGCGCACTGCCCTGTAGGCCGCAGGCCTCATCAATCAGGGCGGAAGTAGCGGGCCACAGGGTATCGTCAAGCATGGCGTCGTATAATGACGCGAGGATCCGATCGAAGGTGTCTTGGCTGCTCATGAGGCACTAGGGAAACACAGGGGGTAGAGTGAGATTTCTGTCTATATAGACGAAGTCATCCCCGTTATTCGCTACCCAAATGGGCAGAATCAACCAATAAAATACAAGATTTTCTGCCCGACTGGGTAAAATCCCACCCCACTTGGGCAGCCTGGCACGTTTTACGAGCAGAAAAAATCACGCCACCCTGGGCATGGGGGGCTAGACCTCTTGCTCTCCGCGTTTGAACGGTGTTAGGAGGGGCGCCCCTACTCCACGGCCGTAATCACAAAGTTCTGTTTATTCTGTTGCCATTCCAGGGTCACGGTCTCCCCTGGGGGCGGGAAGCCGTCCACCATACATTCCCCCGCCACGCCCCGCAGGAATTCGGCCCCCAAGGTCGTCACCCGCGCCACAACCGTATGCTCCCCGTCACCCAGCCGGTTCCAGTTGAACAGCAGTCCAAACCCGTTGGCCGTATCTCCACACACGTCTTGTGTGTCCACCCGCTCCGTGCCATACGTCGCCATCTGCGTCGTGAGATCCCCAATCGCAATCTCTACCGCCTCGGGCGTCACACATCCAGCCCGAGAGCACACCAATCCCACTAAAATCTGCTCACACATGTCGCTGCCCACATGGGTAGAAGTGACAAAAAATGTGAAAAAAAGAAATGAGCAGGGAGCACCCGCCCCGGCGGGACCGCCGGGGCGGGTTCATTCGACTTGGGTAATGACAAAGTGCTGACTATTCTGTTGCCACAAGGGCACAACAGTACAACCGATATTGGAGGGGGTAGGACCGCCGGAAGCCGTCCTCGTAGGCGATGCCCACCCCTTTGACATAGGAGCCCGCCGGACAGGTTTGCGCCCCCGCGTCTTGCGCCCGCACCCAGGGCTG
>JAJDTY010000016.1 GCA_022826945.1 Candidatus Binatia bacterium
AGGATGTTGCGGCCAAAGGCGGCCACTTCCAGACGACCTGAGGCCGACAGCCAGGACAGGCGCAAGCCGCCCTCAAACAGATGATTGTCGCGGAACTCACGCGACTCGTACAGAAAAAAGTTGATGCGGCTGCGATATGCCCAGTCGGTCGCCAGGATCAAGGCCGCGCCGCCGGGTAATACGCGCGTATAGCTCAGGTTCAGGTTGGCGATCCAGCGGGGGGCTTGAGGCAACCGGTTGCCGTCAATGGAGACCGTACCCGGAACCGGGCCGGGCGGGTCAAGAACTGTACAGTCCGAACCGCACGGCTGGACGAACAGACCCGTATCGTCGAGCCGGGTGTAGTTATAACTCAGACCCGCCGTCAGGCGCAGACCATGACCCAGAGCCACAGCCCCCTCCGCCTCAATGCCCCGTCCAATGGTACGGTCGGCGTTCAGCAGGCGGTTGGCGTTGTCCACACCACTCCCCGCAGTGAGTTGCTGATCGTGCATCCAGAAGTGATAGGCCGCCAGATCCAGATGGACACGCTGTTGCCACACACGCAGCTTCAAACCAACCTCGACCGAGATAATGTCCTCGGTATCGGCCACGGTCACCTCGTCACCAAACAGTAACCGACCCTGAATGCTGGGAGCGCGGAAGCTGCTAGCTACCCGCACATAGGGCTGGACGCCCGGCCTCACCCGATAACGTAGGCTTAGGTCCCAGCTCGGCACCAGATCACGAGGAGCCCTACGGATTGGACCGAGCGGACCGGCACCAATGGGCGACTCAAGACGCTCGCTCGCGTACTCCTTATCATCCTCGGAGACGCGTACACCCGCGGCGATTTCGATATTCTCGGTCAGGGTGAAGGTGGCGGCGGCAAACACGGCCCAGGCTTCGGTACGTTGATTCTGGCGGATACGGCCGTTCAATACGCTCCCGGCTAGGGTGTCATAGCTGAAGCCTTCGATGTCGAGTTCCTCGTGGAAGTAAAAGAAACCCACCCGCCAGTCCAGGCGCTGCCAGGCCGTGTGTTCTAGACGAAACTCCTGGCTTAATTGGCGCAGAGCCGAAAGGCCGTCGGCCGTCTCGGTTGGAAACGGAATCAGACCCGGCCCGCTGGGCAGACTCCAGACCGCGCCATAGCCACCGTCCACGTCACCGCGCGATCTGCCGTCCAGCCAGTCCCCACCGGTCAGCGAAATCAGACGGAACTCACCCAGCGTATAGTGCAGCTCGGTGGCAAACCCGTGGCTCGCCAGGTACTGCGGATTGCCAGCGTCCTGGGCAGTTTTGTCGCGCCGCAAACCCGAACGTAGACCGGTGCGGCCCGGCCTGAATATATTCGCCCGGAAGACCCGTGCATTGCTGTCAAAGTCCCGGACATGAATCTTGAATCGCCCGGAAAAATTCTCCACCGGTGTCCACACAAACTGGACGCGCCCGGCAATATCATCGTAGCCACCCAGGGCGTTGTTCTTGCCAGTATAAGTATTGTCTATCCAGTCGCTCCGGCGCTGGACTAGCAAAGAGGCCCGCGCCGCCAGGACAGACGGGATGAGCGGACCGGACAGTGCCCCCTCAAAATTCACGCTGTCGAATCGTCCGTAGGACAACCGACCGTAGCCCTCCCACTCCCAGGTCGGCCGGGCCGATTCGACCTTCACGATGCCGGCCGGCGTATTCCGCCCGAACAGCGTACCCTGCGGGCCGCGTAGCACCTCGACCCGTTCGACATCGAAGATGGGGTATCCCTTGAGCCATGGATTTTCCAGCACAATGCCGTCGTGCATGACCGACACCGGCTGGGAGGCATTCATGTCGAAGTCCGTATTGCCCAGACCACGGATAAAGAAATACGGATAGATGCGCCCGAAACCCGACATGACCTGGAGGCTGGGCGTCCGGTTGGTCAGAAAACGCACATCCATACCCGAGGCGCGCAGCCGGTCGAGCCCCTCGCCCTGAAGCACGGACAGCGACAACGGCACGTCAAAAGCGCGTTGCTCCTGCTTGCGGGCGGTGACCGTAATATCTTCGAGCGCGTGCTGCGGCTGAGCGAGTACGACAGACGGCAGCAGCCCGGCCCACAGCGCCACGACCCACCCGCCAAGCCGGCGCGCGCGGTCTGTCACCAATAGTCCGACAAGCAGTGACGCGAGGGGTCGGGTGGCATCGCACGGCGGCATCTTCTTCCTCACGGTATCGAGGCTTCGGCCCGAGTCATACCTCTCGTCAGAAACGCACGACCCCTTCAACACCCCAGTAGGACGGTTGGTTGATGTAGGCGGTCAGGTTGTTAAAGTCGATACCGCCGGCGGGAGAGGTGTCGTTCAGAATATTACGGCCAAAGGCCGCGACTTCCAGGACACCGGAAGGCGACACCCAAGCCACGCGTGCCCCGCCCTCAAGCCGGTGGTCGTCACGGAATTCTCGCGAATCGTACAGAAAAAAGTTAATACGGCTGCGGTAGGCCCAATCGGTGGACGCTATCAGGGTCGATCCACCGGCAAGCACGTAGGTATAGTCCAGACTGAAATTCACAATCCAGCGCGGTGCCTGGTACAGCCGGTTGCCGTCAATCGACACGGTACCGGGAACCGGGCCGGGCGGGTCCAGGACGGTGCAGTCCGCACCGCACGGGGGGATGAACAGACCCGAGTCGTCAAGCCGCGTATAATTGTAACTTGCGCCAGCGGTAAAGCGCAGGCCACGGGCCAGGACCAGCGCCAGTTCAGCCTCAACCCCCCGTCCGATGGTGCGGTCGGCATTCACCAGGCGAGCGACATTGGCATCGCCGCCGACCGCGGTCAGTTGTTGATCGTGCATCCAGAAATGATAGGCCGCCAGATCAAGGTGGAGCCGCTGCTGCCACAGACGCAGCTTCAGGCCGATCTCGACCGAGATGATGTCCTCAGTGTCGGCCACAGTCACCTCGTCGCTGAACAGCAACCGGCCCTGAATGCTAGGGGCACGAAAGCTGCTGGCCACGCGGACATAGGGCTGTATACCGGGCCGTAGCTGGTAGCGCAGGCTCAGGTCCCAGCTCGGCACCAAGTCGCGGGGAGCCTTGCGGAGCGGGCCAAGCGGGCCGGCCCCGATGGGCGACTGCAGACGTTCGATACGGTACTCCTTGTCGTCCTCAGAGACGCGCACACCGGCAGCGACTTCGAGATTGTCGGTGAGGCTCAGCGTCGCCCCGGCAAACACGGCCCACGCCTCGGTGCGTTGCTCATGGCGGATACGGCCATTCACGACATTCCCAGCCAGGGTGTCATAGTTGAGGCCGAACATGTCGAGTTCCTCGTGGAAATAGAAGACACCTACCCGCCAGTCCAGGCGCTGCCAGGCCTTGTGTTCCAGACGAAACTCCTGGCTTAATTGACGCAGAGCTGATATCCCGTCCTCAGTCTCGGCCGGAAACGGAATCAGGCCTGGCCCGCTGGGCGGACTAAAGACCGCACCATAGCCACCGTCGATATCACCACTTGCGAAGCTGTCGAGCCACTCCCCACCAGTCAGCGAGATTAGCCGGACAGGACCAAGCGTGTAGTGCAATTCGGAAGCGAAGCCGTGGCCGCTCACCCCGGCGTCACTGTCAGCGTCATGGGCGATTTTGTCGCGTCGGAAGCCCGAAACCAAGTCGGCATGGCCCGGCTTAAGCACATTTGCCCGGAAGAGGCGGGGCGTGCCGCCGAAGTCGCGAATATGCACCTTGAACCGTCCGGACAGATTCTCGGTCGGCGTCAATAAAAACTGAATCCGCCCGGCCACATCGCGATAACCGCCCAAGGCATTATCCTCACCAGTGTGGGTGTTGTCTATCCAGTCGCTCCGACGCTGTACCAGCACCGAGGCCCGCGCCGCCAAGACGGACGGGATTAGCGGCCCGGACAGCGCTCCCTCGAAATTCACGCTGTCGAATCGTCCATAGGACAGCCGGCCATAGCCCTCCCAGTCCCAGGTCGGACGGGCTGACTCGACCTTGATGACGCCGGCGGTGGTGTTACGCCCAAAGAGCGTACCCTGCGGTCCGCGCAACACCTCGATACGCTCGATATCGAAAACCGGGGTACTCTTAAGTTGGGAGTTTTCCAACACAATCCCGTCGTACATCACCGAGACCGGCTGGGAGGCATTCATATCAAAGTCGGTATTGCCCAAGCCACGTATGTAGAACCGGGGAAAGAAGCGCCCAAAGGACGATTCGGCTTGCAGGCTGGGCACACGGTTGGACAGAAAACGCACGTCCATACCCGACGAACGCAGCCGGCCGAGCCCCTCGCCCTGGAGCACGGACAGTGACAGCGGCACGTCAAAGGCGCGTTGCTCCTGCTTGCGGGCGGTGACGGTAATATCTTCGAGCGTATGCTGCGGCTGAGCGAGCGCGATAGATGGCAGCAGCATGGCGACGTACAGCAACACAACACAAGACAGCACTCCTCCACGCCAACTTCGATGGAATTTCATACCAAGGTTATTCATTTTTTCTCAGGAGAATGGAAGGCCCGCACGCCTCCTAGATTGCCCTTGCGGGAACAGGGAATCGGACTCAGTGAGGCTTTCTGGACAGCGCTCTTCGAGCCGTTTATCATTCCAACTTCCTACGGGGTATTTTGTATCAACAGGAGGGAAGGTCCATGAGAGCTGCTGTGTTATATGAGCCGAACAAACCACTCGTGATTGAAGATTTACATATCGACCCGCCAAAAGCCGGAGAGGTCAAGGTCAAGGTGGCGGCCAACGGGGCCTGCCATAGTGATTTACACGTCATGACCGGCGATATGCGGATGCCGCTGCCCATGGTTCTGGGTCATGAGGGTGCCGGGGTGGTGGCTGAGGTTGGCGCCGGCGTGACCTCGGTCAAAGAGGGTGACCATGTCGTGCTGTCCTTCAACCCGGTCTGTGGCACCTGTCACTATTGTACCCAGGGAAAACCGCATCTGTGTGAAACCCGGCCCAGAGCACTCGGCACGCTCCTGGACGGGACAACGCGCCTGCGTAAAAACAATGACGAGATCTTTCATTTCGCGTACACGGCCTCGTTCGCGGAAGAGGCCGTTGTCCATGAGAGCTGCGCCATCAAAATCCGGGAAGATATTCCACTCGACCGGGCCTGTTTTGTGGGCTGTGGAACCATGACCGGCGTTGGCGCGGCAATCAACACCGCCAACGTTCAGCCCGGATCCTCCACGGTTGTTATTGGTTGTGGCGGGGTGGGCCTCAACGTTATTCAGGGCTGTGCCCTGGCAGGGGCACGGCAGGTTATTGCCGTCGATCTACTTGACTCGAAACTGGAGTTTGCCAAGACCTTTGGTGCGACCCATACCATTAACCCCGGCCAGGACGACGCCTTCAAGGCGGTTATGGAACTGACCGGCGGACGCGGAGCCGACTATGCCTTCGAGGTCATCAGCTCGCCCAAGACGATCGAGCTGGCGTTCAAGATGACGGGCCGCGGGGGCGTATGCACGGTGGTCGGCGTGTCGCCCGACGGTTCGCGCATCTCGATCAATCCGAACATCTTTTGTTTAATGGAAAAGCGGATTCAGGGTTCATTCTACGGTTCGACCCGACCCCGCGTCGATATGCCCCGCCTGCTTGACATGTATATGGATAAAAAGATCAAGATCGACGAGTTGGTCTCCAAGACCTTCTCGCTCGAACAGGTCAACGAAGCCTACGACCTGCTGAAAACGGGCGGCGGAGTGGCCCGGAGCGTCATCAAGTTCTCCTAGTCCGCCTCAACAGGATCGGTGTTCACGGGTCGGAGCGGTTCGACTTTCAGCTTAGTCGGCGCTCCGACCAGCAACAACCAGCACGCTATTACCAGGCCGAGGTTGATCAGCCCCCCAGCCCAGAACGCCCAAGCCAGACTCAGTTGATCCGCAATTGCGCCGAACAGCAGCGGCCCGACCATCATGCCGGTGCCGTGCGACATCATGAGCAGGCTCATGACGGTGGCCATACCGTATGGGCCGGCGTTCTCCATGCCGACCGCGGTATGGGCCGGGAAGGCCAAGCCATAGCAGGCACCTATACAGATATTGAGGGCCAGCACCTGCCAGAACACGGTTGCAAACGGAAAGGCAGCCAGGGCCAGCGCGCTGCCGACCCCACCCAGGGCAATCAGCACAGACTTCCGCTTGCGGTCGGCCAGCCGGCCGCAGGGGGCTTGCAGCACAGTGCTGACCATCACATTGACAGAGATTAACAACCCGATCTGCGTGGGGGATAAGGTCCACAGTTGGGCGGCCAGAACCGGCAGGAATATCCAGACCAACGCGTTCGTACACGCATAGGCGAGACGAAAGCTCGCCACCCCGACGACCGGACGACAGGAGAGTAATTGCCAGGGCCTGGTGGAGGCCGACTGGAATTTTTTCGGTCCGGTTCGGAGGGATTCGACAGGAGGCAACAGGACCGCCAGCAACAGAAAAGACACCCCGCTCATGACACTCATCGTCAGAAAATTGACCGACATGGAAGACAGGTCGCGGATGACTCCACCTAGGACTGGCCCCCCAGCGATCCCGCCCAACAGGGCGGTATTCATATACCCGCTATACCGGCCCTCCTCACCACGCGGGGCCAGGTCGCCGACATAGGCCATGGAAACCAGATGGACGATGGCCATGCCCGTACCGTGGACCGCCATAATGCCGACAAAGGCCGCAACCCGGTCGGCCAGGGGATAGGCCAGGGAGGCCAAGGCGTAGAACAACACCCCAACCAGCAGAAAGCCACGTCTGCCCCAGCGGTCGGACGCACGTCCGATGAACGGCAGCAACACGGTCCGGGTGGCGGCATGGACGCTGAACAGCAAGCCCGCCCCCAGGCCGCCCAGGCCGAATTGCGCGACATACACGGGAATGAAGGGCATCACCATGCCGTTCCCCAACATGGTGGCAAACACCGCCCCGGCCAGAATGAAGATCGCGCGTTTGTGCGTACTGTCTGACACAATAATCTCTCAACACCACCACTGGTGACCTGCCCTCTCGTCGGCTTTGCTATGCTCAGCCGACTCCGTGAGCGGCAAGGTGGCCCGGAGTGTTATCAGGGCTCATCACACTGCGCAACAAAGAACAGGCGGCGGAAGGGAAACAGCGTCCCGTTCGGACCGGCCGGATACGCCTGGGCGAGCTTCTGGCCGTACATGTCCAGAAATGCGGTCTGCCCGTCCTGACCGAGGCGTTGGCCCAAACGCTCAAGCGTCGGTCGAAGGGCCGTGCCTTTCATCCATTCCAGAACCGCATTCTCACCGGACAAAAGGTGGTAATAAATCGTCTCCCATACCTGGACCATACACCCGAGACTGTGAAGCATTTGGGCATACCAGTGAGGGGTCTGTATCGTAAAGCGTTCTTCAGCGTCCGCCAGCAGCGACCCCCACGGCTCTTGCTGCGTTGACTCACGCAGAATCCGGTGGGCGGCCTCCGCATGATTATTCGGCATCTGCACTGCTAGCACGCCGTGTGGAGTCAGCAGGCCGACCAGGCGCTGTAAAACGACCTGATGCTCGGGCACCCAGTGCAGAGCCGCATTCGAGATGATGCGGTCCAGCCGCTGCGACGGAGACCACTCGGCGATATCCGCTTCCACAAAATGCAGCCGAGGTTGAGCCGGTAGCGTCCTGGCCTTGGCCAACATCTGAGGCGAATTATCCACTCCCCACACGGTTGCATGAGGCCAACGTGTGGAGAGCGTCGCCGTGAGCGTACCCGGTCCGCACCCCAGATCGGCAGCCGTTTTTACCTCGCCATCGGGAAGACGATTTAGTAAATCGAAGAACGGCTGGGCACGCTCCTTTTGAAAGCGCCGATATTGTTGCGGATCCCACGTAGCCATAAAAATACTGAATGAGAGAGTTTCACACCAACAAGCTCAACCACGGGGCTTCATACACACACAGAAGCAAAAATAAGGCAATATAACTAAGGCGGAGTGCGACAAGTTCGTTGGGCGCGAGACAATAGCCCCAAGTAATCAGCAGCCAGCCGAAGCCAAGGACCGGAGCCACAGCATAGACGACAGCGATAAAGCCGATTAACAGGAGGTGCATGATGATTGACCAACGGACTGACTGCGGAAGCAGAACAAGCACGGCAATGGCGGACTCGACCAGGTAGTTGAGCCACGTCATGACGCCAGCAAGCAATACCAACTTTTCATTCTTGAAAAGGAGTGGGAAAGTGGCGTTCAGGTTCACCGGGTCCGAGGCTTGGCGGTACAGCACCCGATTTGCTTCAAGAACCTCGGGGGCAATGCCACAGAATAGGGCAGCCACGGTGCTAAAGCGTTCATCTGTCATAAGGACAAATTGAAAAAAATCGCCACTCAAATAGTCAGGCGAGAAAGATTTTTGCGCCACGGCAAGCGTCATGGTGAAGCACAGTAGATAGCGGGCGACCTTTTTGACCATAAGAGGTCGCTCCTGTTCGCCCTGTTCGCAGACGAGAAAGACGGTCACGAGCCAGTAGAACAGCAGATATTTGTGGTTGTCGGCAGACCGCCAGTCGAGCCACAAGGCTGCGCCACTGAAACAGACAATCAAAAACCAGAATAGGGCCTGGGTGCGGAGCCTGGGAATAAGCAAGAATGCGACAAAGAGCAACTGAAAGGGAATTTCAAAATAGTCGTGACGGTAGCCGCGAAAGACAAGAATACCAAGGGTGAGAGAGATGATGACAGTAAAAGAATCGCGCGGTGTCGCGCCGGCCAATTGCCCCACCACAGGGTGGCTGCGAAGACGATCAACCGCGCCCATCACCGCTCGCTACGCTCGCTTCGCAATTGAGAGTTCCAAGAGTTTGGTGATGCAGCTCTCCGCTGGCTACGTCCACAACGAGCTTAAAACCAATCACACGAATACGACGAGTAATGAGGGGCTCACCTGCGGCGGATGCCACACGTTGAACCATAGCCACTGGAACCGGCTCAACGCTTTCGGTGGTGTGAATAGGGGTTTTGCTCTGTCTTGCGTCAATCCAGACGACCTCGCCAAGATGCCGGCAGAGGGCCTGCAAATTGGAGGCGGTGGGTTCGGCCACATAGCGGTCTAGGGGTTTCCCGATATTCCTCCTTGCGGCTACAAACTCACCTGCTTCGGTCTCCAGCCAAATCGATACAAAGCGTGTGTCGTGATCGTCCTGGGTCGAAAACATCCCCATCCCGCCTCCCTTCCACGTCGAAAGATCGTAGCGGGAGGTTCGAATGAGATGATGCGAAAGCACGGCCAATGATAACAATACTGGTACATACAATGCCGCAGAAAATTCTTTTATTTTTACCAACACGTATCCCCGGAGCAGCCAGCCTCGCTTCGGTGAAACCGCGCAAGGAAC
Source organism: Candidatus Binatia bacterium (assembly GCA_022826945.1). Classification (GTDB taxonomy): domain Bacteria; phylum Desulfobacterota; class Binatia; order Bin18; family Bin18; genus Bin18. The sequence continues at coordinate 9,336 of JAJDTY010000016.1, forward strand.
TCTGGAGTATATACCTGATATTGCTCTATTTTTCCAGTTAGGGATTTCCTCCCTCAGACAAACTCTCACGAATTGACCTCGCGCGAGAAGCCTCAAATATTTCAGATACACCTGTACAATAGAACATGCGGGTACCGCAAAAAGTCAGGCATGGACCGACGGCTGGGCACGTTCCTTTTGAAAGCGCAGATATTGTTGCAGGTCCCACGTAGTCATTGTCTGTCAGACGGACAATAGCATCACAGTGCGGGCCGAGCCAAAACGTCCCCCCCTACTCTGCGCTTCAGCCAGCGCCCGTCCGTCGAGTGGCCGAGCAGCTTACCGTCTTCGACAATCACCTTGCCGCGCAAGAGCGTCATCACCGGATAGCCCTGACACGTAAACCCTTCCCAGATACTGTAGTCAGAGTCGGCGTGCAGGTCTTCTACCGCCAGCGTTTTGGTCAACTGAGGGTCGAGCAGGACAATGTCCGCATCGCTGCCCGGCTGAATGGCACCCTTTTGCGGATACAGACCCAGAATCTTGGCCGCGTTGGTGGCGATGATGGCGGCAAAGCGCTGGAGCGGCATCCCCCGTTCGACCACACATTTCGTGAACGCCACCGGAATGCGCGTCTCGATGCCGTTATGTCCGCCGCAGATGGATTCGATACGATCGCTGAACAGTTTGGGGCCTTTATAGGTCGTATACTCGTCCGTGGCCGTGGTACACAGGCGTCCGTCGAGCAACCCGTCTACCAGAGCATCTCGGTCGTCGGCGAATTTCAGCGCCGGATAGGTATGAACCGCCATGCCGTCCGGCTTCTTATAATCTTCACAGGTGAAGTGCAGATAGTGATGCAGGGCCTCACCGTATACGGGCTGTCCGGACTGGCGCGCTTCGGCAATGGCGCGCACGCCTTCCTTGGCCGTAGTATGGACGAAATACACCCCCGTGCCGGTGTGCTCGGCCAGACGAATGATCGAACGAAAAGCCAAGTCTTCGGACAGATTGTTGTGGACGAGATGCATATTATAGGCTTGGTCGCGTCCCTCGCGCTTAAGCTTCTCAAGCATATAATTCACGATCTCGTCCTCTTCCGCGTGGACGGCCATCATGCCGCCGTGTTTGGCCACTTCGGCAAAAATCTCCCACAGATGTCCGTACGGGATACGCACCTCCGTGGTGGTAAAAATCTTGAAGCTGCCCACGCCCTCTTGTAATGCCTCGGCAATCTGGCCCGCGGCCTGGTGTCCGCATTCCCCGGCAAGCATGTAGTGAAAGGCAAAGTCCGTGTAGCAGTGGTCGCGAAAGACGGCCCGCCGCCGTTCAAGCACCTCAAGCAGCGGGCGGCGGCGTTCTCCGCGTAGCGCCTTGCGGGACAGGTCGCCGGCAAAATCGATAATGGTCGTCACCCCACCGAACGCGGCCGCCCGACTGGCCGCCTGGGGCGGCTGGGTCATCACGTCCGGCTGGCCGGTCCAGTCCGGCGGGACGGGAATACCGATATGGGCATGCGGCTCAATCCCACCCGGCAAGACGATTTTTCCCGTCGCGTCGATCACCCGTCCGGCTGCGGCATTCAGGGTTCCGGGCTGGCCCACGGCAACGATATGCTCCCCGGCAATGCCCACATCCAATTCCGCCGTGGTGTGGGGTGTCACAACGGTTCCCCCGCTAATGATGAGATCGAGCATAGTCCACCTCCTGGGTGTTTTCCTTCTCCTTTGTACTCCTTTCTTCTCCTTTCAGAAAATCCCCTGTGCTTGCTTGCCTTTCCCCGCATCGACTGATAGCTGACCGCTGATGAGGGGAAATGTCTATGCGAGCACTCGATGATGTCCGCGTTCTTGATCTCACCCACGTCTTTAACGGCCCCTATGCCGCCCAGGTGTTAGGCCTGCTCGGAGCCGAGGTCATTAAGATCGAACCGCGTCCCTACGGTGAGCGCGCACGCAGCATTTTTCCTATCCCGGACACCGAAAAGCAGAGTTATCCCTTTGTGATGCTCAACTCGAACAAAAAGGGCATCACGCTCAATCTCAAATCCGAACGCGGCAAAGAGCTGTTCAAACAGTTTGTGACACACGCCGATATTGTCGTCGAGAACTTTACCGCCGGGACCATGGACAAGCTGGGGCTGGGCTATCAGGACTTGAAGCGTGTCAACCCGCGCATTATTTACGCGTCGAGCTCGGGCTATGGCAAGACCGGCCCGTACAGCGCCTACCCCGCGTTTGACTCCATTGTCCAAGCCCTGTCCGGCATCATGAGCACAACGGGCGATCCGGCCGGGCCACCGATGAAGGCCGGACCTCCGATTATGGACATTATGGCAGGCATCCATTTTGCCGCCGGCATACTGGCCGCCCTGCATCAGCGCGACCGCACCGGAGAGGGGCTCGAAGTAGAAACCTCGCTGTTTGAGTCGGCCATCGGACCGCTGACCGCCCAGATCTCAGCCTACCGCGCCCAAGGCGGCAGCTATGAACGTGCGGGTAACCGGGCTCCGAACCGCGCCTTCTCTCCGTATAACTGCTATCCCGCCAGTGACGGCTATGTCTTACTCCTGACCTCGGACAATCAGCGCTGGCAGGCGTTGTGTACCCTCATGGGACGCGAGGATATTGCCCGGGACGAAAAATTCGCGACCAATAGGGTTCGCTCCAAACACGCGGACGAAGTGGATGAGATTGTCAGTGCCTGGACCACACGCCATCCAAAACATGAAATCATGCGCCTGTGTGGCGAGGCGGATATCACCTGTGGGGCGGTCCAGACCGTCGAAGAAGTCCTCAACGACCCCCACCTGCGCGAACGCGGCATCCTCAAGGATATCGATCATCCCACCGCCGGTCCTGTCACCGTGCTCGGTGCGCCCTGGCGCTTCAACGACCAGCAGCCTCCCAACGACACTCCGAGTCCGAATCTGGGCGAGCATAATGAACTGGTGTACGGCGCGCTGCTGGGATTGTCCGAGGCCGAGATTCGGACGCTTAAAGAAGACGGGGTGATTTAAGCCTGAGGGGTCGGGTTACGCTGTGCGAGGCCGTCCTGTGAGGGAAGAGGCAGGAGTCGCATGAGCGGCTGTATCCAGAAGAACGCTATTTCTTCCACTTTAGTCCTCTGTCGGTAAAAACGATCAGCAAACCGATCAGCCCCATTGCGAGGAAAACTAAAAAGACGGCGGTGAGTGCCTGTGCCGGGCTCATGTCTGAACCTCCATTCCGTCGAGAAGGTAGCCAACCGATAAGAGGACCCCGCCAGAAAGAGTTCCTTTTGCAGATGCATTATAAGCGTGAAACGTAGAGAGGCACAACACGGGAAAGTCTTGTCATACAGGAAACACTTTGTTCCCGCCTTGCCCTTCGCCTCAGAGTCTCGTAGATTTTTCCTATGAGCTCCCTTCCCCCCGGCCCGAGGCTCCCCCGGCTGTTCCAGACGCTGAGCTGGGTTCGTAGGCCCATCCCCATCATGCGGAAATATGCCCAGGAGTATGGTGAGTGTTTCACCATGCGTTGGCTCAATACGCCGCCGATTGCATTTTTCAGCGACCCGGTTGCCATCAAACAGATCTTTACCGCCTCACCCGAGCGCGCCCTGGCGGGTCGGGGGAATGTGGTCCTCAAACCGATTTTGGGTGAGAACTCAGTCCTGTTGCTTGATGGCGCACGCCATAAACGGGAGCGCAAACTGCTCATGCCACCGTTTCATGGCGAACGCATGCGTCTCTATGGCGAGATCATGCGCGAGGCTGCCGATCGGTCGATTGACAACTGGCCGGTGGAACAGCCCTTCCCCGTTCACGAACGTATGCAGGCCATCACGCTTGACATCATTCTGCGGACCGTCTTTGGCGTGGACGAAGGCGCACTGCTCCAGAAACTGCGGTCCTTGCTGATTGAGTTTCTCAGACTCGTGGGGAGTAGCCCCCTCCTTTTAATCCGTTGGCTGCAAGTCAACCTGGGACCGCTCACCTCGTGGCAACGTATCGGTCAACTCGGCCACAAAATCGATGCAGTGCTGTACGAGCAGATTGCCCAGCGTAAAGCCGCGGCACAAAACGGACGCACCGACATCATGGCCATGCTCATCGAAGCCCGAGACGAGGATGGTCAGCCCATGAGCGATCAAGAACTGCGCGATGAGATGATCACCATGCTGCTGGCCGGACATGAGACCACCGCCACTTCGCTGTCCTGGGTCGTGCACCGCTTGTTACAAAACCCGGACGTTCTGGAAAAAGTTCGCGCCGAGCTCCAGCGCGTAGTCGGAGGGGGTCCCATACAAGCCGAGCATATGTCCGAGCTTGAGTATCTCGATGCGACCATCAAAGAGACGGCCCGACTCAATCCTATTGTCCCGGTCGTGGCTCGCTATCTCAAACAGCCCACCCAGATTGGAGCGTACGAAATACCTGCGGACTGTGTGGCTGCGCCGTGTATTTACCTCACCCACCGGCGACCGGAATTATGGCCTGAGCCCGAGACGTTTAGCCCCGACCGGTTTGTTGGAAAACGTGTTGATCCCTACACTTTTTTCCCCTTTGGCGGAGGAGTCCGCCACTGTCTGGGTGCGGCCTTTGCCACCTATGAGATGAAAATCGTCCTCGCCCAGATGTTGTCTCGTGTCTCACTCCGGCCAGTGCCGGGACATACCGTGCGTGTTGTCCGGCGAAGTATTACTTTCGCTCCATCTGACGGCATGCCGGTGATTCGGGAAGCGGCGTAAAACTCAGGTGTCCAAAGAGAGTCTCGTGCAGCAGGGATTAGGAACCCGGCAAGCAACGGCTGATGATGCCGGGCGGATTCATGAAATTCATACCCAGTCGGTCAAAACCCTGTGCAAAGGACATTACTCGTCTGAGCAGATTGCGGGCTGGCTGAAAAACCGTTCTCCACAAGGTTATCTTCCGGGCATTGGAAGGGGGGAAATGTTTGTCGCCACAGAGGGCGTCTCCATCCTCGGTTTCGGGCAGGCTGTCCCCGGAGAGATTCACGCCATCTATGTTGCTCCCGAACACGCCAAACAAGGAATGGGCATTTTACTCCTTGAACAGGCCCTGACAGCCGCACGAGCCGGGTCTCAAAGAGATGTCTATTTGGAATCAACCCTCAATGCACAGGGCTTCTATAAAAAGGCCGGATTTGTCGAGGTTGAACGGTCAACAGTCCACAGGAACGACGTGTTGCTGTCGGTCATCAGAATGGTTTTATCAGCATAGATCCCTATCGATGCCTCGCAGTTTCTCACACGGGCTGCTACACATGGTCATGTTCAGACCGCTAGACAAAAGGGGACACCATGAGTGACACCACCTGGGAGACGGCAAACGAGGCGGGCGCACGGCTATATCAAAAGGGTCATTACGTCGAAGCCGAGCAACAACTCCGGACGGCCCTCCAAGAGGCGGAAAAGTTTGGCTCACAGGACTCCCGCGTTGCCGTTGTCCTGAACAACCTGGGAAGCTTATCCCATAATCAAGGCAAACGAGCTGAAGCAACCGGCTATTATGAGCGGGCCTTGTCTATCCGAGAAGCGCACTATGGGCCCCACCATCCGTGGGTGGCACAGAGTCTGAATAACCTGGCTTCGTTGTACCGGGAACTCGGCCGCTACGCTGAAGCCGAGACCTTTCTCCAGCGCGCGCTGAAAATCGCCGAAGCCCTGGTGGGCCCTACGCATTACCGCATCACCAATTGTCTCAACAATCTGGCCGCCGTCTATATGAGCCAGGAACGCTATGCGGAGGCGGAGTCGTATTTTCAGCGGTCTCTGACAATCAGACAGCAGGCGCTTGGGCCGACGCACCCCGCCGTCTCAACCAGCCTCAGCGGACTGGCCGAGTTGGCCATCGCCCAGGGTAAGTATGCAGAGGCCGAGCCGCTCTTTCAGCAAGCACTTGAGATCCGCGAGGAGAAGCTTGGCACGGACCATCCGGCAGTGGCCGTCATCCTCGAAAAATATGTTGATTTGCTGCAAAAGCTCAGTCGCGAGGACGAGGCTGAAGAGATGGCCATTCGGGCCAGAACCATCCGAACCAAACAGGCTCAGCCACAGCCAACAGAGGTCGGGCATTAGGGGAGAGCATATCCTCCCCCTGGCCCTCTCCCAGGGGGAGAGGGAAACGAGAGTCTACGCCCGGGCCGGGATCATTTCGTCCAACTGAATAATGATCCCATCCGGGTCTTTGACGAAGGCGCTGCGAATTGTCCCTTCTTTGGTCTTGGCCAAGACGTGCGGCGGGGCAACAAATTCCACCCCTTTACTCTCCAGGTCTTTGTGGACTCTGTTCAAGCCTTTGACCCATATCCCAAAGTGGGAAATACCAATCTGGTCCACCAGGATCGGCTTTCCAGTCGCTTTACCCTGCGTCGGCGCCAGCAGGGCAATCACCGGGGCGTCTTCGTTGAGACCGTACGGAGTGGCTTTCTTTTTGCCGTGGCGCAGAATGGCGAACTTCACATGTTGGTTTTTCTTCTTGTAAATCCCCTGCTGATATTCTCCCTCTTCAACAGTGGATCCCTGCTGGGCTACCTTGAATCCAAGCAAATCCCGATAGAAATGCATGGAGCGCTCAAAATCATTGGTGCACAGCGCAACATGGGACATCCCACGTGGGTTCATATCATCCCTCCTCTTTGGCTATGTCTCGCACAGCCGGTGTTGTTTTCTTCCTGTCTATGCCAGGAAGAATCCTGGGGTCAAGAGACAAGCGCGAAAAAGTAAGGGGATTCACGCTCCGGCCAGAATCGCTATAGTGACGGCCACAGGGAGGAGAGGTCATTGGCAGACTCGGCGCAGCGCACACCAGAAACGTTTGACGTCATCGTTGTCGGGGCGGGTAATGCCGCCTTTACTGCCGCGCTGGCCGCTCGGGCTGAGGGCACCCGGGTCCTTGTTCTCGAAAAGGCCACGCAAAAATTACGCGGCGGCAATACCCGTTTTACCGGTGGTCTGTTCCGCTGCACCTATAACGGTATCGACGATTTGATGGCGCTGATCAGGGACAACGATGATCCAAGCGATGTCACGGTCGATCCCTATACACCCGAGGACTTTCAGCACGACATCAATCGCGTCACCGGCGGACGGGCCGACCCGGCGCTGACCCACACCCTGATCACGCGCTCGTACGATACGGTGCGCTGGATGGCCGACCTGGGCGTGGCCTGGGAGTTTAACCGCGCGGTTGGTCCGGTCAGGGTTGCCGGATCCCAAAAGATCAAACTCGCCCGCGGAGGTGCGCTCCGTGCCAAAGGTGAAGGCGTCCTGCTGTCCAGCTCCCTGTTTCGTCTCGCGGCTGGGGCAGACATTCCCGTCTGGTACGAAACCCAGGCCCAGCGTATTCTCACGGCCGCGGACGGCCGCGTAACCGGTCTTACCATACGCGACCCCAGCGGCCTGCGGACCGTCGAGTGTAAAGCCCTGGTTCTGGCCAGCGGCGGATTTCAGGCGAACCCGGAAATGCGCACGGCCTATCTCGGTCCAAGTTGGAGCGTGGTCAAGGTCAGAGGCAGCCGTTTTAATACCGGCGAGATGACACGCGCGGCCCTGTCGGTCGGAGCCCAGAGTTATGGTGAATGGGCGGGCTGTCATGCCACGCCGATCGATGCCGACGCTCCGGCCTATGGCGACCTGCGGCTCACCGACAAGACCAACCGGCTGTCCTATCCGTTCTCGGTCATGATTAATCTGGACGGCGAGCGCTTTGTTGACGAGGGCGAGGATTTCAATTTGTACACCTATGCCAGAATGGGGCGTGATATTTTACAGCAGCGCAGCGCAACCATCTTTCAGGTCTTTGACCAGCAGACGGTGTCGCTGTTGGAGACGCGCTATAATACCGGTACGCCCATTATCGCCGACAGTCTGGCCGATCTGGCAGATCAGATCGAGGAGCGCTACGCAGCCTTGGATTTTCACCGGGATGCTTTCCAGGCCACGCTTGAGGCCTATAACGCCGCGGTCCAAGACGGTCCCTTCGATCCTGACCGAAAAGACGGAAAACGAACACGAGGTCTGCGACCGGAAAAAACCAACTGGGCGACTCGGCTCGACCAGCCGCCCTTTTGCGCCTATCCGGTCTCGCTTGGGATCACCTTTACCTTTGGCGGTCTGCGGATTGACACCGATGCGGCGGTCGTCGATCACTTGGACCGGCCCATCCCCGGCCTGTTCGCAACCGGTGAAATGACCGGCGGTTTTTTCTATCGCAACTATCCAGGCGGCTCCGGGCTGATGCGTGGCGCGGTCTTTGGCCGACTGGCCGGTACGCACGCCGCACGTTGGGCACGAGGAGGATAGTGCGGTGTTGCAAACGACCCAAGGTCCAACCGAGCTCAGAGCGTTGCTCGCCCAGGAGGGACTGATAACGGCTCCGGGTGTGTACGACGGGCTATCGGCCAAGATTGCCGAAGCCGCCGGCGTAGCGGTGTTGTATGTGAGCGGCGGCGCCATTGCGCGCAGTATGGGTTATCCCGATCTTGGCCTGGTCACCCTCACGGAAATGCAAAAGCGGCTGGAAGAGATTCGCGCGGTCACCGCCCTGCCGCTTATTGTGGATGCCGACACGGGCTATGGGAATGCACTGAACGTCATTCGGACGATTCAGGCGTATGTGCGCTCCGGCGCTGCGGCCCTGCATATTGAGGATCAGGTAGAACCCAAGCGCTGCGGCCATTATGAGGGCAAACATGTAGTTGGCGTCGAAGAGATGGTCCAGAAAATTCAGGCCGCAGCGGAGGCGTGTGGCGATAGCGGGCTGGTCGTTATCGCCCGGACGGATGCCCGGGCCGTTCTTGGGCTGGACGCGGCGATTGAACGGGGGAACGCCTATGCCGAGGCAGGGGCGGACATGATTTTTGTGGAAGCGCCGCAATCGGTTGAGGAGATTCGGTGCATAGCCCTGGAAGTCAAGGCGCCACTCGTAATCAACATGTTCTGGGGTGGCAAAACTCCGCTGGTGCCGGCCGAGCAGCTCGCCGCCCTCGGGTACCGGATCATGATTGTTCCCTCAGACCTGCAACGCGCCGCTATTCGGGCCATGCAGCGTGCCGCCGCCGAAATCCATGCCCACGGCCATACGGCAGCAATGGCGGAAGACATGGTCTCTTTTACCGAACGAGAAGAGCTGATTGGCCTGGCTGAAGCGCAAGCCTTACAGCACAGGTTTTTGAAGGGTCAGGACCAAGAAAGGAAGTCATCACCTCAGAAGCGCCGGAACGTTTTCTGAAAAAGTACAGAGGGTTGTTGTCCCGAGTGGCGTCGTGTTATGTATGACAAATATTCTGTTTCGTCATACAGCAAGAGGAGCGCCTATGGATACGCGAAAGGCCCTGACCGTCCGGGTTCCTGAGACCCGGCTTCGGAAACTCATGCGAGCCCGTAAAGCAAAAACTCAATCAGAGCTAATTAATACACTGTTGGCTGAAGAAGAAGAGCGGATCCATTCCCATAAGGTCTTACGTGAGACTGTTGGAGTCATTTCAGCCTCTGATATCAATGATCGCCTTCTTTGATACCAACATCCATATCTCGCTACTGTCCAGCCTTTTGACCTGGGACACGGTCCTGTACGAGATTGGAAACGCCCCTGTCCGGTTATCCCCAGTGGTCGCCAGCGAGTTACTCCGAGGCGTCCCCGATCATGGCCGACGCAGCATAGAACGGCTTGTCGGCCAGTTGGTCCCCTTAGAACCACCGTCCTGGAGACGCTGTTGGGTTGAGACGGGGAGACTCTTGCCAAAAATTTCCCCGGACCATGAGGTAATAGGCTTAGCCAGACTCCAAAATGATCTTCTCCTCGCACTGACAGCTCGCTATACGGGTGCCCTGCTACTGACGGCAGATCGCCACTTCATCACAATACGTCACCTTATCCCCTTCCAGCTTCGGATTTTCCACTCATAGGCAAATCCAGAGAAAGCCAACGGAAGCACGAGCCTAGAAGTATGCCTACCCGCCAAGCCACAGCTGAGATCTGTCATACCCTGACCCAGATGACTTTTGCGTCGCTTCCAGACGAAGTGATTTCAGTGGCCAAGCGGGTCATCCTCGACGGCATTGCCGTTGCAGTGGCTGGAGCCAAAGAGCCGGGACCAACCATTGCCGCTACGCATGTCAAAAGTCAGGGCGGAAAAGAAATGGCCACCGTTATTGGCCGCGATTTCCGAACCTCGCCTGTTCTGGCGGCGTATGCCAACGGTATCGCCATGCACGTCCTGGACTATGAGCCGATGTGGAGTCCCCCCACTCACGCCACCTCACCAACGCTGCCGGCCATTCTCGCCTTGGCCGAAGAGCGACAGGCTCCGGGTCGGGAAATCATCACGGCTTTTGTCAAAGGCTGTGAGATTCAGGGACATATTCGGCTGGCCTCCCACCAATACGCGCCCGGCGAGTTTACCGTCCATCCACCGAGCAGTGTCGGTCTCATGGGTGCAGCTGTGGCCGCCGCCCACCTGCTGGGACTCGATCAAGCGCAGTTGCAACACGCCCTCGGGATTAGCGCATCTCGCGCCGGTGGGTTGATGGCCAATGTCGGCACTATGGCCAAGGCGACGCACTGCGGCTGGGCAGCCTTCTCCGGTCTGGATGCGGCCTTACTGGCATCCCACGGCTTTACCGGCAACCCGACGGTTTTTGAAGCGCCGAACGGCTATGTCGACCACTTCTTTGGCGAGCAGTTTCAGTATGATGAATTGCTGCGCCTGGGGCAGTCCTATCGTATGGTCGATCCAGGCTTTGTAATGAAGATGTTCCCATGTCAGTACGGCACGCATTTCGGGATCTTGGCCGCACTGGAACTCCGCCGGCAAATCACCAGTCCCGACTCCATTCGAGCCATCCATATTACCACCCCAGTCATGCCCTATGTTGATCGACCCGCTCCCCACAGTGGCCTGGATGGAAAATTCAGCTTTCAGTATACGGTTGCCGCCGCCCTGCTTGACCGCGAGGTGTCCATTCGGACCTTCTCGGACGACTATTGCGCGCAGCCCGCTCTGGCGGCCCTTTTGTCTCGGACTCACCTGACCCAAGACGAGACGGTTCCCGGCGTGTTGGAAAAAATGTGGGTAGACGTTGCAGTCGAACTCCAGGACGGCCGGCCCCTGACGGCTCGGTGTGACGGCCCGCAAGGCTTTTGGGGCCGGCCGCCCCTGACACGGGACGACCACATGGTCAAAATTCGCGACTGCCTCGGCGTCCACCTGACCGAAGAAGACACGCAACAATGTATTCAGCTTGTTGAACGGCTGGAAACCCTGGATGCCTCTCAGATTGCCCGGCTTATGACGCTGATCGGGTGACATCATCCACGAACAGTCCCGGAGGACAACATGAGCGAAAACCAAGTGCTCACCACAGTGAGCGATCATATTGGCATACTGACGCTGAATCGGCCTGAGGTCATGAACGCGTTCTCTGACACCATGCGCGGTCAGCTCCTTGCGCAACTCGAACAGTTTGCAACGGACCGGAGCGTCCGCTGCATTATCATTACGGGAGCGGGCAGAGCCTTCTGCGCCGGCGGTGACATCGCCAGCATGGCCAAGCTCCAGGACGACAACACGACCGAAGTCCTTGAGCAGCGTATGGCCCTTGGCAGCCAAGTTGTCCAGTTGCTGCGGCGCATGCCTCAGCCCGTTATTGCGGCGGTGAACGGCGCGGCGGCCGGCGCGGGCGCCAATCTGGCATTAAGCTGCGACTTTCGACTTGGCTCGGACAAAGCGCTCTTCTCTGAGAGCTTTGTGAAAATTGGTCTAGTCCCCGACTGGGGCGGCTTCTTCTTTTTGTCCCGCCTGGTTGGAACGGCCAAAGCCATGGAACTCATGATGACCGGCGACCGGGTCAAAGCCGAAGAAGCCTTGCGGTTGGGCCTACTGAATCAGGTCTATCCACTTGAGAGTTTTTGGGAAGACGCGCTCAATTTTGCGCGGACGCTGGCCACGGGTCCAGCCGAGACCCTGGCGCGAATCAAAGAAGGCGTCTACCTCGGTGCTACCGTGTCGCTCGAACAAGCCCTGGCCTATGAGTACCGAGCCCAGAAAGCTGCCTTTTTATCCGACGACGCCCGCGAGGGTATGCGCGCCTTCCTGGACAAGCGTGCGCCCAAATTCGGAGAAAAGTCCGGGAAGAAATCGGAGTAATAACACTGGAAAGGAAATCAGCATGGCCCGTTTAGCCTATCTGGACCGAGATGACCTGCCTGAGCTTGAGCGCGATATTTTTGATGCTCTTCTCAAGCAACGCGGCTCGATTGGCAATATCTTTCGGATCGTGGCGCACAGCCCGTTGCTCCTACGTCGAATGCTGTACTTCAGCGATGGACTGCGAAATCGGACCACGCTTGACCCTCGGTTGCGGGAGCTCGCTATTATGACGGTCGGCAGGCTAACCGACTGCGAGTATGAATATACCCACCATAAAGCCTTGGCCCAACGAGTTGGGGTAAGGCCTGAACAAGTAGAAAAACTGGCGGACTGGGAGACCAGCCCAGCTTTTAACGAACACGAACGCAGCGTTATTCGCTACGCAACCGAGATGACCGAGCAGGTGCAGATTGCGGATACGACCTTTAACGCGCTCCGCGCCGTTCTCGATGAGGAACAGATCGTCGAACTCAGCCTGAATATCGCGTTCTATAATATGGTTGTCCGTTTCCTCACAGCGACCCAGGTTGATCTTGAGCCAGACGCTAAAGAAACGGGTGGCTAATTCATGCTTCGGGTAGGCTACGCTGGCTCAATACAGGCAGCCACATCGTTGCGTGGAGAATTCACTACAGTGGAGACCGCGTAGGCTTCCATCTCGCCGGCCGGGTATGGTTGGAGGAGGGGCAGGATTTTTTGCGGGTCTTCGATCGTTGGGTCGAGCCAGCGCTCTTCAGCCTCACGAGAGACAATCACCGGCATGCGGTGATGGATGTCTGCCATGAGTTCGTTCGGTGTAGTGGTGATAATGGTACACGAATGAATCGTTTCTTTGGACGGTCCAGCCCAGCGTTCCCACAAACCGGCAAACCCAAACGGCTCACCGGATTTCAGCCGAATGTAATAGGGTACCTTGGATGACCCCGTCTTTTTCCATTCATAAAAACCATCCGCCAATACCAGACAGCGCCGCTTCCGAATCGCCCGGCGAAAACTCGGCTTTTCCACAATCCCTTCGGCGCGGGCGTTAATCATCCGGTTGCCAATGGCTTTGTCCTTGGCCCAGGACGGGATCAGCCCCCAACGTAATGCCACGATCTGTGGTACCTGCGCATGGACGAATGCCCATACCGGCTGGGTCGGCGCGATATTGTAGCGTGCGGTCTGCGCACGAGGCAGGGTTCGCGCCACAAACCGAGCCTGGAGCTGCTTCTCATCTGTCGTCAGGCTGTAGCGACCACACATACGATGCTCCTCCTTATCCCTGCATACTCCTCGAATAGCCAGCCCCTGTGACTCGGTCATACCCCATGCACGAGTGACGTTGCAATTCAAATGCGTCCAAGTAGAATGCTCTTTTCACTATTCAGGAACGGTGTGTGAGAGCAAGACAAGGAGGTTGAAATGGCATCAGTCACTTTACAAGGCAATCCTCTAAGCCTGGGCGGGTCGGAAGTATCAGTCGGTCAGGCCGCCCCGGACTTCACCGCTATCAATAACGATTTGCAGCCGGTCACACTAAGCGAGGCCCAGGGGAAGGTGATTATTCTGAGTGCGGTCCCATCGGTTGACACGCCAGTGTGCGATACGGAGACGCGGCGTTTTAACGAAGAAGCCGCCAAGCTCGGCGAGGGGATCGAAATCTGGACTTTGAGTATGGACTTACCGTTCGCTCAGAAGCGCTGGTGCGGCGCGGCTGGCGTGGAACAAGTCAAAACCTTGTCAGACTTTCGTGACCGCGCATTTGCCGAAGGCTACGGCGTGTTGATCACAGATGGTCCGCTGGCCGGCATAACCGCCCGCGCGGTGTTCGTTGTCGGAAAAGACGGCACGCTCAGGCACGTCGAGTACGTATCGGAGATCGCCAACGAGCCAGATTATAATGCAGCCCTGAATGCAGCCAAGGCCGCCGCGTAGACCCTGTATGTTTCGGAGGGGCAGGCGACCTGCCCCTCTTTTTTGATCGAGTTTTCGGAGACCCGACGCGCTACAGCACCTCAAACAGTCCGGCTACGCCCATCCCGCCACCGACACACATGGTCACCACCACGTTCTTGGCACCCCG
>JAJDTY010000059.1 GCA_022826945.1 Candidatus Binatia bacterium
GAGGGTTCCGCAACCCCGGCGGTTTCGGCAGCGGGCCGGGAACCGCAACAGTCCAGCGATTCCAAGGGGTTAGGCCTGGAAAAAAAAGCGGTTCCGCTGTTCCCGACCGATACTGGGGAACCGCAAGAACAGAAAAGCTGACCAGCGCAGCATAGGGGGGGGATGGTCCCGCTCGATACGCGGACAAGGGCCGCGGCGGTACTCTGCGGGCGCACGAGGGTGAGAGGTGATGAAGGAAAGAAGCTCGCCATATTGACTGAAGCCGGCGAAGACACCGACGCCATGGTTGATCGGACCCGTACACCCATCGCCACCACCGTTGCAAAGGTAGGACGTCGCAAACTAGAGCTTGCCTGCCGCTCGGAGCTCCTTCACCTGGGCCTCTTGTACCAAGGCGCCGTCTGCATATAGCGCGGCGACTTGCTCTTCCGAATAGGCCAGACGCTCCTGCAACACCTCCTCATTATGCTCGCCCAGGAATGCCGCGCGAAAGGGAATCTCGACGTTCGCGTTGGAAAAATGAAAGGGCGATTTGGCAATCGGGGTTGGACCGAGCAGCGGATGGGGCACGTCTTGGAACAGTCCGCGCGCCTTCAACTGGGGGTGGGCCACAGCGCCGGGAATATCCAGGATCGGGGCGGCCGGTACGCGGGCTTCGGCCAGAATTTTCAGAGGCGTTTCGTCATCTTCAAAGGTCTGAAGCCAGTCTTCGATATATTTCCGAACCTCCGCGCTGCGCTCCACCCGGTCTTCCATGGTGGCGTAGCGTTCGTCCGTGGCCAGTTCCGGCTTGCCCATCGCCTTGGTGAGGGCCGGCCATTGATGACCGGCGACGGCAAAAACGAGATAGCCTTTTTTTGCCTTGTACACCCCATAGGGACACACATTGAAAAAGTCTCCGCCAAAACGCTGCGGCACGATCGCGCCCTGACTCATCAGAAAAAGCGGAAAATTGACGTAGTCCAGATAGACCAGGGATTCGAGCTGCGACACGTCAATATACTGGCCCTGTCCGCTGCCGGCGCGGTGAAAAAGCGCGGCACAGATGGCGAGCGCGCCATGAATACCCGCGTTCGGATCACCAAAATAGTCGCCCACATAGGTCGGCGGCCCATCCGGCTCGCCGGTCATGGCCATCACGCCGCTCTGGGCCTGAGCGATAATATCAAAGCTGGTATGGCTGGCGTATGGCCCGTCCTGCCCATAGCCTGACACCGAGCACATGATCAGTTTGGCGTTCAGCTCTTTGAGCGTGTCATAGTCCAGTCCGTGCCGGGCCATGACTCCGGGGCTATAATTTTCCACCACCACGTCAGCCTTTCGTACCAGTTGATAGACGATTTCCTTTCCCTTCGGATGCTTGATCTCAACGCAGACGCTTTTCTTGCCGGCGCAGGCGGCGAGATAGAGCGCGCTTTGGCCATGCTCAACAAGATGGATCTGTCGTCCCAGATCGCCGCCGGGGGCGCGTTCAATCTTGATCACATCGGCCCCGAGGTCGGCCAGAATCCGGGTGGCGGACGGGCCGGCGAGATATTGGGTAAAGTCGAGCACGGTTATCCCGGACAGGAGTTTCGGTGTGCCATTTGTCTTGTCAGCCATGTCTCCTCCTCAGAGTGGCCGCAATGCGCTACGGCCTGTTGGATTGTGGCGGATCGACCCGGAATTCACAATACGGCCTATGTCAGATTGACTCTCGCCGCCAGTCACCTACGATGAGGAGAGTGAGATGAAGGGCCTCAGGTCGGGCACGCAGCAGAAAGGATACACTATGTTGATTCAGAGCCCTCGTGGCTGGGAAATTCCTGAGCGCATGGCAACCCCGGAAGAGGTCTACCTCAACCGGCGCAGCTTTCTGCAAGCGCTCGGGATTGCCGGTATCAGTACGCTGGGTGTGTTTGCCGGGTGTGAGAGCTCAGGCGCAAAAGAAGCCCCTGAGATTCGCGGCCTCCCTGAACCCAGCGCCACCGCCGACCTCTACCCGGCGCGGCGCAACGAGCGGTTTACCCTGGATCGACCGTTGACGTCCGAAGTGGATGCGGCCAATTACAATAATTTCTACGAGTTCAGTTCGCGCAAAGAGTTGGTCGTGCGCCTGGTCGAACAGTGGCAGACCCGCCCCTGGCAGGTGGAGGTGACCGGCCTGGTGCATAAGCCCCAGACCTTCGATATCGACGACTTGGTGCGAAAGATGCCGTTGGAAGAACGCCTGTACCGGCACCGCTGCGTGGAAGCCTGGTCCATGAGTGTGCCCTGGACCGGTTTTCCCATTAAGGCGCTGATCGATCTTGTCCAGCCCCTGGCCTCGGCCAAATACCTACGCATGGTCACTTTTCACAATCCGCAAGCGGCGCCCGGCCTGCGCAACGACACCTATCCGTGGCCGTATCACGAAGGACTCAGCATGGCCGAGGCCACCAATGAGCTGTCCCTGTTCGTGACCGGCATCTACGGCCACGAGCTGACCAAACAGCACGGTGCGCCGATTCGGCTCGTGGTGCCGTGGAAGTATGGCTATAAAAGTATCAAGTCGATGGTGCGTCTGGAGTTTGTCGAAGAACAGCCAAGGACCTTCTGGAATACCCTCATCCCCTGGGAGTACGATTTTGTTGCCAACGTGAATCCTGCCGTCCCGCATCCCCGCTGGTCCCAGGCGAGTGAGCGTATCCTGGGGACGAGAGAAGTCAAAGCAACCCTGCCCTACAACGGGTACGGAGAGTTTGTGGCGTCTCTGTATCAGACATAAAACGAGGCTGCTGGCGACGGATTCCGAGGAGAACGGGCACAGGAGGAGGGCGGGGACTTTTCTTCTTGGAGAGGGCGGGATAGAGCAGAATCTCTTATGTATACCCGCATCCTCTCCGGCGTCTTTCTGGTTTGCTTGTCTGTCTCCTGTTCGGTTCCCCCGGACCGCACGCCCGAGTTGAACCCTGACCCGACCTTGCTGTACGCGGCCCACGGCCAGCCTGGAGCATGGTTCAATCCCTGGCGCCCGTCAAACAAACACTGGACCGATCTGTTTCGCTGGGTGGTCTCACGGAGCGCCTATACTGGCGAGTGGCGCGACCCACCGCTCGTTCGTCGGGTGGACAACGATGGCCGCTCGTTTGCCACTCCTGAAACCTCGGCGGCCATCACCTGGGTAGGCCATTCGACTTTTGCTGTCCAGGACACCGGAGATGTCTTCCTGACAGACCCCCACTTTGGCAAGCGAGCGCTGATTCCGGCCCGCCTCCATCCGCCCGGTGTACCCATTACGTCTATTCCTGCCGACGCTTTTGCCGTGGTCTCCCACAATCACTACGACCACCTGGATGCCTACACGGTTGAGCATTTGCCTCAGACCATGACCTGGTTTGTCCCAATGGGGCTTGGCGAGTGGATCGAAAAAAAGGGAAGAAAAGCGGTCGAACTTGACTGGTGGCAAAGCGTGCAGCACGGTCGCTGGCGGGTCACCTGCGTTCCGGTGCAACACTGGTCGCGACGCATTGAGCAGGCGCGGGATTCCACCTTATGGTGTGGTTGGGTCATTGCCAACGCCGAACGGACCTATTTCTTCGCCGGCGATACGGGATATTTCCACGGCTTTACCGAGATCGGGAAGAAATTCGGTCCGATCGACGTGGCCATGATTCCTATTGGAGCCTATGAGCCCCGCTGGATCATGCACTATTCCCACCTGAATCCTGCTGAAGCCTATCAAGCCTTTCTGGACCTTAAAGCGCGCTGGATGCTGCCGTGCCACTGGGGGACATTTCGCCTGACCGACGAGCCCATAGACGAACCGCCGCGAGCACTTCAACGGGTCGTTGAGCAGGCCGGCGGGACGCTCGATCCCATTAAAATCTTTGCGGTCGGCGAACGGTGGGAGCTTCCGCCAAGGCAATAGGGGCGCGACAGCTCGCGCCCCTGGGATTCAGGTCATTGGGCAAACGTTTCGATCGCCTTCTGGACGGCCTGGGCATAGGTCTGGTCTCCGACCGGCACCGGAGTGAGGATCGGCAACTGAACGCCGGCTTCGCGGAAAGCGGCGAGTTGCTCCCGGCAGCGGGCGGGCGGTCCGATGACTGACAGTTCGTCCGCCATGTTTTCTGTTGCCCCCAGCCCCTGACCATCTGCGAGTTGGGCTGCCTCCGCTTCAAATCCGCTGTCGTGAAACAGCTTGTTATAGAAGGGCAGGCCACCGTAAAACCCCAGGTTGGCCCTTGCGGCTTGCATGGCCACGTCCATATCGTCATGAATACAGGACGGAATCCCCGTGGTAATATCAATGTCCGCCAGCGGCCGGCCAGCCTTGGCCGCCCCCTTCTCGACCGCGGCTACGGCCGTGGGTAGCCGATTCTTGGGGCAGAGATACAGCATCACGCCGTCGGCCAACTCGCCGCTGAGCGTGGCGGTGCCCAGGGCCAGAGCTGCGATGTAGATGGGAACGTGGTGGGTTGCGGCGCGAGGTTGCATGGCCATGCCGGGCAGCTCTTTGCCCGCGGCCATGTCGCGGATCGCCCCAATATACTGGCGCATAAAGGTTCGCGGCTTTTCCATTTTTTCCTGGTAGAGGCCCTCAACAATGGGCCGGTGACTCACCCCGAGGCCCAGAATCAGCCGGCCATGCGAGGTATCGTCAATCGCGATGGCTGTTTGCGCGCACAGCGCCGGGTGGCGCAGATAGATGTTCGCAATCCAGGTGCCGACCTTAATCCGCGAGGTAGCCTGAGCCATGATCTGGCAGTTCATCAACGAGTCGTTCATGAATTCCGGTGAAAAAATCGATTCAAACCCAGCCGCCTCGGCGCTCTTGGCCAAGTTCTGCAACTCGGGAAACGTCAGTCCTGACATATTGGCAGCAACCACTCCGATCCGGGCCATAGTCATACCTCCTTTTTCTGGCCAGTCCGTATTTCAATACGGAGTGCAGCCTATCACCTCTCTGCGGTCAGACAAGAGAACGCGGCCGGCCGGTCTCGTTTATTGATTTCTCGGGCTCTTTCCGTTAGCAGCAAGGCGTGCTTGTGACAGCGGTATCCGGGGCTCTAGTCGGTATTGATGGGTTGTTGACGAGGTTGCGGTCTTTGGCGCGTCCACGAGGAACGAGTCACGCGGCCCTCACCAACGCAGTAGGACAACATTTGACGATTCCCATGCACAAACCCATCAAACTCGTCTATATCAGGCGTTTGGTAGAACTGATTGAGGCAGCACAATGAGATTTGAGGACTATGCGATCAATATCGCTCCCATCTCCGAAGAGGACGGCGGCGGCTATCTGGTTACTCTGCCCGGCTTGCCCGGCTGTATCGCGGATGGCGAGACTATTGACACAGCCATAGCAGAAGTCCGCGACGCCTTCACCGCGTGGGCAATGGCCGAACGTGAAGACAAGGGAGAACTGCCCGCGCCAAAAACCTATAGCGGACAACTTGTGCAGCGTATTCCCAAGACCTTACATATGCGGCTCGCCAAGCGAGCGGCGAGCGAGGGGGTCAGCCTGAATCAACTGGCCGTGACTCTGCTCGCCCAGGGATTGGGGCCGAGATAGAGGGGAAAGCTTATGAACCGCAAAAAAGACGGAGACCAATCAACTGTTGAGTCCGCCAGCAAGGACGGATTGCTTGCATTGCTCGCCACCCTGGAGCCGGTGGACGACACGTTTCCAGATGTGGACGAAACATTGCCACCGCTGGACGATACAGAGTTATGAGCCTTTGGTCGAATGGATCCAGTGAGCGGTCCGTTTTCACTCAGAAAGGAGGAAGTCTATGCCGTACATCGAAAGAGAAAAGGGAGTGCGGATTCACTACAATCACTATGGGAAAGGGTTTCCCCTGGTCTTTTTACACGGCTTTTCGGCCAACGCCTGGCTCTGGGCGTATCAGGCTCCGATCCTGGCCCATAAATACCACTGCGTTGTCATTGAAGCGCGCGGACACGGGCTCTCCTCCAAGCCGCTCACGGGCTATTCCATTCAGGACATGGCGGCCGACGATGCCGCCGTCCTGGCCGCTCTGGGCATCGATCGCGCCATTCTGGTTGGCAACTCGATGGGCGGAATGCGGGCCATGCAGATGAGTCTTGATTATCCGCATCTCGTCGCCGGGAATGTCATCATCAGCAGCGCGACCAACCTGCACCAGACCCTGGATACCGCCGAGCTGATTGCCAGCTTTCAGAACGATTACGAGGCAGCTGCGGACAATCTGGTGACCCGCTGCTTTTCGGCTAAGACGCGAGCCGAGCGGCCCGAGGTCTGCCAGATGATTAAGCACAACTTTCTGAACGAGGGCGGCTTTCCGCGCCGGGTGGCCCTGGCCTGTTTGGAAGACCCCAACGGTGTGTGGCAGTGGGATATCTCCGACCGCTTACAGGAGATTACCCAGCCCACCCTGGTTTTGGTGGGTGAGGAAGACCAGGCGACACCAGTCGAGGCTAATCGTTTTCTGGCCGAGCATATTCCCGGAGCCGAACTGCGCGTGCTCAAAGAGGTCGGCCACTGCTACGAGATCGAACGGCCGCTTGAATTTAACCAGGTGCTGGAGGAATTTGTCGCGCAGTATGGGCACTGAACTTGGCGGAAGGCGGATTGCTGTTAGTGGTTCTTCCAAAAAGCGCTTCAGGTTGAAATGAAAGCACGTCCAACCCTCGAAACGACTCGTCTGACCCTCCGGCCTTTCACTCTGGCTGACGCCTCAGATGTCCAACGGCTTGCCGGGGAGAGAGCGGTCGCTTCAACCACGTTGAATATCCCTCATCCCTACGAAGAGGGCATGGCCGAACAGTGGATTGCCACCCATCAGGAGCGCTACGAAAAAGGTGAACAGATCAACTTTGCCATCACCCTACGCGCTGATCAGGCGCTCATTGGCGCTATTGGGCTCCAGCTCACCCAGCCGCATGCCAGCGCGGAACTCGGCTATTGGATCGGAAAACCCTTCTGGAATCGTGGTTATTGCACTGAGGCAGCGCAGGCTGTGGTCAGATATGGGTTCGATGGACTTGGACTCAACCGGCTGCACGCCTCCTATTTCAAACGCAATCCAGCCTCTGGGCGGGTCATGCAGAAGCTTGGGATGAGCTATGAAGGGTGCTTGAGAGAGCACGTGAAAAAATGGGGGGTTTTTGAGGATTGCGAACTGTACGGGGTACTCAGCAGGGATTACCTCTGCCAAAAAGAGAATGCGAATCCCATCCCAGCGCCCTCATGAAAGGAGTGAACACTGCGACCAAACAAACTGCGAGAGCTGTTGACAGCTGGCAAGCCAACTCTGGGAACACATATTCATACAACCTGGCCGTCTATCGTCGAGGCGATCGGACACACGGAGATGTTTGACTATGTTGAATTTGTGGCCGAGTACGGGCCGTTTGACCTGTACGCCCTCGACAATCTGTGTCGGGCGGCTGAACTCAGCGGCCTGTCCAGTATGATCAAGGTGGATCAAGAGCCCCGGAGTTTTGTGGCTCAACGCGCCATTGGATCAGGCTTCCAAAGCGTCTTATTTGCCGATTGTCGGTCGGTCGAAGAGGTGCAGCAGTGTGTGCGGATTGCGCGGCCCGATACGCCCGAGGATCGTGGGACGTATGGTGTTGCGATGCGCCGCTTTAGCTATATGGGATATGGCGGCACACAGGAGTATGTACAGGCGCTGCGCGATATCGTCGTCGTGATTATGATTGAGAAGCAGGGAGCAGTTGACCGGTTAGAGGAAGTGTTGTCGGTACCGGGGGTGGATATGGTCCAGTGGGGTCCGTCAGACTATGCCATGAACGTCGGGCGGGCAGGGGAAGCGCGCTCACCAGAAATCAAAGCGGTTGAGCGCAAAGTGTTTGAAACCGCGCTCAAGATGGGAGTGCCGCCACGGGTGGAGCTCAACAGTCTCGACCAAGCCCAATACTACCTTGATCTCGGGGTTCGTCACTTCTGTATTGGCACAGATGTTTCGATTCTGTACGAGTGGTGGAAGACAAATGGTGCGCATCTCCGCAAAGCGCTTACGGATGCCTAGCCATTTCCATTTAGCGGACCCAGACCCGTTTCAGAACGCGGAGCACGTTACCGCCTATAACCTTGGCAATGTCTGGATCCGCATAGCCCTGTTTGACCAGCCAACGCACGATATTGGGAAAGTCGGCAGGATTTTCTAGGCCATCAACGTACTCGACCGGATCAAACGTTTTATTGCCGAGTATCTTGTCAACGGAGAGCTGGGCCGCGTAGGCGCGGTGCAGGCCGACATGATCGCCGAACATAGTGTCCGGCCCAAACCCAACATGCTCCATACCGATCAGCCGGACTGCATACTCAAAGTGCTCCATGCACGATTCTATACTGTGGTGCGGATGCCGCTCGGTCAGGGTCGTATGCGGAGCCGCTTCGATTCCCAGTATGCCTCCCTTGGCCGCCATGGCCTCCAGCACGTGGTCCGGCTTGAGTCGTGGAGTGTCCCATAATGCCCGCGCCCCAGCGTGGGAGATCACGATGGGGAGTTCGCTTTCCTCAATAATGTCCAACGTCGTCTGATCGCCGCAATGGGCCGCATCAATCAGGATGCCAAGTTTGTTCATACGCCGGACTGCCTGGCGCCCAAAGTCGGTCAGTCCGGCGTCTCGCCCCTCTCGCAAACCGCTGCCCAAGGCATTGGCTTCACTGTAGGCGACGCCCATGCTGCGCACGCCAAATCCATACAGGACATCGAGCCGGTCCAGTTCGTTCTCTATCGGCGTTGCGGACTCAAGGGTCGGCACCAGAGCCAGCCGCCGGGTCTCATGCGCCGCGATAATATCTCGAACGCCGTCGCAGACAAGAATAAAATCCTGGTGGGCCAGGTCGCACAAACGCATGCCCAAGTCGTGGGTGACATCATTCCACTTCCAGCCAGCCTGCGAGGTAATCGTACACAGGCCGTTCATTAGATTGTCAAAGATGCCGTCCAGCCCAGAGGTCGCCAGTCCCTGAAAGCCGGTGAAGTCCCGACCTAAGCGCTTTTGTTCGAAGATTTCGTTGATCTCCTCCGGGACCACAACCGGATGGTCGTGCATGGAGATCGCAATATTCTCGGTTAAGAGGCTCTGCGCCCGTGCTTCCTCAGCCGGCGTGAGCACAATCTGAGAAGACGCCACCCGCCCGACTTCTTTGGCCAACCGGAATCGCTTGTAGTCACTCGGCGCGTCTAAATACTGGTAGGATTGATAGCCTGTATACTGCTTATGATTTTCCATGCGCCGCCTCTCTGTCAGGGGTTCGAGCCACTGCCGGGTAGCTACTCCCCGCTAGCGCCGACCCCACCAAACTTCAAGAGGAAGTCGTATTTTTGAGTGCCCGCTTGCTCCAACAAAAAGCTGGGAAACTCTCGTGCCGGTTCCTCTGGCTGCTTTCAGCCTTCGTCCTGACTCTTGGGGCTGGACGTCCCTGTGAGTGCGTCGAGTGCGGCGGCCCGTGATTCATATACGGCAATCATCTTATCAAAGCCGCTGATGGTGATAACCTCGTGGACAGGGCCAGAAAGCGTACAAATGCCGAACTGCTTACCCGGTTTGCTGAATTCCCTGGCAAGAATCAGACTGACCCGAAGACCTGCGCTACTGATGAAGGACAGATGCTCAAAGTCCAAGATGAGAGCGTGGTCGCCCGGCTCAATGCCGGATTCCATGAGACGCTGAAATTCCTCGGCATTGCCACCATCGATACGCCCCGCGAGCGTGGCAACCAAAACCCCGTTTTTCCGTTCCCACTGAATGTCTATTCCTGCCCCCATAAGAATTTCCTTTCCTTCAAGGTTGGGTTATGAAATCATCTTTTCAGGATTGTTATACTGCAAGACAGTATTTATACAAATCTTGAAAACCAGGCACCTCCTGGCGACAGGTCACAACGGGAGAAGAACACCATGAGTACAAAGCAGTCTGCGGATTCTTCACACACTCCGGTGGTTGAGCCGGATATTCGGAATCGCTCGGATTCACAATTCGGAGAGCCGATCGCAGTCGTCGGCATGGCGTGCCGATTCCCCGGTGCGAGTGGTGTTTCGGCGTTCTGGCGCCTGCTGGAAGCAGGCGAGAATGCGGTCAGCGAGGGCGTTCCGGGTTCCGGCGTTGGGCGCGTCGGCGAGCTGTTCCGGGACGCCACGGCTCAGAGAGAGGCGTGTCGTTTCGCCGGTTTCATAGACGATGTTGACCGGTTCGACGCCCCTTTTTTCCGCATTTCGCCGGTCGAGGCGCAGATGTTGGACCCGCAGCAGCGACTGATGCTGGAAACGAGCTGGCAGGCGCTCGAAGACGCGGGGATAGATCCTGACAGACTGAAGGGCAGCCGCACCGGAGTGTATGCAGGCATCAGTACCAATGACTACCGGGGGATCATACTGGAAGCCATCGATACCGCCGAGCCGGCCTCCAGTCTGTACGCGGTCAGCGGGACTTCCTACAACACCGCCATCGGACGGGTTGCCTTCGCCCTCGGCCTGCAGGGGCCGGCGATTGCCGTGGACACCGCCTGCTCGTCATCGCTTGTGGCGATGCATCAGGCGGTGTCCGGCCTGCAACGGGGCGAGGCCGACCTTGCGCTGGCGGGCGGGGTACATACCATCCTGTCCGGGCAACTGCTGGAACTACGCGCCAATGCGAGCATGCTGGCGCCGGATGGGCGCTGCAAGACTTTCGATGCCGCCGCCAACGGCTATGTGCGCGGCGAGGGCTGCGGCATATTGGTTCTCAAACGGCTGAGCGAGGCGGAAGCGGACGGCGACCGCATCTGGGGGATCATTCGCGGCTCTGCACTGAACCAGGACGGCGCGAGCACAGGACTGACCGTGCCGAACGGGGAGGCCCAGGAACAGGTCATTGAGGCCGCCTTGCTCAGGGCAGGCGTACTGCCGTCACAGGTGGACTACGTGGAGGCGCACGGCACGGGAACGCCGGTAGGCGATCCGATCGAACTGCGGGCAATGGCGGCGGCGTACGGGAAGGGCCGTGGGACAGAGCGACCGCTGCTGATTGGCTCCGTGAAGACGAACTTCGGACACCTGGAGGCGGCGGCGGGCGTTGCCGGGATGATGAAGGTCTTGCTGGCGATGAATCGGGGCATCATCCCGAAGCATCTGAATTTCCACAATCCGACGCCGGCGGTCGATTGGCGGCAGTTGCCTTTGCATGTCACTGCGACGGCAACGGAGTGGCCGCTGATGTCCGGCCGGGCACCGCTGGCGGGCGTCAACAGTTTCGGCTGGTCGGGCACAAACGCGCACGTCGTGGTGGAGGGCTACGGCACGCCGCAGAGAGCGGCTGACGGATTGCGCGACGAGAAATGGCCCACGGGCTCCCCGCAGTATGTCGCCGTTTCTTTGCCCGAGGCGGACGCGGACTCGGCGGTGGCAGCGCCCGCGGTGCGGGCGACACGGCTGCTCCCCCTGTCCGGCAAGACGGACAATGCCCTGCGGGAACTGGCCGGACGCTATCTGGCGTGGCTTGACGAACGCTCCACGAACCTGGAATCCGCAGACTCGGCCGCTTCACCCTTTCTCTCGGATATGGCGTGGACGGCAGGCGTGGGCCGCAGCCAATGCGCTCACCGCGCCGGTGTGACTTTCAGGGACGTCGAGTCGCTCCGCGCCGGGCTGAAGGCGGTTGCGGAGGGCGACGACGGCGCGGCGCCGAAAGCGGCGACGAAAGTGGCCTTCGTGTACACGGGGCAGGGCAGCCAGTGGATGGGTATGGGCAAGACCCTGTACGCACGCGAGCCGGTGGTACGCGCCGTTTTCGACCGGTGCGAGCGGGTCATAGTGGAGGAGCGGGGTACTTCGCTGCTGGATGTCATATTCGGCAGCGAGGGCGCGCAAGGCGACCTGAGCGATACCGCTTGGATACAGCCCGCCGTCTATGCCTTGGAGTGCGCGCTGACCGCATTGTGGCGCAGCATCGGCGTTGAACCCGGCGTCGTAATCGGGCACAGCCTGGGCGAATTTGCGGCGGCGCAGGCTGCCGGCGTGTTCGGGTTGGAGGAAGGTCTGAGGTTCGTGGCAAAACGCGGCGCCCTGCTTTCGTCAATGCCTGAGTCAGGCACGATGGCGGCGGTGTTCGCTCCGCAGGATGCAGTGGCGGCGGCGGTTGATGAGTACAATGCGTCATCCGACGGCGTGGGCTTGAGTCTCGCTGTTGACAACGGCATTCATCAGGTCATTAGCGGCCCCACCACGGCAGTGCAGGCGGTATCGGAGCGTTTCGAGGCCGAAGAGGTTACCGTCAGGCCGTTGACCAGGAACCAGGCCTTCCACAGCGCTTTAGTAGAACCCGTGCTGGATGCATTGGAAGAAGCGTACCGGGATGTTGTGGCCTCGCCGCCGTCCGTGGCGCTGGTGAGCAATGTCACGGGCAGCGTTGTCGCGCCGGACGAGACGCTTGATGGCCAATACTGGCGTCGTCATGCGCGACAGGCCGTGCAGTTCCGCAGAGGCATCGGCACGCTGGCGGAACTGGGTGTCGACCTGGTCATCGAGGTGGGTCCACACGCCGTGCTGGGTCCACTGGTGTCTCTGGTCTGGTTTGACGTGGCGAATGGCGCGCAAGACCCCATCGTCCTTGAGAGTATGCTGCGTCCAGCCAAGGACGCCCTTCCGTCAGCATACGACGAGGACTTTATGGCTGCCGTTGCGGGTGCATACGAGGCAGGGCTG
Organism: Candidatus Binatia bacterium; assembly: GCA_022826945.1. Taxonomy (GTDB): domain Bacteria; phylum Desulfobacterota; class Binatia; order Bin18; family Bin18; genus Bin18. The sequence goes on from JAJDTY010000059.1 coordinate 12,663, forward strand.
CCGCTTGCCTTCGAGGGACTTTTCGCGGGAGAGGAGCGGCGCAGGATTGGGCTGCCGGGGTATCCCTTCCAGCGTGAACGGCACTGGATCGAGGCGCCACGGCGCAGACGTACGGTCGCCGGACATCCGCTGCTGGGCACAAGGCACGAGTCGCCACGTGGCGAGGTGATGTTCGAGACGGAGATGTTCCCTTCCGACCCGTCCTGGCTGAACGACCATCGCGCCTTCGGGCGGGTGATCATGCCGGGTGCGTTGTATGGCGCCATGGCGGCCGCGGCGGCGCTAGCCGAAGGCGCGCAGTCGGTGGATGTGGAGGACCTACAGCTACACAGTGCGATGGTCTTTGCGGAGGAGGACGAGGGCAACACTGAGCAGAGCGGACGAAAAATCCAGGCCGTGCTGAGCGCGTCCGAGGACGGGAACGTGCGGCATGTTGAGATATTCAGCAAGGGCGCGTCCGAAGAGGGCTGGACGTTGCATGCAGAGAGCAAAGTATCGCTGGGTGTCAGGCCGCGCGGGACCGCCAATCGCCTCGATGTGGACGGATTGAAGTCGAGCATGATTGCGCAGGATGTTGCGGCGTTCTACCGCACGCGGGCAGACGTCAGCATCAACCTGGGCCCAACGTTCCGCACGCTCCAGGCGCTCTGGGCGGCGAATGGCGAGGTGGTTGGCGAGGTCGCCCTGCCGGAAGCCGTTGACAGCAGCGGCATCGGTCTGCATCCGATTCTGCTTGACGGCTGTTTCCAAGTCCTTTCGGCGGCGCGGCAATCCGCCGGAGGTGACGACGAGGTCACCTATCTGCCCTTCGGATGGGAACGCTTGTGGCTGCGGCAGCAACTGCCTGAACGCTTCATCTGTCACGCCCGTTTGCGGAAGAACGTCCGCGACTCAGAGCGGGACGAGGGGCGAAACGAGACGCCGGAAGTGCTGAGCGGCGATCTGCAATTCTACACGCCGGACGGTATGGAGCTTGGCGGGTTGAGCGGATACACGGTGAAGCGCGCCACCCGCACGGCCCTGCTTTCCGCGACGGAGGGCCTGCAAGACCTCCTGTACGAAGTCGTCTGGCGCGACAGACCCCTTGCTCCCGCAATGCTGCCCGCGGATTTCCTTCCAAGTCCGGCAACCGTAGCGGCCCGGTCCACACCGTACTCCGCATTCCTTTCGGCGGAGGGTGTCGAAGCGGAAGAAAGAGCCGCCTCGTATATGGACCTGGAGTGCTTGGCGCGGTCCTATGCGCTCTCGGCCCTCGATCAGTTGGGGTGGAAACGCAAGGTGGGCGAAACGATAGAGCCGAATGCCTTGCGGCAGGAATTGCACGTCGTGGCGGAGCACGAGCGGCTGTTCCGCCGCATACTGGAGATTCTGGCCATATCTGGCGTGCTGGAAGAGGTGGGCGAAGGATTTATGGTGAAAGTCGGGCAAGATGGCCCACTGCCCGAAGGGCTGCACAGTAATCCTGAAGCCTTTGCGACCGAGATGCTTATGCGCCACCCGCACTGTGTAACCGAGATCAGGCTGTTTGGGCGGAGCGGCGGTGCACTGTCAGAGGTGCTGCTCGGCAGAGCGGACCCGCTGACGCTGTTGTTCAGCAGCGGAGAACCAAGTGCGGCCGATATGTACCGGGATGCCCCCGTATGGCGAGCGGCCAACAGCATGATTGGGGCAGCGGCTACAAAACTCGTAGGCGAACTGCCTGAAGGTCGAAGGCTGCGCGTATTGGAGGTTGGAGCGGGTGTCGGGTCGGCGACGGCGACGGTGTTGCCCGAGCTTCCGGTCGGGCGGTTTGACTACACCTATACGGACATCTCGGCGGGCTTTTTTGCGGAAGCGGAGAGACGTTTCAGCGACAGCGACGCGCCTATCGAATACAGAGTGCTGGATATCGAAGTGGACCCGGCGGCGCAGGGCTTTAAGCCGCACGAGTACGATCTGGTGATTGCTGCCAATGTGTTGCACGCCACGCGCTACCTGCCGGAGACGCTGGATCACTGCCGGAATCTCCTTGCCCCGTCGGGTCTGCTCGTAGCCCTTGAGAATCATCGCGGCGAGGCTTGGCTGGATATGGCTTTCGGACAGTTGGACGGCTGGTGGCGGTTTGCCGACACCTACCGCACCCATCACGCTCTGGTGGGGCCGGAGGTGTGGACGCAGGCGCTTCTCGACGCAGGTTTCGAGGAAGTGGAGATACTGGGACCGGAAGAATCCGACTCGACCGGGCTGCCTGACCGGGGCGTAATCGTCGCACGGGGACCGGCGGAAGTAACGGAGGCGCTAGGAGTATGGGTCTTGGTGGGGGACTGCGGCGGCGCGGCAGAAGGGCTGGCAGAGGAATTGGCCTCCTGTAACCAGACAGTCTTGCTAACAGGCAAAGAAGCGCAGGTCGGCGGGAAATCGGGGGAAGAAGGGGCTGGAATTGTCAAGATACCCGTGGAGATGGAGCGTCGCGAGTCATGGCACTCACTGTTCCAAGGTCTCCCCCAGAATACGCCGCTCAAAGGGATTGTCCATCTCGTGGCGCTGGACGGCCACGGGGTACAAGCGACGACCGCTGAGTTTGCGCAAGATGCGAAGCAGGCAGGGGTCAGCGCACTGGCGCTGACGCAGGGCATTGCCGACGCCGACGTAACACCCGCCAGCGGCGTATGGTTTGTTACGTGCGGCGCGCAGGTGCTGGAACAGGAGCGTCTGGGCGAACTCGCAGGCGCAATGCTATGGGGCTTTGGCAAGGTAGTGACACGGGAAGCGCCCCATTTACAGCCCAGGATGATTGATTTGGACCCCGGAGCACCGGTGCCGCTGTCCGACCTTGTCAATGAACTGCTGCATCCCGACCCTGAGACTCATATCGCATACCGTCGGGGAATCCGCCGGGCGGCCCGCTTGGTGCGGAGCGAGGCCAGTACTGAGCGGCTGACCTTGCCTGACGAACCGGCTTGGCTGATTGTGCCCGATGAGGGTGGCGCTTTGGAAGGGTTGCAAGTTGAGCCCCTGCCGGCGTGTCCCCTGGAACCGGGAGAAGTCCGCGTAGCGGTCGAGGCCGCCGGGCTTAATCTGTGGGATGTTTTTCGTGCGCTTGGTGTCATCGAAGAAGGCTCGCTGGGCGGGGAGATGTGTGGCCGGATACTCGAAATCGCTCCCGACGTGTCGAGCGTGTCGGTGGGCGACCGCGTGGCTGGATTCGCCTTCGGCACCTTCAGGTCAGAGGCGGTCATGCGGGAGGAGTTGGTGACGCCCGTGCCTTCAGGGATTCCGCTCACGGCGCTGGCGACGGTGCCGACCGCGTTTGTATCGGCCGCGTTATCGTTCGATTTCGCGGGGCTGAAGGCCGGCGACCGGGTGCTAATCCATACCGCATCAGGGGGCGTGGGATTGGCAGCCCTCCAGTTAGCACATGCCGCTGGGGCGGAAGTGTTCGCCACGACGAGTGCTCCGAAGCAGGCGTATCTACGCTCGCTCGGTGTGAAGCACGTGTTCGATAGCCGGCAGACGAAATTCGGGCAGGAAATTCTGGATGCCACCGGCGGCGAAGGCGTTCATGTGGTGCTGAACAGTCTGACGGGGGAAGGTTTCATCGATACGAGCTTGTCCTGTCTGGCGCAGGGTGGCCGCTTTGTGGAGATGTCCAATCAGAACATTCTGAGCAGGGAGGAGATGGCGGCGGTGCGCCCGGATGTCGCCTACTCCATCCTGGAGTTGGATGGCCTGAAAGAGCGCGACCCTGCGTTACCGGGTCACGCCCTCAAGAGTGTAATGGAGCGACTCGCGGCGGGCGAGTTGAAACCGCTTGTGCATAGCCGGTGGTCACTGACCGAAGCCGGATCAGCCATGGATTTCATGCGCACAGCCCGGCACATCGGGAAGAATGTCCTCACCATGCCACCCCTGGCGCGGGGACAGTTACGGAAGGACAGAAGTTACCTGGTGACCGGTGGATTGGGCGGTATTGGCTGCGCCCTGGCGGACTGGCTGGCAGAACGGGGCGCGGGCGCAATCGTGCTGAACGGACGCCGCGACCCCGACCCGGAGGCCAAAGAAGCCATACATGCGCTGCGCGAACGCGATGTCACGGTGCAGGTGGAGATCGCGGATGTGACGGACACGGCGGCGGTGGACGCGATGCTGGAGCGTATCGAGGCCACGCTGCCGCCTCTCGCGGGCGTCATTCACAGCGTCGGCGTTCTGTCCGATGCTACGCTGACGAATCAGAGTTGGGACAGTTTTGAGCAGGTGCTGTGGCCGAAGATGCTGGGTGCATGGCATCTGCACCGCGCGACCGCACACCGCGACCTGGACTTGTTCGTCCTGTTTTCCAGCATCACTGGTATTCTGGGTAACTCCGGCCAGGCGAATCACGCGGCGGCGAACGCATTTCTCGATCAACTCGCAGCCCATCGGCGCGCGCTCGGGCTGCCTGGGCAGGCGGTCGCATGGGGAGCCTGGTCGGGGCTTGGCGAAGCAGAGGAGCAGCGAGAGCGCATCGAAAGGCAACTGGAGGCAGCGGGCACGGGCTGGATTACGCCGCAGCAGGGGCTAAGAGCGCTTGAAACGCTGGTGCGGCAGGATGCTCCAGCAGGCATGGTCGCGGTAGTGGACTGGCCGACATTCGCGGCGGGTCACGCCGATGTCCCCCCATTCTTGAAGGACCTGTTATCCGCATCTGCAAGCGATGCTGACGAAGCGTCGGAATCATCGGAAGACGTGTTGTCACAGTTGCGCGTCTCGCCGCGAACCGAGTCAGAGAGTATCCTGGTATCGTTCCTGCAAAAGGAACTCCAGGCAGTGATGCGGCTGTCCAGCGCCCCCTCGACCTCGGTCGGCTTCTTCGATCTAGGAATGGACTCGCTGATGGCGGTGGAACTGAGAAACCGGCTCAACCGCGCATTCGCGGGCGAGTATGTTGTCTCCAACACGGCTGTCTTCGACTACCCCGACATCACGACCTTAGCCCACTATCTGGCAGACGAACTCGGTCAACTGAGCGAGGGCGGCGGGGCAGCTCCAACGCCCGATACAGCCGCACCTGAACCGCGCGCGTCCGTCGTCACTGAGGATGACGGCATAGCGATCATCGGCATGGCGTGTCGCTTCCCTCGCGCAAAAAACCTTTCCGAGTACTGGCATCTGTTGGACTCGGGCACTGACGGGATTACCAACGGACGCCAGGGGACCGGTTCATGGAGTGGTGCTGTCGGAGACCCTGACGCTGAGGATTCAGCCTACCTGCGCGGCGCGTTTGTTGAGGGCATTGAGTGGTTCGACTCGCGCTTCTTCCGTATTGCGCCGATAGAAGCGCGTTTGATGGACCCACGACAGCGGATGATGCTGGAAACGAGTTGGCAGGCTCTTGAAGAGGCCGGCATCGATCCCGACGGACTCCGGGGCAGCCGTACCGGAGTGTACGCAGGAGTTGTCGGCAGCGAATACAAGAGTTTGATCAGAGCCAGCGGCAAGACGGACAGTTACCTCGGCACAACCGCAAGCGTAACCGTCGGACGGGTGGCATTCGCACTGGGTCTGGAAGGCCCGGCAATGGCCATCGACATGGCCTGCGCCTCGGCATTGGCCGCGGTGCATCAAGCCGTCGCCGGGCTCCAGCGGGGCGAGGTGGACCTGGCTCTCGCCGGGGGCGTGCAGGTGGTGCTGTCGCGCGGCGTTTCCAGATTCATGATGGACGTGGGAATGTTGTCGCCAAGTGGACAATGCCGCCCCTTCGATGCGTCTGCGGACGGCTATGTGCGCGGCGAGGGCTGTGGAATAGTCGTTTTGAAGCGGTTGAGCGAGGCGGAGGCGGACGGCGACCGTATCTGGGGCGTCATCAAGGGTTCCGCCGTTAACCAGAACGGGGCGAGCGCAGGATTGACCGTCCCGAACGGCCCGGCACAGGAGCGTGTTATGGAGGCAGCGCTTGCTCGGGCGGGCCTCACCGGGACGGATGTGGACTATCTCGAAGCGCACGCGACAGGCTCCCAATTGGGCGACGCGATTGAAGTACATGCCGCCGGCTCGGTGTACGGGAGAGGGCGCGATGCCGACCGCCCGCTGCTGATGGGCACCGTAAAGTCGAACATCGGACATCTGGAGGCGGCAGCGGGCGCTGCCGGTCTGATTAAGACCGTGCTGGCGATGAAGCAGGGCGTCATTCCGCAACATCTACACTTCAAGAAGCCGAATCCACAAATCGACTGGGACCGACTGCCCGTGCGGGTGACGGCTGAGAAGACTGACTGGCCGCGCCATCCTGACAGGCCGCCCCGCGCGGCAGTGAGCGCATTCGGTGTTTCTGGTACAAATGCGCATATGGTGGTGGAAGGCTACGCCAGCGCAACAGACGATGACGGCGTAAGTGCTGGAGTGCAGTCGTTTGGGGGCGCCGCGCGGCAGGTGCCCGTTTCTCTGCCAGAGCCAGTTGCGAATCTGCCGCTGGCCGTGGACGGACTAACGGAGCGCACAGAGCGCTTGCTGCCGTTGTCGGGCAAGTCGGACGGCGCTCTGCGGGACCTGGCAGGACAGTACCTTTCGTGGCTCGACGAGCGCGTTGCGGCGCTGTCGCCTGAAGCCTCTACCCTTGCTGACGTGGCGTGGATGGCGAGTGTCGGACGCAGCCATTTTGACCACCGCGCGGGTGTGGTGTTCCGGGATGCGCAGTCTCTGCGTGCAGGGCTGACGAAACTCGCGGAGACCGACAGGGCGGCCGATAAGCCGGCGCCACAGCCCGCAACGAGAGTTGCCTTCGTGTACACAGGCGAGGGCAGCCAGTGGGTTGGTATGGGTGAAGCTTTGTACGACAGTGAGCCGGTCGTGCGCGCCGTTCTGGACCACTGTGACGCCGTGGTGCGCGCAGAGAGAGGAGCGTCGCTGCTGGATGTGATGTTCGGGCGCGCCGAGGCAACGAGCGATCTGAATGACGTAGCGTGGGCGCAGCCGGCCCTCTATGCACTGGAGTGTGCGCTGACGGCGCTGTGGGCGAGCGTTGGGATTCGCCCGCATGTCGCGTTGGGGCACGGCACAGGGGAGATTGCCGCGGCACAGGCTGCGGGAGTCTTTACCCTGGAGGACGGATTGCGTTTTGCCTTGACTCGCGGCACGCTGATGGCGGCGCTGCCGGGAGTGGACCCGAACCAGTCTCTGAACGGTCTGGAAGCGGCCTTTGCAGAGCGTGCGGTTCCGCCGCCTTCCCTGACTCTGGTGAGCGGCGTTACGGGGCGAGTTGTGGATGCGGACAGTCCACTCGACGGGACGTACTGGCGCACGCAGGCGCGCGAGACTGCGGCGTTCAGCGCAGGTGTCTCCACGCTTGCCGAGTTGGGAGTGGATGCGGTGGTAGAGATTGGCCCCGACGCGGTATTGGGGCCGCAGGTGAGTCTTGAATGGCCTGACTCGTCGGACGGAGAGGAAGCTGCCTCCTCACCACTGGTGCTTGCAAGCCTGATGCGACCATCCGGCGAGAGTTCAGAGGAGGGCCGTACTGGTTTTGCGGAGGCGGTTGCGGGAGCATACGAGGCGGGACTGGTGCTTTCCTTTGAGGGCATGTTCGCTGGGGAGTCGCGCCGCCGCATCTCGCTGCCGAGCTATCCGTTCCAGCGTAGGCGCCACTGGGTGTCATGACGGAAGTGGTGACGCTTCAAACTCAGGAAGGGGTGCCGTGTCATAGAGAAAGTTTCAGGAATTTAGATTGACGTGAGCACCTACTGCTGATATCGGCTGTATTATTCTAAATTCTGGAATGGAGGGCTATATATTATGGCTTCAATTGCAGAGCGCCTGGGACAACTCGCGGACGAAAACCTGGAAGTAGACGGACAGCCAATAGGTAAGGTGCTGGACCCGAGCAAGAGCCTTTTTGACCTTGGTCTTTCCTCTATGGATATAGTGGCATTCGGCAAAGTGGTCGCCCAGGAGTTCAATGTCCCCCTCACTCCTGAAAAGGGTGCGGAGATGCGGAACATTGGGGACTTGATCGCGTACTTGGAGGCCAACGCCGCTTAACCCGCACTCCTGCGAAGGTAACCGGCAGTACACTGGCGCGTTGAATACATTGGCAACGGGGAGTTCTCCGCCGCCATCGCGCATGAGTTCGTCCCGTCCCAATTGGGCGACCATGCTGAACGGTGACGTGCCAGAAAGACGAGGGACTTGCCAATGACTTCAGAAACTGTATGGGAGGTACCTGAGCCGCTTTCCACCCACGATGTGCGCGTGGACGACGACACCGTCATTACGCTGCGGCAGCATGGAAATCCGTCAGGCCCACGACTCGTCCTGAGTCACGGCAACGGTCTCGCAATCGATCTGTATTATCCTTTCTGGTCGCTCCTGACCGACGATTTCGACCTGATACTCTATGACCTCAGAAACCATGGCTGGAACCCGGTCGGCAATCTCCAAAACCATAATGTTCCAACATTG
>JAJDTY010000067.1 GCA_022826945.1 Candidatus Binatia bacterium
CCCTCACAACTTCGCTACCTGAGTTCTACTCGATAGCGGAGCATATATACATTTTCAGCCGAGGAAAGGAGCAACGCTATGTGTGCAATGAAACGCCTCACCCGGGAAGAACTCGCACCCGATATGGCTGCGATGTACGACGAGTGTCTGCGCGAGGCCGGGGACGCGCGACTGATCGAGGTTGGCGCCAACGCGCCCGAACTGCTCGATTGGTATTTCAACAGCTTCTACAAGCGGGTGTTCTACGAGGGCCGCGTCGATGTGCGCACCAAGGAGCTACTCCGCCTCAAACTCTCCAAGACCCACGGCTGCTTTTTATGAAACAGGGTCAACACCGTCTCGGCGAGACGGGCCGGCCTGACCACGGAACAGATTGATGCGCTTCCGGACGATATCGACAACGAGGTGTTTTCGCCGCGCGACCGCGCTGTGCTCAAGCTGTGCGAGCAGATGGTGCTCACCAACCTCCACGGGTATATGACCGAGGAGATGCATCACGAGCTTGCCGCGCATTTTAGTGACGGGGAGATATTCGAGCTCGGAGTGACGATGGCGGTGCTGAGCGGGTTTGCGAAGTTCCTGTTTTGCTTTGATTTGGCGGACCGCGAAAAGACATGCCCGATCCACCGCCCCGCCGAAGAAATGACGAGCAGTCTGTAATCGATAGGGCACTATAAGTGGGACAGCCCGACCCACACGAGCGAGGAGAGAACATGACAAAACAAGAGGCGATCGACACAGTGAACAGGTATATGGGACTCCTCCTGACGGACTTCCCCGAGTGCGCCAAGCTGATGGCGGACGAGTTCGCCTGGGAGAACTTTCTGCCGTCCCATATACCTTTTGGCGGCCGCTACGAGGGTGCGGCGGGATTGCAAAAATATCTGGCCCAACTGCCGAGACCTGGGTGATCGGTGAAGTCGTCTTCTACGATTTTATTTTCGACCCGGAGACGCGCGGGATGGCGGCGACAGGGGTAGAAAAAAACGGTAAGTCGATAGAAACGGGGCGCACCTGCGACATGGCGTTCGTCTGGGAATTCCGCTTCGCGGAGGATGGGAAGCTCACATACCTGCGCGAATACAACGATACGGCTGCTATTGGTGGGACATTCGATAGCTAGCAGAGCGCTTGCAGGCGTGCTGTGTACTCAGGGCATTTGTAGCGGGAGGAGTCCACCGTGAAAGCGGACAGTGAGCAATTCCAGACCGAATTGGCAGCCCGAGGGCTTGAGCTAGGCGATACGGTGCGGGTCAGTCACATTATTGAGGCCGATTCAGAGAGCGTCTGGCAGGTGATCTCTCAACCCGGTCAACTTCCCCGCTATCATCCGTTCTGTCAGGCAACCACGGTTCTCAAATGGCCCGGGGTTGGGGCAAAAGACACGGTCTCCTATTACAGTGGCGTGCATTACGTGCGCGATTTTGTGAGGTGGCTCGAGGGGGTGGGATTTGACATTGAAGTCGGGCCGCCCTCACGCAAGACGGCACGCGTGGAGTGGCGCATCACAGCGCAGGGCGAGCGGCAGAGCGAGTTGGCCATTACCGTGATCCCCTACCTGAAAACGGACTTGTCCATCCCTCAGAGGCGGGCCTATCAGCAACGGCTGTTTGGCGACACCATCGCCCAGTACCTCGACAGCGTCGTGCGGGGGGTCGGGCATGTGGCCACTACGGGGCAGGCCGTACAAAAAAATCAGTTCGGGTCACACCCTCTGTACTCGGATTAAACAGCCTATGGGGCAGGGATTTATGATGCCCCTGCCCCATACCCCATGCGCCGCTTCCCCGCTGCGCCATGGCTCTGTTATACTCGGCCAGTCTCAAGAACGACCAGTGTTAACGTACGGAGGACTGAATACATGTCTGAAGCCCAGGAAAAACCCCTGATTGGCACCATGGACGGGCTCTCGAAGCCGAAAAAACCGCAGTCGTACTACGATGCCATCAAGCAGAAGTTTGCCGAGGAGCGTGATCTCAGGCTGGACTACCGACCGGAAGGCACGTCGCAGTATACGTCTGACCTCACCGGTTCTTTTGCCAGGTACGAGACCGACCCCTACGGCGGCGAGATCGTCCCCCGCGAGCCTATTAACGATACGGTCGAGTGCTTATTCATTGGTGGTGGGTTCTCGGCACTGCTCACCTCAGCCCGGCTGCGTGAGTATGGCGTTGAGAGTATCCGCATCGTCGAGCGGGGAGCGGATGTGGGCGGCACGTGGTACTGGAATCGCTACCCCGGAGTGGCCTGCGACGTGATCTCGTATGACTATCTCCCGCTACTCGACGAGATGGACTACGTACCCAAGAACCATTACGCCAGGGGCCCGGAAATCCTGGCCCACTGTCAGGCCATTGCCAGGAGATACAATCTGTACGAGTTGGCGGTTTTTCAGACCACGGTCACCTCCACCATATGGAACGAAGAAGAAGAAATATGGCAGCTCACCACAGACCGAGGCGACCACATGAAGGCGCGCTTTGTTATCTGCGCCAACGGCACGCTGTCCAAACCCAAGCTGTCCAAAATCAAGGGTATGGAGTCCTTCAAAGGCCACTCCTTTCATACCTCGCGCTGGGACTATGATTACACCAGGGAAGACTTGTCCGGCCTGGAGGATAAGGTCGTCGGCATCATCGGCACGGGCGCGACCGCGGTGCAGGCCATTCCCGGTCTGGGCGCATCATCGAAAGAGCTGTACGTGTTCCAACGCACGCCGTCTTCAATAGATATCCGGGACGACTGGCCAACCGATCCCAACTGGGCGCGCAAACTGAAGCCGGGCTGGCAGGCCAAGCGACGCGAACGCGCCATGCGCGGGCCGCGACTGACCGAAGGGCAGCGGGCCGAGCGCGCAGCCATGTCTCGCGAGGAGAAAATCCGGCGGCAGGAGAACGCCAATATCGACTATATGATGCGCATTCACAAACGCATCGACGAGGTCGTGAAGGACAAAGCCACGGCGGAGGCGCTCAAGCCGTGGTATATGTTCATGTGCAAGCGGCCCTGCTTTCATAACGACTATCTGCCGACCTTCAACCGCCCCAACGTGCACCTGGTCGATACCCATGGGAAAGGTATCACCGAGATTAATGAAAAGGGGCCGGTGTTTGACGGGACGCAGTACGAGCTCGACGTCCTGATCTATGCCACCGGCTTCGAGGTGCAGAAGACCGGTATTTACAATCAGATCAGAGGGGAAAACGGTCTCGACCTGAACGATAAATACAGCACCGGCATCCGCACCCTGCTCGGCATTCACTCACAGGGCTATCTCAACCTGTTTATCATGGGTGGCTATCAGGCATCGTTTCAGTTCAACCTGACGGACATGCTGCACTCCCAGGGTGATCATATTGCGGCGTGTGTCGACTATGTGCGGCGGCATGATTATCAGTCCATCGACGTGACTCCCGAGGCGGAAGAGTGGTGGGTCCAGGAAGTGATCCATCATCGCGGCAAAACCACCCGCAACCAGGACTGTACGCCGGGCTATTATAATTTCGAGGGTGAATTTCAGCGCCGTCAGGACGGCAATTATAACGGCGGCTTTCCCAAATACGTAACGCACCTCAAAGAAGTCCGGGCGCAAATGGCAGAGAATTTTGTGTTTACAAAAAGATAGCTCCGACTCAAAGGAGAAGGTATGGCATACGAAACATTTACCCTCGAACGCTCCGGTCCCATTGTCACCGTCTCTTTCAATCGACCGGCAAAACTCAATCCCCTCAACGAGCAGGTGCTGCGCGAGTTTCTGGCCATTACCTACGAGTTGCAAGAAGACGAGGATTCACGGGTTGTGGTTCTGACCGGCAAAGGTCGCTCGTTCAGCGTCGGCGCGGATATGAACGCCCTGTCCAATAGCGCCAAAGCGGAAACCCAGGCCACGCTCACCGATAGCGCCAGGCTGCGGATGGCAAAGCTCGGCTGGCGGGTGATGGACGAGTGGGAACGCTTGGACCAGATCAGCATCGCCGCGGTCAATGGTTTTGCGGTGGGCGGAGGCGTGTCCTTGGCTATGGCGTGTGATTTTCGCATTGCCGCCAGTGGCGCCCGCATGTGGTTGCCCGAGGTGCGGCTCGGTGTGCCGTATATGTGGGGCTCGATTACCCGCATGATCAATTTGATCGGCATGGCTAAAGCCAAAGAACTGGTGATGACCTGTGATGAGCTGACCGCAGAAGAAGCCTGTGAGGTCGGCCTGGTCAATCAGGTCGTACCGTTGGAGGAACTGCACGACGCGGTCCACGCCTTTGCCGAGAAGCTGCTCAACAAGCCGCCCATGGCGCTGCGTCGGACAAAAGAATTCTTCAAAGCGCTGAGCACCAACAAGGCTGGCGATATCACCTATGCCGATGCCCATCTGGGGCTGGCCTGCACGCTAGGGGACGATATGCGCGAGGCCGTGGCCGCGTTCCGAGAGAAACGCGACCCGGTGTTTGCCAATCGCTAGGCGGAGTCAGAGAGTTGAGTCGGAAGGACTCGTATGCAACAAACTGCCATTGATCCGATCCGGTACGACACCCTTGTCCAAAATGAGCGGGTCCACAGGTCTCTGTACACCGACCCGCATATTTTTACCGATGAGTTGGAAAAGATTTTCTACCATGGCTGGGTGTTTATTGGTCACGACAGTGAAATCCCCCAGCCGGGGGACTTTATTACGCGCCAGATCGGCACTCAGTCGGTCATCCTGGTGCGCGGCACGGACCACACCGTCTCGGCCCTCCTCAACCGCTGCGCGCATCGTGGTACGACCGTCTGCCCGGCGGAACGCGGCCACGCCCGCACGTTTACCTGCCCCTATCATGGCTGGAGCTATGACCTGAGCGGCGCCTTGCAGGGCGTCCCCTACCCGGCCGGATACGGGGAGTCTTTTGATAAAAAGGCGTATGGGCTGACGCGCGTGCCGCGGCTGGAGAGCTATCGTGGCTTTGTGTTTGTCAGTTTGAGTCCGAGCGGCATCTCGCTGGCCGACCATCTTGGCGCGGCGGCGCAGTTGATCGACCGGACGTGTAACCTCTCGCCGGAAGGCGAGATAGAACTCAGCGCCGGCTGGATCAAGCATCGCTACCCGTCCAACTGGAAAATGCTGCCCGAAAACGATACGGACGGCTATCATCTCGGCTTTGTCCACCGCTCCATATTGAAAGCGGTCGGCTCGCAGTATCGGCGTTTTGTAGGTGAGGAAAAAAGCATCAAGTCCGTCCTGCGCGATTGGGGCAAGGGTCACACGGAAATCGATTTTGTGCCCGCCTATCAGCAGCCGTTCGAGTGGTTCGGCGGCGTCTCGGAGGGGTTGGCCGCGTCCTATCTGGCAGCCATGGAGCGCAGTTATGGCAAAGAGGAAACCCAGTGTCGCGTTTTCGACGGTCCGCCGCACGCCTTTATTTTTCCCAATCTCTTTTTGGCTGAGATGAACATCGCCATCATGCAGCCCGTCAGTGTTGACGAATGCGTCCAATGGCATACGCCCGTATTTCTCAGGGGTGTGCCCGAATTCAACAAACGCCTGTTGCGACAGAGCGAGGCGGCAATGGGACCGGGGTCATTCTTGCTACCCGAAGATGTGACGATTGCGAGTCGCAACCAGGTCGGATTAGTGACGCGGAACACCGAGTGGCTGGAGCTGAGTCGCGGCCTGAACCGTGAATATGTCGATAGCCACCAGCAGCGCGTCGGACATATGACCGATGAGACAACAAATCGGGCATTCTGGTCGCACTATCGCAGTGTGATGCAAAACGGCCAGGCATAGCAGCCATGGTGTCCGACACCGAGTATAGAGCGGTTGAGGCATTCCTGTATAAAGAGGCCCGTTTCGCGGATGAGGCGCGTTATGCCGACTGGGAAGCCTTGTGGACGGACGAGGCCGTGTACTGGGTACCGGCGACCACCGACCCGGAGGCTGACCCCACCACCCATATCTCGCACATCTACGATAACCGGCAGCGGATTGCCACGCGCATCAAACTCCTGCAAAGCGGCCATCGCTACAGCCAGGAGCCAGCGTCGTCCATGCGCCGGCTGATTTCCAATATCGAAGTTGAAAAAAATGAGGATAAGGAGTTCGTTGTCGGCTCGAATTTCCTTTTGGTCGAACTCTCGATTCAAGCCAAACACGAGACCCACCTGTGGACTGGGCACACGACACATACCCTTCGGTGGGTTGACGATGAGCTCAAGATGAGCCGCAAAAAGGTCGTCTTGGTTAACGCCGCCGAGCCACTGCCGAATATGTCATTTTTGATATAGCCAGCATCACCGCCGACACCTTTTCATACTTCAGCCATCACCCCCGCCAGGGTATGACCCCGCAAACACTGGAAGATACTGTAGAGGCTCAAAATGGCACCGGGTAGCCCAAGAGCCGTAAAACTTCGCGTTTCGCCGCTTCGATGTTTTCAGCGTGCATGGGTAGCTCTACTCTCTTTCCTTTGCGACTGCCCACGGATCGACAACCTCGATGTCGATGTCCTCGAAGTCCCGAACATTGCGCGTCGCCACTGCCATGTCACGGGAGCGGGCGATTGCCGCGATCTGGCCGTCTGCCGGTGCGATGGGGCGACCGATAGAACGGCGCGTGGCAGCAATGTCGGCGTATGCGCGCGCCGCCTCGCTGTCAAACGGCAGCACCCGGCTCTCGAAAGCATCGCGCAGCATCATCTCGATATCCGAGATCAGCGTTTCCCCGACGCCGGCCTGTCGGCAAAATGGCGCCGCCGTAACGCAACTCCGCTTCGCCGACCGCTGAGAAAAACAGGGCTTCCAAGGGATGACCGGCGGCCCACGCCTCGACGGCGGGATCGGGCGACTTGCACATCAGTTCAGACACCACATTGATGTCAAGCAGTACGGACATGGCCGCAAGCTCAATCGAAGGATGGCGGCTCGCGGCCGGGCTCGCGAGGCGGCAACTCCAGGTCCACGCCGTTGGCCGGCCCGAAGTGCGCGCGGATGATGCTCGCGAGGTTCCGCGAACTCGGCTTGCACCCGACGGCATCGCGCAGGATCAGCCGCGCCTCCTCTTCCATGGAGCGGCCATTGTCCGCCGCCCGCATGCGCAGCCGGGCTTTCACATTGTCGTCGAGATTGCGGATCGTGATGCTCGCCATAATCATGCCCTCCGTTCGTCCGGGAGCCCAGCTTACGCAGCGATTGCGATGCAATCAAAACAGTGTAAATGGCCTGATGACGAGGCGGCCTCCTCATCCTCACGCCTCGGCCATCGTCCTCGCCAAGGTATGACCCCGCAAACGCTGGAAGCCACTGTAGAGACTCAAGATAATACCGGGTAATCCCGGAGTCGTAATCTCTTGGGCAAAAGACGGCCGTTTGAGAAGGCTTTCATAGTGTGTCTTGAGTCGTGGGTGACGCTGGATGGGATAACCGGCACATACCAACCGATGAAGAGAGATAAACCAGGCGATTTCGAGCACGGAGATGCGTTGCCCGATCAGCCACGTATTCGCCCGCAACCATTGCTCAAGCGTCTCAAAGGCCGTAGCAAAGGCACGAACCGAGGCTCGGGCCTGGTCCGGTCGCACTCCGTCCTTGGCAAAGGCGCGCCACCAGGCAACTTCTTTGTCTCGCTTGGCGTCCGGCGCACCGCTTTTTTCATAGGCGTCCAGCACCTTGGATGACTTTCTTGCCAGCACAGACGGCACCAGAAACCCCATGGTAATTGTTCGCAGGTCCATATGCAGCGAGTCTTCAAGCACCAGGGATTCCCGAACTCTTGCGCGCTCAAACGCATTGTGAGGGAAGAGCGATGGCATCGGTGAAGGCAGCCCATCAAGATGTTCCATGATGTCGTTACTCTCGACATGGACAACACCGTCATGGACCAATACCGGGACAACGCCTCTGGGATTGATGCCGAGAAACCACGGCGTGGTATGTTCCTGGCGGAGAAGATCGACCGGGTGGGATTCCCACGCAATTCCCTTTTCCGCCAAGAAAATCCGGACTTTCTGTGAACATGAGGAGCCATGAAAGTGTAAGAGATGGATGCCCTGCCAACTCTTAACCTCTTGCGTGGTGACAGTTTCGTCAGAAAGCTGCATCAGCCTGCTCCTCGCTCATGCTATGCGGGGAAAGATAATACAGCGACGAGGGGAACGCCAGTCTCTGCGGACGGCGTGACAAAGATTCGCGTTGGTCCGCTGGTGAGACAGCAGTCCGATCCCTCATCTATTGTTCTGCGTCAGCCTCTCTCCCGCGTGTTTTCCTGCGGCTGCAATGCCCCTGAGCATACCGGCAAACACCAGCTGGTGAAGCGGGTAGATTCCGTACCAGTAGACAAGACCAAAGAGGCCGAGCGGGTCGAAGATAGCAGTTTGGCGAATGGTGGCCTGATGCTCCTCGCCTTCAACAACAAACTCCAGCCAGGCCCGACCGGGAAGCTTCATCTCAGCCTGCAAGCGTAAAAGGCGATCGGGCTCAATTGCCTCGACCCGCCAGCAGTCCAACGTGTCACCGACCTCGAGTTGGTCGGGACGCGGGCGGCCACGGCGCATGCCGACTCCACCGAGCAGCAGGTCGAGAAAGCCGCGCAGTTGCCACAACCAGTTGCCGTAATACCAACCAACCTCCCCGCCGATACGAAGAATCGGGCGAAAAGCCACTGTCGGCGAGACGGGAACGCGAACAGCCCGAGAGTCAATCAGGCGGGGACCAAACCGGACGCCGCCCCACGTCTGGAGCGGGCCGGCCATGGAGAGCGCGTCAGACCAGCGGGACTCGGCAAGCTCCAGGTCTTCATTTCGTAAGGCCTGGGCAATGGCATCACGCATCCCGAGAGGACGGACAGTAAAATGCCGCAAGGCTGAGTCGTCTTGCACGATGGTTGGATGCCGCAAACTCTCAACCAGTTTGCGGCCAACACGGGCATAGAGCGGTGTGACAAGACCCAGCCACAGACTCGACAGACCTGGGGTCAGGACCGGAACGGAGAGCATACAGCGCCGGACCCCTCGCTGCCGGGCATATTCCTGCATCAGTTCCCGATACGAGACCTGGTCGGCCCCTCCAATTTCAAAGATTTGGTTTCCCGCACAGCGCAACTCAAGCGCGTCTGTCAGATAGGCCAGTAAATCCGTAATGGCAATCGGTTGGGCTTGAACGGATACCCAGCGCGGCGTGAGCATGACGGGTAAGCGTTCGACCAGAGCCCGGATCATCTCAAAAGACAGGCTGCCAGAGCCGATGACAATCGACGCACGCAGTTCAATGGTCTGGACGCCCGAGGCACGCAGAATGCGGCCGACTTCCTGCCTGCTCCGTAGGTGAGACGAGAGCGGGCCGGTGCTATCGCCCAGACCGCCGAGGTAGATCAAGCGCCGGACTCCAGCCTGACGTGCGGCCCGTCCGAAATTGTGAGCCGCCTGACGGTCCTGTGCCTCGAACGCTCCGGCCGACCCCATGGAGTGGACGAGGTAGTAGGCCGTATGCACGTGCTGGAGCGCGGCATCCAGAGAGGCCGGGTTCAGGACATCGCCGGCGACAACTTCAGTATGCGGCCCAACGCGTGGTTGCAAAAATGCGGGCTGCCGCGCGAGACAACGGACGGCATAGCCTTGCCGTTCCAGGGCTTTGAGCAAGCGCCCACCGACATAGCCCGTCGCGCCGGTGAGCAGGATACGTTGAGGAGACTCGCCCACTTACCGCTGCGATTCAAAAAGATACACCCGCCCGACGTTGACCTCACCCATGATATGTTGGCCAGGGGTACTCATGGCGAACTCCGGAATGCCGTCCTGATTCAGATCACCCGGCGAGAGTACGGTGTAGCCGAATTTCGAGCCCTGGTGGCCCCATGGGTTATCGAGCGTCATGAGGTGCCGTCCGTCACGCCCATTATAGACAAACACCTCGCCTTGGATGTCGAACGCATCCACAGCCTGAAATGGAGCGCCAACGAGAATCTCAGGCACCTCGTCTGCGTTCACGTCCATGCTGGTGGCCAGCGCCCAGCCAAAGCCGGCATGCTTGCGCGGGAATGGATCTTTAAGGGTATAGAGCACGGAGCCGTCCTGCCCACTGATGGCGTAGGCAGCGCCCTGGCCCTGATAGGCACCCACGTCATGGTAGGGCGCGCCGATCAGCAGATCGGGCGTCCCGTCTTTATTCAAATCCCCGGCACTGACCACACGCCAGCCAAAGGTTGAGCCTTCTTTGGGATCCGGGTTTTCGATCGTGAGCAATAACTGGCCGTCTGCGCCGTTATAAATATACGCGCGCCCTTGGACACTCAGATTGCCGACCGTGGTATAGGGCGCACCCACCGCGATCTCCTGGATACCATCCTGATTGAGATCTCCGGCAGAGTTCACAAACCATCCAAACGCAGAGCCACCCCGGTCGGTGGGCGGTCGAAGTGTATAGACGAGCGATCCATCCTGGCCGCTGTAGACAAACGCCCTGCCCTCTCCGTCCTGGTTATAGGCGCCCACGACCAACTCGGGGAGAGTATCACCAGTGACATCACCAATGCCGGTGACCGACCAGCCAAAGCCCGCGCCAGGCTGCGATTGCGGCGGTTTGAGCGTGAGCAAATACGCCCCGTCCGCACCGCTGAAGACATAGGCTTGGCCGCCTTTATTCTGGCCAAAGGCACCGATCAATAAATCTGGTAGCCCATCCTGGTCCACATCGCCAGCCGAGGCCACCGAGCAGGCAAACGCCGCGGCCTTTTGCGGGAACGGATGGTCGAGCGTATAGAGCAGTTTGGCCGTCTGCCCGTCAAAGACAAAGGCCCGGCCCTGGTGGTCCACGTTTTTCCCAGACTTTTCAGCACCGCCGAAGCCGACCTCCTTCCCGGTCATCCCTTTCCTGGCGTAGGGCTGGTCATACGCGCCAACCAGGTAATCCGGAATGCCATCGCCCGTTATATCGTCCAGCATGGCCAGCGAGGTAGAAAAACTGGAAAACCGCATACGGATGGGATTATCCAGGATTTTAATGTTCGGGCCGGCCCACGCAGAGAAACTCGCCAGCAGGAGGACGGTGAGAGCAAGACTCACCAGCAGAAGAGATACTGAAAAACGAAACGGCCCAAACATGCTGAAACTCCTTACTACGGTATTATCGAGGGGGCTCATCCACCCTCACTCCTCTCCCGCTGGCGGGAGAGGAGGCCAGACCTATACTCCTTGAGCCGCCTCCACAATGGGCGCGACGGTGTCTAGGCAGGCCATGGCTTGGCCGGTCGCAACCGCTTTGGCAAAAGGCTGGGAGAAGAGTACGATCCGGCTTGCACCAGCGTCACGATAGGCTTTCATCTCATCGGCTGAGAGGGCCCCGTCCTTGGGATCAATAAAAGCCGACATCTGCAAGGCGTCCGGGTCACGGCCAAACTCTCTGGCCATGGTCCGGATCGATTCGACCTTGGTTTTATAGTCCTCAGGGTCAAACGCGAGCGGACACCAGCCGTCGTAGGTCCGGGCGACGCGTTCCAGCGCCTTTGGCACATGGCCGCCCAAAAAGATGGGTGGACCGGCCTTTTGGACTGGTTTGGGATCGCAGAACACGGGCGGGAACTGGACCATTTCGCCTTGATAGCTGGGCTCGTTCTCGGTCCAGCAGATGCGCAACGCTTCGGTTGTTTCGCGCAGGCGTCGCCAGCGCAGCCGGAAGTTGGTGCCCATGACCTCGGTTTCTTCGCGTAGCCAGCCGGCACCGACCCCAATAATGGTCCGACCACCGGAATAGAGATCGAGGGTGGCGATTACTTTTGCGGTAATGAGCGGCTCGCGCTCCGGGAATAAACAAATACCGGTGGCCAGCTTGAGCGTGGTAGTGGCGGCCGCGGCCATGGTCAGCGCGATAAACGGGTCGGCCCAGCGGTTGTAGTGCTCGGGTAGGGTCCCACCCCCAGGCACCTCGGTCTTGAAGCCCACGGGAATCACCGGATGCTCGGGTATCCAGAGGGACTCGAAGCCCAAGCCTTCGACCCGTTGCGCGATTTCAGTGATATTCTGCGTCTCTACTGTTGCCGGCACAAGGATACCGATATCCATACCTTGTCCTCCTTCTGATTCGTGCAGTTAAGATGAGAATGATCGACTCTTGGGAAGAGAAGCGGGAGCGGGCAGGATGCCCACCCCCATTATCTGAAGACAAGGCGCTTTACGCACTACGGACAACACGCCCCGGCCGGGCGCCCGTGTCTTTCCCGTTTTCTTGGACGACTTCGCCGCTCACATAGGTTTTCTCATAGCCTTGAGCGGTCTGCATTAGGCGCGGCATACCGGCCGGCAGGTCGTAGACCATCTCGGGATGACTGACGCTCAGATTGTCATAATCAATCAGATTCACATCCGCCTTGGCCCCTGGCTCAAGCGTGCCGCGGTCCTTCATGCCAAACAGACGCGCGCCGTCGTGAGTGAGTTTCTTGACCACAAACTCAAGCGGCAGACGCTTGGGATCGTCATCAGCTTTGTCTCGCGTCCAGTGGGTCAGGGCATAGGTGGGGACACCCGCGTCAATAATCTGACGCACGTGCGCGCCCGCGTCGCTGCCGCCCATCACCGTAATGGGATCGCAGATCAGCTGGTGGAGCGAGTCGGCATTGCCATCCGCGTAGCCGGCTGCGGCATACATCAAAAAGGCCCGACCGTTCTGTTCGAGCATCAGATCATAGATCACCTCGCGCGGACTGCGGCCTTCACGCTTGGCAATTGTCGCCACGCTCCGGTCCGCACTCGGCTCGTAGCTCAGCTCTTCACCCATGGGATAGGTGCGCTCCCAGACCCGCGCATTCTGATACAGGAGGGACATTCCGGTCGTGTGGGGGTCCTGTTCCGTGAGCAGCTTTTGGCGCAGCTCGGGCTTCCGCAGTTCGGCCATCTTTTCGTCGTGAGACAGCTTTTTCAGCGCTTGAAAACTCGGCAGATATTCAAACGGATTCTCCCCCTGGAAGCTGAACAGCACACAAACCGGGCGTACGAACACCATCGGCGTGATCGGCACCCCCCCTTCCACTGCGGCCGTACACTTCGCCATGACCTCATGCCACTGGGCGGGATAGCTATTGTTCTGAGGCAGGAGGAAGGTCAGCGGGCAACCCGTCGCCCGGGAGACCCGGATCATCATATCCACTTCCTGCAGCAGGTCCGGGTCTTCGCCGGCAATACCGCGAGGCACCATCTCCAGAATGCCGCGTCCGGTTGAGCGTACGGCCCGGGCAATCCCGATCAACTCGTCTTCATGGGCAAACGTACCGGGGACCGGTTCGCCGTCATTGGCCGTATGCACCAGAGTCCGTGAACTCGAAAAGCCGAGCGCTCCGGCGAGGACGGCGTCTTTGACAATGGCGGCCATCTTGGCGATATCCTCTTCAGTCGCAGGCTCGTTCTTTGCTCCGCGTTCGCCCATGACAAAGGCCCGCACCGCCCCGTGGGTAATCATGCCGCCCGCATCCAGGGTGCGGGGCATGCCATCCAGCACATCGAGATATTCGGCAAAGCTCTGCCAACCCCAGGGTAATCCGGCCGATAATGACGGAGCGGGAATGTCTTCCACACCCTCCATGAGACCGATCAGCCACTCGTGGCGATCTGGTGTGGCCGGCGCAAAGCCCACACCGCAGTTCCCCATGACCACGGTCGAAACGCCGTGCCAGAGTGACGGGGTCATTTGTTCGTCCCAGGCCACCTGTCCGTCATAGTGAGTATGCGCATCGACCCAGGCTGGTGTGACCAGCAGCCCGTCGGCATTCACCGTCTGCTTTGCGCTTCCCAGGTCTTTGCCAACTGCGGTAATACGTCCATCGGCAATGGCCACGTCGCCGGAGAAAGCCGGCTTCCCCGTTCCGTCAACAATTTTTCCGCCGCGAATGACTATCTCGTGCATGCACAGACCTCCTTTGATGCTCTTTGTCTGATCGTTGATATTGGCCGTGAGCACCCTATACCTATCTGGCAACCTGCCTGAGAGCAATATCAGGTAACCGTTGTCCTAATACGGAGTACGCAGCGACGACGCGGGGTTGCGAGGGCAGCCCTGCGGGGCTAGGTAACAAGGAGGCAAGGGATTGGAGAAACCACAACCTAACAGGAGGAGAAAGATGGGTGAGAACACTTACAATGGGAGTTGTTTTTGTGGAGCCGTGCAGTTGACCGTGACTGGCGCCCCCGCGGCGATGGGCTACTGTCACTGTGAGTCCTGCCGCCACTGGTCCGCGGGGCCGGTCAACGCCTTTACCCTGTGGCCGCCCGACGCAGTCCAGGTCACCCAGGGCGCGGATAAGCTCGGCAGTTATGCCAAGACCGACAATAGTCATCGCAAGTGGTGCAAGGCCTGCGGCGGTCATATATTCACCGAGCATCCCGGCATGGGCCTGACCGATGTGTATGCGGCCGTTATCCCGGACCTTCCTTTTCAGCCCGGTGTGCATGTCTTTTACGAAGAAACCGTGCTGCGTATCCACGACGGCATTGTCAAACAGAAAGATGTGCCGGCCGAAATGGGCGGCTCCGGCGAGGTGTTGCCAGAGTAGTACGCTCTCCGTGACCTCGCTCTCGGGCGAGGTCAGCAAAGGAAGTACCTATGATTGAGGCGAACGAGACCTTTAGGGGGACCTTTCCATTCACCCCACACTTTACGACTGCACCTGGCTTTCGCATGCATTATGTCGATGAGGGATCGGGGGACCCTATTGTCTGCCTCCATGGCGAACCGACCTGGGGGTATTTGTACCGCAAATTCATCCCACCGCTTTCCACAACCCATCGTGTCATTGTGCCTGACCACATGGGCTTTGGGAAAAGTGAAACCCCTCAAGATCGAGAGTATACGTATCTCACCCATGTGGCGAATCTTGAGGCTCTGCTCAACGACGCCTTAGATGTCCAAAACCTGACCTTAGTCCTGCAAGATTGGGGTGGGCTTATTGGCGGAGCCTATGCTCTGCGCCACCCCGAGCGGGTGAGGCGCCTATTTATCATGAATACGATCCTGCCCATTTATGAGCCGGGTACAGAAGAGAGTATGGCGGTCAGCCTTGATTCGCGGTGGTTTCGCTGGGTTGGCCCAGCGATTAAAGATGGCTCCCTGCCCATCGTGCTGGGTAGTCTGCGTGTCACTGTGCTGAGTATGATGAAGCTGATCGGATTCGAGAATCTGGGCGTTGTTGACGATACCTGGGTTACGGCCTATAGCGCACCGTTTGGTACACGCGAGGAGTGCAAAGGCGCGATTGAATTTCCAATTGATATTTTTACAGGTCGAGCCAAATTATTTGAGGTTGGCGACGCCGCGGCTATAGCCGCGATCAAACAAAAGCCAGTCATGCTGGCTGAGGGTATGCTTGATCAGGCGCTGCCGGCCCAGGCGACCATAGAACAATTTCAGGCTCAGTTTCCAGGTGCCCCAGTTGTTGAGTTGTCTCAAGCCGGACATTTCTGTCAGGAAGACACACCGGAGACTTTGGTCGCACTCATTCAGCAGTTTATTCAGAACACAAGTTGAGGGCGACCCGCTGAGAGAAGCTCGTGAGAACCCCTTCAGAGTCTCGCCTCTAGGGCGACAATCGTTCAGGCCGGGGCAGAGAATCGCGGCCATCAAGACACCGCGCCTGGATTCAGGCCGCTAGCAAGCCCTGACGCGTGACCCAGTCCAGGGTCTCATTCAGTCCCTTTGTATAGCGTACGAAGATCTCGTCCACCTCATCCGCAGAGACGATGAGCGGCGGACACAGCGCCAGCGTATCGCCGATGGCCCGGGAAATCAGGCCATTGTCTTTCATGCGGGCCAGGCCGTATTTCCCGACCGCGGCATCTGGATCAAAAGCCTGACCGGTCGCCTTGTCCATAACCAGCTCGCACGCACCGACCAAGCCCTTGCCGCGTACCTCGCCGACTAGCGGATGGTCGGCCAGCTGTTGCAGATGGGCCTGAAACTGCTCGCCGAGCCGGGCCGCCCGCTCGAAAATACCGTCTCTTTCGTAGATTTCGAGCACCTTGAGCCCCAGCGCAGCCGAAACCGGATGACCGCTATAGGTAAAGCCATGACCAAATATCCCCCATTCTTTGCTGACCTCGGCAACCGCCTGATAGATGAACTCGGGGATCATGACCGCGCTCAACGGCAGATAGGCCGAAGTCAGCGACTTGGCCAGGGAGATGGTGGCCGGCTGAAGATCAAAGGTCTGGACGGCGAAAGGGTTGCCCGTCCGGCCAAAGCCGGTGATGACCTCGTCGTCGATGAACAGAACGTCGTATTTTTTCAGCACCTGCTGGATCTTTGGGAAATATGAATCCGGCGGCACCAGCACCCCCCCTGCGCCCATAATCGGTTCGGCAATAAACGCCGCGACCGTGTCCGGGTTTTCCGCCTGGATAAGCTGCTCCAGATTCTCGGCCAGCCGGGTGGTAAAGTCCTCTTCACTTTCGCCGGGCTCATGAAAGCGGTAGTAGTGCGGGCAGTCAGTGTGCAGAAAACTCTCGACCGGCAGATCAAACCCCTGGTGAAAGGGGGCTAGGCCGGTCGCGCTGGCCGCGGCGAACGTCACGCCGTGGTAGGCTTTGTTCCGGGCGATGATTTTTTTCTTCTCAGGTCGCCCGACGGCATTATTGTAATAGCGCATGAGCTTGATCTGCGTATCGTTTGCGTCGGAACCCGAGAGCCCGAAAAAGACTTTAGAAAATTCACCCGGCACCACCGCCTTGAGCTTTTCCGCGAGTTGCATGGCGGTGTCGTGGCTCTTGTCGGCGAAAAGATGGCCGTAGGACAACTTCTTGATCTGCTCGTAGGCCGCCTGGGCAAGCTCTTCGTTGCCATAGCCGAGCGACGTGCACCAGAGTCCGGCCAGCCCGTCAATATACTGCTTGCCGTCTTCGTCCCACACATAAATCCCTTCACCCCGTACGATCATCAGTGGCCCCTGTTCGTTCAGTGTGGCGATCTGGGCCATCGGGTGAAACACGCTGGCAAGGTCGCGCCTGCCGAGCGGCGTTAGCGTTCCTGACTCGTTCATGGTTCGTCCCTCCATTGGTCTATATACTCATCAGTCATACATCTGACTCATCAGCCCAGTGCGGCACACTCCGCGTTTTCATCATCTGACGAAAGGCGCGGGTCGAGTTCGGCAATAACTCACCCGTCCCCCAATCACAGATAACCCCATACTGGCGAATCACATCGTACAGGTCGAGCTGGCCCGTGCGGAAGCGCTCGGCAACCTGCCGAGGGTCCTCCTCCAGCCAGCGCTTGCGCTGCGCGGCGATCCGTCGGCGTTCTGCCCGGGTTGCGGTTTCATCGATTTCGTACTCCGCCAAGTCCTCGTCGATGATCTTGAGCACAACGCCGTAGTCTTTGCGCGCCCGCTCGACAGATACATAGTCATCCACGACGTCTTCGAGCACTCTTTGCGGGTCGCGTTTGAGCGGATCACCATAGCCACCGCCACCCGAGGTCCCTCGCCAGAAACGCGCTCCGGTATGTACGGGAACATTCGAGAACACCGCGCCCAGGAAGCGTGCCGCCTCACCCGGTGGTTCAAGCCAGAGCCCATGCGGACGCGCCGGGAGGCCGCCCTCAATACCCCACACGATCGACCGTTCACGGTCACAGAAATAGGAGAATACGCAGTTTTCTACGTCGAGGATGGTACCGCCTTTGTCGAGCCCAACACCACCCCGCCATTCTCCAGGGCCTGCGCTGTCGGTGACGATCTCAAAACGGTCGGTCCGAACCGGACACAGCCGTTCCTGGCCTTCAACCGGCTGGATCATCAAGCCCACACCAAAACACGAAGCTGTCACACCGAGCCCGTCCCGACCGTTCCGGCCACCCCAGCCGCCGGACAGCCAGTCATACAGCATGAAATAGGGACGGTCAGCGCCGCGGGCATCATAGCCACCGGTTTGCAAATACTCGATGTTAAAGGCACACGCCATGGCCCGCTCTGGCATGATAGCGGAGAATAGCTCAAAGATCGCGTTCATGATTTTCTCGAAACCCATGACAAAGCCGGATACCGCCACCGGCCAGCGTGCACTGACGATGGTATCGTCGGGCACAATGACCTTGACGGTCCGATACAACCCGGCGTTCAGCGGGACGTCTGGAAAAAACGTTTTCATACCGGACACAATACCGGCAAAGGTCCCTCCGAAGGCACAGTTGTAGATGGAGCCTATCGTTGGGTGAGAACCGCTGAGGTCGAATTCCGCCCCGTCACCCCTGATCGTCAGTTTGACCCGGATGGGGATCATCCCTTCTTGCCCGGCCGGGTCCTGATCGACAAAATCGACTGTCTCCCACGATCCGTCAGGCAGTTCGCTCAGGCGGAGACGTATCGCGCGTTCGACATAATCCTGAACTTCGGCAAATGCGGTGATAAGAGTCTCAACACCATATTTGTCGCACAAGCGAAGAATTTCGCGCTCAGCAATACGCGTTGCCTGGGTCTGGGCATCCATATCGCCGATGATGGCATCGGGGTCACGGGTGTTCTTGGCTACCAGGCGCGCCACATCGCGACAGTACTCGCCCTGCCGCCAGATCTTGACCGGTGGCACGCGGATACCCTCTTTGAACATCTCGCGTGCGCTGACATCAAACGACCCCGGTACGCTGCCGCCCATATCGGCCCAGTGACCGTTTGCCTGGCTCCAGGCGATGAGCCGGCCGTCAACAAAAATCGGTAACAGCACCCGGGTATCATTGAAGTGCGTCCCGCCTACATACGGATCATTGACCAGAAAGACATCCCCCGGATGGATATCGTCGCCAAACTCGTCGATGACCGCCTTGCAGGTGTAGTGCAGAGTCCCGACGTGGGCCGCCAAGTCCTGGTTTCCCTGGGCCACGGTATTCCCCTCGGCATCGCACAGCGCGTTGGAGAAATCGCGATTGTAGACCACGAAGGAGTAACAGGTCCGACGCACCTGTTCTGCCATCTGATCCACGATATTCACGAAAGCGTTGCGTAAGACCTCGAAGGTCACCGGGTCGAGGGTCGTGCTGAGTGTGGGTAATGTGGTCATGATGGCATCCTTATTCTCAGACCGTAATGATGAGATTCAACCACGGATCAACCGTAACCGAAGCTCCCGGCGGCACGAGAGTGGTCGAGTCGAGCTGCTGGACCACGGCCGGACCGGGCAGTTCCGCACCACTCGACAAGTCGTCCCGCCAGTAAATCGGGGTCTCCAGTGAATTTTCATCAAACCCAACCTTGCGCCAGGCTCGCGGCTCGGGTCTGGCCGGACCAGCGACGTGCCTGGCCAGTTCGGCTTTGGGCGTCAGCCCGACCGCCGTCAGGTTGAGGCGAAAGATCTCGATGCCGGCACCGGCACGCCGGTAGTTATATTCCCGCTCGTGCGCCGTGCCGAAAGCGTCAACGGCCGCCTGCACACTGGTAAAGGGCGTCCCGACAGGTACGGCAAGCGACCGCCACTGGCCGCTATAGCGCATGTCGATCGTCCGCTTGAGGATGATGTCCTTGTCTGCAACGCCCTCTTTGGTCAGCCGTGCGTGCGCCTCCGCTTCGAGCAGTCGAAACTCCGCTTCTATTGCCTGGGGGTCGGCCTTTGCCGTATCGACCAGATAGGTCGTCAAGAGATCGTGTTGGATGTCAACCAACAAACAGCCCATAGCAGAAGTCACCCCGGGGTGGGGTGGGACGATGACTGTCGGGATGGACAGCTCTGTGGCCAACGCGACCCCGTGCAGCGGTCCGGCCCCGCCGAAGGCAATAAGCGCGAAGTCGCGGGGGTCGTAGCCGCGCATAATAGACACCAGACGAATGGCGTCCGCCGTATTGGCGTTAGCAACATTGAGGATTGCCCTGGCAGCGGTCTTCACATCCATGCCGAGGGGGCGCGCAATTTTTTGCTCAATCGCCGCAGTCGCGCGAGTCAGGTCGAGGTCGAGGTTGCCGCCGACCAAGGCTCCACCCAAACGCCCCAGGACCAGATTGGCGTCGGTATTGGTGGGGTTCTCGCCGCCGCGCCCATAGCAGGCGGGACCCGGGATGGAGCCGGCCGACTGTGGGCCGTTACGGAGCGAGCCCGCCTCATCGATCCAGGCAATCGAGCCGCCTCCGGCTCCAATGGTCTTGATATCGATACTCGGGAAACAGATCGGATGTCCGTGCTCAATATGCCAGTCACGGGTCGTCAACATCTGCGAGTCCCACACCAGCGACACGTCCGTACTGGTGCCACCCATATCGAATCCTATCGAGTTGGGAAACCCGCACAGGTTGCCGATGTAGCGATTTGCGATGGCGCCGGCGGCAATACCGGAACTTGCCAGGCGCGCGGCCTGCGAGCCGACGCCCTGGGGCGTCATCACTCCACCGCCGCTATGGAGGAGCAGCACATCACTGGTATAGCCACCCTGTTTCAGCCGCTCTTGCAGACGCAGGGTATACGCCCCGATCACCGGGTGCAGCACGGCGTTGACGACCGCGGTGGAAAACCGGTCGTGCTCAAAAATCTCGGGCAGGACCTCGGCCGACGTCGAGATGGCCACCCCAGGCAGTTCTTCTTCAAGAATAGTCTTCAGCGCCTGCTCGTTCGCCATGTTCGCGAACGAGTTCATAAAGCAGATGGCCACGGCCTCGTATTTGCGTTTGCGCAGTTTCGCCGCAAGCGCGCGCGCCTCGGCAACATCAATTGGCTTCTCTACCTTGCCCGAGGAATCGGTGCGCTCCGCAATAGGCAGACGATCCCGCCGGCGAATATACGGCGGGGGATTATCACGATAGGCGTCCCATAAGTCTTCTTTCGTGGACCGGCCAATTTCGATCACGTCGCGAAAGCCTTCGGTGACGACCATGGCGGTGTGGGGTAGGCTGCGCTCGATCAGCGCGTTGGTTGCAACCGTGGTGCCGTGCGCGAACAGGGTCACATCGGAGAGCGCAATACCGGCCTTGTCGAGCCCGTCCAGCGCTGCCTCAATAGGGTCCCTGGAGGAAGGAACTTTTGCAATGTGCAGCGCATTCGTGGTTTCGTCGAGAACACAGACATCGGTAAAAGTGCCGCCAATATCAACGGCAACACGGACGTTGGTCATACCTTATCCCTCACGACAGGCAGGGAGAGCAGGAATCTCGGCCATCCCAGGGCCTCACCGTCTAGCACTCTATCAGATATATACTATCTAGTGGCGGTATACTCACTCGCAATTTCTGCGTCAACAACTAACCGCGGCCTATCCTCACGCCAACGAGCTGGAAGAACGACCAGGGATTCGCGACTTGGAGTAAACCTAAGGGAAATCGCTTGAGAATCTCGCCTCCAGGGCAATAATCGCGTTCAGGCCGGGCGCGTTAATCCCGGACCCATGTTCACGGTAGGATTTGTCAAAAAGATTTTCAACCGCTAGCAGCGCAGAAATATACTCATTGACCTCCCAGGTAAGACGTAGATTGGTTGTCAGCCAACCCGGTGTCCCGTTAGGGTTGATCCGTGAGTCACTCTCATCACGCGCACTCAGCCGGTTTTGCTCAGCGCTAAAACGCAAGAAGGCCTCAAGCTCAAGATTGTGCGTCAGGGCGTAGAGTGTACCCACCCGCCCATTGGCCGGAGGAATACGGCTGGCCGGTGTAGTCTCACCGTTGGGAAATCGCTCTTCCGCCCAGGTGTAGGTGAACGAGGCGAAGAGTTCCCATCCGTCATGCGCGGAGAAGTACCCGCTTGCCTCTACCCCAAAGAGGGTGACGGAATTGAGGTTCCGGCTCTGGACGATGAGTCTGTTCTCGGACGTGACTGCTCCCGTGGGTACGGCTTCGATCTTGTCCTCAAAATCCGAGTAAAACCCAAAGACTTCGCCCCGAAGACGGGAGGACGACCATTTGAGTCCAGTATCAACACTCAGCACCTTTTCCGGTTTGAGGTGAGGATTCGGAATGTTGAAACGATTGCCCGGTCGCGGGCCGAGGGTAGACAGATCAAAGACGTTCGGGACTCGGAAGCCGCGGCCGATATTGGCCACAAGATTCACGCTTGGGGTCAGACGATACGTCAGGCCCGCCTGCCCGGTCAGATCGTCAATACCGAGACTGACTCCGATCTCCCGATCCGCCTGTGGGAGATCAATATCAAAATAACTCACCCGGCCGCCGAGCACGGCGGTCATTTTTGGGTGGAGCCGGATGGTACTCTGCACATACCCGGCAAAGTTATTGAGGGTCGCTCCGTTCGCAAACCGACTTTGGAGGACTAGCCGTTCGCCGGTTTCCCGATTCCGTCCTCTGCGCCGACTGGTAATGGAATCCAAATACACCTCGGCCCCATAGGTCAGAAACACCCGATCCCGCCAATGTGACGTCAGTTGCGCCGTCACACCGGCCATATGACTCCGGTTGCGTTCTCGCTGCTCAAGAGGGCTCCCGAAAGCTTGCGTGCGGCGATCATCGCTGATTTCCTGAAAGGCCGTGTGGAACTCCAGGCGGTCAATCAACGGCAGGGGCCGCCGCACCCGGTAGCGCCCGTGGAGAAACACACGAGCGTTGGGCTCAAAAAAAAAGCGGGCCGAGCTGGGCTGGGTTTGTCCAAAGCCGGCCACCAACTCATCATAGCGCGGCGTCTTCGGTTGGCGCAGATATTGGACATTCAGCAAAACGTCATGCGCGCCATATTCGGTAAAGAGCGTTCCGTTTGCCGCGTATGCCTCAAAATCGGACGGGCGCTGAACATGAGCGTCACCGCCATCCTGTCGATCATCCCGGTTCTGGTAGGTCAGACCGGTGCTGAACCCTACGCCCTGCTTTCCTCCGGTCAAGGAGAGGCGGGTAATCCCTGCCAGATCCGTGCTGGCAAAACGGCCCAACGCTCGACCGTCGAACTGCCAGTCTTGGGTATGATACTCCGGAACCGGGGTGATGATGTGCACAACGCCACCCAGGGCATCGCTGCCATACAGCGTTGAACCCGCACCCCGCACGACCTCAAGACGGTCAACGTTATACGCATCGACCAGGGCGAAGTATTGGTTAGGTGCGGGACGGAAGAACGCGGTGTTCAGCCGCATGCCGTCCACCAGCATTAAGACAGAGCTGCCGGTCAGGCCACGAATGATCGGCGTGCCTTGGCCAGGAGTTGTCTCCTGGACGAACACGCCGGTCGCGCCTCGGAGCAAATCCGGCAGTACGCCGGGAGTCTGCCGGGCAATCTCGTGCTGCTGTATAGTGGTGACGGCTCGCGGCACCTCGAAGCTGGCTTGTTCTTCACGCGTCGCGGTAATCGTCAACTCGGGCAGGGTGACAACGCTGGCCTGATCTTGCGGGGCGGAGCGATCCTGGGCTGCGCTCTGCTGGGGAAGGCCGAGTTGGAAGAGACACAGGATGAGGAGGGAGCTGCAAGCGCAGACAATGCCCCGTCCTCCCAAGCCAACGCCATTGTTCATGCAGAGGAGGCTGTTTACTTGCCTGTTGGCGTCAGTTTGACAATAAATCCGTCGGGCAGCTCACGCTTTCCCGCGATAAAGTCGCCGTTGATATCCGTCACCCACAGCGCGCCATCGACCACCAACATGCCAACCGGATTCATAAAGCCGCTGGCGACGAGGTGCAACTTGCCGTCCTCGCCAGCGCGGAGTACCCTGCCATCCGTTTTGAGCGCTTGCGTCATCGGTACAGGCGCTTGGATGTTGGCCACATCGGTGATAAAGAGCTGACCACCATATGTACCGAGACCTCCCGGCGCACGCATAATCCCCATAGGCTGAAAGAGCCCCTCCACAACGGGCTTCTCATCAACCGCGCCATCCGACGATACTCGCACGACCATGCCACTCCCTTCAGAGGGCGGCTCCAGGATACCGCCCGTCTTGAGAGTGACGAGCATGGACTGTCCATCTGCGGAAAAGGCTAAACCCATCGGCGCACCGTTGATCGTCCCATCGAAGGTCACGAATGGAGAACAGATGTTATCGGCCGATACCTGATAGATGGAATTATTGAATGCGGTAATAGCAAAAAAACGGTCGGCGAACGCGCTGCCGTCCGGACCGAATCGCGCATCCACGCCAAAACCGCTCACTCCGGCATTGGTGTTACCCGTTTCCGTGAGTGTACACACTACGCTGGCTTCGTCTTGTGAGTTTGGATCAACCCGCTGGATAACATGGTTGGCGGTTGCGCCCGGGGCCGCTACTCTTGCCTGCGCAATGGAGTAAATATGCCCGGCGAACTCACCAAAGCTGGCTGGCGCAACGTCATAGCCAGTGACCGGTAGGAGGCGACCCAAACCAACCAGGTCGGATATGTGACCGTCCGGACTGATCGAAACAATCTTGCTCCCTTTTTCACCTTCCTCGCCACCATCGTCATTAAGCCAGATGGCATCGCCCTGAGCGTGGAGCCAGAGCGGGTCATAGAATTCACCTGGAGGAATCACCATCTCGACACCGAAGCCCTCAGCCGCCTCAATCGTCGGAGCCGCCATTAAGCGCTCCATCAAGTCCTTGACTTCTTCATCTGCAAACGCCGTTGTTCCGAAGACACCCAGACTCAAAATCGCTGTCAGGATAGTGTGCTGCATCCCAGTCAATGCTTTTTTCATTCTTCCCTCCTTGCGCATTACGGGTCCGAGTTGGATAGGGCCGACTCAGGAAGCCGCCTTGAGTGTCACTCTGAGCGGCAGGCGGGTCAGACCGACCAGACGATTGTTATTCGTCCATTCGAGGTCACCAACGATCTCGAAGTCCGCGTAGCGGGCCAGGAGTTCTTCAAACACCACCCGGATTTCAAGCCGCGCCAGATTGGCCCCCAAACAAAAATGGGTACCAAGACCAAAGCCAACATGAAAATTAGGGCTGCGCCCGATATCGAACCGGAACGGGTCTGAGAACTCCTCCTCGTCCCGGTTGGCCGACATCTCCCAGATGGTGACTTTTTGTCCCTGGCGAATGAGCTGTCCGCGCAGCTCAACATCGCGTGTCGTCGTCCGACGCTTGTACACGGACGGCGAGGTCCAGCGCACGATCTCTTCGACCGCGCCTTTCATCAGTCTAGGATCGGCACGCAGACGTTCCAGTTCGTACGGGTTTTCTATCAGCGCCACTAGGCCGCCGGCAATGGAGCTGCGCGTGGTCTCGGCCCCGGCCGGAAAGAGCAGGGCAAAAAAGGCGCGTAGCTCACGATTGTCGAGTTGCGGGGAGCCATCCTCTAACTGAGCGTGAACAATCACTGATAGGATGTCGTCCGCAGGTTCACGGCGTTTCTGCTCCACGATCCTGTCCGCGTACGCACCCAGTCGTTTGATATGTTCCAGAGCCAGGGCTTCACCCGTCCCGGCACCTATGGCCAAGTCGACAATATGCCCCAACTCTTCCCGATCCTCCTGCGGAATCCCGAGAATAATACAAATGGCCTGAAGGGGTAGTTCTCGCGCCACGGTCGGAACGAAGTCAAATGGCTCGCCGGGCGAGATGCCGTCAAGAATATAACGGGTCCGTTCTCTGAGCTGATCTTCCAGCCGGCCGATCATGCGCGGCAGGAAACCGGTATTAACCAGATCACGCAGCCGGCGGTGCTTGGGATCGTCCGTCTGATTCAACTGATAGCCGGCTCCCCTGCCGTCAAAAATCTGCGTCCCACCCAGCTCAGAAGAGAAGGTCTCAGCATCCTTAAAAACATTCACCACGTCAGCGTAGCGACTCACCACCCAGAATCCCTCACCACCCGGCGTATGCTCGGTCGGCGCGTGCCACCAGACCGGAGCCTCACGCCGCAGGTGGCAAAAAAATTCGTGTGGAAACCCGTTGGCAAACGAACGGCCATACGACAGATCAACAGACTTCATACATCTCTCTCATCAGCAGGCGTGTTTATATATGGTAGATATCCAACACTCCCTCGACAATGTCGTTTAAGAGAGTGATCTTCTTTTTGGCGATCCGATAGCCCTCCGGCGTTCGCCGGAGCAGGTACTCATAAAAGCCGTAATAGAGAAACGACCGCTGTTTCCCGGGCTTGTAGGCATTCACCTGCCAGTGCGCCGCCACGACCGGTCGGTCAGCCTCCTCGTTCGTGAGACGGATATTGGTAATCAGGTGGCAGGTCCGGTCCAGGGGCTGAGAGGCCGGTGATAAGCCCGACTCGATCCGCCAGACCCGGTCTTCCAGGCCGGCCTTGCTGCTGTAGTAGATCAGCGATAGCTCGGTCTGCGGATCGTTCGTAGGTCGACCTTCGTCAGTCCAGGCCGGTACCCAGTATTCCGCGTCTTCAGCATACAGGACCAGCCAGTCTGCCCATCGGCGCTGGTCCAGACAGGCGGCCTCGTCAAACAACACCCGAGTGCAGTGCGTCAGTAGGTCAGCCGGCATGGCCGTTTCCGCGTGTGGCTTCCTGTCCCTGGCTCATGAGGGCCAGCCAACGCCGGTACTGACCCTGAAAGATAATCTCGTCCTGAAAGTTGCCGCTGCTGGCGATTGGTTGCAGGCCGACCGAGCGGGCTTCGGCATCGGCGCCCGACACGGCCCGGCCGGTGCCGCGCACATAGCCCTGCTGCCAGCGCACCTGATGACCGTTAAAGCCGTGCTGGCAGGCCTCAAACGCGGCCAGGTCGTCCGGGGTACCAACCCCGCTGGCGTTGAAAAAGTCTTCGTACTGGCGCAGCCGGTGCGCCCGCGTCTCGGGAGCCTCACCCACCGGCGCAAGACAATAGGTCGAGACCAGGGTCTTATCGACCGCTAGCGGGATTACGACCCGAATCTGGGCCGAGATCTGATCCATCAGAAACACGTTGGGGTAGAGCAACAGGTTGCGCAGCCGTTCGACCATCCAGCGCGCCTGCGCTTCCCCATATTGGGCGCACAGGGCCTCCCGCTGGGCGTACGAGGGCCGGACCTGCGGGTTGGGATAGTCAGTCCACAGCAGGGTGTGGCCGTTGCCCAGGTCGTAACAGCCGGTGGCGCTGGTCGGGGCGTCCAGGCGCTCAGCGTCCAGGGATTGCACCTCATCCGCGCCCGAGCGCGCCCGGCGCTGGACGACACCCACAAAGGTGCGGTGGACCACGTCGAAATGATAGCCGTCCACACCGTTCTCCACCTGGAGCTTCCAGTTGCCGTGATAGGTGTAGTCCGCGCTACCGGCGACTACCTCCCAGCCGTCTGGAGCCTGGTCGGCCAGCATATCGATGATCGGCAGGGCGGCGGCCAAGTGGTCTTCGAGGGCGGGCACGTCGGCGTTGAGCGAGCCGAACAGAAAGCCTTTGTAATTGGCTAGCCGGGCGATGGGAGTGAGGCCGTGCGGCTGTTCCTCAAACGCGACCGGATAGGCACCGTTGGCGTGGTCCTTGATGCTGATCAGCCCGCCGGCGGTATTAAACGACCAGCCGTGATACGGGCAGGTCAACACGCGCTGGTTGCCGCGTTTGAGCTGGCATATGGTAGCCCCTCGGTGCGGACAGGCGTTGATGAACGCGCCGATCTTACCGGCCCTATCGCGCATGAGGAGGACTGGCTGGCGACCCATGCTGGTCGTGAAGAAATCATAGGGCCGGGCAAGCTGGCTCTCGTGCGCCAGGTAGATCCAACTGCCCTCG
This sequence comes from Candidatus Binatia bacterium, assembly GCA_022826945.1. GTDB lineage: Bacteria > Desulfobacterota > Binatia > Bin18 > Bin18 > Bin18. Next base: position 27,504 of record JAJDTY010000067.1, read on the forward strand.
AAGATGTGCTGCATCTCCAGATCGAAGATGCGCGGGTCCCGGAATACGTCCCGGTCCACTGTAAACACGCCCTGCTCGGAGCGGTCTATGATGTAGTCGCGCACGTCCCGCTCAAGACCTCCTATCTGTTGCCGGTCGTTCAGGCCGGTGCCGGATGCAACTGAGCCAACAGTCTGGATGCTCATGACTGCAACTCCTCCCGAATCATTACGTTCCTGGTCACATTCCCCTGTCAAACGTTGTGTCCCGGTTCGGATCGACTGTCAACCATGGATGTTCAAACCAAGCTACGTAGAGAGCGCCCCATATAGTCATCCGCTTTAGACAACGTCATAGGCTTCGAGTTTGGGCGTAGCCATCTCGGCGTCAAAATGGGCCTGGGACCAAGGCCAGCTTGCCGGCACCCCGTGCTTGTCCAGATACCAGCTATTACAGCCCGTCGCCCAGATCGATTTCTTGGCGGCCTGCGCACGGGACTGCTCATAGTCGTCCGTGGCTGAGCGACTGGCGCTGACTTCCCGGCACTCGCCGGTTCGTATTTTTTCCATGAGTTGCAGGATATAGCCCAGTTGCAGTTCGGCAATGCGGATCAAGGAAAAGTTACCGACCGGACCGTTGGGGCCGTTCAGCATAAAGAAGTTCGGGAACTCCGGAACGGAAATCGAGAGATAGGCAACCGGATGGTCCGCCCATACATCGTCGAGATCAACGCCGCCCCGGCCGCGCACCAGGGTCGGCCGGATAAAACGGTCGGCCCGAAAGCCGGTCGCCAGCACCAGGACGTCGAGCTCGTGCAGTTTGCCGTCCTTGGTCCGGACGCCTTTGGGCTCGACGGTTTCAATACCGGAGACTACGAGTTCCGCGTTCGGGTGCTGAATGCATTCATAGAAATTGGGCGACAGAATGAGACGCTTACACGCCGCCCGATAATTTGGCCGGAGTTTCTCACGGAGTTCCGGGTCTTTCACCGTCTCTTCAAGGTTGGCCAGGCAGACGGCTTCAATCTCCTTCATCTCGGGGGAATCAGCATCAATGACCGCCTTACTAAAATTGTCAAAAAACTCTTTCTGTTCCTCGCGGAGCGCGTATATTTTCTGGAGGTCGTTGGCAAACGCAGCGCGCTCGGCAGCCGCGTAGGCGTTGTTCTCCATTTTGAAGACCCACTGCGCGGTACGCTGGAATAATATGTAGCGGGCCACCCGCTCAACCAGAGCGGTGGTAATCTGGATGGCGGTCGAGCCGGTACCGATTACACCGACACGCGCGCCGTCCAGCGGGACACTGTGGTCCCACTCGGCGCTGTGGAAGTGTGCGCCCTCGAAGATGTCGAGGCCGGGAATATCCACCCGATTGGGATGGTGCAGCACGCCGGTGGCGGCAATGATGATATCCGCCTGATCTTCACGCCCCTGACTGGTCCGAATCTGCCAGCGGCCGTCAATGAATTCGCAGGCCGTAATCTCTTCCCCAAAGCGGACGCGGTCTGCCACGGCGTACTTCTGCGCGACATTCTCGAAATAGGTCCGAATCTCAGGACCCGGGGCAAACACCTGACTCCAGTCCGGGTTGGGCTCAAAAGAGTAGGTATACGAATGCGCCGGCACGTCGCAGGCCAGTCCCGGATAGGTGTTCGCCCGCCAAGTGCCGCCCAAGGCGTCTGACTTCTCATAGATGACGAAATTATCGTAGCCGGCCTCACGAAATTTAATGGCGGACAGAATGCCGGCCATGCCCGCGCCAATAATAACGATGCGTGGGTCTTGCGGGGTGCGTTCGATATCTGGGGTATCGGGATTGGGGTTGCTCATATACGTTTTTCCTTTCCTTCCTCACACGAAGCGCGGGCTGGTGTACACGGGCAAGCCGAAGGTCCGCCGACCGAGCAGGGCTTTGCCTTCCATACCGGCAAAGGGCTGATGGATGACCGCGGCCCGTACGTCGCGGTACATCTGTTCCATGGGGTTCTTCTTGAACAGGGCCGCGCCGCCGACCATGCGCATGGCCTGATCAACTACCTGAACGCAGGATTCCATGACAAACTGAAAACAGGAGATCAGATTGATAAGGTCTTCCTGGGTCCGCACGTTAACGTCGTCGTGGGCGGCAACAGCCTGATGCAGCATGGCGCGCGCCGAGCGCAGACCGATTTCCATGTCCGCGGCCAGGAGTTGATTGCTCGGATAGTGGGTCATGGGCTGGTCAAACGGCTGCTGGGTGCGTCCGGCAACCCAGTTCATGGCGTAATCGCGCGCCGCCTGGGCCAGACCGATATAACACGCCGGGCCGGAGGCCACCCACCACGAGGCGGTAATGTCGGCGATGGCGTCCCAGCTTTGGGCCGGTCGTAACACCGCGGCCTCGTCAGGGACGAACACATTATTCCAGACCACGTCATTGCTCTGCGAAGAACGGATGCTCATCGTGTCCCAGTTGGACTGAATTTCGACGCCCTCATCCGTGGTCGGAAAAAAGCACAGCAGGCATTGCGGACCGTTGTCAGGGTCTTCATAGCGGGCGGTCGTCAGTAGATAATCGGCTCCCGCGGACATGGTGCCGAAGCCGCTTTTGCCGTTCAGCCGGTAACCGCCGTCCACTCTGGTCGCCTGACGGGTGGTGTCATTGATGCCGGCAAAGCCGACCGAGCTGTTCATGCCGGGATCGCTGACCGGTCCCCCGAAAATCAGGCCGTCGGTCACCGTTGCCTTGAGCATGGGCTCCAGAGCGTCCACCTGTGGCCCTTCGCCCTTCTGATTGAGCCGCCACAAGTCGGCCAGAATGGCGACCACGATATGGTGCATATTGACGGCGATGGCCATGGGCAGGTCGCCGTAGGCCAGCCGTTCCTGGGCCAGCGCAATATCGAGTGGCGTGGCACCGGCGCCGCCCAACTCTTCCGGCACGATGAGCGCGGTATAACCAGACGCCTTCATGGCTGCCACATTTTCATGCGGGAAGCTGCTATCCGCGTCGTGCTCGGCCACCCGTAATTTGAAATCGTCGGCATGCTCCGCAGCCATATCAATAAAGCGTTGTTGATGCTCGGTTGGATTCGTTGTCATGTCTGAGACCTCCTTGCTTTCCATGTAACCTTGTCAAATTGTTCTAACTGGACAAGCGTCAAGTTTGTATCAGAGAAACTGGACAAACGTCAAGTTTCACCTCATCATCCGTTCCCGCATGACTGCTCACTCGCCTCGCGGTACTTGTCGCGGCATCCCGGTCCAGCTGCCCCAAGGCAGGTTCGAGTGGCCAGGTTGCCAGGGCCGTGCTACACACGGCAGGAGGGCAGACTATGACACAGCCATCAACTTCCACCACCCAGGAGCAGCCGAGCTATGACTGGCCCGCGCTGATCGATGAACTCAACCGCCGTCTCCACCTGCGCGCCACGCCGATCGGCATGAAGTGGTTCACCTCGGTTGAGGACATGGAGGCGATTCCCCGGGTCCGGCGTCCCAAGAATGTCCACACCGCCGACCAGCTCGTCGCCCAGGCCGCCCGGCTCAACTGGACCGTCGGCCTGACGGCAACAGACCTGGTCGGCAGCCAGTGCTCGGCCGTGTTGGGTCTCGCCCCCCAGGACGAGGAGTGGCGGTGCGGCAAAACCATGGCCGGGGTGTGGTTTGAGACCGAGCAGGACTCGGCCGCCCACCAACAGGCCATGGATGTCGTGCCTTACGGCCGCTATCAGGCCCTGGCGGTCTCACCGCTGGTGTCGGGTCGGCTCAACCCGCCGGATATCTGTCTGATTTACGCCACCCCGGCCCAGATGATCCTGCTGATCAACGGCCTGCAATGGACGGGCTATAGAAAATTGCAGTGGGGCAGCGTCGGCGAGTCGGCCTGTGCCGACTCCTGGGGACGGGCCAAGCTGACCGGGGAGCCGAGCGTCTCGATTCCGTGCTATGCCGAGCGGCGCTACGGGGGTGTACTTGAGGATGAGCTACTGATGGCCATGCCGCCCCACTACTTGCCGAAAACCCTGGAGGGGCTGGCCCGGCTGGCCAAGAACGGGCTGTCCTACCCTATTCCCCAGTACGGCATCCAGAGCGACGCACGGGCGGGTCTGGGCTTCAGCTACAAGGACGTGAAGTAGGCCGCAGGGTGTGGACCGAACTCGCCTGATGGAATAATTCAGATCGTTGTTCTCATTCGGGAGGGATACCTGGCTCAAGGGGCAAAAACGAATGGGAAAGAGTTTTTTATCGGACAGGCATCCCTGACCCCACAACCTCAGGATCATCTGGTGTTTATTGGCACGGCGTTTGACCGCTAGGCGCTTCTTGCTGCGCTCGATTCTTGTCTCGTACCACACTAGAACCACGGCAATCCGGGTCAGCTTGACAATCCCCCGACCATTGCTGTAATAAAGTTTCTATTGTAACCACTATGCAATAACAAATTCCCATGCACCGAACAAAAGGGGAAGAAAAAATGAATAGATATCTTTTAGCCGCGGTCGTTTTCACCATAAGTGCGGTTCCGGCCTTTGCGCACCACCCGCTCGGTGGCATGCCAATGGAAACACTAACCGACGGGCTCTTATCCGGCGTTGGGCATCCGCTCTTGGGCTTTGATCATCTCTTCTTCGTCATCGCCGTTGGCATCTTGGCGCTTTACACTAGTCGCGCGCAACTGGCAACGGCCGCGTATATTGGTGCGATGATGCTTGGCTGCCTGCTGATGAGTTTTGGCGTTGGCCTGCCTGTCAAGGAATTTGTGATCGGCATTTCGCTTCTCGTTGTCGGCGGCATCCTTTTGTCCGGTCGTACCACGGATTTTACTCCGGCTGTTGGACTTTTCGCAGTTTTCGGCCTTTTCCACGGATCAGCCTTTGGCGACACGATCGCGGTCCAGGAAGCAGGAGCAGGCGTTACCGTTCTGGCAGGCTATTTGGTCGGGCTTGGCCTTCTGCAGTACGGCTTGGCGCTCCTGGCCGGATTTGCTGCTCACAATCTGCTGAAGGCGACCGAGGCGAAACATATTCATGCCCGCCTCGCCGGCGCTGTTGTTGCCGGTGTCGGCACGTTTCTCACGCTTGAGAATATAGAAGGTCTCATCTTCAATATATTGGGCCCGGCTGTCTAGGAATCCCAAGCCAGACCCCGGACCGGGCCCGCCGCATGGCCGAGGAGTCAGCATGACCGAAACTGCCTCATCCGTTTTAGCGAAGGGGTCACCGACATCTCATGGTACCTTTCGTCGGTCATCCGTACTTCACGTATGCACGTCCTGTAGGGCACCTGGTTCTCCGCGTGAACCACAAGAGAGTCGAGCCGGCTTCAAACTCTATCAAGAGCTTCGCGCGACGTTCCATGAGAGCCCATTGGGCCACCACGTGGAGGTCAGGTCCACCGAGTGCCTGAGCGTATGCCCGCGCCCCTGCGGAATCGCGCTCTCGTCGCCTGGGGCGTGGACTTATCTCTTCGGGGATCAGCACCCGGGCGAGAGCGCATGTGACATCGTAGAGTGCGTCTCGCTCTACACCGGTACCGGAGATGGGTTTATGCGGCGGGAGCGACGTCCGAAGTCCCTCCGCGCAAGCATTCTGGGGCGTGTGCCGCCATACGAGGGGGGGGCGCTGATGCATCCTAGCAGAAGGCAGGCTTTCGCTCAGCCAGGCCGTCGCTTGGAGCGCCCTGGCCGTACCCACCGTGAGTTTGGAGTCTCCGTCACTGCCCACTTGGTCAGACGTAGCGCGTGTGTTGGCGAGCGCTGAAACGTCTGCCGTGACGCCACCCGGCCCCATCTTTGGTCTCGCCGTGTCGCAGGGAGAAAGAGAACATGTTGATCAACACATCACCACGCCGCCCGAACCTTGAACGGGTTCGACGTATCAAGGAGGCATTGCGCGAAGCGCTAAGCCTCTCCCATGACACAACGGTCACGGTCACCGAGTTGGCGTGTCTCGAAGAAGGCTGTGCGCCCATCGAGACCGTGGTTGGCCTGCTTCGGCCCGATGCGCCACAGCTCCAGTACAAACTACACAAACCCACGGACGCCGTTGACGCCGAAGACCTAGTCCAGGTCTGCACGGCGTGGGGGTTCGACGTCCAAATTCCAACGCTCGTACCTCTGCTCCAGGAGAACTAGATATGAAAACGCCGCGAAAAATACCTGTTTCCATCCTCACCGGCTTCCTCGGCTCCGGCAAGACGACCCTGCTCAACCGGATCTTGAGTGAGGAGCACGGCAAGCGCATTGCCGTGATCGAGAACGAGTACGGGGAGGTCGGCATCGACCAGGCGCTCGTCATCGACGCTGACGAGGAGGTCTTCGAGATGTCGAACGGCTGCATCTGCTGCACTGTGCGCGGGGACCTGATCCGCGTGCTCGGCAATCTCATGAAGCGCCGCGACAAGTTCGACTATGTGTTGGTGGAAACCACAGGGCTCGCCGATCCCGGCCCGGTCGCTCAGACCTTCTTCATGGACGACGAGATTCGCGCGGAGTTCTCGCTTGACGGGATCGTCACGCTTGTTGACGCAGCCCACATTGAGCAGCAGCTCGGCCGAAGCGACGAAAGCACGGAGCAAATCGCGTTCGCGGACATCCTCGTTCTGAACAAGACGGACCTCGTCAACGGCGAGGCGCTCGACAGGCTCGAAGCTCGGCTCCGGGACATGAACCGAATGGCGCGAGTCGTGCGCAGCGAGCGGGCGAACGTCCCCGTCGATACGGTACTCAACCTCGGTGCCTTCGACCTGGACCAGGTGCTTGAGCGTCGTCCCACCTTCCTCGAGCCGGAGTATCCGTTCGAATGGACTGGA
>JAJDTY010000075.1 GCA_022826945.1 Candidatus Binatia bacterium
GATGAGCCAGTTTCGGCTCGGGGTCTTTTTCCACATGGCCAACCCCAAGGCCAACCAGGTTAAGCCCGTCGCACTAAACCCAAGCGGCATCATGAAGCTGGCGATGTGAGCGGAGTTATCACGAAAAATCGGCACAAACGATGCAGGATCGAGCGCCTGCCAGTAGGGCACCAGCCCCAGGGCGAGAAGCAACAGAGCACCCGCCAGGAAGCCCAGGAGCACCGTTGCGATTTGTGGCGGTATGTTCATTTCTCTTTCCCTCTTATTGCGGAAGATAGGGTGCAATGATGCTCCCAGATTTGTTAAGGCATCAACGTCAAGACCTTAAACTAGGAAATTCTGTCCTCCTTTTGCTCCCCGATGCGGATGGAGCCCTACGCCTTCGTCTCTATCACGGGTCGTTGAATACCTAAATCTGTGATAACCTCAGCTCCCAGCTCATGGAAAACTTCTGGCGAAATCCCGATCTTGAGACTGCGCCCGCCACCACCCAGGATAACGGTTTCCAGCTCCATCACCCGCGTATCAACGTATAAGGGCATATCCGCAGGCAGCGAAAACGGCGTCACGCCGCCGACTTCCATCCCCGTCAGCGCGTGCATCTCCTCGGCCGAGGCAAACGACGCCTTGGACACTCCCATGAGTTTGCGGACCCGTTTGTTCACATCAAGCTGGGTTGTAGCCAGGACCACACAGGCCACAAACTTCTTGGGCTCCTTCTTGGACGCCACAACGATCGTGTTGCCGGACGTTTCCGGCGGATAGCCATAGTGAGCGCAAAACACGACTGTATCGGCGTGGACCGGGTCTATGGTTATCCGCTCAAAGGGCAGTCCCAGTGCCTCGAGCGCGTCAATAACTCGTTGTTCCGAAGCCGTCATGCTCCACAATCCTCCTTGAGAGACACAGAAGCGGAAGGCTCGCTGCATACCAAAACGCCGGGTCGAAACCCGGCGTTTTGTCCTCAGTGAAAACCGAGTGTGAGTCGCTCTGCGTTAGCCAGCGGCCATATCATAACTGCGCAGCATCTTACCCGGCAGGGCCCCGCTGCACTGACCGTCTTCAAACGTAATCTGCCCATTGATAATCGAATATCGATAGCCGTCGGCCTTTTGGACTCGACGCCAGTCGCCGTCGGGCAAGTCTTTAATCGTCTCCATCGGTCGCACGGCCAGCTTTTCCAGATCGTACACCACGATGTCCGCGGGCATGCCCTCACGCAGCCAGCCCCGGTCCCGGATACCAATCGCCCAGCCAACCATGGTCGACAGCCGCCAGTGTGCCTCTTCCAGGGTCATGATCTGCTTGTCGCGCACCCAGTGGGTCAAGAAGTGAGTCGGGTAGCGGCCCAGGGTCAGGAATTTGGTATGCGCGCCACCATCCGAGGCTCCGACCAGGCAGAGCGGGTGTTTGAGAATAGTGGTCAGGGCTTCTTCATCGTTATTGATGAAGCCCTGCATGGCAAACTCGGTCTTGAGGTCTTCTTCTACGGACAGATCGAGCAGCGCGTCGATCGGGTGTTTGCCTTGCTCTTGGGCCATTTCCGCGACGGTACGACCCTTGAGATGAGCGTTCTTTTCCAGGTGGACATCATCGATAAACGTCTCGTCCCAGCGGAACATCCGGAGCTGACCCTGTTCGCCGTCGGGATTCTCGCCCGGCATGACGGTCGGGGCTTTTTCCATATCAGCCTTGAGGGCCGCGCGCCGACCGGGGTCGGCCAGCTTCATGCGGCGCTCTTCCAGACTGCCGACCGTGGCCTCGTTCCAGGCCGGGAGCTGGTCAAACAAGCCGATGGTTTCCAGCGTAAACTCAAACTCAATCGGCATGCAGATGTTGACCGGCAGGACTGGCGCTTCTTTATTTGCCCGCTCGGTCCAGGCCAATTGCTCACGCCAGGTGTCGGGGGAGGACGGATCGTGGATGATCGCGTTCCAGTTCACCGGTCGGCCGCTCGTCTTGGCCAACTCTAATAAGAAATCCATCCCCAGCCCTTGGAGAGCATGACCCATGGTCCACTCAATAGAGCCCCGGTTGAACTCGCGCATGACGGACGCCATTTCGAGAAATTCTTCACGCGGCGCTACATGGGTCGGGAGATAGCCGCCATCATAGTCACGGTTCGCCATGCTAAAACTGGCGGAAAAGCCGAAGCCGCCGGCCTGCAACCCTTCTCGCAGCAGATGTTTCAGCTCCGCAATCTGATCCGGGGTGGTCTTGTAGTCCGGGTCTCGCGCCGCATCGTTACCCAATACCCAGGCGCGCAACGGAGAGTACGGGACGAGTGAGGCGGCGTTGATACCCAATCCGCCACGGTCCAGGCTATCCAGATATTCGGGGAAGGTCTCCCAGTCCCAGCGCATGCCGGCCTGCATGCAGGACAACGGAATGGACTCGGTTCGCTCCATACGGCGCATCGCCCGGTCACGATCTTCCGGACGCACCGGCGCAAAGCCAAAGCCGCAGTTCCCGATCGCGACCGTGGTCACGCCGTGCCAGCCGGAGAGCGTGGCATACGGGTCCCACGCCGTACCGCCGCTGAGCGCTGCATCGTAATGGGTATGGATGTCCATAAACCCTGGTGCAACGATCATGCCGGTTGCATCAAGCACCCGCGTGGCCGTATCCTGGATATTCCCCATGGCAACGATCCTGCCGTCACGAATTGCGATATCGCCTCGATAGCGAGGCACCTGCAATCCATCGATAATCGTGCCGTTCTTGATAAGCAGATCGTACTCTGCCATATGATCCCTCCTTTGGCTCAGAGAAGCCGGTTGCGATTATATTTCATCCTCCCCGTAGCCACCCGGTTCAGGCCTTTGGTACAACACGTTGACAGGTCTCTCCATCCTGCAACGGAATGCGCCGCAATTGCAAGGGTTACCGCACACGACTGCTACGTAATCGCGTCGAGTCCGGCTTGGGCGCATTCGATGTCTTGTTCAACCGAACCGCCACTGACACCGATTGCCCCGACCACTACATCCCCAATTCGGATCGGCAAACCGCCGCCAAAGGTTACGATACGCGGAATATGCGGCACCCCTGCCAAGAGTGCCGGATCATCCTTAATGAAGTTAAAAAACTCGTGCGACGGCATCCCAAAAAGGGCGGTGTAGGCTTTGTTCTGAGACACCTCGATACTGACTAACGGTGTTCCATCCATCCGGCAAAACGCCTTGAGCAGCCCACTCTCGTCCAGTACAGCCACAACTTGGGGCACCCCAAGTTCCTTTGCCTTGGCAACAGCCGCGGCTACCATCTGTTGCGCGAGTTCGTCTGTCACACTCTGCTTTTCAAAGGTCTGGGCCATTACGTCCTCCTTGTGGTGTTTTCGCTGGAGTATAGAAGGAAAGAGGTGTAGGGGTAAAGAGAGAATAGTCACCACAGATGAGAGAGTTTGGAGGAGGCTAGAATGAAACACGTGCTTGCACTCATCCCATTCCTGTTGGTGGTGAGTCTACCCTCTCTTCAAGCGAAGCAGGACGATCCTTCCCCCCTCGCTCCGGTCGTCTTTACCAATGTAACGGTGATAGATGCGACTGGAACGCCAGCCCAGCCCGACATGACCGTTGTGCTCACGCAGGATCGTATTAGCGCCCTGGGGGAAACCGGGACGGTCGCTATCCCCTCAGGTGCCCACGTTGTCGATGCCACGGATCATTTTCTCATACCCGGCCTATGGGATATGCATACACATATCGCCGACATTGGGACGTATCCGAGAAGCAAGGATATTTTTCTACCGCTGCTCATCGCCCACGGAGTCACGGGCATTCGTGATATGGGCGGCGACTTGGCGGCCCTCACCCAGTGGCGTAAGGAGATTACGACAGGCAAGCGGGTCGGTCCCCGCATTATCGCCTCCGGTCCCATGCTGGATGGGCCCCACCCCCCCTTCCCCCAATCGGTCAGTGTGCACAATGCGACCGAAGGGCGCCAGACCGTACTAGAGCTCAAGCAGCAAGGGGCAGACTTTATCAAAGTCCAGTCGCTTATTCCGCGCGATGCCTATTTCGCCGTCATGCAGGAAGCCCGACAGCACGGATTGCGAGTTGCCGGCCATCTGCCGGATCAGATCACGGCCACGGAGGCGTCCGAGGCTGGGCAACACAGTATGGAACATTTCATTGGTTGGCTCAAAAGCAGCTCAACAGTGGAGGAAGAACTGCTCCAAACGGTGTCGATTTTTGACCTGTTCCAAAAAAAAGAACCCGTTCAACGCCTCCTCGGTACCCAGAGTAAAGGGAAAGAAGAAGCGCTGTTTGCGCGCCTCGCGCAGAAGAGCATGTGGCAGTGCCCAACGATCGTGTGGATGCGAGGCTTATCGCATATTGACGAAAACACATTTCCGGCTGACCCACGACTGGACTATATTCCCGCCTCGTGGGTTGCGGCTTGGCGTGTGACGAAGGAAGAACGCTTGCTCGCAGGCCGCTCTGCCGAGGATATTGCAGCGGGCAAGCAGTATTTCCAGACGCTGTTTGACTTGATTAAAACGGCACACAGGGCAGGCGTACCCTTCTTGGCCGGGACCGATACACCGGCTCCGTATATCTTCCCCGGCTCATCGTTACACGAAGAATTAGCCCTCCTGGTCGAGGCTGGCCTGACACCCATGGAGGCCTTACAGACCGCGACCCGCAATCCTGCCCTGTACCTTGACCAACAAGATCGGCTTGGCACCATCGAAGTGGGCAAGATTGCCGATCTCGTCTTGCTCGAAGCGAACCCCCTGGAGGATATCACCAACACCCAAAAAATTGCGACCGTCGTTGTTGGCGGCAAGCTCTTCTCTCAGAGCGCCTTACAAGCCCTCCGAACTGCCGCCACTACCAGTGCGCAGCAGGGGTAACGGACAGCGCCTCAAAAAGATCGTGCACTGCGACAGGCGTCACTCCCAGCTGAATGATAGTCGGTCACAAGTGTTGCTCCATCAGGGCAACTGATAGCAACATCGTCTCCGAGGGGATTTGAGCATACGTCTTTTCCTTTAAGGGGCTTGTGGTAGTGCAGGCTCGGACAGTCCGGGCGTTCATATACCCACTTGGTGGCCTCATCGGTTTCGTGTTGCAGTATTTGCAGAGCCGCTTCCTCAGGCGTGTAGTCCGGTTCCGGCGGCAGCACTTCCGCTGGTGCTCCCGCAGGGGCGGGGGAGCGCTTCAGTACTTCCACGGGAGCTGTCTCAGACTGAGGCGTTGAGGGGGCAGGGTCTGGCGGGTTCAGGTCTTCCCACTGGCCCGTATACGGATTAAAAGCCTTACCCCATTCCTGAGACGACACCTGCGCTGAGCACACCAGGCAGAAGCCAAGCATGAGAGAGAGTACGAAACCTCGTCTGGCTGGGCGCATACGGTTTCCTCGTTAGAGATGTGTTTCAAACCATTCTTTGATGAGCGGCAGACTCTGGTCAAGTCCAGGACCGGAGAGAATGTCACTATGGCCAAGACCGGGCAGAATCACAATCTTCTTGGGCTCTCCAGCCTTTTCATACATGGACTGTGACTCTTCCATGGATACGCGCTCATCTGCGTCGCCGTGCAACCATAGTATCGCGCGGGGTGATATCTGATGCACGACGGACTCGGGTCGATACGCAATCAACGCTTCACCCGAGGTCAACGTGATCTCTCGGCTCCACTGCGGATACTGGTCGAGAATCTGTGCGAACAGGGCGGCCGTACTCTCCGGCTCAGGCACAATCTCGCTGGCTTGAACATACTGCTCCTGCCCGGTCAGGACACGCGTGCGTCGGTTGTCTTCCAGGCGGCGGCGTAATGCTTGCCATTCCCAGAAATGACAGGCGTCACGCGTCCAACGCCCACAGTCGCCGATGCCGCAGACGCTCACCGTGGCTTTGACCCGCTCTTCTACCCCGGCAGCATAACTGACGTTGGCTCCACCGAGGCTGACGCCGAGCAGTCCGATCCGGTCCGGATCGACCTCAGGCTGTTGCTGCATGAACGTGACCGCATTTTGGATATCTTCGATCTGCCGCATGGGGATGATCTGGCGACGGGGTTCTCCGCCACTCGCACCCAGGAAGCGGTAGTCAAACGTCAGGACAACATACCCAGCCTGAGCTACGCGCCGGGCAATATCGGGCAACAGGACCTCTTTCACCGCAGTAAAACCGTGGCATATGACAATGCCGGGCCTTGGCCGATCGGAAGAGCTGTCCTCAGGCAGAAAAAGGACGCCTGCCATGGGGACACTTTCACTGTAGAATTGAACCGACTTTTCCATATTCCTCCTTTTAGCGCTTGAGCATCCTGGGGATAAAGCGTGGCACACGCTGTTGATACTGCTCGTAGGCCTGCCCAAAACGCTCGACCAACTCGCGTTCTTCCATCAGCGTAATGCCATACAGCACGACGCAGGCAAGAGGACAGAGAAGGTACACAGCCAGATAGTTCGTAAAAAGCGCAACCGCGAAGACACTCAGAATCACAACGCCATAACGGGGATGCCGCAACCGCGCATAGATACCCTGGTCCAAAAGCGGCTGACTGGTCGGCGTGGGCGACAGTTCGGGAATGCCGACCAGAGTGCGCAGGATCAGATGTTTCCGACACTGAAATTCCACCACCAGGGCTGCCACAAAGCACAGCACGGCGGGCCAGCCTAACCATCCGGGAGGACCGAACTCTACAGCCAGAAGCGGATGACGCAGCAGAAAGACGCCCGTGCCAATGGCAATAAGAATCGCCCCCAGCACGGAGTACGAGATCACGAGTCCAAGTTGTCGCCAGCTATGAACCAGACCGTGAGCAAACGGCCAGAACAGGATACCTGGAATAAAGGTCACCAGCGTGAGGAGAGCCACGTGATAACGGACGGTATCCATTCCATTAACAAGCTAACCGTCTGCTCTCCTCATACAACGGTATACGAGACGTTGAGGTCAGGTTTATTCTGTATGGTCTGAAAGACGACACAGTAGCGTTCGGTCAAACGAATCAGGGTTGCCAACTGCTCCGCATCGGCATCCGTGTCCAGATCAAATCGGAGGCGAATGTCACGAAAGCCGACCGGGGCTTCTTTTGAAACTCCGAGGGTCCCCCTGAAATCCAGATCGCCCTCCGCGATTACCTTGCCATCTCGAAGCTCCACCCCAATCGCTGTAGACACGGCTTGCAGAGTCACGCCGGCACACGCTACGAGCGCCTCCAGCAGCATATCGCCGGAGCAGGCCGCCAGCCCGTCCCCGCCAGTTGCCGGATGCAGCCCGGCTTCGACCAATGCCTTACCCGTTTCAACACGGCAGGTAATGCCTTCGCCAATCCGTCCTTCGGCATTCAGCGTTACCACCGCCTTTTCCGGTGTGTCTTTATAGGTATCCTTGAGCGGTGCCTGGAGGGCGCGGAGTTCTTCTGCTTTCATGGTCATCGTTCTCCTTAATTTGCTGTTTACTGCTCCATGCGGTCCAGTGCGTCTTGCGTACTGCCCGCGTCACTATAGTCGGCGTCCTGGTCAAAGCTCACAAAAATCATGCTCACCCCTTCAGGACCGGCGGTGAACGGCGCTGCCTGTTCTCCACCCGGAATGAAACGGAGCGCTTTCGGTTCCAGTCGCCTACCGAGAAGAGAAGCCGAACCGGAATAAACCACCTCATACCGGCCATACTCTGGAACCGGGGGCGTGAACTCGGCACCAGCCGGAAACGCAACCAGTTCGGCAGTGGGGCCGAAGCTCGGCGGGATCAGCAGTTTGCGTCGCGCGAGTGGACAACCGGGCATGGGTTGCCACTCGACCTCATGTGCACAGCGTGTCAGCTCGCGGCCACGGACGTTTGCCTGCCAGCGCCGTTTTTTGTCGCGCATGACAGCCACGCCGCCCGGCTTGGCATGCAGTACGAGCATGTCGTGCCCGCCGCTGACCATGAACGGACCGTAGGGTGTATTGTGTTCCGTATAGTGCACGGCCGGCGCATCCAGCCGGACCAGCGGGAAGGCCATTGAGCCTTCAAGCAGAACTTGGAATTGCGCTGCATAATGAAAATGCGGCTCCACCGTATAGTCTTCCGAGATTTGCGCCCGTATCGCTTCGGGCCCACCGTCTCTGCCTTTCAAATACATTTGAAGCTGGGTTTCCCCTCCGCCTTCAAGGGCTAAGGTTTTCCACGGTACGGTTGAGGGCTCTACGATATACCGATGGGGGTCCATGTCGTCCCTCCTTGTTTGCGTCGTTCACTCCCCGCGGGCGTCTCGTCTCCCGCGCTTTCCCAATCTACTCCACAACCGCTTGATACGTCAAAACCCGCAGCTCACGCCGGATTGGATACGAAGAGGACGGCATCAGTTGCGTGAGAAAGATGACGATCAAGTCTTCCACTGGATCAACCCAAAAAGTTGTGCTGGCAGCCCCACCCCATGAATACTCACCGGATGAGCCAAGAATCTGGGCTTTGACCGGATCTAGCGTGACGGAAAAACCCAGACCGAACCCAATCCCATCAAAAGGCATCTCACTGAACACCTTCTGGCCCATACGGCTCAGATCAGCATTGTCCGGCAGATGATTCACGGTCATGAGTTCAACGGTCTTACGGCCAAGGAGGCGTTCACCGTTCAATACGCCTCTATTTCTAAGCATAAGTAAAAACTTGAGATAGTCACTCGCTGTTGAGACCAGCCCGCCCCCACCCGAGAGAAACGTCGGCTGTCCGCGATACCTACTCTTCGTTGGGCTATCAATGAGGAGAAAGCCCCCTTTTTGATACTCATAGTTTGCGGCCAAGCGGGGGACATCTTCATCCGCAACCGCAAAGGCAGTGTCCCGCATACCCAGCGGCTCCCAAATATGCTCGCTGAAATAGGCAGCGAGCGACTGTCCTGACAGCAGTTCAACAAGATATCCCAACACGTCAGTGGCCACACTATAACTCCAGCGCGTTCCCGGAGAGAAAAGTAGCGGGAGTGTACTGAGCTTTTGCACCATGTCGTGTAAACTTCCCTTGGAACTCGACCCTTCAACTCCTTGGGCGCGGTACAGAGCGTCAACCGGATGAACGTTCATAAAGCCGTAGGTGAAACCGGCTGTATGTGTCAGCAGGTCGCGAATCGTTATTTCACGTTCAGCCGGCGTGGTGTGGTAGTGCTGAGCATCTCCGGATTCAAAGACTTCCAAGTGTTTAAATTCAGGAACGAAAGCTGACACTGGGGTATCGAGCTGAAACAATCCTCGTTCATACAGCGTCATAAGCGCCACACTGGTGATGGGCTTGGTCATGGAATAGATGCGAAAAATGGTGTCTTCTTCAATCGGTGTATGTGCTTCTACATCGCGTAGTCCGTAACGATTCAGATAAGCTGGCTGGCCACGCCGGGCCACCAGCACCAGATAACCAGGAATTCTCCCGTCATCGACATAGCCATTGAGATGCTCGGGGATACGGTTCAGGCGGCTGCTACTCAGTCCGACGCTTTCTGGGGAAACGGTTTCAATCATGAATGTGCTCCTGAGGACAATCTACGTCCAAGTCTGCCGCGCTACCTTATGCCATTAGGCAGAGAAGCAAAATAGAATACCCTGGAGTTCGCTAGCTTCCGTTGGCGAAAATTGATAATGGTCTTGGCCAATATAATCCAGACGAAGGAGTTCTGATGGCATACGCAACCGGACGCATATTTTTTGACGCAGACAGCCATATCATGGAGTTGCCGGACTTTCTGACGGCCACCGCTGACCGTGATGTCGCCGACCAGCTTCCCCCGTTTACTTTTGAAGCCGCAGGAGTACTCGCTCAACATGTGAGTCAGTACGTCAACAACGGTCGCCCGGAACACGAAGCGCAGAAATTGCGAGACTTGGGCGACGGCTTGATTAGCGGTCCCAAGGGCTATGACGCACTCGGCGCGTTTGACGCCTCCGAACGGACGGACGCGCTCGACCGTTTGGGCTTTGCCAAACAATTTGTCTTCTCCTCGCTGAGCACCTCCATGCTGTTTGGGTCAGACGTTGCGCCCGATATTGCCTATGGCGGCTGTCGGGCGCATAACCGTTCCATGGCGGAATTCTGTGCGGACGAGCGTCTGGTCGGCGTGGGACTCCTTCCCATTGACGATGTGGAACGGTCGATTACAGACCTCGACTATGCGGTGAGTCTTGGGCTGGAAGCCATGTGGATTCCCCATCGCTTAGCCAACGGGCATTCGCCCGGTCACACCGCCCTTGATCCCCTCTGGGCTCGTTTTGTTGAGCATCGGGTCCCCTTCCTCTTGCACGTGGGTGGGGCCGCGCTCAAAGTCGATCCGGGCTGGCTCGATAACGGCCGTCCGATCCCCAACGACTGGCTCGGCGGCGGTGAAAACATCCGCAGTAAAGACATGATGAGCCTGCATCATCTGCCCGAGCAGTTCCTGTCCAGTATGGTGCTGGACGGTGTGCTGGAACGCTTTCCCGAACTGCGCGGTGGGGTCATTGAACTCGGGGCCGGTTGGGTGCCGTCCATGCTGGACCGGCTTGATCTGGTGGCCGGCATCTGGAGTCGGAGCGAGCCGCTGCTCAAAGACTTGCAGCGCACACCAAGCCAGCAGATTATCGATCAGGTTCGCTTCACACCATTTGTATTCGAGAATGTAGGGACCATCATCAATGCTTCTGACCCGCGTCTCTATATGTTCTCCAGCGACTACCCACATCCCGAGGGCGGCCGCGACCCCTTGGGTCGTTTTGGTCGTGCATTGGAAGGACAAGACGCGGAGACCTTGGACCTGTTCTATACGCAGAACTTTGCGGACTTGATGAGGATGAGCGCGTAACGTCTCATTCATGGCACAGGGTGGGTTTTCCCGACCCACTCTACTCTCGAAGAGGAGGAGTCCGGTAAGACTGCCTCCTCACTTCAATCCGAAGAGTCGAGTAAAGTAGAAACTCTCAATTCTTCGACTTCATTTCAGTCGTTAATACCAGCTCCAAATTTTAGCTTCCTTAATTCCCAATGTTCGGGGATCTCGCCTAACCATCCGACACCGGAGGACTTGCAGGCCGGGTAGGGTTTGAGGGTGTGGGTCGTGGCTGCGCGCTCGTCTAGTTCTGCCACCCTTTTGAACAATTACCTCTTCTATTACGGCTAAATTGCTCTCGGCTGTTGTCAGGCGGTGTTCCGTCTCTTCTCTGAAACGCTCGATGAATCCACTTGCGGATGTTTGTCGCTTGGCTTTCCCAATCGTAGATAAGTGCATAGGAATCATTCCTGGTGCGGTTATCTGCCAATCTCGGCGGTATTAGACGACGATTAAAGGTTCTTGCTCCAAAATTCGGATGGTTGGGAAGCAGGATACCCAGCAAACCACATCTAGGATTATTCTCAGTATCGCTCAAACTGGAACCAATCTCCCAATCCACATGCTTTCTCTTCCAGGTACAGCGGCCTATCAGCACAATCGTGACGGTTGCGTCGGGAATGAAATTGTCACGGATTCTCCGGCGAACTTCGTCCAGAGGGAGATTGCGGTCATCTATGTCTCCGTCTTTGACCGATTTATCTACAATGTCTCCTTTCATCATTTTGGCAAATCGCTCTTTGTACTTTTGGTCTTGATCGTGGTGGTAGCTGATGAAGACCTTATGTCTCTTGGTTTGAGGCATTGCTATTCTCCTTCGGCCTGTTCCAAATCGGTCAAATCTTCCACGCCAGCAATTTTTGCCAGCATACGGTTGTAGTTACGCAACTCGTCCTGCAATGCCACCAGTTCTTCACGAAACTTCTCCCGTTTAGTCTCGTCATCGAACGCGCCAGCCAAGGACTCCTTATGCCATTTTACGGTAAAAGGACGCACTACTTGGTTCAACACGGGCACGGCAACCTTGCTGAATTGTATGGTTCTGCGTCCTCGCCGACGGAGAATCTCACGGGACGTTGAAAAAAGGGAATACACGCTGTCCAAAGCCGTTTTTTCGTCTCCCACTTCAATTGGCAAAGGCTGGGTAACGATTCTGGTCAGCATCTCAATATACAACTCCCAGGCTGCATCCCGGTCGGAGGTTTGGAAAGATATTTCCGCGCTGGCCCATTTTGGGCCTAACTGTATCTTCTCCAAACCGAAATTCTTGAACATTTTCTTGAGTTTCATTCTTTGACCCCTCCCCCATATATCAGGTATCCAGCACCTCGCGGCTCTCACAATGCCTCGGTCCCCTCGTTGAGGATAGAAAGATACCCGTCGTAGACGAACACGCGGCCACGGCGCTTACCAGTGATCTCGCGTGCGATTCCGTGTTGGACCAGCCGATTCATGGCCCCGGAGGCCGTTTGAAAGGACAATTGAGTGTCGCGTTGCGCTGCGGACAACGACAGAATAGGCCGCGCCTTGAGCGCGTCGTGTATGCGTAGCACCGACCCGGCCCGCCGTCCTTCGGTTGTCTCAATTCGGCTGTGGTTATCCTGGAACATGTGGGAGAGACGTTGAGCGGTCGAGACCGCACTCGTGGCCGTCAGGCGTACTCCTTCGAGAAAGAAGGACAGCCAGGACTCCCAGTCCCCAGTCTGGCGCACCTGGTTCAGCAACTCGTAGTAGGTGGAGCGGTTCTGCTTAAAATACAGACTCAGGTACAAAAGTGGCTGGCTGAGTACACGAGCGTGGCATAACAGCAGGGTCACGAGCAATCGCCCCACGCGCCCGTTGCCGTCGAGGAAAGGGTGAATGGTCTCGAACTGCACATGCGCGAGTCCCGTTCGAAGCAGCACAGGAAGCCCGTCGTCCTCGGCGTGGAGAAAACGCTCGAACGCTGCCATACAGTCAGGCACGGCTGTATACGGAGGTGGGACAAAGGCGGCATTGCCGGGCCGAGTACCGCCAATCCAGTTCTGCGAGCGGCGGAACTCGCCAGGGGTTTGGCCACTCCCCCGCCCGCGTGATAGCAGCACGCCGTGAATCTCGCGGAGCAAGCGATTCGACAGTGGGAAGTTCTCCCGCAGGCGGCGCAACCCATGGTTGAGCGCCGCTACGTAGTTCGAGACTTCAATCACATCATCGAACGGAACTCCAGGCGCTTCGTCCAATTCAAAAAGCAAGAGGTCGGACAGCGACGACTGCGTTCCCTCAATCTGAGAGGAGAGCACCGCTTCCTTGCGCACATACGCGTAGAGAAAAAGCGCCTCGTCCGGCAGAAGGGTCGAGACGCCATCGAGCCGACCCAGGGCGAGTACCGCTGATTCAAGCGCCTGCTGTAACGGCCCGTCTAGGACCAGCGCCGGGTTTGGCGGGAGCGGTGCCGGCATAAAGGCTCTGACTCGCTCGCCCCCAACGCTCGTCACATCATACCTGCCGATTTCTCCGCGTTGCATGAAAGCCAGTGCTTATTTCACTTTTCTCAATAGCGCGCCTTATTATTTAAGTTTAATGGCAAAAATTAAAATAACAAGGAAGTCCGGTTGGGTATTGCCTGGTAAAGATCAGTCGGGTTGATCTCAAGTAGACTCAACCGGACTTAATCGGCCTCCCCAAAACTGACCAGCTTTATTCAATAAGCCTTCGGTTTCTTTCTCTAGCGCTAGAATTTCGGCTGTCACTTCTTCCAAGGAGCGAAGCGGAGTGTTCTGATAGAAGTATTTGTTGAAGCTGATTTCATAGCCGATCTGGGTTTTGTCGATATTCAGCCAGACGTCTGCAACATGTGGGCGGACTTCACGCAGGCCCTCCGGGTCCAAATCGGTAAACCCGGCCTCTTCACGCTGAAAGCGGACTTCTTCGAGGACCGCGTCTTTGGAGTCTTCCAACAAACAGTCAAGGCGACGCAGCACGAACATGGGCAAGATGACATCACGGTATTTGCCCCGCACATAGACATTGCGCAAACAGTCATCGGTAATCGACCAGATAAAAGAGACGAGTTTATTGTGTCCGGTGTGGTCCATTTTCTCTCTACCAGGCAGCGCGCCGCCTCTCCTTGGCTTCGTCGTATCTCCGAAGCCTGGATACCTGTTTTCGCAGGCATGACACAATACGGTCTGGTATTCCCGTAGAAGAGGCAGCCCAACATCTTGCAGGTAATGGAATAAGACAGATACACAAGAGTGAGCATTTCAGAATAAGGAGGAGAGCATATGGACATTGGTGTATTCTGTTTCACGTCTGGCGAGTCGGCGGACCCTGCGATTGTGGCGAAAAAGGCCGAAGAACTGGGCTTTGCCTCGTTTTGGGTCCCGGAACATCCGATCCTGCCGGTGCATACGACCGTGGGCTATCCCATGGCTCCGGATCAGCCGATTCCGAGAACGATCGGGATTATTTCCGACCCGTTCGTGTCGCTGGCTCGGGCCTCGGCCACGACCACGAAAATCAAGCTGGGCACAGGGATTTGTCTCGTGCCGGAACGTAACCCGTTGTTGCTGGCCAAAGAGATCTCCACGCTGGACCACTATTCGGGCGGGCGTTTTCTGTTTGGCATTGGGGCCGGCTGGCAAAAGGAAGAGTGCGAGATCATGGGCGGGGATTTTCCGCACCGTTGGACTCAGACCCGGGATTCGGTTCTGGCGATGAAAGAGCTGTGGACTGCGGACGAGTCCGAATATCACGGCAGGTATTATGACTTTCCCGCGGTCAAATGCTTCCCCAAGCCGGCCCAAAATCCGCATCCACCCGTTATTCTGGGTGGCTCGGCCAAGAATGTGTTCAAACGGACGGTTGAGTGGGGTGACGGCTGGATGCCGGTCAGCACCTCGCCCGACGAGATTCGACACGGCCGCGAGACCTTGAACGAGCTGGCCGCCCAAGCCGGGCGTGATCCCCAGTCTATCTCCGTTATCGCCTTTGGGCAGCCGGGGCAGTTGCACAGCCGGGACCAATCCCAGGCATTGGAGGAGGCCGGCGCGGAGCATGCCATTATCTGGCTCAACAAGCTTCAGGAAGAGGAGGTCATTCCGGAGTTAGAGGGGTTGGCTCAAGAGATGCTGGGCGCATAAAAACGCAGGGGAGCCGCACCGTGAAAAACATGATGCATCTGAATGCTTTTCTGATTCACAGCCCCATGAATCATACGGTCGGGTCGTGGACCCATCCGGACAGCACGGTCGGCTCCTCTTTTGCTCAACCCGACATGTGGCAGGACATTGCCAGAACGCTGGAGCGGGGCAAGTTTGACGCCATATTTTTTGCGGACCAGCTTGCCACCTATGGCAACTACCGCGCCCGCACCGATGAATCCCTCATCCATGCCGTTCAGTTTCCGGTTCATGATCCGACCTTGCTGATTCCCATGCTGGCCGCGGTAACCGAAAGGCTCGGGTTTGCCGTGACCCTGTCCGCCACCTATTACCCGCCGTATATGGCGGTCCGCAAACTTTCGACGCTCGATCATCTGACCAGGGGACGGATCGGGTGGAATATTGTCACCTCCTTCCATGTTGGTGAGGCGCACAACATGGGCTTGGAAGGCACGGTTACGCACGATGCGCGCTATGAGCGCGCCGATGAATACATGCAGGTCTGTCACAAACTGTGGCAGAGCTGGGAGCCTGACGCGGTCGTGGGGGATAAAACGTCCGGGGTGTATGTTGACCCCAGCAAAGTCCATCCCATCAATCACAAGGGCAAGTGGTTCTCCTGTCCGGGCATCTCGCCGGTTGCGCCTTCGCCCCAGGGTCACCCGGTCCTTTTTCAGGCTGGCGCCTCAGGCTCTGGGCGCGATTTCTGCGCCAAGCACGCCGAGGCCGCGTTCGGGGTGCAACTGACCACCCGAGCTATGAAAGCCTATGCAGACGACATGCGCGCACGGGTAAAAAGCATGGGCCGAGATTCCGCCAGCCTCAAATTTATCTGGGGTATTCAGGCCATTGTCGGAGGAACGGAGGAAGAGGCGCGCCGGAAGCAGCAAGACGTCAACGACCACGTTCCGGTCGAAGGCGGATTGGCCCTGCTGTCGGGTCACACCAACCACGACCTGTCCCAATATGACCTGGACCAGCCGGTTGAAGATATTGAGGTTGAAGGCGTGCGCGGGCTGTTCGAGATATTCACCAAGATGTATCAATCGGGCGATCTGGGCCGCGACCGACTCACCATGCGCGAGGTCGGTAAAATCTACGGCGCGACCATTGGCTGTCCGCAACTTGTCGGCACGCCAGAGCAGATCGCCGATCAGATGGAAGCGATCCTGGATGAGACCGGCGGCCACGGGTTTAATATCACCCCCTCGACCATGCCGGGCTCAATTACGGAATTTGTTGACGCTGTTGTACCGGTGTTACAGAAACGCGGCCTGCACCGCACGGGGTATACCGGCCAGACGCTCAGAGAGCATCTGAGGCAGGAGGCGTGTGAGTGAGCAGAGAGTTTATCTCCACTTGAGAGGGAGGACCGCAGCGCGGCGGTGTGGGTTTCGCTCGGTCAAGGAACCCACCCCGACCTTCGGCCACCCCTCCAATGGAGGGAATGTCAAGAGTTAATCCGGTACGACGGCATACACCCGATAGGTCACCTCGTTGGGCTTAAGTTTGCCCTCGCCCACTGCCATCAGGTTATTGAGCCAGGCATACCGCTCGTCGCCGGTCTCAAACTGTATCTGTGAGATAAAATAATTATCCCCGAAATTGGTCGAGCCGCCGCCCGCGAGCGCTTTCCGAATACCCTCGGTGGCCTCCATGCGCGCCCGATAGGTGACGTAGATCGCCGCTCCATCGTCGCTCTCGAAGACCGCCCGCACATCGAGGCGCAGGTTGCCGTCCGGGCCGACCAGAGCCCAGTCGGCCCCGCTGGCCCGGACCTTGCCTTTCATCCGCGGGCCCTCGAAGTGTCCACCGGTCAGGTCGGCTACAATACGCTCGCCGAGCGGTCCCTTGCCGACGCTGATCGGGGTAATGAAGGTGGCGGTATAATCGCACAGATATTCGAGTTTCATCGGCTGCTCCCTACAGACCGTAGACCTGCGCCGCGTTCCGGCCGATGACCTTCTGCCGCGTTGCCTCGGGCATGGGCTCAACCAGTTCGACCAGCTCGGCCATATAGTTATCCGGATGGTCGGGATGCGGGAAGTCCGAGGCCCAGAAGAATTTGTCTGCGCCTACGAAGTCCACCACATGGCCAAAGGCTTTTTCGTCCGGATCGCCGGAAATCCAGCAGTTGCGATAAAAATAATAGCTGGGTTTTTCTTTGAGCTTGACGGTATCGCCCAAGGGGCTGTCAAACACGGCGTCCATACGGTTGAGCAGATAGCCGGCCCAGCCCGCACCCGATTCCAGCACCACAATTTTGATCTTGGGGAAACGCTCAAACAGGCCGTACTGGAACATCGCCGTAAAAGCCTGGAGCGGTCCCTGGGCGCCGTGCACATTATAGTGCCACAGCGCCCATTTCTGCATATCCTTGAAGCGTTGGTGCACCCGCTTGGAGGGTGGCTCCCCACTCGGGTGAATACCGACCGGGACGTCCAACTCCTGGGCCTTGGCCCAGAACGGGTCATAGTCCGGGTGGGCGTGAGATTTATTGGTTGGCGTAAACGGCACGAAGAATGCGCCTTTGGCCCCGGCGCGCACGGCCCGTTCCAGTTCCTGGGCCGCTACATTCCCATCTCCCATTGAGATATGGGCAATCGGGATCAGCCGGCCATCGGAATCGGAGCAGAAATCAACCACCCAGCGGTTGTACGCCTCGGCGTAGGCTGCCTGGAGATCAAGGCCCTCAACCTCTTCGGTTTCCCATAAGAGGCCCAGACTCGGATAGATAATGGCTTTTTCCAAGCCCTCTTGATCCATTCGGGCCAGCCGCTCTTTGGGATACATCGAGCCAAAGGGCGCCTCGCCCACATAGGTACGGTCCGGGTGGGGAGCGGTTTCTTCTTCCGATTTCTTTCCCATCGCCCCGAACTGGGCCAGTTGTCCCGGCTGTGAATACTTCGCGGGTCGTCCATCCAGTTCCAGGACCTCCAGTCCTTCTTCATTGGTGTGCAGACGGATTGCCCGGTCCTTATATTTGGGATGAATATACTTCTCCCAGGTATCAGGTGGCTCAAGGATGTGTCCGTCGGCATCAACCGCCCCGTTATAGGGAAACTTTCCGTTTGCGGCCATTCTCCATTCCCTCCGTTTTTACGTGTTGTGAACTGAAACTTGAGAGCATCATTTCTAGCCTACACGGTTCGCTCGAGCAAGGGTTTTTCGGGGGGGAAGGCGGCGGGGGTCCTGAGAGCGCGGGCTTCCAGCCCGCTCCTAGGCGGTCAGGATAGCCGCGTTCCCAGGTAATGGGTTTTTATCCGCACGCCAAGGTATAGACGTTCTGACATCCGTCCGGCAGCGTGGACCCTCCCCAGGTCGTACCACCGTCCTGAGTACCGAACACTTGGCCCTCCCGCGTACCACAGTATACGAGCTGCGGGTCCTGGCGGCTGAGGGCAACGGTCATCATGGTACTCTGGGGGGAGATGCCATAATCATAGCGCTGCCAAGTCTGACCCAGATCCGGGCTGCGATAGACGGAGCCGTTCAGGGTAAGCGCCCCAGGACTCAACGCGGCGTAGAGGGTATTGGGATCACCAGGAGCGACCTGGATATCGCGCGCGTACGCTAACGGCGAAGAACGCCAGATTTCCATATCCGCCCAGGTCTGACCCTGATCCGGGCTTTGGAACAGCCCCATGCGCGTGGCCAGAAAGACGTTGCCCGGCTGCGCGGCACTCAGCACCAGGGCGTGCGTGTCCATCATACCTTCGGCATCGGTGTTGCTCAGAATACGACTCTTCAAATAATCCTGCTCGGCAAACTGGAGCAGTGCTGAGGTACAGTCTTCCCAGGTGTCACCGCCGTCCCGACTACGGATGATTCCGCCGACCTCCAGGCCAGCATACACCGCATCCGGATCATTCGGGTCGGCCGCTAGGCCGATAATACGACACGGAAAACCCATTTCAACCATGCCGGCCGGCTCGGCAAAGGTCAGGCGTTTCCAGGTGTCGCCGCCGTTCTCGCTCCGATAGATGGCCGCCGGTGCGGTGCCACAATATACGACCTGGGGATCGTTTGGGCGAAACAGCAGGGACCAGACCGCCATCCCGGTATCTGGAAAATCCAACTCCTCCCAGTGCGCCCCGCCGTCCGTACTGCGGTACGGTCCGTGCTGGGTGCCGACGTATAACAGGTGCGGATTATCAGGATGGATAAGAATGGCCCGAATCTCGGCCTGCTCCGGGAGGCCCTGGCTCAAAATCTGCCACTCTGTTTCTCCGACTCCTTGACGACACAAACCGCTGGACGGAGCGGTCTGTCCGTTCTTGGAAAACTGCGACGCCCCAGCGTAGACATACTGAGCCATGGTTTTCTCCCTTCTTTGCGCGCTAGAGTCTCATTATTGGGTCAGCGGCCAATATGCAACCCAATCCTCAGAATCTTCAGGGCTAAATGATCAGCACAGAAAATCCGCCTGTCTTGTCTCCATTGGCTTTCCTCAGCTATCAGGACAAGCACGGGAGGGTGTGTGGCAGACGTATCTTGGGTTCCACAGATGGCAACAGCACGCTAACGCGGACAAGGAGGAAGGCCAACCGTGCTCATATCTTTTCTGTCCGTTCTCATCTTGATTGCCCTGCTCTGGTCTCTGGGCTGGTATGCCAAACGCTGGGTTTCGACCGATGCCGATTATTTGCTGGCCGGCCGCCAGGTCAGTCTGCTCCCCGGCATTGCCGGGATCTGTGGGATCGCGTTTGCCGGCAGCGTAACCAGCATTATTCCGGGCCTGACCATTCAGTACGGTTTTTTCGGCTGGGTATGGGGCATTAGTCTACCCGCGGTCATCGGCTATTGGATATACGGCCTGCTGGCCTGCCCGTATATCCGTCGCTCCGGCGCCTATACCCTACCGGAGTGGTTGGAAATGCGCTTTGATGCGCGCACCCGCTTGGTTGTCAGCATTGCCACCCTCCTCGGCGTGACCGGCCTAGTCGCCATGAATGTCATTGCCATGGCGCTGATTATGACCGGTTTTCTTGAGGCTCCGTTATGGCTGATGGTGACGCTGATTCTCGGTGGTCATATCATGTTTCTCCTCCTCGGCGGTCTGTGGGCGTTGACCCTGACCGATGTCGTGCAGGTCATTCTGGGCTTCATCCTGCTGCCGGCGCTGGTCGGCTACTGTGCATGGACATTTGGCGGCTGGGATATGATTCAAGCTCAGTTTGTATCCCCGGCTCCGTTGACTCAGGGAACGGCGGGGACATTTCCGTGGCTCCGTCTGAGCTATCCCAGCATTATCACCGTCTCCCTGGTGGTCGGGATGTTCATTCAGTGGGGCGGCAACTACTATTGGCTGCGCGCCGCGGCCGCCCGCACCGAGTTTGTCGCCCGCTGGCAATATCTTATTGGTGGAGTCGTGGTCGTCGTGGTTGTCCACGGGGCGTTGGGCCTGCTCGGACTGTACGCGGGGAGCGTGTATCGCCAAGACTTTCTGGGTGAGGCCAACCCCATGAGCGCATATGGCATGCTGATGCGCGACCTTCCCTCAGGGGTGGCGCTCTTCGGCTTGGTGGCGGCCTTGGCTGCCACCATCTCAACCACCAGCAACGCCCACCTGGGGATTACCTCGACCCTGGTGCGCGACCTGTATCAACGCTTTCTGCATCCGGAAGCAACACGCGAACAGGTTCTGCGTATCAGCCGGATTCTCACCGTCGTCACCGGGGGCGGTATCTGGCTGCTCAGTTTTTACCCCGGTGGCCCCTATTTTCTGCTGGCCATTAGCTGCGCGATGTTGGGACCGGCGGCGCTGATCTTTTTGCTCGGACATCGCTGGTCGCGGATCAACGCAACCGGAGCGTTTTGGGGGACGCTCATCGGGATGGTCGTCATGCTGGTCTACGAAGGATTACAGCTGACTGGCGTGACCGCGTGGTCAACACATACGGTTCTTATCGGAACCCTGACCACCCTGCCCTTGATCGTTCTGATCTCGCTGGCAACCTCACAGCCGGCAAACCAGCAGGATAGGCACTCTGGGGTTGACCATGAGCCCTCTGCCCTCACCACCGAGCATGCGCAACTCCTGGACCTGTTGCACCACGGCTATGAACGGATGGTCGAACTGACCGATTTTCTCGGCATGGACACCGCGCGCGGGAACCGCTTAATCAACGAACTGATAGCCGCTGGCTTGGTTCAGCGGCAGGCGCAATCGGGGCCGGAATTTTTTACCCTGGGGCTCACTCCCCAGGGAGCGCAACACTGGGAGGAGACTGAAGAACCCGGAGCGGTTGTACCGCCCCGCTCTTCGGTTCCCACCATTGAACTCCAAATCCTCAGACAGATTGAGAGCAGTCCGCAGACACTACGGACCTTGGGTCGAGCGATTGAGGCGAATGCCTCGACGCTCGGCGTGATCGTCAGCCGCCTGGAACGACTCGGCCAGATACGTGGCCATGGTATATGGGAACGGCGTCTCGTCTTGTCCGATACGGGCCACGCAGCCCTCCAGGCGGCGGATCAGGGCTAAGGGCCCCGCTCATTCGACCTACGGCCCTGACAGTTCTCTTTGGAACGGATACACTTCGGTATCACTCCTGTTCGAGGTGAGCGTATGCCGAGTACCAAGCCGCCGAGCGGCACGCGAGATTACTTACCTGAGACCGTGGCAAAACGACGCTACGTTGTGGCGAAGATCGAGAACATCTTTCAACGCTACGGCTTCCTGCCCCTCGAAACCCCGGCCATCGAAAATCTGACCACACTGTTAGGCAAGTATGGCGAGGAAGGCGACCAACTCCTCTTTCGTCTCCTCCATCGAGGCGACAAACTTACGCGCGCCCTGGAAAAACCGGCTCCCGACGCCGGGGACCTGGCCGAGCTTGGACTGCGCTACGATCTCACCGTTCCGCTGGCACGCGTGGTGGCCCAGTACGGCAACAGCCTCCCCAGGGTGTTCAAGCGCTACCAGATTCAGCCCGTCTGGCGGGCGGACCGTCCGGCGAAAGGCCGCTTTCGTGAGTTTTATCAGTGCGACGTCGATCTGACCGGCACAACGTCGCTGCTGGCCGAAGCAGAGGTGATGAACGCGGTCAGCAGTGCGCTGCTTGAGCTCGGTTTTTCCAATTTCTCCATTGCGCTCAACCACCGGGTGATTCTGCGGAGCATGATCGGGGCGGTCGGCATTGACCCCAGTCTTGAGGGGTCCGCTCTGATTGCCATTGATAAGCTGGACAAAATCGGTGTTGACGGCGTGCAGGCAGAACTCACACAACGCGGCATTGCTCCGGAATCGGCCCAACGTCTGCTCGCCATGACAACGAGCACCCCGGAGATGAGCAACCACGCCGTTTTAGAAGCCTTGCGCGGACAGTTATTGCAGCCCGAGGCGCAGCAGGCACTCAATGAGCTTGAAGCGCTTGTGGCCTTAACCATGGATGCCCCGGCAGGTTCGCATATCCGTCTGGCCCCGGCACTGGCACGGGGTCTGAGCTATTATACCGGCCCTATCTTCGAGGTCGTCTCAACCGACTTCAGCGGCTCGTTAGGCGGTGGCGGACGCTATGACAACCTAGTTGGCATGTTCAGCAACAAGCAGGTTCCGGCAGTCGGCTTTTCCCTTGGTCTGGAACGTATCCTGCTCTTAATGGAAGAACGACAGATGTTCCCGATCCTGCAACTGACGGCCCGGGTGATGGTCTGCGTCCTGCCCGATACTCCGCTGCCACCGGCAGTCGGACTGGCCTCGCGCCTGCGTCAGGCAGGCATTACTGTCGAGGTCTATCCGGAACAGAGCAAGCTCAAGCGCCAGCTCTCCGCCGCCGACGCCCAGCAGATTCCCTACGCCCTGATTCTCGGACCTGACGAGGTCGAACGCCAGCGTTATACCTTGAAGGACTTGGCAACCGGGGAGCAGCAAGCGCTAGGTGAAGACGATCTCATCGCCGCGCTCCAGCAGCCTAGAACACCACCTCAAGCTGCGTAATCAGATTGTCCCGGTCGCGCAGCAGGCCGATGCCGTTGTACTGGCCATCGAGGTAGTTGTACTGGAGCGTCAGTCGAAACGGATCCCGCGTCAGCGTGACTCCCGGCTGGACGAGCCAGGAGCCCTGCCAGTCGTAGAAGAAGACCAACTGCGGTTTAATCACCCCGGAGCGAAAGGAGGTCGAGATACTCAGCGTATTCACAAACTGGTGTTGATCGATATTGACCAGGGAGCGGTTCTGGCGGCTCGGCTCGCTCACCGGAATCGCAAAATGACCAAAGCCGTAGGGTCCGGCTGACGCCAGCGACGTATCGTTAAAATCGACGATATGCGTGCCGAACATCTGCCCGCTGATAATGAAAGACTGCTGGGGGTTGAGAGCGCGAATATAGCGGTTGATATCGATCCCCAGCACCCAGCGCACAACGTGTGAGTGCGCAATATCGTTCTCATACGCCAGCAGCGGCGAGCCGGTGATAGGATCGACCCCGACCTGGCGGTAACCGGGTGTGATCTGACCGCCGGACAGAACCGGTCCGAGCAGGTGCGTAGCACCAGAGTTCTTAAAAAACGGCTCGTCCCAGAAAACCGCGGCCTCGCTGCGGATGATCGCGTACCACTTCGGCACGGGAAAAGAAGCAGTCAGACCGGAGATCGCAATTTTCGGATACAGTACATTGGCCTGGAAGTGATCGACGATGAACTGAGAGGCCCGTCCCGCGTTGACCGCCTGCTCAAACGCCGCCAGGCTGATCGGCGGATTCTTCCTAGGCGTGACAATGCGCACCTCGGGCGCATCCAGAAACGTGTAGTAATGCGCCGCAGACAGTGTCAGCTCACCAACTCTGGCGGTGACGCGAAAGCCGCCTCGAGTGTCCTTAAAATTCTGGGCCGGCTTTTTGATGACACTGCGTATCCCCGGCGGGTTCGGGGTTGACCAGGGTGAGCCAACCGGCACCGGGCTGGAGATATTCTTGTCAAAGGCTCCGTAGCCCTCAATATTGAGCTCGGAGAAGGGACCGACATCCTCAAAGCTGTACACGGCTCGCACCATGTCCAGGGGTACGCGTCGGTCATCCAGGGAGACGAGGAAGCCGCCAAAGCTGGCATCGAGCGGATTGATCTGATCCAGAAGCCGAAAGGCGTCGGTCTCCCCCCAGGACAGGTTTTGGCGTCCAATGCGTAAAAAGAGCGCCTCCCAAGACAGGTCAACATAGGCTTCAAACAGCCGATGGCGCATGCGCAGGCTGCGACGCGAGTTAACACGCGAGCAGTCGGCAAACTGACGCGGACTGGTCCGCTTTTGTTTGCTAGGCTGACCACAGTTGGAGTGCAGGGGAAAGCGCTCGCTGAACACGTCAGGTCCGTAGTCCCAGACACCGTCGTACTCCCCCCGATAGGTTACGAAATAACTGATGTCTTCAAGCTGGAGCCACTGAAGCGGCTTGAGCAGCGGCGCCAGCACGCTGAGATGGCCCTCATAGCTGCCCTCAACCAAGTCCACCAGGTCGTGTCGTAATTCGACTTGGACGAAGGAGCGGTTCTGGAGCATATTGAAGGAATTATACGGTGTCTGGAGACGAGTATTTCCACCCGCGTTCTCCACTGCCATAGCCGTCCGGTTATATACCCGGCCGTTAAAGCGCAGCGTTTGAGACTCGTCCAGAAAGCGGGCGTGCAGCAGGGCCGGCCAGAGCAATAGACCAACGACCAAGCTACGAACGCACAACAGTCCGCCCTGTCTCAGGCGCGATGAAGTGCACTCACTTGTCGCCGCTTGTCGACCCCGCACGCTGTTCCCCTTGGCCGTAATCTATCCTTCACTTCCCCAGCCGGACCATCTCTTTGACCGTAAACTTTCTGGGTTTGAGCGGTTTGTTGATCAGGACTTCGTCGGCGGTCCACAAGGCAGCGCGATTGCTTTTGTAGTCAATCCACACATTGCCGAGGTGGAGATGCGTACCCTTGACCTCTGCATTGTCCGGATCATCGGCCGGATCGCCAAACGTGTGGAGCAAAGTCCGCCAATGGTTGCCCTCACGGTCATACACGACAACGCAAAAGACCGAATAAATCTGCCGGTCAATATAAAAACGTCGCATGCCGTACGGATGGCTGGCATCGTTGGGGGTGGCTTCCAGAACGACGACCTGGCGCAACTCCCACGGCGATTGAGGATACCAGCCGCCTTTGCCCCCATACTCCGGGGGGTTTCCGCCAACGAAGCCCGGCATCAGCATCACCTGCTCGCCCAGATACTTCCAGGTGTAATTGTGGAGGTAACCCTGAAAACCGGCATGATCTTCAATGAGAAAATTCGCCTCAAATGAGGACGACTGATGATTGACGACGATGCTCCGCGTACGGCGGCTCTGCGGGTCGTAGGCCCACCCCTTCTGGTTAGTCGTGTCGGCCGCGTAGTGAAAAGTGAGACTCTGAGCCCCTTCAAGATCTTGGGGGCTCATGACAATGGAGTGTTCTCGCCACCAAGTCCCTTCCTTTTCCCATTTCGCTACATTGAACTCCGGATTCGGCCGGAACATGCCGTATCTGCGTGAATAGCGGGTGTCCACCGCCCGTTCGGTACTGCCGCTACTGTTGACCGTGCGCAGGACGCCTTGGGTTGTCATGGTATCACCCATATAGCGCATGCGGTAATTCCAGGCGGCCTTAAGCCCGGCCTGCGGATCAGCCGGATCAATGCGGGGGAAAGGCTGGCCAAGAGTGTAGTTCTGGAGTTCTCCATCCGCGCCGAGTTGGACTTGGCCGGCA
This sequence comes from Candidatus Binatia bacterium, assembly GCA_022826945.1. Classification (GTDB taxonomy): domain Bacteria; phylum Desulfobacterota; class Binatia; order Bin18; family Bin18; genus Bin18. The sequence continues at coordinate 25,647 of JAJDTY010000075.1, forward strand.
TGTTTAATCGACGCCTGCATATAGGCCTCAAGGATAGGAAAATCCGTTGTCGCCTGCACGGGAATCTCAAAATCCCCGACCTGGACAACGCGGACAATCTCCGGCGGCAACATCTTTTCGGCAAGCTGAACATTTTCTTTGGTCAACGTCATGCCGGGTGTGATCCCGTCAATCTGCGGGCTGCCATTACGGTACGGCAGAAAACCGTTCAGCAGTTCCTGGTCTCCGTCCTGGGCATACACGCCTGTCGACAACAGCCCCACCAAGCTCAGTATGCCGGTGAAAGAAAGAACGCTCCGATTTCTTATGCACATTCGGCCCCCCTCTCCTGAGTGAATGTTCATTTTCTTGTAAAGATTCGCCGCTTCACACGCAAGAGGCAGGCGTGAGAAGCATCAAATCCCTTGACAGCCCCGAGTGCTCTCAGATAAGACGGCTGCATATTTATTCCTAATAATTTGGAGGTAAGGAGGGCCTTATGGCAACACCACAACCAGCAGTTCTCAATAGAAACATGGGCCAGCACCAGTGGTATGTCCATCTCAGTCGCCTAGATGGCGCTGATATGGGTGTGATCAAATCCGCGGTCCAGCAGTTGCGGAAAGACTGTGCCGACAAAGGCATCAATCTGACCATCGGCCTCGGACCATCACTCCTCTCGGACCTCACGGACGATGTGCCCAACGATTTCCAGCCCTACGAAACGTTCCGCTCGATTGATGGCAGTGGCAAGGAAGCCAAGGGCACCCAGGAAGAACTCCTGTTCTGGCTGAACAGCGACAGAAAGGATGAGGTCTGGAAAGCCCAGTGGGACGCCCGGGAAGCCCTGAAGGGACATATGCGGGTAGCCCGCGAAACCATGACCTTCATCTTTGGCGACTCGCTCGACCTGTCCGGGTTCAAAGATGGTACCGGCAACCCCGAGCCCGAGCGGGATGTTGAAGTCGCCGTCGTTCCGGACGGCGAGCCGGGCGCGGGGGGGAGCTTCATCATTGCCCAGCGTTGGATTCATGACCTGGAAGCTTTCAACCTTCTGCCCGTTGAGGAACAGGAAAAAGTCTTTGGCCGGACCAAGGCCGACTCAACCCGCCTGTCCCCCCAACCCTCTCCTTCCCACCTCTCGCATGTCGAGTTGAGAGAGGGCAAAACCGGCGACGACAGCACCCCCAAGCGGGATGAGATTTCGCGCCGTTCGACCCCGTACGCCTTCCACGATGGCACGGTCGGCCTGTACTTTATGGCCTTCTGTAAGAGCCAGGCCCCGCTTCGCGAGCGGATGCGGGCCATGTACGGCATGGACGGTCAGGAACGCGACCGGCTCACCTCGTACAGCAACCCGGCCTCCGGTTCGTTCTACTTCGCTCCGTCGGTGGAAACGCTCGACGCCGCGCTGTCGTAACTATTAGCCAGATTTTCGTGTCAGAAGGGGGACAAGCCGTATGGCTCGTCCCCCTTCTTATATCCGAGGATTCGGGAAAGGGCGTTTATTTTTTCGCTTGTCCCACTTGGGTGAGCATCAAGCGCATCGGGGAGAGTGTTCGGCTCAAGGGATTGACCATTAAGCCAAAGTCTCAAGCGTGGCTGCTCCTAGCAGCGGACCATCGTCGGCCTCTCCAAGCACAACCGGAGAAGTCGCGCTTTGTCCCGCAAGAGTAAAACGACACTCAGACGCTCACCGAGTGATCGTTGTTCCATCGGCAAAGGTGAATTCGACACTCCGTTGGGGCTTCAGCTTCAGGGCACGCCATATATGGAGAGACAGCACGGTATACACCGCTCCGGTATCGACTAGGAAGCGGGCATGTGCGGGGCGACCTCGTCCGCTGGGTTTGGCCACCGTTGCCCGGACATAGGTGAGACCCATGCTCTCTTCTCCTTAATGGCCGTCGGCCCTTTTTACTCAGCACAGACCTCGGGCCGCAGGACGGCAATATACGGCAGGTTACGATAGCGGCCGGCGAAATCGAGCCCATAACCCACCACAAACACGTCTCCGATGACAAAAGCGCGAAAGTCGACTTCATACTCGACTCTCCGCCGGGCGGGCTTATCGAGCAACACACAGGTTTTGACCTCACGGGCTCCGTGTTGCAAAAGCGCCGCGCGGAGAAACGCGAGCGTCCGGCCCGTATCAAGGATGTCGTCAACCAGGAGAATCCGCTGCTCCCGGATTTCCTGGTCGGCCGGGAAATAGTCCAGGCTGAGCCCACCACTCGTTGTCCCGTCTCCATAGCTCGATACCGCAGCAAAGCTCAGACGGAGCGGAAAGGGCAACTGGCGAATGATATCAGCCGTAAAGAGACAACCGCCTTTGAGCACCGACACCACCGTACAGGGTGCATCCCGGTAATGGGCCGCGACTTCCTGGGCCACGCGGCGCAGGCCAGCTCGGATATCTGTCTCTGTGAACAGGATACGTTCAATATCCTTTGCCACGTCGTCGCTCCTATCCCACGCCTTTTCTCCGGCCGGCAAGTACCTCGCTGCTCAGGAGCTTTGACCGGTAGCACTGCAGGGAAAGGAGCCTACGAGGCAACAGAGGGTACTGACAAACTGCTAGTCCATCGGTGGGTTCTGGGCTATCTGCGCAATGTCGTCATCCAGCTTGAGCCAGGGCTGGGCGCTGTCACACCAGAGTTGGGCTTCGGGCTTGAGCCAGGAGGTATCGTCGAGCGTACCGGCCTTGAGGAAATCCATTGTTGGCAAGGCTGCCACATCGGACATAATCGGCGAGCCGCACTTGTCGCAAAATTTCCGAATCACCGCTTGGCCACTCGATCCCTGATCGTTATACGCTGACAGCTCACCCTCGATGTTCAGCGACCCCTTCGGCACGGCAACCAGGATCGAGAAGGTCGTACTGGTTTGCTTTTGACAATTTTTGCAGTGGCAGATCGCCATCATCATCGGCTCTGCCTCACAGGTATAGCGAATATTCCCACATAAACAGCCGCCAACAATCTGTGACATGTGAACACCTCCTGTTTTTTGCCATGCGCCGCCTATATCACGCCGGGGGTGAGGGATGAAGAGGTGGAAGACAACCAGCCCAGAAGTGAACAGAAAGACCGTGTAGGATCAGCGCTTGTCAGGATCCTCGTCAAAACGGGGCAGGTCATCCCGGATCTCATACCAGGGCGCTTTATGACTCACCCAGATATGGCCCTGGGAGCGTACGCCCGGATCATCGTCCAAGGTTCCAATACGAAGGAGTATGGTCTGTGGATCACGGTCAAAATACGCATACACGTGCGAGCCGCATCGAGAACAGAAACAGCGCTTTTTTCCGGGCGACGACTCATAAGCGGTAAGCGCGTCCTGGCCGGTAACAATGGTGAACCCTGCCTTCGTCACCAGCGCACTCGACCCATACACCGTGCCATTGATCTTGCGACACGTATGGCAATGGCAGTGCATGAAGCCGCGAATCTCCTCGGTGATTTCAAATCGGACGGCCTGGCAGTGACAGCTTCCTGTGACCATGTCTACCCCCGGTTTCCTATCCTCCTGGAGTATTGGGAAAAAAGAGTGGCTGGCCAGCGATGGTATAGCCGGTAATCAGACTTTGGCCTTCCGGCCCGACCAGCCAGTCGATGAACTGCTGGCCCAGACCGGCTTTCACATGCGGGTGTTTGGCCGGATTCACCAGAATCACCCCGTATTGATTGAAAAGCTGTGGGTCACCTTCCAACAGGACAGTGTAATCAGCCTTGTTCCGAAAACTCAACCAGGTACCGCGGTCGGTCAGCGTGTAGGCCCGCATTCCGACTGCGGTGTTCAAGGTTGCTCCCATGCCGGCTCCGACCTCTCGATACCACGTTCCACTCGCCTCCAGCGGATCAACCGCGGCGATTTTCCACAATGCCCGCTCTTTTTTATGAGTGCCGCTTTCATCTCCGCGCGAGACAAATGCGACCTGGGTTTGGGCAATTTTTCTGAGCACCGCGCCGACCTCCTGCATACCGGCAATACCTGCCGGATCGTCCGCCGACCCAACAATCACAAAATCGTTGTACATGACATCGTAGCGTTTTACTCCCCAGCCCTCGGCGACGAAGGCCTCTTCATCAGGCTTGGCGTGCACCAGCAGCACATCGCCATCACCGTTGCGGGCGTTCTTGAGCGCCTGACCGGTCCCGACCGCGACCACACGCACTTCGATTCCCGTCTTGGCCTGAAAACGGGGCAGAATGGCGTCAAACAAGCCGGAGTTCTGGGTTGAAGTTGTTGACTGGAGAATAAGAAAGCGCTCCTCGGCCCGACCTGTCCCGCTCAAGAGCAACCCCAGCGTCAGGCTGAGGACGGCTCGCACGCACCGCAATCGAGGCGTTGGTCTAGGCATTTTCCTCCCTACGGAACGGCCCGGTCGTCTCCATAGGTATGTGGTGCAGCCGAGTTGGGCTGCCGAAAAAACTGAAGTGCGGGAGAATATTCAACGACCCGACCCTGCTCAAGCAAAACAACCTCGTCGGCCAGGCGACGGGCCTGAGCCATATCGTGGGTCACCAGGATGATCTTCGTCCCGCGCCTATGCGCGGCAAGGATCAGCTCTTCAATCGCTTCAACAGAAACCGGGTCCAGACTGACAGTCGGTTCGTCGAGCAACAGTACCTCCGGCTTAAGGACCAGGGCACGCGCAATGGCGACCCGTTGTTGTTCGCCTTGGGAGAGGACTCGGGCCGGGCGGTCCACGAGGTGTGAGAGGCTGGCAAGTTCCAGGATGTGTCGCAGCCGCTCCTCTCTTTCGGCCCGTGTGTACCGGCGCAGCTTGAGCGCGAAGCGCAGGTTGGCTCCCACAGATCGCCGCAGTAAAACCGGGCGCTGAAACACGAGCGCTTGTCGTTGCCGGGCCTGGTCCATCCGTGGGGTTTCTCCCCAGCGGATTTCCCCTTCGGTTGGGGCCAGCAAGCCATGCAGCAGTCGCAGCAGCAGACTCTTACCCGCTCCGTTCGGACCCATGATGATGGTGCGGCTGTCCTGCTCGATGACTAGGTCGATGCCATCAATGAGGCGTTGGGTGCCGACGCTATACACGAGTTGATGAACGTTGAGAGGAAACAAGGACTGAGCGGTATCGGTCGATACTCGCTTGGGTTGCAGGGCCTCTACGTCGCTAGGCATAGGCGCTATTGGAGGCATTGAGGCGCAGGAGCGACACGGAGGCGTTTACGCTCAGCGCAATCAGGATGAGAATGAGCCCAAGCGCCAGGGCAAGCGCCAAGTCTCCCTTTGAGGTTTCCAGCGCAATGGCCGTAGTCATCACCCGCGTCACGTGTTTGATATTTCCACCTACGATGATGACCGCCCCCACTTCGGCTACGGCACGTCCAAAGCCGGCCAGGGCGACGGTCAGGAGGCTATACCGAGCGTCCCACAACAGAGCGGCGACGGCCGTCTTCGGTGGAACCCCCAGCGATAAGAACTGCTCTCGGTATTCGATGTAGAAGTCCTCTATCACCTGTCGTGACAGGCTGGCGATAATGGGCGTAACCAGAATGGTCTGGGCAATGATCATCGCTGTCGGAGAATACAAAAGGTGGAGCCAGCCGAGCGGGCCGGCGTGAGACAGCGTCATATAGACCAACAGGCCCACCACAACCGGGGGCAGCCCCATCAGAGCGTTTAAGAAGACGATGAGCACACCACGTCCGGGGAAACGCACAATGCCGACTGTTGCTCCAATACTGAGTCCAATCACGCTGGCGATGGCGACAGCACCGAGGCTCACCCTCAAAGAAAGGAGTATAATCTCACTCAGCGTGGGGTCGGCGGAAACGATGAGCTGGAAGGCTAAGGCAAAGGCTTGTCCGAAATCCTGCATGGGGCTGCTATAGAGCGAACGCGACTTTACCGGCCTCACGGACCTCGTAGCCTCCGAGTACAGCCGCGCGTTCCTTTAACTCGGGCGAGGTCACAACGTCCAGCAGGGCTTGGACCGGTTTGGCAAAATACAGCTCTTTGGAGACCAGCAAATCGAAACGCTCCTCAACCATTTCGGTAAACGAGAGGCCCAACAACTCGGCCACCGACTGGACGGCCACCCCGACATCCGCCCGTCCCTGGAGCACATGTAAGCCGACCTCCCAGTGGGTCCGGGCTTCGACCTCGTAGCCTGTGATCCGTTCCGGTTTGATCCGGGCCTGCCGGAGCTGCTGATCGATGAACCAGCGCACCCCAGACCCGGCCTGGCGGTTCACCAGACGTTTCTTCTTCCGCGGCAGGTCGGCCAGCGAGCGGACCGGTTTGCCGTCGGGCCGGGCAATCAATCCGAGCCGGCGATGCCAGAGGGTCACGGCCACTAGGTCGGGGCGACCGGTTTGCGACACAAACGGCGCATTGTACTCGCCGGTCTCGGGGTCCAGCAGATGGGCCAGCGCCACGTGGGTCTTCGATTGCTTCAGCGCTTCGAGACCACCGAAACTGCCCAGATTGGTCGTGTAAAAAAGGTGTTCAGGGAAACGCCGGCCGGCTAAGTCAATCAAGCTATCAAGCAAGAGATCGTTGCTGCCCGCGATTAAGAGCCCCCGTTCGGGTCCAAACTGGACCGCTCCTGGAGACGCAGCGTGCGGCGGCATAGTTTGCGCCAGAGAATTCTGCTTGACCCAATCCTCCACCAGGCTTTGCGGGAACAGCCATTTACCGGTAACGCGCGTACACGGAATCGTGCCGTTTCGGATCAAGCGGTACACCTGCTTTTCGTTGATATGCAGATACGCGGCCACTTCGCGCGTGCTGAGCAGAGTTTCAGGCATGACATCCTTAAGAAAAGATTAACTGATTATTACTTATTCAAACTTATTCTGTCAAATAAAGACTTCTTATCTCTCTCTAGAAAGCTATGAATACGCCTCACCATGCAGCACGGCTGATGCGTAACCCGCAAAAATACGCTACATGCGATGGGCAGGGAGGGAACATGCTGCACGGAAAAATCATTGATGCGGACGGACATATCCTGGAACCTGTCGATCTGTGGCGGAACTACCTGGAGGCCAAGTTCAAAGATCGCGCCATTCGAATGGACACCGGAGATGATGGTGTCGAATACCTCGTGGTTGAAAATAAACCGCTGCCCATTACCCGTGGCATAGGCCCGACCGCGGCAGGCATCGGACAGCCTCTGCGGGCGATTTTTGAGCCGGGCCGTTTTGGCTACCGTGATGGCCCGGCGGGAGCCTACGATGCGCAGGCGCGTTTGCAACGCATGAACGCGGATGGCATCGATATCTCGGTGCTCTTTCCCACCCTCGGCCTCATCTGGGAGCCCGGCATTACCGATGTCGAACTCTCGTCAGCCTACTGCCGCGCCTACAATAACTGGATTCTTGATTTTTGTTCCGCCGACCCGACTCGACTCATCCCGGTTGCCCACATCGTTCTGCTGGATATTGACGCGGCAATTACAGAAGTGAAGCGGGTGGCAAAACTCGGGCATAAAGGCGTGTTCGTATGTGCCGCTCCGGCCAATAAGCGGGCCTTTTGGGACAGGACCTACGATCCACTGTGGGCGGTGTTGCAGGAGTCTGATTTGTCCATCGGTTTCCACACTGCGGTGCATGAAGACTTTCTCGGTCATCAGTGGATTGCCCAGGAAAACACCGACTTCATGGATACATCGTTTGTGTATTTTCAGTGCCTGCCGCTCGTGGCTGACGTCCAGGCGGCTTTTGCCGCACTCTTTCAGGGCGCAGTCTTCGATCGGTTTCCCACCCTGAAAGTGAATCTCCTGGAGGTCGGCGCCGGCTGGATTCCGCACGCCTTGGACCGCTGGGACTCCAAGTACCAAAAAATCGGCTATAAGACCGGCCTCAAGCATCTGCCGAGCGAATACTTTGCCCGGCAGTGCTGGATTTCGTTTGACCCGGATGAAACCACGATCCCTTATATGGCCGAGCGTTATGGCGCCGAGCGCTTTGTGTGGGCTTCGGACTTTCCGCACTGGGACGGCAGCCTTGACGCGCTGGGCGAGACAAAAGAGGCCATTGCATCGTTATCGCCAGAAGCCCAGCAGTGCATACTCGGGGACAATGTGGCCCGGCTGTATAATCTGACGTGAGTCCCGGAGGGCGGGTTGGTAGCGCGTGACCCGTTCTCCATATCCTCTGACTATTGAAATTCGGGCATGACCTTGGTCGCAAACAGTTCCATAGACTTCATGACCTTCTCGTGCTCCATGCCGCCAAAGTGCATGAACAACAGCACGTGGGACACTTTGCATTCGTCTCGGAGCCAGCGGATTCTGGCACGGACCGTTTCGGGGTCGCCAAACCAGACCAAATCCTCGTCAATCACTTTGTCGTAGCTCAACGAGCGAATATATTTGGCCCACGGCTCGAAGAACTGATACGTCTCCGGCCAGCTCTCTCCCTCGGGCAGGGTAAACATCATGGCAAAGTCGTCCAGAAACCACTGCATGCCCTGGCGGGCCTCTTCCTGGGCCTTTTTGGTCGTATCGCTCACATAGACAAAGGGGTGACCGACCCGCGGCAGGTCGGTCCGACCGGTCTTTTTCATGGCAGTGTCAAGCCGCCCAAACAGTTGCTTGAGGTCGGCCAGAGGGGTGAGTGAGGCCCCCAGAATAGGCGTAATCCCCCGCCGCAGGGCTTTTTCCATGGTCGAGGGACTCAGGCAGGGCTGCCACAGAGGCGGGTGCGGTTCCTGGAGCGGTTTGGGCATCACGGTCACTTCCGGGATGCTGAAAAACTGGCCCTCATACGAAAAGGGCTCGCCGGTCCAGGCTTTGAGAATAATATCCAGACTCTCGTTAAACCGCTCCTCGGCCTCCCCCCAGGGGACGCCATAACCATCGAACTCGCCCTTGAACAAGCCTCGTCCCACACCAAAATCCAGCCGCCCGTCGGACAGCAGGTCGACCGTGGCGTAATCCTGAGCGACCTCAATCGGGTTGTGCCACGGCAGGACGCTGACCGCCGTGCCCAGACGAATACGTTTGGTCCGCGCCGCGATATTACCCAGCAGCACGTGTGGAGAAGGTTTGCCGTGATGATAAAAGGCGTGCTCAGCCAAAAAGACGGTACTATAGCCGAGCCGGTCGCCCCATTCGATCTGCTCCAGACCCTCGTCGTATATCTGTTTCATGGAAGAGCCGTCTGGCGTTTGGTTGATGATAAAAAACGAGAAATCCATGCTCTTCCTCTCCTGTCGGGCGCGCCGCCACCGCTCCGCCTGTCGGTACGGCTCAGGCGCTCGGTTTCAGCGAGGGCTCGACAATAGCACCGTTTTCCACTACCGGTTGCCCGTCAAGGAAAACGCTACAGTTTCGCATTGGGATATCGAAATGACACAACGTGTGCCGGCCCGCCGCCGGGTTCGGCCCCGTGGACAAGAGGAAGTTGCCCGCAAACGCGCGTCCGTCAACGCCGATCGCTTCATCCTTGCCGTACAGACTGAGGGCGTGCCACAACGCCTTCTCGTGCATCCCCCAGCCTACGTGAGAAATGCCGCGGGCGGCCCGGTCCTCCCAGCGGTCCAGATAATCCCGGATCAGCGCCGCATCGACGCCATCGCCTTCCACCCCGGCCACAAACCCGTCGGTGAAGTACAGATGGACCGGACTTTCGACGTATTTATAAAAAGGGAAGACAATATCGCCGGGGGCCAGAACCGCCAGCCCGTTCACATCCGATGAGGCCGGAAAGGCGGCGATCAGCCCCTGACCCCAGTTGGCCCAACTGCCCGGCTCGGCGCAAAATCCACGAGAGCCCGTCACCAGACTACCCGCCAGGTCCACGCGCAGGTCCGTGCCCGCCGGCGAGGTCACCGTCATTGTTTTTGCGGCCTTGGCGCGTGCGACCGCACGGTCGATGCGCTGCGTCCGTTCCGCGGTTGGCAGCAGACGGGCAAGCGCGTCCGCGGGTTCTCTGATGTAGAGCATACGCGGGCCATGCTTGAGGATCTCGCCACGCTCCTCGGAGTGGATCAGCCCTTCGACCGAGAGGTCGACAATGAAGTCAACCTGCTTCAGCATCTCAACCACCTCGGGAAATCCTTGCAGGAGCGTGGAGCAGGCATTGCCCCGGTTCACCGCGGTATCGTTTTGCTGCGTCGGGTCAATAGGCAGCATGAGCTGAAACGGCCGCGCCCCGCAGGCGCTCAGACTCGTCAAACTCGCCGCCAGATACTGCGCGGACGAGTCCGGTTCGGTCAGAATCGCCGCGGTCTGGCCGGACTGCACCTGGCACCAGGCAAACTGCTGGGCAAACAAGGCGGTCAACGTCGGGTTGGGTTGCAACATGTGGCCGGCCCTCCTCGGAGCAGCCTCTGAAAATGAGTAGGGATCGGAATGATATAGTAAACTACTGAGACGCTTATTTAAATAGAACTCATCTCATAAATAGGAGAGTCGCTACTTTTACCCAGGATTGACGGCATACAGAGTGCCCGTTAGACATTGATGAGATAGCTTCTAGTATCTCTGACATCGTGTTGGGTTCTCAAATATCAAGAAGGGTTGCGGGAAGGGACGCTAATACCTTTCTTTTCCAGAGACTGGATCAGTTTCTCATCAATATGTTCGATAATAATATAATTGGTATTTAGGGATTTCCGTATTGCTTCCTTTACATATCCCAGATTGTAACGCTTGATCTCTCCTTCGCTCTTAATGGCCCTAGCCAATTCTGCAATCTTGGTAACCGTCAACTCGACGAGGTCTATATGCCATTCATTGACTTCGGAATCGGGAGTCTCTGCTTGAACCTTGTCTCCCTGAATCCCACACATTTCAAGAACTGTTTCTGGAGCAATGGCCAGATCGAGATGTGCCAAGTTGTTCCTGCTCAATGCCAACGCAGCGACAACCCTTTCCATCTGCGCTTCAGGTTCTTCGAGGACGAATACAGATAGCTTGTTCTCCTTTGTCTCCAGACATTTGGTAGTATCGGCCTGAGCATCATCCGCGCCAAGCCATGATGTCCTATCCCAGTATCTTTTTTGTCTCAACTTTCGGAAGATTGTCGTCACGACGGTCAGTTCTCCAACGAGCGGATGAGGTCCTCCAGATCCTCTCGAAGCTCGGGCACCTTCTCTCTTTCGAGCGCATGCCTGAGTGGAGCGATAGCCGCATCTTCCTCCAGGTAGGCCAAACCCAACGCAGCGGCGTCACGCACCAGAGATGCTGTATGATAGAGTCCCGTTGATAGAAGATCGACAACAAGGTCGCGTATAGCGACCGCCTCCTGGCGCGAAGCCCACCGTAATATCTCAGCCAACACTTCCGAGCTTGCGTCTTTATCTATCAACTTTACTCTCAAAGATCGCAATACCGAGGCTGGATCGTATGCACATAGCCGTTGGAGACCGCCGGAAAGCTGGCTTTCAATACCGACCTCGAACTGCTCCTCGTGAGCAACCGAAAGCAGCCTTCCTAATTGCTCCTCTACCACCTGGCTTAATATGCTGTCGTAGACTACGCTTTTATTGACAGATGCAAATCCGGCTGTGATGCCCTTAGTCTGTAATTCCCAGGCATCGGAAAACTCGATGATGGCGTCCTCAAATGAACCTGGAATCGCATATCTCAACCGTTGCCCTGCCTGTTCGGTGTCGTCACTCCCTGTGAGTCCAAGCATACGCGCCGATTCCACATCTCTTGTCCACTGCCAGACCCACTCGGCAGCGTCACTCCCCATGAGTCCAGGTACACACGCCGGGATCAGCTTTGCAGTTGGATTGTATGCACACAGCCGTTGGAGACCACTGGAAAACCAACTCTCAATACCAATCTCGAACCGCCCCGCCACCACTTGGCTTGGTCTATCATCATAGATTACGCTTTTATTGGCAGATGCAAATCCGGCTGCGACGTCCACGGCCTGTGATTCCTGAGCGTCGGAGAACTCGATGATGATGCTCTCGAATGGATCTCGAATCGCATGTCGCCTTGCTCGCTGCCATACCTGTTCGGTAGCGCCGCCCGGTATAAGATCGTACCCGGGCGTAGGTGCCGACGCCTGCGCCTGCTTTGCAAGCGCCTCGGATTCGTCAACCGCATACCACGGTGCAGTGGAATTCCACGCTAGGCCATCTATGCTACTCACGGAACATCTCCCTTAGTGGCAATTTCATTGCCGACATCAACAAGCTCATTGAATATTTCCAGCACAAGGTTTCCATCAAGCTCCCCAACGAATTCGGGAACTGTGTTGATATCAAGTTCCAGACGACAAAGATTTCTCGAATTCGGCAACTGGGTCACCTTCGGTGGGCGATGGCCGCTAGCAGGTATATCAATGACGGTATCAAGAATCTGAACCGCAGACCAAGTCGATAAACGATTGATCTTCAATCCTTCGATACTACGACGTGAATCTCGTCTTCTATTAATTCTATATGTTAAATCCTGGGTGTTCTCCGGATCTATCTCGACTGCCGGAAGGAGATCTTTAAGCTTTCTGCATGCATCCGGTAGACCTTCGGCAGGAAGCAGCAACACCCCGCCGTACGCAACTCTGTGAACAGGTGGACAACTAGGGAGCCACTTTAGCATTAAGTCCTGGAAGCGGCTCTCCAAATCAGCATAGGGACCCAGTACCGGCAATTCATAAGGGAGATTTTTAGGGTCAGGGAAAAATCTCCAATCGAATCGATTGCTTCTCGCTTCGACACGGAGCCGCCCGTTCAGAAATGGGCCTTCTTCCATAACCAACTGCTGTTGTTGCTGGATACGTAGTTCGTCTGGCGCGTTCCCGACTAGGGACTCCCAGAAGCGTGTCTCTGTCAGGTTGATCGCATCAACCAAGAACACGGAGAGCCTCAGGCTCTCTACTTGCCATTCGTCTCGGCTGGATTCGGCCATAATCCGCTACCTTCTGTCAAAACCATCGACATCCCTTATATTATACTCCCTTAGCTTTAATCTATGACTAACTGGCATGTGTTCGATCGTTATGTTCTATCTTCACATTTCCAGCCTTCTTCTATTGTCTTCCTAAAGAGAGCATCTAAATCGAACTCCGGGGCCGGCATGTCACGTTTGTGTAAAGAAGTCAAGTAGAGAGATGGATCTTGAGAATTACCACGATTCGGAGACTTCATAGACACTCTTTGACATCCTGGGCAGACCATCAAACCGGATATATTTGATAATAAAAAATCTTCAGAAATGATACTAAGCCCTAGTGTGCTGGAACTGAAGTACGGCTCATTAGAGAATAGCCCTCAGCGTTGGCTGTCAGGAGGGCTTTCTGCTGGGCCGTGGCGAAACCCTTCACAGGGCCGCAGTCCGCCACCGATATCCTTGCGGCGGTCAACCGGTGCTGTCATCGGGTCGAGTACCACTTATGCTACGAACTTCAATTCCAGCACACTAGGCGTAAAGCTCAAGACACGATGATTCATCTCCTAAGACTTTGAATTTGTCCAAGAAGTTCACCGTAGAATTCCCAAACTAATCCTGAATCGGAGACCTACATGCCTCCCAACTCTTTCTACTATGCGGCCGGTCGCGACACTCCGGCCATCGCACTTTTGACGGTCGTCTTGAGCGGATATTGAGAATAGTCCGCCTTCAGCTCAAGGGTATGGCCGTTCGGGTCGGTGACGTAGACCGAGGTGCCATAGCCGGTTGCGCCGTACAGCTCGACGGGTCCGAAGGTGATCGGCACGGCGTTGTCCTTCAGATACTGGACAATGGCGTCAAACTCGCCGTGCATGTGCAGGCAGACATGATCGACCCCACGCTGGTCTTTTTCCGCCAGCGTGCTCCCTTCCGGCAGGACCCGCAGGTCGATCAGATTACGACCACACCGGACCTGATACAGCCCCATGTCCTCGATGACCCGCTCGACGCTCAGACCCAGGACCGTCGTATAGAAGTGCAAAGTTTTTTCGACATCCGTGACTTGCAGCACGACATGATCGATACCGTGAAATTGAATCGGGCACTCGGATTTCATACATCCTCCACTGGCGCAAAGCGTTTGACATCAAAGCCATTGATCACGGCTGGGTTTTGAAACATCTCCACGGCGTTGGCTACTTCCATTAAGGACAGACTCAGATGGAACAGCCGCTCCGCTTCGGGCGGCAGGGTGTCGAGCGGAAAGGCGTTCAGATATGCCGTAGCGGCTTCCACACGCGTGGACATACAGTCATAGAAGGCCTGGATGTCCTCCATGCTGCTGGCTAGGCGCTTGCTGGTCCGCTCGCGTTCCGTGGCGAGCGCCCAGTCGAGAAAAGGCTCAAGATCGGCAAACTCGGCGGGCAGTTTCTGTGCGCTCACGGTTTATGCCTCGGCGTAAAAACGGTCGAGTACGGTGTGAAAATACCGAATCTGCATTTCTTCGTCCTGAAAATACAGATTCTTCTTGGCCCGCGAGGCCAGCCCGATATGAATCTGTTCGTGGGCGGTGGCGTCCTCCTGCAGCAGGTCCCGGAGCAGGCAGGTGAAGTACTCCTGGCCGACACGCTGGCCGGCGTTTTCCGCCGGACGAAAATAGATCTTGATATCCCAGTCGGTTCGATCAACCGCCTGGGGCCAGAAGTTATAAGACATATAGAAGTCGTGCGAGACGCCACGGAAGAGCAGCAGCGCCATATTGGGAAAGATCGTGTAAAAGTCAAAGGAGCCGATGCGGGGCAGGCGAGATTCGGTCTTGGCCACACTGAGCTGGGCGGCCAGCTTTTCGGTGGCCGGGCCAACGCGATCCTCGGGCGGGTCTGACGAATACACGCTGTGGTGGTTGAACAGGCGGACGTCGAGCAGGCGCGTGAATTGCCCGTCTTTCAGCACGCAGAACTCGGGAATGGTCCGACGGTGCTGAAACGGCAAATGATACAGCTCGTTCTGGGCGTCTAGGGCGATTTTCCAGTTGGCGTGCTCGTCCACTCTATACCGCTTGGCCAGCGCCAGTTCGCCAAAGCCGCCGCCCTCAAGCTGGTCGGCCACCCCGCCCAGATATTCCCGGAGACTCTCGGGTGGACGTTCGGCCAGATGAATAAAGATAAAGCCTTCGAATACCTCGGTGTGGATCGGGGTCAGGCCCAGGTCGCATTTGGGCAGATCGAAAAAATTCTCCTCGTCCGGCACCCAGGTCAGTTCACCCTTGGTATTATACGCCCAGGCGTGAAAGCCGCAGGTGAGCGTGCCTTTACACGTGCCCTTCTCGTCCCAAACGAGCTTATTACCGCGGTGGGAGCACACGTTGTGGAAGCCCCGGACCTCGCCGTCCCTACCCCGAATGATCAGGACCGAGGCACGACACATGGTCAGGTCTTTGGCAATATAATCGCCGGGGTTCGGGATCTCCTCGACCCGCCCGATATTCAGCCAGGTACGCCGAAAGATTTTCTCCCGTTCGAGCTCAAAATGTTCCGATGAAATCAGCGGCTCGGCCGCAACCGGGCCGGTGCCGATCTCCGGGTATTTCTCCGCCCAGCGTTTATCCGCAATTACGGTCCGCATGCAACTGTCTCCTTCTTATCTGGTCACGGCCCGCATCTCCGTGGGGATCACGTCACCGTCCTGTACAATGAGTTCGTCATCAAGATACAGCGTACAGCCTTTCATGGGTAGGTCCATATGACAGGCCGTGTCGTTGCTCCCACCGAGTTCGGTATTGGGACCGGTCGAGAACAGGACGTTGCCGTAAAAGGCCCGCCCGTCCATACCAACCGTGGGAGCGCCGGTGGCGAGGTAATCCCAGCGCGCGAGATCGTTGAGACCCCAGCCAATATGCGAGATGGCAAACGCCCTGGGATCGTGAAAGCCGTCCATATAGTTCTTCACCAGCATAGCATCAAAGCCGCCGTCGATATCAACGATCATGCCGTCTCGAATGGTGAAGGTGATCGGCTCCTGGACGTATTTATTAAACGGGAACAGAATGTCGCCGCGGTCCATGACGACCGTGCCGTTGACCCCGGTCTCACTACCCTGGGTCGCCAGAAATCCACCCGGCCAGTGGTCCCAGCGACCGGGAGTGTCCGTAAAGCCGTATTCGGTCAGAATCGGGAATTGCCCCAACTCGTACTGTACGTCCGTTCCGGCCGGGTTGGTAAAGCGGAGGTTTTGGGCCTTGGCCAAACGCGCTTCCGCGGCCTCGACACGCTCGCGCAGATCCTGGGTGGGAAAGAGACGCGACAGAACCTCAAAAGGTTCAACCACCAGCAGGATGCGGGTGTCCGCGGCCTGAATCTCCAGCTGTTCTTTTGAAAACAGCAGAAAGATGAGGTCCACGACAAGGTCCGCGCTTTTGAGGGCCTCAATGGCCGGCCCGTTCCCGGCCAAGGCGTTCTGACCCACATCACCGGCCACGTTTTGTGCTCCATCCGCGCCCCGCGCCGGCAGGTTGACGTTGAACACGTCCACCCCCAGCTCACGCGCCGCGATCATAAACGCCGAGGCGTACTCAACCGCTTGTTCCGCCTCTGACAGAACCGCAACGGTTTCTCCCGGCTTGACTTTGCACAGTTCAAGCTCCTGCCGAAACAGACTCACCATTGTATTGGTCTGGCTGATTGAGAGTGACATGGCATTGCTCCTTGTCTACGGGCTCATTGTTGTTGCTCACCAAAGACTTTCTCCAGATAGTAATTCATCACATGATGCACGGCGACCTCGTACTTCGACATCGGCCCTGGCTGATAGGCTCGGGACCGAAAACCGCGCTGTAAAGACTGCACCATGCCCATGTCTTCCTCCAGGGCAAGGTGCAAAAAGTCCTCATAGACTTTGACACGTTCCTTAAAATCCGGCAGGTCAAAGCGCTGCTTGGGGAAGAGCATATGGACCAGAGCCATGCTGCGATTTGCGCCCATCGGCCATTCGGTCACATAATGAATATTATCCTGCCTGGCATAAAAGCCCATATTGGGCTGGAGATGGCTGGAATAACCCTTCTCAAGATGTTCGCCCGACAGCCAAGGCATAAAATCAAAGCGAGGCCGGCCATCGGGCGTCATCGGACTCACGCCGATAAAACGGCCGCAATAGCCCCACGGTTTAAGCTGAAATTCATACGACTCAAGCGGCTGATGCGGACCGAACGAAGAGGCGTGCAGCGTTGCCAGATGATAAATATCAACCAGATTTTCCGCCGTGGCTTTCCAGTTACACTCATATTCGATAGCGAACTTAATGGCTAAACGGAGATCTTCAGGTTGGTATGGTCCGAAGATCTCAGGAAAGTCGCCTAAGAATTCCAGCAGGCTTTCACTATCCGGATTGAAATTGATAAAAATAAACCCGCCCCAGGTGTCCAGCTTGAGGGGTACCAGGCGGTACTGCTGCATGTCGAAATTTTCGATCTCTTGGGTGTAGGCTGCGCCTCGGAGCCGCCCACACAGGTCATACGTCCAGCCATGATACGGACACGTAAACCGCTTGGTATTGCCCTGACCAGCCGCCACCTCGGTCCCGCGATGACGACAGACGTTATAAAAGGCATTGAGTTGCCCCTCTTCATCGCGGACAATCACAATCGGCTCATCCGCAATACACAGGGTGAGATAGTCACCCGGCTTTTCACACTCTTCCACGCGGCCGACGCAGAGCCAATCTTTTTGAAAGATGCGTTCCTTTTCTAATTCGTAAGTCTCTTGCGAGGTGTAAAAGTCACCCGGAAGATGTCGGGCTTGGTGCAAAGGCGCTTGAGTCTGGGTAATACGAGACGC
Source organism: Candidatus Binatia bacterium (assembly GCA_022826945.1). Classification (GTDB taxonomy): domain Bacteria; phylum Desulfobacterota; class Binatia; order Bin18; family Bin18; genus Bin18. Next base: position 43,281 of record JAJDTY010000075.1, read on the forward strand.
GTCCCGCACTCCTCTCCCTTTCGTACCGCTCTCCTGAGAAGACAGGGTCATATACGGATAGCCTCTTTATGATGGGCGTATACCGTTCTCTTACGATCTGTCAAGCAAAAGCCTTGACACCTTTTTACCACACTGCCAGACTCACGCCGTAGCGATTTCTCCCCCTACCCTGACCCTCTCTCCAACGGGGAGAAGGGGAATGATGTAAGGAACACACTATGGCAACCAGTCTTGCTGGCACGGGAAAGATGGTCGGCGCTGAGGTCAAGCGCGTTGAAGACCCACGTATGCTCCTGGGCAAGAGTCAATATGTGGACGATATCCATCTTCCCGATACACGGGCGGTCGCCTTTGTCCGCAGCCCGTATGCCCACGCGCGTCTTCTCAACATTGATACCAGCGCAGCCGCGGCCCACCCTGGCGTCCAGGCGGTGGTCACCGGCGAGGATGTCGCAGAGGCCATACAGCCGCTGCGGGTCGAGTTTGACCCAACAAATGCACCCACTCACAAGTCCTGCGATTGGCCGGTCCTGGCTCGGGGAAAAGTCCGCTTTGTCGGTGAGATGGTGGCAGCCGTTATTGCCACCGACCGCTATATCGCCGAGGATGCCGCCGCGCTGGTCGAGGTCGAGTACGACCCGCTCGACGCTCTCTGGGACATGGAACAGGCGCTGGAGCCGGACGCCCCCCTGGCCCATGAAGACTGGGGCGACAACGTCATGCAGACCCTGGAAGCAAGCATGGGCGAGGTCGATGCCGCGTTTCGGGCGGCTGACTGTGTTGTGGCTGAACGTTTTACAACCGGGCGGCACATGTCCCTGCCCATGGAGACGCGCGGCTGCCTGGCGACATTTGATCCGGTGACGGACTCGCTGACGATCTGGTCCTCGACCCAGGTGCCGCATGTCCTCCGTTCAAACCTAGCACTCTTATTAGACTTTCCCGAACACCATATCCGGGCCATCGCCCCGGACGTAGGCGGCGGTTTTGGACCCAAGGCGCATGTGTTTCCCGAGGAAATCCTGACCGCCTTCTTCGCTCGTCGTTTTGGCTGCCCGATCAAGTGGATTGAAGATCGGCGGGAAAATCTGGCAGCCGCCATGCACGCCAAGCATCAAATTGTCGAGGCCGAGCTCGCCCTGAAAAACGACGGGACCATCCTCGGCGTGAAAGCGCGCTTTCTGAACGACGTGGGTGCATATTCCTGCTTTCCGTTTAGTTCGGCTCTGGAAGCCGGGCACGCAGCCTCAGGACTGCCCGGTCCGTATAAGCTCCCGGCCTATCGCTATGAAGCCGTCTCCATTGTCACCAATAAGGTCACCTTGGGTGCCTACCGCGGCGTGGGTCTGCCGATTGCCATCCTGGTCATGGAACGCTTGCTGAATCTTGGTGCGCAGCGGTTGGGGCTTGATCCGGTAGAGATCCGCCTACGGAATATGATCCGCCAGGAAGATCATCCCTATACCACAATTGCCGGAGCAAAGATCGAAAGCGGCAGCCATCAGGAGTCCCTCCAAAAGGCGCTCGATATGTTGGGGTATGACAACTTCCGGGCGGAGCAGGAACAAGGTCGAAAAGCCGGCCGCTATCTTGGCGTGGGCCTTGGCTGTTACATCGAAGGCACGGCCCCCGGCTCTTCGTTTTTTAACCTCATGGGCATCCAGGTTGGCGGCTATGAGTCGGCCACCGTCCGTATGGATGTCAATGGGAAAGTTACTGTTTTGACCGGCTCTTCTTCACATGGTCAGGGTCATCGCACGACCCTCGCCCAAGTGGCGGCCGACGAGTTAGGCGTTGCCCTGGCCGATGTGAAAGTCGTTCAAAGCGACACCGCTCTGGTTCCATACGGCTGGGGAACCTGGGGCAGCCGAACGGCGGTGACCAGTGGCGGAGCGATTATCAACGCGGCGACGAAAATCCGGGAGAAGATTCTGCGTACGGCCTCACGGCTCAGCGAAATTCCTCCAGACGACCTCGAATTGGCGGGCGGCATGATCCGCCGTACGCAAGACGGAACGCCCTTAATGCCGATCAAGGCGATTGCCTATCAGGCGCTTGTCACCCCAAGCAAGCTGCCGGCAGACGAAGAGCCCGGTCTCGAAGCAACCTCGCATTATGAGCCGCCGCCAGCAACGCACTCCAATGCGACGCACCTGGCAACGGTCGAGGTGGATGTTGAAACCGGCCAGATCCACCTGTTGCGCTATATCGTTGTTGAGGACTGCGGCAGGATTATTAACCCCATCATCGTCGATGGGCAAATTCAGGGCGGGGTCGCCCAGGGGATCGGCACGGCCATGTATGAACATGCCATCTACGACGAGAATGGACAGTTCTTGACCGGCACGCTCATGGACTATCTCGTCCCTACGGCGGTAGACGTTCCTCCTGTTGAGATCGGACATATTGAAACGCCTTCACCCGACAGCCAGGGAGGCATCAAAGGGATAGGCGAAGGGGGGGCCATTGCACCGCCGGCCGCAATTGCCAATGCGGTCGCCGATGCGCTCTCCCCGTTCGGAGTCCAGGTCAGCGAAATCCCGCTCACCCCGGAGCGGGTGTTGGCGCGTCTCGAGCAGGCGAGAAGCGAGGCGGGGACACCTGCCTAGAAGGAGGGGAGCCTGTGCAGTTCGGTGTTTGTGTGGCCACGAAGATCGACGACTGGCAGTTAATCAAGTACGCGGAAGAGTTGGGCTATGACCGGGCCTGGATTCCCGACTCGCAGATGATCTGGTCGGACTGTTACGCCACCTTAGCCCTGGCCGCCCAGCACACCTCACGTATCCAGATTGGGACGGGAGTTGCCATCCCTGGGACGAGAATCGCCCCGGTCACCGCCCACTCCATTGCTTCCGTTAATCGCATGGCACCGGGCCGAGTCTTTTTGGGTATCGGTACCGGACATACGGCCATGCGGGTCATGGGCATGCAGCCGATGCGAATTCGAGACTTCCGAGAGTATCTCCGGGTGGTCAAAACGCTCCTCCGAGGGGAAGAAGTTGAATACACCTATCACGGCACCACGCGGACGATCCGTTTTCTGCATCAGGATCTACACTTCCTGAACCTGGACGATCCGATTCCGATGATTGTCGCCGCCAACGGTCCCCGAGCGCTCAAAACTACGGGTGAGTTCGGGGATGGCTGGGTCGCAGGGGTGAAACCCGGACCGGAAGCCTTTCTCAACGACTGGCGGCAGGTCCAGGCCGGGGCGGAACAGGCGGGCCGAACCTTGCCCGACAGCTTTCATACCGCAGCTTTTACCACGGCCGTCGTGCTACAACCCGGCGAGTCGCCGGCCTCGGAGCGGGTCATTGAAATGTGCGGTTCTCAGGTCGCCGCCATCATCCACTTTGTCTATGAAATCTATCAACAAACCGGCCAGGAGGAAGTCATCCCCACCGGCTATAGAGGTATCTGGGATGAATACTGCGCCCACGTCGAGCGGATGGAGACGCCGGCGGACAAGCGCTACCTCCAGCTTCACAACGGTCACTGCACCTTTCTCGTGCCCGAAGAGCGCCGCTTTGTCACTCCTGAAGCCATCCAGGCGACGTGTCTGATTGGTGAACCGGCGGACATCATCGACCAACTCCGGGCGGTCGGAAAGGCCGGCCTGAAGGAAGTCACGCTCCTGCCTCCGATGGCCGCGGCGCGCACGGTGTTCAAGGATTTCTCTGAGCAGGTCATGGCACGCTACTAGCGCAGTGCAGCTTGATGTGTAGCGGCCGTGTCGGTTTATGCCGGCTCAGACCTCCGATCACTCCCCTGCCTTCCTCCTACTGGAGAAAAGGACGGCGCGTCAAGGAGATGAAGCGTTGCCGCTATCGCTGGAGCCGCGTGGGCGTGGCAGTAAAACGATCAAGCACGAACACGCGCTGGCGTTCGTACAACCGTCCTTCAAGCCGGAGAGGGCAACCACGCATATCAGCACTTTTGAGAGAGGCGAGTAATTCCGGTGCGCCAGTGAGCACGACAGACTTGCGTATCGACTCGAGAACGGACCACGCCCGTTTGCCATTATCCAGCCGGTCTGCACTGCGGATATTCATCGTCCAGTATTGCTCATCAATACGAACGTATAGCCTCCGTGGGTAATCACCGGTTCCTTCCTCAGGGCTTAAGAGGACCCCTGACAAATACATCGGCATGCCGTAGGAAACCCAGCAGCCGGACACGAACAGCGCAATACAGAGAATATTCGCCTTCACCGATCTCAGCTTACACTAAATAAACATGCTATAAACTCAGGCATGAAGCGGAGGAAACCCTTTGGTCCTGGGTTGCTCGTTGCTGCCGCTTTTATCGGCCCCGGAACGGTCACGACCGCCAGTGTCGCAGGAGCGCAGTTTGGGTTTGCCCTGGTGTGGGCGGTCGGGTTTTCCATTGTTGCCACCCTCGTCCTGCAGGAAATGTCGGCCCGACTCGGCATTATTGCGCGCAGCGGACTCGGTGAAGCGCTCCGGGCAGCTATTCGAACCCCGCTCTTCCGTCTCCTGCTCCTGACCCTGGTGGTCGTCGGCATAGGCGGCGGCAACGCCGCCTTTGAGATGGGCAATATTCTTGGCGCGGCGGTGGCCCTGGCTGAGGTCTCCGGGCTTTCGCCCTCATCCTGGACCCTGGTCGTTGGCTGCCTGGCGTTTGTGTTGCTGTGGTCCGGAACGTACGCGGCAATTGAGCGCGTGCTGGTTCTGCTGGTTCTGCTCATGAGCGGGGTCTTTCTGCTGACGGCCCTGCTCGTCCAGCCATCACTCTCGGACATCTGGGCCGGCTTTTTCAGCCCGACCCTCCCGGCCGGGTCATTTATGACCGTGATGGCGCTGGTCGGCACTACGGTTGTTCCCTACAATTTGTTTCTGCACGCCAGCGCGGTCCAGGCCAAGTGGCCGGCGACGCTGTTCGCTTCTCAAGCCCTGCGCGAGGCACGCCGCGATACGTTTCTCTCGATCAGTCTGGGTGGGGCCCTCACCCTGGCCCTGGTCGCAACCGCGGCCGCAGCTTTTTTTCGCCAAGGCATAGCGTTGGAAAATGCGACCTCCATAGCCAAACAGCTTGAGCCCCTCGTCGGCGCACACGCGCGCCTCCTTTTTGCGACCGGCCTGTTTGCCGCCGGACTGACCAGTGCCATCACCGCCCCGCTTGCCGCCGCCTATGCCACGGCCGGGGTGCTGGGTTGGTCCGTAGACCTCGATACAGGCAAGGTCCGAATGGTGTGGAGTGCGGTTGTCCTGATTGGGACGGGGCTCGCCTTTTTTGGACAGCACCCGCTGGTAGCTATCCTGCTGGCCCAGGCAGTTAATGCCTGCCTACTGCCTCTCCTTGCCGGTTGTCTCCTGTTTGTCATGAATCAGCAGAAGCTTCTCGGTTCCTATACAAACGGCATACTGGCCAATATGGCGGGCAGCGCGGTTGTGCTTGTCGTGACGGGCTTGGGAGTCTTTCAGTTCTTTCGCGTATGGGGGGTGATCCCAAGCTGACACGGCCTCGCCCTCGACTGGAGCGGAATATCTGCGGAGTCTCATATGAGTCATTTATTTGCCTATCTTTCTCGGATGAAATTTATTCGGCGCTGGAGTTTGATGCACAGCACCTATCCGGAAAACGTCCAGGAACACAGCCTGCAAGTTGCGCTGGTGACCCATATGCTGGCCGTTATTCGGAATCGTCTCTTCTCCGGCGAGGTGAACCCGGAGCGGGCCGCGACCCTGGCCCTCTATCACGATGTCGGCGAGGTCTTGATCGGCGACCTGCCCACACCCGTCAAGTATTTTAATCCCGAGATCAAGACCGCGTATCAAACCATTGAGCAGACCGCGGTGCATAAGCTGTTCAGCATGCTGCCCGAAGAACTCAAAGACGGCTATCAACCGTTCTTTGAGTCGGATGAAGCCGACCGCGACCACCACGAACTGGTAAAAGCCGCGGACAAGCTGTGCGCTTATCTCAAATGCCTGGAAGAGGTCAGCGCGGGCAATCAGGAGTTTTCCCAGGCCGAACAAACGCTCAAGGAGACGGTTGATCGGATTGACCTCCCGGAGGTGCGCTATTTTCTGGAGACCTTTGTCCCGAGTTTCCGCCTCACCCTCGACGAGTTGGGTTAGAGCGCCGAGCGGGCGTCTTTTTTTCGTTCCGAACCACAACTTGGCTGGTATGGACCCCATCCCTCAATTACAGTGAAAGAGTGCCGGGGGCGCAATCCAAAACACGTCAGGAGGGAAAAATGACAGCACAGACTCCGCAGGCAGGCATTATTCCGGAGCCGAATCAACATGCCCTCTTTCTGGTCACCAGGGTGAACAATCCAACCGCCACCCGCGAAACGGTCGCCCGGGTGGTCGCGGGTATTCCCGAACTGGTGACAACGGTTGGCCGGCACGACCCGGAGGCTGCCCTGGTGTGTACGGTCAGTTTTGGCTCGGGCTTTTGGGATGTACTCTCCCCAGGCCGTCGTCCCAAGGGGCTGCGACCCTTCACCGCTATTGACCTGCCCGGCAAGAGCGCGCCGAGCACGGGCGGCGACATCCTGTTTCATATCATCTCGAAACGGCTGGACCTCAATTTCGAGTTGGCCAAGCAGGTCCGGGGTCAATTCGGAGAGGCGATAGACGTGTTGGACGAGATCCACGGCTTTCGCTACCTGGACTCACGCGATCTGACCGGGTTTATTGACGGCACGGAAAACCCCAGCGGCGATGAGGAGCGGGCAGAGGTCGCCTTGATCGGTGACGAAGACCCCGACTTCGCCGGCGGCAGTTACGTCTTCACCCAACGCTATGTGCATAATTTCCCCAAGTGGAACGCCACCCCGCAAGACGAGCAGGAAGGAGCCGTCGGTCGCCGCAAGGCGGACAGCGAAGAGCTGTCCGACGAGTTCAAACCCCCGACCGCCCATATCAGCCGGGTGGTCATAGAGGAAAACGGTGAAGAGCTGGAAATCCTGCGCCACAGTTTCCCCTATGGAACGACCTCGGAGGCGGGCCTGTTCTTCATTGCCTATACCAAGGATCTCGATATTACCGACAAGATGCTGCGGCGCATGCTGGGAGCCAGCGGCGACGGGCTGCACGACCATCTCATGGACTACACCCAGGCCGTATCAGGTGCGCATTTCTTTGCCCCGTCGCTCGAAATGTTGCGGACACTGGGGGGATAGGGCCTACGGAGCAGTCGGATTCCCCTGACAGGCTTCCAGGTCAAAGAACAATTCCCGGCCCGGATTCTTCAGCTCAGGGCTCTCGCCCAGCCGGAGAATATGGGCGGTGATGTTTCCGGGCGCGATATCGAGCACGCCAACCGTTCCGAGCCGGGTGGACCACAGATGGGGATGGGTGGCGCTGCCTGAGTTGATCTGCAAGACCCCCTCCCGATACTCCAGGCGCTCAAAGTGGGTATGCCCGGTGATGATAATGTCGGCGGGCTCACCGCGCAGATACTGTTGGGTTAAGTCGGCAATCGGCCGCTCTTCAGGCTCCATGTCGTGGACCATGGCAATACGCCAGCCTTCGAGGTGCAGCCGCTGCACGTCTTCCACGCGCGGGTCGTCCCAGCCACTGTCATTATTGCCCCGGGCCGCCAGCGTCGGCGCGATATCCTCCAACCAGTCCAGCACCCGCGGAGAGACGATATCCCCGGCGTGGAGAATAAGGTCCGCGCCCGTAAAAGCGACCCTGACTTCGTCCCAGAGATCACGGATCGTGCTCGGCAGGTGAGTGTCCGTAACGAGACCGATACGCATGGATTATCTTTCTTCCTGTGTACCGAGGATATCTAGGCGTTAATTCCCAAAAATAAAATTTCCCCTTCTCACTCCACGTCCACCAAAATGTCTTTCGTTTGTGATCCTGAGTGCTGGGGCGAGACTTCATCTTCGATCATCATTTTACAGGCATCCCGTATATGCTCTTCCTATTCTTCGAGCGTCTCTCCTTGGCTGAAAATTCCGGGAATCTCTTTCAGCCCTCCGACATACCAGCCATCATCTGTCCAATATTCAAGTGAGAAGGGGCGTTTCATGAGCATTCCCTTAGTGTGAGTAAGGATTCAAAAAGCTTCATATACCTGGTCACGGCGTTTCAGCCTAGTCTAGTGCAGAGGAGAGCGTGTTTATCATATCCCGAATCGCGGCACTGTCCGCCTCATCGGGACTGGAAAGGCTCAGTGTCGTGATTTCTTCAAGACTCTGAAGCCCAGCGTTCGGTTGTTCTAGTCCTGTATCTTGAGGTGTCGATTGCTCTTGTATGCTCGATGTGGATCGACTCGTTCGTATTCCTGTCATTGGATAAGGATTAGAGATATCAGATGCAGCCGTGCCACACACTCCATTCCGTACATCAATTTGAAAATAGAACCCCTCAACGCTGTTATTGCCAGTCTTATTAAACACAAAGAACCGACAAATAAGGAAATCGCTAGGTTCGAGCAATCCAAATTCATACGGTAAGGGATTACCTGGGTTGACATCCTGGATGCGTCCAGCAGCAACCGGATTGCCATATTCATCAGTCCCAAAAATGAGGGGAGTCTCGGTGCTGGTATCAACCCGGCTTAACCGATAGATGCGAGTGGATGTACTAATGATGGTATACCTAAACCGCCAAGTTCCAAGCAAGTCGTTGAGGCTGCTCCCGCCCCCCCTTGCTTCACACACATCATAGTGGGTCGGGAGACCGTACCGCGCACCCACATCATTGATACACACGCCTTCGTCACACTGCCCCGGATCGCAGTCCCCATCTCCAATCCCACAGTAGTTATACACACAGTAGTTGGGGTCGGGACGAGTGCCCGCTTCACACACATCGTAGTGGGCCGGGAGACCGTGCCGCGCACCCACATCATTGACACAGGTGAGCCCGGCCTGGCATTCGCTGTTAGAATCGCAATCGCCCTTCCCTGCCGGACAGGGTCCAAAATCTCGACAGTAGTTGGGGTCGGGTTGTCCACCACCGCCACCATAGATGGCCCGAATTCCTGCGATATCGTCTGCTTGGAGTCGGTCGGTATCGTCGGCCTTGGAGTTCATAATGGCATTCACGGACTGACCATGATCGTCCGGGTGATCGAGGCCCAGGACATGGCCGAATTCATGTATTGCGACCCGGTGGAAATCAATTGCGCCAAAGCGCCGTGGACCCGAATAGGTGCTCCAGTCCTCGTTGCTATTAAAATGCACATCACTATCGACGATTTCACCCGAAGAATCGTGGAACCACAGGTGCGTAACGGCCAGTGTGTTCTCGCCAAAGGCCATGCCGCACTGCGTGTCCGCCCAGACGACGGTGTTGATGCCATCCACATCGCTGCTGGTACATGACACGGAAACCGGCCGACTAGGAGAGATGCGAAACGTGAAATTGGCTCCCACTGCATTCCACTGCCGTGCCGCGTCTCGCGCGGCATCGTCCCAGCACGGGCCATATTCTGTAAGCGGATTGTTGGGGGGACAGCCAACGCGCAGGTTGAGCGAGGCCTCGGACTCCTGCCAGAAAATGCCTACTCCAGTAGGAGTAGTTTCTTGGACATAGGCTAGGCTGTCACGCGGACACCAAGCCAGTATCATCAGGAAGGGGAGCAGGACTGCAAAAAGCAGGCGGCCCTTCGGTTGGGTATGGGGCGTCTTACTGCTCACTAGGCATCTCCTGGCGTAACTCCTGTTCAATCATTTGGGTAAAGGTCCCCAGCGACATGGCCTCAGACGGTTGATCTTTCTGCTCCTGAACAATGGGGGCTCCGTCGTGGAGTATCCCGCCCTCCTCGCTGGGCAGCGTGGTAACGGGCTGCCGGGCATGATTATGGATGGTCTCGGTCCCGCGCTCAGCATCAAACATCACCCGGTAGACCCCCTGCCACATGCCGACGAGCGGTACGGCCTGGTGTTGGTTGCCTTGACAAAAAATGACCGTCCGTTCTCCCAGGCTGAACTGCGGCACGCCCGCAATCTGCATGACAAGTCCATCCGGTGTCGGACCGCCCAAAAAGTGCAAGGTGATCTCTGTTTGACTCTCGTCACCTTTCAATACGTCCAGGTCGGAGAAGGTCACCAGCGTGAAGGGCGCTTCTTTCTCCGCATTCCACTCGGTCGCAATGGCAGAGACGGTGCCGATGGCAATCACCTCAGCATCCTGCACCAGGGAGGAAAAGGACTGTTCAATAACCGTAGTGGCTCTTGCGATTTGCAGGAGCGACAGCAGGCTCATCGCCACCGCGAGCACCCCCCGGAGCAGCGGCGTTTTACAATAAGACCGCGGCAGGTACAGGTCCTTGGTCCGGTCAGACATATCTTACTCCTCCTTATGAGACAGCATGGTCCCGGCTGGTGTGCCGGGCCGTATCCCAATCACACAAACCGTCTGATTGCATGTTAGGGCGGGGGAGAGCACAAGAGGAGGAGAACAGCGCGTCAAGTCCTTAACTTGCTATTCCGCTATTCTTTACTGCCCCACGATCCAACGGGCCGCCGCGACAATATTCTCGGGCGCAATCCCGTAGCGCCGGTACAGGTCGGTCTGGGTGCCGGACTGTCCGAACTCGGTCACCCCGAGACAGGTCATCCGCGTTGCCAGCGCCCCACCAATAAACGACAGGGTATGTGGGTGCGCGTCGTGGAGGGTCACGACCGGAGCGCTCCGCTCCGCAACCGGCACCAGGGCTTCCACCCAGCTTTCGTATCGTTGGCCCTGCATATTCTGCTGCTGGGTCGCCATATAGTCGTGAAACAACACATCTGCGCTGGTCACGTTGAACACATTGGCAAAAATCCCGTGCTGTTTGAGCTGTTGCGCGGCCTCAACCGCTTCCGGCAGCATAGCGCCCGTCACAAACACGTGGACGACGTTCACGCCGGGTTGGTAGGCTTCCTCGGACTGCCAATCCAGCAGCCGATAGCCCCCCTGAAGCACCTGCTGCCGCAGGTCTTCTTCCCCGTCTCGTTCCAGCGCCATATTGAAGATGGCCTGGTCCAGCGGCTTGGTCGAGAGCCGCAAATAGGCGCTCTTGCCGGTGTCCCGGTCCTGGAGTTCGGTCAGCGCGGCCAGGAGAATCCATTCCAGCTCAAGCGCATAGGCCGGTTCGTAATAGGTGACACCGGGCAGTTGGACCCCGATGCCCGGCGTAATGAGCGACTGGTGCGCCCCGCCTTCGGGGCTGAGGCTGATCCCCGAGGGAGTGCCGATGACGATGAATCTGGCCTGCGAGTAGGCCGCGTAAATAAAGGCGTCGAGCGCCCGGCACACAAACGGATCGTAGACCGTGCCAATCGGGAGCAGGGACTGCCCATACAGCTCGTCAGCCAGGCCAAAAGCACCCAAGGCCAGAAACAGATTAGTCTCGGAGATGCCGAGTTCGATGTGTTTGCCGGTCGGGTTCTCGCGCCAGTCGATCAGCAGAGAGATATCCGACTCCCCGAAATAATTCTTCATCTGACGACGCGAGTACACCCCGACCTTGTGAATCCAGCCGCCCAGATTGGTTGACATGGCGACATCGGGCGAAATCGTCACCAGATGGGGCGCAATCTCGGGCTGACGACTGAGGGCCAGAAAAATGCGGCCCAGTATGGCCTGCGTCGACAGGACGCCATGATACGTTCCGCCCAAACCGGCTGGAATCTCAATAGCTGTTTCCGCAGCCCGTGCGACCGGAGCAGAACGCCGGGATTCCTCGGCCAACTCCTCCCCCTCTTCCAGCAGCGTGCTGATATAGCGTGCCTCTTCGCTGTCCGGGGGAAAGGCGGCAAACTCCTCGCCCTCGGCCACGCCCAGCCGCTGGCGGACCTCTTCGATCTCCCCGGGCTTGAGCAGCCGGGCGTGGTTGGCGGGATTGCCGGCCAACGGCAGGCTCCAGCCCTTGATCGTATAGGCAAAAATCACAATCGGTTGGGTCTCGATGGCGAACGCCTCGGCAAAGGCTTCGAGCACCCGCTCCAAATCGTGCCCGCCGAGATTGGCCAGCAGCTCTTTCACCTCATCCGGCTCATAACCGGCCAGCAGCTCGGCCATGGCCGCATCTTTTTTCCCGTTGGACTGAACGAAACGATCACGAATGGTGATACCGTCCTGGAGCAGCAGGCTCTGGTACTCCTCATTACTCATCTCATCGATCCGGGCTCTGAGTTTGAGCCCGTAGGGTTTACGAAAGACGTCTTCGAGCCGGTGGCCGTATTTGAGGTCAATGATATGCCAGCCGTTGGCGGCAAACATTTCCCGCAACTGCTGGGCGCGGCCGTCCGGGACAACGCGATCGAGGCTCTGCCGGTTCAGGTCCACGATCCACAGCACCCGCGACATCCGCTGGGTATAGGCTTCTCCCAGCGCCTCCCAGATATTGCCCTCGTCCAGTTCGGCATCACCGACCAGGGCAATATGCCAGCCCGAGGACGGCCCGTCCGGGGGTGGAGCGGCTTCCCGGTCCGCGCCGTCAGCATGGTCCTCCAGATAGTCACGGACCAGGGCACCAAAGAGCGGCGTCACCGCACCAAGGCCGACCGAGCCGGTTGAAAAATCGACCTGGTCCGGGTCTTTGGTGCGGGACGGGTAGGCTTGTAGGCCACCGTACTGACGGAAGGCCTTGAGCTTCTCTTGGGGCAGCACACCACGTAAGAACTGAATCGCATGAAAAACCGGGGAGGCGTGCGGCTTGATGGACACGCGGTCACCCGGTCGCAGAAAATAAAAGTACAGCGCGGTCAGCAATGTCACCACCGAGGCAGAACTGGCCTCGTGCCCGCCCACTTTGATGCCGTCCGGGTTGGGACGCACAAAGTTCGCATAATGCACAATATAGGTTGAGAGCCACAGCACCCGCCGCTGAATACGTTCAAGCATATCCAGGTCATACAGGTCCCACCGGCGGACGCGGTCGGAAGACGGCGTATCGGCTAAGGCGTGCTGTTTCATGCGGCTGGCCTCATAACACTGCGCTGAATGGAATCAGGCTGGTATGGACTACAGGCCAAAGAAGGTGGCCGCATTCTCCCCCAGGATTTTGTTGACCGAGGCTTCGGGCAGACGAGCCAGCGATTCGCGCGTTTTCTTGACCGGCTCGGTAAAGCCTTCGGCATGGGGATAGTCCGAACCAACAAAAAACTTATCGTCTCCAACCAGCTCAACCATATGCGGCAGGGTCCGTTCGCTCGGGTCGGCGGAAATCCAGATGTTCCGCGCAAAGTATTCGCTGGCCGGCCGCTTCATCTGGCAGGTGTGACCCATATAGCTGAACCGATAGTCCAGCCGGTCGAGCCACTCGGCCACCCAGCCGCTGGCCGATTCAATCGTGGCGACCCGCAGGCGCGGGAAACGCTCGAACACGCCGTCGTAGACCATGGTGGTGAGGGCCATGCGTGGGTCTTGAATGACGTTCATGCTGAGAAACATAAAGCCGGGGTCGCGGTCGCTGTACCATTCGTTGCCAATGTATTTTGCATGGACCACCAGATGCAGTCCGACGGCAATGTCGCACTCTTGGGCCGTCGCCCAGACGGGATCAAAGTCCGGATGGCCAAAGCTCTTGCCATCGATCGGCAGGGCGCCAACAAAGACCCCGTGCACGTCGGCTTTGGCCAACCGCTTGATCTCCTCAACCGCGGCGGCAGGGTTGCGCAACGAGATATGGCCCAGGGGATAGAGACGATCCAGACGACCCTGGCAGGTTTCAGCCGCCCAACGGTTATAGGCACGGCAATGAGCGGCAGCGAGTTCCGGGTCTTCAACCAGGTCCTCCCACAGCAACCCCAGGGTGGGGTAGATAAACTGGCCTTCTATCCCTTCGACATCGAGGAAGTGAATCCGTTGCTCCATGTCCTCAAGCGAATGACTGAACGCCTGAGTCCAATCAAAGGATTTGAGCCCCTGGCCCGATTCTTTTTGGCCATAGCCGACGGCAACGCCCATGAGTTCCTCAATGCTGAGGTCTCCGGAGTGATCAATCCGCACGTCTTCAACCGCCACCGCATACCGGTTGCTTTTTGGGTCTTGTTCAAACCGCAAGCAGCGCGAGCGGTACCGGGGATCGATATGCTGCTCCCACAGGTCGAGCGGTTCCATAAAGTGACTGTCCGCATCAATAATACGCGTCATGGCGTCTCTCCTTTTTTATCCGTTTCCAACTGCTCGCATGGTCGCCGCAAACTGTTTCATCTGTGCAAAGAGCTCATCCGGCCGATCCGTTGTGGTCAGCATGTATAGCTCCTGCACTCCTGCCGCTTGGTAGGCCTGCGCCTGGGCGACGGAAACATTCGATCCGACCAGAGTCGTAATCTCCAACTGGGCGGCATCGCGTCCGGCCTCTCGCATCAGGACGTGCAAGGTCTCGGTCTTCTTTTGAATCGTCTCGGGCGAGAGAAAAACCGGTTGCCAGCCGTCTCCCCAGCGCGCTACGCGGCGCAGGGCGGGCAGGGTGTTGCCGCCGATCCAAATCGGCGGATGCGGTCGCTGCACGGGCTGCGGCCCGAAATTTACATCAGCATCAATCTTCCCGTAGGCTGTGCTGAGACGCGGATGCGGGTCCGTCCACAAGGTTTTCATCAGCTTGAGGCAGTCCTCGCTCAAGGCCGCTCGATCTTCGAACGGCACCCCAAGAAACGCAAACTCATCCTTCAGCCAGCCGATACCAACGCCACAGATGATCCGTCCGCCCGACAATCGATCCAGCGTGGTGATCATCTTGGTCACGGCCGCAGGGTGGCGATAGGGTAGAATAATCACGCTCACCCCCAACCGCACCCGCGTCGTGATGGCGGCCAGAAACGCCAGGGTGGTGAAACAGTCCGGCCAATCCTGCTCCTGGTACACATGCCACGGCGGATTGTCCATCTTCACCGGGAACGGAGTCTGAATTTTCTGCGGCGGCAGGATGTGGTCGCCAATCAGGATGGACTCGCAGCCCAGTTCTTCCGCGAGCTGGGCCATATCCCGCAGCACGGCGGGGTCGGTCACGGACGCCCCACTATTGACATGTATCCCGTATTGCATCCGCCTCCCCTGTCATTCGGCGTGAGTTTGGAAAGCGCCTGGATGGACGTTAGCGCGCCCAGCCGAACCCGGTCAAGGGAAAAAGACGTTAAGCCAGATGGTCCAGCTTGCCTTGCAGCAGGACTGACCGGCGCTCTCTTCATCCCCTCCCTGGACGTGTGCTGCCCATTTCCAGGCATGAGCGCGCGCCAGCCGGAGAGGGCTGCCGGGCGGAGGCACCCCGCCCCCGCCACTCCGCGGCATCCATCCAAAGAAAAGACCGGTTATCCACTGGCCAAACTTAAAACACTATTTTATTTAAAAGACTTTCAGAAAAACCATAGGGGGGTCTCCACCCCAAACTCAATAAAATCAAGAACTTATTGGGCCGTCGACATGCCGTGTGTGCGAGGTCACTCCGCCCCAGACGATCAGGAGAGGAAGTTCAGCGATACAACGGTTGCAGGTCTTGGGCGAGTTCTGCCAAGTCGGGGGGGCCGACAATGGTGCCGTCTTTGACAATCTGCTCGCCGTCGAGCCAGAGCGACTGCTTTGACAGCACGGCGTCGGGATGGTTCTCGCCGCCGCCGGGCATCCAGAACGGCAGGCCCAAGCCGACCGCATTGTAGCCCGGTACGCGCTGGTCCTCAAGAAAACAATTGCCCGTGTAGCGCGCGGCAGGATGGATGCCGCAGGTGAAGTGAATGATATAGCCCAGCCCCTCACCGCTGGCCCGTCGCAACGAGCGCTCCAGCACGGTTCCCTCGGCCACACCGCCCGACACGTCCTGCACGGTTCCGTCTATGGTCAGGCTGATCGGCTCTTCCAGCGGGGTATAGTACTCGTGGAAGACGGTGTCGAACTTCACCACGCCTTTGACCGAGTCTTCCTTGGGCATGATCATGACCGTGCCGGGGACAAACAGGGCACCCGGCCCGTTGGCGCGACCCGTGCCCATGGCCATGGGCTCACCCACGGTGAAGGTGACATCCGTCCCGACCGGATTGGTGATGCGGCCCCGAGCGCCTTTTTTCTCGACCAGCAGGGAGTCAAAGGCTTTGGTGACGGCAAATAGGGTGTCGAGGTTGACCTTGCCGAAGAGCCGGACCGTGGACTCGGCATTCAGACCCGCGGCCAGATAATAGCGGGTGCGCTGATTCTGCATGGCCGTGTCAAACGCTTGCGAGCCGGCCATATAGGGAAAGGCCAGGTCTATCCATACGTCGCAGTTCGTGACCGCGGCCCGGACCGGATCGGAGATATAGGGGTCGCCCAGCGCGCCCTGAAAGGGGAGTTGCGGAGCAATGAGCAGAGCCACCGGCGTATCCAGACTGCGGGCCGCGTTTTGGATGGCCTCAACCGTGCGCATATCCGAAGCCGTATCTGCGGTGATCAGCACGGTCTCGCCCGACTGCACCAGCAGAACATCACGGATCATCGCGTCTGCGGCCTGAGTGAGTTCCGGTCCGAGATTGGTAATCACTGGGCTACCCTCCTGTGTCCGGCCCGTGCCGTGGTGGGCCTACTCGGCCTCCAGGCGTTCGAGATAATAGTTGGCGATGCTGTGAATGGCGACCTCAAAGCGGGACATGGGACCGGGTCTGAAATACTTGGAGTCCATGCCCTGCTGGAGCGACTTGATCATCGAGATGTCCTCGGACAGAAACTCTTTGAGAAAGTCGTCATAGATCGCCACCTTGTCCTGAAAGTCGGGCAGCTCAAAGTGCTGCTTTGGAAAGAGCTGATACGAAACACCAACCGTTTTATCGACGCTCTCTCCCGGCCAGACCGACATAAAGCACAGAAAGTCGTGGCGTGGAAACCAGGGGATGTTCGGCCGCAGATGGCTGGAATAGCCACCCTCGGCCAGCTTGCCCGAAATCCAGGGAATCGTCCCGAATAAGGAGTCACCGTTCGGGGCCAGGGTCTTGCCTTTGAAATAGCCGTGATAGCCGCCCCGCACAGGCCGGAACTCGTAGGACTCGAGCGGCTGCCAGGGTCCGAAGGTGTTCACGTGGAGCACGGCAATATGATAGATATCGGTCAGATTTTCATTCACGAACTTCCAGTTACAGTCCAACTCGAACGAGAACTTGCTGGCCAGACGAAAGTCTTCATAACGATAGGGCTGATAGGTCTGGGGAAAATCGACCTCGTTCAGGACATCCATCAAGCTCCGCGCCGCCGGATCGAAATTGATAAACAGGAAGCCCGCCCAGGTCTCGACCCGCAAGGGAATCAGGCCGAAGTCCTTGGTATCAAAGCCCTCCATTTCCGCGGAGTGGGGCGCGTTGAGCAGCCGGCCGTCCAGGTCGTACGTCCAGCCGTGGTAGGGGCACGAAAATGCCTTGTCGCAGCCTTTACCAAAGGGAGTCCCGTTGTCGGATTCACCGAACGCCACCTGCGTTCCCCGGTGGCGGCACACATTGGAGAAGGCGCGCAGCTCTCCCTGGCGGTCCTTACAGATGACAACCGGCTCGCCAGCTATCCGAAAGGTCAAATAGCTGCCCGGCTGGTCCAATTCTTCGACCCGGCCCATGCACAGCCATTCTTTTTGAAAGATGCGTTCTTTCTCGCGTTCATAAATCTCGGGCGAGGTGTAAAAATGCGCCGGCATATGTCGCGCCTGGGAAAGCGGCTGCCGTGTCCGGGCGGCTTCAGGGGGCAATTGTGTCATGGTTTTCTCCTTAGTCCTGTGTCGCTATCAACCCATCAGGCCCTCGTCGTACATGCCCCGAATGGGTTGTTCTTCCGCAAAACGGGTAAAGCGAAAGGCGTCGATATCCGTCTCCGGCTGCTTGCCGTTCAGAATCAACTCGGCCATCATCTCGCCCACCGCCGGGGCCAGCTTGAAGCCGTGACCGCTGAAGCCGACGGCCATATACATGCCGCTAATCCCCGGCACGGCGTCCAGAATGGGGTGCCAGTCGGGCATGACATCAAAAAAGCCCGAGTAGCCGCTGTGGAAATAGCCGGTCTCAAAGCGGGGAAAACGATGGGTGACATGGCCGGTCATCTCAACCGTTCTGTCATAGCTGACGCCGTGGTCGTAGTGGTCGGGGTCGACCCGGTCGTTGAGTTCAATCGGATCGAGCGAGCCGACCAGGGTCAGGTCCGCGCCCTCGGGGCGCGTGTAGACCTGGCTGACGAAGTCGTAAAACAGGGGATGCCGGTCTGCGGCCTCGGCCGGTCGTTTGACAAAACAGATATTGTGACGGCACACGGTCAGAGGAATCGCCACCTCCACCATGGCCGCAATACGATCGCCCCAGGCGCCGGCCGCGTCAATGACCGTGGGCGTGGAAAAGCGCCCCTTATTGGTGACGACCTCGGCCACCGCTCCGCCCACCAGTTGGATGCCGGTGACCTCGGTCCCCTGGTGGACCTGCACGCCCATCTGTCGTGCCCGTCGGATAAAGGACGAGGTAGTGTCCGACGGGTCGGCGTAGCCGGAGTCCGGCTCCCAGGCCCCGCCGGCCAGGTCTTCCACGCGCGTGCGCGGCTCGATTTCGCGGATTTCTTCGGGAGAGATAAAGCAGGTGTTGATCCCGACGCGGCGTTGCATGGCCACAACCTTTTTGAGCGCGTCGAGATCCTGCTCGGGCACGCCCATCAGATAGCCCGTTCGTGTAAAACCGGCCGACCCGCCGACCACATCGCCAAAGTTTTCAAACACGTCCAGGCTGCGCCGCACCATGCGTGCGGTCACCTCGGTTGAATAGTGTTGGCGAATGCAGGCCGAGCTTTTGCCGGTCGCCCCGGAGGCAATGAAGTTTTTCTCCAGGACGACGACGTTGGTGATACCCCGGGTGGCAAGATTGAACGCAATACTCGATCCCGTCACCCCAGCACCGATGATCACGATATCCGCTGTGTGGGCCATACTCCCCTCCTGAGCGTCGGCCCATCCTATAAGCTCGGCTTGTCTGGGCGCAAGCGATTTCTGTATTTCGAGTCGTTTCGCTCCCCTCCTTGTAAACCGGACCATCCCGAGTACCCTGTTCTTAGGAGCCCAGGGCACAGCAGGAGGCCTCTTATGACGACCATTGCACTGCCTGAAGACGCGTATAACCAGACCCTCGTTGCCAACGTCCACCCCCGTGACTGGACGAACCCGGAGCCCGCCCCGAGTTACAATCTGGTCGTCCTGGGTGGCGGGACTGCCGGCCTGATTACCGCAGCCGGCGCGGCCGGTCTTGGGGCCAAGGTGGCCCTGGTGGAACGGGAGCATTTGGGCGGCGACTGCCTGAACGTCGGCTGCGTGCCGTCCAAAGCCCTGCTCCGAGCGGCCCGGGCCATTGCGGATGTTCGGGACGCGGATCAATATGGAATCGAGGTGCCGCCGGGAACCCAAGTGAATTTTCCGGCGGTCATGGAACGGATGCGCCGGCTCCGCTCGGAAATCAGCCCACATGACTCGGCACAGCGCTATCGGGACGAACTGGGCGTGGATGTCTTTCTGGGTGAGGGACGTTTTGTAGATTCGGACAGCGTGGAAGTCGACGGCCAACACCTGCGTTTCCGTCGGGCAGTCATCGCCACGGGCGCCCGGGCCATGCCCCTGCCGATTCCCGGTCTGGCGGAAGCGGGTTATCTGACAAACGAGACCGTCTTTTCCCTTACCGAACTTCCCAAACGGCTGGCTATTATCGGCGCCGGTCCGATCGGCTGCGAACTCGCCCAAGCGTTTGCCCGCTTCGGATCTCAGGTCACCCTCCTCGAAGTGATGCCCCAGATCCTCATCCGCGAGGACAAGGATGCCGCGGCCCTCATCCAGGCCGCACTGATTCGGGACGGCGTCTCACTCGTCCTCGGCTGTCAGATCACCGGGGTGGAGCGGGACGGCCAGGAAAAAGTGCTCCAGGTAGAAAAAGACGGGCAGCAAGAGGAGGTCCGCGTGGATGCCGTCCTCCTCGGAGTAGGCCGCGCGCCCAACGTCGAAGGGATGAATCTAGAGGCCGTCGGGGTGGATTTTGATACCAAACAGGGAGTGAAGGTCGACGATCGGCTCCAGACGACTAACCCGCGTATTTATGCCGCAGGCGATATTTGCTCACCGTATAAGTTTACCCATATGGCGGACGCCCTGGCCCGTATTGTGATTCAGAACACCTTGTTCGTTGGACGGGCAAAGGCGAGCGCCTTAACCGTGCCGTGGTGCACCTATACCGACCCTGAAATCGCCCATGTCGGTTTGTATGAACATGAGGCGGAAAAACAGGGTATTGCCATCCAGACCTTTCACCAGGAGATGGGGCAGGTCGACCGGGCCGTACTTGAGAGCGATACCGATGGTTTTGTGAAAATCCACACCCAGGCCGGTAAGGATACCATTCTGGGCGCCACGATTGTGACCCGGCATGCGGGCGAAATGATCTCGGAACTGACCCTGGCCATGGTCGGCAACCTGGGACTCGGTACCCTGGCCAGGACCATTCATACCTATCCCACCCAGGCCGAAGCCATAAAACGCGCCGCGGACGCCTATAATCGCACCCGGCTGACCCCTCGGGTCAAATCGCTCTTCACCAAGTGGCTGGCCTGGACGCGCTAGGAAGGTTCGCTCATAATAGTGAAATACGAAGTCGGCCCGCGCCTCGCGACGAGAAAGGTGGACCCCCTATGACTCAACTCAGGAATGTCTTTTCTGGAAGGTTCCTTTTGCTCTTGTGTGTGGCTGTTGCTGCTTCCATCGCGCTGACGCCTGCGGTCGGCAGTGCTGAAGACGCAAAACAGAGCACGCAGACAACCTATACCAAAAAAACGATTACCCATGCCCTGGCGGCGCGGATGGTCGAAGCGGCTATCGCCCGCGCAAAAGAACTGGGCGTCAAGCAGAATGTGGCGGTTGTTGATGACGGTGGCAATCTGAAAGCTTTCGCCCGTATGGACGGTGCGCCACTCCTCGGCATCGAAGGCAGTCAGCGCAAGGCGTACACCGCGCTATTCGGATTTGGCACGGCCGATTTTTACAATGCCATCAAAGACAATCCGGCCCTGTTAGTGGGCTTGTCCCATTTTGAGGGAGCAACCGTGGTTGGTGGCGGGCTGCCCATTACGATAGACGGCGAAGTCGTTGGAGGAATTGGCGTCGGGGGCGGGTCGGTCGAACAAGACATTTCCTGCGCCGAGGCCGGGCTCCAAGTCTTGGGAGAATAATCCTCCGGACGGCCGTCTCAGCTACCCTGTGTCGGATGACGCCCAGCCCCCCGGCCTGCGGGACTTCGAAATAGCGGACCGGTTTCCCGAGGTCTGCCACCGCATCAGGCCCCATTTGCACCCTCCCGCTTTTCAGGTGGGAGAGTCTGGGGACTCGAACCGCACCGTATACCCGCCAAACTTGCGCACGTTCAGCACGCCGGTATCGAATATAAGATACTGCCCCTTGATGCCCAGCAGCGTGCCTTCGATCTCGGGCGTCTTCTCAAAATTACGCGACCTGACCTTGGCGGGATATTCCAGCACGGGATAGGTAAAAGAATGGCTGGTTGCCTCCTCAAGCAACGTGAGTACGCCTTCTCCGGCGGCCCGCTTGTGGTCGTTCAGCCCCGCCTGACACAGCCCGAGCAACTCGTCCCGCTTGGCCGCCAAATCCGCGAGTTCGGGCGCTCCCTTGAGCATGCGCTGCCAGTTGGTGCGATCGGCCATATGTGCTTTGAACATGACCTCCAGCAGCCCGGCTTGATAGCGGCTCTGCACTCGAAAAATCGGCAGGGCCTGCACCGCGCCTTGATCCATCCAGCGGGTGGGAATCTGACTGCCGCGCGTAATGCCGACTTTCAGATCCGATGAGTTGGCGATGTAGACATAGTGGGGCTGCATGCAGTGCGCCTCGCCCCAGGCCGGCTCACGACAGGTGCCCTGCTCGTAATGGCACAGTTCGGGTTTCACGATGCAGATGTCGCACTGGGCGAGACTCTGAAAGCAGGGATAACAATAACCCTGATTGAAACTCTTCTTGGTCTTGCGCCCACAGGCAACACAGTGAATCTCCCCGGAAAAACTGAGGCGCACGGTTTTGCCCAGCAGGGGATTGACTGCGACCTCATGCTCACCGATTGGCAAGCGATACTCCACGGTCGGCCCCGGCTGCGTTTTCATTTTGCGTAGCGTGCCCTGCATCGTTGATCTCTCCCTTTTTCCCTATCTAAAGACACCCACCCCGGCGCTAGCGCGCCACCCCTCCGAGGAGGAGATTTTTCGTGGGCTTCAAGCCCACACTCCCCAACACTAGACCACCTCAGCGTCAACCGGATAATGTTGCCGCCGATAACGTATATGCTCAATATTGATCCGGTGTCGAAAATCAACGTATAAACTCCCCGGTCTGCCGATCAACGTAAAATCGTCGGCAATACTCACTCCGCCGATACTCAGCAGGATATGACAGTTCGGACAGAGGCACAGCATATTCTCGGGGGTATCAGGGCCGTTGTGCGGGGCTTCGAGAGGCCGGAGATGCACTGCTTCGGCATACGGCCCGGCGGTGCCTCGGAGTTGGACGCGACATATCTGACAGCGATAGTAGTAGAGCTGCTTGAGTTCCTGAGCGTGCAGTCTTTCTTGGACGACCCGTTCCTGCCGCTGTAAGTCTTCATCCATTTTGACCAACCGAAAACGCCAGATAAAAAACCCTGCCCGCCCAACGCCCCGCCAGTAGTCGTCAACCGTGAACAAGCCATCGTACCGATAGCCGGAATCGGGCGCATAAGGAGAACGGAACCCAGCCCCACGGATAACGCGGACGGGCAGGCCGTGCAATCGGTTCTGAGCCAGTGCCAGATTGCCACGAATGAGAACCTGATGGCCTATCTGCTCGTGGGTCTGGACGTCACGCCCGCCGTGACCGGTATAAAAAATGGTATGCTCGTAATCCTCCCCATCTTCATAGCCGCCAGCCAGAACCACCGAATCGGCGCCCGTCCGCCCGCTGCCGGAGATACCGGCAATGCGGGGTCGGTGCACCCCAGCCTTGGAAAGCGCCGGGCGAGAGACGAAGTGACTGCCAATCGGATGATCTGGAATATGGCCAAACCTGCGTTCGGACATGGCTCCGTGCCAATAATCACAACCGGGCTATTCCCACGGTCTCGATGATTTTCGACCTTTAGACTTGAACCTTCTGAACACGCCTGGGCCGACAAAGCAATACAGAGACGGTGAGCGGGACGGGCGAGGCCCGTCCTCTTCAGGAGTATTGAGCCTGGAAAGGGAGGAGCCCCCTCCCCCTAGGGGGAAAGGGAGGGGCCGAGGGGAGGGAAGCGGGTCAGTTTGATGGACTACCTGGAAAAGGGATGACTTTGCCCTGAGGCGTGGCAGATGCCCTGCGCCATTTGCGCCGACTCTTCTGCAATGCCTTGAGCACGGCCTCGGCTTCGACCGGAGTCAGGGTCAGGGTTTGCTGCCGACACCAGCCCAAGCCCGAGCCCCACGTCAGACGCCGGAAGGCAATGCTCGGCTGTTCGTCTGCTTGTCCGTTGGGATCATCCGCTTGGGGCAGCTCCACGGCGATCTCCAGCGCAGTATTGGGCGGGGCGGAGGCAGATGTCTCGTTTGGAATGGTTGCCAGTATTTCGTTGGTACGCATGTCTTTGTCCCTCCTCTGTACACTGACAGAACTATAATGCGACAAAACGGCTGACCCGCTCCCACCCCGTTGTCATCCACTGTGTGCCGTGTGCTTCACGTAAGAATCCTTCGACGCCATCGAGCTGCTCAATGAGATCGAGTCCTTCCTGCTCCCCTAAAATTAAGAGGGCCGTGCTCAATGCCTCGGCCTGGGCCGCACTCGGAGCCACAACACAGGCCAAGAGGTCGCGCTGCACGGGCCGACCGGTCCGGGGATCGATAATATGGCCGTAGCGCCGACCTTCGACCTGCAGGCTCCGGCCAAGACTCCCGGAGATGGAAATAGCTTGGTCGGAAAACGTGACAACGCCGACGACCTCCCCATTCGGCTGCCGTAACAATAAGCGCCAGCCCTCCCCGTCGGTCGGGCGGCCAAGCGCCCACAGGCTGCTCTGCCCAAAATTGAGCAGGGCGTTTGTCAGCCGCTGTTCGTGAAGCTGTTTGACGATCTGATCGAGCGCATAGCCTTTGCCGATACCCCCCAGGTCCAATGCCATGCCAGGCACGGGCAGACCAACGCGATGAGGCGCGGCAAAGTGCAGCTTCTGACTCCCAATGAACCGCAGGGTGTGGCGAATGGCCGCCGCGGTTGGCTGGGTCTGGGTTGTTTCCGCCTGTCGCCATAGGCTCAGGAGCGGCCGCATCGTGATGTCGAAAGCGCCATTGGTCAGGTCTGCGTAGCGCTGCGAGAGCCGCAGAATCTCACTCACTTCGGCCGGAACTGCCCGGAGCCCTTGCCCTGCCTGGGAGTTCAAATGGCTGAGCGGACTGTGCGGAGCGTAGGTGGTAAAAAGATCGTCAAAACGTCGAGCCGTGGCAAAAACCTCGTGCCACACCGCGCCCATCTGTCCCTGGGAAGGAGGCTCTGCCTGGCACAGCGTGGCCTGAAAAACCGTGCCCATAATATAGCGGCCATCGGTCTCACACGCCCGGGCAGGACTGCCCAGAACCAGAAGGCTCAGAACGACCGTCCAACCCCCAATCCTGAGTCCCCAACCCCTCATCATTCCACCATCTCCCCTGCGGCCCCAAGACCGACATTTTCCACATCGACTTTGTCCTGTCGCACAGCGGGCGGCCTCTGTTGTCGGTAGTGCTCTTGTGAGCCCCGAAAGATCGACCACAGGCTGATCACGACCAGTACCGCCAGGCTGATTTCCAGGGCGAGAAAACCGGCAATTTTTAGATAGGCAAAACCTGGGTGGACAAAGCGAACCAGCCAGCCGCCGCCCTCATCGATCAGGGCGGAGAAAAAAGGGATGATAATCAGCCAAGCTTTCAGGTTCGGGGAAATGGGCACGAACAGCATCAGATGCGTTAGCGTCAGCAGCAGCAGGCCCATGGCAAATAAATGAAAATGCGATACTTCCAGCATGCCCTGATAGCTGCGCGGCTGCAAAAAACGCTCTTCCGAGCCCAGATAGTATTCGGTCACCGAGACATAGCTCAGGTTCATCTTCTGGAAATACAGCAGGGCATTCGTCAGCCACAGGCCGATAACATAGATAACGAAGATAACGATGATGAGTTGGAGCAGCCGGTTTCTGGACCACTCGCCGGTCACTACAAAGCGCACCTTATTGTTTCTCCTGAATCAAGACCTGAAAAAGGGCCAGGACTTTGCGCACGCCTTGGGTCGCGGCCTGGGCGGTCAGCGTGGAGCCCATAATACCGTGGATATCGCGCCGCAGGCGTAGCGAGGGCGTCAGTCGCTTCTGATCAAACTGCTCCAACCAAAGATCCGACGGCAGATATTCAGTCGGCTCGTAAAAGGCCAGTACCAGGAGTTTTTGCAGTGTGCCGTCGGGGGACACTACCATCAGAAAGGTTTCCGGAAAGGTCCGTACAATATGTGTCTCAATAAAGGCGTAGCCCTGCACGGTGTTGGCCGTATGGCCGACGTGAAAGGTGGCCAGCTTGGAATCGACTGAGGCCTGCGCCAGGGCCTCAACCTGCTC
Source organism: Candidatus Binatia bacterium (assembly GCA_022826945.1). Classification (GTDB taxonomy): domain Bacteria; phylum Desulfobacterota; class Binatia; order Bin18; family Bin18; genus Bin18. The sequence continues at coordinate 68,812 of JAJDTY010000075.1, forward strand.
GACCTGCTGCGGGGTGAGAAAGAAGGTTTGCGTCTCGACGCGGTCTGCCGTGGGGAATGCCACCTGTAATGCCTCTGCCTTAGAATAAAAAACCTGAGCCTCAATAATGGTGGCACTGCCCAGCAGTGCCACCATAACCATAACGTACCGAACGCCGCAGGCTCTAGAAAACAAAGCCCAGGCCAAAGTTCACCTCGTCTTCACGCTCGTGGTCGTTGTCCACGGTATCGAAGTTGCGATAATCCACCTTGAGCACCACGTTCGGGTGGGGTTTATAGCTGACGCCGGTGGTCCAGATACGGTGCTCGTAGCGACCCTTGGCATCCCAGTCACCAGCCATCTCGGCGTGCTGGTCAATATAGGAGAAGCGCACAAAGGGCGACAATTGCTGTACGGTACTCCCCAGCACCAGCGGCATGATGTCGTAGGCCAGCTCGGCATAGAAGCCGTACATCTCCTTGGCGATCTTACCGCCGCCCCCGATGCGGTTGAGTTCATCCGAGTCCTTCAGGTGAGACATGGCGAACAGCGCCCGCAGGTCCAGCCCCTGCCAACTGTACATGGCGTGCAGGTCCCAGATGGTCAGCCGCGCGCCGGGCAGATTGACCTTGCCGCAGCTCCCGTCCACGCACTCGAAGTATTGACTATCGTGGGTTGACTTGCCGGTGTACACCGAGCCGCCGAACTTGAGGTTCAGTATGGGCGTGTAGTCCAGCCGCGCGGCAAAGGCGATGTCCTCAGCCATGGCCTCGCCGCCCTTCTGACGCGTGCTGCGCAAATGCTCCTTCAGTTTGAGCGAAGGCTTGGTCACACAGTTGCCGTTAGTGTCGGGCGTACACGCGGATGTACTGCTCGCCGCACCCTCAAGCGCGTTCATGGCGTAGAGGCGGTATTCCAGACCGGGCAGCAGTTCGCCAAACAGGCCGATACCGTTCTCGCGCCAGGTCGAGGGGATGATACGCCGCTCAACCTCGGGTCGCTCTACGCCATTAAAAAACACGGGCTCGTGCAACTCGTTGACGATACCCAGCGGGGCGAGCAACATGCCGGCCCGAAAATTGGCCCAGTCCCACATCAGGAAATCGATGTAGGCAAACTCGACGGACACCGAGCCGCCGGTGCTGGTCGAGGCATGCTCGAACTCCAACTCGGCGTTGAGGATGATGCGATCGGTGAACTTATAGCCCGTGTAGAGCACAAAGCGCAGATAGTCGGTCGTATCCCGGTCGCTACGCGTCTTGTCGCTCACATCCTTGCGGTAATAGGCCTCGCCATAGCCGCCGATCGACAAGCCCTGCTCCACGCCGTAAATCTTGGAGGCCGCCGGTCCCAGGCCGTACCGGCTGTCTTCCATTGTCAGTGGCTGGAAGTCGGGCAGGGTCAGGCTGGTGCGCAGATTGTCCACTTCCTCGGCCAGCACGTCCTGGCGGCGGGCCTGCTCTTCCTCCCGCTCTTGTTCCTGTTTCTGTTCGGCCCGCAGGCTTTCCAATTCGCCCTGCATCGCCGTCATTGCCTTCTGCATGGCTTGCAATTGTTGTTCAAGTTGTTGCATCCGCGCTTCATCTACGGCATAGCTGCCTCTGGGAATGCCCAAGACAAAAGCCAGCGCGCCCAGAGCCAACACGATTTTCCGTGTCATCATGTGTCCCCTCTCTGTCATGTGATGGGCGCTGGGATTCCGTCCTCGGGCCGCTTGTGTATGCCTCATAACCGACTGCCGACAAGTCTGCTGCTGCCTCATCTCCTCCTATTCCATTTTATTTGTTGAAATTGAGAATCATTATCAATTTCATTTGTCAACACCGTCAGCATGTCGGTCGGCGTGCGAGTTGTTCTCACGCATGCTTTATGATTTTTTCGGATTAGAGGTGAGCTATGAATACGGATTTGGACCTGAGTGTATGCGACAAGCTTTTGACCACCACGCGCTCCATCCGAAAACGTCTCGATCTGACCCGTCCCGTCCCACCGGAACTGATCGAAGAATGTCTGGAAGTGGCGGTGCAGAGCCCCTCGGCTACTAATACCCAGAAGTGGCGTTTTATGGTGATTCGCGATGCGGAAAAACGGGCTGGTATCGCACGGCTCTACAAGCAGGCTTTTGAGTCCTACTGGGAGCAGGCCGGCGACGCGACGTATGGCACCACAGGACCCGCATCAACCGAAGCCCAACGCATGATCGACTCCGCCGTCTATCTGGTCGACCATCTACATGAGGTGCCGGTCCAGGTGCTGTTCTGCATCGAGGATCAGGTCCAGGACGTGCCGCTTTTCGATCAGGCTACGGCCTACGGCTCCATTCTGCCCACGGCCTGGTCATTCATGCTGGCCGCCCGCGCGCGTGGTCTGGGCTGCTGTTGGACCACCGTGCATCTCAAACACGCCGACGAAGCGGCCAAGCTACTCAATATTCCGGCCACGGTGACACAAGGCGTGCTTTTGCCCGTGGCCTATTATACGGGCACGGATTTCAAGGCAGCCCGGCGGATTCCGGCTACCGAACTGACCCACTGGGATACCTGGGGACAGAAACGCGACGGATCATGAGCAAGTAACGACCTGTCGTGCCGGGCGGGATATGCGTGAGACGAGAGCCGGCGCAAACGGTGGTGGGCAACCGAGCGTGAAGACGCGCTGGCTGGTGGACGCGGTCGGCCTGAGTTGCACCCTGGGCTATGCCGCCCTCGCCTTTTTGGCGTGGCCCCCTGGCGAACCCGACCTAGTCGCCTTCTTCACCCTGATGGTCTGGACCGGCCTGCCGGTCTTCGGCCTCTTCCTGTACTACCATCGGCGTGACGAACCGTTCCCGCTCAACCGCCTGCTCTTCTGGGCCATAGCCTTCAGAATCTGCGGGCTGGTCGGGGGGCCGATGTTCGAAGACGACTTCTATCGCTATCTGTGGGACGGCTATCGTTTTGCCACGACCGGCACACCCTACGCCGTCGTCCCGGAAGCGTTTTTTACCGACCCGACTGTTCCCGCCACGTTCCACGCCGTGCTGGACGGGATCAACCACCCCGAGTTGCCAACCATCTACGCTCCGACAACCCAGTTCGTCTTCCTGTTGGGCTACTGGCTGCAGCCGGGCAGCATCGCGGCCTTGCAGGTCCTGCTGATTGTCATTGACCTTGCCACTGTGGCCCTGCTGCTGCGCCTGACACCGGCGCGAAACGTCATGCTCTACGCCTGGTGTCCGCTGGTGGTCAAAGAAATCGCCTTCACCGCGCATCCGGATGGCATCGGCGTTGGCCTGCTGCTGGCCGCTATTGTCCTGGCTCGGGACTACCGCTGGCGGAGCGCCGCGGTATGTCTGGGTCTTGCCTGTGGAGCCAAGATATTCGCCCTGGTGCTGGTGCCGTTCGTGCTGGTCGGTGCCTCAACCCGACACTGGGCTCTGTTCGGCGCGACGCTGGCGGCCCTGTACGCACCGTTCGCCCTGGGCGGCGGCACGGACCTGTACTCGCTACTCGTCTTTGCCCGGGAGTGGGAGTTTAACTCCGCGGCCTTTGGGCTGTTGACACTGGCGCTGCCGGTCTTCGAGGCCAAGCTCGTTTTGGGGCTGGGCTGCGCCTTGTTCTGGGGCTGGTACTATCGACAGTATAGCCGGGGCGAGAGACAGCCCGTTCCGCGCGGTGACTGGGTCTACGGCCTGCTGCTGGCGGCGTCGCCGGTCATCAATCCGTGGTATCTGCTCTGGCTGCTGCCCTTTGCGGCAATCTTTCCCAGCGTGTGGGCCTGGACGGCCTCCATGGCCGTCCTCCTCTCGTATCTTACCGGACTCAATATGAGCGCCTATGAGCTGCACCCCTATCAACAACCGCTCTGGGCCCGCCTGCTGGAGTTCGGACTGATTGGGCTGGCGCTGGCCTGGCCCGTGTTCGGGCGTATCTGCAGACAAGGCGCGCCATCAACCGAATAGTTGACCGCCACCGCCTTGCGGCTACAAGAAACGCGGCTCCGCCGTCTGCCATCACGAGAATCGGATGGCAGACGGCCTTCGGCTTCACAGGCTCTTGCTACGAAACGTGGCGCCCCGCTCGCGCCATACACAGAAGGCTAGCGCGTTTCACGATAGGTTCTAGAGGCTTGTGCGAATAGGTTGAATCAGCGGAGTCTTTCCAGCACACTAGGGAGAGAGAGCAGGGAGAGCCCTGCGGAAGGAGGGAGGAGATGGCCCGAGCCTACTCGCAAGATTTGCGGGATCGCGTGATTGATGCCG
>JAJDTY010000074.1 GCA_022826945.1 Candidatus Binatia bacterium
GTAGAGCGGCTCTTCGCCTGGTTGGGCAACTTCCGGCGGCTGGTGGTCCGCTATGAATATCATGCCGCCAACTATCTCGGCTTCGTGCAGCTCGCCTGCATCGTCATCCTGCTGCGCCAGTATTTTTGAGACCGCTTCTAGACAGATTCCAACCCGGCGGGTCGGATTAGCGAAACAGAATCCGACCATTCCAGCGTATCCTTTCTGCGCTGTTCCCTCGCTCTCGTATCCAGAGTTCTTAGACCTTCAGCCGCGGGCAGCGTATCCTGTGTGAGCTTTTCCTGTGCTGCTGGAGGGGTTATCGAGGTCTGCATAAATGGAGTTGTCTGACTTGCCGCACCTATCGCAGCAAATACCAGCACAACCACTATTATCCAGTACCATACTTTGGAAAGGTCTCCCCTTTCAGAGAAAAACAAACCCACAATTACAGCCCTCACTCAAAACGCAGATCATTTAATCGCCAATAGGCATCCGTACCTTTCTGCTTCTTGTTCTCCTGTATCAGGTCAAAGACAGTCTTACCCTCGGTATTCTTGGCCTTGGGATCGGCTCCAGCATCCAAGAGGGTGAGCACTACTGCGGATTCCGCATTGAACGCTGCTGCCTGATGCAGCGGTGTCCGACCCTCTTTATCTCGCGCCTCTAACGTAGCCCCCGCCTTCAGTAATGCGCTCACCCTCACAAGCTTTCCGTTGGCCGCTGCCTTATGCAACGGAGTATCGCTCCACTCATTCCGCACCTCTACCTGCGCCCCTGCTGTCAACAAGACGTTCACTACCGCCGAATTTGGATTGCTCCACGCTGCCCAATGTAGTGAGGTATGGCCAAGCGCATCCTGAGCTTCTAACGCCGCTCCCGCGGCTAGCAGGACACTTACCGCCCTCGGATTTTTATTGAGCCCCGCAGCTATATACAACGGAGTCCTACTAGCCCTATCCCGCGCCTCAATATTCGCTCCTGCCTCCAGTAATGCCTTCATCACTGCTGGATTTCTATTGAGTCCCGCTGCCTTATGCAACGAGGTCTCTCCCTCTGCAGTCCGCGCCTCTAGTGCCGCCCCGGATACCAACAATGCCGTCACTACTGCCGGATTTTTATTGAACGCCGCCGCCATATGTAGCGGAGTCATAGTGCTCCCAGTTCGCGCCTCTAGTGAAGCCCCGGCTTCTAATAACACTTTCACCATCGCCGGATTCCCATAGAGCGCAACCCAATGTAGTGGGGCCGCGTTCTTAAGCCGAGCTTGAGGATCAGAGCCTGTGGCAAGCTCAGCCTGTACGTCTGCCAGCGTAGCTGATTTCCAGAATTCTGCGTCACATAACCGCCCGCATTCGCTGGCTTGAGCGAAAATCGGGGCAAGGAGGATTGTAACCACAAACACCAGAACGCCGCGGGCCGAGTGAGAGGATGCTTTCACGATCGTTGCCCTAATCAATCGTCTCACTTGGTGAGCAGCCGGTCATTAGGGGAGAAGAACCCCATGAGATTGTCCTCGTGGTCATAGACGACAGGCACGAGGTGAGGCAGGCATAGGTCTCCTCGCCTCAGTAGAGGCGATCCCGGTTGGCTTCGTCCTCGGATCGATCGATCTCCTCGGCGTCTGCCCCCGCGATCTGGTCCGCGAGCACCTGCCCGTACGTGGGGTAGCTGGCGCGCTCGATCTGTACCTCGGGGTCCCAGAGCCGGGACCGGAGCAGCGCCCGACCACAATGGAGGAAGGCTTCCTCCACGGTGATCCGTAGCCCGGAGAGCGGCGCTCTCCGCTTCACCGTCATCGGTTCAAGCAGTTCCGTATCGGTGACGATTTCCGCCTTGCCCTTCACCCGTAATGTCTCATTCATGCCCGGTACAAAGAAAAGCAACCCGACACCCGGATTTTCCACGATGTTCTGGAGCGAGTCCACCTGATTGTTGCCCGGTCGGTCAGGCAGGAGCAGCGTCTTCTCGTCCAGGACTGTGACAAATCCCGGCGGGTCCCCTCGGGGCGAGGCGTCGGCCTGCCCATCCGCGCCCGCAGAACTGAGGATGCAGAAGGGTGAGAGGGCGATGAAGTTCCGACAGTGCGCATCCAAGTGATCCAGCACCTTCTGGACCGCCCGTGCGGCCGGCTCACGGTAGACGGTGCGGAGTTCTGTTTGATTGGTAATGGTCATGGCAGATGCTCCTTGGTGTTGCCACTAGGTTAGGTATAGCGAGCTTCTGCCTGACGTTTCAACCTGAAACCGCCCAGGTCAGGAATCGGACCGACGGGATGTGGGCAGGCGATCACTCTCCGAGAAGAACTCCACGAAGTTGCCCTCGTGGTCGTAGATGACGGGTACGAGATGGGGCAGACCGCGTTCTTCTTCGACGATTTCAACCTTGTGCTTGGCGGCGATGGCGGCCAGTTGGTCGAAGGATTTGTCGGTCGTAAACGCGATATGCCCGAAGTGGTGGTCCTGACCGACCGTGCGGTCGGTGAACTCGCCCTTGGCCCAGTGTTTGTCCAGCGGCCAGAATTCCATGATGTCATTCAGCCGACCGGGCTGCCAGTCGCCGAACACGACCGTACGCACGCCAATACTGTTCAACTGTGGTCCTGAGCCGACCACCTTGCCGTCAAGCAAGTCCGCGTATAGCTCGGCAGAACGTTGCGGATCACTCACCCGAAACGACATATGCAGCAGCGTTGACATGGCAAACCTCCTTTTCTGTTTGAGTACGTCTTACGCACCAGCTTAGCCAATACGCGCGCTCTGGCCACCGTCAACCGGCAGTAATACACCGGTGATAAACTTCGCTTCGTCCGAGGCCAGGAAGAGCGAGGCGTTGGCAATATCCCAGCCCGTGCCCATTTTCGCCCCCAAAGGCACGGAGGCGTCCCGTTCCTGGCGTAATTGCTCTTTGGAGATGCCGCGGGCTTTTGAAATGCCTTCAATCGCCATAGGGGTATCCATCAGACCGGGCATAATGCAATTCACCCGAATGCCGTATTTGGCGTTGCCCAGGGCCATCTGATGCGTAATCGCGTTCACTCCGGCCTTTGAGGTCTTATACGCCAAGATACCCACTGCGCAGACCGCGGCAATGGAGGAGATATTGATAATCGCCCCGCTGCGCTGACCGCGCATAATGGGAATGACGCATTTGCTCGGCATAATCACGCTCTTCATGTTGACGCTGAGAATGCGATCCCAGTTTTCTTCCTGCATACTGGTCACACCCGAGTCACCGTCACCAATGCCGACGTTATTATGCAGGATATCGATGCGACCATAACGTTCGACGCAGGCTTCCGCCATTTTCTTGCAGTCAGCCTCACTGGTCGCGTCCGCGGCAAAAGCAGACGCAGTCCCGCCCTCTTGCTCAATCATGGCCTGCGTGTCCTGGGCAGACTCCAGCCGGCGGTCTACCAGCAACACCTTGGCTCCCTCGCGGGCGTAGACAATGGCCGTGGCCCGGCCGTTACCGATCGTCTCGCCCGGCGTCTGCCCAGCCCCGACCACAATGGCCACCTTATCCTTCAATCGATCTCCCATACGCTCTCCTTAACCTATCAAAGGGGTGGCCGGTTCCCCTCAGAACCCCTCCAAGCCATCATCCAGCTGCACGCCTAAAGTATTCAGCGCCATGGACACCAAGTTGTACTGCCCCACGGCAAACACCACGTCCATGAGTTGCTTTGTATCAAAATGCTGACATAAGCCGTTCCAGGTCGTATCCGTGATAAATGCGTCTTTGCGCAGTTCATCCGTGGCTTGCAGCAGCAGCTTATCGGCTTCGCTCCAGCCCCGCGCATTCGGGCCGGCTTTGATGCGATCAATCTCCTCAGCGGTCAGCCCGGCTTCTTTGCCAATCAGCACATGCTGGGCCCACTCATACTCGGCCTCGCACAGCCAGCCGATACGCAGGATGACCAATTCTCTCTCGCGCGGCGGCAGGGTGGATTTAAACAACACGTGATTGCCGAATACGAGCCAACGGCGAAACAGGGCAGGATGGTGGGACAGGGTTTTGAAGATATTAAAAACCGTCCCCTTTTCGACATTGGGCTGTAAAATTTTCTTGATCTCATCACTCCAGTCTTCGGGTTGAATGGGGTCCAAACGGGGGGCAGCGAGCTTCATACAGGTCTCCTTTCCTCATCACTCTTTGAGTGAGGGGAGCATAGCCTGAGTTGGCAGGAAGTGCCAGGGAAGGACACTGTATTGTAAGGCAACGCACGGCGCTACGTTTTGGCGGGCTGCCAAGTATCACGATTTCTGGACATGGTGGCGGTCCAGTTCGTCAAGCAGCTTCAGCCCCCGAGCGACCTTGCCGCGCGCCACGCGCATGCGGAAGCGCATTTCGGTGTCGTGTTCGGCCAACACACGTACGGAGAGTTCTTCCATAAGCTTGTTCAGGCTCAGGCCACGCTGAGCAGCTATAGCTGCCAGCCGGTCCCGATGCGCGTCAGGAATTCGGATTGTTAATGTTGCCATGTTCGTCGTCCCCCTTCGACCAGATACCCGGCGTGACAATACGGAAGCTGTCGAAAACCAGTTCGCCTGCCGCAATATCCTTTGGAAGATCGCAAGAATAATGATAGGGCTAGACGTATGATAACAATTACTTTGCCTCTTGAAATAGAAGGGCAGCTTCTCAAGGAGGCTCGTCAACAAGGGACAACTCCCGAACTCCTTGCCTTGGCTTGTCTGCGGAAGCGTTTCACCTCTGGAAAAAAGCAAGCGCCCGGAGACAAAGAGCCTAGCCTGTTCGACCTCCTTTCCGATCATATCGGTGTGATAGACGGAACCACCGAGGCGTTATCAGAAAACTGCGGACAGCGTTTTTCTGACGGACTTCTGGAGCAGCGAGAGCGGTCGTGACTCTTACTGATACGGGTCCGCTTGTCGCTCTCATCAATCGGAACGACCCAAATCACTCCAAGTGTGTTAACGCCACAAAACAACTCCTCTCCGAGCCTCTGTTGACCACCTGGCCGTGTTTAACCGAAGCGATGTATCTCTTGCATCGAGTGAGAGGCTACCAGGCTCAAGCAGTCTTGTAGCAGATGTGAACAGAAGGAAAGCTTACCCTTCACAACGTGAATCCAGATGAGGTTGATCGTATAGCTGCCTTGATGAACAAATACCAGGACAAGCCAATGGACCTGGCAGATGCTTCACTTGTTGCCGCGGTGGAAAAGCTGGGGGTTAGCCATATTTTCACATTGGACAGCGATTTTCATATCTACAGGATGTCAGACGGCTCAGCATTCAAAATTGTCCCATGAGCTAAAGTGTGGATGAGCGCCGAAGGAGAAACCTATGAAACTGTACGAGCACCCGGAATCCGGCAATAGCCATAAGGTTCGACTCCTGCTGTCTTTCCTCGGTCTTGAATATGAGTCCGTCATTGTCGATCTGATGACCGACGAGCAGCACCAAGCGCCGTTTCTGGCCGTTAATCCGCGCGGTGAAGTGCCGGTTCTGGTTGACAGCGACCTGGTCTTGCGCGACTCCATGGCCATCCTGGTCTATCTGGCAACCCAGTACGATGAGCGCCGGCAGTGGCTCCCCACCGATAACGCCGGTACGGCCTCCGTCACGGAATGGCTGGCCTTTGCGGCCAGTTGGATTCAGTTTGGGGTGTTTACGGCCCGCGCCATAGTGTCGTTCGGGATTCCCGCCAATGGCCTGCCGCATACGTTCAAAGGAGACGTTGAGGAAGCCCGCGTCCGTGGTACAACGTCGCTGACGATTATGGAGAAGCAATTGTCCGGGCAAGACTGGCTGTGTGGAGACAGGCCCACGATTGCCGATGTGGCCTGCTTTCCGTATATCGCGCTTGCGCCTATGGGCGATATTTCTTTGGAGCCCTGCCCTGCGGTCCAGGCCTGGATCGCCCGGTTCAAACAATTGCCCGGCTATCTCACCATGCCGGGGTTGGAGGACCCGGACTATCGAAAGGGCTAAGGTGCTGGCATTCCTGCAGGTGGCCGACCTGACATTCCCTTAGTCCTTGAACGCGGGGGTAAAGAACCATAGGCTGAATACAGAGGAAAAAGGAGCACGAGCGTATGAGAACAAGGAGTTTGACACTCTCCGCTATCTGGTCCCTCATGCTACTGCTGACAGTCTTGGTTGCCTCACACACGGCCAGTGCCCACAGCGTTGCCCATGAGCAAGACTCGAACAACGATAGGGTCATGGCTGCTCAGAAGTACGGCGGGACCCGCCAGAGCACCGGAGAGGTAACCGTCACCTATTACGGTCATATGGCGTTCAAGATCACCTCACCGCGCGGTATTGAACTGCTCATCGATCCGTGGCGCAACGATCCGACGCATATGTACGGTATGTGGTATCAGATGCATCTGCCCAAGCAACGGACCGATATCGCGCTCGTCACCCACGCCCACTTTGATCACGACGCAACCGAACGGGTTGACGCGGCCATGATTCTGGACCGCATGGCCGGAACGTTTGAGTTGGGTGATGTCAAGATTCTCGGCATTGCCGAGAAACATATGTGTGAAGCCCAAGGCAAATATCCCTTTCGGAGCGCGGTCATTGCCGCCACTGGCAAGGACCCCTGCCCGCCCGACGAAAGTACCCAATGGAACAATAATATGTACGTCATCGAAACCGGCGGACTGCGCTTTCTACACTGGGGCGACAACCGGCAGAACCCGCCCGAACATATTTGGGAGATGATAGGCGACATCGACGTGGCGTTTTTGTCGGTCAGCGACGACGGACATATCCTGACGCCCAAGTGGGCCGACGTAGTCATGAAAAAGCTCGGAGCCAAAATCGTTATTCCGTCTCATTACTACATCCACGGAATCGGGGTGCCGCACGCCGGTGGTCTGGAACCCGCGTTGGAGTGGACCAAGACCCACGAACACACCATGCTCGACGGCCATACGCTCGTTCTCACGCCCGAAAAAGTAAAACCGTATAGCCAACATGTGATGTATTTTGGCAACCACGTCCCCTTTGCCGTCACCGGCACGCCACCGGAACCGCAGCCGGACATCCCGCCGGTTCCCGAGCCGGCCAAGGCCTGGGAGCGCTTTGCCCATTAACCCGAATTTTCCCGTGAACTCCAAACAAGACCCTGCAAGGAGAATCGTATGAAATTAGTGACCTTTACCCAGTCCGGAACGACCCGCATCGGCGTGGTGGACGGCGAGAACGTTGTGGACCTGTCTGCCGCCGCCCCAGACCTCCCCACCGAGATGTGCGCCTTCCTGGCCGCCGGCCCGGATGCCCTGGCAAACGCACGGCAGGCCACTGAAAAGAATGCCGTCCGGCTTGCGTTGGCCGACGTCACCCTGGAAGCACCGATTCTCCGGCCACCAAAAATTCTGGCGGTCGGCCTCAACTACCGGGATCATATTGAAGAAACCGGCATGAAGACGCCAGAAATTCCCATGATCTTCAATAAGCAATCCACCTCGGTGATCGGACCGAGCGAAGGCATACACATTCCGCGCGCCTCGGACCAAGTGGACTACGAGGGCGAACTGGGGGTGGTCATTGGCCGCTACTGCCGCCACGTACCAAAGAACCGCGCCGCTGAAGTGGTTGCTGGCTACACTATCGCTCACGATGTCAGCGTGCGGGATTGGCAGATTCGCGTGCCAACCTTCACCATGGGCAAATCGTTCGACACCCACTGTCCGCTGGGCCCCTACCTGGTGACGCCGGATGAAGTCGGCGACCCGCATACCCTGGACCTCAAAACCTGGGTGAACGGCGAGATGCGACAAAGCTCGAACACCTGTCAGTTGCTGTTCGATTGCTTTGAGCTGATCGAGCATCTGTCGACGAGTTTCACCCTGGAGCCGGGCGATGTCATTTCCACGGGGACCCCAAGCGGTGTGGGTTTTGCCATGAAACCGCCCAATTATCTCAAGCCGGGCGATACCGTCAAAATCGCTATCGACAAGCTGGGCGAGTTGGAGAACCCGGTGGTCGCCGAGCCGGAGAACACGGTCAGGATGTAGGCATCCTCCAGACAGTACTGCACGAAAACTGAGGATACAGCATGAGACTTGAAGGCAAGGTCGCAGTGATCACCGGCGGGGCCAGCGGTATGGGGCGCTCGACCGTCCTGCGTTTTCTGGACGAAGGTGCGCGGGTGGTGATTGCGGATTTCAACCAAGAAAATGGCACGGCGGTGGTGGCGGAAGCCGAACAGGCCGGGCATGGCGACACG
>JAJDTY010000053.1 GCA_022826945.1 Candidatus Binatia bacterium
TTGGCGACCAACAGAGGCGAAACCCGCTTACGATCTCCCTTCTCGAACAATCGCTCAAGGCCCCTGTGGCGAAAGCCAAGGATCATTCATGGGAGTGTAACCTATCACTGGGCAGTTTACAATTAAGTAAAGAAACCGTCCGCAGTCTACGTCCCTTCAAACAACACCTTCACATGCGACTCGGGCAGCGGTTGCGTTGCTTTGGATACAACATAGGTACAAGCGACCGACATGAGTTCCCCTATCGTTGCGCAGGAGAACGGGCTCGGTCCCTCGGCGTAAAGCCAGGTGGCGGCGGTGTGCAGCAGGCCGGGCGCAAACCAGGCGGGGTCGATCATTTGGGTGTGCAGCACGAGGAAGGTGACGAAGCCGCTGACCAGACCGGCATAGGCGCCTTTGCGGGTGACGCCGCGCCAGAGCGCGCCGACCACGAGGGGCCCGGCAAAGGCCGCCATCATGCCGCCGTTCCCGATCCAGACAATGAGGGCGATATTGGTCTCGACCAAAGCCCAGGCCAGGGCGGTACACAGCACCAGCACGACAACGGTCGCCACCCGACTGATGGATAACACCCGCTGGTCCAGTTGTTCCTCGCTCGGAGGGTTCTTGAGTCGAGGCACGATGGACCGCCGGTAGAGATCGTTGGCAATCACCTGGGATGAAGATATGACCAGCCCATCGGCGGTAGACATGATCGCGGCCAGCACGCCCACCCCAATAAGCGCGGCGAGCCAGGTCGGGAACAACTCGATAAAGAGGAGGGGCAGGGCCTGATTCGGGTTCGCTCCCTCGGCATACAGCGCGTCGCCCAAGATCGCGCGGGCGAGGAGACCGCCCAACCCGAGCATGCCCAGCGTCAGCCCAAACGTGAAAGCCAGCTTGATAAATGTTTTCTGTTGACTCACGCTCTTTAATGCCCAGAGTTTATTCCCGAGATGGGGGAGCAGGCCGAGCGGGATGTGTGAAAGAAAAATGGCGACAATCGACCACCAGGAATGGTAGAGTGGAGTCTCGGCATTGAGCACGCTGACCAGATGCGTATCCTGCTCGGTGAGGCGGTCGATGATACCCAGCATGCCCACTCTTTCGCCCTCTACCCCGAATCCGGTCAGAAACAGGACAATCACCATCGCCGCGACCAGCAGCATCATGAAGCCCTGCACCCCATCGGTCAGGATGTCGGCATGCGCACCGCCGAGCACGACGTAAATCAACAAGACGGTGGTGGTGATGAGTAGCGCCCACAGAGGGGACATGCCCAGCATGATCTCGAACATCACCAGCCCGGACACCAACTGCCCGGCCAGATAGAAAAACAACACCAGGGAAAAGACCGAGATGAGTATCCGAATGCCATCGGATTGGTAGCGGTCGCCGAGGTATTCCGGTATGGAGCGGTTGCCGAACCGGTGACCCGAGGCGGTAACCAGGCGCATGGCGACCAACACGCCGACATACACCCCAGCCGGATACAGGAAGCAGCCCCAAATCGTCGGCAGCCCCCACTCGTAGCCAAAGCCCGAGCTGCCGAGAAAGGTGGCGCCGCTGGCCGTGGTCGCGGCAAAGGCAAACGCCAGAAATAACGGTCCGTACGCACCACGCGCCGTGGCAAAGTCGTCAGCGTGCCTGACCCGTCGTTGGGCAAATACGCCGATGGCCAGCATGCCGCCGATATACAGGAGGAGAAATATCCACGACCAGGTAATGAGTGACATGTGAGGAGTGGGTGTTGAGCGGTGTCAGATAGCGCCCTCGGCTTGGGCTGCCTCCACCTCTTCGTCACTGTACCCGACCAGCTCCCGCAGGATTTCCTCGGTATGCTCGCCAAGGTGGGGCGAAGGCGTGACCTCGACCGGTGAATCGGAGAGCTTGAGCGGACAGCCGACCGTCTTGAACCGCCCGCGCTCCGGATGCTCGACTTCGGCGACAATGTCCCGCGCGGCCAGCGACTCGTCTTCCATCAGCTCTTTCATGTCCAGGATCGGACCGCAGGGTACATTGGCCGTGTTGAGGAGCTGCATGGCTTCATACTTGGTGTGTTTTTGGGTCCAGGCTTCGATCGCTGCGAAACAGTCATCCAGATGGGGGAGACGCGCCTCCGGCGTGGCATAGTCCGGGTGGTCGATGAGTTCCTCGCGGCCAATCAGTTGCATCAGCGGTCCCCAGACCTGGGCCTGGACAACCACATAGATGTAGTCGTTGGGGCCGCCGGGTTTGCATTTGAGGGCTACCCCCGGATGGCCGCCCCCGGAGGCGTTGCCGGAACGCGGCACGGCCGGGCCAAAGGTCTTATCGGGATATTGCGGGTACTCCTTCAGGGGGCCGTGGACAAGTCGCTGCTGGTCGCGCAGTTTGACCCGACACAGATTCAGCACCGCGTCCTGCATGGCGACCTCAACTCGCTGGCCGATCCCGGTTTTCTCACGCTGAAAGAGGGCCGCCAGAATCGCGGCTACCAGATGCATGCCCGTGCCGGAATCTCCAATCTGGGCTCCCGTACTGGTCGGTGGGCCGTCATCCCAGCCCGTCGTGCTCATGGCCCCTCCCATGGCTTGGGCGACGGTCTCGTATGCCTTGCAGTCTGCGAACGGACCGGGGCCGAACCCCTTACCGGAGGCATAAATTATGCGCGGATTAATCTGCCGGATGACCTCCCAACTGAATCCCTGACGGTCCAGCGCGCCGGGCGCAAAGTTTTCGACCAACACATCACACTTCTTGATCAGCTTCCGAAAAATCTCCTGTCCCTTTGGAGTCTTGGTATTAATGGTGATGCTGCGCTTGTTGCAGTTGAGCATGGTGAAATACAGACTATCGACATCAGGCAGGTCCCGGAGCTGCTGGCGGGTGATATCGCCCCGCCCCGGCAGTTCGACTTTGATAACGTCCGCGCCGAGCCAGGCAAGAATCTGGGTACAAGAAGGTCCCATCTGGACGTGGGTCATGTCAAGAACACGGATGCCGTCCAAAGCTTTTCCCATGGTTTTCTCCTTGCCAGATCAGATGACTGCTTTGCGGTTACTTGTACCGTGTCTGATTCCTGACGCAAAGAGGGGCGCTGGCCTGCTCACTTGCCGAGGTCAGGGCCATCCAATATCATGCACGCCGCCCAGTCCGGTCGGCCTCTTGTATGGACCGACCGGCAGGGCAGTCCACACAAAACGAGATCAGCCGTATGAGCAAACAGACTTCGCCCGCAATAAAATCAATGGACCCCATTGTCTCGCTATGCCGCCGCCGGGGATTTATCTTTCAGTCGTCCGAGTTGTACGGCGGCATTAACGGTTTTTGGGATTACGGCCCGCTTGGCGCTGAACTGAAACGCAACCTCAAGGAAGCCTGGTGGCAGGACGTGGTCCGCTGCCCGGCCCCCGGTCCAGATGGTCGTCCCATTGAGATCGTTCCCGTGGACGCGACCATTATTATGAACCCGAAAGTCTGGGAAGCCTCGGGTCACGTGGGTGGGTTCTCCGATTTGATGAGCACCTGCCGTCACTGTAAGAAGCTCGTACGGTACGATCATATTGATGAGATGATTTACGAGAGTGACTGGTGTAAATCGCTTGCAGAGTTGTATGAAGCAGGGAAGGTAACTGTCGAAAACGTGAAGCGCTGGTGGGGAAAGACCGGAAAAAAACTCGCCCCGAACTTGGCTCTTTCCCGTAAGCCTGCGGAAACGCTTGCTCTCTTGGCCGAGAGATTGGAACAGGGTCCCATTGATGGCGTGTACGACTTAGTCTTATGTCTTGCCGGTTTGAGGGGAATCGACTGGGTCCAGCGCCTTGCCACCGAGCAGGGCGGGATTAGCCAATGGCCGCCGAAGCCGTGCCCGTTTTGTGGCGGGGAGATTACTGAGCCACGGCCTTTTAATTTGATGTTCAAGACCACAACCGGTGCGGTTGAAGACCCGTCCGCGGTCACCTATCTACGTCCGGAGACGGCCCAGGGAATTTTTACCCAGTTCTGGAACGTGCTGGATACCAATCGGGTGCGGGTGCCGTTTGGGATTGCGCAGATCGGTAAAGCGTTCCGCAACGAGGTTACGCCGCGCAATTTCACGTTCCGGTCGCGTGAGTTCGAGCAGATGGAAATCGAGTTCTTCATTCATCCCGAGGAGGCTGCGGAGTGGTATCAGTACTGGCGCGACACCCGTTTTCGCTGGTGGCAGTCTATTGGTCTGGCGGGCGAGAACCTGACGCTGCGTGAGCACGACCAGGACGAACTGGCACACTATGCCAAAGAAGGAGCGGGCACGAGCGATGTCGAGTACCGTTTCCCGTTCACCGCGCCCGGCTATGGGGAATTGGAAGGTGTCGCCCATCGGGCGGACTACGACCTGCGCCAGCACGCCACCCATTGCGGTCAGGGGGACAAGCTGCGCTATTTTGACGACCAGCGCAACGAACGCTATTTCCCGCACGTGATTGAGCCGAGCGCCGGTGCTGACCGCGGAACCTTGGCCGCGCTATGCGAGGCCTATACGCCTGACGAGAGCCGGCCAAGCAAGGTCTATATGAGGTTCCACCCCCGGCTGGCGCCGATCAAGGCGGCGGTATTCCCCTTGGTCAACAAAAGCGGTATGCCCGAGGTGGCCGAGAAGCTCTACCAGGAGCTGCGCCCGAAATATGCCGTCCAGTTCGACGTGAAGCAGAATATCGGTAAACGCTACGCACGCATGGATGAGGCCGGTACGCCCTACTGCTTTACGATTGACGGCGACACGCTCGAAGACCAGACCGTGACCGTGCGTTACCGTGACACCCTGGAGCAGGAACGCATCGGAATTGATAAGGTCAGTGCATTCCTGGACGAAAAAATGGGGAAATAAGTCGGGACACGCCAGTCCCTTCCCTGGAGGGAATTATAGACAATAGTGCCCACTTTATTCAGACAGACCCCCTTTATCAAAATCGTCCCCCTAGTTCATTCTCCCTTCAGTTGAAGTGATACACCCTTGTAATGTTTACGCCACCTCTCGGGAGCGCCAATAAATACCCCTTTCCCTTCGCATCAGGCGCGCTCCGATTAGCTCGCGCCGTAGGGTGGCGCAATCTGGATGATATTGCTCGATGATGGCGTTCACCTCCCGTTCTAGATACTGTTTGTCCTGCTCGAACTGCTGAGCAAGCCAGCGAAGGATAACAGCCCGCTTCTTACGAGTATCCGGAATCTTGGTGAGTCGATCTCCCTTCAGGAAGGTGGTGAGTACCTTACACTCCCAGGTATCCATCTCTTCTCCCAACGTCTGATGCGAATTTTACAGGCCCTAATCCTTATCTTTAATACAATCAGGATTCAGGCCACTCCCACTCAATAGGAGGGTGGGTATATTGATACAAAAAATTCAAATTTGAAGCATTGATAAAAACAGTTTTCTGTTGTTGAAGAGTTCCATAACCCTCATGGATATGACCAAAAACGTGTATTTTGGGATGAATTGATAATGTCTTTTGCAACAGTTCTTCACAACCGACCCGTTCACCGGATCTGATCGTGTCCAAAATGCCTTTGGGTGGCCCGTGAGTTATTAAAATGTCGGTATCCAATGGAATTAAATCCCAGTGTTTCTTGATGTCTTCTCCACGTCTTCGGTTAAAAGCCATGTCCTTAAAACAAGGTTGAACAGGAGAGCCCCAAAATTTGATTGTCCCGATTTGTACACCGGAATCATTCAGGTAATACGCTCCGGTAGATCTAATCAGTTCCTCTGCCTGTAATTTCCTTTCATCTTCAAAGGAAAAATCGTGATTTCCGGCAATCACGATTTTGTATTTATGAGGTAAGTTCTTCAGAAACAGGGAAAAGGCTTCTATTTCCCGCAACTCCCCTCGGGAGGACATATCTCCACAAAAAATCAGGAAATCACCAATGGGAATTTGCATTTCTTTGTGTTTGTCATGTGTATCTGAAAGAAAAACGAATTTCATATTTTTTCATTCTAGGTTAGCGTCTCTGCTCCAACTCTAGCTTCCGGTATTGAATTTTATCCTCCCAGACTCTACGGAGCATGGCTATGTCAACGGCTCAGGCTAAAACTCCATCAGACCAATGTAATTCCCTCCTCGGTGGGGTGGCCCGTAGCGGGGGGGGTGGGTTTCCCTTTTTATTCAATACTCAACTCCACCTCGCCCAGCCCATCCATCGCCAACTGCACTTTATCGCCCTGACTCACAAACTTGGTCGCCACCACGCTGCCGGTCATGACGACCATACCCTGAGACAATGTCTTGCCCTGAGCGGCCAGCGTGCTCGCCAGCCAGGCCAGGGCATCGAGCGGATGGCCCAGCACATCCCGGCCATCACCTTCCCCAACGACCTCGCCGTTGATGTGCATGGTGCCGTGAACGGCGGCCAGGTCGAGCGACTGCCAGTCTGTCAGCGGCGAACCCAGGACAATGCCGCCGTTCCAGGCGTTATCCGCGAGCAGCGTCAATATATTGTCGGCGATTTTGGTGTAGTCCGCGTGGCGGTCGTCAACCAGTTCAAAGGCCGGCATGACCGCCCCGATTGCCTCGGCAACGCTGTCGCGCGTATAGGGGGCCCGCTCGGCTGGCAAATCATGCGCAATCTGCACGGCAATCTCACACTCGACTCCCAGGCGACCGAAGTCGCTCAGGCGTACCTGCGCTGGCGTATGATGGACGGTTTTTCCCATGATGGCGGCAGCAATAGGTTCGTCAAAACCGACCATCTGCTGCATCACCGGCGTGGTCAATGCAATTTTATGCCCAACGATAGGGCCGTAGGTCTCTGTCAAAAGTTTCTGAAACGCTGCCTGAATAGCATAGGCATCTTCAAGACGGTGCGGGGTATGTGGCTCCGGGATGGGGACAAAGGGCCGACCGGCCTGGCGTTCGTTCCATAAAAACCTGGCGGCCTCGTGATACGACTGTGTGTCGGCCATTACGATGTCTCCTCGTCCGCGCCCAGGCTATTGAGTCTGAAAAAAACGATTTTCCGGCCGGGGCAGGCCGAGGTTTTCCCGCAGAGTCGTGCCCTCGTATTCGCGCCGGAACAGGCCGCGGCGCTGGAGTTCGGGTACGACTCGATCCACAAATTCGTCCAGTCCGCCCGGCAGATAGGGGAACATGACGTTAAAGCCGTCCGACCCTTCGGTCACGAGCCATTCCTCCATGTGGTCGGCTATCATGCTCGGCGTGCCGATAAGCTCCAGGATGCTGAAACTCCCGCCCACATATTGGGCGAGCTGTCTGATGGTCATATTGTCCCTGCGCGCCATATCGACTAGTTTCTGCCGCCCGGATTGAGTGGCATTACTTTCCGGGATGTCGGGCAGCGGACTGTCCAGGTCATAGATCGACACGTCATGGCCCAGCAGGACACAGAGCGTGGCCATGCCGCTATCCGGGTGGACCAGACTGTCAAGCTTCGCCTTCTTTGCCCGTGCTTCGGCCAAGGAATCACCCACAACAACAAAGGCACCCGGCAGGATCTTCAGATGGTCGCGACAGCGCCCGCAGGCCTCCATGCGGCCTTTGACATCCGCGTAGTAGGACTGGGCGTCTTTCAGATTATTGGCCCCGGAAAACACGACCTCGGCGGTCTCGGCCGCGAGCTGCCGGCCGGCCTCCGAGGCACCGGCCTGGACGATGACCGGCCAGCCCTGAATGGGTCGGGCGATATTCAGTGGGCCGCGCACGGACAGGTGTGGGCCTTTATGGTTCAGCACGTGCAGCTTGTCGGGATCGAAATACACGCCGGCCTCGACATCACGGATAAAGGCGTCGTCCGCCCAACTGTCCCATAGGCCGGTGACCACATCGTAGAACTCGCGCGCCAGACGATAGCGCGCGTCATGTTCCATATGGGCCTCGCGTCCGAAATTTAATGCCTCGTCCGGGTTGGCTGAGGTCACCACATTCCAGCCGGCCCGCCCGCCGCTGATATGGTCGAGCGAGGCAAACTTCCGCGCCACATGGTAGGGATCGTTATAGGTGGTGGAGGCCGTGGCGATCAGACCCAGGTGCGTAGTGACCGTGGCCAGCGCGGGGAGGAGAGTGAGCGGATCGAAGGAGGTGACCGTCGCGCTACGTTTGAGTGCCGCCATCGGCATATTGAGCACGGCTAGGTGATCGGCCATGAAAAAGGCATCGAAGCGGCCACGTTCCAGGGTATGCACAAAGCGCTGGTAGTGCGCAAAATTGAAGTTGGCATCCGGAAAGGCCCCCGGATAGCGCCAGGCCGCAGTATGAATGCTGACCGGTCGCATGAACGCGCCGAGTCGTAGTTGTCGTAAGTGCGCCATAGTTCTTCTGTTCGGTCCTCCTGGCTCGGGTTGGGTGATTTCGATGCGCAGATGTAGGTGTATTGAGGACTATTTATGAGAGCGAGTGCGGAAGTATGTCACCGAAGCTCCGACGACGCCGATAAGCGCGACCAGCAACATTGTCCATTCAGACATTGTCATTTTTTATCCTCCTCCAGTCCCCCTTCGAGTCGATAGGCCCACAGAAAGATCGAGAGCGTGCCTACTACGCCGAAGATCAAGACAAGCCAGGACTCCTGACCTCTGACCCAAGGACTGACGACAGTCAGCAGCGCTACGCCTTTTGCTAAATCGTAGAGGAATTTGGCTGCGCTTTCCCGCTGTCGCAGTGTCATACTTGGCGAAAGTCTACTACACAGGCCATGCACTGACCAGAGTTATTCCCCAATCAAAGCCCAATCCCCCGCCCGGTCAGTCTTGTAGGTCAGTTTAGCCGAAGGCGTAAGCTGACACATCTACTTGCTGCTCTATCTCTCGTGAATTTAGAATACGAACTGGTTATAAGTCTAGACAGAATAGACCATAAACGCCCGGAGTATGTATGAGAAAAATCTGGCAGGCGTCTTGGTCCGACTTTGGAACGTTGGGTTAGAGTATGTCGCGCCGAACTACTATGACTCGCCAGCAGGTGACGTCCGATGGGGTTAATAAATACCTATCACTTATGGAGGAAATAAAACAACGTACGCGCTTAGTTAAGGCCATAGGGGAAACGAGTTCATCCCTATTTCCTATGCACATTAGAGTAGAAATGCTTTATCTTCAATTCAGAAAAATCTTAGAACTAATCGCAATGGGTTCCCTTGTCGCAAACGCTGACGCCCTGTCGCAAATACAGCCAAACTTACACAAGTATTGGCGTGCAAAAGATCTTCTCAGAGACATAAAAAACATCAATCAAAGCTTCTACCCAGAACCAATAATACAAAAGGAAAGCAATGATCCAAACATTAGGATGGAATGGCCGGATCGATCAGACGACTATCTCACAGAAGCACGATTTCTAACGCTCTATGACAACTGCGCCGATGTGTTGCATGCACGTAATCCATATGGATCAAAATTAGATTATAAAAGATTAGAGAAGATGGGACCCAAATGGTATTTGCAGATTATAAATCTATTAAACGCACCCATCATTCATCTTGTTGATGAAGACAATATTTGGTTAATTCAGATGGGAACAGACATTAAACCTCCAACGTACACCTACTTTTCCAAGTTGAAAGCTGGATAAACTCGAAAGCTACACTTGTGATAACGGTATTTTCTCTCAGCTGTTATCAGTGCCTCACTTGTGGAAATGTACGAAGACTCCAGCCTCCAGATATCTCTTATTACTTTGTCATCGCGTACTTTCTCCTCGATAGCGTTCTCAGGATCGGGAGATTGCATTTGGCCGGAGTACTGAAGTCTAGAGACGTTATCTCCCTGTTGTTGGAAGACTGAGTGTGACACAGGAATCAGAAAAAATAATCGTATCTTCATTTGGATAACTGTGGGCGGTTTTGAGCGTCACTTGCTGGTTCGGCTTGTCGAGTATGACCCAGACTAGCGTTTGGGGGGCTGGGCCTCGGGATGTGGCGGGAAAAGAATAGTCAAGACCAGCGCTCAATGAGGGTGCCGTGTCTGTACTGGCTTGGACAATACGCTGTGCCAGTGCCTGAAAGGCGGGCTGACCGTGCTGACTGTCCGTCCGCTGAGCTTCGAAATGGTAATGCAGCGCAGGTGTGAGTTGGAGATCAATAGGACGGGTCAGGTTCACAATCCAGTCCGAGAACGCCGGTTGTAGCGCAGGGGGAATATCTGTGCAGGCCAGGATTTCGGAAACATGCTGAGTGTTGTCATACGCGATGTGAATGATGTGGCTGGCACCGATAATGCTCGCCTGTACCTGGAACTGAGGTTGTTCCAAGCACACCGTGGCCAGCGGTCTGAATTGCTGAAAATCTATCCCGTCGGCGAGAACGTGTAGCCGGAGCTCGGCGGCGGACTGGTCCTTGTAGGTGAGCGCGCTCATGCGGTGTCTAGCCTGCGGCAACAGCGGACGGGTGCAGGAGTTGGGATAAGGCCAACAACGGGCGGAGCCTCTCCCACCCCCCGAGTAACTGGAATGCCATGACCACTATTGTCCCAGCCAACACGATCCGAATCCAGCCTTCGCCCTTGCTGACACCCCAATGCGCCCCGAACCACGCGCCGATGCTGGACGCTACCGACAGGAGCAGACCCGCACTCCAATCGACTTTTCCGTTCAGCGCAAAGACGCAGCAGGCAATGCCGGTCAAGCCCATGACAATAACGACCTTCACCCCGTTTGCCAGCGCGAGATTCAAGCCGCCCATAGTGCGCAGTGCCACCAGTATGAAAATGCCGACTCCAATGTGCAGTAAGCCACCGTAGAGTCCGAAACCGAAAAAGACGCCTTGGAGCAGTCGTCGCCCCCGTCCTGTCCCGCTGATGGCCAGCAGTTTGCTATTGAGGACCGGCTCAAACACTACCGGGATGAGCAGGATCATCATGGTGATGGCCAACAAGGTTTGGAAGACCGCATCGTCCAGACGGACCGATACCAGCGCGCCACACACCGAGCCCAGCATGGCCGGGATCGTGAGCGAAACGGCTAAGCTAGAGTCGGTCTGCTTCAGCTTTTTATACGCCGCCAGGGCCGTCAGACTTTGCAGGACCACGGCCAAACGGTTCGTTCCGTTGGCAACTCCCGGCGGCAGGCCGATCAGGATAAGGGTAGGCATGGTCAGCATGACTCCTCCGCCGGAAACCGCGTTGAGAAAACCGGCGGCCAGACCGCTGAGGGTAATGAGGAGCATATCGGTGAGTGACATCACACTAAAAAGGGCAGCCATAGCGGGCTGCCCCTACCATCTCGGTGCCTGGATTGTGGAGCGATTGTTACGTGTCTCAGCGAGAGCGTCAAGCAGAAGGTGCCAAGGGGAAAGATTGTCGGAATTGCGGGACAGCCCGGAACCGGGTCCGGTTTCCTTGACCCCTATCCTGTCTCTGCCTATGATCCGAGAACGCTGGCCAAAGGAGGGTGGACATGCCTGCGGGGAACCTCAAAGATGTCGCGGCTGTGTGTGGTGTGGGCCATACGGCCTACGGTCGGAAGATGAATCGGAGTCAGATCGATCTTGCCGGTGAAGCCATCCGCAACGCGCTTGATGATGCCGGGCTGGGGCGGGACGATTTGGACGGGCTTATCGTCAGTTTTGGAACACCGATTGGAGCAGACGCCGACACCCTGGCCTATGCGTTAGGATTAAAGCTGCGCGCGTATAATCAAACCTGGGCGCACGGACGGTTTACGGCCAGCAGCATACAGTGGGCGGCGATGATGGTCAGCGCCGGACTGGCCAGTGTGGTGGCCTGTATGGCGTCGATCAGTTTTTCCGGTTTCCGTAAACCCATGATGGGCGGGGCTGGAGACGCCGAGGGCGCGCGTGAGGCCGGCGGTGGGCACGGCGAAGACCCGGTGTTCGGTATGACCTCGCCTGGGGCCGGGGCGGCGCTGGTCGCCCGGAAGTATTTTGATCGTTTTGGCGCAACGAGTGAGCAGTTGGCCGCGGTGGCGGTGGCGTTTCGGAAACATGCCTCCATGAATCCGAATGCCGTCATGCAGACACCGATCAGCGTCGAAGATCACCAGAACTCGCGTTTTGTGTGCGAGCCGCTGCACCTGCTGGACTATTGTCTGATTAACGATGGGGCGGCGTGTGTCCTGGTCACCACCCAGGAACGCGCGCGGGACATGGCCAAGCGGCCGGTGTGTATTAGCGGTATGCAGGGTCTGCCCGCGGGACGGGAAGAATTTATCTGGACCTATCCCGGCTTTGGGACTTCTCAACAAACCGCCTTTGATTATGTATTCGGCCCGCAGCCGGTGTATGAGATGGCGGACGTCTCGCCCAAGGATCTGGATGCGCTGTTTACCTATGATGCGTTCTCGATTCTGGCCTGGACCGCCCTGGAGCGCTTCGGGTTCTGTGGGCAGGGCGAAGCCGCGGCCTTTACCCAAGACGGGCATATTGAGCTGGGTGGGGAACTGCCCATGAACACCAACGGCGGGCTGATGTCCGAGGGCCATATCATGGGCTGGAATCATCAGGTCGAGATCGTGCGCCAATTACGGGGAGAGTGTGGGGAGCGACAGATTCCGAATGCGCAGCTTATCCAGTGGGCCAACGCGTACGGTGACTCGTTAATCTACCGCGCCGGCTGAAAAAAGGAGAGGGCATGGCCGAGTATACAAAACCGCTCCCGGCGATTTCGACGCTGAACCAGCCGTACTGGGACGGTCTGAAACAGCGGCAGATGGTGCTGCCCTACTGCGAGGCGTGTGACAAGGTCTGGTATCCTCCGGCGCCGTTTTGCCCGGACTGCTGGTCTCGCGATTTTCGCTGGCAGGCGGTGAGTGGGCGGGGCGTGGTGAACTCCTGGGTCGTTTTTCATCAGGCGTATTTCTCGTCGTTCAAGGATGACATTCCCTACGCTGTTGCCGAGGTCGAGCTGGAAGAGGGCCCCCGTTTGCTGACCAATCTGGTCGAAGTCGCGAACGAGGACATTGCTGTCGGCATGCCGGTGGAAGTGGCTTTCGATGATGTGACCGACGAGGTCACGCTGGCCAAGTTTCGGCCCCGTAAGGGATAGACGGACCGACGGCTGTACTGAAGGAGAGAAGGAGTATCTATGCCTGGTATTCTCGACGGTATTCGCGTGTTTGACCTCAGTATCGCCGCGGTCGGACCCTGGGCGTCCAAATTGCTGGGCGAGCTGGGAGCGGATGTGATCAAGGTTGAGTCGCCCGGCGGTGAACTTTCGCACGTCATCCCGCCGCCCATTAAGGGTACGGCCGTCCTGTATATCTCGGCCAACTTCAACAAGCGGAATATTGTGCTCGACCTCAAAGAGGAAGGGGATCGGGCTATTGCCCTCAAGCTGGTTGAAAAGAGCGATGTGTTTGTGCAGAACATGCGTCCGGGCGCGGTCGAGCGTTTGGGTTTGGGCTATGATGTGGTCTCTCAGCTCAACCCGCGTCTGGTGTATGTGTCCGCGTCCGCGTATGGCCGAACCGGTGCGATGGCAAAGGAGGCCGGGATCGATCCGACTGTCCAGGCATTTGGAGGCTGGTGCAGCATTACCGGTGCCCCAGGTTCTCAGGGAGAGATGTTCCGTCACCTGGCCCATCTCGACATTACGACCAGCACCATGATTGTTGAAGCCGTTTTGCAGGCGCTGCTGGCGCGGGAGCGCTTGGGCAAGGGGCAGCATATTGAGATCGATATGATCTCGGCCGCAATGTCGATGCAAACCAGCCGTCTAGCCGAGTATTTCGCGACCGGCGAACAACCGCCGCCCATGGGCAGTGCTGCGGCAACGACCGTGCCGCACCAGGCGTTTCTGTGTGAAGATCAGGAATATCTGGCGGTCGGGGTGGTGAGCGAAGACCAGTGGCCGCGCTTCTGTCGTGCTGTCGGCCAAGAGGCCCTGGGTGACGATCCGCGCTTTGCGACTAATCCGAAGCGGGTCGAAAACCGGGCTGCCCTCATTGCCCTGCTTGAAGACCATTTCAAAACCAAGCCAACCCGCTGGTGGAGTCTGCGGCTAACCCAAGCAGGCGTACCGAATATACGGGTGGACCGCACGGTCAATTTTCAGGCGCTTCGCACCGATCCCCAAGTCACCCTCAATCAGCATATTGTTGATATGGAGACGCCGCATTGGGGAACCTTGAGCGTCGATGGGCTGCCGTGGAAGTTTGAGAAAACCCCGGCCGGCCCGATTCGTCCGGGCGGCCTGCAAGGGGAACAGACTGAGGAGGTCCTGCGTGAGTTTGGGATAGCGGCAGAGACCACGGAGCGGAACGGAAGAGACAAGAGACTGGAGCAGTAATGCCCGGCGCGCTTGATGGTTTTACCATTGTTGATTTCACCCAAGGGTTGTGTGGACCGTTTGCCTCCATGCGTCTGGCTGACGCCGGGGCCGAGGTGATCAAAATCGAGCCGCTGGGCGGCGATACCGCACGAACCATGGGACCGCCGTTCATTCAGGACGAAAGCGCGGTCTTCCTGAGTCTCAATCGGAATAAAAAGAGCGTAGCCCTCGATGTCACCACACCAGACGGCCGGAAGATCGCGCAACAACTGATTGCCCGGGCCGATGTTGTGTTGGAAGACTTCGGGCCGAGTCAGGCGGAAAGGCTGGGGCTGGGCTACGCAGACCTCAGCCAGACGCATGAGACGCTGGTGTATTGCGCGATCAGTGCCTTTGGGGAGGAAGGCCCGCTGCGAGACCAGCCAGGATCAGAGCTGGTGGTGCAGGCCATGGCCGACTACACCCACTCGCTTGGAAAAATCGGAGAGGCCCCGGTTCGCTTAGGGACGGACGTGGCCAGTCTCAACACCGGCATCATGGCCTCCCAGGCGATAACGGCCGGGCTGTTTCACCGCGTTCGCAAAGGCGAGGGGCAGCGGGTTGCGGTCAGTATGCTGGGGACCCTGCTCCATATGCGCGGCATTATGTGGACGTCCATGACAGACCCGGACGAGTGGTATGGTTTCCATCTCGATCATTACACCCGTCCGCCCGACGAGGGCTACAAAACCAAAGACGGGCACGTCTATTTCGGTTTACGCCGGGGCAGTAGCGAGGATTGGGATCGGCTGATGCTTACGCTGGGCTTGACGGACTATATTACTGATCCGCGTTTTCAGGGCTTCGGACGAGAGGCGACCAGCATTGGCCGCTATGCGCCCGAGGTTAAGCCGATTTGGGAGCGGGCGTTTCAGCAATTGACGAACGCTGAAGTGGTCAAGCTCGTCCACGAATTCCGCGGGGATGCCGTGCCCTTTAACGACTACCCTACATTATGCGCCCATCCACAAGTAGCTGAGCTCGATATCCTGAAAGACGTTGACCATCCGGCGGGAGAGAGCTTTCGGACCATTGGGCCGGTCTGGCATTTGGCGGATACGCCGGCTGAAATTAAGTCCCCTCCACCGACCCTCGGCCAGCATACGGACGAGGTTCTCTCCGGGCTGGGAATGAACGCGGCTGACCTTCAGCAACTCAGGGCGGCTGGGGTCGTCGGTTGATGTAGCGGCCAGTCGAGAGGATCTCAAAGAAATCCGGGCCAGGACAAAACCGGCCCGGATATGTGAAGACGGCTCAGGCGATATAGCCGCTCTCGTCGTGATCGGTCAGATCGAGACCCTGCTGCTCGCCTTCTTCGCTGATGCGCGCCCCTCCGGTGAGGGCATTGGCGATCATATAGGCGACCACAGAGACCACGCCACTCCAGATGATGGTGACGATAACACTCTTGATCTGCTCGATGATCTGGGCCATCGCAGATGTGGCTTCGAGCCCGGCACCACCCATGAATTCGGCCGCGCACAGACCGGTCAGGATCGCTCCAACAATGCCCCCCACGCCGTGCACGCCGAAGACGTCGAGGCTGTCATCATAGCCGAAGGACCGTTTTATCGTGGTGGCGGCCAGATAGCAGAAGAAGGCTGAGGCTGCGCCGATCAGGATCGCACCCATGGGACCGGCTGTACCGCTGGCTGGCGTAATGGCGACCAGACCTGCGATTGCGGCGGTGGCCATACCGAGAATGCTCGGTTTACCATGCCTGACCCACTCAATGAGCATCCAGACAACGACTGCGGTGGCGGTGGAGACCTGGGTGACGAGCAGGGCCATGCCGGCCGTACCATCGGCGGCAAGCTCGCTCCCGGCGTTGAAACCAAACCAGCCTACCCAGAGCATACCGGCTCCGACCACGGTCAGAACGAGACTATGGGGTCGCATGGGTTCCGTAGGGTAGCCGGTGCGCGAGCCGATCATAATGCAGACAACCAGCGCGGCGATCCCGGCGTTGATATGCACGACGGTCCCCCCGGCAAAGTCCAGTACGCCCCAGCCGGCGAACAGACCGCCGCCCCAGGCCATATGCCAGATCGGGACATAGCTGAAGGTGAACCAGATAATCATGAAGATCAGCATAGCGCTGAACTTCATTCGCTCGGCAAAGGCCCCAACGATAAGCGCCGGGGTGATGATCGCAAAGGTCATCTGGAAAGTCAGAAAGACCGACTCGGGTATGGTGCCACTGAGGGAATCGACGCGCAGATCATTGAGGAAGAGCTTGGAGGCATCTCCTATGATGGCGTTCCCCTCGGTAGCAGCATAGCTGTAGCCGTAGATGATCCAGAGCAAGGTCATGACCCCGGCCATTGCCAGGCATTGGCCCAGGACTGAGAGGACATTTTTGATCCTTACCAGGCCACCGTAGAACAAGGCTAGACCCGGAAGGGTCATGAAGAGCACCAGTGCCGTGGCAGTAATCATCCAGGCGGTGTCCCCGCTATCGAGTGTTGGTGTTTCCTCGGCCCAGGCCGGCACGGCGGTCCCGAGCATACCGAGTAAACCGAGTGAGAGTGTGCTCCACCCATACCAGGCGGCTTGTTGCGTCTTCCGAAAAAGTTTCACTGTGAACTCCTCCTTCCCTCACGCCTAAAGAACGAATATCGCCACTGCCGATTGCCCCGTATTGGCAACAGAAGGCGAGGGTAATCCTTGTCTGGCCCTTTCCAATAGGCAAAAAGAGTGCCGACCGGGAAATACCTAATCTATTTGACTTTTTTTGCTTTGGGAGGGTCTGAGGTCGGGTTGCTGCTGACTGGATTTTAAGCAGCGCCTATTTTTTCGTCAGCTTTACACGTGGGGGAGGAGCATCCTTCATTGGGGAGACCAGAAGGCGATATGGCCGTCTGAGAGCCGCTGTGGTGTCGCATCTTCTTCGACTGGGATTACATAGACGGACGGGCCCCGAGAGCCTTGGCCTGGGTTGGGGCGTGTCTGCCCGCTAAAAGTAAAAAACCGGCTGTCCGGAGACCAGAGGCGGTGCGAAAGCGCATACTGGTCGAAATACTGAAAAACGAGGACCTGGGGACGGGATGGAATGAAATCGACCACGGGAATGGATGTGCGACTACGGACATCCACGACCGCCCACGTCCAATGGGCGCGCTCCGGGTTGCGCCGGGCATACAGGATACGGGTTCCATCCGGAGACCAGAAAAAGGCCGCAACCGGCTCTTGAATCAGGGGATGCATCGTACCTGTTGCCACGTCGAATAGGCGAACCTCCTCAAAGAGGGGCGCTCTGATAAAGGACGTGGTGGCAATGGCCAGGAGTGGTTGAGTCGGAGACCATTCGAGAGCCATCCGTCTTGGAACAAGCGCGACGGATTCCGGCTGACTGCCATCGCCAGCAGCGATCATGAGGGATGCGTGCTCCTGGCCTTCTACCGTATTGCCATAGGCAAGCCATTTCCCATCAGAAGACCATGACGGTGGTCCGAATATCGAGGGTGAGCGCGAGAGCAGGTGCCGTTCCCCAGTGGGAATGGCCACGACGCTAATGGAGTGCCCCGCCCCTCCTCCGCGACTTCCTCCCGTATGGGTGAGTACGGCTTGTCCATCCGCACGCCAATGAAAGTAAAAGGGCGCACCCTGGGCAACCCTTTGAGGGCGCTGGTCGCCCGACGTCGGCCAGAGGTTCAACGAAAAAGGTCCACGTCCGCCTAGAAGGATGCCCAACTGCTGGCTCGTGGGTGACCAATAGGCATAAATGGGTTGAAGACCGGGCTCTTTATAGGAGTGGAGGATTCGGGCGCTGAGAGCGTCAAAGATATACAGCCCATCCGTGAGTCGACCGCTATTGAGCTCAACGCGAAAGCTGGCCAAGCGCTGTCCGTCGGGCGACCAGACTGGCCAGCTGTAAAAGTCCCGATTGCGCTGGACTGAGCGGGGAACGAAGCTGGCTTGCTGGAGCATCTCGCCGGAGGCCATTTTTTGGCGACCGGTGCCGTCCGGTCGAATGGTATAGAGGTCGCCGGCGCGATCGATATAGGCGATCCGATTGACCGGTGGTGCCGCACTCGGACTCGGCGCGTGCGTCAGGAGCAGAGCAATCGTCAGGAGAAAGGAAAGAGAAACGTGGCAGCGTGCAGTCATGAGCGCCCTAGTCCAGGGCCACGATAGCAGAGTTTTGACGAAGGGCAACGATCCAGGAGAAAGGGGTGGGCAGGGGGAGATAAACAGGCTGAGCTTGACGGCCCCTCGTCCCGTTCGGTACGAATGCTAATCATGACGAAAAGTATCCTGTTCGTGCGGGAGAACTCCGAAGTAAGGTGAGAGGAGGGGCGGAGAAGATGAAGCGTCTTGCCATTCTCGGTTCGACCGGCTCCATCGGGGTGTCAACGCTCGATATTGTTGGACGTTTTCCTGAGAAATTTCGTGTTGTTGCCCTTGCGGCCGGTAAAAACCTGACGCAACTCATCGAGCAGATCAAGTCTTTCCAGCCGCTATTGGTCTCCCTCTCCCAGGAAGAAGACGCAAAAAAGCTGCGACACGAACTGCCCGATTTCAAGGGGGATATCGTCTGGGGGGCAGACGGTCTGCTCGCGACCGCGACGCATGAAGACGCGGACATGGTCATGGCCGCCCTAGTGGGAGCCATCGGACTTCCCCCGACCTTGGCGGCCATACGGGCGGGTAAAGATGTTGCCTTAGCCAACAAAGAAGCCCTGGTCGTATCCGGCGAACTCATGACGCGTGAGGCTGCGCAACATGACGGGCGACTCCTGCCGGTTGACAGTGAACATAACGCGATCTTTCAAGCCCTGCACGGACACAAACGGGAACGGGTTAAGCGGATTATCCTGACCGCCTCCGGCGGGCCGTTTTTACACCGTCCCGCCGAAGACTTTCAGACCATACGTATAGAAGAGGCACTCCAGCACCCGACCTGGAAGATGGGCAATAAAATTACGATTGACTCGGCAACGCTGATGAACAAGGGGCTTGAAGTCATTGAGGCGCGCTGGCTGTTTAACCTGCCGCCTGAGCAAGTATCGGTGATTGTGCATCCGCAGAGCATTGTGCATTCCCTGGTGGAGTATGTGGATGGCTCCGTGCTGGCGCAGTTGGGCATTCCTGATATGCGGGTGCCGATCTCCTATATTCTCGCCTATCCGGACCGTTTACCGCTCACCCATCTGCCGCAGTTAAATCTGGCCGAAGCCGCCCGGCTCGAGTTTGTCGAACCGGATTATGACAAGTTTCCCTGCCTGGGTTTAGCCTATACGGCGCTGGAACGCGGGGGGACGTGTCCTGCGGTGCTCAACGCCGCGAACGAAGTATCTGTGGCATCGTTTCTTTCCGGACGAATAGCTTTCACAGACATTGCCGCCATCAATAAGCAGGTTCTCGTCGCCCATGCTGCCCAGCCGGTGAAAGATCTGGAGAGCGTTCTTGAGGCCGATGGGTGGGCACGCGCCCAGGCGAAAAAGATCGCTGGTATATCCGAACAGACCGTGGCGGCTTAGGCAGACGGAAGAGGGTAGGTGGACCGGCAACCGAACCAGAGGGCAGAGCGGGGGCCGGTATGCGGATCGGTGGAAAAACGAGATGAATGAGGAAGCCGGCAGGTTTCAGGAGCAGCCTGCGGCAGCGTTCTCGCCGTCGTCCCAGACTGGCTCGCTCGCGGATGCATACGCCTACTGCCGTGATATTACCCAGCGCAGCTCGTCGAATTTTTATCATGCGTTCCGGCTTCTGACCCGGGAGCGACATAATGCGCTTTGTGCGCTCTACGCCTTTTGTCGGTTCGTGGATGATATCGCGGACCAGGACCTCTCCCCCGTCGACGAGAAACAGCCGCAGAACCGAAAAGAGCGTCTCGCCCAACTCCTGGCCACATGGCGAGAGGAACTCATCCACTGCTATGGAGGGACTCCGCGTCATCCGATTTCACGGGCCTTGGCCGATGCGGTCCGGCGTTTTCCCATTCAGCAGGAACACCTGGCCGGCATTATCGACGGTGTGGCCATGGATCTCAGTCGGACCCGCTACCAGACGTTCTCAGAATTATATGAATACTGCTACCGGGTTGCTTCTTTGGTTGGCCTTGTCTGCATAGAAATCTTTGGCTATCAATCGCCGCAAGCACGGGACTACGCCATTAATCTGGGTATCGCGTTTCAACTGACGAATATCCTGCGGGATGTGGGCGAAGACGCTCAACGGGGTCGGATTTACCTGCCGCTTGCAGACCTGGACCGGTTTGCCTACTCGGAGCAGGAACTCCTGAGTTCTCAGCATAATACGGCATTTCTGAAACTGATGACGTTCGAGGGTCAGCGTGCTCAGGAGTATTATAGTCGGGCGGTCAGCTTGCTGGATCGTCACGACCGTCGCTCTCTTGTTGCCGCAGAAGCCATGCGGCTCATCTACCATGGGCTGCTCAAAAGAATCACGTCGCAGCAATTCAATGTTTTCCAACGTCGGGTGACTCTGCCCACTCCATTGAAGGTAGGCTTGGCCTTAGCCGCCTGGGGGCGGAGTCTTTTTGTTTTCCCTTAGCCTGACAATGAGCTTTCCTCGGGTCTGTGGATGTCCTGGCGGCAGGTGGAAAGGGCGTGCGCTCCTGGTCCGGCTCTGATGAGAAAGCTGGAAATCCAGGCGAGACGCACCGCATCTCTGGGGTGAATGCAGGCTGTATAGTAGGGATGCAAGAGGGGAGGCCTGCCAAACTCGAGAGTCCGGCTGAAGCACCTCCTGTTCGGACGTTTCCCTGGGGAAAGATTTAGGCGACGGCGCGGAGCTTCTTCCCGCCCCGAGAGGAGTTTTTCATCCCCTCATTGTCTGGGAGATGCTCCGCGATGTTCGTCTTCGCATAGTGCGAGCCTGGATAAAGTGAGCGAATGGCAAACGCGACTTGTCCCATCAGGCGCTTGACGCCCACCGTTTTTTCCACTGGAGAAGTTGGCTCAAGGCGAACCATAGCCCCATTATTCTTTTTACACACCTGGATAAAAAACTGTTGCTTTTTTCCTGGTTCGATAACGAGCGCTTCGAGGAGGAGTTTGGTACACTCGGTATTAATATAGTACTCGCTGACGCGTTTAATGCCATCCGGGTCACGGAGAAACATCTCTGGCCGACGGATAATAATCTGGCGTAGGTCGATCGGCCCTTGGATTGTTACGTTCGGCATAAGCCCTCTCCTTACATGAAACACCCTGTCTGGAATCACGTTTCCCCTGCTCTTCGCGTGCTCCAGAGCCCTCTGTTCGCAACTTTGTCTGTCCCTCCACAGACAGGTGTATATGCTATGTATCTGCCGCTTATCGGACGGTCAAGTCTGAGAGGTCATATGGGGCGCAGTGAGCTACTTTACAGATTGTCAGGACACCAGTTATAAGCTCCTGTAAGAACGTCGACATCTATGAAAAGAGAGAACCGTTATGTTTTCGGTCACTTCGCGTGCCCCCGACCATAAGAGCCCGCATATCGCCTCGATCCAGGAAGCAATCGAAGAAATCCGGGCCGGCCGCATGATCATCCTCATGGATGACGAAGATCGGGAGAACGAGGGTGATCTGTGTATGGCCGCAGAAAAAGTGACGCCCGAAGCCATTAACTTTATGGCAAAGCTCGGACGGGGGTTGATCTGTATGCCCATGGCCGAGGAGCGCATTGACGTCCTTGGGTTGCCGATGATGGTGGCCAAGAACACGGCTCCTCTGGGGACTGCCTTTACCATGTCTTTTGATGCCCGAAGGGGGGTGACTCGGGGGGTTTCGGCGGAGGACCGCGCCACCACCATTCTGACGGCCACCCGGAAGGACGCGCGTCCCGAAGATTTTGTCGTCCCCGGCCACGTGTTTCCGTTGCGCGCACGGAGGGGGGGCGTCTTGGTCCGCACCGGACAGACCGAAGGCTCGGTTGACCTCTCCCGCTTGGCCGGCCTCGACCCGTCTGGGATCATTTGTGAGATTATGCGAGAGGACGGGACCATGGCCCGCCTGCCCGATCTGGAAGAATTTGCCGTTGAGTACGGGCTGAAAATCGCTACGATTGCCGATCTCATCCACTATCGTCTTGAAAATGACTCCTTAGTCCATCGTGTTGCTGAGGCCCGCCTGCCAACCCAGTATGGGGGAGAATTCACGGCCCATGTCTATACCAGTGATGTGGATGAGGCCGAGCATTTTGTGTTGGTCAAGGGCGAGATCGACCCGGATGAGGCCGTGCTCGTTCGACCGCACGCTGAGTACGTGCCGGGAGACGTCTTCGGCTACACCTTTGGGAATACCAGCGCCCTCTTACAGCAGTCCATGGCTATGATCGCCGCAGCGGGAAAAGGGGTTATTCTCTACTTGCGACAAGGCGGTCAGGGTGAACAACTCTTCCGTGATACGAGTCGGGCGGATAAACACACCAACAAAAGCGCGGAACAGGCGAGTACGAATCCGGGCTCCCAGATTCGAGATTTTCGGGATTATGGCATCGGTGCCCAGATTTTACGGGATTTGGGTGTCCGCAAGATGCGCCTCTTGACGAACTCGCCGCGCCGTTTAGTAAGCCTGCCGGGATACGGACTTGAGGTCGTCGAGACCGTTCCATTAGACATGTATTCCCGTCAGCAGCCTTCTGCCAGAAAAAAAAGACAGTCCGCCTCAGCGTAAGAGTCCGCCCCCATCATGTATCGTTCGACTCCCGCTGATGTGCTCGTAAAGGCAACGGCTGCAAGCAATACCATCCGAGCCTTGGCCGTCGTGACCACTGGCGTGGCAGAAGAAGCACGGAGCCGTCATCAGACTGCGCCCACCGCGACTGCCGCTCTCGGGCGTGTCATGACTGCGGGACTGCTCATTGGCAGTATGATGAAAGAGGAGGAGCAACTCTCTATTCAGTTCATGGGCAGCGGGCCCCTCCAAGGGGTGGTGATTGATGCCAATGCCAAAGGTGAAGTCCGTGGGTTTGTCTATCAGCCCCGGGCACACCTCCCCATAAAAAACGGCAAGTTGGATGTTGGCGGCGTTGTCGGAAAGGGAACCATGGCCGTTGTGCGACGGCGGCACTGGGATAAAGAGCCCTATCGTTCCGTGCTGCCGATCGTGTCAGGAGAAATCGGTCAAGATATTGCCAACTATTTGCTGACCTCCGAACAAGTGCCTTCTGCGGTGAGCCTGGGGGTCTTTGTCCAGCCTGACGAAGCCGTCTCTGCTGCCGGCGGTTTCATCATCCAAGCCATGCCAGACGCAGAGGACGCGACACTGGCCCGCATAGAAGAGGCAGTGGCCCAGGTCAGGCCGGTCAGCCAAATGGTGCGTGACGGACTCGCTTCGTGGGATATCTTGAAGCAGGTCCTCGCCAATTTTTCGCCAACGCTCCTGGACGAAATGCCGGTCCGCTTTGCGTGCCGCTGTTCGCGCGAACGTGTTCAGGGCATTATCGTTGCGCTCGGTACGGAAGAAGTAGAGAGGCTGCTTGAGAAAGAGGGCCGGATCTCGGCCGCCTGTGAATTCTGTGCCGAGCAGTACACCGTGGGGTCGGAAGAAGCACGGACGCTTCTGGCCGACGCACAAAGTTGACCGCTCGGCTCTCGTGCCCGCCACATCGACGGTGGCGGTACCGTCGATAACGGTGCTGGTAAAGCCGTCACTTTCGGTCTTCACCATCGGGCCCTACGCATGTTCGGCAGGCCTACCGACGGATCACTGATGCCGAGACGGCGAGCGACTGGGTTAGCGCGTTTGACATGACCCTGAGCGGAGCCGGATGGCCGGTCCAGAGTTCAAAGGCGAGGGCGCCTTGATACAGGAGCATGCGGCGACCGTCCAGCGTTTGGCGCTGGGCGTGGCGAGCGCGCTGCAAGAAGACCGTCGGCTGAGGTCCGTAGACTAAATCATAAAAGAGGCATCTACGCGGTGTTGCTCCGTAGTCGAGAGCCGGGAAAGTGCCGTTGTGGAGGCCGAGCGGGATACTATTCACAACGAGAGCGGCGCGTTTCATGAGGGTGGAGTCTTGGAGTGCCTCCAGAGATGTAGACACGAGCCGTGTCGCGCCCAGCGATTGGTATGCGCGTATCAGCTTTTTCGCATTGGCCGGTGTGCGGTTGACGATAGTGATCTGCGCGCTGCCTGTCTGAATGAGTGCAACCAAAACGGCCCGGGCTGCCCCGCCCGCGCCAATGAGCACAACCTCACGGTCTTGGACTGAACGGTTGCGTTCCGAAAGCGAACGTAAAAATCCTTGCCCATCTGTATTCTCTCCGTGGAGGGTACCGTGCCGGTTGATCACCGTATTAACTGCTCGATACAGGCGGGCCGCTGGACTGAGTTCATCCAGGTAGCGAACAATCTTTTCCTTGTGGGGGACGGTGACATTAACCCCGACAAGATTGAGGGCGCGCATACTGGCGGTCGCTTTCCCGAGCGCAGCAGAAGAGACGAAGAAGGGGATATAAATATACGGCAGGCCCAGCGCTCGAAACGCCGCGTTATGCATGGCCGGCGAGCGGGTGTGGGCAATGGGATCGCCGAAAATCCCAAGAACCTGGGTTTCCCCATTCACGCTTAAGGTGGGCATGCCGAAAAAGAGCCCCCGGTGTGTGAGAGAATACCTATCGCTGCGAGAACCCTGATGGGTTCACCCCTCCGCCAGGTATCGCACCCGATGATTTTGCTGACTCCTTGCGCGCAGGTCGCCGCCCGTTCGCCATCTGCTCCTTCAGGACGGCGTGTGCCGCGGCGAGACGCGCAATCGGCACGCGGTAGGGCGAACAAGAAACATAGTCCAGGCCGATGTTGTGGCAGAACTCGACCGAGGCGGGGTCTCCGCCATGTTCGCCGCAGATCCCGATTTTCAGCCCTTCTCTGACGGCCCGTCCTTTTTTGACGGCGGAGGCCATCAGTTCGCCCACGCCATCCAGGTCGAGCGACCCAAACGGGTCTTGGGGAAAGATGCCTTGCGAGACATAGTCGGGAAGAAATTTCCCAGAATCGTCCCGGCTCAGTCCGAGCGTCATCTGTGTCAGATCATTGGTCCCAAATGAAAAGAAGTCGGCGGCCGCGGCAATATGATCGGCTCGCAGGGCCGCTCGCGGCACCTCGATCATGGTTCCGATCGAATACTGCGGCGTGGCGCCCTGAGAGGCGATGACCTCGGCACAAACGTGGGCAATCCGCTTACGTAAAATTTCAAGTTCACGCTTATGGCCGACAAGGGGGACCATGATCTCGGGCAGAACGGTAATGCCGGACCGCGTCAGCTCACAGGCCGCTTCCATAATCGCCGTCACCTGGGCTTCATAAATTTCTGGAAAAGTGATGCCCAGCCGACAGCCCCGATGTCCTAACATCGGGTTCAGTTCGTACAACACGTTCCGTTTGGTATGGAGGCGTGCCACGGGAACGTGGAGCTTGTTGGCCAGCTCCTCCAGGTCTTTATCCGTCTGCGGTAGAAATTCGTGTAGTGGCGGATCAAAGAGGCGGATTGTGACCGGTAATCCCTCCATGGCGCGTAAAATGCTAATAAAGTCCGCCTTTTGCATCGGAACAATTTTTTCCAAAGCACGAATACGGCCGATCGTCGTATCGGCCAGGATCATCTCTCGAACGGCATCGATACGATCGCCCTCAAAGAACATATGTTCGGTACGACACAGGCCAATACCTTCGGCGCCAAAGGAGCGTGCCACTTGCGCATCGCGTGGGGTATCGGCATTGGCGCGGACACGCAGGCGGCGCAGGCGGTCCGCCCAGGTCATCAGGGCTTTGGATGACGGGCTTTCCATGCGGGGTGCGCTGGTCGGTACCCGACCTCGAAAGACTTCTCCGGTTGAGCCGTCCAGGGTAATAAGGTCCCCAGCTCGAAGGATCAAGTCTGTTCCGCGCACCTGGAAGGTTTGCTGAGCGTAGTCAATTTCCAGCGATTCGCAGCCGACGACGGCGCACTTGCCCATACCCCGACTCACCAGGGCGGCGTGTGAGCTGGCCCCGCCTCGTGTGGTCAGGATGCCTTCCGCGGCATTCATGCCATTGATGTCTTCCGGCGAGGTTTCAATCCGAACCAGGATGACCTGTCGCTCGGTCTGTGCCGCGGCTTCGGCATCCTCCGCAGAGAAGACCACTTCCCCGCTGACCGCCCCGGGAGACGCGGGCAGGCCACGGGCGATGAGCTCCTTTGGGGCCTCAGGGTCAAGAATGGGATGGAGCAACTGATCGAGCTGGGCGGGTGCGACCCGCAGGATGGCTTGCTCCTCATTAATGAGACTTTCGTACACCATATCCACGGCGACCTGGACGGCAGCGGCTGCCGTCCGCTTGGCCGTTCGGGTCTGGAGCATCCACAACTGGCCGTGCTCTGAGGTGAACTCAATATCTTGGACGTCGCTGTAATGCGCTTCGAGCGTATGAGCGATCGCTTTCAATTGCTCAAAGCAGTCCGGCATCTGCTCTTCCAGAGCCGGATAGCGTTCTTTCCGCTCCTCTTCTGAGCATCCTTCTCGCTGGGCGCGCAGGCGTGATGCCGAGAGGGTAATCTGCTGGGGCGTTCGGATACCGGCAACGACATCCTCCCCTTGAGCGTTAATCAAAAAATCGCCGTTCAGCTCGTTTGCACCAGTGGACAGGTCGCGGGTGAAGGCGACGCCGGTAGCGCAATCATCTCCCAGATTCCCAAACACCATGGCCTGAACCGTGACCCCAGTGCCCCATTCGTCCGGGATGTTTTCCAGCCTGCGATACGTGACCGCTCGGGCATTATTCCATGAACTGAACACTGCGCCGACCGCGCCCCAGAGCTGATCGTGGGGGTCATCGGGAAACGGGATGCCCGACCGCTCGTGAATTAAACCCTTGAAGGCGGAAACGAGGGCTTGGAGGTCCTCGGCCGTGAATTGGGTGTCGTGCTCGATCTCTCGTGCGGCCTTTTTCTCCTCGATAATCCGCTCAAAGGGATCCCGCTCGGTCTTTGACTGCGGCTTGAGGCCGAGCACGACATCTCCGTACATCTGAACGAAGCGGCGGTAACAGTCATAGGCAAAACGCGGGTTGCCGGACTGCTGAATGAGTCCGTGGACGGTCTTATCGTTGAGGCCGAGATTCAGCACCGTATCCATCATGCCGGGCATGGAAACCCGGGCGCCCGACCGGACCGATAAGAGCAGGGGATTGGTCGCATGCCCAAAGCGACGGCCCATAATTTTTTCGATCCGTCGCAAACCCGTCCGCACCTGCTGCGAGAGTTCCGGCGGATAGGTATGGCCATAGGTATAGTAATAGTTGCAGACTTCGGTCGTGACCGTCATACCAGGTGGAACGGGCAGACCAAGTTCGGCCATTTCCGCCAGATTTGCGCCCTTGCCACCGAGGAGCCAATTGAGGCTCGCCCTCCCATCGGCCTGGCCAGCGCCGAAGGAGTAGACATAGCGTTTACGCCGTGATCGTTTCTGCCGCTTTTGCAGCCCGTTTTGTGTATCGGTATCCATGAATTGCATCCACTATGACGTTTGTCTGACCATAATTCTATCTGTGATAACGGGTGGAGGTCTAGTCTTAGTTCGGCGAGCAGCCCTATGCCCGACTCTGCGTGTCATCAACGCCAGTGGCGGGGCGAGAGACAGAGGAGACGGGCGAAACATCGACCCGCTCAAGAAAGGCGAGGGATTTGAGTGGCCGGGGCAAATGTTGAGCCAAAAGACGTGACACAAGGGAGCGCGTTTCCTGGTAAATGCGTGGCGACCCAGCGTTAGGGCGCATGTCGGGCAAGTGTCCACTTGCGAGCCAAGTCTGGAGCAGGCTGAGCGTTTCAGGAGCAAGGCGAAACGTTGCGCCCCCCTGAGTATCGCACTGAGGACACAGCAGGCCACTAAGACTCGGAGAGAAGAGCAGGGCCGACCCGTCCGCTGTGCGCAGTGGGAGGGAGGTGCCACAGACGCAACAGGAATGCAGGTTTGGAGCATAGCCAACCTCAACCAGGAGTCGCAACTCAAAAGCCGGGAGAAACAGAGCCGGGAGCGGGGACGACTCTTCAAGCGAGACTAAACCGTGCAGGAGAAGAGCGTAGATTTCCTGGCCGGCTTCCCGGCCAGCCACCATGACGTCCGTCAGTTCAACCATGTAACTGGCCAGCGCAAAGCGGTGGATATCTTGACTCGGACGGCGGAACGTCTGGACCAGCTCACAGCCCAAGATAAAGATCAGTTCATCCGAGCGACTCGGCCGGAATCTGAGGTGAATATGGGTGAAGGGTTCAAGCACGTTGACAAAACGTCGGCGTGAGCGTTTTGCCCCCTTTGCAATCCCGGTGATCTTCCCCCAGTCCTGAGTGAGGAAGGTGACGATCTTGTCCGATTCTCCGTGTACTCGCGTACGCAGAACAATAGCGGGAGTCCGTTCTTCTTGCATTTGTGGCTTGACAGTCCGGGGAGTGATTCTTAGATTTCCTGCAACCTCTCTTCTTTCCTACCATAAACACGTGAAAAAGCGAACAAATAAGGACGGTGAGAAGAGTCCGGCGGAAGAGCCAGGAGAATGAGGGAATGTATGGAAAGACAGGGAAACGGTCAGCCAGAGGAACAGGAGAAGACGACCGACCGCACATCCGACCAAACAGCGTTTGAAGGATCGTCAGGGAACGCGAATGGGAAAGGCGCGGGTCAGGAGCAAGAAGGCAATCAGGATGAATTGGAAGGACAAGGGAGTCAAGCCTTAGGGGGTGTTGAGCACGTGGAACATGAGGATCAGGCTCCTCAGGATACGCCTGATGAACTGGCTCTCGTACGGGCACAACTCGTCGCGCAAGAAGCGCTCGCCAAGGAGAAAGACGACCTGTTGCTCCGGGAGCGGGCTGAACTGGAAAATTTCAAGCGTCGGATGCAGCGGGAGAAAAGCGAGTCTCTGCGTTTTGCCAGCGAGCCGCTGCTCCGCGATATTTTACCCGTTATCGACAATCTGGAGCGTGCAATTGCACACGCCAAGGGAAGCGAAGGCAGTCAGGCGTTGGTTGAAGGGGTGGAATTAGTCTTACGGTCGCTGTTGGACACCATAGGTCGGCACGGCGTGAGCCGGGTGAAAGCAAAGGGGGAGGCCTTTGATCCGAGTCTGCACGAAGCCGTGGTGCAAGTTGAAAATACCGAGGTTGCCCCGAATACCGTACTGGACGAACATCAGTCCGGATATCAGCTGCATGACCGCTTATTGCGCCCGGCAATGGTGAGCGTTTCCAAAGCGCCGCCACAGGCACAGAAAGAAGAAGAGGAAAAATCAGAGTCGTAACGGTTGCCAACGCACCAGGTGATGATTAACAAATGCTGTACAACGGGAGTCGCCCGAGAAGGCTCTCGCTATAAGGAGAACAGGCATGGGAAAGGTTATTGGGATTGATTTGGGGACAACAAACTCCGTTGTATCCGTGATGGAAGGTGGTGAGCCCACGGTGATCACGAATGCTGAGGGTAATCGGACGACGCCTTCTGTTGTCGCTTTTTCCGATAGTGGGGAGCGGCTTGTTGGGCAGATTGCCCGGCGACAGGCCGTGACCAATCCGGAAAATACGATTTTTTCGATTAAACGACTCATCGGCCACCGCTATGAAGATAAAGAGGTGGGCAAGGCGAAACAGTTGCTGCCCTACCAAGTGGTCAAATCCGAGAGCGGAGATGCCTGGGTTGAGAGCCGCGGAAAACAATACAGCCCGCCCGAGATTTCAGCCTTCACCCTACAGAAGATGAAACAAACGGCCGAGGATTATCTTGGCGAGACCATCTCTGATGCGGTGATTACTGTGCCTGCCTACTTCAACGACTCCCAACGTCAGGCCACAAAAGACGCCGGTCGCATTGCTGGGTTGAATGTGCAGCGGATTATCAATGAGCCGACCGCGGCGTCGCTGGCCTACGGGCTCGACAAAAAGAAAGACGAAAAGATCGCGGTGTTCGACCTGGGCGGTGGAACGTTTGACATCTCCATCCTCGAAGTTGGAGACGGCGTGTTTGAGGTCAAGGCAACGAACGGGGACACGTTTCTGGGCGGCGACGATTTCGATCAATGCATTATCGATTATCTTGCCGACGAATTTAAAAAAGATCAGGGCGTTGACCTGCGTACCGATCGGATGGCTCTGCAGCGCCTGAAAGAGGCGGGCGAGAAGGCCAAGTGTGAGTTGTCGTCTTCGATGGAGACCGAAATCAATCTGCCCTTTATTACCGCGGACCAGAGTGGGCCGAAACATCTCACCATGAAACTCACGCGGGCCAAGCTGGAAGCGTTGTGCGCCGATTTGCTCAACCATCTTGACTCGCCCTGCCTCACGGCCCTGAAAGACGCGGGACTCTCCGCCCAGCAGATTGATGAGATCGTTCTGGTTGGTGGTATGACGCGCATGCCTGCGGTACAGGAGCGGGTCGCCAAGATTTTTGGGAAAGAGCCGCACAAAGGGGTGAATCCTGACGAAGTGGTCGCCGTCGGAGCGGGTATTCAGGGTGCGGTGCTCACCGGCGACGTGAAAGATGTGCTCCTGTTGGATGTCACGCCGCTCTCCTTGGGTATCGAGACGCTCGGTGGTGTCTTCACGCGGCTGATTGAAAAAAATACGACCATTCCAACCAAAAAGAGTCAGGTTTTTTCAACCGCGGCTGACAATCAGACGGCAGTGACGATTCGTGTTCACCAGGGAGAGCGCGAAATGGCGTCGGATAATAAGCTGTTGGGGCAGTTTGATCTGGTTGGGATTCCGCCGGCGCCACGTGGCATCCCCCAGGTCGAGGTGACCTTTGATATTGACGCGAACGGCATCGTCCACGTGAACGCCAAGGACCTCGGAACCGGAAAAGAGCAATCGATTCAAATTACCGCCTCCAGCGGCCTGTCCGAGGAAGAAATCCAGGAGATGGTTCAGGATGCCGAGTCCCACGCCGAAGAGGACCAGAAGAAAAAGGCCCGCATTGAAGCGCATAATCAGCTCGATGCCCTGGTCTACTCAACCGAGAAATCTCTGGCTGACCATAAAGACGAAACCGATGCGGAGACGGTCGGGAATATCGAGGCCGCGCTGGAGAAAGCCAAAAAAGCCTTGGAGGGGGATGATACCGAGGCCATGCAGGCAGCAACTGAAGAGCTGACCCAGGCCTCTCATAAGCTGGCCGAAGCCATGTATGCAAAAGCGGCCAAGGAGCAAGCGGAGGCGCAAGGTGCCCCATCCGGTGATGGACCGGCAGACCCCGGTCCGGGCAGTACGCAGGCGAAAGAGAACGACGACGTTGTCGATGCGGACTTTGAAGAAGTCAAGTAAGTTCTTCCCAGTCTTGCGGGACCCTTGTCATAAGACCCCCACTTCTCCTACAGTTGGAGTGGGGGTCTTCAGTATCCGGGAACAGAGGTGGATATGGCCAGCAAAGCCGATTATTACGAGCTATTGGAGGTAAGCCGCGACATAGGCGCAGAAGAGCTGAAAAAGGCCTATCGCAAGGCGGCGCTCCGCTACCACCCAGACCGCAATCCTGGAGACAAGGCGGCCGAAGAGAAATTCAAGGAGTTGTCGGAGGCATATCAAGTACTCAGCGACCCAGAGAAACGATCCCAGTATGATCGTTTTGGACACGCCGCATTTGAGCAAGGCGCAGGAGGATTTGGCGGGGGATTCGACTTTTCAACGAACTTTGAAGATATCTTCGGAGATATCTTTGGTGATTTCTTCGGCGGTGGAGGTCGAGCTGGACGGCAGGCGCGTGGGCAGGATCTCGCTTATAACCTTGAGGTCTCCTTCGAAGAGGCCGCCTTCGGGACGGAAAAAACTGTTTCCATTCCGCGCCGGGTGACGTGTGCGCCCTGTCAGGGGAACGGAGCGAAACCAGGCACGCGGCCACAGACGTGTGGCACCTGCCGTGGCAGTGGCCA
This sequence comes from Candidatus Binatia bacterium, assembly GCA_022826945.1. GTDB lineage: Bacteria > Desulfobacterota > Binatia > Bin18 > Bin18 > Bin18. The sequence goes on from JAJDTY010000053.1 coordinate 32,059, forward strand.
GATGCGGTTTCAACAAGGTTTCTTTACGGTGGCCCGAACGTGCAATCGGTGCGGTGGGCAGGGGACAATGGTGACCGACCCGTGTCCGGAGTGTCAGGGTACCGGGGCGGTGCGGAAAACGTCGAACCTCCAGATTAAAATTCCCGGTGGAGTGGACTCAGGTTCTCGGCTCAAGCTGCGGGGAGAAGGAGAAGCCGGCCCGGTTGGCGGTATTGCTGGCGACCTGTATGTCTCCATTCAGGTGGGAGAGCATCCTCTTTTTGAGCGGCATCACAATGAGGTGATTTGCGAGCTGCCCATTAGCTTTCCACAGGCAGCGCTCGGTGCGGATATCGAGGCTCCCACGCTCGAAGGAAAGATCAAAATGAAGGTGCCGGCCGGCACACAGTCAGGCAGTGTCTTTCGGCTCCGAGGCAAAGGCATCGTCGATCTGCACGGTGGTGGACGCGGCGACCAACTCGTTCGCATCGTGGTGGAAACCCCCACCGATCTTGGAGCAAAGCAGAAAGAATTGCTGGAAGAGTTCGCGCGGCTCAATGGGGGTGAGGTGCATCCCATCTCCAAAGGATTTTTTGATAAGGTCAAAGAACTGTTTGGATAGGCGGGTATGAAAATACGGGATCTCGGTGAGTTTCCCTTTTTGCGCCGCCTCCGTGAGCGCTTGCCGCACGCACTCCACGATCCTCGGATTCAGCTTGGCGTGGGTGATGACTGCGCCGCCCTTTCACTCCCAGGGCTCACGGTGTTGACAACCGACGCCATGATTGCCGGTGTCCACTTCCAGTGTGAGTGGGCACCTTTTTTTGTCCTGGGGCAGAAAGCCTTTGCCGTTAATGCGAGTGATGTGGCCGCGATGGGCGGTGAGCCGGCTTTCGCCCTCCTCAGTCTGGGTGTTCCCCAAGACACTGCCGTCGCAGATCTGGACGCCTTTTTTGATGGCTTCCTTGAGGCGGCTCAGCAGATGCGAACCACGCTTATCGGTGGCAATATGAGCGCGGCTCCTGTTTTTATGATTTCCGTCTCCCTCCTGGGGCAGACACCGCACGGGCCGATCGCTCGTTCTGGCGCGCGCGTCGAGGACGAGGTGTACGTGACGGGAACTCTGGGTGACGCGGCCTTAGGGTTACGTCTCCTCACTGGGGAACTGAGGGGAGATTCCGAGAGCATGGCTGTCCAACACCTGAAACAGGGCTTCTTATGCCCGACCGCCCGTGTCACGGTTGGAAAAGAACTCGCGGTCCAACACTTGGCGACCGCTATGATTGATGTCAGTGACGGGTTGCTCCAGGATTTGGGCCATCTGTGCGAAGCAAGCCAGGTTGGTGCCGTTGTCGAGGCCCAAAAGATCCCGCTGTCCGAGAGTTACCGGACGCTCCTGGGTGCACAGGATTGGGCGCTCGCCCTGGCCGGTGGGGAAGATTACGAATTGCTCTTTAGCGCGCCGGTTACGGCCCGGCCCAGGATTCAGGAGATCGCGGACAAAAACGCCTGTGCGATCACACGCATCGGTTCGCTCGTGCCTCAGGCAGGCGGGGTGACCGTCAAGTTACCGGACGGGCCGCGGGCCGCGAGCGAGTTTACCGGATTTAATCATTTTTCGCAGGGCAGACCATGACACGAGACCGCCTGGCTGAAATGCTCACCCAAGTGCAACAGGGAGTGTTACCTGTCGAGCACGCGCTTGAACGGCTCAAGCGACTGCCTTTTGAAGATCTCGACTTTGCCCGAATCGATCACCACCGAACGCTGCGCAAAGGCTTTCCCGAGGTCATTTGGGGGCCAGGAAAGACGAGTCAGCAGATCGCCACGATTGCCTCACGTCTCGTTGAGAACGGACAGCCTGCACTGATTACGCGTCTGGATGAAAAAAAAGCCCAGGAGGTCCAAACTTCTCTTCCCGCCCTGGTGTATTATCCAGAGGCCCGCATTGGAGCCCTGGGCGAACAACCGACTCCCAAGACATCGTTGTCTATCCTGGTGGTCGCGGCTGGCACGGCGGATATTCCCGTTGCCGAAGAGGCCGTGATTTCGGCCCAGTGGCTCGGCAATAAAGTCGAGCGTCTCTACGATGTCGGCGTCGCCGGTCTGCACCGCCTGCTTGATAATCTCGATCCGCTCGGGGCCGCGTCCGTTTTGATTGTGGTGGCCGGTATGGAAGGCGCGCTCCCGAGTGTGATCGGTGGGCTGGTGGATCGGCCCATCATCGCGGTGCCAACGAGTATCGGCTATGGTGCCAGTTTCGGCGGCGTCGCTGCCCTCTTGGCCATGCTTAATTCCTGCGCGGCAGGCGTGACGGTGGTGAATATCGATAACGGATTTGGTGCGGCGGCGGCCGCCACCCTGATCAATCAGCCCAGCGCTGAGCGAGTCGACAAGGGTTGAACAACGACCCTCTGAATGTCATTCCAGCGGCGGCTGCAATACCGACTTATATTCCCGCTCGATGCGGGTAGCCACGCCGTTTAGCCACCGACTGAAGAGGCGTTGGCCGCCGCGATATAGCGCTCTGCGTCTTCGGCGAGCAGCAAGCCCGCTTCCTGTAGCTCGGCGGCGTCGCGGGTGACCGCGGCGACGTATTCGGCATGGCTGGGATAGCGCTCTTCCAGCGAAGGTCTGGGGTCGCCGTTGGCCTGACGTTCCTCTTTGGTCGTCGCAAACGGAAAATATGAGCCCACCAGCATGAGTGCGCCCGCAGAGAATCCATCCCCACGGAGATTCCAGCCGGTATGCGTGCCGAGAGGGACGCTGACATCGGGCAGGCGGATACCGGCTATCTCGTTGCCGTCCGCATCGACCTTGGGCACCAACACCCGATAGGCTTTGCCGGGGACGAGTACGGGTGGCTGCTGGCTATAATCCATTTCCGACAACTCGTTCACCCGCTCCGGGTGACGGACGCCCGGGATGGCCGGAAACCCGGTCTCCGCCTGGGTCGATGGGGGAGCAAGGGTACCGTCGCCCGAACGGGGAATCCGACTGTCCGGTGGTGGAACCCCCTGAGTGGCCCATTGGTCCAGGGAGACCAGGAGTGAGCGATTCAGCGGATTATAGTTTAAAAAATTCATGGAATAGGCTGGATTCTGAGAGAATACGGCGGCGTGGTTCAGCATAATCGGCCCGGCATGCCCCGTGCCCGAGAACAGAAAGACCCGCACCTCATCCGGGATTTCGATGTCCTGGCCGTGTTCGTCGGTCACCACCAGCGAACTGCGCCCCAGCCAGAACTCGGTGCTCGAATCGACGTGTATGATCTTAGGGCAGGTGTTGGACGCTCGGCTGCGAGCCAGGATGCCATCGGTCTTGCCACTGATCGAATCCGTCCGGGTCGCATAGGTGAACGGAAACTGATCGCCCGGATAAACATGGTCTTCCTGTTGACGGTGAAAGCGACCCGGCTGCGCAAACGGTTCGTTCAGGAAAATGCGCCGTGACCCGGCGATACTGGCATAGATCCCATCGAAGACCTTGCCGCCATTGAGATCCTGGTTGAAGCCCAGACGGACAAACTCGCGCAAAAAGCGGCCGGGCTGTGAGCGTCCATAGGCAATCACATGATCGATAGCCGGGGCGCTTGGATCGGGGCTCAGCGGGTGAGGCTGGCCGGCCGCGTCCGGCTCGCTGGAGCGCATATAGGCCACAAAGTCGCGCACCGCCGCAAAACCGAGGCCCATGACAACGGGATCACACGCCGGGTAAATGAACTCGTATATGGCCCCGGCATCAAAGTCCTCAACCAAGTCGATTTCGATATGCCTAGGGGAGACGTAGCGCCAGCGCTCGGCAGGGACGGGGACGCGCGTGTCTTCTTCGTACAGCCTGACGGTCAGTGTCGCGTCGCTTTGATCCAAGGAATGAGCCGGATACGTGAGCGGCAGGACGGCCGGGCTATCGGTATGGCCGAAAATCATTTCCTCGCGCGAGTCGCCGACGATGGGAGCGCCGTTATCAGTCGCAACTGGAAACTCGGCAAGCATATGTCCCTCGCCCGGCTGCACGTCGCCCTGCCAGGCGCTGAAAACCAGCACATAGCCCTGTCGCATCAGAAAGCCGTTACCGGCGTCCGCTGCGCTGACTGGGTCGTTGGAAGTTGGACCTTTTGGGGCGTCGTTGATGTCAATCAGGGCCAGCTTGTCACCACGATTAGGGGTGTCGTACAAAATACGCCGATTGCTCTTGCCGAGGTCGGCGGGCTTGAGCACGCAGAAATCCACCGCGTATGCGACCCGGCCCCTGGCATTCGTCGGCGTCTTGTCGAGGTTGACAATCTCCCGATTGAGCGGATGCGTAGGATCCACCTCGCCATAGGCGCGTCCGACTATCTTCTCGTACGTCCCGGCGCTCCCGAAGGACATGCCTGCAAACACGTTTTCCACCCGTTGAATCTCTAATCTCACTGGCACACCTCACATTGCTATGGAACACGACTGGCGTATAATACCCTTCGCTATAGAGGAATGGTGTGGACTTGACCACCGCGTTGGGCGGTGAGGCGCAGGCTCTGGGTCTCCGCCTTAGAACCGGATGGACACGCATACCGTAGCCGTAGGCGGGATGCCGACCGCACAAAGGAGAACAGCGTGGCAACACCAAAAGTGATCGTGCAAATCTACCCCGTGCTTCCGGCCGAGGATCGTGCCGACCGCGAGCGCAAGCGCCCGCTGGGTCGCAACCGTGATGTGTATCATCAGGTTCTGCATGAGACCTTTGACCTCGTGAAACAGCTCGATGAAATGGGCGTGTGGGGCATCAGTACCATTGAGCACCACCTGCATTCCGAGGGCTACGAGCTGGGGCCGAACCCCGGCGTCCTGAACGCCTGGTGGGCGACTCAGGTGAAGCATGCCTATGTCGGCGCCCTCGGCTATGTGATGGCGACTCGCGATCCGATTCGGGTGGCCGAGGAAACCGCCATCCTGGATCATATGACCCAGGGCCGCTTCTTTGTGGGCTTGACGCGCGGGTACCAATCCCGCTGGATGGACACCCTGGGGCAGCATGTCCATGCCGTTGCGACCGTGTCGGATGGCAGTGAGGCGGACCAGCGCAACCGTGAGATGTTCGAGGAGAGTACGCGCATACTGCTCCAGTGCTGGCAGCAGGAGTCCGTGGCGACCAAGCAGTCGCATTACGAGATCCCGTATCCGTATGAAACCGGTGTGCAGGGCTACCCGGCGCGCAAGAGTATCGAGTCTGCTGGCGCGCCGGGAGAACTCGGACCCGACGGCGCCATTCGCCGGGTGAGCGTGGTGCCGAGTCCGTATAGCGACCCCTATCCGCGGGTATTCGTCCCGATGAGCGGCAGTGCCGCCTCGGTTCCCTTTCTGGCCCAGCACGGTTTCCGACCGACCTATTTCACGGCTCTCGACACGCTGGTGAACTTCGCCACGCTATATGTGGAAGAGGGGCGTGCGTCCGGTATGGATTATCCGCTGGGTGCCCGGCAGAATATCGCGCGCTGGATTCATCTGGGGCGCGACGAACAAGAATTTACCGACAAGCTGCTGCGCTACGATTACGAAATGTGGGTCCAACACTACTCGACGTTCTACGACGGCATCCCCAAGTTCGATACCCAGGCGGCTACGCTCCAGAGCATGAAGGATAGCGGTATTTTTCTGGGCGGCACGGTGGAGCAGCTGAAAGCGGAATGGCGCCATATTTATGCCTCGCTGCCGTGCGAGTACATCACGCTCATCTGGCACTACGCGCATTGCCCCAAAGCACTCATGCTGGAGGAACTGGGCGTGTTCATGACCGAGGTGTTGCCCGAGCTGGACGCCCCGGCTCTGGACGACTGATAGCGGTCGGCCTGCGTGGCGAGTGCCCTGCTTGTCGGCTGAGAGAGCCATGACACGCATCAGTTCCGCACCCTATCTGCAACAGCTTGATGGCCTCACCTCGTTTGAGCGAGCGGTCTGCCAACCGTTTATGCTCGGGCTGTTCATGCCTCACCAACAAGGTGCCTGGACGCCATCGAAAGCTCCCCGGAAGACCTCGTGGACCTTTGAGTACAACGCCGAACTCGCGGTCCGCGTTGATGAGGCCGGTTTTGACCTCATCTTTGCCCTTGCCACCTGGCTCGGCAAAGGCGGCTATGGCGGTGACATTCATTTTCGTGAGCACTCCATTGACCCCTTTATCACCAGTGCCGCACTCGCCCCGTTGACCCACAATGTCCTGCTCATATCAACGATCCATGTCCTCTACGGCTGGCATCCCTTACACATTGCGAAATATGGAGCCGTCATCGACCATATCAGTCACGGCCGCTGGGGCCTGAATGTCGTGACCGGCTATCGGTCGGACGAGGCCGGTATGTTTGGCCATGAAGCATTTCCGCACAATCAACGCTACGCCATGGCGGATGAATTCACGACCGTGATGAAGCGCCTGTGGACTGAGGATCAAAACCTCGATTATACCGGCGAGTGGTACAAGACGACCGGCGCTTTTGTTGCGCCCAAACCCGTTAATGGCTTGCCCGTCCTGGTCAGTGCCGGTTCGTCACCGTCAGGGATGGACTATGCCACCAGTCACGCGGATATCATCTTTGCGACTTCGCCCACGGGGGCTGATCCGGGCAAGGCCTGTACGTCCTTACCCCAGCGCATTATGCCCATCAAGGCGCAAGCCCGGCAAAAGGGCCGAGAGGTCAAGATTCTCGTCAATCCGCATGTCATCTGTCGTCCAACCGAGAAAGAGGCGCAGGCGTGGTACAAGCGGATTCGGGACGAACGTGATGAGGTGGCAGTCACCAACTTCTTCAACGCCTTCACGGGCGGGGACCAGTCTTCGTGGCGTCAGCATAGCGCGCTGGACTGGGCAGTTGGCGGTAATCTTCATCTGGTTGGGACACCGGAAATGATCGTGGAGTGGTTCGTCCGCCTGCGTCAGGTCGGCGTAGACGGGGTGCAGGTCAATTTCTTCGACTTCGGGCCGGACCTCGACGACTTTATCACCACGGTTTTGCCCCTGATGCAGCAAGCCGGATTGCGCCATGCAATGCCAAAGGAGGAGAGCGGCAGTGAATCGCACGACAGGGCCAATGCAGCCCCTCGCGGATGTCAGAGTGATTGAGTTTTGCAATGTGGCGGCCGGTCCTTTTTGTGGCATGCTGTTCGCGGATTTTGGTGCGGACGTGGTGAAGGTTGAGCCACGGCAGGGCGACGCCCTGCGTCAATGGCCGCCGATAACGGACGGGTTTAGCGAGAACTTTGCCTCACTCAATCGCAATAAGCGCTCTATCGCGTTGCATTTGAAAGACGAGGCCGATAACGACGTGGCGCGCCGATTGATCCAGAGCGCGGATGTGGTGATCGAGAACAACCGGCCTGGGGTGATGGGGCGTCTTGGGCTCAGCTATGAGGATTTCGCTGAGACGCACCCCAAGCTGATCTACTGCTCGCTGTCAGCCTTTGGTCAAAGTGGCCCGCGTGCCCAGCAGGGGGGCTTCGATGTCACGATACAGGCGATAGCGGGGATCATGAGCGTCACCGGAGAGCCGGATAGAGCGCCCGTCAAATGCGGGGTTCCGTTAGCGGACTTTGCCGCCGGCCTGTATGCCGCCTTTGCCGTATCGTCTTTGCTGGCCCGAGTCCGGGCGGGTGGGCCTGGGGGCCATATTGACGTCCCGATGATGGGCGTGAGTATGGCGATTGCCGCCCTCCAAACCAGTGAGTTTTTTGGGACCGGAAAAAATCCTCGGAAACTCGGTGCGGCGCATCCCCGGAATGCGCCCTATGACCTGTTTCGGGCGAAGGACGGCCATTTTGTGCTGGCCGCCGGCAACGACAAGCTGTGGCAGATTGTCTGCGAGGAGGTCGGTCAGCCGGACCTCGCTGCCGATCCTCGGTTTCTCACGACGACCGACCGCGCTGCCAACCAGACGGCGCTGAAAGCAATCCTCGAAAAGGTGTTCATGACGCGCACTGTGGCCGACTGGCTTGAAACCTTTGAAGGTCGGGGGGTGCCATGTAGCTCCACCAATACATACTCCGAAGCATTGTCAGACGCGCAGGTTGTCGAGATGGGGTGGGTCCAGCCTTTAACGCTCCCCAACGGGGTGACCACCCGGACTTTCGCCTCACCACTCCGGACAAACGGAGAGGCGCCGTCGATTCGCCGTGGACCGCCTGAGCTCGATGAACATCGCACCGAGCTGTTGAACGAGCTTCGAACGTCCTGAAACGGTCGGGCTCAGTCGGTGGATGAAAAAGAGCCGGACTTGTTCGACCTGCACCTCAAAAACATGCTGAAGATTGTGCGAGGCTCCCACACCCGCCCGAACTCTCACCTGAGGAGGATTCCCCTTCCAGCTCATCACCCGTGAAGTTCGAGTGCTGGTAGCGGACGACTTGCAGTTTCGCTAAAGAGAGAGGCGAAAGATATTGCAATCGAAGATAGAAGGAGACAAGCAATGGACTATGTCGACATCAATCAGGCCATCAACGCGGATGGCCTCCGTCTTATTTTAGTGCAAGGGATGCCCAGTGCCTGGGGCGTCGCCGTGAAGGCGATGATGGAGTACAAATCCCTGGACTTTACGCTCGGGCCGCAAAAACCGATGCAGGAAAACCCGGAGCTGCTGGCGTGGTCGGGGACGAACAGCGGGCCGGTGGTTGCCTGGAACGATGAAAAACCCATCAACCGTTGGGATGATATTTTGCTTTTGCTCGAACGGCTCGCGCCGGAAAAGCCGCTCGTGCCGGAAAACGCAGCCGAGCGCATTCAGTTGTTCGGCATCGGCCACGAGATTTGCGGCGAGCTTGGTTTCGGCTGGAACCGACGGCTCGACATGATGCGTCCGGCTGACGACGCAACCGGGCCATCCGCATTCGGTTTGAAATATGGCTACCGCGATGTGGACGCGAAACTGGCCAATCCGCGAGTCATCGCCTTCATGACAGAACTTGCCGCGACACTCAAAGCGCAAAAAACCCGCGGGAGCGATTACATTATCGGCCAAGCCGTGACGGCCGCCGATTTTTACTGGGCCGCGTTCAGCAACTTCGTTGTCCTCCAATCGCCCGAAGACATTTTGCTCGACCTGTCCATTCGGCCCATGTTCGAGAACACGCCTGCCGAGGTCACCGCCGCAGTCGATCCCATATTATTGGAACACCGCGACCGGATCATGCATACCTACTTCAAAATGCCCTTGGAGCTGTAACCCATAACGAGCCTTACCTGAGTGCTTGTGATTGCAGGCATACCGGTGGCGGCGCTGCGCACGATACGCCCCGGCCGAGCGCCGGTGTCTGTGCCGTTCTCTTGTACGACTTCGCCACTCACAAAGGTCTTTTCATACTCGTTCGTGGTTTGCATGAGACGCGGCATACCGGCGGGGCCAGCGGTATGGGGCGCTCGACCGTCCTGCGTTTTCTGGACGAAGGTGCGCGGGTGGTGATTGCGGATTTCAACCAAGAAAATGGCACGGCGGTGGTGGCGGAAGCCGAACAGGCCGGGCATGGCGACACG
>JAJDTY010000018.1 GCA_022826945.1 Candidatus Binatia bacterium
CAGCAAGAGCTAACTCTACTCATCTCACTCGGCTCCTGCCTGATGGCGACCAAGGGCTATGCCGCGCCCGAAGTGGAGCGCGTGTATACACGTGCTCGCGAATTGGCGCGCGGGATCGGAGACCTGCCGCAGAAGTTCCCCGTACTTTTTGGTTTATGGCGGTTTCATCTGGTGCGCGGAGAGTATGCTGCGGCAGGGGAAATGACCGAAAAGCTCCAGCGTCTGTCCGAGTGCATGCCGGACTCCGATCAATTCCTGCCCGCCCAGCAGGCGCTTGGATTGACTGCCTTTCGGCTCGGAGCGTTTGCCGACGCCAGAGCGCATCTGGAACGTGCCGTGGACATGTATGACCCGAGTGTCCACGGCCCGGAGAATGCGCAGGGCGTGATAGGCCAGGATCCCGGTGTTGCTAGTCTGGCCTTTCTGGCCTGGATGCTGTGGCATCTTGGCTATCCCGATCAAGCCCTCCAGCGCAGCCGGGAGGCTATTGCGCTCGCGCGTGAGATTTCACATCCCTACAGTCTGGTCTTTGCCCTGCATTTTGGAACTGCAGTCCATCGCTTTCGACGAGAAGGGGCGCTGGCCCAAACCCAGGCAGAGGGTGTGGTCGCGTTGGCGAGTGAGCAGGGCTTCCCCTATTTTCACGCCGCCGGGACCTATTTGCGCGGGTGGGCCCTAGCAGAACAGGGCCAGGTGGAAGAGGGGATTGCCGATATGCTGGAGGGCCAGCGCATCTGGCAGGAGTCCGGTATTCGGCAACTCGGTCAGGTGTCTCTACCTTTGGTAGAGGCCTATGGCAAACTCGGTCGCGTTGAGGATGGCTTGGCCGTATTGTCCCAGGCGGAAGCCGAGCTGGACAAGAGTAACGAAAAATGGTGGCAGGCCGAACTGCTGCGCACCCGGGGAGAATTATTACTCGCGGCCCAAGACGGTACGGATCACAACAGCAAGGAAATCACAGCCTGTTTTGAGGATGCTCTCCAGATCGCCCGCAGTCAGCAGGCAAGATCCCTGGAACTCCGCAGCGCAACCCGCCTGGCCGCATTCTGGCAAGCGCACGGAAAGCCGGACGACGCTTATCGACTCCTGTCAAATATCTACGGATGGTTTACCGAGGGATTCGATACGCCCGACCTGCGGGCGGCGAAGGCGTTGCTGGATGGGCTTACGCCGGTTCATGCATAGATAGGGACTGGGGATTAGGGGCTGGGGTGAGAGTAAGAGGGCAACTGACCCTACGATGAACGAAGCCCTGACAGGCACAGCATTGTAAATGTCCGTCTGACTTCCTATACTCGGCCTACTTTTTCTAGAAAAGAATCAACCGTCGGAGGGCGGTATCTCTCTCGGGGAGGTTTTTTATGAGCAGTAATGGCCAGACGAATGGAGCGGGCATACGCGCCCGGTTGCAGCATCCGGTTATAGACGCGGACGGACACTGGCTGGAGTTTGGGCCGCTGGTGCGCGAACAGCTGAGAAAGATCGGCGGCACCAAGGCGGTCGAAGGTTTCTCGATGTTCACCACCCTGGTCCAAGAACATTTAAGCCTGTCGGTGGCCGAACGGCGCCGCCAGCGGACCGCGCAGCAAGCTTTTTGGGGGATTCCAACCAAAAATACGCGCGACCGGGCAACGGCCATGATGCCCCAGTTGCTGTATGAACGCCTGGACGAGTTCGGCATAGACTTTACCATCCTGTATCCCACCGCGGGTCTGGGGCTGACCCGCGGTAGCGATACCGAACTGCGGAAAGCCGCCTGCCGGGCGTTCAATATTTTCAGCGCGGACTATTTTCAAGCCTACGCCGACCGCATGACTCCAACGGCGGTGATTCCGATGAATACGCCCGAGGAGGCCCTGGAAGAAATCGACTATGTGACCGCGCAGCTCGGCATGAAGGTGATTATGCTGGGCAGCATGATCAAGCGGCCCATTCCCGCCGCGGTCGAACACTATCCAGGCACGGAAGAGCTGCTGACGTGGCGTGACGTACTGGGCCTGGATAGCGAATACGACTACGACCCGGTCTGGGAGATGTGTGTTGAACGGGGCCTGTCGCCGACGTTTCATACTGGCTCGCGCGGATATGCGCTACGGATTTCACCCTCCAATTTTGTGTATAACCATATTGGCCATTTTGCCGCGGCAAACGAAGCTGTCTGCAAAGCCCTTTTTCTCGGTGGCGTGACCCGGCGTTTCCCCACGCTCAAGTTCGCCTTTTTGGAAGGGGGAGTTGGTTGGGCGTGTCAGTTATACGCCGACCTGATCGAACACTGGGAGAAACGCAATATCGAGGCGCTGGCAGAGGTTGATCCGGCCAATCTCGATCAGAAGCTGCTGGGCGAATTGGTGCGGCAATACGGCAGTACGGACATGGCCGAGACGTTCACGCAGGGCGACGCGGCCCTGGACACCGTACTGAGCACATCGGGTGCGACCGCTGTCGGTGGCATCGATAATCTGGACGACTTTTCGGCCTGTGAGATCACCCAGGCGTCGGATATTCGCGACCTGTTTGTCAAGAATTTCTATTTTGGCTGTGAGTCGGACGACAAGATGAACGCCTGGGCCTTCAATCGGCAGTGCAACCCGTTTGGTGCACAGCTCAACGCACTCTTCGGCTCGGATATTGGCCACTTTGACGTGGCGAACATGAGCCACGTGGTACCCGAAGCCTATGAGCTGGTTGAAAAGGGTCTGGTCAGCGACACCGGTTTTCGTGACTTTATGTGTACCAATCCGATCCGTTTCTGGGGCGAGGCCAACCCGGACTTTTTCAAGGGAACCGTGGTCGAAGAGACCGCCGCCACGGTTCTGTCGGAGGGGGCAGTCGAAACAGGGCTGAACGGTCACGCGACAGATCAGCTGTCGAAGTAGGGGCGATTCTCAAACCGCCGCTAGGCCATTAAGCGGGCGATATCTTCGTCCAAACCGCTGCGTATCTGCTCGGCCAGCGCGTTCCGGGCGCGTCCCTTGGTGCGGCCGTAGGACGGCAGGTCGAGCGTCGCGAGGCGACGGGCCTCGTTGAGCGCTTCGTCTACCAGGGTGTCAGCCGTGCACACCCGATCCAAGAAACCGACATCGACGGCCTCGGTCGGGCTGTACAAGCGGGCCTGGATCACCGCGTTAGTAAAGTGACGCTTGGACAGCCGTTCGCGCGCGAACATCAGGCCAAACTCCGGCAGCGTCATTCCAATGGCGACTTCATTGAGTCCAATTTTGAAATCGCCCTGGACACCCAAACGGGTATCGCTGGCGAGTAACATAAAGCCGCCGGCGGCAATGGCGTGGCCCGTGCTGGCGGCAACAACCGGTTGGGGATGGGTAAACAGCTTGAGCAGCATGCGTGCACCGGCAGTCACGAGTGTGCGGCCGGCCTCTGGCCCGGACTGGAGGACGGTGAGATCGAATCCCGCGGAAAAGCGACCGGGCCGGCCCGTTAAGACGACCGCTTTGGCTTCCTGAGCGGCTTTGTCCAAAGCGTCGTTCACGCCTTGGATCAGCGCGTGGTTGACCGCGTTGGCCTTCCCGTCGTCAAGACGCAGAATGGCAACCTCCTCGTTCAGTTCATAGTGAACCGGATTGTTTGACATGGATTTTCTCCTCTGCAAGCTCAGTGTCCCTTATCCTTTTGCGCCCTGGCTGTATAGGTAAGCCGGACGCGAGTCTCCTGGGCTATTCGAACGGACACTGGTTGAGTCTGTTCTCCCAGCCGCTCGTGCCACAGGCGCAGATCATACTCTCCCGCAGGGATGCGGCTGATGTCGAACCGGCCAGTGGCGTCCGTTACCGCGGTATAGGGGTGGTCGGTGATAATAATATGCGCCTGCATCCAGGTATGCAGCACATCACAATCGATCAGCACATGACCCGGTTGCGTAAAACGATAGGTTTTCTCGGACCAGTACGGCAGACCTAGGTTGAATATGGTCTTGTGGCCATTTCGGCGGGCATGGACATTATGCAGGATGAAGTCGCTGTTCCGCAGCGCGAGCGGTTGCCCGACGGTCATGGTTTGGACGCGCGGGACAAAGGCGCAGTTTTTATTGTCCAGCAGTGCCGGAAGGGTGGAGTGACCTTTCCCGGTCTGAATGCCGTCCAGGATGACAACGACATTCTTAAGTCCTCCGTGAGCATCGAGCAACAGACTCTCATCCGGTACGCTTTCCCCACAGACCGCTCTGTTCTTGTGAACGGGTAGGGCGACTGGTGGTGGTACTGTACCGTCGAATACGACCTGTCCGCTGATGCTACCGCCGTCCTCAACCGTGATTTCCCGGTAGGCATGTACAGATGGGACAATGACGAATAATATGAGTGGGATGGCCCGCCAGCAGACTGCTTTGTGAGTTACCACACTCTATACATGACGGCTTTCGTGAAGGCGGGTCAAGTCGTGGTCTTTCCCCTTCAGGAGTCATACCTCTATGCCGACGCCCAACAAGACCTTTGCAAAAAAGAACCAGAATGCCATTGAAGAACAGCGGCATCTTCAGCCACGTTCTCAAGCGATTGAGGCCTTGCTCGCATTACGAACCAAAATGCCATCCGTGAACGCGGCAAGGCTCCGTGCCGCCCGAGAGAAGGGTCGCCCTTAATGCAAATGGTTGTCGATATCAGTCTGCCGGGAGCGCTACTCCACCGATAACCCCTCAACCCAATTGCCGTGAAAGCCATACGGCACCCGATGGGGGAGGTGAACGGTGGCCAGTGGCCCGTGCGCGATATTTTCGGCGTCGAGAATGACCAAGTCACTCCGATTTTCCCCTTTGCGGTACACTCCCACGAGCAGAAAGCCTTCGCCTTCGGCTGACCGCGCGGAGCGTGGGACAAAAATCGGCTCTGAAGAATAACTGTCCGGGCCAAACGCATGAGTCTGGGACTGGCCGTTCGCGTGGTCATATCCAATAACCGTATTAAAAAGACCTTCCGAGGGAGGGACAATACCCTCTCGGCCTGCCGCATATCCCCTTCGATAGGGTAGGCCCGCGTAGCGTTCGTCCAGTCGGGGAAACTCGCTGAGACGGTCGTCCTGTTGTGCCTGGGTGATTGAGCGGGTCGTCAGGTCCAGCGACCAGCGGGTGAAGACCGGGATGTTGGTCTCCAGGTCTTCTCCGTCAACCTGGAACAGGGGCAACAGGCGGAACTGGCACACATCAGCGCTGACCGTGTTGTCTTGGGTATAGGCATTCATGGCGTGAAACACAAAGCAGGGATCGGTCTCAAACCAGACGATATCCTCGCTCCCTCCGTTGCGTGGCATGACCCCGATGCGTGTTCCGAGTTCCGGCTCCCAGCGTACGGGAGAGCCGGAGGCCAGATTTTCCGGGCGCAGAGTCGCCGGAAAAACCATGAAGATGACGTGCTCTCGGGTGACAATGAAATCGTGCATCATGGTCGGCACCGGCAGGGGAATCTCTTCGTTCCGCGTCATATCACCGTCCGCAGAGACGACTGTGTAGCGCAGATAGGGCGGGAACGGCCCGTAGCCAAAAAAGAGGAGTTCACCCGTTTCCGGATCGACCTTGGGATGAGCGGTCATGGCTCCTTGGAGCTTGCCGTTAAAATCGTACACGCCAATGGTGTCGAGGGTTGATGGCTCAAGCTCATAGGGCGGGCCACCTTCCCACAGGGCGAGCAGTCGCCCGGCGTGGAAGATGATATTCGTATTGGCGGCATTCGGGAAAACCCCCTGGGCGCGCTCGTCCGTATTGCTCAGGTCGCTGAGACCGGCAAAGAGCGCTTCTCCGTGCTGGCGTTCAAGCTTGAAACGTTCCGTCCGGACCCAGCGATTCCGATAATGTGCCTTGCCTGCACTCAGGGTAAACGCATGGATCATGCCGTCCCCGTCAAACCAGTGATACTGTCCGCGTGGTGCAAACTGCGGGTTTGAGCCGTTCCGGTACAGGGTGCCGTTCAACTCGGCTGGGATGTCGCCCGTGACGACCAGGTCGTGAATCTCTCCCTCCATGGGCCAGGGGGCATAATTCCCCTGGAGAAATGGATCGTCAGGAAAAGGCCGGCTCATACTGTCCTCCCGTTTCGCGGTTGAGGGTATGCATATTGGACTGCATATTGGTGCGCCTTTCAAGCGCCGTTGTCCTTTGACGGTACTGACGCTAGGCTGCTCGAACGAACCGGAAGGACGGGCTCGTCCAAGGGAGGGAGTATGTCTGCTGCCGAACTTTGCTTTCTCAGCGCAACCGAACTGGCTCGGCGTGTACGCACCCGCGAGGTGTCGTGCCGGGAAGTCATGGAAGCGCATCTGGCCCGGATCGATCGCGTCAATCCGCAAGTGAACGCGATTGTGACCCTGTTGGCCGAGCGTGGCCTGGAGCGGGCGACCGCGGCCGATGAAGCGCTCGGGCGAGGCCAGGAGGTCGGTCCGCTGCACGGCTTGCCCATTGCCCACAAGGATTTGGTCTTGACCAAAGGCGTACGCACCACGCTCGGCTCGCCGATCTTTGCCGACTTTGTTCCCGACCAGGACGAGATTATTGTCGAACGTCTGCGTTCGGCTGGCGCGATTGCCATCGGCAAGACGAATACGCCCGAGTTCGGGGCCGGCTCACAGACGTATAACGAAGTGTTTGGCGAAACGCTCAACCCGTACGATCTCTCCACAACCTGTGGCGGTAGCAGCGGTGGGGCCGCGGTGTCGCTGGCGACCGGGATGTTGCCGATTGCCGATGGCAGCGACCTGGGCGGCTCGCTGCGTAATCCGGCCAGTTTTTGCAATGTGGTGGGGTTCCGACCCTCGCCCGGTCGCGTGCCCACTTGGCCGCATCGGGTCGGCTGGTTTCCGTTTGCCGTCGAGGGTCCGATGGCCCGTACCGTGCAGGATGTGGCGCTGTTGCTGAGCGTCATGGCCGGGCCTGATCCCCGGGTGCCGATTGCCAATACCGAATCGGGCGAGCAGTTCCTTCAGCCGCTTGAGCGTTCCTTTGCGGATACCCCGATTGCCTGGAGTCCGACGCTGGGCGGCCTGCCGGTCGATGCCCGTGTGACCGCGGTGCTCGAAAGCCGGCGTAGCGTATTTACTGACCTGGGCTGCGTCATTGAGGAGGCGACCCCCGACTTCCAGGATGCCGACGAAGTCTTTCGCGTCTGGCGGGCGTGGTATTTCGACCTGTCTTTGGGCGAGCTACTGCCCGAACACCGGGATAAAATGAAAGACACGGTCATCTGGAATATCGAAGAAGGGACAAAACTCACCGGCCCGCAAATCGGACGGGCCGAGAAAAAGCGTACCTTGCTCTATCATCGGGTGCGTGAGTTCATGGAACAGTACGAGTTCCTGATTCTGCCCGTCTCTCAGGTGCCGCCGTTTGATGTCAAACAGCGCTATGTGCGTGAGATTAACGGCGTACAGATGGAGACGTATTTGGACTGGATGCGTTCGTGTTACTACATCAGCGTCACCGGCCTGCCGGCTATCTCGGTGCCGTGCGGCTTCACCCCAGAGGGTCTGCCCGTTGGCGTACAGATCGTTGGCCGACACCAGAACGAACTGGGCGTGCTTCAGTTGGCCCATGCGTTTGAGCAGGCCACGCGGGTGGGGGAGAGAAGGCCGGAGGTTGGGGATTAGAGGTTGGGGAAACGGACAGCGTTCTGAGTGTATCAACTCGTCAATAGAGAGGAGGACGATCCTATGCAATTTGGTTTTATGGAAGATTTTCGGAACCCGGAACCTTGGGCGCGGCCGTTTCCCGAGCTGTATAACGCGATCTTGGACCAAACCGTCCGGGCCGAGGAGCTCGGCTACGATCACGTCTGGCTGACCGAGCACCACTTTACCGAGGATGGCTATAATCCGTCGCTGCTGCCGACCGCGACGGCGATTGCCACCCGAACCAGCACGATTCGGATCGGGACGTTTATTCTGCTGCTGCCGTTCCAGCATCCGATCCGGGTGGCGGAAGACGCCACCTGTGTCGATATCTGGTCAAACGGCCGCTTCGACCTGGGTGTCGGACAGGGCTATTCGTATATGGAGTTTGACGCCCTGTGCATGCCGCGCAAGGAGCGTTCGGCGCGTTTGCGCGAGGGCGTTGAGTTGATTCAAAAAGTCTGGACCGAGGACACAGTCACGTTTGATGGGCGTTTTACTCAGGTGAAAGACCTGACCCTGAGCCCCAAGCCGGTACAGAATCCCATGCCACTGTGGATCGGCGCGCGGGCCGAGAAAGCCACCCGCAGCGCGGCCCGGCTGGGTTGCCATCTCATGGCAACCATCGGACCCGACCCGGCGGCGTGGTATGTCGATGAGCTCAAAAAATGTGGCCGCAACCCGGACGATTTCAACATCGCGCAACTGCGTCTGGTGTATCTGGCTGAAACCGAAGACCAAGCCTGGGAGGACTGCCAGGAACATCTGTTCAGCATGATGGAGTTCTACGGCCACATTCTGGCTGAGGCGAATGATGCGCCTGGGGATAAGGACGTGTGGACCTACACCAAGCCAGGGGAACTCCGCCACTCGGCTTTTGGTGAGGCGGTGATGATCGGTACGCCGGACCAGGTCGCCCGAAAAATGGAACGCTTCAAAAACGAATTCCAATGCACGCATTTCATTATGAGCACGCAACTGGCCGGCATGGACCCCAAGAAATCGACCCGCTCGCTGGAGTTGTTTGCCAAGGAGATCATGCCGAGCTTTCGGGAGTAGGGGAGGGCATGCCCCGCCCCTTGTGGTGATGCGCGTCGAGTAGGTCGGTTGGCTGGGGTGAACTTATGTAGCGAAGGGGCGCAGCAGGTTGTGAAACGGTTGCGTATCCTTCCATCGATACGTCTCGAAATCGCGCTGATCTGTGGAAAGAATCCGGCCTTCTCCGAGTTCGGTCGCCGCCACCACAAGCGAGGCGTCCGCCAGATCCATAGGTAGATTCGCGTAGCGCTCCATCAATGCGTGGATAGCGCCGAGATGTTCCTGCCTGATCGTGTGGATGTCTACATTTTTCCACACTTGCTCGACGAAGCGTAATTCCGCGCGTACTCCCAATCGCGAAAGCATAAGGTGGCAGGTTTCCGTTACCACCGGCCAAGTGACGACGAGGGTTTCGTCAAGGCCACGACTGGCCTCAAGCGCGGCTTCGTACCAGCGGTCTCGGCTATTTGCCAACGCCAGCCAATAGCCAGTGTCAGCCAATACCATGCTTTTCCTCCAGGTCACGTATGAGGTAGTGCTTGTATTGACTTGCTAAATCTTCGGGACCTTCGGCGCAGCCCACGAAATCGCTGCTCAACAAGGCGTCGAGCTTGTCGCGGGACCGCCCGGCTTGTTGGCAGTGCAAGAGGTCGATGGCACGTTTGATGATCTCGCTTGTGTTGAGCCGTGTCAGCGATTGGAGTTGCCGCAGCTTCTCCGCCCGCTCGTCGTCTAATCTCGCATTGACTCGCATATGACATCCCCTCGTGGAATAGATACTCACGATCATAGCGTGTATGACACTGTCATACAATTCCGTGCCACCAGTACCCGACAGGCTAAAAAAGCAAGCGTATTTAGGATATAGGAAGGCCAACAGGAGGCATTTATGCGATTTGAAAATAGGGGTGTCCTGATCACCGGCGCGGGGAGCGGAATCGGGCAGGCAGCAAGCCTGGCCTTTGCCACGGAAGGCGCTGCTATTGCCGCAGCGGACCTCCGGCTTGAAGCGGCCCAGGTAACTGCCGACGCGGTTGAGGAACTAGGCTGGCCGGCCGTGGCCCTCCAAGTCGATGTCACCCAACCGGATTCGGTGCAGGCTATGGTCGAGCAGGCCGTGGCTGGACTCGGCTCACTCGATGTGCTGATAAACAGTGCGGGGGTGCGCGAGATCGTACCCTTCCTGGAATTGCCCGCCGAAGAATGGACGAAGGTCATCGGCACAAACCTGACTGGGACGTTTTTGTGCAGTCAAGCCGTTGCCCAGCACCTGATTGCGCAGAATAAAAGCGGAAAGATTATTAACCTGTCGTCGGTCGCTGGTCTCATGGGCGTGCCGAACCGGGCGGCCTATGTGGCCTCCAAGCATGGGGTGGTCGGCCTGACCAAGGAAATGGGCATGGAGCTGGCCGATAAGCATATTCAGGTCAACGCCATTGCCCCAGGCGTGGTCGAGACCGCTATGACCGCGGGCTATTTTGACAAGCCGGATATCGTAGCCTCGCTCAAAAAGGCGCATCCGGCCGGCCGCTGGGCTCAGCCCGAAGAAATCGCCAAGCTGATGCTGTTCCTGGCGTCTGAGGACGCCGACTTCATGACCGGCGCAACAATTCCCATCGACGGTGGGTTTGTGGCCGGCAAGGCTATCTAAGGGAGTGTGACATGGCTGAACAGAAGCAGATTCTTGAAGGGGTCCGTATTCTTGATCTGACCCAATGGCTGGCCGGACCGCAGGCCACGCGGCTGATGGTGGACCTGGGGGCGGAGGTCATCAAGGTTGAACTCCCACCCAAGGGCGAACACAGCCGGCATATCCGCATCGTGCCCAAGGACGGTAAGGATGGCGCCACGCCAAGCTATTTCATCATGCACAACCGGGGCAAGAAGAGCCTGTGCGTGGATGTCAAAACCCCGGCCGGCCAAGCTGTCATTAAAGATTTGGTCCAGCACTGCGACGTACTGTTCGAGAACTTCACGCCCGGCATCATGGAGCGCTACGGCCTGACCTACGACAGCCTGTCCGCCGTCAACCCGAGTCTTGTCATGTGCTCGGTCTCGACCTATGGGCAGACCGGACCGTACTCCCGCCGCATCGGTAACGACCTGGTCGCCCTGGCGGCCGGCGGATTGCTGCATCTGGTCGGCGAGCCGGACGGCTATCCGGCCTATCCGGCCTCGGCCATCGGCGATCACATGACTGCGCTCAACGCCTTTGGCGCAATCATGGCGGCCCTGTTTCATCGTCAGCGCACGGGCGAGGGTCAGCATATCGACCTAGCCCTGGTGGACTGCACCTATAACTCGCACGACTGGGCGCTGGCGGCCTATAGCGTGACCGACGGCGCGGTTGACCCGCAGCGCGGCGGCTCGCAGCGGGCCGGGGCGTTCCCCTACGGCGCGTTCAAATCCAAAGACGGCTACATCGCCATTGGACTGATTACCGAGGCCCACTGGGTGACCCTGGTTAAACGCATGGGACACGAGGAGTTACTGACCTCGCCCGAGTTCAAGACCAACCGCTGGCGCATTCAGAACGCGGACGCCCTGCGCGTCATTATCGAAGAGTGGCTGCAATCGCTATCGAGCGACGAAGAGGCGATTCGGATTATGGCCGACGAACTCCGCCTGCCGGTTGCCCCGATTCTGTCCATCGGCCAATTCGCGGAAGACCCGCATTTAAGTAAACGCATGGTCGAAACCATGCCCAACCCCGACTACGGCGAGCTGAAGCTGCTCCAATCCCCCCACAAATTTTCCAAGACCCCACCGCGCATCCCCGGGCCGGCGTCACGCCTCGGCCAGCATACGGACGAGTTGCTGGGCAGCCTGTGCGGCTACACGGCCGAGCAAATCCAGGAATTAAAGGACCAGGGTATCCTTGTTGAGAATACGGACGAGTAGCTGATGACAAGGAGAACGTATGCAGAAGCGGAAAAAAATGACGGGTCTTTGGAAGACGAGCAGGAAGCTGACAATCGTACTCGTCTGCACCGTGGCCCTGCTGCCGCTGGCCGCTCACGCCCAAAACGCGGCCTACAACCAGACCACTCTGGTCGCGCTGTGTAAGATATCCGCCGCCGGTGCCTCGGGTCGGTTCGACACCGCCGAGCAACTTTTCGGCGAGGGTAAGGATGCCGGACTCAGCGAACTCCAGATGTACGAGGCCGTCTTAAACCTGCTGCCCTATATCGGCTATCCGCGAACCCTGAGTACGCTGATACGCTTTCAGCAGGTGTATCCCGACTACATCAGCCAACGTTCCCAGGGGAAGAGTCCGCAGCCGACCGAACCCTGGCCGGAGTATGCTCCAACCATCTGGGGAGAACGCGGGATGCAGATTCAAGAGCAGCTCACCGGCGGCAGCGAGGAGAACAAAAAGCTTATCCAGCAGCTTAGTCAGATCAGTCCCGAACTGGCCGAATGGGTACGCTATGACGACTTCGGTCGGGTCTTTGGTCGAGACGGGCTGCTCCTGATCGAACGCGAGGCCATTGTGCTTGGTGCGCTGATTGCCCAGGGGGCACCCCAAATC
The DNA here is from genome assembly GCA_022826945.1 of Candidatus Binatia bacterium. GTDB lineage: Bacteria > Desulfobacterota > Binatia > Bin18 > Bin18 > Bin18. The sequence continues at coordinate 12,179 of JAJDTY010000018.1, forward strand.
GCATTTCACTACAAAGCCCTGCTTCGTGTTGGGGGCGATGACGGTTTGGTTGATGCTCTGCTTGAGGCGGTAGCGGGTATCGTGGACGAAAAAGCGCTGGCCTCCGCGCGGCAACATATTGCCGAGGCGCGTCAGTAGGAAACCACCGTAGATGAGGCCATGACGCCAAGCCAGTTTATCACCAAGTGGCGCGCCTCAGAGTTGAAGGAACGCTCGGCGTCGCAAGAACATTTCATTGACTTGTGTCGGCTGCTGGGCGAACCCACACCTGCCGCAGCCGACCCCACCGGCGACCGTTACTGTTTTGAGCGCGGCGCGCGTAAAGACACCGGCGGCAAGGGCTGGGCCGACGTGTGGAAGCGCCATCACTTTGCCTGGGAGTACAAAGGCAAACACAAGGACCTGGACGCGGCCTTCAACCAGTTACGGCAGTATGCCTTGGCGTTGGAGAACCCGCCACTGTTGATCGTCTCAGACATGGCGCGGTTCCGCATCCGCACCAACTGGACCAACACTGTCAGCGAGACTCACGAGTTTACGCTGGACGATCTTGCGGACGCAGCCACGCGCAACATGCTCAAGTGGGCGATGTCCGAGCCCGAACGGCTCCGGCCCGGTGAAACTCGGCAGGCCGTCACCGAACGCGCGGCTACCACTTTTGCCGCCCTGGCCCAGGCATTACGAGAACGCGGCCACGAGAGTCACATCGTAGCGCATTTCGTCAACCGACTGGTGTTCTGCATGTTCGCCGAAGACGTGGGTCTTCTGCCGAACAATATGTTCACGCGGATGCTGGAACACGCTCGGCAGCAGCCCGAGGAGTTTGCTGAGCTCGCCCGTGATCTATTCGGGTCTATGTCCACAGGCGGCCGGGTCGGCTTCGAGCCGGTAGCGTGGTTCAACGGTGGACTGTTCGACGGCGGCACGGCCCTGCCGTTGGAGAAGGCTGACATTGGTACCGTGCTGGCGGCTGCGGCACTCGACTGGTCGGAGATTGATCCCTCAATTCTCGGTACGCTGTTCGAGCGCGGGCTTGACCCGGACAAGCGCTCGCAACTGGGTGCGCATTACACCGACCGGGACAAGATCATGCTGATCGTCGAGCCGGTGGTGATTCGTCCTTGGTTGACCGAGTGGGAGACGGCCAAGGCTGAGGTCGCTGCTGTTCTGGAAAGAGCGGAAACTGCCAAATCTCCAGCCACGCGTACGCGCCGCCGGGCCGAAGCCGAGCGCTTGTTAGGCAAGTTCCTTGAGCGGCTGCGCGCCTTTATGGTGCTCGATCCTGCCTGCGGGTCAGGCAACTTCCTCTATCTGGCGCTGCATGCCCTCAAGGACCTGGAGCATCGGGTGCAGTTGGAGGCCGAAGCGCTGGGCTTAGAGAGAGAATTCCCCGTCATTGGTCCGGCCAATGTCAGGGGCATTGAGATTAACGCCTACGCTGCGGAGTTGGCACGCGTCTCGGTCTGGATTGGTGAAATCCAGTGGATGCGGCACAACGGTTTCAACGAGTCCCGCGACCCGATTCTCAAACCGCTCGACACCATTGAGTGCCGGGACGCCATTCTGACACCGGAGGGTGGTGAACCCGAGTGGCCGGAGGCTGATGTGGTGATTGGTAATCCGCCGTTTCTTGGTGGCAAGCTCTTGATCGCAAGTCTTGGCGAAGACTATGTCTCGAAAGTGTTCTCGACATACAAGGGTCGCGTACCTGCGGAAGCCGATCTTGTTACCTACTGGTTCGTAAAGGCCGGTGAACACATAAAATCGGGCAAGGCGAAACGGGCTGGGCTTGTCGCGACCAATTCCATTCGCGGCGGTGCGAACCGAAAAGCGTTACGGACCGCGACCAACGCACATCCAATCTTCGAGGCGTGGAGTGATGAACCGTGGGTCGTAGACGGTGCTGCCGTGCGTGTTTCCCTGGTCTGTTTCTCGCATCTGGACGGAGAACTAGTGTTGGAAGCGAGGCTCGACGGCTGTCCCGTGGACGAGATCCACGCCGACTTGACGGCGAAGAGCGGTGGCGCGGGCCTTGATCTGACCGAAGCGGAGCGTCTTTCTGAGAATGTTGGTGTTGCCTTCATGGGCGACACGAAGGGAGGTTCCTTCGACATCTCGGGCGATTTAGCGCGAGACTGGTTGCACCTTCCCTCGAACCCGAATGGACGGACAAACGCAGACGTATTGAAACCTTGGATCAATGGTATGGGCCTGACTCGTCGTCCGACAGGCAAGTGGATTATCGATTTCGGTTGGAGCACGTCGGAAGGGGAGGTGGCACTCTATGAGGAACCGTTTCGACATGTGAAGGAACACGTGTACCCCATGCGGCAGCGGAACCGCCGCGAAGCCTATCGCGTCTATTGGTGGCGGCATGTTGAGCCGAGGCAGGGTATGTGGCGAGCGCTGGACGGCTTAGCGCGCTACATTGCTACACCGACTGTTGCTAAGCATCGTCTGTTCGTGTGGTATGACGCGCGTATCTGTCCCGACCATCAATTGATCGTCATCGCCCGAGACGATGACACAACCTTCGGCATCCTGCACAGCCGGTTTCACGAAATATGGTCGCTCCGACTTGGTACGTGGCTTGGCAAGGGTAACGATCCGCGCTACACGCTGACCACCACCTTCGAGACATTTCCATTTCCCGAAGGTCTGACACCCGATATCCCCGCATCCGATTACGCCAATGACCCCCGCGCCGTTGCCATTGCTGAGGCTGCTCGGTGGCTGGTCGAACTGCGAGATCGCTGGCTCAACCCACCTGAATGGGTGGAGTGGGTAGACGAGCCGGTGCCCGGCTATCCCAAGCGCCCGGTGCCCCGCGACGAGGATGCCGCGAAAGCACTCAAGAAACGCACCCTGACCAATCTCTACAACACCCGTCCGCAATGGCTGGCCGACGCACAGGCCGCCCTTGATGCTGCTGTGGCGGAGGCTTATGGATGGCCTGCTGATATTTCCGACGATGAGGCGTTGCGCGAACTACTGACACTTAACTTGATGACTTGACACTTGGCCCGTTATAAGACGGAGCAGACTCGTTGGCTGAGCGTCAGTGAAGCTAGTCCGCCATTCTATCCGTACCCGTCTGGAGGGAGCACGGTATGGACGAGCGTATCTACAACCGAAACCGAAAATGGACGCGAGAGACGTTCCTAGATAATTTCACCGTCGCAGAAGAACGTCATGCCGCGCGACGCCTTTTAGACGTAGCCCGAGATTCTGGCGCCGCTTTTCACTGGGGACCGAGTGGTGTGAGCATCCGCATGCGATGCTCGCTTTGGGGAAACCCCAGTCTCCGTCGCTTGGCTCTACCCGCCGTCAACCACAGACAACGGGTGGATGAAAACCCGAGATTTCTCTTTCGGAGTCGCAATACTTGACGAAGAGCCGCCTCCGCCGCCCGCATTGAGCACCGTCCTTAAGCAATGGGCGGATCAATTTGGAGCCGATAGTTTCACCACTAGGGTGGTAAAAGCCAGCGGGCTACCCGTCAAAGGGGTAGACGCGTGGTCCGTCAACTACCCCGACGCGGTCCAGCACCTTGACCTTCTCTCGGGTCGGCTTGCCAATATCCTGACAAAACTGCAATCCGCCACGGGGGAGCCTCCGACTCCGGAACGAGTTGCGCCGCTCTCTACTCTTCTTGGCGAATTGGACGCCGATAGAAGCGAACGGTGATCTACCTCGATACCTCTGTTGTGCTCGCCCGCGCCCTGGACGCTTTTCCCGTGTCTGTTCGTACGCTCGACGCCCTGCATCTGGCGTCATGCGACTACCTGCGCAACCAAGGGCAGTTGGTCTCGCTTGCCAGCTACGACCACCGGATGACCACCACCGCCCGCACCCTGGCTATACCCGTCTACGACCTGGAACCCTCCTGAACCGTGCGACGGCTTACGGTTGGAACGAGTCGGGTGGCGGAAAGGTGTTGCGCGAATTGCTGGAATTGAGTCTGGCACAGGGAGAGTGAAAAGTGACTGGTAGCTGTGAGGAGATGTCAGGTTACGCTTCGCTAACCTGACCTCCGGCTGGTGAGCTTGGTGGAGGGCTTAGCAGAGCGCAAGCTGACATCCCCGACTGGAAAACCCTCACTCGACCTCCGGCTCTAAGCCCCGGTGATAGACAAGTGAGAGACTTTTTGTTTTTCTAGGCAGCCTCTACTACGAACCCAAAAGGAGAACGCGTATGCTGCCAGTTGGTTATCTCCCCTGTACTCAAGACCCCCCGTCCGGGACGAATATGGGACGGGTGATTGATGAAATTGTTGCCGAGGCCCAGGCCGCGGAGGCTAGTGGCTGGGACGGCTGCTTTCTGACCGAACACCACCAGCAGGAAGACGGCTATCTGCCCAATCCGTTGCTGCTGGCCGGCTTGGTCGGGATGAAGACCGAACGCATAAAGGTCGGCACGTGCGTGTTGTTGATGCCGCTCCACCATCCTGTCCATGTTGCGGAAGACTGCGCCGTGATTGACCAGGCGACCAAGGGGCGTCTCGTTTTGAGTCTCGGCGTGGGGTATCAGCAGCACGATTTCGACGCGTTCGAGATTCCGATCACCGAGCGGGCCACCCGGACCGAAGAAGCCATCGATATTATCCGCAAAAGCTGGACGGGGGATCGCTTCTCTTTTGAGGGCAAGCATTTTCACTATCAGGACACCCTGATTACGCCCGGTCCGAGTCAACAGTCCGGTCCGCCGATCTGGATGGCGTCCTGGACGCCGGTCGGGCTGCGCCGGGCAGGGCGGCTGGCGGATGGCTGGATCGCTGACCCGGTGCAGAGTCTCGGGGTCATTAAAGACTATGCCACCCGTTACCGGGAAGCCGCAGAAAAGGCGGGCCGCAAGCCGTATATCTGCCTGATGCGCGATGCCGTGCTGGCCGACAGCATGGCCGACGCCGAAGCCGCGAGTGGGCCGACCATGTATACCCACCGTTTCTACTTTCAGTATGACGCCTATGTCCAGGACGAACACATCAAGGACATCAAGACGCCTGAAGAGTTGAGCTTTGGCATAGCCTCCAAGGAGCGGCTGATTGTGGGCTCGCCCGAGGACTGCCTGGAGCAACTCCAGATGTGGAAAGAGGCGATTCAGCCGGATTATCTGATCATGCGCTTCCGGCAGCCGGGCGGTCCGTCGCACGAGAATACGCTGCAAGCCATACGTACCTTTGGCGAAAAAGTGATTCCGAAGTTGTAAGGGCGTTTCTTTCCCAGCGATCCTCACCCCGACCCTAGGGGAGAGGGGGAGGGCAGTCTATGGAAATTCCGCTGACCCAACATCTGGCTGCATTCTGTACCCGGCTCGATTACGACAGCCTGCCGGTCGAGGTGGTTGATCGGGCCAAATATTTCTTTCTCGACTATCTCGGCGTTGCGGTACGCGGCTCGCTGTCCGATTCCAGCCAGCCGCTCTACCGCCTGGCGGACATCTTGGCCCCGACTGGACGGGGAACGGTCCTGGGCCGGGCGGAGAAGGCGAACTTCCCGTATGCGGCCCTGGCCAACGGTACGTCCGCCCACAGCCTGGAACTGGACGACACCCATCAGGCCGGCTCGATTCATCTGGGCGTGTCGGTCTTTTCCGCGGCGCTCGCCGTAGCAGAGCAGGTGGGTGCGAGCGGCAAGGATTTTCTTACCGCTAGCGTGGTCGGCTTTGAGGTCGCGTCCCGGCTGGCCATGGCCCTTAAACCGACCGAGCACTACGGCCGCGGGTTCCACCCCACGGCGACCTGCGGCACCTTTGGCGCTGCGGCCAGCGCGGCCAAGCTGCTGGGTTTGAGTGAAGCCCAACTGCTATCCGCCCTCGGCATTGCCGGCAGTCAGTCCGCCGGGTCGATGGAGTTCCTGGCCGAGGGAGCCTGGACAAAACGCTTCCATCCGGGCTGGGCCGCGTTCAGCGGCGTTCATGCCGCCCTGCTGGCAAAAGAGGGATTCATCGGTCCGGGCACGATCCTCGAAGGACGGGACGGTTTTCTCAAAGCGTATGGGGTGCGGCCCGAGCCAGGCAAAATCAGCGAGGGTCTGGGCGAGGATTTTCAGATTCTGCAAACCGCGGTCAAACCGCACGCCTGCTGCCGCTACACCCAGGCCCCTATTGATGCGGTGCTCAGCCTCGCACGGGAACACGATGTGCAACCCGAGCAGGTCGAGCGGGTCACCATCGGTATGCTCGAAACCGGTATTCCGGTGATCTGCGAGCCGGCCGAGCGCAAGTATCGTCCCGCGAATGTGGTTGAGGCCCAGTTCAGCCTGCCCTTTGGCGTTGCGGTGGCGCTGCTCAAACGGCGGGCCGGGCTGGATGAATTTTCCGAAGCCATGCTGGAAGATGCCGCAGTTGGTGCCCTCATGGCCAAGGTCGGGTATGAGCGTGACCTGGAACTGGAAAAAAACTATCCCAAGGAATGGCCGGCCTGGGCGCGCGTCGCCCTGGATACCGGACAGGAAGTCTCCGCCCTGGTGCGTTTCCCAAAAGGCGACCCGGAAAATCCGTTGTCGTGGGATGAGCTGACAGCGAAATACGCTGATCTCGCGACCGCGGTCTGGACGGACTCACGCGCCAGCCAAGTGTGCGAGGCGGTCCGGGCGCTTGAAGCTGAATCCGATCTGCGCACTGTGACCCAAGAGCTGTAATCGAAAGTGAGTATCGTACTGGAGGAATGAAGAATGGACTACGGTTATGTGTTTCCTGGTGGGGTGCATGTCTATAAAGACGTCATGCTGGCGGAAAAACGCGGCTATACGCATGCCTGGCTGTATGATTCCCAGATGTTGTTCAGCGATGTCTATGCGTCACTGGCTCTGTGCGCGGTGAATACGAAAAAGATCAAGCTGGGGCCTGGGGTGACCAATCCGGCCTCGCGTATTGCCCCGGTCACGGCCGGTGCGATTGCGTCCATCAACGAACTGGCGCCCGGCCGGACCATCCTCGGGATCGGAACGGGGAATACGGCCCGGCGGACTCTGGGTATGCCCGCGGCCCGGCTGATAGACATGCGCGAGCACGTCGAGACCTGCCGCGACCTGTTGGCGGGCAAGACCACGCCCTACCAGGAGGGCCACCGTCGCCGCATGGTGAAGTTCCTCAACCCCAAGGGCGGCTGGATCAATATCAGGAAAAAAGTGCCGATTTATGTGGCGGCGAGTGGTCCCAAGACCTTGGAGATGGCCGGTGAAATTGCCGACGGCATTATTCTGTTTGGCGCCGTCAGCCCCAGCCTGATTGAGTTCGTGATGAATCACATCCGGACCGGAGCCGAGCGCGCCGGACGCAACCCGAAGCGGATTTACACGCTATGTATGACTGCCTTCCATCTGACCAATAAGGGCGAGAAACTCGAAACCTCAAAAGTGCGGAAAGCCGTTGGGCCGTTTGTCTCGTCCTCCAGTAATATTTTTGCTTTTTCCTGTCCCAACCCGAAGGACCTGCCGGCTGATGTACGAGACGACCTGATGGCTTTCAAAAACGCCTACCGGGCGCCCGAGGGTCCGATTGAGACCCGTCACCTCAAGCTCTACGCCGATTATCTGCAAGGCTTTAAGAAGGAGCACGAGCCGCTGGTCACGGAGAAGATGATTCGGGCCACCACGCTGACCGGTACCAAGGAAGAAGTGCTGGAATCGGTCCGGGCCATGAAGAAAGCCGGCATCAAACAGGTCGCGGTCCAGCCGGTGACGGATGCCCGCACAACCATTGACGCCTTCGCCCGGGCGGTGATTCGCAAGATGAAATAGCGACCAGCGAGGAAGCGTACCTATTGCTGCGAAGTGTACGGAACGAGCACCGCGGTGCCGGTAATGGCGCGCTCGCCATGCTCGTTCTCTACAACTAAATCGCAGTACACGGTCGGCACGCCGTCTTCCTCGTTTTTCTCGGTGATCATGCCCCACAGCGCAATCGTGTCGCCGTGGCGCACGGGCGTGCGAAACGTCGTGTTCAGGCTGCGCAGCCGCCAGCCCACAAAAAAGTCTTTGAGCATCTGACAGAGATACGTGGTGCTCAAAGGGCCTGGAATAATGGGCTTGGTCAGCCCGGCCTGCTCGGCATCCTTCTGGTGAAAGAAGAATTTGAGGCCGCTGATCTGGACCGCATCCGCATAGCGGAGCACCGTCTCCTTGGTCGGGGTTTTCCAGACCGGTCCGATCTCGTCGCCGATCTCGACGTCGTCAAAGGATTTTGGCTGCTGATTCATGGTGGCCTACCGGAAGGCGGGCATGACTTCGTTAGCGAAAATCTTGAGCGTGGCAAGAAAATCATCCTGCGCCATATCGCTGAACATCATGGTAAACAGCGTCACGCCTTTTTTATTTTTCTCCTGCAATGCCTGAATGACGCCGTCCGGGTCGCCACACACGCCGCATCTATCGAGGTTGGCCAGCCGACCCAGGGTCTTTTTAGCCAGCGGATATTTCCGGTCAAAATCCGCTTTGTCTTTGCCTAGGGCAACCAGCGTCTGTTCGGAGATTTCAATCTCGTCCGGGTTGCGGTCGATGGTTTTGCAATGATCGGTAATCACTGCCCACTTCTGCTCGATTTTATGGGCTGCGGCTGCCGGACAGTTCCAGCGGTCGGCGTGTTCGGCCACAATCTTGAGTCCCTTGCGCTCGGCCATGGCTCCGATCGTTATGGGCGGGTAGGGCTTCTGAATTGGTTTGGGGTTACAGTGCGCCTCCGCGATGGTGTAATGTTCGCCCGCATACGAGGCGGCGTCTTCGGTAAACATCTTCTTCATGATGACGACGCCTTCTCTCATCTGGTCCGCTCGGGTACCGCCGGACGGAAAGGGGTAGCCGTAGGCCTCATACTCCTCATTCATCCAGCCGGCTCCCAGGCCGATTTCAACCCGGCCTTCGCTGATGTTATCCAGGCTGGCCGCCATCTTGGCCAGAAAGGCGGGGTTGCGATACGAGTTGCACAGCACCAGACCGCCGACGCGGAGCGTGGTGGTGACCATGGCCATGGACGACATGACCGTCCAGCCCTCCAGGAAATCCACCTGGGTCATCCCGCGCGGCCACATGTGATCGGTAAACCAGATGGAGTGAAACCCGTACTCCTCGCAGGCCAGAGCCCGTTCCTTGAGCAACGGGAACGGCAGGCCGATTTGGGGCTGAAACAGACCAAATTGAATGGGACGGGCCATGGTGTTCTCCTCTCGTTTGCCAGGACGTGCGGTTGACGCGGGATCGCCTCTCCATAAGGCTTATTATCGTCTCGACCGCGTGCCGTCTATTGCCGTGGCGGTGGGGGCTTTACCTTGACAATCCTGAGGGCCACAGCCAAGATGCCAAAAACGCCCGAGACGCTACGGGCATAATGTCCGGCGGTGCTGGAGTAAGACGGCTATGGATTTTGAACTCACGCAAGAACAGACCATGATCCGCGACCTGTGTCGTGATTTCGCCAAAAAAGAGATCGCCCCGTACGCGGACGAGTGGTCCGCTGAGGAGTATTTCCCGGCTGAGGTTTTTCACAAGCTCGCCGAGTTGCAGTTGATGGGGCTGCTCATCCCCGAAGAGTACGGCGGCTCCAACGCAGGCACCATGGGCATGGTCATGGCGATTGAGGAGTTGGGCAAGGTCGATCAGTCGATTGCCACGACCCTCCAGGCCCATCTGACCATCGGCTCGCTGCCGTATTTGCACTTTGGTACGGAAGAACAAAAGAAAAAATGGTTGACTCCCCTGGCCAAGGGCGAACACCTCGGAGCCTTCGGTCTGACCGAACCCCAGGCCGGTTCGGATGCCGCTAACATCATGACCACGTCCCGTCTTGAGGGCGATGACTGGGTGGTGAATGGTACCAAGAGCTTTATCTCCAACGCGGGTACGCCGCTGAGTTACGGCCTGGTCGCACTCACCACGAACGGCACCGGCGACAACGGCAAAAAACAATACAGCGCGCTGATTATTCCCAAAGGTGCCCCCGGTTATACGGTTGGCCAGCGGTATAAAAAAATAGGTTGGCATACGGTCGATACCCGAGAGCAGATTTTTGAGAACGTCCGCGTGCCGCGTGACCATCTCCTGGGCGAGCAGGGCTCGGGCTTTCGGGCGTTTTTGAAGACGCTCGAATGCGGGCGCATCTCCGTTGCCACGCTCGGTCTGTCGCTGGCCGAGGCCTGCCTGGATTTGTCGCTCAGACATGCCTTGGAGCGCAAAACCTTTGGCCAACCCCTGGCCTCTCATCAGGCCATCCAGTTCAAATTGGCCGATATGGCCACCCAGGCCGAGATGGCGCGGCTGATGATCTACCGTGCGGCCACGCTGCGCGACGAGGGTAAGCCTTACGCCAAAGAGGCGGCTATGGCCAAGCTGGCCTCGTCTGAAATCGCAGTAAAGACGGCAGAGGAAGCCGTCCAGATTCACGGCGGGTATGGCTATATGCGCGAATCGCCCGTCTCCCGTTTCTATCTGGACTCAAAAATCCTCACCATTGGTGAAGGAACCAGCGAAGTGCAACGCATGGTGATTGCCCGCCAGTTGGGCTGTTAAGCGGAGATGAGGGGTTAGGGATTCGGGACTCACTCCCCAACCCCCAGCCCCTAGAGGATTCCTAATGACTTCTCCATATTTTAATCTTTCCGGGAAAACGGCCATCATCACCGGCGGCAGTAAGGGGCTGGGTGAACAGATGGCCTACGCCCTGGCTGAGTCCGGGGCCGATGTGGCGCTCGTCAGCCGCACGCAGGCCGACCTCGATACCGTCTCGGCCGCTATCCATGCCGCCACCGGACGTCGGGTGATTGGCGTTGCCGCGAACGTCACCAAAGACGCCGAGATTCAAGCCATGGTACAAGCGGTCATGGCTGAGTTCGGTCGGATCGATATTCTGATTAACAACGCCGGTATCGGCGGGACGACCCCGGTACACGATCTGAGCGAAGAAGAATGGGATCGCTTCATGAACCTCAACCTCAAGGGTCCGGTGCTGTGCTCCAAGCATGTTGGGGTCGAGATGGCCAAACGCAAGCAGGGCAATATCATTAATGTCTCTTCTCTGTTTTCGAAAATTGTCGCGCGCTATATGGCCGCCTACGGGGCGACCAAAGCGGCCCTGGTGTCTTTCACTCGTACCCTGGCGCTTGAATGGGCCCGGGATAATATCCGGGTAAACGCCCTGTGTCCGGGCTATTTTGACACGCCGATGAACCACGAGTTCTGGGGGACCAAGGGTGGCAAAGGAATTATCAGCAAAATCCCGATGCAGCGGGTTGGTGACCCCAAGGAGCTCAAACCGGCGATTATCTTTCTGGCCTCAGACGCCAATACCTTCATGACCGGCACGACGCTCTTCGTTGATGGCGGGCATAGTTTGGTCGGGTAATGGGAGACAGAAACCGGGAGGTAAAGTATGGCACCCTGGCAGCATACGTATAAGGATAAGCTCATCTCAGCCGAACAGGCCGCCGGCCTCGTCAAGTCGGACAGTCTAGTCCGGCTGCATATCGGCAAACCGCCCATCCCTATTCTGGACGCATTGGCGGCGCGGAATAGAGAGCTGGAACAGGTGACCCTTATCCAGTGTTATCCACTGTACGAGCACCCCATCTGGAACGACGCCGTCTATGACGCCTCGTTCACTCGGATCGTCGATTATGTCGGGGCCGGCTGTCGGGAGGGCATGAAAAAACACTATGTGGATTTCATGCCGCTGGATTATCCCCAGTATGCCAAGCAGGCCGAACAGGGTCGGACCAATACCTGGAACTCCGATATTTTCTTTGGCGTGATCTCACCGCCGGATGAAAAGGGCTATTGCAGCTTCGGTAACGCCCTCTGGTATAACAAGGACGTGGCCAGGGCGGCCAAGTGTTTTGTCGCGGAAGTTGACCCCGCCTGCATTCGGACCCACGGCGACAACTGGATCCATGTGTCTGAGATCGACTATCTGGTCGAAGAGACCAAGCCTTTTCCGTTTGGGACCCCCCCACCGCCAGACGAGGAACAGGGCACCTTAGAGGTTATTGGGGAATTCGCCTCAACCCTGATCAAGGACGGCGACACCGTCCAAATGGGCATTGGCGCGATCTCCGAAGCCATTGGTCTGTTTCTGATGGACCGGAACGATCTGGGGATTCATAGCGAAATCATGACCGCCAGCCATGTTGAACTGGTCAAACGCGGCGTGGCGACCGGTAAATACAAATCGATGCATAAGGGCAAGGCGGTCGCGGCTATGGTCGTCGGTGGCGCGGACCTGGAATTCGTCAATAACAACCCGGCCTTTGAGTTGTACAGCGTATTGTATACGAATTCCCTGTTGACCATCGCCGCCCAGAAGAGTCAGGTCGCGGTGAATAGCACCCTGTCAATCGATCTGACCGGACAGGCCGCGGCCGAGTCGCTCGGCCCGCAAATGTACTCCGGTATCGGCGGGCAGATGACGTTTATGATGGGCTCGATGTACTCGGAGGGGGGGCGATCCATCATGGTGCTGCCGTCCACGGCGCGCCGAGGCTCACTGTCCCGTATTGTTCCCATGCTGGAGCCGGGGAGCACGCTGACCACGCCACGCCAGTACACGGACTATGTGGTGACCGAGTTTGGCATGGTCAATCTTCAGGGCAAGACGCAACGCCAGCGCGCCGAGGCCCTGATCAGTATCGCGCATCCCGACTTTCAGCCCGAGCTGAAACGCGCGGCAAAGAAAATGTTCTGGCCCTAGGCCAAACGGCGGTCCGAAGGAGACACATTGCGAATACGTTGGTTGACAACCCTTCCATATATAAGGGTAGGGGCAGCCCTAGAGGGCTGCCTTTTTCGTCGAAGCGCTATGGGGCTGGCGGTGCTGCTCGTTCTGCTCCTGCCCGTGCCGACTTGGTCACAAAGTGTTGACGAACTACTCTCCAACCCGGCGGCCTTTGACCGGCAAAAAGTTAAGGTGACCGGTCAGGTCACGACCCTTATCGTTGAGGAAGGCGAAAAACCGTACACCAAGTTTAAGCTCGGTGACGCGGAAAGGGCGATCTCGGTCTTTATGCGCGGTGTCCAGGCGCTGACTGAGGGTGAGACGTATGAGGTCGATGGCGTGTTTCTGGTCAAACCGGCCAGCGACGGATCGACGCAGATCAGTGGGATTGTGGGCCAGACCGTTCTTCCCTTGGAGGAGGAACCCCAGGCAGAAGAGCCTCTGGAATTTACGAAAGATGAAACGGCTGAAGAGTTCGAGTCGCAAGAGCTGGAGGACGAGCTGGCAGAATCTGAAGAGACGACTGTGGATGACATCCCAGGTCTCTTAGTGGCCGATTTATTAGAGGATCCGGCTGCGTTTGATCGACTAGAGGTCAGTCTGGCAGGTGAAGTTACGGCACTGAAAGTCACAGAGGGAGATAATCCTTCCACAAAGTTTAAGCTGCACGATGCCAGTGGTGAAATCCCGGTCTTTATGCGCGGTGTCCAGGCGCTGACTGAGGGTGAGACGTATGAGGTCGATGGCGTGTTTCTGGTCAAACCGGCCAGCGACGGATCGACGCGGATCAGCGGGATTGTGGGCCAGACCATTCTTCCTCTGGAAGAGGAATCTCTGGCAGAAGAGCCTCTGGAGTTCGCGGAAGATGAAACGGCTGAGGAGTTCGAGTTGCAAGAGCTGGAGGACGAGTCACTGGAGTCTGAAGAGACGGCTCCGGATGACCCCATAGGTCTCTTGGTGGCTGACCTGTTAGAAGACCCGGCTGCGTTTGATCGGCTGGCTATCAGCTTGGCGGGTGAAGTCTCGACCCTGAGAGTGACAAACGGAGACCAGCCCGCCACCAAGTTCAAACTGCACGATGTCAGTGGCGAGATCCCGGTGTTTATGAGTGGAGCCAGATCGCTGACCGAAGGTGAGTCGTATGAGGTTGATGGCGTGTTCCTGGTAAAATCGACCAACGATGGAACCGGCGAGGTGAGCGGAATTGTGGCCAGTACAGTTGAGCCTGTCGAACCGGAACCCGCACCCATGCCGGTAGCCGAGGCTCCAACAGACGAGCCGGCGATCCCTCCCGTCTACACGGCTCCGGTCTATACGGTGAGTGCGCTGCTCGCCGATCAGGCGCAGTTTGATCGACGCTTCGTGAGTGTGACCGGACAAGTGACGAGCCTGACCACTCGCTATGGGGCTCGGACGTACCAGAAGTTCAAGCTCACAGACGGCAGCGGTACGATCCCGATTTTCATTCCGGGCACTTCCCCGTGTAAGCAGGGTCAGATTTGCAAAGTCACCGGCGTGTTCCTCATTAAAAGAACACAGGATGGCGAGTCTGAGATCAGTGGGATTAAGGCCGACGCCGTCGAAAAGGTGGAGGACGCGCCTTATCGGCAGTGGAGGAGCCTGGTGTTCCGGGAGCAGGTAGGTGAGCCGGGCTCCAACTCCAGATTCCTGGGTGGGTATACGTTTCCAGAATGAGGGCGACGGGAACGTCGCCCTCATGAGATATTAGCCAACCAGGATTTCTTTGGCGTGGATCGTATCCAGATATTCCCGTACGGCTTTGATTTTGCCGTCCGATAATTCAATCAGAAAGTGATACTGATTGTTATAGACCTTGCCGTTGGCCAGTTCGCCATACGACTCGGCTTCAACCGCAACCCGGTCCCCCTCGGCAATCACGCCTTTGGGCGTGATTTTCAGGCCGTTCGGCATAGCCGAGCCAATGCCTTTGACTAGTTCGCCGAACTCCGCCTTGGTCTTGGTGCCGGACAGCTCGAACTTGCCGGCCACCCACCATGTAGCGTCGTCGGTCATCTGACCCAGTGCGGCGTCAAAATTCCCGGCGGAAAAATTCTCAAAGAAACCCAGGACAACACCTTTATTCGCATCACTCATACAGAACCTCCTTTGCTGTGCATCGTCACACCGATGCCGATCAGAATAAGATGCTCCCTTATAGCCCACCTGTCTGAGGCTTCGCAAGCGAACCGGCGGTGGGGGTAGAGCGTACTCTCGTCATGCCTGGCTTGACCCAGCATCCAGCCTCATTCTTCTAAATACAAGTAACCTCTCGCTTCTTGTATATATGTTTCTAAAGGCTTCATTTCACTACGACTCGACATGCCATCTGTTAAATGATGGAGCCGCTCAATTTCTCCATTCATAAGAATATCGGATAATAGAGTTAAGTAGATAGCTGCGGCGTAGATATTGAGAATTAACACTTTACTTACGAAATTCAGAAGGTCGATAAGTTGCTGGAGGTTAAAGTCAGTGGGCACTGTCGAGCACATCCCGGAGGGCTTGCTGCCACGCCTCTAACATCACAGCCGCTCCTTTCCACTCCATCCACTCGTCTTCTTGCTGCATGGAGGCCGTCTCTTTCAGCACCTCGGTATGTTGATCAAGCGTGTGCTGATATCTCTCCTCGAATGTCTGGACCTGGTCCTGATAGGTCGAAATTTTCCGCTCGATAAGTTCAACTGCTAAGGCCCTAATAGCGGCTTCTTCGTTTTTATAGATACCGGCCGTAACAAGACTGTTCGCAATGGATTCCAATACTGCTTGAGAGGTCATAACAACAGCCTTTCAAATCGTTCCGACCTGTTCTGGAGTTCCCATCTGAACCTTTTGTATCAGTTGTTGCCCGGCTGGGTCACCGCGCCCTCGGAGGCGGAGGTGACCTGGGCCGCGTATTTGGCGAATACGCCGGAGGTGTAACGCGGAGTCGGGGGTTGCCAGTCGGCCAGGCGGGTTTGTATCTCGGCGTCGCTCAACTCAACATTAAGCTGACGATTTTCAATATCGATCACTACTATGTCGCCTTCCCGGAGAATGGCAATCGGGCCGCCAACTGCGGCTTCCGGCGCAATATGGCCGGCCATGAGGCCGCGCGTCGCTCCGCTGAAACGCCCGTCCGTGATTAAGGACACGGAGTCGCCGAGCCCCTCACCCACGATGGCCGCAGTCACGCCCAACATCTCGCGCATGCCCGGCCCGCCCCTCGGACCTTCATAGCGAATGACCACGACATCACCCGCCTTGATGTGCCGTTGCGTGACCGCTGCCATGGCGTCTTCCTCACACTCGAAGAGACGTGCCGGCCCGCGGTGATACGGACGCTCATGCCCGGCGACTTTAATGACACAGCCCTCTGGCGCGAGATTGCCTCGCAGAATGACCAGACCGCCGGTGTCTTTGAGCGGCTGGGCCAGCGGCAGAATGACATCCTGGCCCGGGGTTTCAACAGCCTTTGCCGCCTCAACCGCAAGGGTTTCCCCGCTGGCGTTCAGTTGCCCGCCGTCAACCAGCCCGCCGTCAACCAGGCGCTGGGCAATCAGTTGGATGCCGCCGGCTTTATCCACATCGGTGGCCACGTATTTTCCACCGGGTTTGAGGTCGGCGATGAGCGGGGTGCGGCGACTGACCGTATCGAAATCGTCAATATCGAGCGGAATACCGGCTTCCCGCGCCATTGCCAGTAAATGCAACACCGCGTTGGTTGACCCGCCGGTTGCGGCCACACAGGCAATGGCGTTCTCAAACGCCTGACGGTTCAAGATGTCCAGCGGTCGGATATTCTTGTTGAGCAGGTCCATCACGCGCTGCCCGCACTCGACCGCAACCGCGTCTTTGCGCCCATCGGTTGCCGGAACACTCCCCGTGCCCATGGGCGACAGGCCGATGAATTCCATGACGGTGGCCATGGTGTTGGCCGTATACTGTCCGCCACAGGCTCCGGCTCCCGGACAGGCGAAGTCCTCGATATGTTTGAGGTCAGTGTCGCTCATGCGTCCTGCGGCGTTGGCCCCAATGGCCTCGAACACGTCCTGAATGGTCACGTCTTTGTCCTGAAAGCGGCCGGGTGCGATCGAACCGCCATACAACAGCAGCCCTGGAACATTCAGACGAGCCAGGGCGAGGGCCCCGGCGGGAATGGTCTTGTCACACCCCACGATAACGACCATGGCGTCAAACATATAGCCCCGACCGACCAACTCAATCGAGTCGGCAATGACTTCGCGGCTGACGAGGGAGGCTTTCATGCCCTCCGTCCCCATAGTGACAGCGTCGCTGATGGAGACGGTGTTGATTTCCATGGGTGTGCCGCCGGCCTCCCGTACGCCCTGCTTGACCTTGTCGGCCAGTTGGCGCTGATTGAAGTTGCACGGCATGGTCTCAATCCAGGTATGCGCCACACCGACCAGCGGTTTGGCCAGATCGTCATCCGTAAAGCCGATGGCCTTGAACATGGAGCGCGCCCCGGCGCGGTCGCGGCCCTCGGTAATGGTGTGGCTGGAGTGTTTGGGATTGAACGCCATAGTCCCCTCCTTCGTGGTAAAGAAGTAGTGGCAAAGCAAGTATATGCCCTTCCTGCTCTATAGTCTTGTCGGACGACTCTGTGCAAGCCTGTACCCTGGCCTTCACCCTTGACAGTCGAGAGTCATCTTGTAGCTTGTGGACGACTCTGGGTAGATGAGCCGGAAAGTAGCGGATTATGGCCGAACCGATGCTGGCCTCGGAATTATTTGGTCACGACAACATTATTGACGCGGACGGGCATATTTTGGAGCCGCCTGATGTGTGGGAAAAATACATTGATCCGGCCTTTCGGGAGCGAGCGCTCCGTATCCGTCTGAACGCCGACGGCAAGGAATACCTCGAACTCGACGGCCGGCCGTCGCGCTTCTTCAATATTAAGGCGTTTGCCTCACTCGGCGGAATGGGCCGCAGCGCATCTGAAATCGTCACATCCATTAAAACCCAGACCTATACCGAAGCGGCGCCCTTTGGGGCGATGGACCCGAAAGAGCGGGTGACCCTATTGGATCAAGAAGGACTGCGGGCAACGATTCTCTATCCAAGCATCGGTCTGGTCTGGGAGTGCGAGACAGAAGACCCGGCCTTAGCCGACGCCTATGCCCGTGCCTATAATCGCTGGATTGTTGACTTTTGTTCCGGCACGCACGGCCGGCTAGTGTCCATTGCGCATATCGCATTGACGAGTGGGGAGCAGGCGGCCACCGAACTGGAACGAGCGGTCAAAGCCGGCTGTAAGGGCGCGTTTATTGCGCCGTTCACGATTACCACAAAAGCCCATGCCCACCCGGACTACGATCCGTTTTGGGCTGCGGCACAGGATTTGGACGTCCCGGTTGGTATCCATCCCATGGCCGAGCATCCCAGCAAACGCGTGTATCAGCGCTTTACGGATATCAAGTGGGCGGACTGGTATCAGACTATGCTTGGTGCCCAGGGGCCGCAGCAGGCTTTTTATATCTTGTTTCAGTACGGCTTGTTCGAAAGATTCCCGCGCCTCAAGATCGTGCTTCTGGAGTCGGGGGCAGGCTGGATTGGAGCCGCGCTTGACCGCATGGATGCGACCTATGGGACCGCGCTCGGGCATAGCGTTCGCCTTAAAGAAAAGCCGAGTTTTTATTTTCGGCGCCAGTGCTGGATATCGGGCGACCCTGACGAGACCGCACTGGCGCATATCGTGGAACATGTGGGCAATGATCGTTTCTTCTGGGCCACGGATTACCCACATTTTGATCATCCGGGCAATTATATTGAGGCGCTGCACAATCTGGTCAGCCCTCTGTCGAATATAGCTCGAAAGAATTTGCTGGGTGACAGCGTTGCCAAAGTCTATGGCCTGGATTGATGGCTGTATCAACATCAAAAAAAGGGGAGAGTATGCTTGAAACCATTGCTTCCGGATACGGACTGCTTGAAGGTCCGCGGGTGGACAGCGCGGACAATCTCTACTTCAGCGATGTGACCAACGGTGGGGTGTACTGCCGCGCACCAGGCGGAGAGATCTCGACCGTGGTGCCGCGCCGACGCGGGGTTGGTGGTATCGCCCTGCATGCGGCTGGTGGCTTGGTCATCTCCGGTAAGAACGTGTGTCATGTCAAAGACGGGACAACGCGTATTCTGTTCCAGCGCGACGATATTCCCGGCTTTAACGATCTCTTCACGGACTCCCAGGGCCGTGTCCTGGTCGGCTCGCTGCGCTCCGACCCCTTCAAGCTCAAGGTCCAGATCCCTGGGGAGTTATGGCGGCTAGCGGGCGCGGACTCAGCGGTTGAATTATACGGCGATGTCGGCATCACCAACGGTATTGGGTTCTCACCGGACGGGAGTAAGCTTTACCATTCGGACAGCGTGCCACGGCATATTATTCTGCACGATGTTGAGGCAGACGGGTCGATGACAAACCGCCGCGTTCTGGCCAGTCTACCCGCCGATTGGGTGCCTGACGGCCTGGCGGTTGATGAGGACGGCTGTGTGTGGGTCGCTGTCTATGGTGGTGGCTGCGCCCTACGCTACACGCCTGAGGGCAAGGAAGACCGGAAGATTGAGGTGCCGGCCAAGGCGGTCACGAGTTTATGTTTTGGTGGCGCGGACCGGTGCGATCTGTATATTGTGACAGCGGATAATATTGACGACCCGGATCGTAAGGGAACGATCTTCCGTACTCGGGTGGATACCCCTGGCCTGGCAGTAACGCCGGCAAATATTTAGCGTGTAGGGCAGGGACCTCACTCGACCTTCATAATACGGCTCAAGAGCCGGTCCCGGATCTCCGCATTTGTCGCCAGGTCAACCGCGGTCCAGGCCAGTGACAGGGCTCCGTCTATAACGGCTTTGTCCGCAGCCTCGGTGACGCAGTGAGCGGTAAACTCGGGCTGATGATTGACGGCCGGCAGCGAATCAATACCAATGGCAGGGTGAATGGCGGGCATGGCAAGGGAGACGTTGCCCATGTCCGTTGAGCCCGCCGCGCGTTTGAGAGATGGATCAAGGGTTGGAAAAACCCGGCCCAGTGCCTCGGCATTCCGGCGATAGGCCGCGGCCATATCCGGGTCGTGTAGCATCTCCGCATACGGTTTTTCACCGCCGTTGATTTCAAGCTTGGAGCCGGTTGCCAGCGCACCGGCTTCAAAGCATCTGACAACCTTCTGTTTGATTTCATCAAGGTCCGCTAAGGTATTCGCTCGGACAATATACTTCGCCACCGTGTGGGCAGGAATGATATTGGGCGCGTCACCCCCTTTGGTAATCATGCCGTGAATTCGATCCGTGGAACGGATGTGTTGGCGGAGCAGGCCAATGGCTGTCTGGGCGACGGTCAGGGCATCCGCAGCATTAATGCCGCGTTCAGGAAAGGCTGAGGCGTGCGCTTCTTTACCGTGATAGCAGACCTCAAACATGGAGGCGGCAATAATGGGAAATTCGACCACGTCCTTTGGCGCGGGATGGACCATCATCGCCGCATGCATGCCCTCAAACGCGCCGCGTTCGAGCAGGAGGATTTTCCCCCCGGCGTCACAGACTTCTTCTGCCGGGGTGCCGATCACGCTCACGGTCAGCCCCACCTCATCCGCAATTTTTGCCGCGGCAATCCCGGCCCCAACCGACGCCGCGGCAATAATATTATGACCACAGGCATGGCCGATCCCAGGCAGGCTGTCATATTCCGCACAGAGACCGATATGCAGCGGTCCGCTCCCGGCCCGGGCGATGAACGCAGTCGGAAGATCGCAGATGCCCGTTTCAACCGAGAAGCCCGCGTCGACCAGCGTTTCCGACAGCCAGGAGGCCGCCTTCTCTTCTTCAAAGCCCAACTCGGGGTGGGCGTGAATCCGGTGACTCAGGGCGATGAGGTCGTCTCGCGCCTGGTCAAATCGTTCCTGGGCTCCAGCCTTGGCATCCATAGGCACTCCTTTTTCTCTTCCTGCCTTACCACACGCCCTTCTTTGGCGTCCAGAACAAAATATCCTTCCAAATCGACGAAAGAACATGGTACATGAAGGCAGGGTGTCTGTGATGAGAAGAAGGAGGATTGCGTATGGATACCATCTGGTGTGGACAACTCGCTGTTTCGGTCTTTTTTGCCATCGCTTTCTTACAATCGGCAGCCGACAAATGGCTGGATCGCGCGGGGAATATCGAGTTTTTCAGCGGACATTTTTCTAATAGTCCGCTGGCCAGCATGGTTCCGGCGATGTTCTGGACCATCACGGTCCTCGAATCGCTGGCCGGAGTGTTGAGCGGCCTTGGCGCGTTGATGGTCCTGCTCGGTATGGGAACGGGCTTGGCTGTGTGGGGACTGGTATTCTCAACCGTCTCGTTGCTGTGCCTGTTCTTCGGCCAACGCTTGGCCCAAGATTATGCCGGTGCGGCCGTGATCGCCGCCTACTTTGCCGTGGCGCTGCTGGGTTTTGCCATCCTGGGCGGATAAGGCCCTAGGCGGTCGTCCCGGAGGCTTTGCGCTGTATCAGTCGGTCACGTATCCGCTCATCGGTCGCCATATCAATAGCCGTCCAGGCCATGGAGAGGGCACCGTCTATCAGGGCTTTGTCCGCAGCCTGGGTTACGCAGTGCGCAGTGAATTCGGGTTGGTGATTCACCGCCGGCAACGAGTCAATCCCGATAAACGGGTGGATCGAGGGCAGGGCCAAAGACACATTGCCCATATCCGTTGAACCCGCCGCGCGCTCAATTGCCGGACCACGTTCTGGGAAAACGCGCCCGAGCGCTTCCGCGTTCCGTTCGTACAGACTGGCGATCTCCATATCGGAACGGTGCTCCGCATAGGGCTTGTCTCCGCCAACGATTTCGAGTGTTGACCCAGTCGCCAGGGCACCCGCTTCAAAACAGCGCTGGACTTTTTCTTTGATGCTATCCAACTCGTCCAGGGTCTTGGCCCGGACAATATATTTGGCCTCGGTATGAGCGGGGATGATGTTGGGCGCGTCCCCACCCTGAGTAATAATGCCATGAATACGGTCCGTTGAGCGGATGTGCTGCCGCAGGAGACCGATGGCCGTTTGCGCCACTGTCAAGGCGTCAGCCGCATTGACGCCGTGTTCGGGAAAGGCCGAAGCATGGGCTTCCTTGCCCGTATAGCGCACATGAAACATGGAGCAGGCGATAATAGCTGGATCAACTACGTCCATAGGAGCCGGGTGGACCATCATGGCGGCATGGGCATCCGTGAAGGCGTCCCGTTCCAAGAGGAGAATTTTTCCTCCGGCGTCCCCGGCTTCTTCGGCGGGTGTGCCGAGGACACTCACGGTTAGACCCACCTCGTCCGCCACCTGAGCCGCGGCAATCCCAGCGCCGACCGCGGATGCGGCGATGATATTATGGCCACAGGCATGGCCGATGCCGGGCAGACAGTCGTATTCGGCGCAGATGGTAATATGCAACGGTCCACTGCCGGCGCGTGCCACAAAAGCGGTTGGGAGGTCACAAATTCCGGTTTCTACGTGAAAGCCGGCGTTGCTGAGCGTTTCTGCAATCCAGGCGCACGCTTTCTCTTCTTCAAAACCAAGCTCGGGATGGGCGTGAATACGATGACTCAGAGCAATCAGGTCATCTTGAGCTTGCGTGAATCGTTCCTGCGCACCGGTCTTCGCATCCATATAATTCTCCTTATTGCCCTCTCCCTAAGGGGGAGGGCTGGGATGAGGACTCTCTCCGCCCTAACACACTGGCATATCTGGCGTCCAGCAAAAGATAAGATCGCTCTTGACTCCGTACCTGGGTCCGGAGTGTATGATATGGTGCAGATAGGAGGAGGTATGCTTGGCGTCAATGGATTAACTATAGGCGAGGTGGCAAAGCAGGCCGAGGTGAATATCGAAACCCTGCGCTATTATGAACGGCGAGGAATTCTGCCCAAACCGCCACGGAGTAGGGCGAACTATCGCCGCTATCCTGAGACAGCCGTCCAACAGGTCCGTTTTATTAAACGTACCCAAAGGCTCGGTTTTTCGCTGAATGAGATTTCCGACTTGCTCTTCCTCCGTAAAAATCCTAAGACGAGTCGCGCCGCGGTGAAAGTCCGGGCGGAGGCGAAATTAGAAGACATTGAGGCAAAGATTCAGCACCTTAAGGAAATGCGAGACGCTTTGGCGCACGTGACTGCTCTGTGTGACGGCAAGGGCTCAATCGACGGCTGTCCTATTTTGCATGCTATGGAAGGTGAGTGAATGGAGGCTGTTGCTGAATCCACACAAAATCCGACTTCGACCCGGATTGGCATCCGCGGCATGCACTGTGCCGCGTGCGTTGACAAGGTCGAACGGGCCTTATCCCAAACGCCGGGTGTCGTACGGGCGAGTGTCAATCTGGCGAGTGAAGAAGCCCTGGTGGAATATCTGCCTGGTCAAGTCAGCTTGCCCGGCCTTGGAGCGGCGGTTGCTTCAAGCGGCTTTGAAATGGTCGAACGCGGAGAGGCCGCCGAAGAGGAGGTCGACCGCCAGCACCGGACCGACTACCTCCTGCTGAAGAGGAAGCTGATCGTCAGCGCCGTGTTGACGGTGATGATCCTGGTGGGAAGCATGACTCCGCTGCTGTCTTTCCTGCCGTTCGGTGCTCCGGTGTGGTTATTCGTCCTTACCACTCCTGTCCAGTTCTGGGTCGGCGGACAGTTTTATCGAAGCGCCTGGGCCAGGGCACGGCACGGTTCCAGCGATATGAATACTCTGATCGCGGTTGGGACCTCGGCAGCCTATCTCTACAGTACGGTGGCGGTGTTTGCTCCCGGTTTTTTTATGGCAGTCGGACAGCAGCCCCAGGTGTATTTCGATACGGCCGCGGTGATTATTACCCTGATCCTGCTGGGCCGTTTGCTGGAAGCACGAGCGAAGAGAAGAACGACTGAAGCAATTCGGCGGCTTGCCCAATTGCAACCCAAAACGGCGACCGTGTTGCGTGGAGAGGGAGAGCAAGAAACCGTTCCGGTCGCACAGGTCCAGGTCGGTGACCGGGTCCTTGTCCGACCTGGTGAGTCCGTTCCTGTCGACGGTATCGTCCAGGCGGGCTCGTCCGCGGTTGACGAATCCATGCTGACCGGCGAGAGTCTGCCGGTTGAAAAGCAACCCGGAGACAGCGTGACGGGTGCGACGCTTAACACTATGGGTGCGCTGACTGTGCTGGCGACCAAGGTTGGCAAAGAGACTGCCCTAGCTCGCATCATTGATCTCGTCCGTCAGGCTCAGGGCTCAAAAGCACCGATTCAACGCCTGGCCGATATGATTGCAGCCTACTTTGTGCCAGCGGTTATTGCGACTGCTGTTGTCACGTTTTGTCTCTGGCTGATGTTCGGACCGGACCCGTCTCTCACCTTTGCCCTCATGACCTTTGTGGCCGTGCTGATTATTGCCTGCCCGTGTTCGCTGGGCTTGGCCACCCCAACCGCTATTATGGTCGGCACCGGACGCGGGGCCGAATATGGCGTGCTCATCAAAGGCGGAGAGATATTGGAACGGGCGCATACCCTGACCACCGTGGTCTTTGATAAAACCGGTACGCTGACGACTGGAAAGCCCACGGTGACCGATGTCATGCCGTCCGAGACGCTGCCCGAGCGGGCCGCTCTGAGCAGCGAAGATATACTGCGTATGGCCGCGCGTGCGGAATGGCAAAGCGAGCATCCGCTGGGACAGGCCGTTGTGCAACAGGCCAAGACGCAGGGTCTGACGCTCGGACCGGTCGAGTCGTTTGTTGCCCTTGCCGGACATGGCGTCGAAGCCCGGATCGATGGGAAACTCGTCCTGGTGGGCAGCCGACGGTTCCTCGCCCAGCGCGGTATCCAATCTGATGACATGCTGGAACACGCTGAGCGCTTCTCCCGTGAGGGGAAGACACCGCTCTATGTGGTGGTCAATCGGCGCATCGTCGGGCTGATTGCAGTCGCCGATACGCTCAAGCCCCAGGCTGCCGACGCTGTTTATCGACTGCAGCACATGGGGATCGAAACGGTCATGCTGACCGGAGACAACCGCCACACCGCCCGGGCGATTGCGCGCCAAGCCGGTATTACACGAGTATTGGCCGAAGTCTTACCCGAGGACAAGGCGGTCGAGATCGCGCGCCTCCAGGACAACGGCGCGGCTGTCGCCATGGTCGGTGACGGGATCAACGATGCCCCGGCCTTAGCCCAAGCCACGGTCGGCATCGCCGTGGGAACCGGCACGGATATCGCCCTTGAGGCCGCCGATGTTACGCTGATGCGGGGTGAATTGAGCGGCGTGGCGACGGCCATTGAACTGTCGCGCCAAACGGTCCAGATCATCCGGCAGAATCTATTCTGGGCGTTTGCCTATAACACAGCCGGCATTCCGCTTGCCGCCGGACTGCTCTATCCGTTCTTTGGGATCCTGCTCGATCCCATGGTTGCCGCGTCCGCCATGGCCTTGAGTTCGGTCTCGGTGTTGACGAATTCCTTACGATTGCGGACGATGCGCTTGGGAGAGTCCGCCGTGTGAGACGGTGGACGTAGGGTCGCATGAGCTACTCCACCACTGTTCGCGGCCAGCGTTTTTCTTTTGCTGATCTGCGCGAAGTCTTTGCCAAGGCGAATGAAGACAAGTCGGGCGACCGGTTGGCCGGGATTGCCGCCACCTCCGAGCAGGAACGAGTTGCGGCCAAGCTGGTGTTGGCCGATATCCCGTTGTCGGATATCGTAGCAAATCCACTCATCGAGCCCGCCCAGGACGAAGTCAGTCGTCTCATTCTTGAGACCCATGACCAGGAGACGTTCCGTCCGCTCGCCCATCTGACGGTCGGCGAGTTCCGCGAGTATGTGCTGGGCGAGAACCAGGGTGGCGCCCGTTTGGGCGCACTTCACTGGGCCATTATCCCGGAGGTCGCGGCGGCTGTCACAAAGCTGATGAGCAATAAAGACCTGGTTGTGGCCGCTAGCAAAATCCGCAACATCACGCGTTGTCGCAACACCATGGGTCAGCCCGGCGTCCTGGGGATTCGGGTGCAGCCCAATCATCCGGTCGATGATCTCGGCGGGATTCTGCTGTCCGCCATCGATGGCTTGCTGTTTGGTTGCGGGGACGCCGTTATTGGCGTGAACCCGGCGACCGAGTCCGTGGAAACAGTCAGCCAGATTCTGCACGGACTTCAGCGTTTGATCGAAGCCTATGACATCCCCACCCAATCGTGCTGCCTGGCGCACATCAGCACGCAGCTCGACAGCCTTGAGCGTGGCGCACCCGTGGACCTACTGTTTCAGTCTCTTGCCGGGACGGAAGCGGCCAATGCGAGCTTTGGAATCAATCTGAATATTCTGCGCGAGGGCCGTGAGCGTGTCCTCGAACATCATCAAAGTCGTGAGGTGGCCTGGGTGGGTGAGGAGGTCATGTATTTTGAAACCGGGCAGGGGAGTGCACTCTCTGCCAATGCCCATCACGGCGTAGATCAACTCACGCTCGAAGCCCGAACCTACGGCGTGGCCCGTGCGTTTACGCCCTTCCTCGTCAATACCGTGGTGGGCTTTATCGGCCCCGAGTATTTATATGACGAACGCCAGATCGTTCGCGCCGGTTTGGAAGATCATTTTATGGGTAAGCTGCTCGGACTGCCCATGGGCTGTGACGTGTGTTACACCAACCACGCTCAGGCCGACCAGAACTCGGCGGATAATCTTCTGCTCCTGCTGACCGCGGCCGGCTGCAATTATTTTATGGGGGTGCCGTGCGCTGATGATGTGATGTTGAGCTATCAGTCCACCAGCTTCCACGACGCCCTCGGCGCCCGCCAGCTCTTTGGTTTACAGCCAGCTCCGGAGTTCTTGGCTTGGCTGGAGCAGATGGACATCGTACGGAATGGAAATCTGGTGACATCGGAGAGTCTCGCCCGACAACGCCTCGAAGAAACGGTCAAGCTGATTGCGTAGCCGTGAATGCGATGAAGACTCCTGCAACATCGGACAGTCACGATCCGCTGGCGACAATCCGGACGCGGACCCCAGCCCGGATATTTACCGGTCGGTCCGGGTCGGCTTATCGGACGCAGACGCAGCTCAGCCTGCGTTCAGATCATGCCTCAGCCAGGGATGCGGTGCAGACTGATATCGATTGGGAACAGGGTCTTGGGCCAGATTTTCTGCAAGCGTGGGATATATTTGCCATCTCCAGCCAGGCGCGGGATAAAGCCGAATATTTGATGCGACCCGACCTGGGCCGCCGACTCGGTGAGCACGCCCAGGCGGAGGTCGTGAGCCGTTGCGCCGCTGGTGCCGACCTCCAGGTGGCTATCGGCGACGGGCTTTCGGGCGCTGCTGTTGTCAGACAGGTGCCAGCCCTGTTGCCGCTGCTTCGTGCCGGTGCGGACAAACGTGGCTGGCGCTTTGGCCAGCCTTTTGCCGTCCGCTATTGTCGCGTTGGGGTGCTGAACGATATTGGCGAGTTGCTTGCTCCGATTGTCCTGGTGCTTCTCATTGGAGAACGGCCGGGTCTGATGACCGCAGAGAGCCTCTCGGCGTATATGGCCTATCGTCCCCGGAGCGGCCATACTGACGCTGAGCGGAATCTGATTTCAAACATCCATGCCCGCGGTGTGGCGGTTGAGGAAGCTGCCGACCGTATCCTGCGTCTGGCCGAACTCATGCGGCGAGCCCAACTGAGTGGGGTCGCGGTCAAAGAAGAGTTCGGAGCGCTGGCGCAAAATGCTCCGCCTTTCCTTTCTGACGAGTAGTCGCCTTCCATTGCGGCTCCCGACCGCTTGTGATTTGAAGAGTTGATCTCACTTCAGGAGGACTCGGTATGGCAACTCCCGGTATGTTGATCATGAGCAATATGGCTCCAGGTTCTGTGGAGCAGTACACCGCCTATGTCAAAAAGGCAGAGGAGCGTGGTCTGCGCAATTTCCTGGTAACGGAATCGTTTACCGACTCTTTGGCGCTCGCCCAGCACCTGGCGTCCGTGACATCGGAAATCCAGGTTGGCACGGGTATTACCAACCTCTATCTGCGCAACCCGCTCATTGCGGCCCTGCACGCCATGACCATAGATCGTCTCGCTCCGGGACGGCTCTTGCTTGGCCTGGGCACGAGTCATGTCCCGTTAAACAGCATGTTCGGCATAGATATGGCCAAGCCTCTGACCGCCCTGCGGGAATATGTGCAGGCGGTGCGGAACATCTTTGATGGGAAAGATGAGGCTGCGGCGGCGCTTGGGCTGCCGTCGATGAAAGCCGATAACAAGATTCCCATTTACCTGGCCGGCATTTCGCCCAAGAGTATTCACCTGACCGGCGAACTGGCCGATGGCAGCCTGCCTCTGAATTACGCGCCACACGGACTGCACGAAGTGGTGGAGGGTATTGCGACCGGTGCGCAAGAGGCTGGACGTTCACCTACGGATGTCCAAATCGGGCTCATCATGCATTGCTGTGTGTGCGAAGATAAGGCGGTTGCGCTGCGCTCCGTGCGACAAACCCTGTCTTTTTACGGACGCATGCCGTACTACAACCGGCTCTTTGTCCGTCAGGGCTTTGAGAAAGAAGCTGCCCGTATTATGGCGGCGGCCCAAAAGAATGACATGGCCGCGGCCGCCGAGGCGGTGTCCGAAGAAATGGCGGAGCAGGTCGCCGCCCTCGGCACCCCGCAAGAGTGCCAGAAAAAGCTTGACGAGTTTGAGCGGGCTGGAGCGTCGTATGTGATACTGTATCCGACCGCGATTGACGGCGATTATGAGCGGGGTGTTAACGCGGTCCTGGATGCGTTTGGCGGGTAGGGCGACCCTCCGCACGCGGTTTCTCCCCTATGAGCCGAAGAGCAAAAAAATCGACCGACTTAGCACTCGATACGAGCGCGCTGGCAGTACGGGCCGATCGCTGGCTGTGGGCCGCGCGGTTTTATAAGAGCCGCTCGCTGGCGGCCGAAGCCTGTGAGGGCGGAAAGGTCGAGGTTAACGGGCGTACGGCAAAGGCGCATAAGCTGGTGCGAGTGGACGATACGCTTGAATTCACCCATCCGCATGGACTCAAGAAGCTCAAGGTGCTGGCGGTCTCTGATAAACGAGGCCCGGCAACCGAAGCCCGTTTACTGTATGAGGACCATTCGCCGCCGCAAGACGAGGACTTCGATTTCTTTGCCCAGCCGTCTCTCCGGTCACGGGGCAGTGGGCGTCCGACCAAGCGCGAGCGCCGTGAGACCGAATGGTTTCGCAGACGATAAATGAATGTGGACCGAGGACGTGAGGAACGTACGATGATTGATCTTCGGAGCGATACGGTAACCTTACCGAGCCAGGCCATGCGCGACGCCATTGCGCAGGCCGAGCTGGGTGACGATGTCATGGGCGAAGACCCGACTGTCAACCGGCTGGAAGAACTTGCCGCGGAAAAGATGGGCAAAGAGGCCGCGCTGCTGGTGACCAGTGGGACCATGGGAAATCTGGTCTCCTTACTCAGTCACTGTACCCGGGGGCAGGATGTCATTCTTGGCGACCAGTGCCATATTTTCAAATACGAAGCCGGGGGCGCGTCGGCTCTGGGCGGGCTGGCCTTTCACACCGTGCCCACGGGCCGTTTCGGAGAACTTGCCCTGCCGGATATCGAACGGGCCATATACCCGGCAGATGTGCATTACGCCCCGCCAGGCCTGATCTGTTTGGAGAACTCGCATAACCGTTGCGGAGGGACGGTCCTGCCGGTCGACTATCTGCGCTCTGTCCGGAAACTGGCCGATACGGCCGGCGTGCCTGTGCATCTCGATGGCTCACGTATTTTTAACGCTGCGGTGGCCCTAGGCTGTGACGTCAGGACACTTACCCAAGACGTCGATTCAGTCCAATTTTGTCTGTCCAAAGGACTGTCTGCTCCGGTCGGTTCTCTCGTATGTGGGAGTCGGGAGTTTATCCGGCGGGCTCACCGTTATCGAAAAATGGTCGGCGGCGGGATGCGCCAGGCGGGCATTATTGCTGCGGCGGGAATCGTGGCCTTGGACGCAATGGTCGAGCGTCTGGCCGAAGACCACCAGACCGCCCGGCGGCTGGCGGAAGGTCTGGCTGAACTGCCGGGTGTGCATATTGATCTGGAGACGGTTCAGACCAATCTCGTGATCTTTTCCGTACCGACACTCCACGCCAACGGCGGTTCTTTTGCCGAAGTGCTCGGACAGGCCGGCGTCAAAATCGGTGATATCGGTGGCGAGCGATTCCGGGCCGTGACGCACTACGGTGTATCGCCCGAGGACATAGATGAAGCGTTACAGATCATACGCCAGACCTGGCAGCCGGCCGCAGCATAATCGATGCGCCTATACATCCTTTTTCGACTGGGATAGGGAGAAACGATCAACATCATAGAGGAGGGAATGTGATGGCGAAGGTACAAACCGTTCTTGGCGACACCACCTCGGACCAGTTGGGGTTCACGCTCGTACATGAGCATCTGACGGCCGGCTTCCCCGGCTATGAATGGGACAATACCAGTTTTGATCGCAAGAAAGAGATCGATGGTGCGGTGGATAAGCTCAAAGAGATCAAAGGGCTGGGAGTGACCTCGTTTGTTGACCCCTGCCCGATGGAATTAGGCCGCGACCCGGAATTCGCCGCCGAATGCGCCGAACGGTCTGGGCTGAACGTCATCATTGCCACCGGTTTGTACAACGAAGCCTTGGGCATCCCGCCGCATTTTCGGAGTCTGGGGGCGGACGATATCGCCGAGGTCTATGTGCGTGAGATCACTGAAGGGATCGGGAATACCGGGATTAAGGCCGGCATCATTAAAACCGCAACCGGTGGTATTCCAGGCATGACCGAGACGGCGACGAGTATCGGGAAACACGAAGAGACATGTTTGCGGGCTGCGGCGCGGACGCATAAGGCCACGGGGATGCCCATCCTGTGCCACAACGATGAACTGGGTCCGTTCGGGCGGGAGACCTTGGACGTCTTTGAAGACGAAGGGGTTGATTTTAACCGGGTCATGATCGGCCATGCGTGTGGTGTGGGTGATATGCGCTACTACTTTGACGTGCTTGAGCGAGGTGCCTGGATCGGTTTTGATCGCTTTGGAGTCGAAACCATTGCTTCTGATAAAATGCGCTTAGCCTCCCTCATCGGCCTCCTGGCCGTTGGGTATGATCGGATTATGCTGTCGCACGATGCCGTGCATTGCATGATGGGCCGCCCGAGCAAAGCGTGGGAACAGTTCATTGAGGCCTGCCCGAACTGGAACTACTCGCACATCCTGAAAAATATCATTCCGCAATTGAGCCGAGCGGGGGTGAGCGAGGGCACCATCCATACCATGACGGTCGAAAATCCCAAAAACTATTTTGGGGGATAGGGGCAAGGTATCGAATCTGCCCCTTCCTCCCACGGGAGGAAGGGGCAGGATACGCCCGCTCTCCCACTCCACCGGACTCTCGATAGCTATTCTTTTAACTCAATGGAAATCTGGCTGTAGCGCGTGTCGCCGACGTTGGTCAGCGTGTGGGTCACGCCTTTGACTGAGAGCATAATGACTTGCCCGGCCTCAGGGTAATGCGTCTGACGTTCGGGTTCCGGTCCGGCGAGCGTTGCCCTGAGCTTTGAGCCCTCAAGGCAAATCACCACCTCGTCAAATTGATGGGTATGCTGCTTGGTGGACTGGCCGGGCTCAAGCACGAGTTTCCAGACAGCGATGCGCTCGTGGTCGATCAGCAGGATCGGTTTGACCGTGGTGCCAGCGGCACTCACCGGGGTGTAGACCAGAATTGCAAGGCCCGCTCCGAGGCCGCCCAGTGCGAGCACCAAGCCGACACCTAGCCCTAGGAAAAAACGTTTCATGCCCGGCGCTTTCTTGGGTCGCTGTCCGGCCTATTTGGCCCGGGAGACATATTCCCCGGTTTCGGTGTCCACCCGAACGGACTCACCAATGTCGATAAAGCCAGGAACGCGGACGACCAGGCCGGTTTCCATGGTGGCCGGCTTCAACTCATTGGTGACGGTTGCCCCCCTCATGGCGGGGGGGGTGTCGGTCACGGTGAGATCAACCGTCTTTGGCAGGCTGATGCCGACCGGATTGTTTTCGTACAGGTCGAGGGTGATCTTCATATTGGGGACAAGATAGTGCACCGAGTTGCCAAGGAGGTCTTTCGACAAGGTAATCTGCTCGTAATCCTCGGAATTCATGAAGCAGTATTCATCGCCGGATTCGTACAGATATTCCATCTCTCGCTGTTCGAGCGTGACCCGGTCGACTTTGTCGTTCGAGCTGAATTTATGCTCTGTCTGTAAGCCGTTCCGCAGATTGCGGAGTTTGGTTTGTACAAAGCCGCGCTTATTGCCGGGAGTGACGTGTATCAAATCCATGATGCGATGGAGATCGTTTTGATAGATGATAAGCGCTCCCACGCGCAGCTGAGTCGCTGGTATGAGCATCCGTCCTATATCCTCCTGTTTGTGGCTCTTTTCAGTGTGCTACTCTACCACTGGCCTGGCAAAGCGGGCAAGGCGAGTCGCACTAATGGAGTTGATCTGCGGCCGGAGTTGACGGCGCGAAAATCGGCGAGCCGTGGTGATGCACGATGAACCACCGGCCATCCTGCTTTTCGAACAGATTCGTCGTCAAAATCCGTGACCGGGAGGTGCCGTCCGGGCCGCCCGATTCGAGGTTTTCAATCAGGACCACCCAGCCCAGGCTCCCGGACACCTCGACATGGACGTCGGTCAAATCAAACCGCATGGATTGCGTATTGGCAAAAATCCGCTCCCAACTCGCCATCACCGGACCCCAGCCTGCCAGGAGCGGCCAGCCCGGATGGACGCATTTGATGTGACTGGCTTGCAGCCAGACCTTTTCCATCTCTTTGATGTCCAGCGTTTCAAAGGCGCGGTAAAAGGCCTGGTTTGCCGCGGTGACAGCGTCGCGTTCTTTCATCTGTCTTCCCTATGACGGTTTAGGAGCCATGAAGACCAGGATAGTCAGTTGGTCGGCACTGGTATTGCTGACACCGTGCTCGGCCCCGGACGGAGCCATCGCAATGTCGCCAGCTCCAAGTTCCTTGGTTTCCTGTCCAATCCGGACTGTCGCCCGTCCGTCAAGCACATAATAGATTTTATCGGAGCCGGTATGCGTATGGGGTGTCTGCTTCTGTCCGGGTTCAAAGCAGTACACATCGCAGAACATACGATCGGTCGTAAACAGATTGACCTTTTTCATCTTCTCGGACGAAAAAGCAATCTGGCCGGCGACCTGCTTAAAAATATCCATGGCTATCTACCTTATTGATCCTATTGATATTGGTCCATGCCCACCATAGGGATGCATACCACCTTTCTGGTACGGCCAAAAGCCCTGAGCAGGACACGGGTACTGTCCTAATTCGGACACTTTGAGCTTTTGAGCGATTGAAAAATCAACTACTTAACTTGGTATATGAGGACACTTGGGCTCAAATTAGTATAGTACTCGGGACACAGGGAAGAAAATTGATCACTCTCAACAGGCTCCACGCTTGTAAAAAAATTCTTGTCTCTCAAACCCTTTCTCTGGCATACTATAAGGTATAGGTTTAATGGGTTGCCCCTGGAGGTGGTTGGCGTGGATCTTCCTCGATGTCGAAAGTGCACCAAAGGAGTGCTTGTCCCCTTGTCCGACTACGGTCCGCGAGGATCAGACCTTGAGTTCAAAGTCTGGGCGTGTACGGATCCGACCTGTTGCTTCACCATTCGGATTGATAAAGGGGTTGTTCACTACGGGGAGAACGAATCAAAACGCCACCACGAGCATCGTCGCTCATGAAACCCTCCTAGACCCATTCTCTCCCCTACCTTTTTTCTCTCTGATTTCTCCGGTTCCTATCGCTCCTCGGTGAGCGGCTATACACTCAGGTCCTCGCTTGTTTTGTTCTGTCCAGCCTTGGTATGAGAAGGCTGAGCCCATGAGAAATGAGGGGAAGCTATGAAACAAGCACTCGCGGGAGTCCGCGTCCTGGAATTTACCCAGGTTATGGCCGGGCCGTTTTGCGCCATGCTCCTTGGGGACTTGGGGGCCGATGTCATTAAGGTTGAGCCGCCCGACGGCGATACCACTCGGCGCATGGGCAAACGGCAGGGGATGGAGAGTGCCGGCTATTGGGCGGTCAACCGGAACAAGCGTGGTGTCGTGCTCAATCTCAAAGACCGCCGCGCCCAGGATATTGTGCGGGCACTCGCTCGACAGACTGACGTGGTGGTGGAGAATTATCGTCCGGGGGTAATGGCCGGATTCGGCTTGGACTATGACAGTCTGAAGCAGGAGCAGCCCAGCCTCATTTATGCTTCTGTATCCGGCTTTGGCTCAACCGGCCCGTATGCGCACAAGGGCGGCTTTGATCTCGTGGCCCAGGGTATGTCGGGCATTATGTCAGTGACGGGCGAGGAAGGCAGGCCGCCAGTCAAATGCGGGATTCCCGTGACCGACCTCGGGGCCGGTCTCTTTGCCGAACAAGCCATTCTTGCCGCCTATATTCATCGCCTCAAGACAGGTGAGGGCCAATATATTGATACGTCGTTGCTGGAAGCGGGTGTGGCCCTGTCGGTCTGGGAATCGACCCAATACTTCTCAACCGGAGGTATCCCCGAGCCTATGGGCTCGGCCCATCGGATGTCGGCCCCGTATCAGGCGATTCGCTGTGCGGACGGCTATATCAATCTGGGTGCGGCCAATACCCGGACGTGGGAGAAGTTTGCCCAGGCCATCGGACGCCCCGAACTGTTGGATCGGTCCGAATACGCGGAAGATGGTCTCCGCGTCAAAAACCGTCATCAACTCACGCAGGAAATAGAAGCCGTGACCATCCAGCAGCCGCGCTCGCACTGGCTCGCCGTGCTCGAAGAGGTCGGCGTCCCGTGCGGGCCGATCTCAAATTACGCCGAGGTTTTTGCCGACCCGCATATTCAAGCGCGCGGCATGGTACAGGAAATGGAGCATCCGGTCGGGGGAACCGTACAAGTGTTGGGTCCGGCCGCGAAACTGTCCGAAACGCCAGCCCGGCTGGCCCGTCGTTCTCCGTTGTACGGGGAGCATACCGCCGAGGTTTTGGCTGAGATTGGCTGTACGCAGGCTGAAATTCAGGAGTTGGAAAAATCCGGAGTCATAGCGACGCGGCCTGATTCTCCTTAATGATGCGTCAGGAGCTGCGCCCCATAGACAAACAGTACACCGGCAAGGGTCGCCACTGGGAGCTGGCGTGAGTGACTAGCGTCATGTGCTGCGGGGAGGAGACTCCCGGCCCCCAGATAGAGGAAGACCCCGCCAAACCACGCCAGCAACAGGGCGAGCAAGGCTGTTTGAAAGGTCACGAACGACTGGGCATAGAGGCCGGCAAGTGGTGCCAGCGCGGTGAGAACGAGCATGATTCTGGTGGCCCGAACGGTCTGCTGCGTACCGAGCATGACCCCGGCAATACTCGCACCGTCCGCTATTTTATGAAGCGTAATACCCAGGGCAATCGCCCAGCCCACATGCTCGCCAGCGTGAAAGCCCTGGCCTATAGCAAACCCATCAAAAAGACTATGCACCAGAATGCCGGTTGCGCCCCAAATGCCAGCGTGTGGAGCGTGGGCATGGTGTGCGGCTTGTTCGGCGGGTGTCTCTCGCTGATGGGTGAGATGCTCGACGAGGTAGAAACACAGAAACCCTAAAGCACAGGACAATAAGATATGGTGGTGGTGGAAGGTTGAGCCGGTGGTTGAGAGCAATTCCAGTGACTCCGGAATCACCTCCATCAACGCCCCGGCAATTAATGCGCCCG
The DNA here is from genome assembly GCA_022826945.1 of Candidatus Binatia bacterium. Taxonomy (GTDB): domain Bacteria; phylum Desulfobacterota; class Binatia; order Bin18; family Bin18; genus Bin18. Next base: position 47,634 of record JAJDTY010000018.1, read on the forward strand.
CGCAAAAGGCAAAAACCACGCCCTGATAGACCTGGAGGCGTAAAACGAGCAGCCCGCCACAAAGGGTCAGAACAGAAGTTGCACCAGCTACCCAAAATGCTGTCATAATCGCGTTCCGCCGTAAGCTGTGCTCGAAGCATCCTCTGACCGGGCTCGGTCAGCCTACCAATTTGGAGCACGCGGTACTATCCCCTCAGAGTTGCCAATACAAGCCAGATGTAGTGGCTGTCTTGTTGTAAAGCTGAAGCAGCCACTCATATGAAAACATGTCATGAAGGATTGACGGACGCCTGGACGACTCGTGACTCGGCTTCATGCTCCTCGCCCGACAGGCCCTCCAGCCCTTCTTTCACCAGCCAGGGAATCATTAGCAGGGCGGCGACCGGGTCAGCCCACCACCAGCTAAGCGCCGCGTTTGCCCCAAGCCCGAGTAAAAGGGTAAACGAAAGATAGGAGCAGGCCAGCGTCTCTTTGGCCTCAGCCCGCAGTGCCCGGCTGCCGACTTCCGTTGCCGCCCGTAACTTTCCGAACGAGACCAGCGGCATAATAACGAGTGAGGCTGTAGCCAGCAGCATGCCGATAGTACTCGCGCTCGGCACCTCTCGATGCCACAGCATCCAAACGGACTGAATCAGGACATACAGGGCGAGGGCCATAAAAGACAGGCCCACAAAGCGATGGACCGCCAGGTCCGCGCGGGCGACCCGGTCAGAATCCGCCCCGCGTGCCTCAAGGCGCAGCCGCCAGATGAGGACGCTGGCGGCCACGAATTCGATGACGCTGTTGGAGCCAAATTCAATCAGGGCAATACTCGCCGCTTCAACACCGGCCCACAGCGCAATAACGGCCTCCACCACGTTATAGAGCATAGTGGTGATAACCAGGATGATTCCTACCCGCAGCCAGTACGGGGAGTCCTGTGCCTTCTCCATCCGTTGCCCTCCCTCTACCCCTGTCCTCATATCTTTTCATGGACGGAGAAGAAAGAAAAACTCGCCGAAAAGGACGGGCATCTAACGCGGCCGTATTGCGCGAAAGAGCCAGGCCGCGGCCAACAGCAGGGCAAGACAGGCGGCGGCCATCTGGCCGGGGGGGTAATCGTACGCATTCGCCGCAATAAAGGCGAAGACACCCATGCCGAGAGAGATCAGCGGAGCCAGGATGAACAGGCTGCTGGCCGTCCGGCCCAGGCTCTTGGCAACCAGGGCTGGCAGCACCAGACTCGCAAAAGCAAACACGACGCCGGAAACACGGATGGAAAACCCGACAGTCAGACCGAGCCAGGTTGAGAGCAGGCCGTTCCAGAGCCCGGTTCTCAGACCGGCCGCGCGGGCCATGACCGGGTCGAGGGTGATCAGCAGGACGGAGCGGTAATACACAACCAGGACCGAGCCGGTCAGCAGCGCCATACCGGCGAAAATCCATACATCCTCGACTCGCGCCCCGATGATCGTGCTGGACAACAGGCGGTTGACTTCCTCCATGCCGTGCGGGCTGTGGGCGAGCAGCAGAATGGAAGCGCTCACCGAGAACAAAAAGACCCAGCCGGTGATGGCCTCGTGCGTTTCCTGACCGGCCCGCCGTCCGCCGCCCGTTGTGAGAAAGGCGGCCAGCACGGCAAACAGCCCGCCCATGAGGGAGTGGACCAGATCGGAATTCCACCAGGAATCCGGGCTGAGCAGGTTGCCGGACCAGATGCCTAGGGCGATACCCAACAACGACGCCTGCGAGACCGCTGCGCCGATGAATATCTGATCGCGGGCAACCACCAGCACCCCGATCAGTGACAGCAGAATACCAATCAACCAGCCGGATAGATAAGCGTTCTGGAAGAGCGGCCACGAACTCACGAAGCTGTCGATCATTACGGAGCCTGGGAATGCAGGTCGGACGAATCCTCTGGTGAGACGTGCAGATGAATACGCTGGCCGCGACCATAGACGCGGTCCAGGTTGGGCTCGTTCAGCACCTGGGCTTTGGGGCCGGCAATAAGGGTTCCCTGCGCAACCAGGCCGATATGGGTGGCGTAGCGTTCGGCTAGGCCAAGATTATGGGTAACGAACAGGCAGGTGTTGTTCTCCTGCTTGTGAATATCGGTCAAGGTTTGCAGAAAGTCGTTTTCCGCGGCCAAGTCAAGATTGTTCGTCGGCTCGTCCAGAATCAACAGGGCCGGGCGTCTCACCAGCGCTCGGGCAACCAGTGCACGCTGGCGCTGGCCGCCCGACAGCGTCCAGTAGTTCTTATGCCTCAGTTGGGCCAGATCAAGCGTGCTCAGCGCCCGGTCCAGATACTCCTGTTGTGCGGCCCGGTTCAGGCCGGTACCGACCAGACCCAGGCCGACGAACTCACGAATCGTAATCGGCAGCGTGGGATTGATATCGCAGCGCTGCGGCACGAACCCGACCCCGTTAGCTACCTGACGGTGGAGGCGACCCGTCTGCGGCTTGAGCAGTCCGAGCAAGGCCTGAAGCAGGGTGGTCTTGCCGCTGCCGTTCCGGCCTAGCACGAACCACAATTCGCCGGCCCGGATCGTCAGATTAACGCGTCCGAGCACGACAAAGTTGCCATACCCGACCGACAGATTGGTCGTTTGCAGCACAACATCGCTGTCCATGGGGCCGTCCTAGCACTGCAAGCAGGTCTTGCACAGATGTCGGTTCAGCAGATGTCCGCACGCCAGCAGCCCGGCTCCGAGCACGACACCCACGACCTCGGTCGTCTCTTCGGGGGAAAGGCGCCCACCGACGATGAGCAGGAGTGCCGCCCCGAGCAGCAGCAGAGTACGGCGTTGGTGGTGAATGCGAAATCCCCAGCATAGGCTCCCCACGGCCAGTACGAGTGAGGTACCCAGAAGCAGGGTTTCCACCGATTCGTCAGCAAGAAAGCCGAGTCCTACGAACGGTAGCAGAGAGAGGAGCAGGGGAGTCGCCATGCAATGAGCAGCGCAGGCCAGCGACAGCCCCGCCCCGAGTTGGTCCACCCACAGGGTGGCCGCGCTTGGCTTAGGGGAAAGGGAGAGGGCCGAATGGGAAAGCATGCGTCTCGACCCGATGCCCTACTTGGTCGTTCCCGCTAACGCGGTTGCGAGTTGCTTCACATTGTAATCCACCATATCGAGGTAGTGTGCCGTCCCAGGGCGAGAGTCGCCTTGTTCGGCCATAGGGACGATGGTCGCGCCAGAGTTCTCGGAGACGAATTGGGCATAGCGGGGATCGTAATAGGCCGCTGTCAGAACGGCTTTCACCCTGTTCGTCTTCATCAACTCGATCACCACGCCCATATGTTTCGTGGTTGGGAGTATACCCGGCAGGGGTTCGAGATAGGCGACTATGTCGAGTCCGAAGAGGTCGGCAAAATACACCCAGGCGTTATGGTCGCCGACGAGCTTGTTGCCGGCATGGGGCCGCAGGCTGCCGAGCCAGCCGCCCAGCAGGGCCTCCTGGCCCTGACTCTTGAGAAAGGTTTCCAGCCGTCCGTGCCGGGCCAGCACTGCCAGCTTCTCGAAGTCGTAGGCGTCCGCCAGAGCTTCGCCGACCAGGGCCACGCCCAAACGTCGTTGGAAGTCGGCATAGCGCTCGGCGAAATACGGAGCGCTGGCTGGCCGGAGGGCGCTCAGCCGGTCCCGCAGCAGCCGCGCCACCCGCAGGCCGTTCATGGGGTCGAGCAGATAGTGCGGGTTGCCGAATGGATGGATATCTCCCATGGAGCGGTCGACCGGAGTGCTCGAGACCTCAAGCGGAGTAATGACCATGGACGCATCGATATAGCCCTGGCTGCCGGGGAGAATAGCGCCGTTCCGGGCATTTTGCAGCAGGGGCGGCGCCCAGCCGACCTCCAGGTCCAGACCGACCTGGATATACACATCGCAAATACTCAGGGCCTTGATGAAGCTCGGCTTGGGTACCACGAAGTGGGGGTTTTCCGGTCCTTTGGCAAAGACCGTCAGCGTCGTCTGCTCGCCACCGATCTCCTGGACCAGGCTGCCGAGGTCGGGCACCGTGGCACAGGCTTTGAGCGGCTGGGCCTGGGCGAACGGGGTCAACCACAAGCCGGTAACCAGACTCACGAGTGTTATGACAGAGATAAGAAAACGGATCATCAACATAGGCCTATTCTCCTGCTGTTCGCTTAGAAGCTGTGCGCGGCGTGTGCTCCGTACAGCCACTCGAAACCGAGCCAGATGGTGTGCGCGTCGTCATTGAGGTGGCTGGCCATATCGTAGTTGTACTGGAGCCGGATGCGCGAGAACTCGGTCGGCCGCCAGACCAGTAACGGAGAGAGGCGGTGGCGGTCATCACGGAAGGGGTCGTTCTTGCGTCCGCCGATGCTCTGCCCACTCCCGCCGGCGTACTCATAGCGCAGGCCGGCGGCCCATCCGGTCCGAAACCCGTATAAAAGCTGGGTGTACAGACCCCAGTCCTTGAGCGTGCGACCCGGCAGGGTGGCGAGATCGCCGGTCTCGGTTTCCTGAGTGTAGCGAGCCACGTGGTAGTCGCGCTTCATGATCTCGGTTTGCCAGGTCAGGAACGGATAACCGAAATTACCGGCCGGCTGCCAGCGCCACTTCATGTCCAGCCCGTACAGCCAAGTGTCGGCATCCCGCCCGGTTGAGTTCGGCCCGTACAGACCGGACAGGCCGAACACCGCAGTCACGTCGTCGGTAAAGTCGAACGAGTTTTCCAAACGGGTCAGATAGAGGAAATCTCCAAAGCCGCGCACGTCTTGGGCGATAATCGGCCGACCGGCGATGCCGTCGCCATGAATGCCGCCGGCCGGCTCCTCAGCGTGTTCGTCGGCGTGGCCGTGTTCGTCGGCATGTTCGTCTTCACCGGCGTGGCCGTGCTCGTCGCCGCCACCGTGACCGTTACCGCCACCGTGGGCATGAGCCAGTTCTCCGCCCAGAAAGCTGGCCATGGTCACACCGCCCGCGTTCTGCATGCCGAAGTGGAACTCGGAAAACCACGGCGTGGGGGGAAGCCACGAGGCCCGAAAACCGGACTGCCGCATGCCGTCTCCGCCGAACATGCGGGAGTTGACCACCGGTTGATCGATCCAGTCCCAGAAGTGGGGGTGTTGCGCGTTGATCTGACCGAACTCGGTCAGAAAATGGCCAACCTCAAGCTGAAGATCATAGGGCAGGGCCGACGAGGTGAGAAAGGCTTCCTCAAGCTCAAACGCGGTCTCGCCGGTGCTTGGGTTGACCGAGGTGAGGATATGCGCCTCGCCGGTAAAGTAGGGGTCCACCGCGCCGGACAGGGAAAGCTCGGCCTGACCCAGGGTGAATCCGCGTTGTTTCGGGTCGTGGCTACCACCCTGGAGCGTCGAAATCGCGGCGTCTCGCTCGCTGGAGCCGCCGGCGAAGAACAGCACATCGGCCGAAATGTCAATGAGGCGCAACTGCGTGTTCCCACCCAGTGGCTGTGACCACAGCGCCCGCCGGTCCGGCGCTGCGGGCTCAAAGTCCGGGACACCGAGCTCGTCCAGCGCCTGATCCAGCGGAGAGTCGACCTGGGCGGCTATACGGTCAACTTGTTGTCGCTGTATTGCCTGGACTTGTGCCTCTTGTGCCTCGACTTTTTGCTCGAGTTCCTGATCTCGTGAGGTCGAGTCCTTCTGCATCTGCAAGATGGTGTGCTGGAGTTGCTCGACCGTTTGCTGAAGACGGTCGACCTGACTGCGGAGGGCTTGGACCTCGGCCGGGTCGCCGGCCTGGGCGCCGGCGCCTGGCGGGGACAAAAGGATGGAGGTGGCCGAGATGAGAGCGATCACGAGTGTTGTGCGCATGGAGATTCCTTGTTGCATAATAGTTGTAATAGAAACATCATTAAAGAACGACCAGGGATTGTCAAGCCGACCCGGACCGCCATGGTTCTAGTGCGGTACGAGACACGAATCGAGCGCAGCAAGAAGCGCCGAGCGGTCAAACGCCGCGCCAATAAACACCAGATGATCCTGCGGTTGTGGGGTCAGGGATACCTGTCCGATAAAAAACTCCTTTCCAGTGAACTGTAACTCCCACTGTTTTGAGGAGTCGTGGAAGCGAACGAAGCCCTTCGCCCGCCAGACTTCGTCGGGTAGTGCTTGCATCACTTCGGCGAAGGGCTCCGGGACAAAGGAGCACGGAGCGCGATAGGTCAGTGTATGGAAATGGTCATGCTGAGGTGCGCGAGCAGTGGTGGGGGCCGCCTGAGTCCCCTGCTGACTCAGTACCTCAGAAAAGTCAACCTCGGCGTAGGTGGTCAGGAGAATTTTGGCTCGGGAGTTTTTGCGTTGGACTTCTTGAGCCGTTCCTACGAGCTGCATCCAATGGGCGAGGTCACATTTGTTAATCAAGACGAAGTCCGCCGTCTCAGTAAACGAATGCATGCCATAGCCTGCCATCTGTTGGGATGAGCCCCGCACGTCAATAACGGCAATCATCGCGGCAACAAACGCGCGTGACAGCATCTCTATATGTGTGAGTTGATCCAACAGGCGGACGGGATCGGCCAGCCCGGTTGCTTCGATAAAGATGACATCGGGCTGCTGGGTGATGAGAGCGGTGAGGGCGGAGTTCAGGTCCGGCCGCAGCGTACAGCAAATACAACCATCGGCAAACGTTTTGGTCGGATAGCCCTGCCCCCGGAGGCGTTCACCATCGGTGCTCACGTCTCCATAATCGTTAATCAGAACCGCCGGCTTGAGACCCTGTGACGCGGTATAGGCCAGGAGGCCCTGCAGGAAGGTGGTCTTGCCGCTCCCCAGGAAGCCGGAAATGACGTAGATGGGGATACTGGGAGCGTGCTCGAATAGCGTTTTTACAGACAGCATAATGCAAAAGACAGCCGAGTGAGACAAGGAGGCACCCCCAACAGAGTAACAGGAGGGAAACTCTGTCGGGGGGCCGGGCAAGGAAGGCAGGCGCTCATAGCACCCTCTCTCCTCTGCCCGGAGAGGGATTGGGAGATGGTGAACCCTGGGAAAACGAAATGCGGTCCATCATGGGTCTCTGATATCAAGTATTTGATGTATTTGCAACTATATTGTAAAAAGATTATTATGACGGAGGTTCCATAGAGAGGGAGAAGTGTGGAGTGGGGAGGCACGTGGCCTTCCGTTGTCGGTTGTAGGCGGTAGACCTACGGTAGTTTTTTCTTGCTGGAAGTTACAGAAATCGTTAAGATGGGGGACGCCATGAAAAAGGAAAGGATTGTCCGATCAATCGCAGAACTCCGCGCCCTGGTTCGATCCACTGGGCTGCGGAGCACAGGTCCCCGTGTCGCCGTGTTGCAGCGGCTTCAGCAGGCAATTACTCCTATGAGCCATGCGGAGATCGCTGAAGCCCTGGAGCCGGCGGGATTGGACCGGGCGACGCTCTATCGGAATCTCATTGACCTGACTGATGCCGGCCTCTTGTCGCGAACGGATCATGGCGATCATATCTGGCGTTTTGAACTCCGTGACAAGGCGCACGGTCAGACCGAACAACATCCTCATTTTACCTGTATTGACTGTGGCGAGGTGGAATGTCTGCCCGATACGAGCATCGAGGTATCCGCACCACACCGTACGCCCCGCGCGGTCAGAAATCACCATTTTGAAGTGCAACTCACCGGCCTGTGCGACCGTTGCGCAGCCTAGACTCGGACGGTAGCCCGGCCCGCGCTCAGAGGCGAGGGCTCGCACCTCTAGGGTCCCGAATCTAAAGTTCGTGGCATAAGTGGTGCTCGACCCGGTGACAGAACCGTTTGACAGCCGCGAGGATAGCGGCGGCGGATTTCGTCCATATGAAGGGTTTCGGGTCGGCGTTGTGGGTGTCGATAAAAGCGCGGATGGCCGCCTCCAACTGGTGCGTCGAGGTATGCACGCCCCGGCGTAGTCGCTTGCGCGTCAGTGCGGCGAACCAGCGTTCGACCTGATTGATCCAGGAGGCAGAGGTCGGCGTGCAGTGGACCTGATAGTGAGGCCGCCGCGCCAGCCACGCCTTGACCGTGGCGGTCTTGTGGGTCGCATAGTTATCCATGACGATGTGGATGGCGAGACCCTCGGGGACACGGGTATCAATCTCCTTGAGGAAAGCGAGGAACTCCCTAGAGCAAATTACGATGCTGTGTAGCCGCCCGTCATTCTTGCGAAAACAGGCATCCAGGCCCCCGGCCCTCAGGCTGCTGGATGCCGGATCAAGTCCGGCATGATGAGAGCGGACTGGTACGGCTACAACTTATCGTAAACCGCTCTAGAGGGTGTTATGCACTTTTTCGCTACGATTCGTTTTCCTCAGAGAAATCGCTGACTTGCAGGAGCGACCTCAGCAGGTGGTGTTGTGCGACTCCGTGAAAAATCTCAATGAAATCAACAGGTTGCCAGAAGTTCCTAACACGCTCTAGGCTCAGGACCTATAACTAACGATTTCTGGAGTGTATGGCGGTGTGCGCGGGACTGTCCGTCCCTATGGGCACAGGAGGTTTGTCATGTCAGGCCCTCCTCTGTGGCTCACCGCGGCCCAATTCGCCCGCTTACCGCC
>JAJDTY010000044.1 GCA_022826945.1 Candidatus Binatia bacterium
AACGACGGTCACCGAAGAGCAACTCGCCGCCAAGCTGAAAAGCATGTATGGGGACAATAACCCTTTTATGGCTCAAATCCCGCAGTTGCTCACCCCGGCAACGAAAAAAGAAATCCTCATCCGCATGCTCCGCAACCTGAAAGGCGTCTATCTGCAAAAGGGCGATTTTGAACGGGCCCTCAGCATTATTGATCGGATTCTTTTGCTGGCACCGGATTTTGCCATGGAGATACGTGATCGCGGAGCCGTTCAGCAACGCTTGGGCCGCATGCAGGGTGCTGTCCGCGACTTCAAGAAATATCTGCAATTGGCACCCAAGGCCGAAGATGCGGCCAACATCCGCGCTCTTATCCAGCGCTCGGTCGCCCAGTTAAACTGAGATAATGGCCAATGCCATCCGGCCTGTTCGCGTCTCAGCCGGTCTCGTGACCCGCTCCGGTAAGCTACTTGTCTGTCAACGGCGCAGAGACGCCCTGCATGCCCTGAAATGGGAATTCCCTGGTGGTAAAGTCAAAGACGGCGAAGATGAGGCGGCCTGCCTGCTGCGGGAATTAGAGGAAGAACTCGGCATTCAGGCCACGCTGGGAGAAGAACTCCACCGGACCAGCCATAGCTATCCGAACGGTCGGTGTGTGGCCCTGACCTTTTTCCATATTCCCGCCCATCAAGGGACGCCGGCCAATAAGGTTTTTGAGACGCTCGCCTGGGTGGAGCCGACACAGCTCCTCGACTACGACTTTCTTGAGGGCAATATCGCCTTTGTCACCGACCTGGCGCAGGGCCGGTGGAGTCATATTTTCTCCACCGGCTGAGACGCGGTGTTCCACCCTGCGCCCTTTCGGCGCAGGCTCCGTCTCACACCTTGAACCGGAAATGGACGACATCGCCGTCCTGAATGACGTATTCTTTGCCTTCGAGCCGCATTTTTCCCGCGTCCCGACAGCCTGATTCCCCGCCGTGTTCGATATACGCCTCGTAGGCGATGACTTCGGCTCGAATAAAGCCGCGTTCAATATCCGAGTGGATTTTTCCCGCGGCTTTGAGCGCCGACAGGCCGCGTTCTATGGTCCAGGCGCGGGCTTCCATCGGTCCCGCGGTGAAAAAGCTCATGAGGTTGAGCATGCGATAGGCATACTGAATGAAGCGGTCCCGGGCCGACTCCTCAACGCCGAGATCGGCCAGGAAGAGGCCACGTTCGTCTTCCTCCAGCTCGGCGATTTCCATCTCCACCTTGCCGCAGATGGGCACGGCGGTGAGCCCCTGTTCCTCAATATAGGACGCAACTTCCTGCGGCACTGCGGCATGCATCTCTTCTTCTGCCCGGTTGTAGACAATCAGCAGAGGTTTTTGACTCAGAAAGGCAAAGCCCGACAGCAGCATTTCTTCTTCGGGCAGAAACGTTTCGTTCCGCAAGGGCCGCTCGGCTTCGAGCACGGCCTGGCATTTCTCCAGCAACTCGCGTTCGCGCTCCTTGCCCTTTTCCTTGCGCAGCCGTTCCAGGCGTTTCTCAATCACCCCCATATCGGCTAGGATCAGCTCCGACTGAAAGTCACGTAAGGCACGGAGAGGGTCGGCGGGCGCGGTCGCCAGCGGATCGTCAAAGGCGCGCACCACCTGCGTCAGGGCTTCGACCTCGCGCATCTGAGCCAGCGAGCGCGTATCCAGCGCGGCCTTGCGTTCGGCCGAGGGCGGAAAGTCGAGAAAGGTCACTTCCGCGTATTTTTTCCGGTCCGGCTGAACGATCTCGGCCAGGGCATCAACCCGGTGGTCGGGCACTTTGACCACGGCAATCGCCGTGTCGCGTTTGGTTTCAAAGCTGCCGACCGCGGCGCTCATGCCGGTCAGAGCGTTGAAGATGGTGGTTTTTCCCGAGCGGGCAAATCCGACTAAACCGACTTTCATGGGCCGGAGTCTAGCAGCTTAGGTGTACATTTGCACCGCTCAAGCGCCGCTCGGGTGTTGATTTACATCGCTCAAGCGCCGCTCGGGTGTTGATTTACACCGCTCAAGCGCCGCTCGGGCTCACAGCCCGCGCAACGCGGGCCTGGTGTTTTCACGCATGACGAAACTCTTGAATGGACGTGGCCGACCGGCCGTCTTTGAGGGCGATCTGGCGGGTCACGGAGCGGGTCATAGCCCCGAACGTGGGCATCCAGCACGAGTGGCGGCCCGGACCGCCGACGACAAGAACCATGAGCCGTTCCGGCTTGCGAATTAACGGGATGGCATCGTCGTCGGGAAAGGCGTCATCCGGGGTAAAGCCCATACCGATCATACCGCCCGCCTCCCATTGTTCGCGCGGCACCCTGGCATGCTCAAAAACATAGGCACGGATGTCGTCTTTTGAGATGCCGTCTCGGGCCAGGATATCGGCGTGCTCGGGTCCAAGCGCGAGAATCGGTTCACCAAAGGCGTAGGCATTATTCGAGCCCATACCGGCCATGGTGCTGGCGATGGTCGTCAGAATCCCCGGCGCGGCACTGCTGATATGGTCGTTGATATTATGCGGCCCTTCCGCTCCGCACACCGTGACCGTGCTGGTCTCGGCCGCAAATCCGCGTTCGACGTGTAGCGGTCCCCAGGGGTTTTCCTCTTCGTTCTCGGCAATACAATAGCTGTACTTGGAGGGCTGGCCCTGGGTTGAGCGGTCCAGCATGCCCGGCGTTCCGCCCCCGACGTTCAGCAAGACCAGACGGACCGCTCGTCCGATTGTGGCGTTTGGCCGCCAGCCCTGACCCAAGGCGTTATAGCGCGAGTTGACGCCGATTTCCGCAGCAATCGGGCCGTTCAGAATCAGCAGTGGCGCGCAGGGGTGGGTTGTGCTCTGCACCCCATACAGATTGAACGGCCCTTCGAGCAGTGCTTCGATTGCCGCAATAATGACCGGAAAGTATTCAGGCACACAGCCGGCCATGACCGCGTTCACGGCTAATTTTTCCAGGGTAGCCGTGCCGTATTTGGGCGGTATCGGCCCCAGGACGTCTTGGGGAGCACGGTCCGTCCAGGCCAGCATCTTTTCCACCCGCTCTTGTGTAGGCGGGATGATCGGGAGACCGTCTGTCCAGCCTTGGTCGTAAAACCAATCGTTGACGGCTTCGAGAGAGTCGTCCAGGGAGATTCTGTCTGATTGGAAATCCATTACACGCTTGCTCCCTCTCCCCTGGAGGGAGAGGGTCGGGGTAAGGGGTTGATTACGCTGACACCCGCTCGATCTTTTTCTCCATGGGCTTGAGAAACCGATCTCGATACGCGTCGGCCAACTGCTCAGCCGGCTGGGTCAGAATGGCCAGAATTTCATCCACTACCGCCGCAGCTTTGGCCTGCACCACCTGTGGCGTATTGCCGGCCAGGGGATGGGGAATCACGGCGATGGGCACATCACTCATGCCCAGGGTGCGGGACTCGGCCCGGCCGAGCGGAGCAAACTCGTCACTGCAAATAACAGCGGTCGGAACGCCCTGTTTTTCCAGTTCAATGGTGTCGTGGAGACCCCACGACGTGCACGAGCCTCAATCGCCTATGGCCACGACAACCACATCACAGGTTGACAGGCGGGCCATAACCTCCTTGGGGGCGCCGAGCGAGGCATTCTTTTCACCCCTGATAACGGCGAAGTCTCCGCAGCGTTCGTGCAGCAGCGCTTCCACCTGTTCGAGCAGCAGACCGGCGTTGGCCTTCCGGTTATTCAGAAAGCCGATGGTTTTCCCACGCAGACTGCCCTCTCGTCGAGCAAGCGGCAGATCACCGGCTTGCGCTTCTCCAACCGGACTGAGGACTTCAATCTGTCCCATACGCACCTCCCTTGCCTTTCGCTATATAGTCCAACCCTCTTGCCCGTGCAATGGAACGCCGGGTAGAGTTTCGGCCACCAGGTAATGAAGCCATGGCGAATGTCAAAATCCCGGTCTACTACGATTATGCCTCTTCGCTCAGCTATATCGCCAAGCGCGTGATGGAACAACTCGACGATCAGCTCGCGATCGAGCTGTTGTGGAAAGGCGTAAACATTGCTCGCCGTCACCAGGGCTGGAAAAACGGTGAGATGATCGGAGACGAGGCCAAAGGTAAAATTGTCCGTATCTCGCGTGAGACCGGTATCCCGCTGCGCATCCCGGCAAAATGGCTGGATTCGGTCTACGCCTTAGAGGTGGCCGAATTTGCTAAAGACCACAATCTGTTTGCCGCCTATCACGAAGCGGTTTTTGTGGCCGCGTTTGAGGACGAGCAGGATATTGGCAAGCGGTCTGTTTTGCTTGGCGTGGCCGAACAGGTAGGTTTACCCGTAGCTGAATTGGAACAGTCGCTACAGTCCGGCGAACTGACCCAGCGGGTCCGGGCAACCGAACAGGAAGCCGCCGAGTTTGGCATAGTCGGCTATCCCACCTTTCTGCTCGGCGAGTTTCCGCTCATCGGCATCCAGCCCGCGGAAACCATGCGCCTACTTATCCAGCGCTATCTTGATAAAGCGCGCGAGCAGGTGGGGCATTAGGGTAGGCATTTCGCCCTTGGAACGGCTATACAGGGAAGAAGAGCGCTATGAATTATCAGGATCGGATTGTTCGGAACCCGCGAGTCTGTGGTGGACAACCGGTCATCAAAGGGACGCGAGTAACGCTCAGTACGGTGCTATCGAGCTTAGCTGAGGGAGCAAGCATCGCAGAAATCCTGACCGATTTTCCCTCGCTCACACAAGAGGACGTTCGTGCAGCAATCGCTTTTGCCGCCGCTTCTGCCCACGAAGACCTTCCTGTTCCCGGCGTTCCAGATAATAGGTCATGACTGTGATACGGTCCTTGAGGAAGGACTGAAAGGTCAACCCGATTCCGTTGTATTGAGTTCGGCTCAACACGATCATCGCTTTCTCATTACTCAAGACCTTGACTTCTCCGATATTCGGAAGTTCAAGCCTGGGCCGTACGCCGACATTCTGCTTGTCCGCCTGAGCCTCTCAGGACGACAGGCTTTAGCAAATCGTATCCGACAAATGTTTACGACCGAAGATGTCGAGAGCTGGACTCGATGTTTCGTGGTGGCGATAGAGCGTAAGGTCCGTATACGCCGGCCTCGCTAATCCCCTCATAACTCTTGGTCAGAACTGAACCGAAAACCCCTCGCGTTCGTCGTTCTCTTTGTCAATCACGGACGTGCGGGCGGAAGAATAGTTTCCGGCCGGATAGTAGAGAAAGCCGGACGCGCTCTGGCCGGGCTCAATGGTCATATCCTGGAGCGCGCTGCCCCCGCCCGGAGAGGAGACCGGAGCAACCCGCCCGCCACCTTCGGGCACCAGAAAAATCTTGCTGGCCTCTATTGCATAGGGTCGGGGCGTGTTGTTCAGGACCGTCACTCGCACGGGCAAAATCCCGCTCGCCTGCATATCAGAGCCCAGAACGTTCTGGGATTCAAAACTGTTGAGCGGCACAATGGTCAGTTGGAGGGTGCCGGTTTCGGGGTTCGCGGTTTGATACGCCTCGCGCCGCTGGACCATCTGATACGTCATGGGAAAGCTGTTCACAAAATGGTGGGGACGCTCGGCCGCCCCGATCAGCGACGGCACATTGACCGCATTCCGGGCGTCGATGGTCGCGCTGCTCTCGGTACACGTAATAGTGACCACGCCATCGGTCGCACCTTCTTTGGTGGCCGAGATGCGCCCAACCTGCCCCGGCCGTGCCAGGTTGTATTCGGCGATAGTGTAGCCCATGGTCTGGACAGATTTGTAGACCAGTCGATTCGCCTCTTCACAGGAACTTGCGATCAGCTTGGGCTTTTCCCGCACCACCCGAGGCGGCGTCTTGGGTGCGGCACAACTGACGATAAAAACCGAGAGGGCACACACAGTCAGGTAAGTGGGACGAACGCTCATCTTCATGGATATTGCTCCTTACAGTCTTGTCTGGTTGGCTGGAATCCTACCACAGCGTCGGGGGGAGATCGACTGGAAGAGTCCTCATTCCCACCCTTCCGGCAAGTCAGAAAAGTCTGTACACTCCCGCCTGTCACGTGCTGCGCACAACGCAGCCTATCTTTTGGAGGACAGGTCGGTGGAATTCAAAGAAGTTGTTGGTCGTAGACGTTCGATTCGGTACTTCTTGCCGTGGCGTCCGGTGGAACGGGACAAAGTCCAGACTATTCTTGAGGCGGCGAGGTTGGCGAGCCGGGCCGGGAACGCCGACTTTGCGCGAGCGATTGTGGTCGAGCGGGATGCCCTGTCAAAGGCCGACCTTGAGTCGCTGACACTGCCGGTGAACGCTGGCATGATCGAAATGGCGCCCGTCCATATCTACTGGTGGGGCGACCTCAAGGCATTTGCCCGCGATATGCCCTCCCGAGCGGCGGAGCAGGTCGACATGGGCATCCTCAATATCAGTCATGGCTGGACGCATACCTTCATCAACGAAGTCGCCTACCCACAAGTCGTCCAGGCCTTCAGTTCTGACGATGTCCTCTGCGCCAAGGTGACGGGCTGTGAAGCGGGTCTGGCCATCGCCCAGGCCCTCCTTGCCGCAGTCGACGAAGGACTCGGGACCATGTTGTGTACCTATCCCGAAGAACCCGCCCGCCAGGTGCTTGGGGTGCCCGATTCCTGGACCTCGTTGTGGGTCCAGTTTGTCGGTTATCCGGCAGAGAGCTGGGAAGCCGGCGGCCAACGCCCCCGTCCTCCGCTGGGTGAGCTGTTCCATGAGGGGAAATACGGCCAGCCGTTCCGGGGTACGGAGGAAGGAGCAGCGCGGCTGCGGGCAGCAAAAATGCTGCAAGACCCGGCACCCTTCTCGTGGAGGCGAGAAGAAGTCCGGGCGGTGAGCCGGATGCTGGGTTTGCCGGAAGAATAGCAACTGCTCGCCGAGAGGATATCGCACACTATGCCGATGGATATCGAGAACACCAAAACGGTTCAGACGTGGCTGCAGGGCCTGGAAGACCAGTCTGGCGTGTCCCGCAACGAGGGATTGCAGCGCGTGGCGGTCTTACAAGATTTTTGCGCTCTGGTGGAAAAAGAGCCGGATCAGATCATTGATGAGTGCTTGCGCGAGGTGGAGGGCGGGAAAAGAATTCGCGCCAAGGGCCGGCGTTTTTATGCAGACAAGATCACCGAGTTTGAATCTGGTATTGGCGGGGGCGCGGGTGAAAAGCGGCAGAAGGGGAATTATATCCGCAGCTTTTTGATCCATAACGGTGTGCTCTTACAAACGAGCCCACTGTCATAAGCTGGCATTAAGGAGGACAGCATGGATTTTCTCGAAGTTGTTGGTTCACGACGCAGCATTCGGATTTTCAAGCCCTGGGAGCAGGTCGAAAAGGAGAAGATACAACGGATTCTCGAAGTCGTCCGTTTGACTACCTGTCCGGGTAACCTTCAGCCGTGGCGCGCCATTGTTGTTGAACGCGACAAGCTGTCAAAAGAAGATCAGGAAACCCTACTGGCCTGTGACAACTATCAGGGGGCACACGTCAACGCACCAGTCTGGATCTACTGGTTTGCCGATGTGGAGGGTTCTACCGCAGACACCTTTCGGACCCGGGTCCACGACCTGGTAGACCTCGGAGCCCTGCCGACGTTCTACGGCTGGACGCATGAGACGATTGATTCGGCCATTGTCAAAGGCGAGACCGCGCCCGAAGGCATGCCGGCCATCCACTCGCTCATTCATGGGCTCCCGCGTGAGGCAGCGGAAGCCGTGGCCCGGCAGGAGACGGTCGGAGCGTGTGCGGTCGCCGTCCTGGCCGCCGTCAACGAAGGACTGGGCACCTGCCTGCACATGGCCGCCTCGGCCGAGAAAACTCCCGATCTCCACGCCGTCCTGAACGCGCCCGAGGGCTGGGTGCCGGTCTGGTGTCAATTAGTTGGTTATCCGGCGGAGTCTCCGGATGGAGGCGGTCAACGACCGCGTCTGCCCTTTGAAACGCTCTATTATGACGGCAGTTATGGCAAGCCTTTTGAGCGCGATTCTCAGGTTGTCGAAGAGTTGAAAGAAGAAAAACTGATCCAGGAACAAATGCCCAAGCCCGGGCGTTTTGAAGAACTCAAACATCTGGCCCGCATGCTGGGTTTTCCGCTGTAGGGGCATATACGCCTTCATCCGGCCTTCAGCCGAGTGAGGGCAGACTGATGGAGCAAAATACTGCAACCATGAACGACCTCCAATCTTACCCCAGTGTCCAAAAGTGGATCGAGAACGTCAATCGCTTTTACAATCTCAGCGATGAGGAGTGGAACAGCCGCATTCAGACATTGGCTGATTTCTGCCGGTCCGAGGAAAAGGACCCGGATACGGTTATTGCCGAGGCCCTCGCGGACAGGGGAGAGAAGGTTGACTTTATTCGGCGGCTTAAGAGATTCGTCAAAACCCAGACCTCGAATCCACGCGTTGGACACGATTTGGAGAACATCGTCCGCTCGTTCTTTATTCATAACGGCGCCCGGGTGGTGACCCGTCCGTATCGTGCCGACTCCTAAACTCTGAGAGAGACTCCGCTCTAGCGCGTCTTAGCCTGGAGCGATTCCTTGAATTCCTTGAGATCGCGCAACGCCGCGACAATATCGCTCAGAGAGTAGTGCGCATTCCGCGGGCTGGTCGAGGGCACTGCAAACACGTGGGCACCACCGAAGCGGTGGTCCCGGTCGCCTAGGCCGGCATCTTTGCCGCAACAGATACGATAGCCGGTCAGACCGTTAAAACACACGATACGTGGCGCATAGTGAACAATTTTTTCGCGAAGCGCTTTTGCGCCGCGACGAAACTCAGCTTGTGAGACCTCATGGATACCCCCGGTCGGACGCTTGACAATATCGGTCAGCCCAATACCCCAGCCCATGAGTCGGACGTCATCTTCCGGCCCGACCGGGTCGGGGACCAGCCCCGAGGCGGACAGCGCCTCCCAAAAACGATTGACCTTGTTGGCAAAATAATGACCGACCTCAGCAGAATAGAGGCCGGGATTCAGGCCAACAAACACGATATCCAAGTTTTTTCGTAAATAGTCAGGCAAAGTCCGCCCCCGCCTGGCCTCTCCGCGCCGTCTCTGTCCAGGGGTTTTCTGTGTTCCTTTTTTCATAGGGAGTGCTCGACTGAATCCAGGTTCTGGCTTGAAAAGCGGGCCGCGTGGTAATGGCGTGTCAGCGCCCGATTTGACCAGACCGTCACTAAGGAGCCGAGGAGGAGTCGATAGAGGTGTGAACGTGGAATCTTCACCCGGACGGTCGGGTCGAGCAGGTCTGACGCATCATGCAGGAGATGGACGGTTGCGGCACCGATGAGTAAGGGCCAAGCGCAAGCGAGGCGTAGTTGCCACTCGCGTCTGGGGATGGCCCGGGTATAGACCCAGCCCTCTTGATAATGGCTCAGAGTGGCCGCCAGCAACTCGTTCAACAGCGGCCGGACCTTGTTCATGGTTTCCCGCCGGTCCGCGCCACGTAGTTGTTCCGGTTCGATTCCTACGGCAATCAGGTCGGTCCGGGGGAGATAGCAGCGTCCAATTCGCAGGTCTTGGCCAAGGTCACGCAGGATATTGGTGAGCTGCAAGCCTTTACCAAATCGCACCGCCCGCGCACACATATCCTCGGCATCCCAGTGTTGCAGCGAAGCAATATGGTCCAGCGAGATTTTTGTCCAGAATTCGCCGACACAGCCAGCCACGAAATAGGTGTAGCGGTCCAGGTCGGCCCGCGTTTCCAGCATGCCCATCCGCCCCTCTTCTTCAGCCGGGAACACCGTCAAATCCATTTGCATCCCCTGCGTCAGGGTGAGGACAAGGGTACGGATATGGGCCTGGTCGTGCGGGTCGAGCGCGTCCAGACACGAGAAGCACTGTCTGAGGCTTGAGAGTAAGGTGCGCTCGGCGGGATTATCCTGGCACGGCGCAAGCTCGCTCTCCAAGGTCTGACAAACTGCCAGATTCCGCTCTGCAAATGCGGCTCGATACTCCAGCAGACACTCCAGGCGGCCCGCGCGCGGCACGAGACGCGTATCCGCTATGGTGTCCGCGGCCCGGCAGAACAAATAGGCCAGTCCGATCGGCCGCCGGAGCGCTTTAGGGAGAACGCGGACGCTCAGGTAAAATGATCGACTCACCCGCGGCAGGATGTCGAACAGGAGCGTATTTTCAACGGAGCGCTTCCCCACCATGCGCGTCAGACTCATGCGGGTCACACCGGCTCAGCCGGCCAGTAAACCCGATGCCCGGAATGCCTCAAGCGCCTTGCGCCGCATAGAGAAACGATCTTTTTCCGCAGCGCGCATTTCGGCAAAAGTGAGGTGACTCGCCTCTGGCTGAAAAATCGCATCCCAGCCAAACCCCCTCGTGCCTCGCGGCTGATCGGGGATGGAGCCCTGAACCGTTCCGGCAAAGGTACGCACGTTTTTACCGTCGCAATAGCCAAGCAGCGTTGTGGCCGTGGCCGCCCGATTCGTCTCCGCCCGCATCATCCGACACAGGCCCTCGGGACCAAGACTGCTGAGGAACCATTTGATTAATGCGCCGGGTAGTCCATTCCAGGCCGCAAAGGCCAGCCCCGTGTCTTCAACCAGGACGGGGCGGTTGAGCGCGGTGTAGGCCAGACGGGCCTTGTGTTCGACGACCGGGAGCGGGTCGATGGACTGAATTTCGTCGAGCGGCAGCGATGCATACGCCAGCGTCGCACCGAGCAGACGTTCGCATTCCCGGACTTTATTTGTATTTCCGGAGATAAAAGTCAGCATGACACACACGGCAGCCAACTATCGTTTGCGGCGGGGTATGCGGGTGGAGGGTTGGTCTGGATCCCCAGGACGAAAGGCATGGACACGGTGCCCCTTCACCTGCAAGGACCGCAGTCTCAGAAACTCCTCCTGGTCGATCAGCACCACCCCCTGCTGTAATGCCGCTACCTGTACTTGCACCGACGATTTGTGCGGGCTCAGGATCATGACCTGGTTGCACTCGGTCCTTTTTGACGTCTCACGGGCCGCGTCAATCACCGCCTCGTCCACGCTCGCATATTCAACCAGACACCAGACCCGTTCGTCACCTCTGACAAGCTGTAGATAAGTGGCTGAGTCATCGGGCGCGTTCTGCAGCTGCGTTTCATACCCTTGGGCCTGAAGGACGCCAATAGCCTGCTCCAGAAATTCTGCGCCCTCCATCTGATCGATCTCAACCAGTTGGGACGCTTCCGCTTGCTGAAAGCGCTCAGCCGCATTGGGGCGCCGACGCGTAAAAGTGCTTATAAGCAACCAGACCCCAACACCACCCGCCAGCCACAAAATGGAACTCGGACCAAAGGATCGCAGCAGGGTTGTCGTTCCAAGGATGATCAGAAGGAGAAGCGCCGTTCCCTTCATCAGCTTGTCTCGTGAGCGCTTCGCTCGACGAAGTTTTTGCACTTCAACTGGACGAGAAGGCTCCTGCATAGTGTGCTCCTACGTGGAGGGATTACCCTTTTGGCCCTATCGATTTAGCTGATAGGCCCCTCCTCCCGCAAGCGCATCTGCATATTTCACCGTGTTGGACGGCGTCTCGTGGAGCCTAAGCCGGCAACCATACGAGTCACGGTACGCAACCGGAGAGGAGGAGGATGGAGCGCATCACTGCTTTGTAGTCAGCACAACACCACCGATCACGCAGGCAGTCCCGAGGATCTGTACCCGAGTGACTTGTTCGCCGAGAAAGATGGCTGACGAGATCATTACGATGATCGGAATGAGGTTCATGAACACCGCCGCGCGATGGGGACTCACTCTGGTCAGGGCCTGGTAGTACAGGAGATTCGTCATCGGAGACAGCACCGAGAGAAAGCCGAGGGCGATCAGGAAGAGGGGTGAAAAATCAAAGCCTGCGCTGAACGGAGCTTCGACCAAACACAGCGGGACCAAAATAAAGGTCCCGGCGATATACGAACTCGCCGTTGCCGCGGCTGCCGAGCGATGCGCGAGCGCGACCCGACTATAGACGGTGTACGACGACCAGCTGAGTTGGCCGAGCAGGATATATAAATCTCCCCAATTCAAAGACAGATCAAAGAGAATATCCAGGGAGCCCTGACAAATAATGGCAACGAGGCCCACAAAGGACAGCAGGATGCCTGAGACATTGACGAGGGAAAGCTGGTCTTTCAAGAAGGCCCAGGAGAAAAAGGCAACCCACATCGGGGTGGAGGCGGCGATAATACCCGCATTCGAAGCGGACGTCGTCTTGAGGCCAATATAAAAAAGCGTTCCGGCTCCAATCACGCCGGTGAGGGTCATGACAGCCGTACTCTTCAGGTCTTTTCGGAGTTCAGCCCACCAATCGGGCTGCGACTTCCAGCCCATGAGCGTCAAGAGCACCGCACCGACGACCGTGCGGATAGCGATCAAGGTCAGCGGACCGATTGCGCCGAGCATGAATTTCCCGGCCGGGAAGTTCATTGCCCATAAACACACCACGCCGAAGAGGAGAAAATAGGCCGCCACGTATGCCTTATCCTTTAATCACAGCCAGGGGTGTGGCAACGTGTTTATCGTTGCAGGCCCGCACCCTCATTCACCATCATACTGGATAAAGGAAAAGACAGGATGCGGGGTAAGGCGTTCTCGGCCGCCCAAAAAGGACAGCTCTATCAGGAAGGCGGCTTCGACGATGTGAGCCTGGAGTTTTTCCGCCAGCAAAACGGCGGCTTGTGCCGTGCCGCCGGTGGCTAAGAGATCATCGATCAGCAATACGCGACTGTTCGGCGGGAATGCATCCTGATGAATCTCTACCGTATCCGTTCCATACTCGAGCTCATAGCTTGCTGCAAAGGTTGCTGCCGGCAGCTTGCCGGGTTTTCGAACCAGGGCATGACCACAGCCCAGGGCATAGGCCAGTGCCGAGCCAAAGAGAAACCCACGCGACTCAATCCCCAGGACGATGTCGATTTTGTTTCTATACCGGTCGACGAGTTGATTTATCACCTGCTGCCAGGCTGGTCCATTAGTCAGTAAGGGCGTAATGTCCTTAAAAACGATGCCTGGTTTGGGAAAATCCGGGACCTCACGAATCAATGTTTTCAAGTCCGGCATGCATTTCTCCTCAATCCCTTTTTTGTCTTTGTCCGGTTTTATTTCTGCTGCGTCGCGTGGCGCACAGGGGTCAAATAATGGAGCGGGTTGCGGGCGTTTTTACCACTGCGGACCTCAAAGTGTAAGCAGGGACCCGTTACCCGGCCGCTTTCTCCAACCTCACCAATAATATCGCCCCGCTGGACGACCTGGCCGTCTTTCACAAGATTGCGGCGATGGTGCGCGTATACGGTGGTAAAACCGTTCGCATGCTTCAGAATAACAACATTGCCATAGCCGCGTAATGCGTCGCTAAAGATGACCCGCCCTGCGGCTGCCGCACGGACCGGGGTGCCGACCGGAGCGGCAATGTCGATGCCATCGTGGAAGCTCCCGTTACGCGGACCGAAACGGGAGGTCAACCTGCCGTTGAGCGGCCAACTGAAGAGCTTTTCCGTATCCTTGGGAATAGGTGGAGGTGATTTCGATCTCCAGCGTGACCGGCTCTGCCTCTTCTCAGCCCTGGAGCGGGAGGACCGGGCCGTTGCTGCCCTGGACCGGTTATATCTGGCTCCGGGCGGCATACGCAGACGCTGCCCGGCCGCTATACGGTCAGGATTGCGAATCCCATTCAGTGCTGCCAACTCCTGATACGGAATGCGGTATGCATACCCGATCTCGGACAGCGTCTCACCAGGCCGAACGACGTGATATCCGTACTGGGTGCGGGAACATGCTGAAAGGCCGACCAGTACACATAGGAAGACGCCGAGGACCACTCCACCCCACCGCCGCACTGCTTCTTCCCTCTCCTAGAGCAAACGATTCACCCGCTATCATGCGCGCTATAAATTATTGTCAGGCGCGCGCGCCACTTTGTCAAGAAATGAGATTGATGAAAGACGCCCTCAACACGCCGGAGCAACCTAGTTTTTGAGTCGGTCCAGGCCGAGGGTCGTTCCCACACCAAGGACGATCAACCCCAGCGCAGCGCCTATCTGCCCGGCGCTGGGCGGAAACATCCGGACCGGCCAGTCTTCGGCATCGATCTGGGACAGAGTTTCCGAGGTGATCGCTTGACCACGCACCCGATCACCAATCTGCGGGGGGACGCCGGCCTGAAACGGCCATAGGCCAATGGTCGCCCCCAGCACCAAGCCCATGAGAGCACCGAGTGTGGCCGTTCGATAGTGTTCCAGCAACCAACGGATGAGATTACTGACCCCGATAACACCCGCCACCACACCGAGGCCGACCGGGATGACGACCCATAGCGCCTCGTGAATGAGGGGCCAGTGCAGTCCGGCCTGCTCACCCGCTCCAAACAGGCCCAGGCGCAGTTTTTCTATGCTTCTGAGGATGGGCACATATTGGCCGAGCAAGAGGAGAAGATAGCCTCCGGATACCCCGGGCAGCACCATTGCGCTGGCCCCAGCCAGACCGGCAAGAAAGAGCAACCCGAGAGACTCCTCTCCCGGCCCCGTTTGCATCGGTGTCCCAAAGGCGAGCAGGCTCATCAGCAGAAAAGTGCCCCCGGCGCTGATGAAAAAGCGCGGCGACACCGGCTGCGCAAGACGCCACAGGAGCGGCACACTCCCCAGCGTGAGGCCAATAAACAGGCTGTACATGATCCAGCGGTGCGTAATAACCAGGGTTTTGGTGGGTCCGGCGAGGAGCAGAATGGCCAGGACCGCGGCGCCGCCAATCGTCCCCAGTAGGACCACGGACGACCAGCGCCAGCGTAATGTCGTGATTTCAGCGATGGCCCCGATAAAGCCAGGATAGACACCGGTGATCAGCAACATGGTGCCGCCGCTGATACCAGGAACGAGATTGGCCAGCCCCATTAGCGCTCCGCCAATAACGGCGTGGACGAGCGGGCTCGATTGTTCGGCCATATCAGGGGGTATCTTTTTGCAGCTTGAACTCCATGCTGTCCACCAGTGCCTGCCAGCTTGCCTCTATGACGTTATGGGACACGCCCACGGTTCCCCATCGGTCGGTTTCGTCACCGGATTCAATCAGAACCCGCACCGTGGCGCTGGTCCCCTCGCCCGCGCCCAGAACCCGAACTTTATAGTCATGCAGTTCGACCGATTCGAGTTGGGGGTAAAATTTGGTGAGAGCTTTGCGCAAGGCCTGGTCCAGGGCATTGACCGGCCCATTGCCCTGGGCCGCGGTATGCTCTATCTGGCCGTCCGGTCCTTCCAGCATGATGGTGGCTTCGGACAGTGGCGGTTCATCCTCTTTCCGTTTTTCGTCTATCACCCGAAACCCGATGAGACGGAAATGGCGGACCGTCCCATTCAGGGCTTTGCGCATTAAGAGCTCAAATGAGCCCTCGGCCCCTTCGTACTGAAAGCCGGAGTGCTCAAGCTGCTTGACCTCATTCAGGATGTTCTTGACTGCGGGATCGGCGCTCTCGATATTCAGGCCGAACTCTTTGGCTTTGTACAGAACATTACTACGCCCAGAGAGATCGGAGACCAGCACACGCTGGGTGTTGCCAATCAGTTCCGGGTCAATATGTTCATAGGTCTCGCTGTTTTTCTGGACCGCGGCGACATGCAGACCGCCCTTGTGCGCAAAGGCGCTCGCACCGACATAGGCCTGGCGTTTATTCGGCTCGATATTGGCCAGCTCGTACACCAGCCGAGACAACTGGGGCAACTGCTTAAGCTGCTGGGGACCGACACAGCGATAGCCCATCTTAAGCTGTAAATTGGGAATGACGGAACACAGATTGGCGTTGCCACACCGCTCGCCAAAGCCGTTGATCGTTCCCTGGACCTGAACGGCCCCGCTTTCCACCCCGGCGAGCGAGTTTGCCACGGCCAATTCACAGTCGTTGTGACAGTGAATACCCAACTTCGCCTCGACCGCTTGAAAGGCGGCCTGCATACCGGCACGAATGTCGTGCGGCATACTCCCGCCACGCGTGTCGCATAACACCAGAACGTCCGCGCCGGCCTGAGCCGCGGCGGTGAGGCACTCCAGCGCATAGCTCGGGTTGGCCTTGAAGCCATCAAAGAAATGTTCCGCGTCAAAAATGACTTCATCGACACGCTGTTTCAGATAGGCGATCGAATCGCCAATCACTTCGATATTGGCCTCTTTTGAGATACGCAGATCGTCTCGAACGTGGAGATCCCAGGTCTTGCCCACAACAGTTACCACCGGAGTGGCAGCCTGTATGAGCAAGCGGATATTCAGGTCGTCCGCGGCCGTGCTATTCACCCGCCGGGTCGACCCGAAGGCGGCAATCCGAGCCCGTTTCAGGCGGAGCTTTTTGACTGCCGCAAAAAATTCTTCGTCGCGAGGGTTCGAGCCCGGCCAGCCTCCCTCGATGTAGTGCACACCGAAGGCGTCCAACTCCTGGGCAATGCGTAATTTATCATCCAAGGTGAGCGAAACATCTTCAGACTGACACCCGTCCCGTAGGGTTGTGTCGTATAGCATGATCGTGGGCGTTTTGTTCATAACTCTCTCACGTATTTGCCGACCGTCTTGAATACCCGTCTCGTTGGCTAGGTCGAGGAGATAAAGGCATCGTGCAGCACCCGTACGGCTAACTCGGCATACTTGGCGGCAATCACAATGGAGATTTTAATCTCCGAGGTTGAAATCATCTGGATGTTGATCCCTTCTGCGGCCAACACTTCAAACATGCGGGAGGCCACCCCCGCGTGGCTGCGCATGCCCAGCCCCACAATCGAGACCTTGACGACCTCGGAGTCATAGACAACATCCTCTGCCCCGATCTCCGGCGCCACATTTTTAACCCGCTCAAGCGCCTTCTGCACATCACCGCGCGGGACCGTGAACGTCACATCGGTCTTTTCGTCCGCGCTGGCGTTCTGGATGATCATATCCACGACGATATTGTCTTGCGCAATGGGTGCGAACAGCTTAGCGGCTAGGCCGGGCCGGTCAGGCACTCGCATCAGGGTAATTTTCGCCTGATCCAGATCGGACGTGACACCCGAGACCGTCACTTCTTCCATGCTTTGATCCTCCGGTACTAACCACGTCCCTTCGTCCTGCGAAAAGCTTGAGCGGACATGCACCGGGACCTGATAGCGCTTGGCAAATTCTACTGAGCGGATTTGGAGTACTTTTGCGCCCAAACTGGCGAGTTCGAGCATCTCATCATAGGAGATACGCTCCAGCTTATGGGCCTGGGGACAGATGCGCGGGTCAGCGCTATACACGCCGTCGACATCGGTGTAGATCTCGCACACATCCGCCGGTAGTGCCGCGGCAATGGCCACGGCGGTTGTGTCTGAGCCACCCCGCCCCAGGGTGGTAATATCCTGCTGCGCATTTACGCCCTGGAAGCCGGCAATCACGACGATATTGCCGTCCTTTAACGCGTTCGACAGGCGTGGCGTCCGGACCTGCGTGATCCGCGCCCGACCATAGGCGGCATCGGTTTCGATCTGCACCTGATGGCCAAGCAGCGACACCGCCGGTATTCCTCTCCCTTTGAGGGCCATGGCAAGTAGGGCGATTGAGACCTGTTCACCCGTTGAGACGAGCATGTCACTCTCGCGCGCGTCAGGCTGCTCGGCAATCTGCCGCGCCAGGGCGAGCAAACGGTTGGTTTCACCGCTCATCGCGGACAGCACGACGGCAACCTGATGACCGGCGTCACGCGTGGCGGCTACCCGTTCTGCGACTTCCTGGATTCGGTCAATCGAGCCGACCGAAGTGCCACCGTATTTCTGGACAATCAACATCGGCGCTTCTTACTCTCTCTGCATATCTGGGTCACCAGCCACTCGTAGCGTGCGCCGTACGGAGTCAGGGTCAGCATACGCCTGTCCCCCTCTCCGTACTCGACCGCAATCAGCAGGTATTCTTCTAGCGAATCACGCACATCGTTCGGCAGGAACGGAAACCACTCAATAACCACTACACCTTGCCCAAAGAGATATTCCTCATAGCCCAATTCTTCGCCTTCCACCCCTTCAAGCCGGTAGAGGTCGATATGGTAGAGCGGCACCCTTCCCCTATAATGCTCAGCCACAAGAGTAAAGGTGGGGCTGGTAATGGTTTCAGGGGCAATCCCGAGTCCCTCCGCTATGCCTTTCACCAGGCACGTCTTGCCTGTGCCCAAGTCGCCCCTCAGCCCGAGGATCATGCCTGGGGTCAAGAGTTGCCCAATCTGACGCCCAAGGGCCATGGTCTCTTCAGCCGAGAATGTCTGAATCATATGCGTCCTGCGCATCGACCTGGCCAGCCCGGGAGAGGGCGCGCAGGGTGTCCGGCAGGTTGTCAATCACGTCGCGCGCCAGCAGCCCGGCCTGACCATGCTGTTGGGCAAAGATATCGGCGGCAGCTCCATGGAGAAACACGCCGAGGCAGCACGCCTTATCGGGCGCATAATCTTGAGCAAGCAAGCCGCCGATAATGCCGGACAGGACATCGCCCATACCGCCGCTGGCCATCCCCGGATTCCCGGTCGGATTGATCCAGGCACGACCGTCGGGAGCTGCAATAATGCTGCGGGCGCCCTTGAGGACGAGATAGCAGCCGTACCGAGTGGCAAACTGACGAGCGACCTCCAGACGCTGGGCTTGGATGTCTGCGGTTGACAGTGCGGCCAGCCGAGACATTTCTCCGGGATGAGGGGTGAGTACGACCGGCACCTTGGCCGTTTTCAGCATGGCCACCTGAGACGCCACACAGTTCAGCCCGTCAGCGTCGATAAGCAGCGGGACTTGGCTGTTTTTAAGAAGCCAGCGCGCCATCCGATTTGTTTCAGCAGACACGCCAATACCGGGCCCAAAAACGAGGGCGCTTTTTCCGTGCAGCGTCTGGCTTAATACGCGCACATTCAATTTCAGACTACCGTCTACACGCTCAGGCTGAGGGGCGGTCATAGCTTCGAGCAAAACCGAGGAAAATATGGGTATGAGTCCCTGTGGACCGGCGAGAGTGACTAGGCCGGTGCCGGTCCGTAAGGCGGCAGAGGCGCTTAACACGGCCGCGCCACTCTTTCCGCGTGCGCCGGCAAGGACCAGCAGGTGGCCAAAATCACCCTTATGCGACTCCGGGTGGCGGGTGCGTATCTGTCCACCCATCTCGCGGCGGGTCAGAACGTGGATTTGGGGCGCAACCTCGGTCAGCGCTTGCGGGGCAATCCCGATATCAACACAGGCGAGTTGTCCGACCTGAGTCGTCCCAGGATAGAGCACCTGGCCGAGCTTGGGATAGCCGAAGGTCACCGTCAGCGCCGCTTCAACGGCACTGCCTACGGGTTGTCCGGAATCGGCGTGCAAGCCGGACGGTATATCAACTGACACAATGGGGACCCCGCTCGCATTCATGGAGGCGATAAGCGCAGCCTGGAGACCTCGCACCGCGGTATTCAGTCCCGTCCCAAGCAGGGCATCAACGATCACATCGCAGCGTTCGAGCCGTTTCTCGACAGCAGGTAACTGATCCAGTGCGGCGACTTCTTCGACTCGACCTCTGAGGCGCGAGAACGCCTGCAAATTGCGCCTGGCATCGCCCCGCACCTCTCTCTTTTTAGCCGCAAGAATCACCTCACACGCGATCCCCTGCTTTTTCAGCAGGCGTGCCATGACAAAGCCGTCGCCGCCGTTGTTGCCTCTGCCGGCGACCACAACCACTCGTTTGGGCTGCTGCTCAAAAAAGTCGAGCAGGGCCTGCGTCGCTCCGCTGCCGGCTCGTTCCATCAGGACATGACCGGGAGTGCCATATTTCTCAATTGTGAGCCGATCAAGCTCACGCATCTGGGCGGCAGAGACAAGATACATGAGACGCTACGTTCAGGCAGCTTCACCCGTCCCAAGGTGGGTTCGCACAGAGTCAGCGACCTCCTCAGCATAGGTACGGACGAGGCTTTCGTCTTCGCCCTCGACCATGATCCGCAGCAGCGGCTCAGTCCCGGAATAGCGGACGAGGAGCCGTCCGGTCTCGCCCAGTTTGTCGGTGACCTGCTGGATGACGCGTGATACCGGTTCGATGGTCCGTAAATCCTGCCGTTCTCGGACGCGAACGTTGATAAGCGTTTGCGGGTAGCGTCGCATGAGTTGGCGCAACTCTGAGAGGGGTTGCTGTCTCTGAACGAGAATCGCCAGGAGCGAAAGAAAGGTGGCAATACCGTCACCCGTTGTGTTCAGATTGAAGAAGATAATATGTCCGGATTGTTCGCCACCAATGCAATATCCTCCGCGGCGCATCTCCTCGACAACATAGCGATCACCAACCGGGGTCCGGACCAGTTTGCCGCCCATCTGACGGAGCGCGATCTCCAGGCCCAGATTACTCATCACCGTCGCTACTATCGTCTTGTGGGGCAGCGTGCCTTGCTGGAGGTGCTCTCGGGCGGCAATGGCCAGTATGGCATCGCCATCAACGACTTCTCCTGTCTCGTCAACCAGAATGGCTCGGTCGGCATCGCCGTCCAGGGTAATACCGACCTGAGCGCCGTGCTCGCGGACAAGCTGTTGCACCCGCTGTGGATATAACGCCCCGCAGTCGAGGTTGATGTTCGTGCCATTCGGCGCCGTCCCTATCGGAACGATCTCGGCGCCAAGCTCGGTCAACACAGCCGGCGCTATGGTATAGGCGGCGCCATTGGCGCAGTCGATCACCGCTTTTATTCCGTCCAGCCTGAGATGGCGGGGAAAGGCGTTTTTCACGAACTCCTGATAACGGCCCAGGGCGTCGTCAATGCGGATCGCTTTTCCGATGGACTCGGCTGTGGGACGCTCGTCATCGATCGTGTGACTCAGCACCAGTTCCGCTATCTCGTCCTCCACCGCGTCGGGCAGCTTGAACCCGTCGCGTGAGAAGATTTTAATGCCATTATCCTGGAAGGGATTATGCGAAGCAGAGATGACCACGCCAGCATCCGCGCGCAGGTTACGGGTCAGAAAGGCGATTCCAGGTGTTGGCATAGGACCGACGAGAAGAGCGTCTGCGCCTATAGAACACACGCCGGACGCGAGCGCGGCCTCCAGCATCGCGCCGGAAAGGCGGGTATCTTTACCGATAACGATTTGATGGCGACCGGGACGATTGTGGAAAACGGACGCCAGGGCTCGGCCAACGCGCAGGGCGGTCTCCGGGGTCAGTGGCTCCACATTGGCCATCCCGCGAATCCCGTCCGTGCCGAATAACTTCGTACTGGGCACTCCGGCGAACGACATTCAGATAGCCCTCTCCGCCAAAAGACAGACAGGTCCACCGTCAGCAGATAAAAAAAGAGGCGGATGCAGAACAGTGGAATCCTTTTTGCACCCGCCCTTCATGCGACCACCCATCGAGCACCAAATGCGCTGGAATACGGAAGGGACAACGACCGCCTATGCCGGACTACGCTCCTGTCGGCTCCGGGTCAACTTCAACATTGAATTGTTTCAGTATGCCGTCGATCTCAGGTCCGTCCAAAGCTTCTTTTTCCAGCAGGACTTCAGCCATCTTGTGCAGGATTTCAATATGTGTTTGGAGAAGGTCCTGCGCCCGGTTAAAGGCGTCCTTGATAATGTTGCGCACCTCGGTATCGATCTCAATGGCCGTCTTTTCCGAGTAGTCTTTGGTCTGGGTAATATCCCGGCCCAGGAAGATCTGTTCTTCCTTTTTTCCAAAGGTCATGGGGCCGAGGCGCTCGCTCATGCCCCACTCGCAGACCATGCGTCGAGCCAGGTCGGTCGCTTTTTCAAGATCGTCTCCAGCGCCGGTCGTGGTGTGGCCAAGGACCAGTTCTTCGGCTACGCGGCCACCGAACATGATGGCGAGGCGTTTCAGAATATAGTCTTTGGAAAAGGTGTGACGATCATCAACGGGAAGCTGCTGGGTCACGCCCAAGGCCATGCCGCGCGGAATGATGGTCACCTTATGGACCGGGTCCGTCCCCGGAATCAATCGGGCAACGAGCGCGTGGCCGGCCTCGTGGTAGGCTGTATTGCGACGCTCATCAAGACTGAGAATCATACTGCGGCGCTCGGCTCCCATGAGGACCTTGTCCTTGGACAGCTCGAAGTCGTCCATTTCGACTTTGTCTTTGTCTTTGCGAGCCGCCAGGAGTGCCGCCTCGTTTACCAAGTTTTCCAGGTCAGCCCCGGAAAACCCCGGTGTGCCCCGGGCAAGCTGAGAGACGTCAACCTTGTCGTCCAGTGGCACCCGGCGCGTATGAACGTTGAGGATTTCCTCTCGACCGCGAACGTCAGGTGAGGGCACAACAACCCGCCGGTCGAACCTTCCAGGGCGCAGTAAGGCCGGGTCCAGGACGTCCGGACGGTTGGTCGCCGCAATCAAAATGACACCCTCGTTTGCTTCAAAACCATCCATCTCCACCAGGAGTTGGTTTAAGGTCTGCTCGCGTTCGTCGTGCCCGCCGCCAAGGCCAGCGCCGCGATGGCGTCCGACCGCGTCAATCTCATCAATAAAGATAATGCACGGCGCTTGCTTTTTCCCCTGAATGAAGAGATCGCGGACGCGCGAGGCCCCGACCCCGACAAACATCTCAACAAAGTCGGAACCGCTGATCGAGAAGAACGGCACCCCGGCTTCCCCGGCAATCGCCCGGGCGAGCAGGGTCTTTCCAGTGCCGGGAGACCCAACCAGCAAGACACCCTTGGGGATACGCCCCCCCAGGCGTGTAAACTTTTTCGGGTCTTTGAGAAAGGCGATGATTTCTTCCAGTTCCTGTTTGGGCTCTTCCACGCCAGCAACGTCGCTGAACGTGATACGCTGTTGGTTTTCCGTCAGCAGTTTGGCCCGGCTCTTACCGAAAGACATGGCCTTGCCACCGCCCATTTGCATCTGGCGCATAAAGAAGATCCAGACACCGATAAGGAGCAGCATTGGGAACCATTGAATCAGGATGGTGATATACCAGGGATCGCCTTCTTCCGGCCGCGCGGCCACTCGTACCCCCCGGTCGCGCAAGG
Source organism: Candidatus Binatia bacterium (assembly GCA_022826945.1). Classification (GTDB taxonomy): domain Bacteria; phylum Desulfobacterota; class Binatia; order Bin18; family Bin18; genus Bin18. Next base: position 22,922 of record JAJDTY010000044.1, read on the forward strand.
CCCGCATAAGGTCGGGGTCGTCGGTGGGAGCGTAGGTCTTGAAGCGGTCGTCATTGCGGAATTTTCCACGAATGACCTGCCCCTGAATGACGACCTCGGAGACCTCGCCTTTTTCTACAGCCGTGAAGAAATCACTAAAGACAACTTCAGGTTCTCTCGGTTGTTGGCGATTAAACAGGTTGAACATGAATAGGAAGATCACCCCGAGGACCAACCACAGTGCGAGATTAGAAGAAACCTTATTCACTCCGTCACCTTTCATGTAGCCGTTGCTAGCCTACCACAGTTCTTCATCGACCGGCAACGGGCTGACCTGCATGCGATAGACCTGTCGGGTCGCCGCCGTCACCAGCGCATTCTGGCCTCTGACGCAGCCCGGTACCCAGGCAATCTCCCCGTTCATTTCAACCACCGGGAATCCGGGACGGAGCGCGGGCGGGATTTTTGCATCAACCAAGACATCCCGAACTTTCCTATGACCGCGCATACCGAAAGGACGAATACGATCCCCGGTATGGGCGTTGCGGACAATACAGGTATCCTCAGTACCAGCGAGGTCGCAATCAAAGACGGCAGACCAGCGGTCTGCACACCGAGCCGCACCCGGATCACCTTGCCATTCAATAACGGCAGAAACGCTCAGGTTCCAGCGTGAGGCCAACCGCCTGTTCTGGCCGGCCTGTAAGACATAGGAATAGTCTCGCTCCATGGCAGGTGGTCTCTGAGCTTGGAGAATCAGCCGCGTTCCCTGGCGAACGACGACCTGCTGGCCCGGCAACTCTACCCTGCCCTGGATTTTTCCTTCGCTGAGTTCTCTCAACCGATGCACCTGAGCCGCTTTCAAACCTTGCACCCACCCTTCCACCCACTGGCGAAGAATGCGAGACCGTAAGGCGGCAGGCTCTCTGTCCAAGGCGGGGAGAGAAACGCTATGGTCATGTCCGATGATACGCGCCCGCGCATTCGTCGCCAGCTCTTCGAGCCAGTCCTCCTCTTCTCGGGTCGTTTCAGCCAGAGAGGCCAGATGACGCCGGACTTGCGGAGAAAATTCTTGTTCCAAAAAGGGCAGGAGAACGTGCCGGATCTTATTCCGGGTAAAACGCAGGTCAGCGTTACTCGGGTCTATGACATAGGGGAGCTTTTTTTCTTCTGTGTAGGCGTCGATTTCCTGTCGCGAACAGTGCAGGAAAGGCCGAAGCAGCCAATTGTCTCTCACCGGTGGAATACCGGCTATTCCACGCCGGGCGCTGCCGCGCATGAGGCGAAAGAGAACGGTCTCAGCCTGGTCATCCTGCGTATGGGCAGTGGCAATATAATCGAGCGGAGCCGCGGCAAGACTCTCTTGAAAAAATGCATAGCGTGCTTCTCGCGCCCAGGCTTCGATTCCTTTCAGGTCGGGGGGAGGTTGGAGTTTTTTGACCGAGATCGGCACCCGCCACTGCTGACACAGGGTTTGCAACACGTCCTGTTCCTGGTCGGACTCGGGGCGCAGGCCGTGATTGACGTGGAGCACCCTCAGCCGATAGTCCCGTAGCGGCATAATCGCCAGCAGGGCGGAGAGCAGGGCAATCGAGTCGGGGCCACCGGAACAGGCTACGCCGATACGCAGGCCGGACGTGTCCGGAAGCAGTTTGTGAAGAGAGGCCCAAAGCTTGTGCTCAAGGTGCAGCATACACCTGAAATAAAAAAGGCGCTCCTGTGGAACGCCCTTGGTGTACGGGTCTCTGGGTCACGGTCGCTACGGTTGATCCTTCCCTATTCGTCGCCTTTTGCGTTCCGCATCATGACGGCGATGGCAGAAACGAGCGTACAGAGCACGGCAATCCCAGCTACTACCTGCATAAATATCGCGAGTGGATCCATAGTCTGCTCCTTTAATCAACGGCAGTTTTAGCCGCCACGGTGAGATTATTCCAGCCTAGCGGCGGGCGGACTTGAACCGCCGACCTAGGGATTATGAGACCCTCGCTCTAGCCTCCTGAGCTACGCCGCCATGGAGTGTTAAATCCGGCAGTTCGGGGAAAGTCAAGAGGAGGGACCGGGCGGGATGCAGCTCTTCGCGGCCCGAGAGAGTCTACCGTTCGGCGCGTCCGTTTTCCCAATACGCCTTCGTATTGGTCATCACGACCTGCCGGCTGCCCCGTTCGATCTGAAAGAGTTTTTTCTCCGTAATGTCCAGACAGGTCAGTTTTCCGCCATAGACGAGGCCGGTATCAATCCCAATTTTATACGGTAGGTCAAAACCAACTTCCCGTTGGGGGGTATGTCCGAAGACCACGGTATACGGCAGGTCGTGTGGGTGGGCAAAAAAATCCTCACGAATCCACAGCAGATCTTCCGCCCTCTGGTCCTCCAGGCGGTAGCCTGGGTTAATCCCGGCATGCACACAGAGAATAGCATCGGCTGGCAGATAGAGCTCAAGATTCAGGAAAAACGCTCGGTGAGCGTCGGGCAGGAGTGTCGCAACCTCATGACCGGGCGTCCAGGGATCGCACTGATAGCTGGCAAGGGTTTGGTCCCCGCCGTTCATCAGGAAGGACTGACCGTACAAGCCGTCATACCCCAGAAAGTCGAGGAACATATCTTCATGATTGCCCTTGAGAAACGTACAGCGACAGGCCTCAGCCGCCTTCACCCCTAAAAGCAGATCGACAACGGCCTTGGCATCGGGCCCGCGGTCAATATAGTCGCCCAGACATACCAGGTGATCTTCGGGCTGTAATGACAGCGCAGCCAGCAGGGCCTCAAGTTCCGCCGGACAGGCATGGACATCCCCAACAATACACAATCGGCTGGCTTGCTCTCCCACACTGCCTCCTTATCGTCCCGTGTAGACCGGATCGCGTTTCTCGCGAAACGCCCGAATCCCTTCCTTCACATCTTCGGACTGGAGCAATTTTCGCTGCTCTGCCATTTCAGCGGTCAATACATCTCCCAGACCGGCACCCAACGCGTTATGTATGGACGCTTTGATCGTCGCGAGTGCCAGAGGAGCATTCTTTGCCAAACGAGAGGTATAGTCTGCAACCTGCTCCCGAAAGTTGTCTCCGGGGAGAATACGGTTGACCAAGCCCATATTGGCCGCTTCCGGCGCATCGACCATCTCTCCGGTGAGGGCCATCTCCATACCGCGCAGGCCCGCCAGGCGGGGCAGGAAATAGCTGGCACCACCGTCAATCGTCAGCCCACGTTTCACAAAAATCAAGGAAAAACGCGCCGCCGGCGAAGCCAGGCGGATATCAGCAGCCAAGGCCAGCGAGCAGCCATATCCGGTAGCAACCCCGTCAACCGCGGCAATCACCGGTTTGGGCAGATTCCAGATCATCCGAATCACGGCGTTAAAGCCGTCCTCGGTCAGTTCTTCCCCGGGAGTCGTCGGCTGTGAGGGGGCGGCCAACAAGTCCGCACCAGAGGAAAACGCCCCACCGGCCCCAGTCAACACAACCAGGCGGGTATCGGCGTCACGCGCGCTTTCGGCCAACGCCGCCTTCAGGGCATAAATGGTGTCACGATCAAGCGCGTTGCGACGCTCGGGCCGATTCAACGTCAGCCACCGAACATGGTCTTGTTTGTCATTCAGGAGATTCTCCATCGCGTACATCCTCCATGCGCGCCTCAAAAATCGAAGCAACGTTCTCAACGACAGCTCGCTCAACATCGGAAAAATCAATGGGCAGAACGCTCTCCTGTTGTAAACTGGTCACTCCCTTATCAGCAAGCCCACAGGGCACGATGTCCGCAAACGGCCGCAGGTCGAGATCAACGTTGAGCGCAAAGCCGTGCAAAGACACGCGCTTGCAGACCGCAATACCGACCGCCCCGATTTTTTTCTCACCCACCCAGACGCCGGGATATCCTTCCTGGCGGCTTGTGTGAACGCTAAAGCGGAGACAGGTCTGTCGCATGACTTCCTCAAGCTGCGTGATGAAACGTCGCACCCCATATTTCTGTAACAGAGAAGAAAAGACCGGATACACAACAAGCTGACCGGGGGCGTGGTAGGTCGCACCTCCACCTCGCTCTATATACTCGACGCTCAGCCCTTTCTCCCGAAGCTGGGCAGCCGAAAGCTTGATCTGCTCACACGGCCGGCGGTAGCCGAGGGTGATCACCGGCTGGTGTTGCGTCAGCAGGAGCGCGTTTGTCCACCGGTCAACGCACCAGGCGTGCCAGCGTCGCTGCACCTGGAGCGCCTGGGTATAAGTGGTCAGACCCAGCCGTATGCAGCGAATACCGCGCTGCAGCGTTTCGCCTCTTCGAGTCTGACGGTTAGCCATGCTTCCCTTGTATTCTGGGGGCCGTAGCCCGTCTCTGGGAACATCCACTCTCTTGACCGTTTTTTCTTCGGGTGGTAGCGCGAGTGTATCCACTATGCGTACTCTCTCCGCGTTGTTTCGCAATATCCTTTTCGTTATCGGCGTTACTCTGGTCGCTCTTGGTCTGGGCAACACGCTGGTAGCGCACTTCAAAGTCCGGGAGTATCAGAGCGCTCTGGCCCGTACACCCCCTCCTGTTGCGGCCGAGCAAACGTTCGAGAAGAGTACCAAGTTGCACCACTTCTCAAGTGAAGCCTGGAGCCGCCGGTCCCTCAGCCAGGCGAAGCTTGACTTCTACCACGTGCTGCATACCGTCGGCTGGTTCATGCTGTGCAGCGGCGCACTGTGTGCGATTATAGCGGCTCGTCGCCAGCGCTACCGGCAGCCACGCTGGGTGTCGTCCTCAGCGGAGCACGGGTAGGGATTCATCTTGGATATTCCCCAACGCGGCGGAGACTCGCTTGAACCGCTTCGCTGCCAATATCACGAAAAAGTGATATTTTCGTGATTCCCCCGTTGACATTACCCCCCCGCTCTACTAGTGTCGCAGTGGCATTTCAGCATGGGAGACATCGCGTGCAATCTCACATTTCGGTGATATTAGACAAAGCGCTTTCAGATGCCGTTTTGTCCGCTGAGGACGGCTACCAGCTCATCAACTGCTCTGAGGAGGACTTTCCGGCACTCCTGGAGGCGGCGGGAACCCTGCGCGACCGGCACAAAGGCCGGACGGTGACCTATTCCCGGAAAGTCTTTCTGCCCGTCACCAATCTGTGTCGGGACCGGTGTTCGTACTGTACCTTTCGCAAGGACCCACGCGACCCGGACGCCTGGACCATGAGTCCGGAGGACATTCGGAGTTGGTTGGAGCGCGCTAAAAAACAGGGGTGTAAAGAAGCCCTCATGTGTTTGGGGGATAAGCCCGAAAAAGCCTTTCGGAGCTATCGGGAAACCCTGGCAGGCTTTGGCCACACCTCAACGACCGCCTACGTCTATCAGGCGTGTGAAATCGCCCTGTCCTACGGCGTCCTGCCCCACACCAATGCGGGTGTGCTGAGCTATGACGAGATGAAATGGCTCAAAGACGTCAATGTCAGTCTTGGCCTCATGCTGGAAAACATCAGCCCCCGGCTGTGCGAGCGCGGCATGGCCCACTTTTCCGCGCCGGACAAGCGGCCCGAAGTCCGTGTCAAAATGATTCGCGAGGCCGGCGAGTTGGAGATCCCATTCACCACCGGCATTCTCATTGGTATCGGAGAAACCCGCGAAGAAGTGGTTGACAGCTTGCTCGCGATTCGCGCTCTGCACGAGGAATACGGCCACATTCAAGAAGTGATTGTGCAGAACTTCCGGGCCAAGCCGGATACCAGAATGGCCGATGCCCCAGAGCCGGAAAGTTATGAAATGGCCCGAACGGTTGCCCTTGCGCGGTTGCTGTTGGGAGGACCAATGAATGTTCAGGCGCCGCCCAATCTCAGCCCGCACGACCACCGGCTGCTGTTGCGTTCCGGGATTAATGACTGGGGCGGTATTTCGCCGGTTTCGATAGATTACGTCAATCCAGAGGCGGCCTGGCCGCATCTGAATTTGCTTGCCAAGACGTGTACGGACGCCGGTTTTACCTTGCGCGAGCGGCTGGCCATTTATGAAGAGTATATAGACCGTCCGGGCTTTCTCTTGCCAGCCCTGCAGCCGCGTACACGCGAGTTGCAAGCCGAAGTGACGGCCTGATTTTCGCATCTGAGAGTAAACAATAATTTTCGAGCGTAAGGAGACCCAGCCGTGGCAACCGATCACATTGCCGGCATTCTCGATCACATTGATCCGCAGATTCGCACGATTCTTCATCGCGCCTTGGAAGAGGGAGAACTCTCCTGGCGAGACGGCCTCCAGCTATGCCAGACGAATGGTGTCGATTTTCACGCCGTCTGTCTAGTCGCCGACGAGATGCGCCGCCGCCAAGTCGGTGAGGTGGTGACCTATGTGGTCAACCGGAACATCAACTTCACCAATGTGTGCATTAAACACTGCACGTTTTGCGCGTTCAGCCGGGAGTACCGCGAGGAAGAAGGCTATTTCCTGCCCGAAGAGGAGATCGTGCGGCGGGCCCAAGAAGCGGTGAATATGGGCGCAACCGAAGTCTGCATGCAGGCCGGCCTGCCACCCAAAATGAACGGCAGCCTCTATATCGATCTGACCCGGGCCGTGAAGAAAGCATTCCCTGACCTCCATATCCACGCGTTTTCGCCCGAAGAAGTCTTGTACGGGTCGCTGCGCTCGGGGGTTTCCATTCTCGAGTATGTGCGAGAACTCAAAAATGCGGGCCTGGATACCCTGCCCGGTACCTCAGCGGAAATTCTGGATCAGGATATCCGCGATATCATCGCCCCTGGACGCATTTCGACCAAGCAGTGGATTGAGGTCATTACCTCGGCTCACAGCCTCGGCATCCCGACCACCTCAACCATTATGTATGGCCATATCGAGACACCCGAGCACTGGGTCAAACATATGAACCTGCTGCGCGACATTCAAAAGGAGACCGGCGGGTTTACCGAGTTTGTGCCGCTGTCGCTCATCCACCAGGAAGCGCCCATGTATCAGCGCAAACTCGTCAAAGGCGTCCGCGAGGGCGCGACCGGGGTAGAGGTCGTCAAGATGCACGCGGTTGCCCGGCTGATGCTGGGCCCCACTTTCCGCAATATTCAGTCCTCCTGGGTCAAAGAGGGTCCCAAGCTGTCGCAATACTTGCTAACGGTGGGCGCGAATGATCTTGGGGGAACGCTTATCAACGAGAGCATTTCGACCTCAGCCGGTGCGCAGTACGGCCAGTTGGTTCCACCCAAAGAGTTGCGGCGTCTGATCCGCGACGTGGGCCGCACCCCGGCTGAGCGTTCGACCACCTATAAGCTGCGGACGGTTTTTAACGGAACGGACGACAAGATCAGTCCTTTGGATATGGTTGAGAATGCCGACGAGCAATTCGGTTCCTACCGGAAGCTCGCCGCCTCGGACCAGTTTCGTTACGTTCACCCATTCGAGCGGGATAAACAAGAAACCGCACACTAATCTGGAAGCGGAGGGCGTCCCTTCGCCCGTTCGATCGTGTCTAGCCTGACCTCCTTACGCATCACCGCCTTGGCCGGCGGTGTGGGGGCCGCGCGTTTCCTGCGCGGGGTCGTGCGGGTTGTGCCGGAGACAAGCCTGAGTGTCATCGTCAATACCGGCGATGACGAAGAATTCTTTGGCCTGTCAGTTTCTCCTGACCTAGACACGGTGACCTACACCCTGGCCAATGCCGTTGATTCTGAAAAAGGCTGGGGCTTACCCCAGGAAACTCATCGCTGCCTTGAGGCGCTCGGGCGCTATTATGCCGATACCTGGTTTGGCCTGGGTGACTCCGATCTTGCAACCCACCTGTTTCGGACCCAAGCGCTGGGCCAGGGGCAGACTCTCAGCCAGGTGACCGCGGCGATTGCTCGGAAGTGGGGTATTGAAGCAAGCGTGCTCCCCATGAGTAATGAACGCGTTCGGACGGTTGTGCATACCGAGGCGGGTGCCCTACCCTTTCAGGAATACTTCGTGAAACAACGCAGCGAGGGCCACGTCTCGAAAGTGGAATTCCGTGGCCTTGAAACGGCCCAGGCAGCACCTGGAGTCGTCGAGGCCATTCACGGCGCCGACCTAGTGATCCTCCCGCCGAGCAATCCCATTGTCAGTATTGGCCCCATTCTTTCCTTACCGGGCGTACGCGAGGCCCTTCGAGGGACTACCGCTGCCGTGGTCGCAATCAGCCCCCTGGTCGCAGGGAAGCCTATCAAAGGGCCAGCTGACCGGATGCTTGAGGGCTTAGGTATCGAAGTCTCTTCGGTTGGGGTCGCTGAGTTGTATCAAGATTTTGTGGACACTTTTGTGCTCGATCAGCAGGATGTGGAACACGACCCAGCACCACGCGGACGCCTGGAAAAAATGGGGATGGCTGTTATTGTCACCGATACCGTCATGAGCGATATGGACAAGTCGATTGCTCTGGCACGAACGGTTATTGAGTTTGCCCATCAGAAACGCCCCAAAGCTATGTTATAAGTCGCACGGAGGACCTTGAGGACTTCTCATGAGTACGATTGCCATTATCCCCATTCCCGGCGTTCCTCAGATCAAGCCCGGCGATGACCTGCCCGCCATCTTGCTCAAAGCCATCGATGACGCCAAAGTCGGCCTCAAGGATGGCGATATTTTGGTCATGTGCCAAAAGATTGTCTCCAAAGCCGAAGGCGCAGTCATTGACCTGCGGACCATCACCCCTTCACCGTTTGCCATACAAATTGCAGACATGTGGGAGAAAGACCCGCGCATGGTCGAGGTGGTGCTGACCGAGAGTAGTCGGATTGTTCGTATGAAAAACGGCGTGGTTATCACCGAGAGTAAACACGGCTGGGTGTGTGCCAACTCCGGCGTTGACGCCTCCAATACCATTGCCGACGACATCGTCATTCTCCTGCCCAAAGACCCGGACGCTTCAGCCCGTCATCTTCGTTTAACTATTGAGCAGCAGCGTCACATTGCTATTGGCGTCATTATTACCGACACGTTTGGCCGGCCGTGGCGCGACGGCTTGGTCGAATTCGCGCTCGGTGTTTCCGGCCTTGACCCGCTCGACGACCAGCGCGGAGAGGAAGACCTCCAGGGTCGCGAGCTACATCATACGGTCATTGCCGTGGCTGACGAACTCGCCGCGGCCGCAGGGCTGCTGATGGAAAAGAGTGCCGCCATGCCCGCCGTTCTGATACGCGGCTATCGCTTCAAACCAGCCGACGTTGGGAGCGAATCCCTGAAACGACCGGCCGACGCCGACCTGTTTCGCTAGCCGTGGTCTTTCCCACCCCTTGGATGGGGAGCGGTCAGGGTCATCTGAAAAAAAGTTGTAGAGTGAGAGGCCGGGTGTTAGTATCTATCCTGATCGCTCGGTCGAACTTGACGATAATCCCGACTACCTTGCCGACTATGGTGGAAAGGGTGGCATTATCACAATGGCTTCGCGTGATGTGGCTGGAGCGCGGCACAGTCGAGACGGCGACCCTGCACCCTCACTCTTTGGGCACTACGAGCTTGACGCGCAGTTTTTTGACGAAACCTTTGAGTCCGTAGGGCAACCCCGCCCTCACTACCAACTCCTTATCGACGAAATGGAGCGGATGTCCCAAGAGGAGGTTACGCGACTTCAGGAGCGTGTGACCCGCTCCTTTCTCCACGAGGGCATCACCTTCACCGTGTACGGGGACGAGGAGTCTATCGAACGAGTCATCCCCATCGATTGCGTTCCCCGCCTCGTACTCGCCCGGGAGTGGGAGCATATCGAGCGGGGGCTCATTCAGCGTGTCCGGGCGCTGAACCTCTTTCTCGCGGATGTCTACGGCAAGGGTCATATTATTAGCGACGGTACCGTACCGCGCGACCTGGTGCATGGCTGTCCGAATTACCGCCCCGAGATGGAGGGGGTCCAGGTGCCGCTCGGGGCCTATGTGTCGGTGTGTGGGAGTGACATCGTACGGACCGCCGATGGCTTCATGGTCTTGGAGGACAATCTCCGGGTACCTTCTGGAGTGTCGTATATGCTCGCCTGCCGGGAGGCGATCCGGCGCTCCTTCCCGCGGGTCTTTCGCCGCTACCACGTCCGGGCGGTGGACCACTACGGCCAGGAACTCCTCCGCGTTCTGCGCTCCCTCTCGCCTCGGAAGGGAGAAGAGCCGAGCATCGCCCTGCTTACACCCGGCGTATATAACTCGGCGTACTACGAACATGCCTTTCTGGCACGAGAGATGGGCATTGAACTCGTCACGGGCGACGACCTGCTCGTACGGGGAACACAGCTCTATATGCGCACGGTCCAGGGGTTGCGTCCCGTAGACGTCCTCTACCGGCGACTCGACGATGACTTTATCGACCCCAAAGCCTTTCGCCCGGATTCCCACCTGGGCGTTCCGGGGCTGTTTGAGGTCTATCGGGCCGGACGCCTCGCGCTGGCCAATGCACCCGGCACCGGGGTTGCGGACGACAAGGCGGTGTATTCGTATGTGCCCCGCATGATCCGCTATTACCTCGACCAGGAACCAATTCTCGACAACGTTGAAACCTTTCTCTGCCGAGAACCCGAGGGCCTGGCCTACACGCTTGAGCACCTTGAAAACTTGGTGGTCAAGGCGGTGGGCGAGTCTGGCGGGTACGGCATGTTGGTCGGACCACACGCCAGCCGGGAAGAGCGGGAAGCATTTGCCACCAAGCTCCGGGATCAGCCCGAGAATTATATCTCTCAGCCCGTTCTAGACCTATCTCGCGCACCATGCCTTATCGACGGACGCCTTGAGGCACGCCACGTCGACCTCCGACCCTTCGTGCTGCACGGGGAGGAGACCCGGATCGTGCCTGGCGGGCTGTGCCGGGTCGCTCTGCGCAGGGGCAGCCTGGTGGTGAACTCGAGTCAAGGTGGCGGCTCCAAAGATGCCTGGATCATTGAGGAGGATATGCCGTGATACTCGCCCGTGTCGCAGATTCGCTCTACTGGATGAACCGCTACCTGGAACGAGTGGAACACATCGCCCGTCTCCTGGGCTTGCAGCTCGAACACCTCCCCTCCAGCCCGGTCCATGAGATCGCCAATGGTTGGCGACGGCTCTTCAGCAGTCTTGATGCGCGTCCCCCCGGTGCGGATATCTACGGCGGCCCGGAGGACGAGGACGATTTCTTTTTCGCCGACGGCTATACCCTGACCGACTATCTGACCTTCGATACCACCAATCCCACCTCCATTGTGTTCTGCCTGACCGCGGCTCGGGAAAATGCCCGTCAGGTACGCGACGCCATCAGCAACGGGATTTGGTCGAGCCTCAACCGCGCCTACCTGCGCTTACGAGACACCAACTTGGTGGATATCTGGTCCAGGGAACCCGTTATGCTGTACCGCGATATCGTCGAGACGGTCCAACTCTTCGACGGCGTGTGCGCGAGTTCCATGCGCCGGGACGCAGGCTGGCACTTTATGCGCATCGGTCGATTTATCGAGCGGGCCCAACTCGTCGGTTCCCTCCTTGAGGCGCATTGTGCAAACGTCAGGGACACGGCTGAGGAGGATAGTGACTGGGCGGGCCTTCTTCGGGCCTGTAATGCCTTTGAGGCCTACTGCCAACTCCACGGTGCCCAGATTGGGAGAGACAAGGTGCTGGGCTTTCTGGTGTACGATGCTGAATTGTCTTATTCCTTGCGTTTCGCCGTCAATCGGCTCCGGACGAGCCTGGAGACGATTGACCCACCGGTCCGCGGACGCCTGCCGGGGGAGCCATACGAGATTGTTGGGCGTCTGGATTCGGCCCTCTCCCACCACATGGTTAATCTGACAGATGGTGGAGGAGGCTGGTATGATCTTGCCGATCTCGTTATATTGTGTCGGAATTTCCACGAAGCCCTCGAGCGGACCTATGTCTATTATCCAACCGAAGCGCAGGCGGCTTCCTGAATGTCCGGCGGGCGCACCGCGCGTATCATGGTGAAACCGATGCCACCCCGCGAACCCCAACCGAACATTGATATCTCCCTCGCCTCCGACCTTTCCGCCCTTCCCATGCTCGCCCAGGCTATCCAGGAGTTCGGGACTGCCCACGCGCTCAGTCGGGACCTTCAAAGTCGCCTGAACCTCGTTCTGGACGAACTGGTAACAAACAGTGTTTGCTATGCCCTCCCCGATCTTGTCGAACCTGAGCTTCGATTGCGTCTATTCGTTGACCAGGACACCATCGTGGCTCAACTCGAAGACAACGGCGAGGCGTACAACCCATTTGAGGAGGCCCCAGAGCCGGATACCAGTCTGGGCATTGCGGAGCGTCCCATCGGCGGTCTCGGCATTTTTTTTGTCAAGAAGCTGACCGACAGTAGCACCTATGAGCGTATCGATGGACGTAATCGTATTACCCTGAAAAACGCGATTGGAGGGCAAGCCAGTGACGAATGAAAATGCGCTGTCCGTGCAAACCGAGCGAGCCGAAAAGGCCGTTATCGTCTGTCCGGTAGGGCGGGTGGACGGAAGCAATGTGGGAGTGCTGGAAAGCGCTATTCGAGAGCTGCTCGATGCGGACCAGAAGACGCTCGTCTTCGATTTTGAGGAGCTGAACTACATCAGCAGTGCTGGCTTGCGTGTGCTTCTGGTAACGGCCCGACGGGCACAGGCGGAAGGGGGAAAGGCGCTATTTTGCGGGCTGGCCGAACACATCGCCCATGTCTTTGAGATCAGCGGGTTCACGAATATCTTGACGATTTGCCAGAGCCGCAGCGAGGCGCTGGCTGCCTTGTAGACACCGACTCCGATAGAGAGGGACCAGACCTTGACAACATCACCTGTTCGCCTCCTCGTGGTAGATGACGAAGAAGACCTCGAACTGCTCATCCGCCAGAAATTTCGTCGTCGTATCCGTAAAGGCGAATTCGATTTCGTTTTTGCCCGGCATGGCCAGGAAGCACTCGAAAAGCTCGCCGAGAACCCCGACATTCACTTGGTACTCTCGGATATCAACATGCCCGTCATGGACGGGCTCGCGCTGCTGAGCAAGCTCGAAGACACCAACCCTGACGTCCAGGCGGTCATCGTTTCCGCCTACGGCGACATGGAGAATATCCGTACCGCCATGAACCGGGGTGCCTTCGATTTTGTAACCAAACCAATCAATTTTGACGACCTCGAAATCACGATTGAAAAGACACTCAACCATATCCGCGCCCTGGAAACCGCCCAGGAAGCACGGGACCGGCTCGTCGTCCTCAAGCGGGAACTCGATGTGGCCCAGCAGGTGCAAATGTCCGCCCTGCCCAAGGAGATCCCGAGCAGCGAGACCCACGATGTCCAGGCGCTGATGATCCCGGCCCGGGAAGTCGGCGGGGACTTCTACGATTTTTTTCCCCTGAGCGATGAATTGATCGGTCTGGTCATCGCGGATGTCTCGGGCAAAGGGATTCCGGCGGCGCTGTTTACCCTCATGACGCGGACCCTCCTCAAAGGAACGGCCCGAGATTCCCCGTCACCCGCCGACTGCCTGAGCAGGGTGAACGATCTGCTGGCCGAGGACAACGAAACCTGTATTTTCATCACCCTTTTCTATGGGGTGTTTGATCTGCGGGACGGCGTCTTCCTTTACAGCAACGGTGGGCATAACCCACCCCGCCTGTTGCGGAGCGATTCCCGGATCGAGGAGATTCCCCCCACTGGGAATCTGGTCCTCGGGATTGCCCCCGGACACGAATATCGCAACGGTGAGGTCCGGCTTGCCCCTGGGGATACCCTTTTCCTGTACACAGACGGCATTACCGAGGCCCAGAACACCGATGATGAAGAGTTTGGAGAAGAGCGCCTCGATACGAAACTGGCCAGTCTTGGGCAGGTATCCGCCCGTGATATTGTGACCACGGTCGTCGATGAGGTGCGTACCTTTGCCGGAGATGCGCCGCAATCGGACGATATTACCTGCATTGCGATGCGCGTCGCCACCCTGCTTTCTTCCTCCGCTGTCGACGGGACATGATGCGCTCTACCCCAGCCCTTTTTCGTGCTACCCTGGGTCTCGTCGCCTGGGTCGGCGTGATGTTACATACCGTGCAGACGGTTGGCGCCGAAGAGTTGGTCTTTGGTCAGTCCGCAGCCTTGAGCGGCCCGGCCCGAGCCCTGGGCCAGGGGATGCGCGTCGGCCTGCTTGCCGCTTTCGAGGCGGTCAATCAGCAGGGAGGGATTCATGGCCAGCGCCTCGTCCTGGATTCCCTGGACGATGCCTATGAACCCGAGGCGGCCATCGCCAACACTCGTGAGCTTATCCGGCGTAACGTCTTTGCCCTAGTTGGTGCGGTTGGCACCCCGACTTCTTTGGCCGCCCAGCCGATTGCCACCGAGGCCGGTGTTCCCTATCTCGCGCCCTTTACCGGGGCGGAGTTCCTGCGCGACGCCCAACTCCGGCCCAATGTGCTCAATATGCGAGCCTCCTACTATCAGGAAACCGAGGAGATGGTCGCTCGTCTCACTGCCGACCTGGGTGTGCAGCGGCTCGGTATTCTCTACCAGAACGATTCCTATGGACGCGCCGGGCTGACGGGCGTACGCCGTGCCGTCGCCCGTCTTAATCTGCCCCCCGTTGCGGAAGCGGACTATCCGCGCAACACCGAGGCGGTCAAAGTCGCCCTGCTCGACCTGCGCCGCTCCCGGCCCGAGGCGATTGTCATCATCGGGGCCTACAGGCCCGCGGCCGCCCTGATCCGCTGGGCTAGGCGGCTCGACTTCAACCCGTATTTCATCAATATTTCCTTTGTCGGCAGTTCGGCCCTGGCGAGGGAACTCGGCCCCGACGGGGCTGGGGTCTATGTCACCCAGGTCGTTCCCTTCCCCACTGACGTCAGCCTCCCGGTAGTCGCCCACTATCAGCAAGCCCTGGCTGCGGTGGACCCGGAGAGTACGCCGGGCTTCGTGTCACTTGAAGGGTATCTGGCGGGCCGCCTCGTAGCAGAGGGCCTGCGTCTGGCCGGACCCAACCCAACCAGGACAGGATTTCTTGACGCGCTACGAAAGGCTGAGACCATCGACCTGGACGGTTTCCTGCTGCGCTATGGTCCGGCTGACAATCAAGGTTCCGACCAAGTCTATCTGACCATTATCGACAGTCAGGGACGTTTTCGGTCAGTCCAGAGAATGGTGCCGCAATGAGCCATGACGACCGCCCCGTCACCACCTCCGGAGAAGCCCTGGCCCTGCGCCCTTCCCCTTCTGCAGAAGGAGTGGAACCGGAAAAGGGACGCCGGCTCCGCCTCGGGATCGGGCCACAGCTCTATATCGGTCTGCTGGGCGGCGTCCTGCTGACCCTGAGTGCCAGCCTAGTGGCTTATTTCTCTTTTCACCAGATTGTCCAGCACGGCTCCCGACTGACGGAGTCCAGCATCCCCAACCTGAGCAGTGCGGTAGACGCGGCGCGCCAGAGTTCTGTTGTGGTGAACGGGGCACTCCGCCTCATCTCCGCCTCTTCGCTCCAGGAACACGGAACAGTGGCCGAAGAGTTGGCCAGAGAACAGTCCGCCCTCAGCACCCTCATCCAGGAACTCGCGTCCCAGACCGCCTTTGGTGAACAGACCCGTCTGATCGAAGACCACCTCGCCGAACTGAGCGTCCACCTGGAGCTCATCCAACAATCGGCCGCCCGCCGTCTGGTCATCGCACAGGCATTGGAGGGCCTCAAGCTGGAACTTGACGAGACGAACCGACGTATCGAGCAACACATCGTGACCCTGATCGATGATCAGGACTTCTATCTGGTGGAGGGGCTGCGCCGCCTGCAAGACCAGCCGAGCCCGATCAATGAGCGCGCTTCCGAAACCGAGCTCACCTACTCCCGAGACCTGACAACCCTGAACCACCAGGCTAATCTCTCCGTGCTCCTGTTGAGCAATGCCCTGGCCCTGTCAGACCGAGGCCTGCTTCCGCCCCTCCGCGAGCGCTTCCGCAGTACTGTGCAGAACTTCCGGCGCGCCTATGAGCGGCTGTCGGTGCGGACCCCGGACAGCGTTCTCGGAACAGACCTGGAGCGCCTGGCACAAATGGGGGAGGCTGATGAAGGGAGCGCCCCCTTACGCGAAGAATCCCTCCCCTCGTTGACCAGTGCGGTGATCGATACTGGGATTATTCCCCTGCGCGAAGAGACCCTGCTTCGCCTGGAGCAAGAAGAGGCCGCGCTGGCAAAAGGTCGTGCGGCTTCTGCCATGCTCCTCACCGAGGTGAACACCCTGGTAGAAGAGATCAACGATGAAGCGGTCGAATCCAGTAACGCTGCCCAGTCTGCCGCCCAGACCGGGCGGTTGATCCTCGGAGTCCTCAACATCCTGAGCATCTCAGGCGCCCTTCTCATCGGCTGGTTGTTTGTCGGACGCTATATGATCCGCCGCTTGGTTGGGCTGGCTACGGCCATGCGCTCCATGGCCAGCGGCGACCTGGAGGTGCCGGTCGAGGTGAAGGGCAGTGACGAGGTGACGGATATGGCCAACGCCCTGGAAGTCTTCCGACGCTACGCCCTGGAAGTGCAGCGGCTGAACTTGGTCGAGAAGCTGGCCAAAGAGCTGGATGCGAAGAACCACACCCTTGAGCAGACCTTAGAACATCTCGAACAGGCGCAAGAACAGATCGTCGTCGAACAAAAACTTGCCTCACTCGGTCAGCTCACCGCCGGGGTGGCCCATGAAATCAAGAATCCGCTGAACTTTGTGAGTAACTTCTCCGAAGTGTCTGTCGAACTGGTTGATGAGATCGAGGAAGTCATGGAGGAGGCGAAGAGCGGAGAGGTCGAGATGTCTGAAGAAATCACGCCCATCCTCTCGGACCTCAGGCTGAACCTCCAGAAGGTCAAGGAGCATAGCCAACGCGCCGACGGTATCGTGCGGAGCATGCTCGAACATTCCCGTGGCGGGCCGGGAGATTGGCGGGAGACCGACCTGAACGCTCTGCTGAAGCAATACGTGGACCTCTCCTATCACGCGATGCGCGCGAATAATACAGACTTCAATGTGACGCTGACCCAGGACCTCGACCCGGAAATGGGTATGCTCACGGTTGTCCCCCAGGACATCGGTCGGGTATTCCTCAATCTCGTCAACAATGCCTGCCAGGCCCTCGATGAAAAACGCCAGAACTCGGACGGGGGCTTTGAGCCGGAACTGCGTATCACCAGCAGCCGCCTGGAAGATCACGCCGAGTTCGACATTCGCGACAACGGCCCCGGTATTCCGGAGGAACTACGCGAGCGGATCTTCGAGCCCTTCGTGACCACGAAGAAGCCGGGCGAAGGAACAGGACTTGGCCTGTCACTAACCATGGACATCCTCACCCGCCACGGAGGTTCCATCCATCTCGATACCGAGGAGGGCGTCTTTACCGAGATGCGAGTAATCCTCCCGCTCGAACCGCCTCAGGATACCGGTCACGAACCCCCTGCAGCAGCAGGGTAACCGGCCGTTTCTCGCTGGTGCTCCGACCTGCGTCCGCCTTTGCGCTCCTGCGGCTGTTTGTGGTAGTCACAGGCAAATATTTATCTCGCGAGGGGAAACCGCATGAAATTCTGGATGTTTCATCTTATGCCATGGCCACACCTGCCTGAGAATTTTACCGAGCAATACGATACGGCCTGGGTGACGTGTTCAAACAGTCTGTTTGATCCCGAGCGTGGCCCGGAGGTCTATCACCAGTATATCGATCAGCTCGCTTATGCCGATACGCTGGGCTTCGACGGGGTGGTCATCAATGAGCATCACCAGAATGCCTATGGCATTATGCCTTCGCCCAATTTGATTGCCGCCGCACTGTCGCAGCGGATCACACAGGCCCGTGTCATGGTGCTGGGCAACGGCCTGCCGCTCTACGATGTCCCGCTCAAGATCGCCGAAGAATTTGCCATGCTCGATAATATGTTCCGCGGGAAATTTGACTGTGGCTTTGTCGTTGGCGGTGGCCCCGAGTATTACTCCTACAGCAAGAATCCGACCTATGCCCGAGAACGATTCCGCGAAGCCACCGAACTCATTCTCAAGGCCTGGACCGACCCAGGTCCGTTCTCCTGGGAGGGCAAACATTTTCCGCTCCAATACGTCAACACTTGGCCACGGCCCGTGCAGTCCCCGCACCCTCCCGTGTGGATCCCCGGTGTGGGCAGTATTGAAACCATGGAGTTCGTCGCCCAGAAAGGGCTTATCTATGCGGCTCTGACCTACTCGCACGTTGAGGCCTTTCGTCGCAATGCAGCCTTTTTTCAGGAGACCGTGGCGCGGGTTGGCACATCTCCCTATCACCCAGAGATGCTAGGCTGGCTGGTTCCCATGTATGTGGCGGAAACCGACCAGAAGGCGCGAGAAGAAGCGGAAGAACATATCTGGTATTTCATTGATAAACTGCTCAAAGGCTTTGCCGGCAAGGGCCGAACCTGGATGCCTCCGGGCTATACCTCACTCCAGTCGCTCCAGCGTCTCCAGGAACTCAACGATCCGGGCAGCGGTCACGCCTCGGAGAGCAACTGGCAACTCGGCCATGCCAAGAATTGGGATGATATCGAAGCGGGCGGCTCGGTCCTGATTGGCAGTCCGCAGACTGTGCGGGAACAACTCCTCAAATACGTGGCCGAGTTCAAGGTCGGACATATTCTTGCCCTGCCGCAGTTCGGAAGTCTGCCCGATCATCTGACCCGTAAGAATATGGAACTACTGGCCGGCGAAGTCTTTCCCTATGTGCGCAAACATGCCGGAGCGGCGTTTGAGAGCGCCCCGGCGATGGACGCCCAACCCGCTCCGGCTTCGGCCTAAACGAGCCGTTGAGGTCGGCGACGCCGGCCTCCCTGCCCTGCTTGCATACGCCCAACCCCGATCGACAGGACATATACTATGACACTTCGCTCAGAAATCCTGACCATCCGCAATCAAAAGGTCCATCTCCTGCAAGACGGTGCAGGTCCTCCCCTGCTCTATCTGCACGGCCTGGTGGCGGACCTGCATAGCTTCCCGGCCGACGGTGGGCTGACCGCTTTTCACGAAACGCTCGCACAGTCGTTTACCGTCTACGCACCAGCCCTGCCCGGCTATGCGGAGACCGAGGGCTATGACGAATTGGAGACGGTTGAGGACCTGGTCTTCTTCTGCCTCGACGTGCTGGATGCCTTGAAATTGGACACCGTGCACCTGGTTGGCACCTCCCTGGGGGGCTGGGTCGCGACCGAACTGGCAACCCGTCATGCGCACCGCTTACACAAACTCGTGCTCATTAACCCACTCGGCATCTCCACGTCGGAAGCCCGTATTGGCAATTTCTTCTATGCCGTGACACCTAAGGCGGAGGGCGGCAATCACGAAGTCCGGGAGTTGATCTTTTCTGACCAGAATTCGGAATTGGCCATGGGAGCTATCCCAGATGACATGGCACCCGAGTCCCAGTTTTTATTCTATAAGGCGCAGATGGTCTCGGCCCGTATCGGCTGGACCCCTCCGTCGCTCTACAACCCCCGGCTCAAAGATCGTCTCTACCGCGTCACAGTGCCGACGCTTCTGGTCTCCGCGGCGGAAGACAGGCTTGTGCCAACCTTGGTAGCCGATGTGTATCAGACCGGCTTGCCCGAGGCCAAGCTGGTCCGGGTTGCGGACGCCGCGCATGCCATCTGGCTTGAACGGCCGCAACACACGGCAGAGCTCGTTACACGATTTTTGCAGTAAAGCGTACGCCAATATGGGCGCCAAGCATGCATTGATCTCCCTGGTCTATCTCGTTGGCGCAGCCCTCCTTTTCAGCCTTGCGCGGGCGGAGTTTTGGCAGGAGCGGATACCCGAAACGGCCCCCTTTGAACACCATGACGAGCTCCCAGACTTTGCCTCGTCCGTGACGTAGTCCGCTCACTTGCCGCCCCAGTTTTGGCGCTTCTTTCTTTCCTGTGATAGGAAAGAAAACCGGGTCGTGTCATACGAAGAATAGCTGCGTAAGGAGGATGGTATGTCCGATGAGAGGATCACATTAACCCGTCATATTCTCATGCAACAACAGCAGCATCCGGGTGCAACCGGAGAATTCTCCATTCTCTTGTCCCAGATCGCGCTGGCCGCGAAGAGAATCTCCCGACGGCTGAGGGTGGCCGGGCTGACCGATGCGCTCGGGGCAAAGGACGAGATCAATGTGCAAGGCGAAATCGTTCAGAAATTAGACGAAATCTCGAATGACGCCTTCCTCGAATCGTTTGCCTATGGCGAACTCGTGTCGGATATGGTGTCCGAAGAGATGGATCAGCCGGCCCAAATCCTGGGGAATGCAGACAAGGGGAAGTACGTTGTCTTTGTCGATCCCCTGGACGGCTCGTCCAATATCGATGTCGATGTCACGATTGGCTCCATTTTCTCCATACATCGTCGGCCGGCGGGCAGCGGCGACGCCTTGAAAAAAGCGCTGCACCTCAAGGGCAGAGACCAAGTTGCAGCCGGCTATGCTTTGTATGGTCCCAATACCATGCTGGTCTACACCGCGGGTGCTGGGGTCCACGGTTTTACCCTCGACCCCGGTATTGGTGACTTTTTTCTATCGCACGAGGACATTCATATTCCGAGCCGCGGCTCGACGTATAGCATCAACGAAGGCCGCCGCAACGCTTGGTTTCCCGAAACGCGGCGTTACGTCGAACACTTGCAGCAGAAGGACAAAGACTCCGGACGACCCTACTCCGGACGCTACGTCGGCTCTTTTGTCGCGGATTTTCACCGCACCTTGCTGAAAGGCGGCATCTTTATCTATCCCGCCGATCCCAAGAATACGAACGGCAAGCTGCGGCTGATGTACGAAGCCGCGCCTATGGCCTTGGTCATTGAACAGGCCGGCGGCCGGGCCAGTAACGGGCGGCGGCCGATTCTGGATCTCGTTCCCGAGGCTCTGCACCAGCGCACCCCCCTCCTCATTGGTAGTGCCGAGGATGTAGAACAGGCAGAGTCTTTTTATGCCTAAACGGCACTGATATGTATCTCAAGAATGCACGTGAGGAGGTAGGATCATGACGGAACGCGTACAAGAAATCCTGAGTTGGTATGATGGTGACAATCCTGGCTCGCGGACGAATATCGCCCGCTTACTCAATCATGGCCGTCTCGGCGGCACTGGCAAACTGGTCATCCTGCCGGTTGACCAGGGCTTTGAGCACGGGCCGGCCCGCAGCTTTGCGCCGAATCCCGCGGGTTATGACCCCGATTACCACTTTCAGCTCGCTATTGACGCTGGCTGTAATGCCTATGCCGCTCCGCTAGGTTTTCTCGAAGCTGGAGCCGATACCTTCCTCGACCGGGTTCCCCTCATTCTCAAGCTCAACAACCACGATGTACTGCACGATGAAAAAGACCCCCTCTCGTCGGTCACGAGCAGCGTTGACGACGCGCTCCGGCTCGGTTGTGCCGCGGTCGGGTTTACAATTTATCCGGGCTCATCCGCGGCCCAGACCATGTATGAACAACTGCGGGAAATCACCAAAGAAGCTAAGTCCAAGGGGCTGGCGGTCGTGGTGTGGTCATACCCGCGCGGCTCGGACCTGAGTAAGGCCGGGGAGACAGCGATTGATGTCGTGGCCTATGCCGCGCAGATCGCCGCCCAGATGGGGGCGCATATCATTAAGGTGAAGCTGCCCAGCAGTCATATTGAACTGCCTGAGGCGCAAAAGGCGTACCAGAAACATCACGTACCCATTGAGACGCCGGCCGAACGTGTCCGCCACGTTGTGCAGAGCGCGTTCAACAACAAACGAATTGTCATCTTCTCGGGTGGTGCTGCCAAAGGCGATGAGGAGTTCTTCGATGAAGTCCGTGCGATTCGTGACGGTGGTGGGTTTGGCTCGATTATTGGTCGGAACTCGTTTCAGCGTATCAAAGAAGATGCGCATAAATTCCTGGACACCGTGATGGGAATTTACGAAGGGTCGGTACCCTAATTACTCCGCCCGTCTTTCTTACAAATCACGGTTCTCTCCCGGAGAGGGGCGCAAATGCCCCTCTCCACTATCTAGCGCGTATCCGCATAAAACATCTTGAGTGCGGCCGGCGAAACCCCAAGGAAATGACATAGCCGCAGCCCCCACATGAGCAGAATGGTTTTTGTAACGCCGTGCTTCTGCCAACGGCGGGCGGAGGTTTTCACGTGTGCCCGCAGGCAGGCAATTTTTCCCAACCGCTTGAGTTGACGGCTGAATTCCAGGTCTTCCATGATGTCCCATTCCGGGTAACCGCCAATCGTTTCAAACACTTCACGACGGACGAAAATTCCCTGATCGCCGGTGGCAATGCCGGTCAGACGGGAGCGGATATTCATCAGGGTGCTGATCGCCCGGAAGGGCCAGCCCGGCGCGGCCACATGGACGTCAAACCGTCCGCCCACAACCTCCGGGTCGGCCAGAACGTCCGCGATCAACTCGGAGAACTGTTCTGGGGGGATGGTATCCGCATGGAGAAAGAGCAGCGCTTCTCCGCTTGCTGCTCGGGCTCCAGCATTCATCTGACGGGCGCGGCCACGCGGGGCTGTAACGAGCCGGTCAACGTATGGCTGCGCGCACTCCGCCGTGCCATCCTCACTGCCGCCATCCACAACAATGATCTCGCAATCACCCACCTGACGAACCCACTTGAGCGTCCGCTCAATAGTTCCGGCCTCGTTCAGTGTGGGAATAACAATGCTGACGCGCATCAGCCCCCTACCCGCAGAAAAGCCATGGTCAGTTGGTGCTTAAAACGAGTCCGGTCCGCTCCAGTGACGTTTTTATACGAAATACTCAGAAGCGTACGCTGGACAAGAAGCGTGGGGCTGAACGGGCTACGCTTCGGTTCGAGCGGATGCATGACCAACTCAAGCGTTCCCTGGCCGAGTGCCGTCCGGTAATGCCGATCCGTGTCTCCGTCTTCCTGGGTATACGTATAGTCATGCTGACGAAACAGGTTTTCGAGGCGAGAGATAACCTCGTCCGGAGAAAAGGCCACATTCCATTCCATTGTGGTGTCCGTCATGCGGCTCTCCTCGCGTATCGAAAGACCGTCCAGAGGATTTTCCACCCGGCTAATATGGTCCCTTTGATCGTTCCGCTCACTTTTGAGGTGCCAATCCGCTGGCGATAGCGGACCGGCACCTCAGTGATACGTAGCCCGTGGCGTATGGCCTTAATCTGCATTTCGACCGTCCAACCATAGGTTTTATCCTGCATATCGAGGGCCAGAAGTTTCGGAAAACGAATGGCGCGAAACGGTCCAAGATCAGTATAGCTAAAACCGTATAGGAGGCGGATGAGCCACGTCGCCAGCGCATTACCTAACCGGGCATGAGCGAGCAGTGCTCCCGCTCCTGCTCGCTGCGACCGGGAGCCGATCACCATGTCATATCCCTCCTCAAGAATAGGCCACACAACGTCGCCGAGTTCGTCAGGGTAATCGCTGTAATCACCATCGAGAAAAACGAGAATATCAGGTTGTTTATCCTTCAGATAATCAATGCCTGCCAGACAGGCCCAGCCATAGCCGCGACGCGGTTGGCTGAGAACAGTCGCACCCTGCGCTTGGGCCACCGTTGCGGTCCGGTCGGATGAGCCGTTGTCGACAACCACGACTTCCGCAAGCCGCTCCCACGGCAAGTCTCCCAGCACCTTGGGTAGGGATGCCTCTTCGTTGAGGGCCGGAATGACCACCGCAATACGTTCCAGGTTTTCTGTCTTCATATGTTACGGCAGCAGCTCAAAGGTGACCTGTACTGGAGTCTTATCAGGCGGCAATCTCTCCGTATCTGCCTGAAACCGCCCCGGACGGGTCATATAGTCGGCGATACTCAACCCACCGTTGCTGAGCTTACCGCTCGGGCAACTGTATAAACACACCAGGCAGCCCGGCCGGAGGGCAAACGGCACCCGATTAAACCAGCGGTCCCGATTGCCTTCGAAATTCCAGACCGGAAGCTGGGGGTCGGAGGGAGACGAACGAAAAATGTGGTGGATCGGGAGACGCTTGGGCTCACCCCGCCAGGAGAGAAACACGGCAAAGCGGCTGCCGCTGGCCTTCTGCCGCGAGGCAGGATTGGTCGGATCGGTCCGTTGCGTCCATGCCTTCATCGACAGCGTATTACCCGGTTGGCCACCAATTTTGATCAAGGCGTCGTGAAAGGCGAGATCATCAACCGGTGTCTCAATGAGCGCATTTTTGGAGTGACCGCCCTTCCAGGTCAACAAATGGTAGCGCGCCTCGTCTCCTTCGGACCGATTAAAGCGACCAGGATAGATGACGCCATAGAGGGTGACCTGTTTTGACCCCGGAGAAATAACAAGCGGATTCTCGGGCGTTGCCGGCTGACTCGCTCGGGCGAGCGACGCACAGCCCTCCAAGAGGCAAACGACGCTCAGGCAGACAGCGTAAAATTTCCAGGCTAGACTATGGCGCTTCATACCAGCGCAACTCCCCGCCTCCGCCATGCTTCCCACGCCAGTACAGCGTAAAAAGGGAGATATTCCAACCAGACCACCCAGCGAAACGTTTCCGGATCGCCACGATAGAGAAAGTAGAAGGCAGTGTAGTATAGCCCTAAAAGGCCTGACAAGAGCAGCCAGGAAACGCATGGAAAAAGGCAGACAAACGGCATCACCCACATAAAATACCACGGATTGCCGACCGGGCTGAGGAGAAGCAACGTCCCCATCACAAGGAAACACCCATATAAGAACTTGACTTCATTCCCCTCGCTGTTCCAGCGTAAAGCAACGCACACCGCGCCTATCAGACAGCCCACCACAACGCCGTTCGCCAGCCAGCGATCAACGAGCATCTGATGTAATAAGGGGAAGACAAAGCTGTTCGTTTGCCAGTGCTCGGCAAATATGGCAAAGCCCTGCCACAACCCGCTCCCAGCAGCCGCAAACGGAGCATAGCCACCAGTGATCACCAGACCGGTCAGCGCGAGTCCGCCGCACGCTCTTCCAAACCCGTAACGCCGCCAGGCATGCCAGGCAAAAAGGGGCAGCAGAACACCCGGAAAGACCTTCCCCAATATGGCCCCACCCAGGCTGAGAAATCCGGCCGGCAGCCGTCCGGTGACAAGCGCCAGCAAGGCCAGCATCAGCAGAAAGGTCGGCACGACGTCATAGTGTGACGAGTTGATCGTTTCTTTGATGACCAGCGGTGACCAGGCGTAGATCAGCACCCACAGCGGGGAACTCCCCAGGTGACATAATAGTCGGATAATGACCAGGCACACCGCTAGGTCAAAACAGAAGAAAATGATACGTAAGGTGAACAAGCTGCCCGGTGCAATCAGGGCGGCCAGACCGAACACGGCTTGCGCAACCGGGGGGTAGAGGGTCGGTACGTCCGGGTGATTTATTCTTGACAAGAGCAGGCCAAAGTGCACGTCCGTTTCGGCCAGCTCCCGGTAGGGTTGGAGCGGCCCTTCTTTTCCGTTGTTCGTTTGTATCTCTCGCGGAGTGAAACGGTAGGGATTCAGACCGCTGGCAACCACCTTGCCATCCCACAGATAACGATAGAAGTCGTCCTCCTGAATGGGCTCGGAAAAGAGGAGGACAAGCCGAAAGAGCGCGGCAAAGATGAATACCAGCGTAAGCGATCCGGACTCGACAGCTTGTCGCCTGACCCGCCAGATCGCTACGACATAGACAATAGACGCAAGACCGTACACCCCCACAAAGCCCAGGATCGGCCGGTCCTGGTGCCCGTGGCCATAGCTGAACGATTGGCTCAACCAGGCGATGACGGCATAGAGAATCAGCGAGAGCACGCCGAGAATGGTCAGCCAGAGGGAGAGACGGCGGTCAGACATGATAGCAGCGAAAATTCTTCAGCTCTCTCGTTCGTTCTTTGCAAATACGAATTGAGACGGCCAGAGCGATAAGCCGGAGCGCAGCAGCAGGAAGAGCCCGCCTAGTGTAATAGGCAGATATTGGGCAAGGTGGGTGACAATAGAGAAACTGAGCGCTTCTTCCTTAGGCACAGAGAAGAAAGATAGGGCTAGTACCACGGCATATTGAAAGACGCCAATAAAACCCGGCGCCGCCGGCAGCGCAACACCCACAGCCAGCAGCAGCATAACGATAAGCGCCGCTTCAATCGGTAGAGAAAAGGCGCAGGCGTACAATAACAGCCAAAAATAGATCACCATGCCGCCCCATATCGCCGTCGAGAGTGCCAGAGTCTTCAAGAAGCGTAGACCACTACGCATAACCTGGAGACTCTCCAGGAATTCTTCGATCCTGGGCTGTATCCGCTGCGGCACTCTTCGCACCCACCTCGGATTGTCTCCCTGAACCAGAAACCAGGCTGATCCAAGCAGCATAACGACGAGACTCAAGAACAGCGCATTTGTCACAGAATAGCCCTCCAGACCAGGTATGAGAGGGAGGCTGATACTGAGGAGCAGACTTATGATCAGCATGTCAAACACACGATCCAGGGTTCCGGTTGCCAGGGCGTGACTCGTGGAGACCGGCCCTAAACGAGCCAGGGCGTACATCCGCAACAATTCTCCAGCCCGCAACGGAAGAAGATTATTGCCCATAAACCCGATGAGCGTTGCCGAGAAGAAGACCGAAACGGGCACAGAAGCAATTGGCGCAAGGAGCAATTGCCAGCGATACGCCCGTACCAGAAAAACAAGGCCGAGCCAAAAAGTCGCAAGGGTGAGGAGACCGAGGTCTACGAAGCGGAAGGCTTGTACGACTTCCGACCACACCACGTCACGCACGGCCAGATAGCCGCAGCCAAGGCTAAGCGCAAACCCCAAAGCAATTTTCAGAATTTTCAAGCCCGGCTCTCTTGTCTGGGAAGTATAAGGGATTTCTTCCAAAAGGCGCGCCCGGGGTGACTCGAACACCCAACCTACGGGTTCGAAGCCCGGTGCTCTATCCAATTGAGCTACGGGCGCGTTGTGGGAAAATCGGGCCACAAACCTATGTCGCAGACCGTGAAAGCGCAAGTCCGACCGTCGAGGGGAAGGCGCACCTTCTCCCCTTTCAGAAGGAGATTATGTCCTGCGACTTTCCCCCATGCGGTACAATCGGCACGAGGTTGCCTTAATCACCAAGAAGACCTCACTCCCAACCCGGAGACCTAACTCAACAAACGACTTCTCAGTCACCTCAACAGTCAGCGGCGGCAGATGGGGGCTGAGTTCGGCCGTTGCCAACTCAACAGGGCCAGCGGAACGGAGTTGGGTGATACGGGCGAGCAGAACATTGCGGGCGGAGAGCCCTTCTGGCCGCTGCGTGGCCAGCATAATATCGTGCGCAGGAATACCGGCCAACAGCGCCTCGCCCGGTTGCGCCTCGGAGCGGAGCGTCACCAGCTCGACCGGCGCTCGTTCAGCGTCTCCCCCTTCGCCCAAGCGCACCTGCCCTGTACTGCCACCTCCCTCCACCGCATAGCAGGGCAGAATATTCTCGAAGCCGTGTTGTTCGGCCAGGGGGAAAATATGAGAGGCAGTCAGTACTGCGCGTGGGTCGCCGTGCGAGATAATCATTCCGTCTCTGAGCACGATCAGATCGTCGCACAGGGCCTGCACTTCGAGCGGGTCATGCGACACGAACAGCATGGGGATTTGGAATTCTGCCCGTACCCGCCGCAGAAAGGGCAGGAGTTTCCGTCTCAGGGCAACGTCCAACGAGGCAAACGGCTCGTCAAGCAGGAGTAAGCGCGGACCGGAACACAGGGCGCGACCAAGGGCGACGCGCTGCCGTTCGCCACCGGACAAGGCATGTACGCTGCGTTCAAGGAGTGGACCGAGTTCGAGGATGTGGACCACGGTTTCAAACGTCTGCCGGACAGGATGACCGCGCCGCACGCCACGTTTCCTGCCAGCCAGTAGATTGTGCCGGACGTCCTTGTGCGGGAAGAGCAGACCGTCTTGGGGGACATACCCGATATGGCGCTGCGATGGCTTGACAAACACTCCTCGGTCGCTATCCAGCCACGTCTCTTCCCCCAGCGCAATCATGCCTCGCGCCTGGCGCCGAACACCACAGATCGTTTCCAGCAAACTGGTTTTGCCCGCCCCGGAGACGCCGAAAATCCCGGTTACATGTTTTTCGGTATGTAAATCTATATTCAACTCAAAACGGTCCAGCGGGAGGCGGACCTGCACGGTCAGGCCATCCAGCGAACCGGCCCGTCGATTGTCGTGGGTGGGTGGGACGCTAGTCATTATGGACGGGCCAGCCCGGGGAGTGCACGGCTGTGCCCCAGCAGTTCAGCACTCAGAATGGCCAAGAAGCCCAACACGATAGCAACCAGCATGAAAAAATCGGCTCGGGCTTGCGCGCCGACCTGCTGGGCGCTGAAAATAGCTGAGGCTATGGTTTGCGTTTGGCCTGGAATATTGCCGGCAATGGTAATCGTGGCACCGAACTCACCCATGGCCCGCGTAAAACCGAGGATGACGGCCCCCAGTAAGCCGCGCCGGGCCATGGGCAAACTGTACTGAAAAAAAGTGGCCAGCCGGCCGTGCCCTAAGGTGTGGGCCATTAATTCGAGCCGCGGATTGATGCCTTCAAACGTCGCCTTTGCCGTCCGTGCAACGAGCGGCAGGGACATGGTTGCCGTGGCAATGACCGCCCCTTTCCAGGTTAGCAATATGTTCAAATCAAACCCGAGCGTCTCCCGCCCTAAGGGTCCATCGACCGCAAACAGCCGTAACAGGAGAAAGCCGACCGCGGTGGGCGGCAGAACGAGCGGTAAGCCGACCAGCGCAGATAGAACATTCTTGCCGGGGAATTCGTATCGGGCCAGGACATATCCCAGGACCGTGGCTGGCAGCAGCACGACCAAGGTCGACACGGTTGCGACTTGGAGCGTCAGCAGGATAACCGATAATACTTCGGAACTCATGGCAGTCACGACAACGGACGAGTTCCTCCTTCGTCTACAACAAACCCCTGCGTGTTGTAAATTGCGCGGGCTTCGGGGCTCTGTAAAAAGTCGAGAAATCGGGCCGTGAGGGCGGGCCGCGGACGATTCTTGAGGGCCACGGCACAGTAGACGATCGGTTGGTGCAGGCTGGATGGAACCTCATACACGACCCGCACATGGTCTGAACTCATGGCATCTGTTCGGTACACAATGCCAATGATGTTGGGATCAGATTCCACTAGGCCGAGGGTCGCCCGGACATCGGCGGTGGGAACGATTTTATCTTTGACGGCTTCCCAGACCGAGCGGTCTGCCGTTTCGACCGCCTGCAAGAAGGTCTTGGCATAGCGTCCGGCGGGCACCGCCTCGGGGTCAGCCAGAGTCAGGAAGGTGAATGTAAGCACGGGCAGCCTGCTGGGCGCGGACAACTGGAACCTCGCATCCTTCCGACTGATGAGCACCAGACGATTCGACAGAAAATTGCAGCGCGATTCAGGCAGGATCAAACCCGCCCTTTCGAGTACATCGACCCACTCCGGGTTCGCCGACAAAAAAACATCGGCCGCTGGAGCGGCACGAAGCTGCTGCGCGAGGGTATTGGACCCGGCAAAATTATAGACTAGGTCAACCGCGTGTGCCTCAGAAAAGCGCGCACCAATGTCTCGGACAACATCGCGCAGGCTGGCAGCGGCAAACACCACGACCGCCGGCCTTTCCTGTTCGGACGAGCCGTTATGGCCACATCCTGCGGATAGCAGAATGAGTGCGAACACCGTGAACGCAAAACCAACAGGTTTCACCTTTGCACCGATCCGAACCGACCTGGAGGGGGGAACATCTCTGTACGATGGTTAAGGAGGATTCACCTGTGGCGGACTCGACATGGCCCTTAGCGGCCCTTACTTCACCGTCCACGTCGTCCCCGTCGGACTGTCCTTGAGTAGAACGCCTTGCTCGGCAAGCTGTGCGCGAATCTCATCCGCCCGCTGAAAATTCTTCTCTTTCCGCGCTACAGCCCGCTCGTCTATCAGGGCCTCAATGACCTCGGGCGTGAGGCTGGCTTCAGCCAGACCGGTCTGCTTTTGACGCTCTAAAAATTGTGCAGGAGGTTCTTGAAGCAGGCCGAGGACCCCTCCCGTTTTTGCGATTTCAGATCGGAGTATTGCTGCCTCATCGATCTGGCCTGCGTCCAGTTTACGATTCATCTCGCGCACACCGTCAAAGATCACACCGAGGGCGCGGGGAGTATTGCAGTCATCATCCATTGCCTCTCGGAAACGATTGACAAAGAAAGAGTCATCAGACACCTCCCCTATCCCGGTGTCACCAATCGCTTCGTCGGTGCGGGCGAGCGTTTCATAGATACGCGCCAGTCCCTTTTCCGCCTCTGCCAGTTTTTGGGTCGAGAAATCAAGCGCCATTCGATAGTGAGACGAGAGCAAGACTTGACGCAAGACTTCCGGCGTAGAGACTTTGCTCAGCGCCGCCTCGATGGTCAAGAAATTGCCCAAGGATTTCGACATCTTTTCCTGCTCAACGGTCACCATGCCGTTATGCAGCCAGTAGCGAGCCAGGGCACAGCCCCTGGCCCCTTCGGACTGGGCGATCTCGTTTTCGTGATGGGGAAAAATCAGGTCGGCACCACCGCCGTGGATGTCGAAGGGCTGACCCAGATATTGGCTACTCATGGCCGAGCATTCGATATGCCAGCCAGGTCGGCCCTTGCCCCAGGGGCTGTCCCAGGCCGGCTCTCCGGGCTTGCTGGACTTCCACAGGGCGAAGTCCATGGGGTGACGCTTGCGCGTGTCCACTTCTATGCGCGCCCCGGCCGCCATGTCTTCCAGACGCCGGTGGGCCAGCTTACCGTATGCGGCAAACCGGTCCACCGCATAATATACGTCCCCATCCACCGCATAGGCGAGTTGTTTAGCTTCGAGCTCCTGGATAAGGGCGAGCATAGCCGGAATGTGTTCGGTGGCCCGGGGTTCATGCGTAGGCGGCAGACAACGCAACGCCTGCATGTCGTTATTGTAATCCTGAATATAGGTTTCGGTCAGCTCTTCGGTCGAGATGCCCCGCTCGTTGGCGCGGTTGATAATCTTGTCATCCACGTCCGTAAAATTGCGGACAAAGGTCACCTCATAACCGGAGAATTGGAGATAACGATAGATGACATCAAAGGCGACAAAGGCCCGCGCATGGCCGATATGGGAGCGGTCGTACACCGTGACCCCACACACATACATGCGGGCTTTGCCAAGCGTAAGCGGAACGAACTCTTCTGCCTTTCCCGTCAGGGTGTTGTGAAAACGTAGGGCCATACGATTTGGCTCACCCCTGCCTAGAGCCGTCCCTCGACTAATTGATCGACCACGGAAGGATCGGCCAGGGTTGACGTGTCGCCGAGCTGATCGATCGCGCCTTCGCCGATTTTCCGCAGGATACGCCGCATGATCTTTCCACTCCGCGTCTTGGGCAGCCCGTCGGCGAACTGCACCTTATCCGGGGTGGCGTGCGGGCCGATCTCTCGGCGGACCGTGTGATTCAGCTCTTTTACCATGTCCGGAGAGGACTGCTGTCCGGTCTTGAGTGTTACAAAGGCATAGATGCCCTGCCCTTTGAGATCGTGCGGCATCCCCACTACTGCGGCCTCGGCCACGGCCGGATGCTTGCCCAAGGCGCCTTCGATCTCGGCGGTTCCCAAACGGTGCCCGGACACGTTGATCACGTCGTCCACCCGTCCGGTAATCCAGTAGTAGCCGTCTTCATCTCGCCGGCAGCCATCGCCCGAGAAATACTTGCCGGGGTAGCTGGAGAAATAAGTCTGAATAAAGCGTTCGTGGTCACCGTACACCGTGCGCATAATGCCCGGCCACGGGAACTTGAGGCATAAATTCCCGGAGACACCGTTGCCTTCGATCTCCGTGCCTTGATCGTCTACCAGACAGGGCTGAACGCCAAAGAAGGGCCGCGTGGCCGACCCAGGCTTGGTTTTGGTTGCTCCTGGGAGGGGAGTGATCAGAATTCCGCCGGTTTCGGTCTGCCACCAAGTATCGACAATTGGGCAGCGTTCTTGGCCGATAGCCTGAAAATACCAGTGCCATTCGGGGCTCTTGATCGGCTCTCCGACCGTACCGAGAATGCGCAGACTCGACAGGTCATACTTGGCCGGCCATGAGTCGCCTTCCTTCATCAGCGCGCGGAGCGCGGTTGGCGCGGTGTAGAAAATATTAATCTTATGCTGCTCGACAATCTGCCAGAAACGACCGAAATCCGGGTAATTAGGGACTCCCTCGAACATCAGGGTCGTCGCCCGGTTCGCCATCGGACCGTAGACGATATAGCTATGCCCGGTCACCCAACCAATATCGGCCGTACACCAGTAGATATCCCCCGGCCGATAGTCGAACACATAGCGGTGGGTCATGGAGGCGTAGACCAGATAGCCCCCCGTCGTATGCAGCACGCCCTTGGGCTTACCGGTCGATCCGGAGGTGTACAGGATGAATAACGGATCTTCCGCGTCCATGGATTCCGGTTCACACGTCGGCGGCTGCGTTGCCACCTGCTCGTGCCACCACACGTCGCGGCCTGCCTGCATGGGGACCTCGTGTCCGGTGCGTCGGACGACAACCACATGCTCAATCGACGGGCATTCAGCCACTGCGGTATCGGCGTTGGTCTTCATGGGGATATCGTTCTTCGCCCCACGCAGTCCTGTATCTTGAGTAATCAACAGCGTACATTCCGAGTCTTGAATACGGTCACGCAGGGAATCCGGTGAAAATGCGCCAAACACGATGGAGTGGACCGCCCCAATCCGCGTACACGCCAGCATAGCCACCGGTAGTTCGGGGATCATCTGCATGTAGATACACACGCGATCCCCTTTTTTCACGCCGAGCGCCCTGAGCGCATTGGCAAACTGGCAGACCTGATCCAAAAGCTCGGTGTATGAAAACTTTTGGCTTTCGTCCTGATTATTGCCCTGCCAGATAAGAGCGGTCTGGTCGCCGGCCCCGGCGTTAACATGCCGGTCCAGGCAATTATACGAGACATTAAGCTTCCCGTTGAGAAACCATTTAATATCAGCCTTGTGAAAATCCCACTCCAGGACCTTGTCCCATTTTTGAAACCACTCAACCTGTTTTTCGGCGTGTTCTGCCCAGAACCCTTCCGGGTCACGGACTGAGCGCTCGTACATCTGCTGATACGTCTCTGGATCAATGGCAGTCTGCCCCTGTACAGCAGTCGGAATATCATAGGTCAGGTCACCGCTTTGTTCGTCTGCCATGATGGCCTCCTGTCTTTCACTCTGCGTCACATTCTGCGTAACCGGATTGGCTCATAGCGTACATCTTCAGGAGAGGGGTACTGACAAAACCTCTCCTGAAGACGCCGCGTCCCTCCCGGTGGCCTGGGCTCATCGCCTTGAGGGACGACGCGACCAAGGATGTCACCGGTTTATTCTTTAATGCCGAGTGCCTTGAAGAAGCGCTCCTGCACAACGCTACAGGTCATTTCGTAGAGCATATCCCTATTGGGCGATTGTGCCAGGAAGCCGAGCGGGATTTGAAAGCCACCCTTATCCTTGATGTTTCCACCACCGTAGTAGGACTTTCGGTCTTCATCCACACCAAAAAGTTTCTTCAAAAACGCATCAGGGTTCACGGTATCGCTCCGTGTACGGAGCGAGCCATCGACCGTCTTGCCATCCACAATACCGAACACAAGAACGGTGTCTGTGCCTTCTCGCTGGAGCAGGAATTCTGCAACCTGGGGGATGCCATCGCGATGCTCGCCCCGCACAAATCCCACATCGGTAAACACAAAAGAATCAAACACCTGCTTCCGCTCCAGGGCTTTTTGAATCATATCCATGACAATCGGCGGCAGCGATTTTTCCGAAATCGTCTTGAGGAGGGGTTGATCCACGCACGGCCATAAATACGCTGCGGCCTCAAATTCCAATCGACTGGCCTCAACCAGCGCCATGGTATCAGAACGAATGCCGTGCATGAGCGCGGTTGCCAGTCGCACCTGATCAGTCTCGCCAGGATTCAGTCCGTCGGGATACTGCGCCCGTAAATATTCGGTATAGATGGCGCAGGTCGAGGCCGCATCCTCTCGGATATCAACAAATTCGGCCAGCGGAGTCCCCAGACGACGGTGATGGTCGATAAAGGAGAGAAGGGTCTTGCCGCCAAGCTTATCCGAAATCGGTGTCTCTGGATTTTGGGTATCAACCAGCGCGTAGGCAGAATATGGCGTGAGGTCGAATTCCTCATCATAGAGTTGCAGGTCGATCTCAAGGCGCTTCACCAGCGCGCGATTTTCGTGGTGGCTGACCTCATGAAAGCACAGCAGCGTGGCTTCGATGTCGAACTCTTTCGCCAAGAACTGATGCGCCAGACCGGAAGCGATATTATCAGGATCGGGGTAGCCCACCAGGATGATGAGGATTTTTTCTCCATGGTGGCGGGCCAATATCTCACGTAATTTTTTCCACTGCTTTTTTGGCGAGTCTTGCTCAGCAACAGCACTGTCTTCAACAACCCGTAGCGGGGGTTCTTCCACAGGTGATACGCCAACAGCGTTTGCCATAGTGTTTCCTCCACATGCCGCAGACAATAGGAGAAGCATACCCCTCTTTTGGTCCATCTGACAAGAGGACCACACCTCTCTTTCGACCCTCCCCGAGCGGGGGACTCTACTTGAGTCAACGGCGCGCCTATGGTAGGGGACGTGTCATCGTTAGAGAGGCTTCAGTCTCAACGCGACCGCGGCCAGCCCGCTCGTTACACGCCCAATGAGAAAGGAAGAGGAGTGCTCCGCTTTGTACGCTCGTGTGGGCGCCTAACCCTCAGCACCCTGCGCGAAATGGGTCGCATGGGGATTTTTCTTGGCACAACCCTGGTCGATATCTTTCGCCCTCCCCTGCAAGGCAGTCAGCTTGTCCGCCGGATTTACTTTATCGGCAGCCGCTCTCTCCTGCTCATCGTCTTTACCGGAGCCTTTACGGGTATGGTCGTTGCCCTACAGGGATATATTGCCCTGCGGCGCTTTGGGGGCGAAGAGGCGCTGGGTCCTATGGTCGGACTGAGTCTCATTCGTGAGCTTGGCCCGGTCCTGTCTGCACTGATGATCACAGCCCGTGCAGGCTCGGCTCTGACCGCAGAACTCGGGATTATGCGTATTACCGAGCAAATAGACGCACTCGAAGTCATGGCCCTCAACCCCATCAAGTATTTAGTGGTCCCCATTTTTCTAGCGGCCTGCATTACTTTTCCCCTTTTGAATAGCGTGTTTGTGACGGTTGGCATTTATGGCGGCTATATTGTCGGCGTTGAGTTACTGGGCGGCAGTTCGGGGGCGTATTTTACGCAGATGAGTAATGCGGCGGATTCCAGCGATATTTGGATGGGCGTGTATAAATCGCTCTCGTTCGGCGTGATTGTTGCCTGGGTGAGCTGTTTTAAGGGATTCTATGCCGCACATGGGGCCGAGGGGGTCAGTCACGCCACAACGCAATCCGTTGTGATGTGTGCGGTTTTGATCCTGGTGTGGGATTATTTCATTGGTTCGGTCCTCGTGTAACCAGATGAAGCCAGCATTGAGCATTGTCGCATGATCCGCCTCGTTAATGTCTATAAATCCTTTGGCAGCCAACAGGTCTTGTCCGGGCTGAATCTCGATATCCCCGACCGAGCGGTGTACGTCGTGGTCGGGGTCAGCGGAGCCGGGAAAAGCTGCTTGCTCAAGCATCTGATCGGCTTAATGCGTCCCGATTCCGGGCAGGTTTGGATAGACGATATAGAGATTACCAGCTTGGGACGACGATCTCTCAATCGAGTTCGGAACCGGTTTGGCATGCTCTTCCAGGGCGGGGCACTGTTCGATTCCATGTCCGTGTATGACAACGTCGCCTTTCCTCTACGTGAAAAAACGCGAAAAAGCGAAGCCGAGATTCGGGACAAAGTCCATGAACGCCTTTTCCAAGTCGGGCTCGCCGGTGTAGATGCCAAATTCCCTTCCGAGTTGTCAGGTGGAATGCGTAAACGTGCGGCCCTCGCTCGCTCGCTCGTCTCCGATCCTGAGATCCTCTTGTTTGATGAACCGACAACCGGCCTTGACCCCATCCGGGTCAATGCCATTCACCGCCTTATTCTTGACCTCCATCAGTTGCTGGGCTTTACCGCGGTTGTCGTCAGCCACGAGATTCCTGCGGTCTTTTCTCTAGCCACCCATATCGCTATGCTACATGGAGGGGTGATTGTTGAGTCCGGTTCGCCCAGCGCTCTGCAGGCGTCGGATAATCCGATCGTGCGGCAGTTTATGAGCGGCCAACTCGAAGGTCCTATCGATGTGTACTAAAATCCGAGTTCGGAACGTATGAAGGCTGACGCAGAACTGCTTTTTGGCACGCTTTTGCTTGGTCTATGTGGCCTTCTGGGATATCTTTCCCTACAGCTCGGCCAAGTTGAGCTGGGCTCTGACAGCTATCCCGTGTATGCGGATTTTATTACGGCAGGCGGACTGCAAGACGGAGCAGTTATCGAACTCGCAGGAGTGGAAATAGGCAGAGTCGAACGCGTTCGGTTGGCTAATTACAAAGCCCGCGTCACCCTGAAAATTCGGAACGATATTGCATTACGGGAAGACACACAGGCGGCAATCAAAACCAAGGGACTGATTGGCGAACGCTATATCGTCATTACGCCGGGCTATTCCTCCACCACCATTGTCCCCGGAGGGACTATTGACAAGACGCTAGAGCCGGTCGACATTCAAGAATTAATAGGGAAATTCATTTTCGGCAATGTAGGGAACACTCAGGCTCCGGAGCAGACAACGGAAAGTGACCCGGATCGCCAGAACGGCGGGGAGGATACGGATCTGTGGTCGCTCGGTCTTGATGAGCCCTCGTGAGCCTATAAGGGGGGGAGGATGCTGAAAAAACTGGTACTAGTCGTGAGCATAGTGGGGATAGTCCAGGCTGGATTCTCCCTCACCGGGGCCTGGGCACAAATGGGGAGCGCGGGACAGGATGAGGTGGCTCCCCAGCCTATTGCCGATCCGTTTGAACCTTTTAACCAGGCAATGCTCAGCTTCAACCTCAAGCTGGACGAGTATATTCTGCACCCAGTTGCCAGCGGCTATGCTGCCATCCTTCCGCTCGGTGCCCGGCAGGGGGTGGGACGCTTCTTTCACAATATCAATATTGCCCCACGGCTTGGTAATAAACTCCTGCAAATGAAATTAGTCGGAGCCGGCAAGGAGGTCGGTCGCTTCGTCATCAATACCACCCTCGGCGGCCTGGGGTTTTTTGACGCCGCGGGCAGTTGGTTCGGCTTGGAAGCCGGCCATGCCGACTTCGGACAAACATTGGCACAGTACGGCATCTCCCCCGGCCCGTATCTGGTCTTGCCCTTCTTCGGCCCCTCAACCGTTCGAGATGCGGTCGGTCTCGGTGTTGACGGCGCCATGCAACCCATGAACTATCTCTTACCAACGTATCCCGAGACCATCGCAGCACGGGGCGGCTGGGTGATGGGCAACGCGGTCAACTTCCGCTCGCTCAATCTTGAATTGTTCGAGAATGTTGACCGGTTTTCTGTTGATCTGTACGGCGCCGTTCAAGATGGCTACCTCCAACAACGCGAGCGGGTTGTCCAGGACGCGCTCTCGGAGCAGTAGGAATCCGACCCATGAAACTGCCACGACTTCTCTTCCTGCTGACGCTTGGCGGCCTCACACTCTTGTTCCTGCCGATACGAGGGTTGACGACAGACTCCCCACTGGAAGCCGTTCGTTCCACCACCAATCGAGTTGTCCTGGTTCTCAAGGCCCCAGAGAATCGAGGCCCTCACCTGCGAGAGAAGCGCATCAAGCAAGTCAGCGAAATTGTTCGGCCCTTGTTTGACCGACGAGAGGTTGCCCGGCGAACCCTGGGTGTGTACTGGCGTGACCGGACAGAGGAGCAGCGTGAAGAATTCATCGAGATCTTTACCGAGTTGATCGAAAAATCCTATGGGGAAACCTTTGACAAGCAGGCTGAAAAATATCTGGATCAAGTAGAGTTTTTGTACGATCAGGAGACGATTGACGGGAACTTTGCCGAAGTCAACACGCGTATCTTCGTTCCTTCTCAGAAGAAGCATTTTTCGATTAATTACCGTCTGCATCAGGTCGATGGGCAGTGGCTCATCTATGACGTTGTCGTAGAGAATGTCAGTATGGTCCGGAACTTTCGCACGCAATTTTATCGTATTATCGGGAAGGGCTCTTATGAAGAATTAGTGCGGAAGCTCCAGGCGAAACTCAGACAAATGGACGCCACCCGCTCCCCTTCTTAGGCCTGCGGTGGACCTCATACGATCCGCAGGTTCCGCGTAGCGTCTCGCGCACCACACAGATTCCAACCATGCCGGTTACGATCTCAACCTCGGACTTTGACGCGGTGCTGTTCGACCTTGATGGGGTAGTGACCCAAACAGAAAAGTTACACACGATTGCCTGGAAAGCGCTCTTCGACGAGTTCCTCGGCCGTTACGCG
The DNA here is from genome assembly GCA_022826945.1 of Candidatus Binatia bacterium. Taxonomy (GTDB): domain Bacteria; phylum Desulfobacterota; class Binatia; order Bin18; family Bin18; genus Bin18. The sequence continues at coordinate 61,241 of JAJDTY010000044.1, forward strand.
CACAGACACGGCACGCCGTTTGTGCCGTTTGACGCTGAGACTGATTATTTACAGTATGTGGACGGCAAGCAACGCTATGATGGCGTGGCCAGCTTTCTTGCGGCGCGGGATATTGCGCTCCCGTACGGCAATCCCGACGACGACAGTACCCGCGAAACGGTCTGTGGGTTGGGAAACAAGAAAAATCGCACTTTTCTTGACTGTCTGGCAGAAAAAGGCGTCGAGGTCTTTGAATCGACTATCGTCCTTATCAAAGCGCTTCGCCAACAAGGTCTCAAAATAGCGATCGTTTCGTCGAGCAAGAACTGTAAAATCGTGCTGGAGCAGGCCGGGCTGACCGACCTGTTTGACACCCGTGTCGATGGGGTTGAGAGTGCGACCTATAAGCTGCCGGGCAAACCAGCTCCTGATACCTACCTGGAGGCAGCCCGACGGCTGGACGTCAGGCCGGAGCGCGCGGCCATTGTCGAGGATGCCAATTCTGGAGTTGAGGCCGGGCAGAGAGGCGGCTTCGGACTTGTCCTGGGCGTTGCCAGACAGGACAACCAGACTGCCCTGGAACGGCACGGAGCCGATGCGGTTGTGACTGACCTGGAAGACGTACAGGTTCACGATACTCCAGAGCAACCACGTATCCGGAACGTCTTGAACCTCCCGCCCGCCCTTGACCATCTGCCGGCCTTCATGGACGGCATGCAGGAGAAGCGACCGGTTGTCTTTCTCGATTACGATGGCACGCTGACTCCCATCGTCAGCCGTCCCGAGCTTGCTACCTTGGCGCCCGACATGCGACAGACCATTGCCACGCTGGCCGAACGGTGTCCGGTCGCCATAGTGAGTGGCCGGGACCGCGCTGACATTCAGTCCCTGGTTCAACTCGAATCCGTCTACTATGCCGGAAGTCATGGCTTTGACATTGCGGGTCCCAACCAAGTACGCATGCAGCATACCGAAGGGCTCGCATTTCTGCCGCTGCTTGATACAGTCGAAACCCATCTACAACAACAGCTTAGACCAGTCCCGGGCTCACTTGTCGAGCGGAAGAAGTTCACCATCGCGGTCCATTTTCGGAATGTTTCACCGGAACAAGTTGGACATATTGAGGCGCTGGTCGATGCAGTTCTGAGGGGCCACTCGCAACTCCGTAAGGGTCTAGGGAAAAAAGTTTTCGAGCTTCAGCCACAGCTCGATTGGCATAAGGGGAAGGCCGTCCTGTGGCTGCTTGACACCCTCGCCCTCCGCACACCGGACGTCGTCCCGATCTATATTGGAGATGACATCACTGATGAGGATGCGTTCCACACTCTGGCTGAACGCGGTCTCACCATAGTCGTAGCCGATACCCCGCGTCGGACGGCGGCTCGCTATGCGCTCCAGAATCCCATCCAAGTCCAGACCCTACTCCAGAGGCTCGCCGCGTCGTTATCCACATAACGACCCCTGATCGATTATGGCCGAACAGACTGACTGGATAGTCCGATTCGAGGGCTTCGACTCGAAACAGGAACGGCTACAGGAGACCTTGTGCACGCTCGGCAACGGCTATTTTGCCACACGGGGAGCAGTTGAAGAGACCCCGGCTGATACCGTCCACTATCCGGGCACCTATCTCGCTGGTGGCTATAATCGCCGGAAAACAGAAATAGCTGGACGCACTGTTGAAAATGAAGATTTTGTGAATCTGCCGAACTGGCTCAGCCTGACCTTTCGGCCGGAAGATGGCGAGTGGTTTCATCCGAACGTCTACGAAATTTTGACCTGGACACGTGAGCTAGACCTCAAACGGGGCATCCTGACGCGGACGTTGCACGTTCGTGACCCACAAGACCGAGAGACCCGCTTGTGCTATCGGCGTTTTGTCAGTCTGGCAGACCCTCACCTTGCGGGCATCAGCCTCAGTCTGACTCCTGGGAACTGGGCGGGTCGGCTACACATTCGCTCCGCGCTGGACGGACGGGTACGCAATGCCGGGGTGAAGCGCTACCAACAGTTACGTAGCGACCATCTGGAGGCCCTCCTCAGCCGGCCAATCGGCGAGGAGGGGATAGTACTTGTTGTCCGGACCAATCAGTCCCAGCTCACCATCGCACAAGCTGCCCGGACTCAGCTCTTCCGGCAGTCGCCAAGTGTTGCGCCTGAGCGTACGACCCAGACGGCACCCGGCTATGTCGCCCAGGACATGGTGGCTACTGTCGTTTCGGGAGAAACCGTTACCGTTGAGAAAATCGTGGCGCTCTTCACCTCCCGAGATCGGGCGATTACCGAATGCCGCTTGGCCGCGCAACAGGCCCTCCGTCACGCCGAGCGGTTTACGCCCCTCGTGGAGCAACATACGCAGGCGTGGCAGCGAGCCTGGGAGCTGTGTGACAGTGTCGTCGCCGAGCAGCCACGGATACAGCGCATATTACGCCTGCATGCTTTCCACCTGCTCCAAACCGTGTCAGCGCATACCCGTGACCTCGATGTCAGTATCCCGGCGCGCGGCCTCCACGGCGAGGCCTATCGAGGGCATATTTTCTGGGACGAACTCTTTATCCTCCCTTTCTTCACCTTCCGCCTGCCCGAGCTGACCCGCGCCCTGTTACTCTATCGCTACCGCCGTCTTCCCCAGGCACGTCTGGCCGCTCGTCAGGCCGGGTATCAAGGCGCGATGTACCCCTGGCAGAGTGGCAGTGACGGGCGTGAAGAAAGCCAGGTCGTCCATCTCAACCCCAGTTCAGGGCGGTGGATTCCCGACCATAGTGCGCTGCAACGACATGTGAACATCGCTATTGCCTATAATGTCTGGCAGTACTACCAGGCGACCCTGGACAGAGACTTTTTATCGCTCTATGGCGCGGAAATGATAGTGGATATTGCTCGTTTCTGGGATAGCGCCACAACCTATAATCCAGAGCTCGACCGCTACGAAATCCGCGGCGTGATGGGACCGGACGAATACCATGAAAGCTATCCTGACTCCGAGACTCCCGGTCTGAACAACAACGCCTACACTAACGTCATGACAGTTTGGACCCTCCAGCGCGCCCTCGATGTTCTCACCCTCCTGCCAGCGGGGAGGAGCAAGGTCCTCCGCTCAAAGCTGGAACTGAGCGAGCAGACTCTCGAGCGCTGGACAGACATCACTAGAAAGATGCGGGTAGTCTTCCACGGCGAGGGTATTCTAAGCCAGTTTGAGGGTTTTGAAACCTTGCGCGAGTTTGACTGGAACGGCTATCGGGAAAAATACGGAGACATTCATCGACTCGACCGCATTCTTGAGGCGGAGAATGACAGCCCGGACCGCTATCAGGTCACCAAGCAGGCCGACGCCCTGATGTTGTTATACCTGCTCCCGGAGGATGAAGTGATTCACCTCCTCGGGCAGCTCGGCTATCCCCTGGACCATGCCACGCTTCGCGCGACCATCGACTACTATTTTCAGCGGACCTCGCACGGCTCGACCTTGAGCCGGGTTGTCCATGCCTGGGTTTTGGCCCGTATCGACCCCCAGCGCTCGTGGCAGCTCTTTCTTGAGGCTCTGGAGAGCGACATCGACGATATTCAGGACGGCACGACGGCCGAGGGGATTCACGCTGGCGTGATGGCCGGCACCATCGACCTGGTCCAGCGCTGTTATATGGGCATGGAAACACAGGGAGATACCGTCTGGTTTCAGCCATGTCTGCCCGAGGCGTTGTCCTCCGGCCTCGCCTTTCGCTTTCAGTACCGTGGCAACTGGTTCTCCGTCAGCGCGACGCAACAGAGCCTGTCCGTGACGTTTGACTCCGGTTGGCATCTGCCGGCTCGTATTGGCGTAGCCGGGCAGGTCTCCGAACTCAGGCCGGGAGAGACCCGGGCGTTTGTCCTTGAATAGCCTCCTCCCACGACATGTGTTCGTTGAGTCCGCTGAGTCTTTAGGGTCTTTGGGGTCAAGACTCAACAGACCCAAAAGACCTCCTTTCGGTTGACCCCCATCCTCGTTGTTTGGCGCCGGTTGTCTCCCGCCCGCACAAAGCGGTATGGACTGGGGAGTACGTGGAGCGCCCATGACCATATCCCCTGACAACACGTTTCGCCTGGTTGAAGACACCTCTCTGGCCTGGACTGCGCCCACCTTGCCGCTTGGGCCTGCCTTTTTCGGTAATCGGATTATTTTTGGCGATAACTTGCCCGTACTGAAGGCATTGTCGGAAGAGTATGCCAACAGCATCCAATGCGTGTATCTCGATCCGCCCTACAACACCGGCAATGCTATCCCGCTCTACCCGGATGGGAGCGACCATCACCAATGGCTTGAGGCGCTCAAGCACCGGCTCGAACTTCTGTGGGCCTTGCTGTGTGAAGATGGCTTTCTCGCCATCCAGATCGATGACAATGAATTTGCCCGCCTCTATCTCCTGCTGGCCGACATGATGGGCGAGCAGAACCTGAAGACGATCTGTGTCAAAATGGCCGAGCCAACCGGCTTTAAGATGGTACACGTCATTACGCAGGGCAATCTGCCGCGGCTCAAGGAGTACATCATCCTGGTCGGCAAGTCGGGTATTCGCAACCTGCATCCCGAACGTATCGCCAAAGCCACCTGGGACCCGGAGTATCGCTGGGTCGTCTGCCAGGCTTCTCGGCAGGCCATCCGCAGGCTCAAAGCGATTCTGGCCAATCCGGACCGAACCGCAGACGATATTCAGCAGGCCGATGCGATCTGTCGCCCCTTCTCCCTGGAACCCGTGACCACCGTCTGTCAGCGTGAGGGCCGCTCCCATCCAACACGGGAATGGCTGGCTGAGAATGCCTGGCGCATCGTCCGAACCTGCTCGACCAGTGCCACGGCAAAAAAGCGTGCGGACCAGAAACGGGCGACCCTTCCCCCGCAGACAGGGGCGTTCAGCGTCGAAACCGTCCAACGCCGGCTCTATATCGTTACGGCCCACTACAATATGCACAGCGCCCAGCCACGCATGCGACTATTATTTGCCGATGACTATCTCACTCTTCATCCAGGCGACTTCTGGGCGGATATCAAAACCACCAGTCTGGGGGAGGAAGGAGGCGTGACCTTCATCAAGGGCAAGAAACCGGAAGCACTGCTCAAACGGATTATCGGCATGACCACCCAGCCCGGCGACTGGGTTTTGGATGCCTACGCCGGATCCGGCACGACGGGCGCGGTGGCCCACAAGATGGGCCGTCAATGGATGCTGATTGAGAACGGCCCCCAGTGCAATACGCACATCCTGCCCCGCCTCCGAGCCGTTATCGATGGAACGGACCAGACTGGCGCCAGCAAACACCTCAACTGGAAAGGCGGCGGCGGATTCCGGTATTTCCGGCTGACTCCAGCCGCATAGGGACGATTCGCAGTGGCCCTTTGTAGCCCTTCGTGGTATTGACCCCACCGACGCCGTTCTCTCAGGGGGAACCCGATGCACGCCATGGCCGTTGTTGCTCCCGGACCGATCGAGACCCACCCGCTCCACTCGCTGGATCTGCCGACTCCCCAGCCGGCCCAGGGCGAAGTCCTCATTCGGGTGGAGGTATGCGGGGTATGTCGGACCGACCTACATGTGGCCGAAGGCGACCTGCCAGCCCAGCGCAGCCCTCTCGTCCCCGGCCATGAAATCGTCGGTCGCGTGATCCGCTGCGGAGCCAGCGTACAGCATCTCAGGGAAGGCGACCGGGTCGGCGTGGCCTGGCTGTACGCCGCCTGCACGCAGTGTGACTACTGCCGGCGCGGAGACGAGAATCTATGCCAGCAGCCACAATTTACTGGCTATACCAAACACGGTGGCTATGCCGAATATGTTGTCGCTCCTGAGGCATTTGTATACCCCCTGCCCGCTATGCTCTCCTCCGTGGAGGCCGCCCCGTTTCTGTGTGCAGGAATTATCGGCTACCGAGCCTTGCAGCGGTGTGGCGTACAACCCAAACAACGCCTGGGGTTGTACGGCTTTGGAGGGTCCGCCCATATTGTCATCCAGATTGCCCGGCATTGGGACTGCGAGGTCTATGTGGTGACGCGCGGCCAGACACACCGCGACCTCGCCACCCGCTTGGGTGCCGCCTGGGTTGGGGAGATCACCGACCCGATACCCGAGAAGCTTCATGCCGCGATTATCTTTGCCCCAGTCGGCAGCCTAGTCCCCCCTGCTCTGGCAGCGCTAGACCGGGGCGGAACCCTGGCCTTGGCCGGCGTCCACATGACCCAGATTCCGCCGCTCGATTATGCGGACACCCTCTTCTATGAGCGCACCATTTGCAGTGTCACGGCCAACACCCGCCAGGACGGACGGGACTTGCTCCACCTAGCTCACAGCATCCCGCTTCATACCGAGACCGAAGAATACCCACTGGCACAGGCGAACACTGCATTAAGACGAATGAAAAACGGACATCTCAACGGTGCGGCAGTCCTGCGGATATAGGTCCCTGAAGAGGCGTATCTCACCAGGCACTATCTCCCTCCCTCCAGCCCCTACTCTCCAGGGTAAAGAGGGGGGAGAAAATTTCCTCCCTCCCCCACCATGTGATGTCCTGAGTATCCTTCTCAGCGCCGCGGCAGGGCCAACCGCAGAACCCAGAGTATAACTCCCATTTATATTGAGACGGATTTGCTTGACACACCCCCGTGGCCTCTCTACTCTCCTGGCGCAGAAGTAAAGGGAGTCAGGGCGCGGTATGGCAGACCCACGAGCAGTTTTCTTTGATTTTGGCGGGACGCTGTTTGACTATGAAACCACCGCACCGGGAGAGCGCGCCTGCTTGATCGAGTTGGCTCAGGTGGCCGGAATTACGGCAACAGCGCAGGATATCCGGCGGGCTTATCGGGCGGCTCTGAAAAATGTCTTTTACCAATATCTGTCCCGTTCCTATTATCTCCATCGCGATATGTTCCAAGACGCCTTGCAGGCCACCGCAGCCCAGTTCGGAACTACATTCACCCAGGAACAGCTCGCCCACTACCGGGCTCGTCAACACCAACGTCGGGAGCAGGACTTTCAACTGCGGGACGGGGTCACTGAGACCCTGTCTGTATTACGCCAGCGGGGTCTCCATCTCGGCATTGTCAGTAATGCCGACAACGATCAATTTTCGCACCTGCTGCAACTCTCCCAACTCGGCCCCTACTTTGACTCCCTCCTCAGTAGTGAAGACGCCCAGTCCTGCAAGCCGGACCCCGCCATTTTCTCGCGCGCTCTTGCCCAAGCCGGCTGTGCACCAAGCCAGGCCTATTTTGTCGGAGATTCCCTACAGCAGGATATTGCCGGCGCCAACCGGACAGGTCTGTGCTCGGTTCTGATCTGGTCGCGGCCAGGTACGGATCCACCGGACAGCCCGACTCCACCTCAGCACGTGATCCGCAGCATTCCTGAGATTCTGGACATCATAGAGGTTGAATGAGGAGATAATGCGATGCGTACGCTGTTGATTATCGGCGCAGTTCTTCTTGTTGCAGTCGGTCTGCTCGCCTTTGCCCTTATCAACCTCAACAGCCTGATTGCCAGCAACAAAGACCAGATTCTGCATCAGGTCGAACAGACACTCGGCCGAAAAGTTGAGGTCCAGGAAATTGGTGTGACCGTATGGGGCGGGATAGGCGCGCGTCTGACCCAGTTTCTCGTTGCCGACGATCCGGCCTTTTCGACCGAAGCCTTTGTCCGGGCCGATGATCTTCAGGTGAATGTTGCGCTGTGGCCGCTCTTGTCCCAGGAAATCCAGGTCAGCCGTCTGATCCTGCACAGCCCGCAGATTCAGCTCATTCGCGATGAACACGGACGATTCAACTTCACCAGCATGACCCAAACCGCGACGGCGAGTGCGGCACAAAAAGCGCCGCAAGAGACGCCACAAAGGAGCGACGGAACGTCGTCCCCTCCCCTGCTGTTCCTGGTCGCCTTCCTCGATATCCAAAATGGAGATGTTCGTTATACGGACCGGCAGGCCGGAACGGATTTTCGAGTGACCCAACTCGACCTGCGGGCGCATGATGTGAGTCTTGACGAACCGGTGCGTCTCGAACTGAACGCAGCCGTCCTCTCAGACCAGCAGAATATCAGCCTAGACGTACAGGCCGGACCGGTCGGCCCAGGGCTGGATGATTTCAATACTATTCCGCTCGAAGGCAGCGTAACGATCGATCAACTCGACCTGAACACCCTACAACAAGCCTTACCGGCTCTTACCCAGCACCTCCCGCCAGGGCTAGGCATTTCCGGCCCACTCAGCTTGCAAACCGTCGTGTCCGGTCGTGCCGGAGCCCTGCAACTCTCCGATGTGGACCTGCAAGCGGCAATCTTCGATTCCGCTGACCCTAATCTTCAGGTCACAGGCAGCTTCGGTCCGATTGGTGCAGAGGTCCCGGACCCACTCGCCGAGAGCACGCTGGACACCACCGTGATGCTGGGGCCGCTTGCCCTTGAGCGTGTCCGACAGTTTGATCCCGTGGGTAAACATCTGCCCCCGGACCTCAGCATTGAGGGCCCCGTCTCCGTAACCGCCCAGGCGAGCGGCACGCCTACCAATCTGGCGCTGACGGGCCAGGTTGAGGCAACTGACAGCGCACTCCGCTTTGGCGAGTTCTTCAACAAGCCATCCGGGCTTATCTTCGCCCTCTCGACCCAGACACGACTGACACCACGGACCGCCGCCCTCCAGGAACTCACGCTCAATCTGCATACGCTGACCCTGACGCTCAGCGGCAATGTTGGCTTCGACACCCCGACCCTCGACCTGACTGTGGACTCGAATCGAGCCGAGCTCGCAGAACTGCATGACCTCCTGCCCCTCCTCCAGGACTATGGCGCGACAGGCAGCTTCGAGACGCATCTACAGGTAGCTGGGCCACTCACCACACCCCAACTGATGGGGACGCTGAGTGTCCAAGATGGAAGCGTCACTCCAGCGCAGTTGGCGAAGCCGCTGACGGATATTCAGGCAGCTATCACCTTAACGGGTCAGGGAGCCGAGCTGACCGAGACAACGGCCCGCATTGGAGAATCAGCGCTTCAGCTTGAGGCCCAGGTTGAACAATTTCAACCGTTGAAAGCCGGCTATGAATTGCACGCACCACTAGTAAGACTGGCAGACCTTCAAGCCGCAACCTCGGAGGACCGACTCGAAGCAGTGTCCGCTACGGGCCGGATTTGGCTGCAAAACGGCGACCTCCGCCATACAGGTCAGCTGTCATCAAAACAGGGACATGTTGCCCAAGTGTATTATACCGATTTGCAACTTGACTCCTCAGTCGCCGACCAGGCCGCCAAGATCGACAGTTTCAAGCTGCACGCCTTTGAGGGCACGCTGGATGGCAGCGGGCAGTATAATTTTGGAGCAGAGCCCCCGCGTATAGCTGTCGCCGCTCAGGTAGCTGCCGTCGATCTGGCGACATTCTTTCGCTCGGCACTTGCTCTGACAGACCCGCCGGTCCAGGGGACGGCCTCGCTCGACTTCACAGTCTCGGGGAGGGGACGCACTTGGGATGCCCTCAAGCCGGCCCTGCGCGGGCAGGGAAAGGCCGAAATTGCGGATGGATCGCTGCGGGAGTTCAATCTGGCCGAAGGCGTCCTGTCCGGCCTGACCGGTATTGCGGGCTTATCGCTCGTCCTGCCGCAACAACTCCGGGAGAAATATCCGAAAATCTTCGCCTCTCCCCATACCGAGTTTGATGAGGTTGCCAGTCAGTTCTCGCTCGGTAATGGAAAAGTCAAGCTCGACCGCCTCCGTATTGCCGCGCGTGACTTTCGGACACGGGCAGAAGGTTGGATGGATTTTGAACAACAGGTCAATGCGACTGCTTCCCTGACCCTTTCTCAGGCTCTCTCATCTGACCTCATGCGAGTGACCAAGGAGCTAGGATATATTGCAAACGCTGAGAACCGCGTGGAAATTCCATTTGCTCTCGCCGGTGTTTTCCCCGCCGTTCGCCCGACCCTGGACGCGCAGCAGATCGGCACCCTTATCCAGCGTGCGGCGACCAGAGCCCTGCAAGATGTGGTCCAAGAAAAAATTCTGGACAGGCTGCGCCCTACAAAGAAAAAACAGCAGGATCGCGCTGCGCAGCAAGCAGACAGCTCCGACCGCACGGCATCCGAGCAGCCGGACAAGGCACCCAGCCTGGAAGAACAATTGCTTCAAAAAGGACTCGACACCTTGTTTGGTCGCTAAGGACAGCATATCCGGCCAACTCCCAGGAGAAGACCATGGACAGACCCGCGTCATCGGCCCAGCAGCCCCTCAGCCAGCGTTTAAGCGCGGCAGATGCGGCCTTTTTGTATTTTGAAAAGCCTAACGAGCCGCTGCACGTGGGCTCATGCTTCATCTACGACGGCCATATTTCCAAAGCCGAGTTGATCAGGGTCCTCCAGGAACGCCTCCACCTTCTGCCGCGCTATCGCCAGAAAGTCATGTTTCCGCCTCTGCGGATTGCCCACCCTACCTGGCAGGATGACCCGGCGTTTGACATCGAACGGCACATCGAAGAAATGGACCTGCCTGCGCCCGGAGACGACCGGGTGTTGTCTGAATTTGGGGGCAAGATATATGCGCCGCCACTCGACCGCGCCCATCCTCTGTGGAAGATGATCATCCTGCGCGGCCGGGCGGATGGGACGACACCCATTATCTGGAAAGTCCACCATGCCATGGTCGATGGCGTGTCCGGGGTTGACCTGATGACGATTACGCATGACAGCTCACCACAAGCCTCCATACCCTCGTCTCCGCCCCAGCCGTGGCAACCACAGCCCCTGCCGGATATTACCAGCCAATTGCGGGATGCCCTCAACGACCGACTGACTGAGACCATCCGAAGCTGGACCGATAGCGTCCAATGGTTTCGGCCGGCACAGGCGGCACAGGCCCTCCAGGGGTCCTCACAGGCCCTGCTGTCCTTCATGCAAACGTTGCCCAGCTTATCCCAGCCGATCCCGACAACACCGTTTAATAAGACCTTGTCATCGTCACGACAGTTTGTCTGGACCGATTTTCCTTTTGCCGATATCCGTGCGATCCGGGCAAGCTTGGGGGGCACGGTCAATGATGTCGTTCTGACCATCATCGCCGGCGGGCTGGGAAAGTATCTGCGTGCCCAGCAATATTCCACGGCCAAGAGAGTGCTGCGGACCATGTGTCCGGTCAGCATGCGGCAGGAAGATGAACAGGGCAGCTTGGGCAATCGGGTGTCCATGATGCTCGCCCCACTCTTCATTGATGAACAAGACCCGCTCAAACGCTATGCCGCGCAGCGGGCGGCGGTTGATCAGATCAAAAAACAGAACCAGGCCGGTCTCTTATATGATCTCCTGAATCGTTTTGGTTGGGTCCCGCCGGTGTGGCAAATCATGGCCGGACAACTGCCGGCGGCAAACCTGGTGTTGAATACGGTGACAACCAACGTCCCAGGACCACAAACCCCACTTTACCTGGCGGGACACGAACTGCTCGCCCTGCGGCCGATTGGCCTGTTGTCGGCCGGCATTGGGCTCTTCAATGCCATTGTCAGCTATCATCAAACCCTCGTTATCGGCGGGACGGTTGACCCCAGTCTCGTCTCCGATCCGTGGTCATACGCCGCCTGCCTGCGAGACTCTTTTGATGAATTGCTGGCGGCAACACAGGCCAAGGAAGGGGCTTAGGGGGTGGGAGTTGGGGATTGGGGAAATGCAAGCGAAGACGTGACCGACCTTTTTTGTCATGGGACAAAGTGATATGGCAGCGGTATCATCGTGTGTGGAGGGATAGAGCGAATGCTGAAGTATTGTGTACGGGTCGGCCTTTTTTCACTGCTCCTGACCGGTCTCTGCTTTTCTTCGCGCGTACTGGCCGATGAGGACATGGACGCGCTCAAATCGGCTTTCACTACGCAAATTGACGCGCTTAACAATCGAGAGCTGGACGCCGCAGTCGCGACTGTTCATGACGATATTGTTCTGTACGGCATTTTCTCTCCGTTTCCGGTCCAGGGCAGAGCTGATTTTCAAAAAGCCGTCCAGGCATATTTTGGCCAGTATGAAGAAGCCGAACTCTCCCCGGTCACACCCCAGTTCCGTATTGTCGGGACTACCGCCCTGGCGTGGGGCCACTACCAACTCGCCGCGACACCCCAGGGCGGCAAGATGACCTATGCGCACGGTCGCTATATCTTCACCTATACCAAGCTCGACGGGAAATGGGTCATCCTCGGCATGGACTACTCCCCCCTGGAGTCGTATAAATTCGCTCCATAAGAAGACCGTCAGACCTTCAGAACAGGAGCAGCCCGGCGCGATATCGCTGGTCTCCTTTTGGGTAACACGTTTCCAGAGCAGCAGGCGCTGCTGAGTTTTTATGCAGCCGATCTGTCTGTTCCTGTCTCTGTGACTAAAAATCCAGTCTTTCCGGTCCGTTCAGACATTTCTGGGTTTCGGCCTGTATTTTGCTCACTCTTCTCATGAGAGGGAAGGCGTTAGGCCAGAAACTGTTACCCAGGTGACAGAAATTCGACATAGTCCGCAGGAAAGACAGGCTTCCGTCACATAGGTGACAGGTGTTTTCTTTGCACCCCAGGCCGAACAACCTATGGTGAGCAAAACGTTGAAGCAAACAGAGACCCCAAGGAGGTCACCATGTCATTATTCACTGAGGTTTCACAATATTGGATGGAAGGGGCGGTCCGGTCTCTTGAAGGTTGGCGGCGCGGCCTCATGGATGAATATCCCGTTGATGAAGATCCACCGCCGACTACGCCCTATACGGTAGTCTACGAGGGTGGCAAGGTCCGCCTGCGACATTATCCGGCCCAAGGGCAACGGCTGCGCACACCCTTACTCCTGGTCTATTCCCTGGTGAAGCGTCCGTTCATCCTTGATCTGCTGCCGGGCCGGAGCGTGGTCGAAACGTTGACCAAACACGGCGTCGAAGTGTATTTCATCGACTGGATTCCACCGACGCGGGCGGATAGTTGGCGCGGCTTTGAGGCCTATGTGAACGGCGACCTCGGCAACGCGGTGCGCGCGATTCAGGAACGGGACGGCAGCGATCAAGTCTCACTCCTCGGTTATTGTTTTGGCGGGCTCCTGACCACGTTGTATACCGCCCTCTTCCCGCAGCAGATTAAAAACCTGATCGATTTTACCCTGCCCCTCGACATGAGTGTGCAGGATCTTCCCAGCCAACAGTTGATGAGCAAAATCTCACCGCAAACCATAGACCTCGTCACCAGTGTGTATGGCAACTGTCCGGCGTGGTTTATGAAGGCCAACTTCGACGCCATGGCGCCGGTCCATCACGCTCTGGACAAGTATGTCGGGCTGTATCGGAGCAAGGACCAAAAGGGCTATGCGGAGATGTTCGAACTCTTTGAGCGCTGGATGAATAGCGACGTGCCCATGGCCGGCCAAATTTTTAAGGAAATGGCCGGCGATGTCTCACGCCAGAACCTGATTATGAAAAACCAGATGCCGCTCGGGTCGCGTCGAGCTAATCTCAAAGATATCGTCTGCCCCGTCCTCAACGTGATCGGGGAACACGATGATGTTGTTCATCCCAGATCCAGCCTGCCACTGGAAGACCTGGTTGGCAGCCCTGATGCGGGCACGATTGTATTTCCGACCGGCCATATCGGTGCCGCTGTCAGTTCGGGTGCGCAGAAAAAACTCTGGCCCCAGGTCGTCTCCTGGCTGCGAGAACGAGATGAGGCGGTCGGCCATTAAGGATTGCGCCCTCTCCTCTCAGGGAGGATGAGGGGACAAGGCAGCCGGAGACACCTCCATTTTTTCTTGTATTTATCTCTGACTCGGTGCTAAGGAATGCCTGAGAACATTCTCATGTCGAGGAGGGAAACTTATGGCACAGGTAAAAGCCTCACACCAAGTCAATACGGACGCCTACCCCGGCGAGGGCATCGTAGAGGAAGAGCAGACCATAACGGAGCGCCTCTCCGAACCGAGCAAGCGGCTGGATGAGAGCCTGCTGAACGAGCCGGTCAGCAGGCTGCCGTATGTCCCGTCGGTGATTGTTGATCCGAACACCACGGTCTCGGATGCCATTGCCCAGATGCGAGAGAATAAAATTGGCTGCGTGCTCGTCCGGCAAGAACAGACCATTATCGGTATCTTTACCGAACGGGACCTATTGAACCGCGTGATTGGGCCTCGACTGGACCTGAATCAGACCCTGGTTGAGAGTGTCATGACGCCCGACCCGGAAACCCTCGTCGTTGATGCCCCTATTGCCTTCGCCCTCAATCTCATGGGAGAGGGCGCATTCCGGCGACTACCGCTTGTTGATGATAGCGGGCAACCAGTCGGCCTGTTATCCGTTAAGCATATCGTTCAATATCTCGCCGAGTTCTTTTCCGAGGAAGTCCTGACCCTCCCACCTCGGCCCAACCTGCTGCATCCGGGCCAGCGAGAGGGAGCCTGACCGAGGCTCCCTTTTCCAGACATCCGGGCCTCAGTCAAGCGAGTCAGCAATCTTCCGCCGACTCGCTGTTTTCCTTTACTTCAACAAATGGATTGGTCTATAGAGAGGAGGGAGCCTGCTCAGTCTGACGGAAGGGCGAACCCTGAATACAATGGCCAGGACAAGCAAAGAGACCAAGACGGAGAGCAGGAGTACAGCGAGAAAATCCAGAGCCGCGCTTGAGCAGGAAATAGTCGCCCTGCGCAACCGGGTGACGCAACTCGAAGGGATTGAAATCGAACGTCAGCAGACGGAAGCAGCCTTACGTGAGAGTGAGGCCCGACAGCGAGTCAGTTTTGATTATGCGTTCTCCTTTCACGTCGATGACCAGGGCAACCTCATCCTGGACTGGCTGACTGAGAGTTTCACCCGGATTACGGGATACGCCACCGAAACGCTGATCGGTAAACCCAATCCACTCCAACAGTATATTCATCCAGATGACTTGGCCCAGGTGACCCAGACCCTTCAGTCTCTGCCACCCGAGCAGCCAACCGAATATGAATTTCGCATCGTCGCCCAAGACGGCAGTATCAGGTGGCTCCGTTCCCGTACGTGCGCACACGCCGGGCAAGATGGGCAGCCGCGCCGTATTGATGGCGCAACCCTGGACATTACGGAGCGCAAACATATGGAAGAAGCGCTCCAGCAGACGGAAGAACGCCTATCGCTCTTCCTCCATCACTTGCCAGGTGTTGCCTTTATCAAAGACCTGGAGGGACATTATTTATATGCGAACGAGACCCTGGTGAATCTGTGGAAGACCGTATCCCCGGACAAGGCACTCGGCTGGCTCGGGCGGACAGACCTTGATCTTTTTCCGACCGATGTAGCGGAGCAGGTCCGAGCAAACGATCAGCGTATCCTCTCCAGCGGACAGAGCGAACAACTGACCGAGACGATCCCCTACCCTGACGGTCCGCAGGAATGGCTGGTGAGCAAATTCCCCATCGTTGACCCCTGGGGGATCCCGGTCATGTTGGGCGGGATTGGGATCGACATGACAAAACGGCGCTGAGTCCCGGTCTGTCACGTCAACCAGACCAGCGGATCACTTCAAGCAGGTTAGAGAAATCGTCGCTCCACACACGCCGGTCCATTGACGTTTCGAGCGGTCCCCAAATCTCGCTCAGCGCGAGCGCGTCAGTCGTCGCTTGGTCACGAGCGATCAGCGCCCATACCGACTTCGTTCCTGCGATATCGATATCGCGGTCGATCTTATTGCGGGCGCCCCGCAGCGCCGCATAGCCCAGGTCTTCAACAATGCGGGCGAGCACCGGAGTCAGATTAAGAAAACGGTTCGATATATGCATGACCAGAACACCGTCCTCAGCGAGCTTGTCCATATACAGCGCGACGGCTTCACGAGTCAGCAGGTGTATCGGGATCGCATCGGATGAGAACGCGTCAATGACCAGCACGTCCAAGTGCCCGTCAGGTTCCTCGGCCAGAGTCAGCCGTGCATCGCCAAGTACGATGGGCACGGACTTGGACACAGACTCGGCACAGCGGGTCATCAGGTCGAAATAGCCACTCTCGACCGCTATCCAGGCCATCAACGGGTCGATCTCGAAAAAGCGCCAAGCATCGCCAGCGCGACGATAGCAGGCCAGTGCGCCACTCCCCAGACCGACCACACCGACACGTTGGCTAACACTGTGCGATTGCGTGGCGGTCAGCACCTCAACGATTGGACTTGAGGAGGTGTAATAGGCGGTCGGGCTGATATCGCCGTTGTCCGCCACCAGTTGGCCGCCGTGGTTGGTCGTGCCGTGGACCAGGCTGCGGTTAGTCGGGTCACCGGACTCGGAGATCCGGTAGACGCCAAAGAAGCTCCGTCCTCGCCACAGGACCTCGCTGCTCATCAGGGCATACGCGCTACTGACCAAAAGCACGCCAACACACAGCCCAAAACCGAACGGGCGCGGTTGGCGGGCGAAAATGAGCAGCGCGAAAGCCGCGCAGATGCCAGGGACCACAAACGTGTGGGGCTGCCAGCCGAGACCACTGGCTACTGTTTTCCCGCCGACCAACACGACCAGTATGACCAGCGCCAGGATAACATCGCCGCGGTTGGCCCGCGGGGTTGCACTGGGCAATAACGCTGCGGCCAGCGTCAGGCTCAACGGATACTCGAAGACAGTATTGAACAGCACAGGTGCGCATAAGGCGATAAAAGTACCGCCAATGACACCGCCGAGTGAGAGGAACAGATAGAATTCGGTCAGAGATTCCACGCCAGGACGGCGACGCACCAGCTCACCATGGCACATGAGCGCGATCACAAAGAACACCAGCAGATGGAGCGGCAGGAAAACACCAATGGGTTCACGCCAAGCGAAGAGTGCTACCAGGACCATCAACGCCAGGGGCATGGCTCGCACCGCAAGCCAATGCGGGATCAAGGGACGCCGAGCAAAAGCAATGGCGAACGTGAACAGGTAGAGCGTCAATGGAATCACCCACAACAGCGGGGCCGCAGCAATGTCCGTACTGATATGGGCAGAGACGCCAAGCAAGAGGGCGGAAGGAACCGCGGCATAGACCATCCAGGTCGCGCGCTGACGCCAGTTCGGACGCTCCATTATATTCGGCCAGGGCGGGCTGCTCGCCACATCGCTGCACCGCCACACCACTGCACCGCAACTAATGATGCACATCGTCAAGACCCCGAAACCAATACTCCAGCCGATACTCTGCGCATGGCTGCTGAGCGTGGGCTCAAGGATAAACGGAAACGCCAACAAGGCGAGTACGCTGCCGAGATTGCTCGCGCTATAGAGGAAATACGGGTCGTGCGCATGCGGATGGCCGGTCCGCGCAAACCACCGCTGGATCAGCGGTGCGGTCGCGGAAATGGCAAAGAACGGTGCACCGACCGAGACGGTGAGAAGGCCCAGCAGCCAGAGTGCCGGTGGCGTCCCGGCGTGGGGTCGCCAGCCTGAGGCGACGCCGATTGGCAGCACAAGAGCCGCCGCAGTCAGCACGCAGACGTGCACGATGATCTGGTTGCGTGGACCGAACCAGCGCATGAGCCAATGCGCATATCCATACCCGGCCAGCAACACAGCCTGGAAAAACACCAGGGCAGTGTTCCAGACCGACGGCGAGCCTCCGAGCAGGGGCAAGACCATTTTTGCGAACAGCGGCTGGACCAGGAACAGCAGCGTCGCGCCAACAAATATCGTTGCCGTGAACAACCAGAGCTGCGCTCCGTCCCCCGTGGCCGTTGTATCCGATGCGGCCAGGCGATCGCTCTCCCACATCGTTACTCAGCTTCATTCCGTAACGCGGCCAGTTCCTGCTCCAGTTTCCGTACCCTGCGCAGCAGTTCCGGCAGTTTGGGCAGGGCAGCAGAAGTCCGTCGCCAGGAAAGGACATTTACTGCGGGATAGCCCCCGATGACACTATTTGCCGGGACATCGTTGGGAATGCCGCTCTGGGCCACCACCATCGTGTTCTTACCGACCGTGAGATGACCGGCCACACCAACCTGTCCGCCGAGTTGGACCCGGTCCTCTAGCGTCGTACTGCCGGCAAGGCCGGCCTGAGCACAGATAAAAGCGTACGCGCCCACATCCGAGCCGTGGCCGATTTGTACCAGGTTGTCGATCTTGGTTCCCTTTCGCACCCGCGTTGTCCCCACGGTGGCCCGATCAATCGTCGTGTTTGCGCCCAGTTCGACTTCGTCCTGCAACTCAACGATACCGGCCTGCGGCTTGGGCATAATCGACCCGTCGGGTAGCGGAACATAGCCAAATCCATCGCCGCCAACAACGACGCCACTCTGCAAGACCACCCGATTGCCGATCACCACGCGTTCACGAACGATCGCTCCGGCATGGGCCGTAAAGTGATGACCGATGCGCACCTCGGGATAAATCACCACATGGGCGAAGATCCGCGCATGGTCGCCGATCACGACATCCTCCCCAATTACCGCATAGGGGCCAATGAAGGCATGTGCCCCGATGCGGGCGGAGGGAGAGACAGCAGCAGTGGGGTGAACCCCTTCAGTCGGTTCATGCGGCGGATACAACCAACCCAGCACCTGGGCGACAGCGAAGTCAGGATTGTCGGTACGTAGCGAGGGCAGCGGGACGGCTGGGGCGTCGGCCGGCAGAATAACGGCCGCGGCTTGTGTTGTCGGTAATTTTGCAAAATATTTTTTATTGCTGACAAAGGTGAGGTCTTGGGGACCAGCCTCGTCTATGGGCTTGAGGTCGGCAATCACCGGGTCGACGTTTCCCTGTAGTTCACACTGGAGGCGTTCGGCAATCTCAGACAGCTTCATAGGTGTCATCTCCTGCTGATCCGCTTCTTGGGCAGATCAGACATATATTTCACTTGTCGCCGTGCTATATGTAGCAAAGACGCAGGAGAACGCCTATTGCGGTGCTTCTCGCTCTGACCCTGGCTCAACAACGGAGCGACCCGCTTTTCAGCCAACTCCGGCGGCGGGCTTTACTTGCGGCAGATGGTCCGTTGTGGTAGGAGATGCGGGCAAGAAATCCATAGACTTGCGTCAGGCCAGGACGGGTCCCATCCAGCGGACGTATCGGGCCATCACACTCCGCACGAAAATCCAAACACCACAGGGTTAACAAAAGAGACGATATGGAAATTTTGAGGCTTGGACTTCCCAAAGGAAGTCTGGAGGCAACGACGATTGAACTCTTCAGAAAGTCGGGCTGGAAAGTATCGACCAGCTCACGCAGCTATTTCCCCAGCATTGATGACCCGACCTTGCGCTGCGCGCTGGTCCGGGCTCAGGAAATGGCGCGGTATGTCGAGTCCGGCACCCTGGATGCGGGGATCACCGGTAAAGACTGGATCATGGAGAACAACTCCGATGTCGAGCCCATTATCGACCTGGTGTACTCCAAAGCCAGCTTTCAGCCGACGCGCTGGGTGCTCGCCATTCCTCAAGACTCGCCCATTCGAGAGCTCAGCGATCTGAACGGAAAAAAAATTGCGACAGAACTGGTCCACTATACTAAGCGCTATTTTGATGAACGGGGCATCCGAGTCGATGTCGAGTTTTCCTGGGGAGCGACCGAGGCCAAGGCCGCCGATGGCCTGGTTGACGCTATTGTGGAAGTGACCGAATCCGGCTCAACCATTCGCGCCCACGGACTCAAAATCATCCACGAGCTGTTTCGCTCCAACCCGCAGCTCATCGCCAATAAACGGGCCATGCAGGATGAGAAAAAGCGGGAGAAGATCAATCAGATTGCCCTGCTGCTGAAAGGCGCGCTGAGCGCGGAAGCGAAAGTCGGCCTCAAGATGAACGTGCCAAAGGAGCATCTCGACCGTATTGTCAAAATGCTGCCGAGCCTGACCGCTCCAACCGTCTCGCCCCTGTATGAATCCGAATGGTTTGCCGTGGAAAGCGTGATTGACGAGGGGATTGTGCGTGAGATGATTCCCCAGCTCATTCAAAACGGAGCGGTCGGCATCATCGAGTACCCGCTCAATAAGATTATCTGAAAAATGTCCGCCGACAAGTGAGACGGTCGACTATGCGGTTGACTCTTCGAGTTCGACTCCGATCGAGGTCAGGAAGGGCTCTTTTTCCCTGGTCGGCATGATATAGATGCCTTCCCAGCCACACACTTCCTCGCACAACTTACAGCCCACACAGGTCTTCTCTTCGACCTGTACCCGACCGAGGTATTGCGGGCCATTGTCGGCCGAGGGAGAGATACAGTCAAAAGGACAGACGTCAATACACACCCCGCAGCCGTTGCAGTTATCCTGATGGACAACGGCTATCGGGCGGTCGACCCGCTTGAGGACCTGAGTCAGATTACCATACGTATCGAGGATGGCATCATCGGGACAGATGACCCCACACGCACCGCAGTCGATGCACATCGTCGGTTCAATCAGGTAGGCTTTTTTGGGGTCGCCACTAATGGCTTTGGTTGGACAGCGCTGTTCACACGCGCTGCATCCCGTGCAGTTCTCGGCGATGATAGTAAACGGCATGCGGTCCGCCTCCCTACTTCTGCATCTCCCGCAAGATCTCGTCGGCACGGCCTTCTTCGATCAGTTGGTCATTTTTACGCGCCTCGCGAAACGCCAGCCAAGTAAAATAGAAAATGAGAAACATCAAGCCCACGATGGGGATGTTATCGGGCTTCAGAATAATTTCTAAAAACTGATCCCAGCCTGTTTTGTTTACCATTACGGATAGGAGAAGTATCGAGTCCGTGGGTCGTTGTCAATATCGAAACGCGTCCGCGATGGTGCAGCTCCTCACAGCCGACGACCCGAGACGCCGGACGGACTATTCCGTCTGAAATTGCGAGCCTTCAGCGCAACAACCCTCCCCTTGCGGTCGTCCTGCTTTCCGGTATAAAGAGGAACGATTCTTCAACACACAAGGGGCTAAGAAATCTTATGATGCAATGGCTTCCGGAGGATGTGTCCCCATACGGGGGAAGCATTGATGCGCTCTTTTACTTTATTTATTACATCACTGCGGCCGCCTTCATTCTGGTTACGGCGTTGATGATTATCTTCCTCTACCAGTATCGACGAAACGACAACCGGCGCGCCGTCTACACGCATGGCCATTCTGGACTGGAACTCCTCTGGACCATTATTCCCGCCCTGGTCTTTATCGGTCTTGGTCTCGCCAGCAAGAGCATCTGGGAGGAAGTCAAGCTCAACGTTCCGGAAACAGATGTAGAAATCCGCATCACCGGGAAACAGTTCAACTGGGAAGTGCTCTATCCGGGGCCCGACGGAGAATTTGAAACCGCCGACGACTATCAGGTTGACAATGACATTCATGTCCCGGTGGGCAAACCGGTGCGCGTCTTTTTGGGCTCCAAAGATGTCATCCACAGCCTCTTTATGCCCCACCTGCGCTTCAAGCAAGATACGCTACCCGGCCGGTTCATCGAAGCCTGGTTCCAGGCGGATAAGGCCGGCGCTTATGAAGCGCCCTGCGCGGAACTGTGCGGATTCGGCCATTCAGGGATGAAGGGGACTCTCTACGTCGATACGCCGGAAGACTACGCCGCCTGGTATAACAAACGCTGGCCTCCTGCCGAAACAAACGGTGGCGCCTCCAGTGCGGCAGAAACAACCGAGGAAATCTTGGCTAGTGGTGCTGCCATGGATGATGAGACCATGTCCGAGCCAGAGGCTGACCCGGCGGCGACGGAGGAAGAAGTCGAGAGTGCGACAGAAGGTGCGGCTGACAGTGCCGCTCAAGAAGCAACTGAGTAGTTGACCCTGTTAATGGTGGAACCAGAGGGAAAGCATCCGGACAGGATCAAAACAGGAGAGAGTCAATGAGTGAAGCAGGAGCCGCTGCCGCGCACGACGCCCACGCAGAGCATCACGAACTTGGATTTATTCGCACCTACATTTTTTCGACCGATCATAAGATGATCGGCCGCCAGTTTCTGTTCGCCAGCATCCTCATGCTTATTGTCGGCGGTCTCCTGGCCATGATGATCCGCTGGGAACTTGCCTGGCCAGAGACCGCAGTGCCTTTTACCAGTTGGATATCTGAGCCCTTTATGTATCCGGCGGACGAGGATAGCGCGGTCGGTGCGGTCGAAGGACTGAGCGAATACGTGGACCCCTATCCCGGCGCAAACTTTGCCAAATCGCTGGGCTCTGTAGGCGGAGCCCATATGGACCCCGCCTTCTACAACTCCGTTTTTACCATGCACGCGACGATTATGATCTTTTTTGTCGTGATGCCGTTTATGGTCGGCGGGTTTGGGAATTACCTCATTCCGCTGATGATCGGCGCCGGCGATATGGCTTTTCCTGTGTTGAATATGCTGTCTTTTTGGACGGCAGTCCCAGCGACGATCATGATCGTTTACAGCTTCTTTGTCGAAGGGGGCGCTGCGGCGGGCGGCTGGACCATGTATGCCACTCTCTCGGCAGACCCAACCCTGAGCGGGGTGGATACGGGCGCCGATCTGTGGGTCATCAGCCTACTGATCTTGGGTGTTTCTTCTCTCATGGGGGCGATCAACTACATCACCACAGTCGTGAATATGCGTGCCCCAGGCATGACCTGGTTCCGGCTGCCGCTGGTGATCTGGTCGTTGTTTGTCACCGCCATTCTGCTGCTGCTCGCTCTGCCAGTCCTGACGGCTGCCCTTGGGATGCTGCTCTTTGACCGGACGATGGGAACGAGCTTTTTTATGCCGGGCGGTGGAGGTGAGCCCATCTTATGGCAGCATTTGTTCTGGTTCTTCGGCCATCCTGAGGTGTATATTCTCGTACTGCCGGCCATGGGCGTCACGTCCGATATCCTATCCACCTTTTCCCGCAAACCGATCTTTGGCTATAAAGCCATGGCCTTTTCCATGATGGCCCTGGCCTTCCTGTCCTGGATCGTCTGGGGACACCATATGTTTGTCAGCGGCATGAATCCCGTCCTGGGGACCGCCTTTATGCTGACCACGATGGTCATTGCCGTTCCCTCCGCTATTAAGACGTTCAACTGGCTGGGGACCCTGTGGGGCGGCAATATCCGTTTCACCAGTCCGATGCTCTTCGCCCTGGGCTTTGTTTCCAACTTTGTGATTGGTGGCTTAAGCGGCATTTATATGGCCTCGACACCGGTCGATATCTTTATCCACGATACCTATTTTATTGTTGCCCACTTCCACTATGTGGTGGCTGGTATCATTTTCGGCATGTTTGCCGCCCTGTATTATTGGTTCCCCAAAATATTCGGTCGGATGATGAACGAGACCTTGGGCAAGGTGCATTTCGCCCTGACCTATATCTTCTTCAACTGTGCCTTTTTCCCCATGCATTTCCTGGGTGTGGGCGGTCATATGCGGCGTATCTATAACCCCCTGCAGTATGAGTTTCTGCACGACATGCAGTGGTGGAATGTGTTCATCACCATGAGTGCCTTCTGTCTGGGCCTTTCTCAGCTGATCTTTTTCGTCAACTTTATTTGGAGTCTGATTGCCGGGAAGAAAGCGGACAAGAATCCATGGGAGGCCAACACTCTCGAATGGACTGCTCCCTCTCCTCCGGGCCATGGCAACTTTGAGACAACACCAACGGTCTATCGCGGTCCGTATGAATATAGTTCGCCCCTGGTCCAAGAAGACTGGTTGCCCCAGGACCGTAAAATCGGACCCGAAGCTGTTACGGCCTCGCAGTAGCGCAGTGTGAGGCCGTGTGTCCGCCTCCATGCCCGGTCGTTGCGGCCGTCCTCGGGAGGATGGCCGGGCTTGAGAGACAGTGTACGCCCGCGTTCTCGCACAGGAGATTGTCTTGGCTGCTCTTGATCACGATTCTGCTTGGTCGCACCGGATCGCCGTCCTGACCGCGGCCATGACCCTTCCGCTGTTGTTTTTTGGCGGTCTGGTCACCAGTCTCAAGGTCGGCATGGTAGTACCGGATTGGCCAACAACCTTTGGCCATAATATGTTCTTGTATCCCTGGTCAAAGATGGTGGGCGGAATATTCTACGAACATAGCCATCGGCTGTTGGGAGCGACAGTGGGCGTGCTCACGATTGTGCTGGCGATTGTCCTCTGGCTCACAGAGCAACGGCAGTGGCTCCGCCGGTTGGGTCTTATTGCCTTGATCGCGGTGATACTCCAAGGTGTCCTGGGAGGACTGCGCGTGGTACTGATTGAGCAAAAGATCGCTATTATTCACGCCTGTCTGGCCCAGGCGTTCTTTGCGCTCATTGCCAGTATTAGCTTGTTTACTTCTGCGGAATGGCAGGCAGACCGACCCGAGTCGCCCTCACGCGACACGGAGAAAATCCAGCAGCTCGGCCTCCTCACCGTCGGCCTAATCTACGGCCAACTGATTCTGGGCGCCCTCTTCCGTCATACCGGGGCCGGCCTAAGCCTGCACATCCTGGGGGCCGTTGCGGTCTTTATCGTAACCTTTCTCCTCGTTGACCATGTTCAGCAATATTACGCCACCCAGCGTCCCTTGCTGCGCTCGGGAATTCTCCTGCGACGGCTTCTCCTCCTCCAGGTCGGGCTAGGTCTCTTTACCTATGTCATGAAATATTTGGCCCCGAGTGGCCCCTTGACTCCTCAGGCGGTTCTCCTCGCAACCAGTCACGTCATCGTCGGAGCATTCATGCTGGTCACCAGTGTCCGGTTCACCCTCCGGGCCTATCGTATCGGGCGCGGCCCTGAGGAGGCAGCGTCACCCATTTTTTCGGAGCAGGTCACCGTATGATACAGCGAACACAGACAGTCGCCTACGATCTGCCGCGCCTACGGCGGCTGGCCGCCTTTGTCGAGCTGACCAAGCCGCGCCTGGTCAGTATGATCCTGGTCACGACAACCGTGGGCTTTTATCTGGGCTCCTGGCTCGTCCTCGATTACACGCTGCTCTTGCATACGTTGATCGGGACGGCCCTGGCTGGCGGTGGCACCCTGGCACTCAACCAGCTTATGGAATGTGAAGCCGACGCCCTGATGGAACGGACCAGGACCCGTCCGTTGCCCGACGGCAGGCTGCAACCTCTGGACGCTCTGATCTTTGGTGCGGCTCTTACGATGATCGGTCTCCTCTATCTTATGCTGTGGGTGAATCCGTTGAGCGCCTTGGTGACCGCCTTTATCACCATCAGCTACTTATTCGCCTACACCCCGCTGAAGAAGAAGACTTCCTTGTGCGGCATTGTGGGCGCCGTCCCTGGTGCCCTTCCCCCAGTCATTGGCTGGACCGCAGTCAATGAGACGCTGGGGATCGAGGCCTGGATTTTGTTTACCATTATGTTTTTGTGGCAAATGCCCCACTCGCTCGCCATTGCGTGGCTGTACCGAGAAGATTATACCCGGGCCGGCTTCCAGCTTTTACCCGTGATTGAGCCGGATGGGAAAAGCACAGGCCGTCAGGTCGTGCTCAACTGTCTGGCCTTGTTAGCAGTCGGCCTCCTCCCGACCTTGGTCGGTATGGCCGGCCCGCGCTATTTTGTTATCGCCTTTGGGCTAGGCTGTCTGTTTCTGTGGTATGGTCTCCGCTTGGCCCGCACGCGTTCGCGCGACTCGGCCCGCCAGCTCATGTTTGCTTCCCTCGTCTATTTGCCAGTCTTGCTGACGGCCATGGCTCTCGATAAGCTTCCCCTATAAGCAAATCACCGGCATACTCTGAAAACGGGATAGGCCAATGCCATTAGTAACACGCGCCGAGCGACAGGAAGAAAATTCTTCACTCGGCAGAAAACTCGCGTTTTTTATTGTGCTGTACATTGCTGCAGCAACCTGTTTCATTATCTTTGCGTAGCCTGTTCTTACGAGAGGCAGTGCCTATGCCACGCGGATCAGCCGTTGCAGCCGGACCTCCGGATTCTCAGCCATCGACGCACGAAACCACAGAAGCGCTGGTGGCCGTGCCCGGCTATGGCGGTGGCCCTCCCCCACCCAGCATCCCACGACCGCCGGTCAGTAATGCCCGCATGGGCATGCTGATGCTGATTGGGGCAGAGACCATGTTTTTTGCCGGACTGATTGGCGCCTACGTGGTCTTTCGTTTTGGAAGTCCGGTTTGGCCCTCAGGCCATTTATACCTCCCCGTGGGTATCACCTGGGTGAATACCGCTTTCCTGCTGTTCAGTTGTTACACCATGTGGAGGGCAATGCGCTGCATTCAAGCCGACCAACAGCGACCATTCGTGCGCTGGCTGGCTGTGACGGCACTCCTGGGAAGTATTTTTCTTGGGGTGCAGGGCTTTGAGTGGGTGAGGCTGGTTCACGACGGACTCACCATTTCAGCCGGCATGTATGGCGCAACCTTTTATACCCTGATCGGCTGCCACGGCCTGCATGTCCTTGCCGCCGTCCTCTGGCTCGGCATTGTGCTATTGCAAGCCAGACGCGGGAAATTCTCTCCGCAGCACCTTATCGGTGTCGAAATATGTAGCATGTATTGGTATTACGTTGGCGCGGTCTGGGTCGTCCTTTTTCCGCTGGTGTATTTGAATTAAACGGAGCATATGCGTACTCAACCTCCCTTTTTTGTCCTTCGTCTGTTCGGTATTGCAGCGCCGCCCTTCCTGGTGGCCTGTTATATCGGGGGACTACCGCAGGAGGCCCTAGCACAAGGCTGCGCAATGTGTCAGACTTTGCTATCCGGTGCGAATGAGCAGGTGACGCAAGGCATGTTGCGCAGCGCCTTTTTTCTGATGACCATGCCCTTCGTCGTTTTTGGTTCCATTGGCGGCTGGATTTTTTACCGCTATTGGAAAACGAACCGTTCGCATCGAGCACAGGGAACGTTACCATCCCGTCGGAAAGTGACGGCCCCAAAGGAGGAGCAACCTTGAGCGAAGCCGTTGTTGATTCTCACGCCCATGCCCAGCAGCCGGCAGAATCACCTGTCACCCCGGAGAGTTGGGGCAAACTCGGCATGTGGGTTTTTCTGGCGGGTGATGCCATGTCTTTTGGTGGACTGTTAGCCGGGTATGGAGCCATGCGCGCCAGCAGTCCTGACTGGCCCAATCCGCTCGACGCTCTCGGTATCGAGCTCACCGCGTTTATGACCTTTCTGCTCATTGTCAGCAGCTTCACCATGGTCAAAGCCTTGTCTGCGGCGAAACACAGCGACCTGCCGAACTTTCGGAAGTACCTCTTGCTGACCATTGTTGGCGGGACCATATTTTTGGGGCTTCAGGCCTATGAATGGACCCACCTCACCCATATCGGCATGACCATGAGCGACAACCCCTGGGGCGCTCCGCTGTTTGGCACGACCTTTTATATTCTGACCGGCTTCCACGGCTGTCATGTCTTCGGCGGCGTGGTGTATCTGACGTGCGTACTCTTTGCCGGTATGAATGGGAAGTTCTTAGGCGAAAACTCCAGTCCGGTAGAAATTGTCGGCCTGTACTGGCATTTCGTGGATTTGGTCTGGATCTTGGTTTTTACTTTTGTATACCTGCTGTAGAGGAAGACACGATGGCAAACGAACATGCCGCACACGCTGACCACGCCGAACCGAATTATCTCGCCATTATGGTGATCCTCACCATTTTAACCATTCTCGAACTCATGGTGCCTCCCCTGGTCTCCGCCAAACTCACGGCTGGCTCTCTGCTTGTCATCCTCGCGGTTGCCAAAGCGCTTCTCGTCGCACTGTATTTCATGCATCTGCGCTTTGAGCGCACAACGCTCAGCGTGATTGCGCTGACACCCATGGCCATTTGCGTCTTTCTCATCATCATGCTCCTACCGGACCTGACCTCAAATACCAGGACGTATACGCCAGCCGAGCCGACCGAGGTCAGCGAACCGGCTGACCACTAGCCTGCGGTGCCTGACAGACTTTCAAGCGCCTCCCTAGATCGCACTTCCCAGCGCATGATCTGGGGCGCGCTTGGTCTTGTTCTTACCTATGTTGTCGGATACGGCGTTTTTTCTCTCTTCTCAGACTCTTCTCAGTCCTCTCCACCCGGTCAACTTCCCATCCTGGGAGAAGTCCCCGACTTTTCGCTGATCGAGCGAACGCAACAGCCCTTTGGTCACACAGACCTGACCGGATCCGTATGGGTCGCCAACTTCATCTTCACCCACTGTCCGGGCAGGTGCCCCCTCCTCAGCCAGCGGATGGCCCGCTTGCAAACAACTCTGCGTGCCAAACCGGTCCGCTTTCTTTCCTTTAGCGTCGATCCAGAACGGGATACGCCCGAGATGCTGCAAGTCTATGCGCAGCGTTACCGCGCGGACGACCAGCGTTGGCTATTCCTGACTGGCGATCGAGCAGCCATGTATGCGTTAATCCGCGAGGGCTTCCGGCTTGGCGTGGAAGCCCTCGCGCCGAACGACCCTCGCCTGACGACCCATGAGCCCATCGTGCACAGCAACCGTTTCGTACTGATTGACCCGCAGCGACGCATCCGCGGCTATTATCGGGGAGATGACACGGAATCCGTGACCCAACTCCTCCAAGACATTGAAACGCTCGTGGCAACAGAGCCGGCTGGCTGACGCGCCACTCCAGCCTCTCTCTGGACACGCTCTCACTCCCGCCTCTCTTGACCCAACCGACAGGAATGTCTTACTTTTGAGGGGCGTGAGTGAAGCGTATGCGATTTATAGCGATTCCTCTCCTCCTCCTTATCGTTATCCTGTTTTTCCGCACGACGGGTCAGCAAACTGTTGAGCTCGAACAAAAGCCTGAGTTCAGAACCTCGGCCACATTCCTCTACCAGACCTTCCGCTCCGATCATGCGGTTGCGGATAAAAAATATCGAGATAAGGTTATCCAGGTATCGGGTCAGGTCACGCGCGTTGAACAAGATGATTCCGGACAGGTCGCCCTTATTTTACAGGGAGACCCGTCGCGCCTGAGCGGTATCGAGTGTCTGGTTCATCGGTCTCAGATTCCAGACCTCCGACAACTCCAATCCGGTCAGCACGTTATTGTCAAAGGCTATGGCGCGGGGAAAAAGGTGCATGTCCGGCTGAGGGGCTGTCTGCTCGTCCACGCGCCTCCAGCATCTGCGGTCGAGACGTCCGCGTCTCGGTTATCCGCTGCGCGTGCCGCCCTTCATCCTGGACAAAATTTTATACGGAGGATGCTGACATGAAGACACTGGTCAGTGCGCTTACTCTGCTGCTCTTTTTTGCGTCGAACGGACTGTCCCAGTCCCTCTATTCTGTTCGTCCTGACTCGTCAGGTTCGTTCTTTAGTGAAGACTTTGGATTGGAAAGCAGCGACGAAGAAGCGGAGAATACCACCGACAGTGCAGACGAGAGTCTGGAACTCCGGATGCGCTACCCCGAGCTGTACGGGGGCAATCTGGCGGCCGGCGGCGATGCCGAGGACGATGCGGATGAAACTGCAAGCGGTGTGGACGAGAGTCTGGAAACGCAAGCCCGCTACCCGGAATTATACCTCGACAACCGGTTGTATGATGAAGACGCGATGTTGACGATTGAGAGAGAGGAACAGTAGCCTCCCCTCTCGGCCATTGCACCCGCCGTTGAGACCACCTGCCTGCCGCACTCCCTGTTCTGCGCATGGAACCGGTCCCCCACAACATTGCTTCTCTGCTGGTATGTGATACTGTACCGGCCGTGCCCCCGTGGTGAAATGGATATCACACAGGTCTCCGGAACCTGGGGTCTGGGTTCGATTCCCGGCGGGGGTATACCCCTTCATTCTATTCTGCTCCCATCCCTCCCCAAATAATCCACCAACCTGTTGTGTTTACAGGTATTTTTCTTTTCTCAGGGCTTGTCCATTCTGTCCGATTCCAATGTATTCTTCGATATAGCGTTGGGAAAAACGTGAGGAAAGAATGGGTATGAGCAAGCTCACCGCCGCCAAGGTAAAGGCGATTACCAGAACGGGCCTGCACGGTGACGGCGGCACGTTGTATCTGAATATTGCGCCGGGTGGGTCAAAATCGTGGGGTCAGAGACTTACGGTGAACAGCCGACGCCGTGATATTGGGCTGGGCGGGTTCCCGCTCGTGAGCTTGGCGGAAGCGCGAGACAAGGCATTTGACAATCGCAGACCCGGTACGGGATCCGGACCACGTGCGATGCTGGCCCGTGCGTCCGCGCTGACAACGGCGGCATAGCGGTCCGCCTACACCTTACGCCCTTTCATCCTCACGGCCGCCCCGCGCGCCTCACCGGGCGGCGTGTTCCCGCCCCCACCTGGGGCCTGTGCGATGGAGGCCGCCCGGCGTGCATCGGCGCGGCCCATGCCTGGAGCGAAGAGGGGGCTCCGGCCCGTTCCCCGCATGTCAAGCAGTGTCCCCTCCCAAAAAAGGAGTCCAGCCGGGCGGCGTAACGCGTCGGATGACCCCGTTTGCCTGCGTACCGGGCGGGGGAGTATCGAACCCCACACAGGACCGGGGAAGGAGCGATACGGGAGTAACAATCGGCCGCGCGGTCGGCGGCGTGATGGTCATGCTTTCGCTCCTCTTCCGGGACGATCTCGGGGGGCTCAGCAACCTTGTCCTGATCTGGGGCACGCTCTTGGCGATTTTTTTGGCGCTTTGGCGGAGCATGGTTGCGGAGAGGCAAGTCAAAGTCGCGCAAGAGGGTTTGCGCGCTGACCGCTACCAGCGCGCCGTCGAAATGACCGGACACGAGCTTGCTTCTAGCCGCATGGGTGGAATCCAGGGCCTGCGGGAGCTCGCGTTTGACCACTCCAACGCATACCGGTGGAAAGTGCTGAATTTTCTCAGTGCTCACGCCATGGGTACGGGCAAAGACGTAACATTCAGGCCGGTAGACAAAGACGGCAAGCCGATAGGCGAGTATCTCGTGAACGAGCCGCCTGACGAGTGGATGACGAGGGAGGTAATCAGAGATATATTGGTACACAAAGGAGGCATCTCACAAGAGAAATCAGCCGACCGTTGGGGGGGGCGGCTCCTCTTCTGGCTGAAGAACCTCTGCAAGCGCTCACAGCATACATCGGCGGCTACTTCGATCCAGCGGTAGCGCGGCAGATAAAGGCCCTGGCGGCCGAGGAGGACACCACGGTACAGGAGCTGGTGGCCGAGGCCCTGGACATGCTCTTTCAAAGCCGGGGCAAAGCGGCTATAGCTCGACAGTAGGGAGAAGAAATGACTGAGTTTGAGACAGCGACGATTGCTTTCCAGAATGCTTCTCTGTGGGCGGCCTATACTCAGGCCGGGATAGCTGGGCTGGTAGGCTTGGTGCAATGTCTCCTGATTGCCTACGGCTTGCGGCTGATGCAGCGGAGCAACGCCGACCGGCAACGTCAAGCGGACTTGGCCGAGAAACGGCATGAGGAAAGCATGCTGGCCTTGCACCAGCAGGGCGAAGCTTTACGCCAGCAGGGGCGGGCATTAGAGACGTTGATCGAACGGACAGCCCCCCGATGACGAGATCCACAGCAGCGGGGAGATGAGCACCACCACGGTGGAAGAAATCGCGGCGCACTTGGTCGCCCTCTCGAAGCGCCAAACCGTGACGACGGTCGAGCGGCGGCCCATATTGCCCCTTTAAGGCCCCAAAATTTTTCCACGTCCAAAGTATCGCCCGCGCCCTGGTTCTCGTCGCCCCCCACCTTTTCCCTTCCCTCACGACCCTTTCCCCGCCCTCTGGATGCCGGACCAAGTCCGGCACGCCGCAAGCGTACTGGCACGGCTACAACGTACCGTGATACGCGCTAGAGGAGAAAGCGACGGTGAGCCCAGAGGAAGCACCGGCGGTCGAATTGTAGTAGGCTGACTTCAAAATACCCGTCTTATTTTTCAGCTCTGTTAGGAGGAATTTGTGATCTCTTTTATAGACTCAAAAGGCGATGTGAAACCTGCACCGCCGAGGATACCTTCGGGAACTCATTGGAATGTATACCATCGGGCAATGCGTGAGGCACCTGATCTTTGTCGGGCTATGTACGATACCATTGCTCAGACTGTGCAGAGCAAATTCAATGCGGGGACAAGAGAATTCCCAAATTCAACTTGGTTAGGAAAAGAAATTTTAAGCTCTTGGGGCCGGAAGACTGAATGGGACGTATATTGTGATGAGGTGACAAGCGGTGTCTTATTTGGCGAAATCATGTGGACCTATATGTGGGATGATCCTACTAACGAGTGGTGTACGACCCTAACGCCAAATGCGAATGAGGGGAGAGAGGAGCGCGTTTATTTTCTTCGGGGGGGGAATTAGGCTACGCTCTAGGCGGAGCGGCGTGACGGCGCGGCCCGACTCCGGCAGGAAATCTTCCGCCTCAAGCGGCACAGCGGTTTCCACTGTCCGGCTCCTCCACCTTGCTGGCGAGCATATCGGCCACGCTCGGCAATCCCTCTCGCCGGACAGGACGATGGAGCCGCACGACAGACACGGGTCGAAAGCCGTGATGATCTTGTCGCCATTTTCCGTGGGTGCGGCACTCCAGCGTCATACAGGAGCGAAGTGGCGTTGCGCCTCGTCCGCGGCCAAAACAGCCGCGCGAACTCTACGATGGAGCCGCTGGCGCCTTGATCAGCGCCGGCGCGACGACCAGGATGATCCCGGTAATCCACAGCACCATCCGTGACCACGGTACCATGCCCGCACCCCGTTACCGTCGGGGGGCAGGCCGCGGCGGCGCTATGGACCAGGTCTGCCAATAGCCCGGATTCAACGTCACCCAATCGTAATACCTCTCGCCTGCCCCTTCTTTCTTCTTGTCCTTGTCATAATTAAAAGTGATCTTCCTGTTGGGCCGAGCGGCACGAAACTGCTGATTATTATAACCAAGGGAGTTGGATATCTTATTGGGGGCCAATATAAAGCGCACGACACCGTGATCCAGCCTAATATGATCGATCAGGAGGTAGGATAGAGTAACACCATTTGTATCGTTTATCGGCAACACAACAGGCTGCGCGAGAATCATGAGATTGGGGTCGCGGTATGCCCGATGACTTGTTTCCAACAAACACCCACGGTCCCACCCGATTTGCCGTGCATCAAATTGCCCTGGTAAGTCGTTGCCCTTATGATGGATGTACCTCTGCAGCAGGGTCACAACACGGCTATATCCACAGGGGGATTCCTTGATAGCCAGGTGGGAATGCGCACCAAAGAGGGAGGTTCCATCGGGGTGGTCCAGGGAGTCAATGGAGATGTCGCTTTTGCTGTCCAGGTGATTGGCGGAAAGATCGCGGTCCCGTAGAGCCACCTTCACCACGGCATGAGACGGATCCGTTGTCACCACCACATAGCCATAATGCCTTGCCGCGAACTCCTGGTAGTGGTACGCCTCGAACTCATAGGCGTACCGATGATATCCGTCCGCCAAATTCTCTTGCATGACCATGCAGCGCAGCCGGCCGGGGAAAAAGATGCTCCCGAGGCGTTGGTTTGCCACGTGCTTTTTCACTGCCGCATACGTACACGGCCGACCCCACGGGCTTCTCACCTCAAACGTTACGTACTCACTGATACTGGGATCATCGTCTACCGTATGGCGAACGGTCGCCTCTCCCATGAAGGTTCCGATCCCACGAATCTTCTGCCACTTCCGCGCCGTCTCCTGCGTAAATTCCAGTGTCGCAAGGCGCAGCGAGATTAAGCGGGTATCCCTGTTCGTGAGCGTCACTATTAGGGGGTCCGTGCGACCGACCGGCCAGCCGTTCAAACGCACAGAGTAGTCTGATGTGACCCCGATCCACATAACGGGGTCAGTCTCCTCGTTACGTGGGGCCAGCGGCCCTTTGAAGCGGAGTTCCAGCAATCCCCCGTCTTCTATGACCAGGCCCTCCCAGCGCGCGCCTTGGCCCTTGTTGCCGGGCGAAGCGCCCGCTGTTTTTGTCCCGCCCTCCCTAGGGCGCGCGTTCCACCCCCTCCCGAGGGCCACCATAGATACATCAATGAGAGCACCGTTTTTTCGAGTTGTTCCACAAAATGGGGATTTCGGAGTGCATACGATTATTAGCGGCATATGGCGGAGTCGAATCTGAATAGCCTGACACGACGGACAATGCCGAGGCAGGGTCATAGCCCCGTTTAGTCTCATATATTTAACCTTCGCACATACTCAAACGCCTTTTTCCCTTTGGTATTGCCGGCTCTTATCATAAGGGTTTGTGGAGCGGCCCGCTTCAAGATGGAGTCATCGGATTTGTTCAATATCCAGTCCCGAAATCCTTCATGGAAAGAGCGCTCTATGTCG
>JAJDTY010000019.1 GCA_022826945.1 Candidatus Binatia bacterium
CTCGCCCCCGCACGGCGGCTCCTCGCCCTCGTCACACACGTCCGGGAAAAAGGCGGCCCGGTTCTCCTGGGCTTCGCGGTGGGAGCAGGCTTCGAAGGTCTCATCCGCTGCACAGTGCTCCTCCATAAATTCACGGTACATGGTGGTCATGTCACGGACGCACTCATCAAAGCGCTCGCCCGCCGGACAGTCCCGCTCAAGGAATTCGGGTGGGGGAAGCCGGGAGTCCTGCACGGCGACCCGCGTCGGCCCGCACCCGAGCACGAGCAGGAGCACTCCGCACCCCAAGGCGGTCCGCTTGAGGCGCTGCCAGCCGCCGCGCTGTTCCTTGTGGTATGGGTGCTTCATTGATGTTCTCCTCTGGACAGAGGAACTGCCCTATCAGAGTCGAAGCATGTCGAGAATTGCTCAAAAGCCTGGAGGACTCATTATAGGGTGGCCTCTGCGACGGTGGATTCGATGAAGGCGGTCACGGGAGTCAAATCAGGAAGTCGCGCTGGACCAAAAACGGTACGAGACAGAGCAGGCTGTGGAGGACGACAAAGGCTATGGGAATCCCTTTTTCTATACGAGTGACGGCACTATAGGCCGTCCCGCGACCCTCTCCGGCCAACTGCCACTCATAGGCATACAGCGCCACTGGCAAATGTTCTTCCAGCTGGTGGATGATCTGGAATTTGACGGTATTCAGGTCACGGTGGGACTGAATGATCTGGTACCAAAGCCACGAGACCAGGATGCCGAGTACGGGAACCAGTAGCACCCAATAGCTCTGAACGACCCCCTCAGATTGCATGCCGTAGAGCGTCACGAGCGCGATATTGAGCGTGAGGAGATAACGACTCGAAGCTACCCGGCGGGCGCTGACCTGCTCGGCGGACTGCACGTACAGCTTATACTGCTCAAGAAGGTCCGTGCCGAAGGCATCGCCATAGGTCTCTTTCGTGTACTGAACCAGACCCTTATTGGACGGCTGAGACATCTGGATAGCGCTCGCCGTTGATCAGCCGTCTCAGGTTTTCCCAGGTCCAGTTGTAAATCTTGTCCGAACTCCGGGCCGACTTCGGCTTTTTACAGGTCTTGTCTCTCCGGCCTTTCAGCAGGAAGTACGGCTTGTTCTCCTCATGGACGATGGTGACCTCTGCGGTCACTCCGGCCGCATCATGGGTATGTTCTCCGCAGATGACGATCATGAGGTCGGCCCTGCGGATCAATTCTCGGGCTTTCTTCTTCCACTTTTCGTTTACAGGCTCCTTCAGAGACCAATCCGTGATGTTGAATGGCGAATTCGGGCGCTGTGCTTGCTCAGCCAACGAGCCCCGCAGGTCTTTATCGTGGTCGTAGTCAAAACTGATGAAGGCGCGTTTCTTTGCCATGACGCAATCTCCTTTCCTTTATAGACGCTCGATTTGATAGGTCCGTCACAAGATGAGCAGCATAGTCTCTCGTACACTCGCTTTTAACGGTGATCTTCACGGGAATAATCTTTTTGGCCGGACTGGATAGGTTTCCGGCGTGCATTTCGCATTCAATCGCACCCTGTTCAGCGATTCCATGACGCCACTGTTGACACTCCAGACTGCATGATTCTCCGGGTGTCGTCGGTCGATACTTATCATAGAAGGCATTCGGGTCACGTCGCTCGTTCTGCGGTATAGGTGGGCGTATGAGTGGCGCAGGGTAGGCAGAGCCGGCTGCTGAAAGAGGCCGAGAGGATCGTGATGTCCCTCTACCCTGCGGTGGTGTCGGCGGGCGCGGCAGGCGTAGTGCGGTCTCTTGCTCCTCATCAGAATCGTCTTGGTCTTCTGTTGGAGGTGGACAAATGAAGAAATTGCCTTTTGCCTGGATGTCTCCCAAGATTTCCTTTCCCGGCCGGGTTCCCTCATTTGGAGCCACAAAGCAGAAAAGCGGCTGGTGTACCTCGAAACTGCCCTCGTGCTATGGAGAGGGCCGATGAAAGAACGCCTGCGTCACTGTTGGGCTTGGCTTGCGGATGAAAACAACCGTGGTCGTGTGATTGCCATTGCAGCAGTAGTCGGCGTGATTATCACTGCGGTAGGCCTAAGCATCAAAAATGGAACGGATCCGACCCCACCGCCACCGGGCGGTGAAGTTCGCCTGTCCGTAGAAGATTTCCAGGCGGTACTGGAAAAACGAGAGCGAGAGGTAGAACAGCGTCTTGCCCAGGCGCACGGTGACGAGCGCAGCCTGCTGGAGAATGAGCTCACAGAGGTCAAGCGCCAACTGTCCGATATTGAGACCGCTCATGCCGCGGCACTGAGGGTAGGTTGGACTTGGCTTGCGGATGAAAACAATCGTGGCCGTGTGATTACCATTGCAGCAGTAGTCGGCGTGATTATCACTGCGTTAGGCATAATCATCAGAAACAGAACGGTTACGTCCCCACCGCCGTCTGGCGGTGAGGTTCGCCTGTCTGTAGAGGATTTCCAGGCCGTACTGGAAAAGCGAGCACGAGAGGTAGAGCAGCGCCTTGCCCAGGCGCATGGTGAAGAGCGTCACCCGCTGGAAAATGAGCTAACAGAGGTCAAACGCCAACTTGCCGATATTGAGCCAGCCTATGCCGCGGCACTGAAGCGGAGCAGCGAATTTGAAATCGCTGGGGAATATACCCAACAGCGTTTCATACCAGGCTCAGAGAAGTATACTTCTCCGGCCACGACAGGAAGAGTAACCTTTGATTATTCTAACAATAACGGGAAATACAGCATCGGCTCTGACGCATACATGTTCGAGACGCAATGGTCCAAAGCCAGCGATCAGAGGATACACGTTTACAACGATCCACCAAGCATACGTACCGTCGCATTAGTCAAAGACAAACAGGAAATCAGCTCAATTGACGACGCGAGCATTTATGACGGATCGTCACGGGCTCGCTCTCCAAGCGTTGGTCAAATCGTCCTGATCCAGAATACGAACGGTTTTTTTGCCGCACTAAAGGTTTTAAATATCAAAGATGACACCCGAGGAAGCCAGTTTGATGAGCTGACCTTCGAGTATGTAATCCAAACTAATGAGACGCCCGACTTTACCAAGTTCAGCCAGTCTGAATAAGTATTGGCGAGTTTTAGCCGGCAGGCCGGATTGTTCGTGACGAACAATAGGCGGTGGTGCACTTATGAGCGCTGTTTGCTTTTGGCTGATTCAGCAGTGTTAGAGCTGCGATGGTGCAGTGATGAATTAAAAACGGCGCGCGCAGTTGCCGTATACGGGCCGATCTCGACCGGGCGAACCATGGCTGGGATTCGATCGCTTTTCCGATCCCCTTACTTCACCAGCTTAAAGATGCTGCCGAGGGCGGTAACAGTATGGGCGAGCACCGTGAGTAAGACCGTCAGGACGCCACGGACCTGTATCCAGTTGGCCAGCCATTCCCGATCGTGGGTCATCGCCTCTTGCCACTCCAGTTGCATGTCGGCAATGATTTGATCAAAGATTCTTTCGGCAGTCTTGGGTGAATAGATGACGTGGAGCACGTTTCTGAGCCACGTCCCAGGAGGCAAAATCAGTCCTGGTCCATTGTGCTCTTTTTTCTCCAAAGCCACCGCCCTGGCCATCTCTCGGGCCACCACCCGGCCTATCACCATAGGCACCAAGCCCCCCACCCAGCTCGCCATCAGGGTCCTCACCGGAACTCCCACCAGGAACCCCACCAGAGTCACCAGGACCATCAGGACCATCAGGACCGCCACCAGCAGCCGTATCCGTTTCTGGATAAACTTACGCCAGTTCATACCCCCTCCCCAATCGCACCAGCCATGATCGCGACAGCGGCTTGGTATGCCTGCCAGACCCGGGCGCCATGCCCGGTCACGCGATACATGCGGCGCGGGATGCCCGATTCCGTGGGCGGCTTCTCTTTAACATAGGACTCAATCAGCCCTTTCTCTTCCATCCGTTGCAGGGTGACATACACCGTGCCCCGCTTGAGCTTGCCCCCAGAGTTGCGAACCAACTCTAAGCCGTAGCGCTCCTGAGAGCCGAGCAGGTCAAAGATCAGCTCTTCTTTGTGCGAAATACGAGGGAATTGTGAATCAGCCATGGCCGTAGTATAAGACTGACTCTTACAAATTGCAAGCTCTTTCCGTTGTCCCTCTCCGTTCGGCCCAGTCCGCCTTTTGCCTAATTATTCAAGGTCGGGCCGCCGAAATTGCAGGCGGACCCGGCGCGGTCCGACCCCGGTCCGGGTTCGCGGCGGGGGCGTGGTCACCGACATGCCTAATAATATTCGGCTGTGCAGGCCAGAAATCACAGGTGCTTGACCATTCGCCCGGTCGAGATCGGCCCGTAGACGGCAAATGAGGACCTCGTTTTTTGGCCGATCCCCCAAAAATGGGCCGTTAGCGGTCAGCAAGCGCCCCCGCCCCCGGCCGAGCTGCCCGCGGCGGCGTGCAGGCCTGGACGGCCAATCGGCGAACCCCCCCGTCAAACCTGGCTGAACGGCACCCCGGCCCGCAACCGTGGGCCGCTTGCAACTGGCCGCACCCTCCTACCCTTCACCCTTTCATCCAAGCGGCACGGGGTAGGAAACAGGCCAGACGTGTGGCGGATGAAGACCGTGGAACGAGACGCCGCCATCGTGGCTGTGGTGCAGGCTGGAGAATCCATGCGGAGTTGTGCCTTGTCAGCGCTGGTAGTTGCCTCCTTCTTCCCCGGGGGATACCACCAAGCGTCTAATCAGCCAGACCTATGGAATGTTGCATGCCCAGTCCTCCTGATGTCGCTTACTATTATCCAGCGCCGTATTGGCGTTCACCCGAAGGCGATTGGGTTAAATCCCTGCTCTTATTCTTCGAGCAGGTTGCCATCTTGTTGCCCAGTTACATGTACGGGCGCCATCAAGATGCAGACCCGACGCTCGCTGGCCCCTTGGAGGAACGCGGACTGTTGCGAGTTCTGGACCCCCAAGAATGGGTCGACGAGAAGATGGCGAACCAGCTTGCGGAGATCATTGTTGACCTCCTTACCAACGGGACGTTCGATGACCTCCCCGAAACAGAACATTTTCATGAATTATCCCAGTCACGAATGGGCTATGGTGCTGATGTCGGTCTTGCCGACTTTCTTGTCAAGGAACTCCGAGAGAAAAACCTGGCACGCCCCAGCAAAGACGGCGTTTCCATTCCACTGCACCCGACCGTGCGCACGACAATCCTGGTTGTTCTTGGACAGCTCTCCCGCGCGACCGGGACTAAGCACGGTTTCACTCTCCACCCTACAACCAGTGAGATTTATGCCGTCAACGATCTCATAGAGACGCTGTCACAAGAGCGCATGCCCTCGCGTGAAAAGGTGATCGCGTTGGACCTTGAGCCCGTCGGTCTGAATCTGGACACGGTTCCCCTCGAGGACGTCCTTCAGTACCGCACCGAGCATCAGACTGCCCACAAAGCCTACATGCGCGACCTCCGGGGCTTTATGGTCGAACTTGCCAGTATGGGTGTTCCTGAGGAACGGGAAGCGTTACTCCTTGAACGCCGTCAGGAAATTGCCGATGCGGCTCACGATATTCGGCGTTCTGCCTCGCAAGCGTTCAGGAAAAAT
Organism: Candidatus Binatia bacterium; assembly: GCA_022826945.1. GTDB lineage: Bacteria > Desulfobacterota > Binatia > Bin18 > Bin18 > Bin18. The sequence goes on from JAJDTY010000019.1 coordinate 5,566, forward strand.
CTTACCTCCTTGTCTATTGGGCTTGCTGGGGCAGCTTGGTCCATCGGCGGTGATCTAATTGGGACGATACTTTCCGGCGCCGGGCTCCTTCCAGAGCTTCAGGGAAAGCCTAATACTGTCACTGCTTATTCGTATCTGTTCGGCCTCCAGGGTAGGTTGGGAAGGTGATGCACTGTGTGCAAATGCTACGCGCCAGTCGATGTGGACCGGACACACGATGACATCCAGGGCGGCAATCGCTTCGACTGCTTCTTTTCCTCCTAGGGTACGGCTCTACCTCCCCGCTAGGCACGGCTCCATCCTCTCGCTCGCCAAAACTTGACACATTGTCCGTTATCGGACGCGACTCGGGCCGATTTTGATGCCTTCGCTGGGGGCTTTGTAACAGGTGAGGAAAGGACCGGAAGCTCTGGAGGGAAAGGGCCGTCTGGCCGAAGCATGAGAGGGGACGAAAGAACCCTGGCCGTCTCTCAGATGACTTTCTTCAGCGTGTCTGGCCCCCTTTGACTGCGGGCCGGGAATTTTGTAGGGTCCGCCGGGAACTTGCGGCTAGCCGTAGGCTAGGTTTTCGGTACTTTGGTATAGAATTCCCACAGTAGACTACTGGACGGCAGACCAACTTTCGGATTCGCATCCATCGCACACGCGCCATAAGCCATGCATAGATCGTGAGAGAGGACTCAGCAGTGGCGATACCAGAGGACTTTGCAACGAAAGCCCGGATAAACGCCAAGTTCGTCCTGGCGGCCATCCCCGGAATCTCCGACATTGACGGCATGTCCGGGATCATCGCATTTCAGCCTGCGTACCAGCTCAGTATTGAAGGCCTGGAACTGCTCCTGAAGGCTCTGTTGGCACAGCAGGGCAAGCCTCCACCCATCCACTCACTCAGCTCTCTCTACGATAAGTTGGGGCCTTGCAACAAAACGGTGGTCGATCAGGCTGTGCATAAAGCCATCAACGAATCGGCCACGGGCGCGTTGCCGTATGGATTGCCAAACATAGGCGGTACGGGGCTCTTGAAAGCCATTGAGCCTGGAGGTGATGAGGCCGAGGAGGATCGGACGCAGGGGTTCCAAGACATGGACGCTCATAAGTTCTTCGCCCTGCTCGACGCCGAATGGAAAGCTATTATCAGCCAGTACATGGGCTACACGCGCGAGTTCATCGTCGAGAAGCAGACGATGAGGGTCAACACGCGCGTTTTGGCCGGAGCTATCCATGTCTGTCTCACGCTGGCTGAGCACATTGTCGGACCGGACGTGGACCCAACAGATTACGGTTGGGTGCTCGCCCGACGTGACGCCCCTGGGCGCTTTGTGGCGAGCACGAATCCGTGCTCGTGGACTGACAGGATTGAAGAAGCTGAGATCTTCGACACGTTCGAGAACGGCATCGAAGCAGCGGGCGGCGATTTAACTGATTGGATCGGATTCGGCCGGCGCAGAGACCTTCAGACTTGACGGCAATATCTAGGGATCCCACCCCGCTCCTACAGCGCAGAGCTGCCTTGGTTACCGACATGCCTAATAATATTCAGCGGCGATGGCCCGAAATCACACGACCATTACCCTTCGTCGGGTGGAGATCGTCCCGGAGACGGCAAATGAGCGCCTCGTTTTTTCGGGTTGTTTTGCAAAATGGGGATTTTGAAGGGGTTACGATTATTAGCGGCATATGGCGGAGTCGAAGCTGAGTATCCTGACACGGCGGACAATGCCGAGGCAGGGTCATATCCACGTTTAGTCTCCTGTATTCAACCTTCGTACATACTCAAACGCCTTTTTCCCTTTGGTATTGCCGGCTCTTATCATAAGGGTTTGTGGAGCGGCCCGCTTCAAGATGGAGTCATCGGATTTGTTCAATATCCAGTCCCGAAATCCTTCATGGAAAGAGCGCTCTATGTCG
>JAJDTY010000013.1 GCA_022826945.1 Candidatus Binatia bacterium
TGCCGCCTTGAATTTTGATCTTGTGTTGCAGGCTGCCGATCAGGTCGGCGCACTGCTGATCGTAGGGAACAACGCGTGCGACCGGCTTGCCGTGCTTGGTCACGATTAAGCCCTCGGCGTCAAGTCGGTCCAATAATGCCAAGCATTGTTCCTTGAACTTTGCAGCGCCAATCGTTTTCATATCGTTTCTCCGTTTGAAATGGACATATTATATGGCCAGTCATAAAATTTGTCCAATCAGGAGTATGATTCTACTGAGATGAATACGGGCGAGGGCGGTTAGCCGACCTTGAGTTTATCCCCACTTGCCTCACCTCCGCCTGCGGCAACCTGCGCTCGCATTTTCGACCCCTGCTCATAAAAGCGCGAGGCCCAGATGCCGCTGAACGGTTCGCCTTCGCCGGGCATGCGCCAGGTCATGACCTTGGCCGATTCCAGGGGGACACCGATCAGGGCACGGGGCTGGTCGTGGGTCTCGGTCAGATAGTAGTCGCCCGACTCTTCGTCCACGTAGCGCAGGGTGATGCGGCGGTAGATGTCCCGCCATTCGTCGTCATGGCCGAGCGGATAGAGCACCTCGGCTTTTCCTTCGACCAGCACCTTGCGATACAGCCCGGCTTCTTCATCGATCGTAATGGCCACCCGAGCGTCCTTTTGGACGTTGGCCCAGAAGGCCGAGTATTTGCGCGGGGTGATGATGATTTTTCCGTCCTCGTACACAAACCAGACCGGCACCACGCTGGGGCTGCCGTCTTCCTGAAGAGTGGCAAGCCGGGCCAAATGACCCCGCTCCTGAAGAAATGCGTCGCGTTCGGCAACTGATAATTTTGGCATACAGCCTCCTTTTTCTCTTCGTCTTGACGCCCCAAGAGAATGCTTTTTCGCTGCGGTCGTCAACTGCTCTGGAGGCAACCCATGATCCCCCACCCTTACCCGCAACTTTGTCTGAATGGTATGATGCCAAATAACAAATGGAAACCGTAACCGAAATCCCCGTTCAAGCCGTCTCACCCGAACGCCTGCCGGTCGTTGCCTTGGTCGGGCGGCCGAATGTTGGCAAGTCCACGCTGTTTAATCGTTTGAGTCGCAGGCGCAAGGCCGTCGTGGACAATACCCCGGGTGTCACCCGGGACCGCAATTTCGCCCAAGTGAAATGGCGGGGCAGCCCGTTTTTGCTCGTGGATACCGGCGGTATCGATCCGAGCGAAAAGGAAGGGCTCGTCGGACGGGTACAAGAACAGACGCGCCTAGCCATTGCAGAAGCCGACCGGGTTATTTTTCTGTTCGACGGCAAGGAAGGCGTCAACCCGGCAGATGCCCAGGCGGTTGATCTGCTGCGGCGGGGTGACACGCCTGTTTTTTTTGCGGTCAATAAGATCGATGGCGACAAGCAGGAGCTCACCTCGAACGAATTCTATGCCCTGGGTCTTGATTCCTTCTTTCCCATTTCGGCCGCCCACGGTCGGGGTGTTTCCGAACTGCTGGATACCGTGGTCGAGACTTTTTCGGAACAGGAAGAATCCCCCTCCCCTGCTGCTCTTGATATAGCGGCTCCTGTTGCCAAACCGGACCTCAGGCTGGCCATTATCGGACGGCCCAATGTTGGCAAATCTTCCCTCCTCAACCGCCTGGTAGGAGTCGAGCGCTCCATTGTGGACTCGACTCCGGGGACGACACGCGATGCCGTTGATAGCTGGCTGGTCTGGCAGGACAAGCGCATTCTGCTGGTCGATACCGCCGGCGTACGGCGGCGTACCCGCATTCATGAACATATTGAGCAGGCCAGCGCCCTGATCGCCCTGAAAGCCCTGGAGCGGGCGGAGATTGGCCTGCTGGTCTTTGACGCCCAGGAGGGCATGACCGATCAGGACGCGCGGCTCATTCGCTACGCCTGGGAGCGTGGACGCGGCATCGTGCTGGTCGTCAATAAATGGGACCTGATTCCGTCAGACAGAAAAAATCAGCCCCAATTCATACAGGCGCTCCGCGAGGAGTTTCCGGTCACGCAGCCGCTGCCGATTGTTTTTCTGTCCGCCCTGACCGGCTCGCGTGTAAAACATTTGCTGCCCACCGCCACCCGCGTGGCCCAGGCGCATCGCACCGAGATTCCGACTCCGGTCTTGAATCAGGCGTTTACCGAGTGGACTACCCGCCACCCGGCTCCCATCTATCACCGTAAGCCGGTACGCTTTTATTACGCCACCCAGGTTGAAACCAGGCCGCCTAAAATGGCCGTGTACACCAGCTCGCCGGATGGCGTCCCGGCCCACTATGAACGATATTTGGAGAATCAACTCAGAGGCACATTTGACCTCGAAGGCACCCCAGTCCGGCTCGACTTCCGCGCCCGTCGCCCGCAGCGATATGGGAAGAAGAAAAAGCGTTGAGATGTTGCTATGGCTGATGAAAGTAGAGCTGGGAAGGCTTATTCCCTCTCCCCTGGCGGACTGCCACCAAGCGCGGCCTAGTTGCAGAGCCCACTCCGCCGTTCCGCGGCACCCCTCCCAAGAGGGGATTTCTGCTCCCTCTCCCTCCAGGGAGAGGGCTGGGGCCCCGATTGAGACGCTAGCTAGTCAAGAGAAATTCCAAAATCTGGCTGCTCCACACGCTTAGTACACCCCTTCCGGCAACTTGGTATGATCCCAGCTTGAGGTTTTGACCGGCGTAATCTTGAGGACGGCACGCTTCTTGGCGCGCTCCTTCAGCACTGCGTCTTCCGTTGGCGTCACCGTTGTTCCCTGGAAGTCCCGTACCTCTTTCATGAGCTCCCAGACCGCTTCCGGCTCATCGATTACTTCACAGTCACCCCGGATCAGGACGCCCTTGAGTTCGCTATAGGCCCGACCGGATTCGACCATGACCGCGACCTTGGGATTCCTTTTGGCGTTCACGACTTTCTGGGCCTTCTTAAAGGACGACATGTAAATACAGCCGTCCTTGGCCATATACGACATGGCCACCACATGCGGATAGCCGTCCTTGCCGATGGTACATAGTGACATATTCCGGGCTTCGTTCAGGTAGGCGGAGAGTTCTTCTGCCGTCATGGCAATCTGATTCCGTCGGTTCATTGTCGTGCTCCCTTCTTCATTACTGGCTTCGTTACTGAGCGAACCAGCCGCCGTCGATGACCAGCTCGGTGCCGGTGGTATAGGACGCCTCATCGGAACACAGGTAGAGCGATCCAAAGGCGATTTCTTCCGGTCGACCCAGCCGGCCCATGGGCGTGGCCTCTTTGATCTGGGCGTCCTGCTCCGGAGTCAGTCCGGCCAGAATCGGGGTATCAATCTGGCCGGGATGGATGGAGTTCACCCGTATCCCCTGCCGCACACACTCCAAGGCCGCGGCTTTGGTCATGAGTCGCACCGCACCCTTTGAGGCGTGATAGGCGATGGAGCCGGGGCTGCCGATCAAACCATACAATGACGAGATGTTCACAATAGCCGCGTTCCCGGATTCACGCAGCGCCGGCACCGCGGTTTTCATGCCCAACCAGACACCGGTCTGGTTGATTTCGATCATCCTCTGCCACTGGTCCCGGGTTTCCTCCTCGACCCCGGCCGGCCAGTACACCCCGGCGTTATTGATCAGCGTGGTCAGCGTGCCGAATCGCGTCACAGCTTCATGAACGGCGTTCTGCCAGTCGTTTTCACTCGTGACATCCAGACGGACAAAGACCGCCCCGCCTCCATTCGTATTGACATCGGCGGCAACCTGCTGGCCTTTGGCCTCCTGGATATCGCCAATAACGACCCGTGCGCCCTCGGCCGCAAACACCCGTGCGTGGGCCGCGCCAATACCACTCGCTCCACCTGAAATAAGTGCGACTTTCCCGTCTAATCGTCCGGCCATGTCTTCCTCCTGATTCGCTCCGTCTACGACCGTTCTGAGAGTCGGCCAACTCGGTCCGTACCCTATCTGGGGTCGTTTTTTCACGCAAGGAATCCGGCGGCGGTTCAGGGCGACCCCCGAAGCATGGGGAGGAATTGGCAGGACCGCAGTCAAATGGTAGAGATGAGGCGCACGCAGGAGGGCAGCTATGGATTTTCAGTTGACGGACGAGCAGGAAGAGATTTGCAAACAGGTCCGTGCGCTGTGTTCACGTTTTCCGGATGAGTACTGGCGGGAGCGGGATGAGAGCGGGGAATTCCCCTGGGAGTTTTACCAGGCCATTGCCGATGGAGGCTGGCTGGGCATTACCATCCCCAGAGAATACGGCGGGGCCGGTCTGGGCATTACCGAAGCCGCGCTCGTCATGCAGACGGTGGCGGAGTGCGGCGGCGGCACGCAGGCCTGCTCGGCCATTCATCTGGGCATCTTCGGCCTGGAGCCGCTCATCAAATACGGCACCCAGGCGGCCAAAGACAAATACCTCGCTCCCATTCTCAGGGGGGACATCCATGTGTCGTTTGCCGTGACCGAGCCGGACGCGGGTACGAATACGACCCAGATCAGCACCTTTGCCACCCGGAGCGGTGACGGATATCTCATCAATGGTCAGAAGGTCTTTATTACCAAGGCTCAAGAGTCCAAGAAAATGCTGCTGCTGACGCGGACCACTCCGTTTGATCAAGTGGAGAAGAAAACGCTGGGAATGAGCCTCTTCTTTGCCGACATCGACCCCGAGGCCGTGGAAATCCAGGAACTCCACAAGCTCGGCCGTAAGGCGGTCGATACCAATATGCTGTTTATCGACAACCTGTACGTAGCCAAGGAGGATTTAATTGGTGAGGAAGGCCGAGGCTTTTACTACATTCTCGATGGCATCAATCCGGAGCGCATTCTGATTGCGGCCGAGTGCGTCGGCATGGGCAAACGCGCGATTGAGAGAGCCGTACAGTATGCCAAAGAACGCGAGGTCTTTGGACGCCCGATTGGCAAAAACCAGGGTATTCAGTTCCCGCTGGCCGAATCCTTTGCCAAGCTGGAAACCGCCGAACTCATGGTTCAAAAGGCAGCTTCTTTATATGACCAGGGCCAGCCCTGCGGCAAAGAAGCCAACATCTCGAAGTATATGGCCGCGGAGGCCGCCTGCGAGGCCGCCGACCGGGCGATTCAAGCTCACGGCGGCTACGGCTATATCAAAGAGTACGACGTGGAACGCTACTGGCGTGAGGCCCGGCTCTTTCGTATTGCCCCTATCTCCCAGGAAATGGTGCTGAATTACGTGGGTGAGCACGTGCTCGGGCTACCGAAGTCGTACTAGCGCGTTGCAGAGCGATGGAATCCTGACCAGTTGTCATCCCGAGGAGAGACCAACCCCATGAAAATCGGTTATATGCCTGACACCCACGGTGGTCCGTATAATCAGCCCGAGCCCTCCCCCGAGGCAGCCGCACAGTTCTGCGACCAGTTGCTGAACGAGGGCATTGAGGCAGAGCAGGCAGGCTTCGACGGCATTTTCCTGCCCGAGCGGCATCACCGCACCGAGACGATGTTCCCGCCGCCCTTGGTCATGCTCGCTGGCTATGCCACTCGTACCCAGCGGGTTGATCTTGGCACCTTTGTGCTACAAACGCCGTATTACAACCCCATGCATCTGGCTGAAGATGTAGCCATGATTGACCTGATGTCCAAAGGCCGGATCATATTGGGCGTTGGACTCGGCTACCATCCTGACTATTTTCGGCTGTTCAACGAGCCCTACAAACAGCGCTTTTCTCGCTTTGAAGAAAGCCTCGATATCCTGCGTCTGGCCTGGAGCAGTCATACGCCGTTCTCTTATCATGGAAAGCGCTTTGAGTTTGACCACGTCATGTTGACCCCGAAACCCTATCAGACAGGCGGACCGCCGCTCTGGGTTGGAGCGGCGTATCCCGAAGCCATCAAACGGGCCGGCCGGCTGGGTGATGCCTGGGGTATTCTGCCCTTCTGGGACCCCATACCGAATTTGCAGGCGCAGGCGGCCCTGTATCGTGAGAGTGCGGCCGAGCACGGTCGCTCCCCCAAGGTGGTGCTCATGCGGGACGGCTGGGTCGCACCCACCCGTAAAGAGGCCGAAGACACGTTTGGGCCGCTGTGGGTGGAAGAGATGCTCTTCTACTGGCGCTGGAAACTCCTCTCCCCAAACGAGGAGTTTACGTCGGAGGCGGATTTCACGGTGAAAAAGCTGAGCAAATACCTGGTCATGGGTTCGCCCAGCGAGTGCATAGAACAGCTTGAGATGTGGAAAGATGTGGTCGGAGCGGACTATATTATCATGCGTTTTCGCCTGCCGCTCGGTCCGGCGCCAGAGCGCGTTGTTGCCTGTATCCGCCAATTCGGAACGGAAGTCATTCCGCACTTCAAGTGAACCTATGCCATCTGAAGAAAGTCCGCCCCGTCTCATCCTGGCTTCAGCCTCGCCTCGACGGCGAGAGTTGTTACAGCAGACCCCCCTCCGGTTTCGGGTCATCCCCAGCCATACGGAGGAAACCCGTCGCCGTGAGGAAAATCCGGAGACCTATGTGGCGCGTATTGCCGCGGAAAAGGCCGACACGGTCGCCGAGCGGCATCCGAGCTTCTGGGTCTTGGCCGCCGATACCATAGTCGTTTTGGAAGGCCGGGTTTTCGGTAAGCCCACAAATTTAGACAACGCGCGCCAGATGCTCACCGCCCTCTCGGGGCACCTCCACCAAGTCATGACGGCCTTTGTCTTATTGAATCCTGCCGGCAAGACGACCGCCGCTGAGGTTGTCACCAGCCAAGTCACCTTTAAGGATCTGTCGGAATCGGAGGTCACCGCCTACCTCGCCACCGGAGAGCCCTTTGACAAGGCCGGCGCCTATGCCATTCAGGGCAAGGGGCGAGACCTCGTCGCGCAGGTCTCCGGCTCACACACCAATATTATCGGCTTACCCATGGATGAGGTCACAACCGCCCTGCGTTCGGTCGGCCTGCTCTCATCATAATGGCCACGACAGAAAAAAGGCCATGGATGATGTAGCCAGTAATTATGCCCGCGTGTCCGAGCAGGTCGCTCGGGCCGCCGAGCGCGTGGGGCGGCACGCGGACGAGGTCACGCTCGTGTGTGCGGCCAAGACAAAAGGACCCGAGGTCGTACGGGCCGCCTTACGAGCTGGCGCAACCGATATTGGTGAAAATTATGTTCAGGAGGCGCAGCACAAGATTCACGCCATTCCCGAGTCGGCAAACTGGCATCTCATCGGTCATCTTCAGCGCAACAAAGCTAAGGTCGCCGTCCCATTGTTTCGTCTCATTCATTCCCTTGATAGTCTCTCACTGGCCACGGAGCTGAACCGACAGGGTGTAAAACAGGACAGAACGGTGCATGCCTTGGTCGAGGTGAATCTTGCCGCAGAGGAAACCAAGGCCGGCGTGCGGCCTGGGGCTCTCGATGCCCTGCTCGAAGGGGTCAGCTCCTTGTCTCGTCTCCAAATCGACGGCCTGATGGCTATTCCGCCGGCCGTCTCAGACCCGAACGAGGCACGACCTTATTTTCGGACCCTGGCGCGGCTTCGGGAGCGCTATGCTAAACTGGGAATGGCTAGGATGCCGCTGCGTGAACTCTCAATGGGGATGACCCAGGACTTCCGTGTTGCCATTGAAGAGGGGGCGACTATCGTCCGCGTTGGACGAGCAATCTTTGGCGAGCGGTGACAACGCCGATCGCGTAAGGCGAGAATGAGGAAGGACCAAGATGAAAAAGGTTGGGTTTATTGGCGCGGGGAATATGGCCGGGGCGCTGATTAAGGGCCTCATTAATGCCCAGCTCTACACCCCGCAAGAGATTATCGTCAGTGATACCCTCCCCGCCCAGTTGCGCAAAATCAAACGCCGCTATCAGGTCGAGGGCATCCAGGAGAACCCCACAGTTGTGCGGCAGGCACAGACCATAGTGCTGGCCGTCAAGCCACAAATTATCGATCAGGTCTTGGCAGAAATTCAACCCATGGTCAGCCCGGCAAAACGCTTTATTTCCATTGCCGCCGGTGTCACGCTGACCCGTTTGGAAAAGGGCCTGGGGGGGAATGCCAGAGTGATTCGTGTCATGCCGAATACACCCGCCCTGCTAGGGAAAAGCATGACGGTGGTTGTCCGTGGGACAAAAGCGAAGGCCGCGGACGAAAAACTTGCCCTCAGATTCTTTCGGGGTGTTGGTGATGCGTTAGCCGTGCAAGACGAGAAACTGCTCGACCCAGTGACTGGCCTGAGCGGCAGCGGGCCAGCCTATGTGTATTTGTTCGCGGAAGCGTTAATTACTGGAGGTATCAAAGCAGGTCTCGACCCAACGGTTGCCGAACGCCTCACCTTCCAAACCCTGGAAGGTGCGGTCGCTATGCTCAAGGAAACAAAACAGACGCCTAAGGAACTCCGCGAAATGGTCACCTCGCCCGGTGGCACAACGCTGGCCGGGCTCAAGCGCCTCGAAACCGGAGCGTTCTCCAAGACCATCAGCGCCGCAGTGGCCGCGGCCACGCGTCGGTCACGCGAACTCGGACGAGGCTGAGGAGAGGAAAGAGAAAAAGATGTTTATTCTCGGGAATCTTTTGCAGGCAGTGGCCAGCATTCTGGGCTCTTTACTCTGGCTCTATTTCTGGATCCTCGTCATTCGTATTGTCCTATCCTGGGTCAATGCCGACCCGTATAACCCCATTGTCCGCTTTCTCTGCTCTGTCACCGACCCGGTCCTCTATGCCCTGCGGCGTCTCCTGCCGTTTCCAACGGTCATTGGTGCGATTGATCTGACACCGCTGCTGCTCATGCTCTTCATCCAGTTTCTCCAGATTTTTCTGGTGCAAAGCCTCGTCGATCTGTCCCTTGCGCTGCGCTAAGCCTGGTGACGGCCGCCGCCTTGACAATCAACAGGGGGATGATTAGCGTTCCGTGGTAAGATAATCCCTTGGGGATTTGGAGGCCTGTGGTCATGCCGATCTACGAATACGCCTGTAAAAAATGTGATGGGGAATTCGAAGTCTCCCAGCGTATTACCGACGATCCGTTGAAGCGCTATCTGTGCCCGCACTGCGGCAAGAGGGCAGCGGTCACCAAGCTGATCTCCCGGTCTTCCTTTCATCTCAAAGGCAGCGGCTGGTACGCGACCGACTACGGCAAGAACGGCTCAAAATCGTCCAGCGCGGACGGGACGAAGAATGGCGAATCCAAAAGCAGTGAGACCAAGAGCGACACCAAGAGTGCGACTTCTTCTTCGACCAGTGAAAGTTCGTCTCAATCGGCCAGTTCTTCCGCCTCCTGATATCGACTCCCCTCTTACACAAACCTCAGTGCCGTGCTAGAAAATCTATTCAGGGTCGCATAGCTCAGCAGGCTAGAGCGCTTGCCTCACATGCAAGAGGTCCGGTGTTCGAGTCACCGTGCGACCATACAGGAGCCCGCCCTGGCGCGGGCTCTTTTGCGTCTAGAGTTCTTCCCTCCAGGCCTCCCCGCTCGGCGGACAAATCCCACGCCGAACCACGCTGAGAGTGATATCTCTCACAGTGCGCGTCCTTGTCTCCTCTTTTGCGTCACGCCCATAAGTATGCTACATCTGGCAACGTGCTTTGCACCCCGAGGGGTCAGGGAGGTCATAGAGCATGGCTAATAGAAGTTTTGGGCGAGTGATTGAAGGTCGCCGCCGTGAATTGGGCCTGACACAGGAAGCGGTCGCGAAAAAAGTCGGTGTTCGAGCGAACTATATCGGGTATCTGGAGCGCGGTATGCGCCACCCGAGCCAGCGCGTTGTCGAAAAATTATCGACCGCGCTGAAACTCAACGCCCAAGACCTCTACCTTTTGGCCAATCCACGGGTACGCTCGCTGCTGGGAAAGGCCAAGCCGGCCACGCCGAGCGTCTCACCGTGGCAGCAGTTTATTCGGAGTGCTTCGCTCCAGCAAAAAAACGGCTTGAGTAAAGCCGAACGCGACGCTCTGGCACAGATTGCCAGAGCGGAAAAAGCAACCAGCATGGCCGGAGTCATCAGAGCCGTTCGTGCCCTGCGCAAGGGCTTCAGGGCCGAGCGCTCGGGTCAGCGTGCCTGACGGTAGAGTTCCGAACCTCCCTGGCGAAACTCTTCTGCCTTCTCTTGCAGGCCCGCCTCCAGCGCGGCCTGTTCGTCCATGCTCTTGCGTTCTGCGTAGTCCCGCACGTCCTGTGTAATCTTCATGGAACAAAAGTGCGGGCCACACATAGAGCAGAAATGGGCCACTTTCGCTCCTACGGCGGGCAGCGTCTCATCATGGAACTGTTGGGCCGTTTCGGGATCAAGGGAGAGGTGAAACTGATCTTCCCAGCGGAACTCGAAGCGGGCTTGTGAGAGCGCGTTATCGCGGGCTTGCGCTCCGGGATGGCCTTTGGCCAGGTCAGCCGCGTGGGCCGCGATCTTGTAGGCAATCACCCCCGCTTTGACATCCTCTCGGTCCGGGAGTCCGAGATGCTCCTTGGGCGTCACATAACACAGCATGGCGCAGCCGAACCAGCCGATCATGGCCGCTCCGATACCGGACGTAATGTGGTCGTAACCAGGAGCAATATCAGTCGTTAGCGGCCCGAGCGTATAGAAGGGAGCCTCATGGCAGGCGGCAATCTGCTTTTCCATGTTGGCCTGGATGAGATGCATAGGCACATGCCCCGGGCCTTCGATCATGGTTTGGACATCGTGCTGCCAGGCAATCTTGGTCAACTCGCCCAGGGTCTCCAACTCGCCGAATTGCGCTTCGTCGTTGGCGTCGGCAATAGAGCCGGGACGCAGGCCGTCGCCCAGGCTGAATGACACGTCATAGGCCTTCATGATCTCGCAGATCTCTTCAAAGTGAGTGTACAGGAAGTTCTCCTGGTGATGGGCGAGACACCACTTGGCCAGAATCGACCCGCCACGTGAGACAATGCCGGTCAGGCGTTTAGCCGTCAGCGGGACATAGCGTAGCAACACCCCGGCATGAATCGTGAAATAGTCGACGCCCTGCTCAGCCTGTTCTATCAGGGTGTCACGATAGATTTCCCAGGTCAGCTCTTCTGCCTTCCCGTCCACTTTTTCCAGCGCTTGGTAGATGGGAACCGTCCCGATCGGAACCGGGGCGTTACGCAGAATCCACTCGCGGGTTTCGTGGATGTTTTTGCCAGTGGACAGGTCCATGACCGTGTCCGATCCCCACCGAATCGCCCAGATCATTTTCTCGACTTCCTCGTCGATTGAAGACGTGACCGCCGAATTCCCGATATTGGCGTTAATCTTGACCAAGAAATTCCGGCCGATAATCATCGGCTCCAACTCGGGGTGATTGATATTGGCCGGAATAATCGCGCGGCCTCGGGCGACCTCGTCACGCACGAACTCGGGCGTGATCGTCTGGGGAATACAGGCACCCCAGGCATTGCCCGGATGCTGATGCGCGACAACACTGAGATCGTTGCCGTTCACCTCGGTCTGCTCGCGCAGTTGTTCTCGGGTCTGGTTTTCACGGATAGCAATATATTCCATCTCCGGTGTCACGATGCCGTTACGCGCATAGTGCATTTGGGACACGTTTCGGCCGACCAGGGCGCGGCGCGGGCGCCGGAGGTGAGGAAACCGAATTTCTGTAAGGGAATGATCGGCAGCACGGAAGCGGCCGTAGTCCGAAGAGCTGTCCCCAAGTTCTTCCGAGTCCCCCCGGGCGACTATCCAGTCTTGCCGTACGGGCGCAAGCCCCTGACGGATGTCAATCGAGACGGCCGGGTCGGTATAGGCTCCGGACGTGTCATACACGGCGATACTGCTCGGAGTGGTCTCCGAAACAGGTTCAGGACTCGGGTCCTGGGGGGCATGCGGCGAGGTTAAAGTAATTTCACGCATGGGAACACGCACGCCTGGGTGCGTTCCTTCAACATAGACCTTGCGCGAAGCCGGAAACGGCGCCGTCGAGAGGCGGTCGTGCGGGGTAGACCCATTGTGATGTGTTCCGTTCAGAGACTCCTGTTTCATATCCCTCTCCTTCCATATCGTTGGTCCAATCCGGATAGAGAGCACCACGCAGGAATGTGAGTCTCCCTTGCGAGCGACACCGATGGGCAATGAAGATGTTGAGACATTGTGCTCCCTTCGCTGGCATTACCCAGATCAGGTTCCAGGGGTCGATACACTGCCCAACGCAGTGCATCCTCTCAGCCGAGACCTCAGCTCCCCCAACACCTTAGGATTGATACCAAATCATGCTACGCTGCCCTTCTCGGGCTGTCAACGCAGGCGAACGCTGCACAGAATGGGTCCGGTAGCTAGCCCGGCAAATACTCCCCACCGTTGACATGGATAGTCTGGCCAGTGATAAAAGCCGCCTCGTCGGAGAAGAGGAAGGCCACCGTTGCCGCGATTTCTTCGGGTCGACCGGCGCGACCGGCCGGAATCTTCTTTCGCTGCTGCTCCCAGATCTCATCGGGAAAAACGCCCCTCAGCCCCTCATGCCAGATGAGTCCAGGGGCCAGCCCATTGACGGTCACCCCATGGGGAGCAAGATCGCGCGCGGTCGAGCGCGTGTAACCGGTAATGCCCGCTTTCGCCGCAGCGTACGGGGCTTCGGCCTCGCCCGGATGATAGGCGAACAGCGAGGCCAGATTCACGATGCGGCCAAAGCCCTGCTCCTTCATGGCCGCACTAAACGCACGCGTCATATAGAACGTGCCATACAAATTGACCCGGAGCACGATCTCCCAAATCCGCGACTCCAAGGCCCAGACCGCACCGGTACCATTCACGCCAGCATTGTTCGCCAAATACGCGATATGGACGCCCTGGTCCTTTAGCATCAGCGCCAACTCATTCACCTGGTCTTCTTTGGTGACATCAAGGGGATAGAATACGACTCGCTCCTGCTGTTCGGCCGGAATCTGTTCGAGCCAACCGTCGGCCAGCTCAGCCCGGCGATCACAGGCCACGACGGAATACCCGTCGGCCAGGAGGCGCCGCACCATGGCGCTCCCGAGGCCACCCAGCGCGCCAGTCACTAACGCATGTCCATGTGCCACGTCTGCTCCTCCCTCACGCCTCTTCACTCTTGTTCTGCTTCTGCGGGCCCCCGATGTCCAGGCTGCCGTACACAAATGTTTTTTCCGCCGGGGTATGCTTGAGTTGGCTCTCTTCCCACATCCAGTCTATGGCTTGGTCGGTGTGGTCCCGCTCGCGGACCAGGTAGTCGCTGACCGCTTCGTGCAAACGCGGATCGACCAAATAGTGCATACTCACCGTTGGCTGGGGATCAAAGCCGCGCAGACGCTTGAAATCACCCCCCGCACCGGGCTCAAACCGAATGAGGCCGTTCTCAATACAGTGCCGGATGGCGGCATAGTAACTCACGTTGAAATGCATATGGCGCTGCTCACGCAATACCCCCCAATAGCGGCCATAAAACACTCCGCTCTTCTGGACATTAAAGGTCCCGGCGATGATCTCACCGTGCTGTCGGGCAATCACAAAACACAGGTTGCGCTTAAAGCGTTGGGCCAAGAGGTCGAAGAACTCGGGGCGGAGGTATTGGCGTCCCCAGTACAGATTGTTCACCGTGGATTGATACAGGTTGAACATGACCGAAAACATCTCATCCGGAATAGCCTCGCCACTCAGCACTTCGATCTCTATGCCGCGCTTGTCCATCTCGCGAATTTCGCGCTTAATCTGGTTACGCCGCTTACTGCGGAAGTGGTCCAGATAGTCATCAAAGGTCTGATAATCATGATTCAGCCATTGATACTGAATACCCAGGCGTTTGAGATAGCCGACCTGAGACAGCGCTTCGGCTTCGTCCGGTAAGCAAAAGTTAACATGCACCGAGGATAAATTATTCCGTTCACATACCTCACGCAGTGTTCGACCCAGGATATGAATTAATTCTGTCCGGTCGAAACCCTCTGCGGTCAGAAACCGCACGCCCGTGGCCGGCGAGAATGGGGACGCCACTAAAATCTTGGGATAATAATTGATCCCGGCGCGGTGGGCCGCATCAGCCCAGGAGTGATCAAAGACAAACTCTCCCATGCTGTGCCCCTTGAGATACATCGGACACGCCGCGAGCAGGCGCGTTCCGTCATAGACCGCCAAGTGCTGGGGCTGCCAACCGGTTTTCGCGCGGACGCAGTCTGACTCTTCCAAACACGCCAACCAGTCCCATTCGAGAAACGGTGAGCCCGCCCCGAGCAGACCATCCCACTCCTCCCGCCCCACGTCCTGCATACTGTTGAGGATTTTGACTTTCAGCTCGGCCATAATACATCGATGTTCCGGGTGTTTCCTAACGCCGCTCAAGTCGGGCCACTATAGCGTAGAATACCGAGCCCAACACCCCTGCCCGAGACCGTGTCTGTCCGAGCTTATAGAGTCTCGACGAGTAGAGGCGGCCGCGAGGTTTGAAAGCCGGCGGCGTTCCGATGTCCGCCTCCACCGTAGCGCTTGGCAATCGCACTGACATCGAAATCTCCCACCGAGCGGAGACTCCACTCCCGTCGGTCCTCGGCCGTATCCCGATAGCTGGCACTGAACGCCACCTCGGGGAATACCTCGCATAACCGATTACCCAGCTCAGAGGTGTTCCCAGTGGCATTGACGACAGGGACCCAGTAGCCGCCCAGGTCCATCCACATCACGGCGGCCATCAGTTCTTCTATGTCGTGGGCTTGTTTACGCAGAATCGCCTCGCCGTCCGCAAGAAGCTGCGCCGTGGCATCTGCCGCGGCTAATTTTTCCGCCCAGACTGTAAAATCGTACGGATAGCTTCGGATGGCTGCATTGATGGCCTGACTGCCCGGCAAGGCGTGCTGCCAGAGGTCCCGGTCTTTAATATAGCGTAGGAGTTCCGGGCAGTCCGTCCCGGGATGAAAATACTGCCACGCCAGAGTTGCACCCGATTCATCCATATCAAAAAGCGCAAACAGACCCGGAGGCGCCTGGTCAATCTCGAATCGCGGCGGCTGCTCCCGGATATCCGCCAGTGCGGCCTGGGCCGATTTATGATGATCCAGGATGGTGATATGGGCAACGTTCTCCCTCAGTTGCACGAGTTGTTCTGCCGGATAGGCGAAATCAACCAGGAAGAGGCGAGCGCAGTCCGGGAGAGGCGGTGGCGGGACGCCGTGACGAACCGGCACATAGGTCGCCGTCTCGCCCAGTCGCTTCCAGGCTGCCCAGGCCGCCCCAAAGCCGTCCGAGCAATGGGCATGGTAGAGAACATAGTCGCGCATCAACGCCTCCCGCTTAATGAGAATATGACCCAAACGTCCGGCTAGTATAGCAGTTCGGGCAACCGGCAGACATCCATGCCCGAAGACAACTCTTTTTGATACTGCCCTCACCTCAGCCCCAGAGGGTATTTCTCTGGTCAATCCGAACAGATATGTAGAATACCTGTTTCAGAACTCGCAACCCACGCAGTACGATACGCAAGAAGATTGAAACCCTTATGCAGCCTGGATCCGTCGTTGTTTATCGTGAACGTGGGCAACTTGCGCTCGGCGTTGTTCAAAAAATCAGCGCATCAGGAAAGGGTTCTCTGGAACTCCTCGGGGAGAGTGCCAAAAAACAGACCGTATCCAGGGATCGTATTTTTTTTGATTGTCGAGCAACGTTTCCACTCGACCAGTCTCCCGTAGATCGCAAAAGACGCCTCGGCGAGCTGCGCGATACTATACGGCAGCACGCCCAGACGACGGATCTCAAAGAGCTGTGGGAACTGTTGGAAGCGGACCATACTGCGGTCTTCACCTGGCAAGAACTGGCCGAATTCATTGTTTCTGCTGATGAGTCGTTCGCCATGGCTGGGGTCCTTGATGCCCTCTGGAGCCAGTCTCTGTATTTTAAGGAAAAACAGGCCGGCTCCTTTTCTCCACGAGACGTGCGGAGCGTGGAAGAGCGCCTGCTTCAGCAGCAGCGGGAACATGAAAAGGCTCAGGAGCAACACGCCTTCCTCACCTGGATGGAAGCGCAACTCCAAGGTCGTCCCGCAGGTGAACCACCCCCAGGCCATAGGCAATTTCTGTCATTGATCCAGGGTTTGGCTTTATATGGCGAGGGATATGACAAACGGCCCCAAGCCCTGCAACTCTTGAAGGCCATTGGCTTTCAGGGCAAGGGACAGCCCTGGGACGCCGCATTTCAGTTGCTCGTCCACATCGGTATCTGGCAGCCGGACGAAGAGCTTTGCCTGTTGCGTTATCACATTCCAACGTGTTTTTCTGAGGAAGCCCTCCAAGCGGCGAACGACCTCTCCGTCTTTTCGGCGGACACGGCAGACAGGAGCGAACAGGACAACCTGGAAGACCTGACTCCCTTGGAGACGCTGACGATTGACGACGCTGATACGAACGAGATCGACGACGCACTCAGCCTGACCGAGCGAGACGGGAAGCTCCTCATCGGCATCCATATTGCCGATGCTGGTGCCTATGTTCCTCCGCGCAGCATCATCGACAAATCCGCCCTGGCGCGCGGCACGACCATTTATCTGCCGAGCGGCAATTTCCCGATGCTGCCACCGGTCATCAGCGAGGATAAGGCCAGTCTGGTTGCGCAGGCGGAGCGCCGCGCACTCAGCTTTTTTGTCCATATTGATGACACCGGGCAACTCCACCCCGAACGCATCACCCGTAGCATCGTCCGGGTAACCCATCGCCTGTCCTATACTGAAGCGGATGCGGCCTTAGTCGAAGGCAGCACGGCTCCCTATCGCTCGACCCTGCGGCACCTCGCCCGACTCGCCCAGAGACGGAAGGAGCAACGTCTCGCCCAGGGAGCCATTGTGATTGACGGAGACGAGGTCAAAATTAAGGTCAGAAATGGAGCAATCACCACGACCTTGCTCAGCTATAACTCACCTTCCCGTAGTCTTGTGAGCGAATGCATGATCATGGCCAACGAAACAGCCGCCCGCTATTGCCATACCAACCACCTCCCCGCGCTCTATATCGGCCAGCCGCCGCCGGATGACACGATTCCAGACCGCTCCGATTTTCCCACCCGGCAAACCTATGTCCACGCTGCCAGGCGTCTGATGTCTCCATCCCAACTCGGCACTCAGCCGGAGTCGCACGCCGCCTTAGGACTGCCGTTATATACCCAGGCGACCTCTCCGCTCCGGCGTTATACGGACCTCCAGATGCATCACCAGATCAAGCATCATCTTGCGCGTGGCACCGCCCTGTTTCAGGACAGCCAGCTTCAGGTTGTGGCGGCCAGTGCCCAAGCCGCTATTGGCGATGCCCGCCGCTGCGAGCGCGAGAGCACACGCTTCTGGTTACTGCGTTTACTTGAGGGACGACAAGGGGAAGTTGTCAGCGGTCAAGTCGTCCGTGCCCAGAACCGCCGACTCTTTATCGAGTTGGACGAGACGCTCCTGTTCGTCCCCATTAACAACGCACCACCCTTGCCCCTCGGCACCCCGGTCCAAGTCAGTATCAACTACGTTGATGCCAGACGGGATATGCTGTCGGTCAAGCTGGTTGACAGTAAGGTGTAGTCCCCTCTCCGGTTTCACGTTCTGCCGGACACCTAAGCGGTCGCGGGACGCATCACCACATCACTACGCCGCCGTCAATATTGAGAGATTGACCGGTAATATACGAGGCTTCAGGCGTACACAGATAGGCCAGGAATTTTCCAATCTCCGTATCGGAACCGGGCCGCTTCAGGGGGATCAACTGCTGGACCGTTTTGTTCCAGGTTTCCTCCCGCCCGAGGTCGTCCATACGCGAGGTATCAATTATACCCGGACACACAGCATTGACCCGAATATTATGCGCGGCCAATTCCATGGCCAGGGCTTGGGTAAAGCCCTGAATCCCGAAGTTTGACGTACAATAGGCCACCATATTCGGGTTGCCCTTTTTGCCAGCAATGGACGAGATGTTCAGGATACTTCCCCCCTGGCCTTGCTGGATCATGGTCGGCACCACGGCCCGGCTCATCAAAAAACTGCCGGTGAGCTTGATATCGAGGACTTTTCGCCACACGTCTTCGGAGAGTTCGGTCAGCGGCACCCGGTCCGGCCCACGCGCAAAAGCCGAATTGTTCATCAAGATATCGATCCGTCCGAACTCCCTGAGCGTGGTATCGACCGTGTCTTGCACCGCTGCACTGTCGGTGACATTGGCAACCAGCGGCACACACCGCCGGCCAGCGGCCCGCACCTGCTCGGCCGTGCTCTCAATATCCCGCCAGCCTACGGCTTTTTCATCTTCCGGATAGTGCTGAGGATCGCGTCCGGTTCCGGTGACAACAAGGTCAGCTCCCAGTTCAGCCAGGGCCAGGGCCGCGGCCCGGCCGATCCCGCGCAAACGCCCTGCCCCAGTGATAATTGCGACTTTTCCATCAAGGCTGCCCATCATGACTCTCCCTTTTGTCAGACGACTCTCTATTGTCAAAGAACAAGGGCGCACGATTGTGCGCCCTTGTTTCTCCAAACAGCGACCAATAAACAGCCCGCTACGAGCCAAGTTCTTCCGCAAACAAGGCTTTCACCCGCTCCCAGGCGTCAGCCGCTGCGGCCTCATTATACGACCCGCGCTGATCGCAGAAAAACCCGTGGTCGGCCTCGGGGTAGACCACTACTTCATGCGGAATATCGTTGGATTCGAGGGCGTCTCGCACCGTGTCCACCTCGGCCATGGGGATATGGGCATCCTTCCCGCCAAACAGGCACAGCATGCGGCCTTCAATTTGCCCGGTCCGGCCCACGGTTGACGGCTGACCGCCAAAGCCTTGCTCTCCGGCGATCCCGCCACCATAAAAGCTGGCCGCCGCGACCACATCGGTTTCACACGCGGTTAAATAGGTCATATGCCCACCAACACAAAAGCCCATGGCACCGATTTTATTACCGATCACAAAATTCTTGCGTTTGAGAAACGAAACGGCCGCCAGCGCATCAGCCGCCATTTCGTCCGCTTTGAGTTGGCCAAGGAGTTTAATACCCGCCTCCATGCCCGCCTCGTCATATCCGTATTCCACCCCGGGGCCGGTTCGATGAAAGAAGTCCGGCGCCAGCGCGACATAACCTTCCTTTGCCACGCGCTCGGTGACATCCCGAATATGGGAATTCACGCCAAAAATTTCCATAAAGACGAGCACGGCCGGCCGGGGTGTCGAGTCCGCCGGCCGGACCATATAGCCGTTCATAGTCTGCGCGTTGACATTGATATGAATGCGCTCAGTCGTAATCTCCATCCGATCCTCCTTCTTTGCGCTTTGTTGCCTGACCGTACTCTGGGCAAGCACCCGCCGTACTGGTCGGCCCTCCTCCGTTTTTCTCACATACCCGTACACCCTCGTCAAGGCGTTGGGGGTATGATACAGCGGGGCCGAGAGAATCACACACTAAAGGAGGCCGCTATGCCGCATGTCCATCGAGATGGTGTAAATGTGTATTACGAAAGCTACGGGTCAGGAACGCCGATTGTGTTTCTGCATCCGTTTTCGACCAATGGCTATATTTGGTATTTTCAGACGTTCTCGTTTGCCCGGGATTATCAGTGCATTACGGTCGATCATCGCGGCCACGGGCGTTCGGATAAGCCCGAGTCCGGCTATGCCATTCCCGAGATGGCCGCTGACGTTGCCGCCATTCTTGACGCTACCGGCAACGAGCAGGCCATCCTGGTCGGCAATTCGATTGGCGGTATGATTGCCATGCAGTTCAACCTCGACTTTCCGGACCGCGTCTTGGGCACGGCCATTATCAGCAGCGGAACCAACCTCGGGGCCGGCATGCCGCCCGAGGCTATGCAAGCCTTTCAGCAAGACCTCAACGGCGCGTTCGGTGGCCTGATTGAGGGCGCGGTCGCGGCGAAGACCAAACAGGACAAGCCGGAAATTCTGGATCTGATGAAGTCCTGTTTCGCGGTGGATGAAAATTTTACCGAGCAGGTCTTTTTTGCCAACGCGACCGACCCGAACGGGGTCTTTCAGTGGAATATTTCGGATCAACTCAAGAATATCACCAAGCCGACCGTCATTTTTGCCGGTGAAGAAGATCAGGCCACACCGGTCGAGGCCAACCAATTCCTGGCCGACAATATCCCCAATGCTCAGATCAAAATCCTGAAAAATATTGGCCATTTTTATCAGTTGGAAAGTCCTGCGGATTTCAACGCGGACCTGTCCCAGTTCCTGAAACAGGTCGTGGCCTGATACGCAGTTCCGCTACGCTCAGTTCTTCGGTTGCGGGGATTGAAACATGGGCGACACCTCACTGGTCAGCATGATTCTTGACCGGGCTGCGCGGTACGGCTCACGACGCGTTTTTCTGCGCAAGCGCGATAATGCTTGGGAAGACATTTCCTGGCAGCAGTTTGGCGACCAGATTGTTTCCGCCGCCCGTGGGCTGGCGGCTTTGGGCTTTCAGCCGGGCAACCGGCTGGCCATTCTGGCCGACAATCGCCCCGAATGGCCGCTGATCGATCTGGCCTGTCTGTATCTGGGCGGGGCAGACGTACCGCTCTACCTGACCAGCCCGCCGGACGACCTGGCCTATATCCTCAACGATGCCGAAGCGAGCGTGCTGGCCGTGGCCGGCGATGACCAACGGCAAAAGACCGCCCAGATTGCGTCCGAGGTACCGAGCCTTCAGCAAGTCATCCATCTCGACGCGGATTCCGTACCGGACATCGGCTTGCCGAGCCGTCTCACCGCGCTCAGCCTGACAGACCTGTTGGCCAGTGGCGAGCACGGCACCGAACCGGCCCAGCCGGTGTCCGACCCCGGTCTGGCAACCATCATCTACACCTCGGGCACGACCGGCCGACCCAAGGGCGTCATGCTGAGCCACACCAATATGCTGGCTAACACCGAGGATGCGGCAGCGGTCCTGCCGCTGAGCGAAGAGGACCTGTTCCTGTCCTTTCTGCCCCTGTCGCACGGGTTCGAGCGTACCGGCGGGCTCTACACAAGTTTGCGCGCCGGCGGCACCATAGCCTACGGCGGCGGAATCGCCAGCCTGACCGACGACTTGGCCGCGGTCCGGCCAACCATACTGTGTTGTGTGCCGCGGGTGCTGGAACGGGTCTATCAGCACCTGCTGGGCGAAAGAGAAAACGCGCCCTTTGTGAAACAGAAAATTCTGAGCTGGGCGCTGGAGGTTGGACGATCGGTCGGCCGGATTCGCACGGCCAACACCTCCGGCACCGCCGCCCTACCCTTTCCGCTCAGCCTGCAACACCCTCTGGCCGACCGTCTGGTGTTCCGCACGCTACGTGCGGCACTCGGCGGACGGATTCGCTTTCTGGTGTCGGGCGGCGCTCCGCTCAACGCGGACTTGGCCTGCTTTTTTTATGGCGCAGGTATTCCTGTCTACGAGGGCTACGGTCTGACCGAGGCCGGGCCGGTCGTGGCCTGTAATACGCCGGATCGGAACCGGGTCGGCAGCGTGGGAACGCCGCTCCCCCAGGTATCGGTTCGTATTGCCGACGACGGAGAGGTGTGCGTACGCGGGCCGAACGTTATGGCCGGCTATTACCACCGGCCGGAGGACACGGCCGCAGCCCTGGACGCCGAGGGCTGGCTGCACACCGGCGACATAGGAGCCCTCGACGCCCAGGGCTTTCTGACCATTACCGACCGCAAGAAAGACCTGCTCATCACCTCGCAGGGCGAGAACGTCGCGCCGCAGCCTATTGAGGGGCGCTTTCGCCAGGAGCCGCTGGTCGAAGAGGCATGTCTGATTGGCGACCAGCGTCCCTATCTGACCATACTGCTGGTGCCCGACCGAGCGTTTGTGGAGATCATGGCCAATACGCACGGGGTGAGCGGCGAATGGCCAGATGTATTGGATCATCCCACTATTCGCGCGCTGTTTCAGCAGTGTTTTGAAACGGTCAACGATAGCCTGCCGCGGCACGCCCAGCCCCGCCAGTTCGCCCTGCTGGCCGAACCGTTCTCGCAGGCCAGTAACGAATTGACGCCCACCCTCAAGGTCAAACGCCGAACAGTGTTGCAAACGCGACGAGCTGAGATCGACGGCATGTATCCCGACCAGCAGTGATGTTTCGCGCCGAGCTATGAGTCTGGAAACAGTTGACGACATCGAGCTACTGCTGGAGGTTTTTCCGCCGATGCTGCGTCAGGCCGTGTTGCGGGAGAGCGCCCTGCACGAGTTGCTGGAAGTCATCCTCGACCTGGGCCGCCCGCCCGAGGCGCGCTATGTTGCTAAGACCACCGATCTGGCTGCCGAGCCGGCCGATACCGAGACCATTGCCTTTGTGGTGGAACGCATCGGAGCGTTCAGCCACGACAACCGGGCCGGTATTCCGCGCACCCTGCACCGCATCTCCGCGCTCCGCAACCGCACGGGCGGCATCATCGGGCTGACCTGCCGGGTCGGACGAGCCGTGTTCGGGACACTCGACATCGTACAGGACTTGGTGCACCAACCGGATAAGAGCATCCTGCTCTTAGGCCCACCAGGCGTTGGCAAAACCACTTTACTGCGCGAGGCGGCCCGCGTGCTGGCCGACGAGGACGGCAAACGGGTCGTCATCGTGGATACCTCAAACGAAATTGCCGGCGACGGAGATATTGCCCACGCCGCTATTGGGCGTGCCCGTCGGATGCAGGTCCCCTCACCGGACCGTCAGCATCAAGTCATGATCGAAGCGGTCGAAAATCATATGCCCGAAGTCATTGTGGTGGATGAGATCGGGACGGAAGCCGAGGCCGAAGCTGCGCGGACGATTGCCGAGCGCGGCGTCCGGCTGATTGCCACGGCGCATGGCGGGACGCTGGAGAACCTCGTCCTCAACCCGACCCTGGCCGACCTCGTTGGCGGCGTGCAGTCGGTCACCCTGGGCGACGACGAAGCTCGGCGACGGCGGACCCAAAAGACCGTACAGGAACGGAAGGCGCCGCCAACATTTGACGTACTGATTGAAATCCACACGCGGCACCGCTTTGCCGTACACCCCGACGTGGCAGCCGCGGTTGACGGCTTATTACGGGGCTGGAGTTCCAGCCTGGAGATACGAACCCGCCAGGATGACGGCAGCATTACAACCGAGCAGTTGACGGAGGCCGGTTCTGCAGTCCAGGACAATACCGCCACTCCTCCCCAGGGGGCGCAGCACCGGGTCCTGCGGATTTATCCCTATGGCATTAATCGACACCGGCTCGAACACGCCATCCACGCGCTCGATGTCCCGGCTCGGATTGTCGACCAGCCCACGTACGCCGATGCTATTCTCACAGTGAGAGGCCAAGCCAAACGTCAACCAAAAGCGCTCCGTTTGCTGGTCGAACGCGGCATGCCGCTCTACGCCTTGCGGAGTGATACGGCCTCGCAAATGGAGAAATTCCTCCGCGATCATCTCAGCGAGGAATTTCCCGAAGATCGGGCTGCACTGGCGGAAGCAGAAGCCGGCGTGCAGCGGGTGATTGCCCAGAACGAGCAGTGTGAGCTTGCGCCGCAACGCGCACGGCTGCGACGCTTGCAGCACCAAGTGGTGAAGAGCTACGGCCTGATTTCCCACAGCGAAGGGGAAGAGCCGTTTCGGCGGCTGATTGTCTATCCGGTCGGACGCTGAGAGGGGCGACCGGTTGCCCCTCTCACTATGGGTTTCTCCGTACTCTCACGGGCTAGGAGCCAATGACCATGGCCACGCTGGTCGTGCCCGAGCCGCCAATATTCAGGGTCGCGATTTTCTTCGCGCCCTCGATCTGGTAGTCCCCGGCCGTTTCCGTCACCTGACGAAAGGCGTCCAGAGCCTGCCGCGTCCCGGTTGCGCCAACCGGATGCCCGCAGCCGATTAACCCTCCGCTGGCGTTGATTGGCAGCTTGCTACCAAATTCAATCACGCCGTCCTCAATGGCGCGCCACGACTCGCCCGGGTTGGTGAGACCGAAATGATCGATGGCCATATACTCGGAGGTGGTAAAGCAATCGTGAGTCTCAATGCCCTGCACCTGCCAGATATCGGACAGGCCAGCCCGTTGGAAGGCATCCACAATCGCTTGCCGTGTGTGGGGCAACACATAAGGGTTACCCTTGCTCTGGGCGATTTTGGTGTCAAACTTGATCGGTGCGGTGTGGTGACCCCAGCCTAGAATCTGGGGCAGACTCGCCAAAGCCAGCCCTCTCCGTTCAGCGTATTTTTTGGCAAAGGATTCCGAGGCTAAGAGAATAGACGTAGCACCGTCTGTGACCTGGGAGCAGTCGCGCACCCGCAGCCGGCCGGCTACTGGATTTCCATACTTCCCAGAGTCCAAATTCTGCGATTCGTCCGAAAACCAGCCACGGGTTTGTGCTCGGGGGTTACGGCGGGCGTTTGAGTAATTCACCTCGGCAATCCGAGTGAGATGCTCTTCCCGCAGCCCATAACGTTCTTCATACACATCGCCGAGCTGGCCAAACAGCTTAGGAAACGCAAACTCTACCCCCTTGGCCTCCTGGTCGTACCAGGCCGCGGTTCCGAGAAAATCTCCGCCCGTGGCCGGGTCAACGGTCTTCATCTGCTCAACCCCGACGACCAGCGCGAGATCATACCGGCCGGCTTCAATTTCCGCCGAGGCCATCAGCATGGAAATACTGCCCGAGGCACAGGCGGCTTCGTGTCGGGCGGTGGGAATACCTGACAGGGCCGGGTCGATTTCCGCCAGGAAGGCACCGAGATGCCCCTGCTTGCAGTAAAGTTCCGCGGCGAAATTGCCGACATGCGCGACATCGACCTCCTTCGGATCAATCTCCGTTGATGAGAAGCCGTCCGATACCGCTTCTTTGATCATATCGACAATATCGTGCCCCTCTTTCATCCAGTTGCGAGCAAAGTCAGTCTGATGCCCACCAAGCACATACACAGGTGCCGCCATAATACTCCTCCTTATCGGCGAGACGTTTTCTTTGTTCTTGAGATAACGAGAGCGGTCGCACTCCACCCTGACGAGAGTCGTCCTATCCTGCTCATAGGCCAAGGTCAATCAGTACTGGTCCGCGAGGCTTCAGACATCGCTCATCGACGGCTGTGCATCCACCTGTTCGACTGGTGGCGAGGTTCCGCCTGCGGCTTCCAGCAGTTCAATCACTCTGGTTTTGCTGTTTTTCTTGGCAAAATAGAGTGCCGTCTGGCCATAGTTATCCTCGGCGTTGACCTCAGCGCCACGCGCAAGCAGCGCTTCGACAATGGCAATATGGCCAAACCGCGCAGCAACAATGAGCGCCGTCGGACCACCGAAGGGGGCATGGACGTTGATGTCCACGCCTTGGTCCAGCATCTCCAGCATGGTCTCCATATCGCCCGAGCCAGCCGCCCCAATAAAAATATCCCGCTGTATTACTTCCGGCGGGACATCCGATGAGGGGCCGGAACGGAGCCATTCCAAGGAAACAATGATCACCACAGCCAGGAGCCCGACTCCGATCAGCATCTTTTTATCCATAGGCGAGGCCTCCTTTTTAACAGGGAAATAGTCTAGCCCCGAAACGGAGCGACTGTAAACCGTCCTGCCCGTTTCTGCCGAGATATGGCAGGTCGAATAGCCGCTTTTATGAGATGCAGCACGAGTTCTGAAGTCCTGGCTAGTCAGTGCCGGAAGCGGCGCGCAGCAGCACCTTACGAGTTCCGCGCCGGGCGGCGTGGTTGAGTGCCTGTAGACCGGCGGCAAGCGGGTAGGTCGCCTCAATCAGGGCGGTAACCGGAATCCGGGTGTGAGCCAAGGCCTCCAGGGCTGGGGGGAAGCGGCCGCAGCGCGAGCCGACCACCGTGACCTCGTTTATGACGAGTGGTGCCAGCGAGAGCGTATGGTCCTCGGCAAGCGTACTTTTCAGCACGAGCGTGCCACGGGGACGGACGGCTGCTAGGGCACGCTGTAAGCCGTCGGGCGAGCCGGTTGCTTCAACCACCAGATCGGCGGCTTGGGCTTGCCAGTCGGAGAGGTTCACCGCTCGCATGCCGACCTTTCTCGCCAAGGCAAGTTTTGGGTCATGCCGACCGACAATGGTCACCGCCGCACCAGCTTGGTGCAGCACAAACGCGCACAGCAAACCCAGCTTGCCATCACCGAGCACGACCGTTTGTATCCCAGGTTGGAGAGATATCTGCTCCAGGATTTCAAACGCGGCCGCAAGCGGCTCGGTGAAAACCGCAGCTTCGTCGGAAACGGAATCAGGAACGGGATGCAGATTGGCAAGCGGCACGGCCAGATATTCGGCAAAACTACCGTCCGCGTCGAGGATACCCATGACCTGGCGGGCTGGGCAGTGGCGCTGCATGCCGCGCTCGCACGCCTCACACCGGCCGCAGCCGAAATTGATCTCGGCCACCACCCGCTTACCCATCCATTCGGTCGGTCCTTCATGGACCTCGCCCACAAACTCATGCCCCGGTATGCCCTGGAAGGCCATATAGCCCTTGAGTATCTGTAAATCGGTCGAACATACTCCGGCCAGTCGGACGCGAACCAGTGCCCGCTCATCGCTCGCCTGCGGGACAGGATGCTGCTCCTGCACCCGCAGGTTGTGTCCGTCCCAGTGGAGCGCACGCATGATAGTCAATGATATTGAGACCGCTCTAGCGCTACGACTCTAAGGTCACTTTTTGCGCGAAATCCTCCATGAATCCCACACCCTCTTCCAGTTTGTCGCTCCATAGCGGCAATGGAGCAAGAAAAGAGTCATAGCCCAGGTCCTGATAGCGTTTGGTCTCCCCAATGAATGTATCAACCGAGGTGGCATAGGATGGGGCGACTAAAATTTGGATGCTACTCATATCCCGTCCGGCCTTGTCTGCCGCAACTCTGATCATCTCCACCCCTTCTTTGAAGCCCTCGTAACTTCTGGCCACCGCAACCCAGCCATCACCATACTCGACCACTCGTCGCATCGCACGGGCGGAATGTCCACCAATCCACACCGGCAACGGATTCTGCACCGGCTTGGGCTCACATTTAATGTCGCTGAACTGACAGAACTCGCCGTCAAACTGCGGGTCGGGATTGGTCCACAGCTCGCGCATGGCCCGCAGATACTCGTCGCTCAGCTTGCCACGTTTATTGAACGGCGCGCCGAGCAGACTGATCTCTTCCTCCATCCAGCCGATACCGGCCCCCAGCATCATGCGTCCCCGCGACAGCACGTCCAGGGTGGCGAACATTTTGGCCGTGACAATCGGGTTGCGGTGCGGCAGCACGAGCACCCAGGTTCCCAGCCGGACCCGTTTGGTGGCGCCGGCCAGATAGCCCAGAAGCGACAAGGGTTCAAGAAAACCGTCGGCAGGATTGGCCGGGAACTCACCGGTATCGTTATACGGGTAACGGGATTTGATGTGCATCGGCAGGACCACATGGTCGGCCACCCACAGAGCGTCGTAGCCAAGCTCTTCCGCCTTCATGGCAATGGTCGTCACCACATCAACCGAGCCGGGTCCGGTGGCTAAGGGTCCAAGATTAGGAACGAGTAGTCCGACTTTCATGATGTTCTCCTCCGTCAAAAAATTAAGCTGAAAAACCTGGGCTCTTTCCTATAGCCTCGGCGTCGGTTCGACAAGCGCACGTCTCGGCTGCCCCTTCGCGAATGCCTCGCTTTCCGCTATACAGTCGCTCAGCAAAAGGGAGGACTGCCATGGCAGACGCACAACCATCCATATTGGCCGGTACGACCGTGCTCGACTTCACCCAGTATCTGGCCGGTCCGACGGCAACCCGGCTCATGGCCGAACTCGGAGCGAACGTCATCAAAGTCGAACAGGCCACGGGCGGCGACCCGGCGCGTTCCCTGCCCTTTGTGAAAGACAACCGCAGCATTTACTTCATTCAGCAGAACCGCGGCAAGAAGAGCCTGTGTATTGATTTCAAACGACCGGAAGGCGTCGAGCTGATTCGGGCGCTCATCCCCCATGTTGATGTCGTCATTGAAAACTACGGGCCTGGGGTGATGGAACGGCGCGGCCTGGATTACGAGACACTCAAGGCGATCAATCCCGGTCTGGTCATGTGTTCCATCTCTGCCTTTGGCCGGAAGAGCCCCCTGTCCCATCTGACCGGCTACGATTATATCGCCCAGGGCTTCTCCGGCATTATGCATATGACGGGTGACCCGGACGGACCGCCACGTTTTGTCGGCGTAGCCATCGCCGACGGCATAGCCGGGGTCAGTGCCTTTGGCGCCCTCGGCTACGCCCTGCTGCACCGGGACCGCACCGGCCAGGGCCAGCACGTTGATATCTCCATGGTCGATGCCCTCTACCATATGCAGTCGGTTGAAGTGCAGGCTTTTGCCGCCAGTAACGGCAAATACAAACCCATGCGTTTTGGCACCCATCATTATGCCTCCTGTCCGCTGGGCGTGTTCAAAAGCCGGCAGGGCTATTGTGTAATTCTCGCCCTGAACCGCCAGTGGCCGAACGTAGCCAAAGCCCTGGGCAAGCCGGAACTCGTCGACGATCCGCGTTTTGCCACCGCCAAGGCACGCGGCCAAAATCAAAAAGAGCTGATCGCCCTGATCGAGGCCTGGCTGCAATCGTTTTCAAGCGATGAGGCCGCGCTCAAGGCCCTGGCTGACCACCGGGTTCCTGCCGGCCCGGTGTTATCCATTGAGGAGACGGTCTCCCACCCCTATTTCATTGCCCGCAAAATGGTCCGGCAGGTGCCGGATCAGATTCTTGGCGATGTCACCATTCCGGGTTTTCCGTTCAAGTATTCGGCCTTCCCGGACGAACTCGACCTCCAGGCTCCCCTGCTCGGTCAGCACAACGACGAGGTACTGAGCCAGTACTTGGGTCGCTCTTCGGACACGATTCACACGCTGCACGATCAGGGAGTGTTGTATAGGGGGGAACGGTAAGGGAGCGCTCCTATGCGTTAGAACTCCACTTCCATATATCCGCCTGGTTTTACTGAATTAAGAGCGGCAACGACGCGATTAACCGCTCTTTCAATCCGAGGCCAACTGGTGGTCATAAGTACCACAACAGCGATCTGGCGATTCTTCAGGTTCTGCTGGTACTTCAGACTCTGATCCGTAGTGACCAAGACCTCGAACCCTTCGGACTCAGCAGTGCTGAGCAGTTCTCCATTCTGAAGCGTACTCCACCCTTTTTCGAAGACAGTGGCAACAACGTGGAAAGCAAGGTGACGACGCAGTGGAACCGGGGTACCCTGATCAAACAGTACCCGCATGAAATTTACTTTGTCTCAGTCTGGAGGCTTTGCTGAGTATGGTTGAGTACGGCTTCGACTTGCTGACGCATGACGCCAGGAAACCAGCGTAAGAAATCATCAATACATGTCCCATCTTCAAGATTCTCAAAGAGTGCCTTCACCGGGACACGAGTTCCTCGAAAGACCCACGCTCCATTCACTCTCCCAGGTACGCGCTCGACCGCGGGGCAGGACGACCAATCCAACATGGCATTGAGGCTAGCGAAAAATATGAGAAGGGACAAGCGAGTATCGATCAATATAGAAAGACATTAAGGTCAGGCTGATACTCTTCTTCTCCCCGCGTTAAGCGTGGCGATTATTGGATTCTCTGGTGGAGCTGGAGGGAGCGAATTTTCAAATTCACTTATCCGCAGAAGAAGACCGTCGTTGACTTCCTCGTAGCGCTCAAAAATATGCAGATTGTAGCGATCTATAGCTAAAGCGCCTCTTTCAAGGTACGAAGAGGTGCCGGATCCTTATGACCAGCTTCCACGCCTGGTATAAGCCGCTGTTTCCTCCAAATTATGCGCAAATGAATCTTTATAACGGTGACCCTTAGTCATTATCTGGTCAGTCGCTATTATCCCGCGTAGCCCATCGCGCCCGGTCGCATACCAAAGTCGCTGGTCAAGCATCTCCCAGAGAACAGCGGGCAATCCTGGATTCTTCATAACTGTCCAGATAGAAGGAAGAAGGTCTAGGGCGAACAACCTTCACTCAAATCGCAAATCGTTCAGCGGCCAATACGCATCCGTACCTTTCAGCTTGTCATTCTCCTGCATCAGGTCAAAGGCAGTCTTACCGGCGTGGCTGATTTCCAGAATTCCCGGTCACACAACCGTCCACATTCCCCGGCTTGAGCGTGAGGCGGGACGAGGGCGAATGTGGCAAAGAATACCAGCAGTCCATTAGCCCGACGAAAACAGGCGTACATACTCGTTGCTCCAACTAGCCGTCTCGTCTCGTTCGCTCTGTTGGGGAGCCAGTACGCGACAGGGAGATCTTACGCCGGCCGCAGGTCGTCCCAGCGCCGGCACCACCGCTGGCGCTCCTTGTCCGAGAGCGCGAACATGCGCTCGGATTCGGACCGGGGCATAATGGTGCAACGATTGCGCGAGAGTTTCGCAATCAACGCATCCAGGAGTGCTTCGCCCTGACCTGGGTCACTCAGGAGATCGCGCTCGGGATTCCGCTTGCCCTGAGACGCGGCAATAGAGTAACGGGCAGATTCCGCATAGTCCCGGTACGAAGCCATGCTTATCGCCGGCGCGGGATCACCCGTGGCTTCCGTTTCAGATGGTCCAAGCAGGCGCGTGACCTGAAACCCGAAGACGTTCATACCTAAATCGTAACGGCCGGGGAAAGCAGGGTTTTCTCGAACATCCGCACGCCGTGGCTCGAGGCTGCCCATACCACCGATCAGGTCGAAAATCCACAGTCCATGTGTGTACTGGCCTCCGAAGGCAACCATATAATCGGTATTGTCAGCCAGCGTGGGCTTGAGCGCTTCATCCTTGATGGCCCACGGCTCATGCGAGAATCCGACACCGAGCATGAAGTTTTCGGACACTTGATAGGTGAACCCGGCACCCATCCGCCAGCGGTCCTTGGCCTGCCCCACCGCGGGTTGATTCAGCGCAGTATACTGCTCGAACCGGACGCGCGTCTCATCGAACACGGACAGATGGCTCCAGCGCGCCTGACCGGCAAACGTCAGACGGTCGGTGATTCGGTATGCAAAGCCGAACTTGACGTTCTGCGGGATATTAAAATAGACCGTGGCGTCGTCGCCCATCCCGTCAACGCGCGCGTTGCCGAACATCCAGATTTTGCCTGGCGTCTTATACGTCAGCCCCAGGTTGAGGCGGTCCGTGGGTTGATACATCACCCCGACAGTCCCGAATACGCCCGGCCCACGTACATCGAGGTCAAGCCGACCGAGCGGAGTGGGCGATTTGGTCTTTAGCCGTCCATAGGTCGGATTGAGACTGACGCCGATGTGCAGGTTCGATGCCAGCGAATAGGACAGGGACGGCGCCAGCGACACCGCTACCAACTCGGTAAAGAAATTGTTGGGGACTCCGTGTTCGGGTCCGGCCCCATAGTTGAAGGCGAAACCCAAC
The DNA here is from genome assembly GCA_022826945.1 of Candidatus Binatia bacterium. Taxonomy (GTDB): domain Bacteria; phylum Desulfobacterota; class Binatia; order Bin18; family Bin18; genus Bin18. The sequence goes on from JAJDTY010000013.1 coordinate 31,195, forward strand.
GAGCCATACATACCGATACCAAAGGCGAAGGGCGCAAACCGGTCGGTCCGATAGCCAAAGTTCGGTGCTATCGGGAACTCGCGACTGGTGTTGTCATAATGCCCGGAGCGGTCGGCTGACGGACGGAATCCTCTGAACGCGCGGAACCCTTCCGGGTCGACGCCGGGCGGCAGCGCCCCGCGCAAAGAGTCAGGCAGGAAGATGCCCTGCCTATTCTCATAGGATGGGTGGAACATGATGTTGAACGACCCAGTGGAGAAGGAGTTCGGCACCAAGCTGAGTTGGGCCGGATTGTGGAACAGCGCGGTCGCCGCGTTGAACGGGTAGGCCACCGCGTTGCCAACCACCATACCATCGCTGGCGGCCAGCCCTGGTGCGGTGAGTTGGCTGGCCTGCGCGAGAGAGCCTGTGTGGAGTACGATGCTCAGGACGAGTGTCCATATTCCCCACCGCAACCGGCCCCTCAGAAGCTGAACCTTCCTCATCCCTGCTCCTCTCCTGCTACTTGAGCGGTCTAGCCTATGTGAACGCTGGAGTTTACAAAAGGGGGGTACGGCCGAATCGGCACCGACATCGGTCTGCAGAGGAGGGGCAAGTCATGAACCAACGTATACGAACCACCTGTCCACGCGACTGCTATGACGGCTGCGGCATAGTGGTCGAGCGCAGAGACGGAGCAATCACTCGCGTGCTGGGTGACCCGGACCATCCGGTTTCGCGGGGCGCGCTGTGCGGCAAATGCGCGACGGCCTATAACGGCGTCTGGCAGGACGAGCATGCCCGCCTGTTATCCCCGCTCAAACGAACCGGCCCCAAAGGACACGGCCAGTTCGAGCGGATCAGTTGGGACGAGGCTCTCACAACCATTGCCTCGAAACTCCAAGACATCGCACAGACGACCGGCCCGCAAGCCATTATTCATACCCATTACACCGGCACGCTGTCTCTGCTGGCCTATATGTTTCCCCTGCGTTTCTTTCACCGCCTGGGCGCAACCGAGGTCGAACCCGACACCATCTGCAATATGGCCGGCCATGTTGCCTGGGGACTGTTGTTCGGGAGTTCGTATGTGGGCTTTGACCCCCGCACAGCCGCGGACTCGCGTTGTATCCTGGTCTGGGGCGCGAACCCGGCCCATTCCGCCCCGCATGCGCACAAGCACTGGCTACCCGAATCCCCCGCCCGGAAGATCGTGGTCGATCCAATCCGGACGGAGACCGCAGAACAGGCGGACCTCCACCTCCAGCCTTTCCCTGGGACTGATGCGGCCCTGGCATTCAGCCTGCTGCACGTTCTGCACCGGGACGGATTTTTTCAGGCCGACTTCATCGCCGACCACACCGTGGGCTACGACGAACTGCTTCCCTTGCTAGCCCCCTGTACTCCCGCCTGGGGAGAGCAGGCAACCGGCGTTCCGGCAGACTTGATTGAACGCGCCGCCCACCTGTACGGACCCGGCCCTTCCCTGCTGTGGGTCGGACAGGGTTTGCAGCGCCAAACCACCGGCGGCAACGTCATGCGCGCCTGCGGGCTGCTGCCGGCCCTGACCGGGAATATCGGCAAACCCGGCGCCGGCTTTTACTATCTGAACATCACCCCCGGTATTGCAGGCATGGACTTTGATGCGCTGGCCGGCAGTTCGTTGGCAAAGGGGAGAGTGCCGCGCATCAGCCATATGGATTTTGCCGAGCGGCTCGAAGATGCGAGCGCCTCACAGGCCCTTCTGTGTTGGAATACCAATCCCGCAGCCTCCGCCCCGCAACAGCAACGCCTGCACGCGGCTCTCAAACGCGAAGACCTGTTCACGGTGGCAATCGATTGTTTTCCCACCGACACCACGGATTTTGCCGACATCGTGCTGCCGGCGGCGAGCTTCCTTGAATTTGACGACCTGACTTTCAGTTATTTTCACCTCAACATTGGCGCACAGTCCAAGGCCCGGGAGCCCATGGGCGAGTCTCTGCCCAATCAGGAAATTTTTCGCCGTCTGGCCGCGGCCATGGGATTTGAAGAACCAGCGTTATTTGAGTCGGACGGGTCTATTATCAGCCAGATGCTCACCGAAATGCAGACCGGCTGTGACTTTAGCACCCTCCAACAGACGGGCTGGCGGTCGATCAGCCAGGCTCCACTTATTTTCTACGAAGATCTGACGTTTGATACCCCCAGCGGTAAGGTTGAAATCGCCTCGGACAAGGCCGAACAAAAGGGTCTGCCGCGCGTACCCCAACCCTGGGCGGACACCAAGCCGACGAACAACCGCTTCCGCCTGCTGAGCCCGGCCTCGCGCTGGCGGCTCAACGATTCATACGCCAACGACGCCAACATTCAGCAACGCGCCGGCCGGGCCAGCGTCACTCTGCACCCGGACGACGCGGCGCAGCTTAGGGTCACGGACGGGACGCGCGTGCGGCTTGAAAATGAAACCGGCCGGCTTGAGCTGACCGCGACGCTTGACGCTATCGTTCCCCGAGGCGTGGCCCTGGCACATAAAGGCCGCTGGCCCAAGTTCGAAGCCGACCGTCACAATGTGAACATCCTGAATCCGGGGATTCGGGCCGATATGGGCGAGAGTTCCAGCGTCCACAGTACCGAGGTGACCATTCGTCCATGCTAGATAATTGGCCGCGAACACTTACGCCGTCAGGATGCGGACACCGTAGCGGCGGATATGGCGGTCTCGGGTCACAAGGGTCAGCCCTTCGACCTGGGCCTGGGCAATTAATAACCGATCAAACGGGTCGCGGTGGTGCAGGGGCAGCAGCCCGGCCTGCTCAGCATGAAAGAACGTCAGGGGCAGATGCTCAAAGCCCCTTTCTTCAATCACGCTTGACAAATTGTCCGGAGCGGTAAGGCGCCCTTTCGCTCGCTTGACCGTAATCTCCCAGGCGGTAATGGCACTGACAAAAACGTCGTTGTGCGGGTCGGCAATAGTGGTACGAGCGTGCTTGGTCAGCCGTGGAACATCAGAGAGCGCCCACACCAAGGCATGGGTATCCAAAAGCAGGCGCACGCTTATTCGTCCTCGTCAGGGAATATCTTCGAGTTCTCGAACATCTCGATGATCTCCTCATCTTCCTCGTCAAAATCCGGCGACATCCAAATCTGACCTTCCAACCCACCTAGTTTTCGTTCTGCCTTGCGCGGGCGATACGGCTCTAGCCGCAGATATGGTTCGCCAGCCTTGGCGATGATGACTTCCTCCCCCTGCCACGCCAGCTTTGCCAAACGTGACAGTTGCGACTTGGCTTCATGCATATTCACTTTCATTATAGATGCCCCACTAGCTAATCTTGGCTAAGACTGTATTAACAGCCTGCTCATGTCAAGAGATAGCAAGTGGGGGACATCGACAGATGCGGAGCAAGGGACTACTCTAGCCGCGCTCACGCAAGCGAAACGACCACGATAAAGGAGGAGCATATGTCCTGGGATTTTGAAACCGAGCCGGAATTCCAAAAAGAACTGGATTGGATTACAGCATTTGTCCGTGAAGAGGTCGAACCCTTAGACCATATTTTAGGCAATCCGTATGATATTCAGAATCCGCGCAACAGAAAAATCGTGCCCAAACTCCAAGAGCAGGTCAGGCAGCGCGGCCTATGGGCTTGTCACCTGGGACCGGAACTGGGCGGCCCCGGCTACGGCCAACTCAAGCTCGCCCTCATGAATGAAATACTGGGTCGCTCCCGCTTTGCGTCCATCGTCTTTGGTTGTCAGGCCCCGGATACGGGCAACAGCGAAATACTGGCACACTACGGCACGCTGGAACTGAAAGAGCGTTTTCTCAAGCCACTGCTCAACAACGAAATCGTGTCGTGCTTCTCTATGACCGAGCCGCACGCCGGGGCCGACCCCAAGATGTTCAAATGCAAGGCTGAACGGGACGGAGACCAGTGGGTCATCAACGGGCAGAAATGGTTTTCCTCAAACGCCCGCTGGGCCAGCTTTCTCATTGTCATGGCCGTGACCGACCCGGACGCCGCACCCTATCAGAGCATGTCCATGTTTGTCGTGCCGGCAGACACACCGGGCATTAATATCATTCGAAATGTCGGTATTGGCGAAGAGTCCGAAGACGAGGGTGACCACGCCTATATCAGTTATGAAGACGTGCGGATTCCCGCAGATCATATCTTAGGCGGCCCTGGTCAGGGCTTTGAGGTCGCCCAGACGCGCTTGGGTGGCGGGCGGATTCACCACGCCATGCGCACCATCGGGCAAGTCAAGAAATCGTTCGACCTGATGTGCGAGCGGGTGTTGTCGCGCGAAACCCAGGGCGAAATCCTGGCCAACAAACAGATGGTCCAGGAAAAAATCGCCGACTCCTGGATTGAGATCGAGCAATTCCGGCTACTCGTGCTGCAAACCGCCTGGCGCATCGACAAGTACAAGGACTACCGCAAAGTGCGTAAAGACATTGCTGCAGTCAAAGCCCAGATGCCCAAAGTCTTTCACGACGTGGCCTGCCGGGCGCTCTACCTGCACGGTTCGCTAGGCGTATCCAACGAGATGCCGTTTTCCAAACAGATCACCGAGTCCTTCGTCATGGGCTTGGCCGACGGCCCGACCGAGGTGCATAAGGTCACCGTGGCCCGCCAGGTTCTGCGCGAGTACGAAGGCACCAAGGGCCTGTTCCCCACCGGTCATTTGCCGGCGCTCCGCGAGCAGGCCATCCAGAAGTATGGGGAAATGCTGGAGTTGGAAGTGGGGAATTTGTGAGTCCGAGCAGTCAATGGAATCAGCGAGGCTGTCGGATTACGTTACTCTGACTCGGCCTACGGTTCGTTCTGGTATGTGAACTCGATCATGGCTACAGCATCGTAATCGTGCGACATTCGCGATGCTGTAGCCAAAAGGAACTGTAAATGAAAACCCCGATTGTCGTGCTGAAAACTCACTTGGCACTCGACACGTCGTCCAATTTAGCGAACCTACCCCAGTTCGAGGCTCTCGACCCGTCCGCGGCCCAGCGGGGTCGCCAGAATCCTCGCAGTTGGTGGAACGTGAACGCTGAGTGTCGGATCGCATATAGTCGAGAAGGCTTGAACCAATACATCGCAATCTGCTTAGACGATGACCATGTAACAGCCAAAGACCTGCCGGACATGTCTGATGCCAATGCGCGTAGATACAGCACACGGCTAAAGGAAAAACTGATTAAGACGTGCGGTAAGGACCTGGACGTCGCTGAGTGCAAAACATTTAAGGCCGAGGCCGAAAAGATGTTCTCAGTCCTGTCCAGTAGTCAGCCGAGCAAGGTCTATAGAAAGGAACTGTCAGAACTCAATAAGCGGTACCAGCAAGCCAAATCGGCAGTTAAAAAAGAGCGCTTGGTCAAAGAGGTGGAACGTGGAGATGCCGGAGATTGGATGAAAGATTACCGCAAACACAAATGTCAGGTGTGCGAAAAACTCGGTACGAACCCGGAGGGATTCAAGACGAGGAAGGGTATCTCCTATACCGAGTCACATCATGTTGATCCGGTCAGCACTGGTGGGAGTTTAGGCTTGGAAAACATCATTGTCGTATGCGCGAATCATCACCGCCAAATGCACTACGGCAATGTTGAGATTCTTCAGACGGCCAGCAGCAATTCCGAGTTCATCTTTCGCATTGATGGGGGAGAAATCCGTGTAGAAGCGGTCTCAAAAACCTGTCTACTAAGGTAGAAGGGGAGTGAGGTTAAGGACAAGGAGAGACTGATGGCCCGCCGTGAAGAGTTACAAGAGGAACAATGGGCGCTAGTCGAGCCCCTGCTGCCCAAGCCACCAAGAC
>JAJDTY010000064.1 GCA_022826945.1 Candidatus Binatia bacterium
ATGGATGAGGGCCGGCCCGTTGACCGCGGATATCATCGGTACGGGAATATCGAGCAGATTCATCAGCAGCCGCTTCCCTTCCCAATACACGGTGTCCCAGCCGCGTGGCGTACCCAGGCTATCCCCAAAGCTGGCAAAATCGATGTCCGCACAATAGCTGGCGCCCGTTCCCGCCAGAATAACGACTTTATTCTCCGGGTCGGCTCCAATATCGACGCAGGCGTGGCCGATTTCGCGGTGAGCCGGTTCATTCCAGACCAGCGGCCCGTCGTTGACGTGAAAGGTGACTTCGAGAATGCCGTTGCGACGCTGCATTTTCATTGTCTCGTACTTATTGGCATAATCTTCCAATTGGCTCATCTGTCCCCTCCTGTGTTCTTTTACCTCTTCTTCTAACGCTTCTCTCAGGGCGCTGTCGAGAGATATGGTATATGAGGAATACGTCTGCACCAATAAAAGAAAGGTGAATAGTCATGCCGCAGTTTGAGAGAACCGAGCGAACCCGATTGCGCCGCATGCCGGAGCGTGCGTCGTACGACATCGCAGTCGTTGAGGCCATTTTGGCGGAAGGCTTGTACTGTCATGTCGGCTTCAGCGTTGACGGTCAGCCGTATGTGATCCCCACGATCTACGCGCATATTGAGGACCGGCTGTATGTTCACGGTTCGGCTGCGAGCCGGATGCTGCGCACGATTGGGGGGAGTCTGCCGGTCTGCGTCACGGTTACCCTGATGGACGGCCTGGTGCTGGCCCGTTCTGCCTTTCATCATTCGATGAATTATCGTTCCGTGGTGATTCTCGGCCAAGCCACAGAAGTCATAGACCCGGACGAAAAGCAGACCGCCCTCAAAGCCATTGTCGATCACGTCATGCCCGAACGCTGGGCTGACGTCCGCGAACCGTCGGCTCAGGAACTGAAGGCCACCAGCGTAATCCGGGTGCCCCTGGAAGAGGTGTCGGCAAAAATCCGCACCGGGCCACCAGTGGATGCGGAGGAAGACTATCAGCTCAACTGCTGGGCGGGTGAGCTGCCCTTGCACTTGGTGCCGCAGCAGCCGGTCGCCGACCCGCAACTCCGAGCCGATATCGCTCTGCCGGAGTACGCGCAAAACTATAAGCGCCCCTGAGGGGAATTATGTACCGTCCAAAAGCATTTGTGGTTTCGGACCCCGAGCAGCTACGGAGTTTTATCGAGCAATACAGCTTTGCCACGTTAGTGAACACCGTAGATGGACGTCCCTTTGCGACCCATCTGCCGTTCCTGCTTGAGCCCAACACGTCAGCGCAAGGGGCATTACTTGGCCACATGGCGCGGGCCAATCCGCAATGGCAGGCTTTCAAGGGCGGTCAGGAGGTGCTTGCTATATTTCAAGGACCGCACTCCTATATCTCCCCGAGTTGGTACGAGACTGCACCCGCCGTTCCAACCTGGAATTATGCAGCGGTGCATGTATATGGCGTGCCTCGCATTATCGAAGACGGGGAACGACTCGCTACTTTGGTTGACTGCCTCACCGCTGTCTATGAGTCTGGGATGCCACAACCGTGGCCAGGGGATGTCCCGGTGGACTTTAAGCAAAAGTTGCTCAAGGCCATTGTCGGCTTTGTGATCGATATCACGCGCATTGAAGGAAAATTCAAACTGGGTCAGAACAGACCGCTTGCGGATCAACAGGCTGTAGCCCAACGGCTCGCCACGCAGGCCGATCCCGTTGCGCAGAAATTGAGCGAGTTGACACTGGCACAGCTCGCAAAAAAGGCTTCCGTTTGATCACGGGAGAGCTGCCGTTACACTTGGCGCCGCAATAGCCGGTCGCTGATCCGCAACTCCGGGCTGACATCGCTCTCCCGGAGTATACGAAAAACCATACACGTTCCTGAGAAGGTTCCGAGCTCTATTCCGCCAGCGCTCCGCCGCAGGAGCTGCCCGCGCCGGCGGTGCAGCCGTAGCAATGGGAATCCAGACGAATGTCCCGATCGATGAGCTGCCGGACAAGACTGCTGGCTGAGTGTTCGCCTAAACGCAGAGGGGTGCCGTTGCCCAGCCGCAGACCAAGCATCTGGTTGAAATCACAGTCGTACAGATAGCCGTCCCAGGAGACGCTCACCAAGTGACGACACATCAAACTCTCAAGCGTGGCCGGATTGAAGGCCTGGGCCAATAGCTCCATGTATTCGGCCAGATTGCCATCCCGTTCCAGGCTATGGGCAAAGCGGGCGATGGGCATGTTCGTAATCGTCAACAGGCTGTTAAACGTCAGCCCAAAGCGTTCGCCGAGTTCTCGTTTATAATCCGCCTCCAGGTTTTGCTGGGGCGGCGGCAGGTGAGCGCCAACCGGGTTATAGACAAGATTGAGGATTAGGCCCGAACCTGCCTGCCCATAGCCAAGGGCATTCAGTTGTCGGAGGGCGGCAATGGATTTCTCGTAGACACCGTGGCCGCGTTGCGCCGAGACGTTCTCTTCCGAGTAGCAAGGTAGGCTGGCAAAGATTTCAACTTGGTGTTTGGTCAGGAACTCAGCCAGGTCTTCCTGGCCGGACTCAAACAGGACGGTCAAATTACAGCGGTCCAGCACATGCCGGCCGTCTTGGCGGTTTTGCTCAACCAGAAAACGGAAGGATGGATTCAGCTCAGGCGCGCCGCCGGTCAGATCAACCGTTCGAGCCTTGGCCGCGCGGATGAGATCAAGGGCCAGTTCGGCTGTCCGCGGCGCCATGATCTCGGTCCGTTTCGGACCAGCGTCCACATGACAGTGGAGGCAGGCCTGGTTGCACAGCTTGCCCAGGTTGATCTGAACGGCATCCAGATTTACCCGTTTAAGAGGAAGGCTCTTCTCTTGGCCTACCCGCTCTGTAAAAGGCTGAAAAGATTGTTCAGCAACGTGCATGCCTGTGTATCCACTCCTTGGGCTAACAGCATTTACTTGGCGCACAGCACGCCTGCGTGTCTGTGGTCGCTTGATAGTCGGGCGCCTTGGTGCCGGGTTCCCCTTTATGGGCAACCACGGTTATGGCCCGAAAGGCGATACCTTCGACCGTTCGCCACGGCTGCTCATCGCGTTTGAGAACGGCGACGCCGGAGAAACCGGCTTCTTCGAACGCTGTGATGAACTCTTTTTCCTGCATGGCCCCAGAGACGCAGCCACTCCACAATTCGGGGTCGGCCTTCAGGTGAGCCGGCACTGGTTCGTCGGCAACAATATCGGAGATTACCGTCCGCCCGCTCTGGCGCAGCACCCGAAAGATTTCACCAAACAGTTGTCGCTTGTCCGCGTCCTGGACCAGATTAAGCACGCAGTTCGAGACGACAACGTCAACGCAACCGTCGGCAATCAGCGGTCGCTGCCTACGCTGTTCGGCCATGACCGCCTCAAAGGTTTGGAAATCTTCGAGCGAAGCCACCGGATGCTGGCGCAGATAGGCATCCGCGATATTCAGGTCGGTGCGCAAATCCTGGATTCTCCCCCGGTGAAACTCGACGTTGTGATAGCCCAATTGTTCGCCAATGGAATGGCGGTATTTCTCGGCGACGTTGAGCATCTCCGGCGTCATATCAACACCGATGACCCGGCCTTCGGCCCCAACGACCTGGGCGGCGATATAGCAGATTTTGCCTGCGCCCGAGCCAAGATCAAGCACGGTTTCTCCGGGCTGGAGGTGCTGCGATGGGTCTCCGCAGCCGTAATCGCGCTCAAGAATTTCTTCGGGGATGAGCGTGAGAAAGCGCGGGTTATAGTCTACCGGGCAACACAGCGCCGCTTCTTCCCGCTGTGCTCCCTCGGCATAACGCGCCCTGACCGCCTGCTCGACATTCAGCACCTGTGTCATCGCTTCTTCTCCTTCTAGACCGCGCCCGTTAGAGTCGTGTCCGCATACTAGCGTATCTCTTCATCAGTGTACTAGGGTGCCACGGGCGATCAAGCTACCACCGCGGGTATCGTGCGGCGCGCTCTGGTGGAGGCTCGGGCTTTGCTCCACTGTTGACGGAGTCGCGCATCCATCTTATTTCGAGAGGGATGGCTACCCATGCTGAGGCAGACTGAATGCCAACGATTAAAGACGACGCGGTCTCGGAATCGGACACAGCGGCAGGCTTCCACCTCCGACCGCACTTCGAGCGTTTCAACCAAAAAAATGACGTGTTTCGTCGCTCGTGGTGGGATGAACGCATTCGGACCCGGAAGAGCGAGTTATTCTACGAGACGCACAGAGAACCCCTCAAAACCTGGCGCAAGGTTGATGGCTTTACCCAAAAAGATTATGCACTCCGCAATGCCGCCTGGCATGTCAGCGACCTCTTCACCGAACTCAAACAAGACCAGGATCGTCGAGAAGGCTTCTCCGACGAGTTTACCTTGTACCGAGACGTGGCCGCAGAGCAGATGGACCTGGGGACACTCGCTCAAGCCGCGGCCGAAATAAAACGGGTCGGGAAAGCCTTTGGCGCAGATCTGATTGGCATTACAGATTACGACGAACGCTGGATGTACGTGAATAAATTCAGCGACATAAGTCAACGCGAAAAGCCGCAGGAAATACCCGAGGGCCTGTCGTCTGTCATTGTGGTTGCTCAGGCGATGGACTACGACCTGATTCGGACTGTTCCATCTGCCCTCAGCGGCGCGGCAACCGGTCTGGGGTATTCACACGACGCCCTCGTCGTGCTGTCACTTGCCCAGTACATCCGCAACCTCGGCTACAATGCGATTGCGAGTATGAACGATACCGCGCTCGCGATTCCGTATGCGATCAAGGCCGGCCTGGGCGAGTATGGGCGGCTCGGGCTGTTGATCACCAAAGAGTTCGGTCCTCGCGTCCGGCTCGGCAAGATTTTTACCAACCTCCCACTTGCGCCCGATAGACCGATTCGGTTTGGAGTGAAGGAATTTTGCGATACGTGTCGGCGGTGTTCTGAGGGCTGTCCGGTGAACGCCATTCCCTCGAACGCTCCGTCGGACGAAATCTATAATCAGTCCAACATTAAAGGGGTGGTGAAATGGACGGTCGATGGGGAAAAATGTTTCGGCTATTGGGCCGCCCAGAATAGTGACTGCTCTATTTGTATCCGGGTGTGCCCCTACAACAAGGACTTCTCCAAATGGTATACGCGGCTCGGCCGCTGGCTGGCTGGCACTCGATTACGAAAGCTGATGTTGCAGCTTGACCTTGCCCTGGGTTTTGGAAGCCGGATGCAGTCGAAGCGGTGGTGGCAAGGTGAGCGGGAAGCCTTGATGGAGCGCGTCAAGCAGCTATTGAACCGAGGAAAGAACGGGAGAAAGTGAGACAGGTCAGGTGACGCTCCGCGAACTCGACCTGCGATTGCTGTCAGCCTAGGTCCCCGGAAAAGTCACCTCAGGCACAGTCTGCATGGCTCGTTCAATCGCCTCGGTCGGATACTCATAGCGTTCCAGTTTCCCGGCGTGGTAGTCGGCATAGGCGCTCATGTCAAAATGACCGTGACCGCTCAGATTGAACGCAATGACTTTCTTTTCGTCGCTTTCCCGGCACTGCACGGCCTCATTCATCGCCGCGCAGACCGCGTGGTTGGACTCGGGTGCCGGCACAATACCTTCGGCTCTGGCGAACGTCACACCGGCCTCAAAGGTCGCAAGCTGATCAAACGCGGTGGCTTCAATATGACCGCCGTGTAAAAGCGCACTGACGTGCGGAGCCATGCCGTGATAGCGCAACCCGCCGGCATGGATGGTCGCCGGCATAAACGAATGGCCGAGCGTATACATCTGACAAATCGGTGCCACACAACCGGCGTCGGCCCAATCCCAGGTGAAGGAGCCTTTGGTCAAGGTCGGACAGGCGGCCGGCTCAACCGCGATGATACGCGTGTGCTTGCCGTGCTTGAGTTTCTCTCGGACAAAGGGAAAGGCGAAGCCGGCGAAATTCGAGCCTCCGCCAGCGCAGCCGATCACAATGTCCGGATACTCGCCGGCCATCTCCATTTGCAGCAGGGCCTCTTCGCCGATAATGGTCTGATGCAGTAACACATGCGGGAGAAAAGAGCCGAGACTATACTTTTTGGTCCCCCCGGATGTTTGGGCCGCTTCAATCCCTTCTGAGACCGCCAGCCCCAAGGAGCCGGGATGGTCCGGATTGTCCGCCAAAAACCGCCGTCCCACTTCGGTTCGGTCGGACGGACTGGCAAACACCTCAGCGCCATAGGTCGTAATCACGTGGCGGCGGTAGGGCTTTTGCTGATATGAGATACGGACCATATACACTTCGCAGCCCAGCCCAAACATATTGCAGGCCATGGCCAGCGCGGTGCCCCACTGGCCCGCCCCCGTTTCCGTCGTCAACGTCTTGATCCCTTCCTGCTTGGCGTAAAAGGCCTGGGCCACGGCCGTGTTCGGCTTATGCGAACCAACCGGACTGACTCCCTCGTATTTGTAGTAGATATGGGCTGGGGTCTGGAGTGCCTGCTCCAGGCGGCGAGCCCGAAAAAAGGGAGTCGGCCGCCAGAGTTTATAGATATCGCGGACCGGCTCCGGAATCTCAATATGCTGCTCTTGGCTGATATCCTGAGCGAGGAGCGCTGTTGGCGTAAAGGAAGCGAGGTACTCGGGCGTGACCGGCTGTTTGGTTTCCGGGTGGAGCGGCGGCATCAGGGGCACGGGCATATCGGCGTTGATGTTATACCACGCCGTGGGCATCTGGCGTTCTTCCAACAGATATTTGATCTGGTCGCTCATGCACACATCCTTGGGACGGGTCGCTATGCCTGAGTCACGTCGCGGACCACTGTCCGATCTCGTGCAGATGGACGTGGCCGGGCACGAACTGGGTAAATGAGTTGGCAATGGCAATAATCGATTTTTGGGAATCTTCCTTTTTCATACCGGTCGCCCGCCATAGGGCGCGCGCGCCGACCATACGCCAACCTTGGGTCGTGATACTGCTTCGAAATCCGCGCTGTTGCATAATCCCTTGCCTTCCTTATGCAATAAGGCTCGGTACTATAGCATCTTTTTTTCGGAGCGTCGTTAGACCGCGGGAAAAACCTCGCTTCTCGCAACAGGTGTGCAAATCCGTAAACGGTCTCATCCATCTCTCTGTAGGGGCGAGACCCCCTGGAGATGTTTTTTCCCTTTATTGATAGCCTCCGACACGCTAGAAGAGACGCTCTGTAATAGCACAAGGAGGAATACAGAATCATGGCAGGGCAAATCGACGGAAAAATTGCATTGGTGACTGGCGGGGGGTCGGGTATTGGTCGGTCTACTTCCTTAGCGTTCGCCCGCGAGGGTGCGACGGTCGTTGTTTCCGATGTGGTTGTTGAAGGTGGAGAGGAGACGGTCAATCTCATCAAGTCCGCCGGGGGCGAGGCGGTGTTCGTGCAAACCGACGTGGCCCAGGCTGCGGAAGTCGAGGCATTAGTCACGCGAGCGGTCGAGACGTATGGACGGCTTGACTGCGCATTCAATAACGCTGGAATTGCGGGGGCTGCTGCTCGGACCGGAGATTATACACAGAAACACTGGGACCGGGTGATTGCGATTAACCTGACCGGGGTGTGGCTGTGCATGAAATATGAACTCCAGCATATGCTGACGCAAGGCAGCGGCGCGATTGTCAATACCGCCTCAGTCGCCGGTCTGGTTGGTTTTCGGAGCGGACCTGCGTATGTGGCCGCAAAGCACGGTGTGGTCGGACTGACCAAAACCGCGGCGTTGGAATATGCCAAATCCGGCATTCGCGTGAACGCCGTCTGTCCAGGGGTCATCCGGACCCCGATGTTCGAACGTGGCATGGAGCTAGACCCACGCATAGAAGACGGTATGACCGCCAGAGAGCCGGTCGGTCGCTTGGGAAAACCTGAGGAGATTGCCGAATCTGTGGTCTGGCTCTGCTCAGATGCGGCGTCGTTTGTGACCGGCCACCCGATGGTTGTTGATGGCGGTTGGGTTGCCCAGTAGGGCCGTAAGAAACGGGCAATCTGCTGGCAACCGTCCTACGTCTTTTGCCCAAACGCGCTCACCGTTTCCGAGCGCGGGTCTCGGCGGCTCCACTGTCCGGCTTGGACCGTCTGAAAGAATTCGTCGATCAAAGCATTAAAGCGTTCGGGCTCCTCCAGGTTCAATAGATGGCCGCTTTTCGGAAAGATGCTGAGTCCTGAATGAGGCATGGTGCGTTTGAGATACAGATTGACATCCAGACAGGATTCGTCTTCATCGCCGACAACCAAGAGTGTCGGCGTAGTCACCGCGCGCAGGTCATCCGTGAGATCGTACAGCGAGGGCCGTTCGGCCTGGACGTGGCGCAGGGTATGGGCTGAGCCTACGGCAGAGTGCTCAGACAGGTGAGCCGCAAACTGCTCCCAGACCGCCTGATTTTTGTTCTGAAGCTGTACCCGGCTGGGGCCGGAGGCAATTCCCGCCGTATCAACTGAGTTCGCCTGCAATATTTTCTCCGCCACCGCGTTGGTGTCAGCCAAGAACTGCTTGCGCGTTGCCGGATACGCGCCCGAACCACCACTGGCAAACACGAGAGCACGGACTCGTTCGGGGTGCTGCATGGTAAGCATCAGGCCCGTATAGGCTCCCATACTCAGGCCAACAACAAATGCCTGCTCAATATCGAGGGCATCAAGTACTCCCTTCAGATCAGCAGTGGAGAGGTGCTGGCCGTAGAGTGTCTCGTCTTCAGGAACATCCGAGGGCGGATAACCCCGGGCGTTATAGGCTACGCACCGATAGTGATGCGAGAAATGCTCGACCTGCGGCTGCCAGCTTCGTGCATCGCCGCCAAACTCGTGGACAAAGATAATCGGCTCGCCGGAGCCGGTCTCTGCAACGTGGAGGGTGACGCCATTTATTGGTATACGTGCCATGCACAATCCTTCCGAGCGCTATTTTGGCCGACCCACTCTCGGGATACCAGCCATCATTTCGCTTGTCAGTTCCGTACGAACGATCCGGGCTCCATCTGCCAGGGCTTTCATCTTGCCGCGTGCCGCTTCGCGGCTGCGAGGGATCATACCACAGTCCGTACACGGGTAGAGTTTGTCCGGCGCGACATACGGCAGGGCGGCTCGAATGCGGTCCGCAACGGTCGCGGGTGTTTCAACCTCTTCCGTCCCCACATCAATAACCCCAACCATGAGGTCTTTTCCCCGAGCCAGTTGGAGGACGGAGGGATCGACACCAGAGGCTGCGCATTCGACCGAGATCATATTGATCGTACTGGTGCGCAGGAGGGGAAGCGTACGCTGGTAATGGTGCCAATCGGCATTCGTTGTCTTCCAGGCCAGGACCTGGGGAACGCCATAGCCGTAGCAGATATGGACCGCGGTCTTTGCCAGGATGCCCTTGGCGGCGGCTTCGAGCATGGAAATACCCCACTCCTCGACTGCATCGAGGTAGATATTGAAGCAGGGTTCATCAAACTGAATGATGTCACAGCCGTTCTCGGCCAACTCGCACGCCTCGTCATTGAGGGTGGTCGCCAGAGCCGCGGCGAGCCGCCGCGGCTCTCCATAGTGCTCATCCGCCAGCGTATCCGCTGTGGTCATTGGACCCGGAAGGGTGACTTTCACCGGCTGAGTCGTGTGCTGTTTGAGGAAGCGTAGCGCGTCAAGAAAAATAGAGCGTGGTCGGCGGATTGGGCCGGTGACACGGGCGACGTCTATCCGCGTCTTATACCGACCGCCGCGCGTTTCCTTTTTCACCATGCGGCTGAAATCAATCCCGCTCAACTCCTCGGTCAATCCCCAGATGTAATGCCGGCGGCGCTGCTCTCCATCCGTGACAATATCCATTCCGGCTTCGTGCTGATCGAGCACGGCCAGACGTACGGCATCGTCCTGGCCCTCGGGTAAGGTGTCGGTCTCAAGCCGCAGGGAGACAGACGAGATCTGGTTCTGCGGGGCGAGCCAGGTCGGGCGCGGCAGACTGCCGGTAATCATTGTTTTCAGCATAATGTTCCCTTGGGCAATCTAGGACGACAAGCCGAGTCGCTCTTCAATAAGCCGAACACGCTGCTCCAATTTGTACTCCGGCTCGCGCTCTGGCCAGATGGTCTGACGCAGGTGTTGGTTGAGCAAGGTCTGGTATTTCCCCCCCTCCCGAGCTGCCTTCTCTTTGAAATAGAGAACAATATCAGCGTCCAGACGGATATGAATATTGACCTTGGCGTTGGAGAGATCCGTCTCCTCTTTTGTGAAGATCTGGGGCTTAGAGATGCGACGGAAACGACTATGACTTTTCTTTTCGGCTGGCTTCTTCATATTCTCTTCTTTCTCTGCGCCGTTCTTGGGCGGAGATCAGGAGGATGACCTGCTCTCTACGGGTATAGACAACAGTCACTAGCCTCCCGTTGCCGAGCTTTCCCGTCCTCCAACGTCGCTGTTCTGTAATCGAGGAATGGGCCATATTCTCTTTTTCGATCCCACCTGGATCGTTGAACACTTGCAAAGCTGTTTCAAATACCACGCCGTGTTTCACAAAATTACGAGCGTTTTTCTCCTCGTCCCACGTCCATTCCATTTTATACCTTTATGTACATATTGTATCCATAATAAAGCGGATCGGCAACACGTGTAGCGCCAAGCGCGGGACGCGTCCCTGGTTCCCCTGGAACGGTTTTGGTACAGTTCAGCAGAACGCTTTGAGGAATGGAGCCATTATGCGTCAACGCCTTCGCTTCGGTGCTTTTCTTGCCCCCCATCATCCACTTGGGGAACATCCGACACTCCAGTTTCAGCGCGACCTCGAACTGGCTGCGTTTCTGGACGAGCTCCAGTTCGATGAGTTTTGGGTCGGGGAACATCACTCGGCCGGCTGGGAAACCATCGGCTCACCGGAAATGTTCCTGGTTGCTGCCGCGGAGCGGACGCAGCGCATCCGGCTGGGAACCGGCGTGATTTCCGTGCCGTATCACCATCCCTTTAATATCGCCCAGCGCATCGTCCACCTCGACCATCTGAGTCGTGGCCGGGCCATACTCGGCGTGGGTCCAGGCGCCTTACCCTCTGATGCGGTGATGCTGGGCATCGACCCCAGCACGCAACGTGACCGGATGGATGAGGGGTTGGGTGTGGTCCTGCGTCTGCTGAACGAGGACGAGCCGATTACGGTCGAGAGCGACTGGTTCAGGCTGCACGAGGCGGCCTTACAATTACGGCCGCTCCAGGATGAGATTCCCGTGGCCGTTGCCTCCTCGATTTCCCCGGCTGGTATGAAAGCCGCGGGCAAGTACGGCGTCGGCGTGCTCTCGATTGCGTCGTATTTGGAAGAAGGGCTGACCGCGCTGCCAACGCAGTGGGGCTGGGGCCAAACCTCAGCCCGTGAGCACGGCCAACGGCTCGACCGGGCGGACTGGCGTATTGTGATGCCCTTTCATTTGTCTTCCTCAAAGGAACAGGCCTACCGCGAGGTGGCCGACGGGCTTCAACGTTGGCAGAACGAATATATTGTCGGCATCCTCGGCACGCCAAAACGCAAGCCGTTTGAGGATGGCTATCGGGCAGCCCGGAGCCTGGATGAACACGGCGGAGGTATTTTTGGAACGCCCGAAGACGCGTTGGAAAAAATCGCCCATCTCCAGGAACTCTCGGGCGGTTTTGGCACGCTGTTGTGCTTTGTCCACGACTGGACGTCGCCGGACCTCGCCCGTAAGAGCTATGAACTCCTGGCGCGGCATGTGATGCCCCATACCCAGGGATTGCTGCGGCGGCTGGAGACCTCGGCAGAGCGGGTGTCGGCCAACAAGAAAGATCTGATGGACAAGGCGGGCGGAGCGATTTTGAAGGCCATTCGCGAGTACAACGCCGCACATCCACGAGAGAAATAGGGCATGGGTATTTTTTCTGGAAAAGTCACCGTCGTGACCGGCGCCAGCCGGGGCCTTGGCAAGCCGATTGCGGTCGAGCTAGCGGAGGCCGGCGCGCGGCTGGCCTGCGTGGCGACCCGGGCTGAAAATGCGGCAGAGACGGTTGCCGAAATCACAAGTCAGGGAGGAGAGGCGAGCGCCTTCGGCTGCCATGTCGAGCGGGCGGACGAGGTCACGCGCCTATTTGCCGAAGTGGAGGAGCAGCTCGGACCGGTTGATATTCTAGTCAATAATGCCGGTATCACCCGTCCGCAGTTGACGCTGGAGATGACCGAAGAGAACTGGGACCAGCATATGGACATCAACGTGAAGTCCATTTTCCTGTGTTCCCAGGCCGCGGCGCGTCAAATGACGCAGCACGGAGGCGGCTGCATTATCAATATCGGCTCGATTCTAGGCCGCAACGCTTTTCCGGCCACGCTCGGGTACTGCACCTCGAAAGCCGCGGTGGATCATATGACCCGCGTCATGGCGATCGAGTGGGCCAGATATGGCATTCGCGTCAACTGCATCGCGCCGGGCTACATCGAGTCGGACATGATCGACGGTCTTGAGGCTGACGGCAAGCTGACCGCGGTCGATTTAATCAAGCGCACGCCCCAACGGCGGCTGGGCTCGAATGCGGACATTGCCAAAGCCGTGCGCTTTGTCGCCAGCGAGGACGCCGGTTTTATGACCGGCGAGGTTATGGTTATCGACGGCGGCTGGAGCGCCTTCGGCTATTACCAAACCAGGGGCGGGAAATAGTCGGGTGCCGCCCGCCGCCTCGCCGAGATTCTCGACAAAATCAAACGGACACCACAGATTGATATGCTGGTCGCGCGACGCCGGAGAAGACGCCCCCTCAATCCGTCATGGCCACCACTTCGATCTCGATCTCCATCTGTTCGTAGGCCAGGCACGGCAGCGGGATACCCGTCGTGGCGGGCCCGGGTTCGGTGAAACTGGACGAGCGGATGCTCAAATTGTCGTGCAGGACCCCGGCCGACGCATTGCCCGCGTAGAACGCCGTCACCTTGACGACGTCGTCCAGCCCGAGGCCAAACTCGCCGAGCACCTTGGCGATGTTCGCCATGCTGGTACGCGTCTGCGTGACGAGGTCGCCAGGATCAATGACCGCGCCTTTTGAATCGATCGACACCTGACCGCCAACGTAGACCATGTTCCCGTGTTTGACGCCGTGTTTATAGGGCAGGTGCACCGGCCAGTCCCAATGCCCTTGCGGCCACGCGTGCTGGCGCGGCAGCGGGCCGCCATCCTCACCCAGCACGGCCGTCACTTCGACGGATATCATCAATCCGTCGCGAAAGAGCGCCGGGATGGGAATGCCGGTCGCCGCGGGCCCGGGCTCCGCAAAGTAACTCGCGACCGCCAGCGCCGAGCCCTCCCATTCTTCGGCCGTACCGCCGGCTACGTAGTACCGGTTAATCTTGACGGCGTCGTTGTAACCGGCCCCGAGGTCACCGAGCAGCACGCCGATACGCTCCGTGACCAGGCGGCTCTGCGCGATGAGATCGCCGGCCTCAACGACGCCGCCATCGGAGTCAAGCGCCGTTTGTCCGCCGACGAACAACATGCGGCCGCATCGCAAGGCGTGACTGAACGGTGTGGGCAGGGGCGGCGGTGTCCCGGCGTTGGACGCCGTGCGCGCCAGACGCGCACCGTCGGCGCCGCGCATCGCCACGCCCTCGATCTCGACGACCATGTCCTCATAAGCGAGCGCCGGCAATGGAACGAGGGAGACCACCGGTCCCGGCCCCTCGCCGAGCGCCGCCGCGACTTCCGCGAGCAGGCGCTCCCGGTCCTCGTCGTGCTCGTGAACGTAGAAACAGATGAGCTTGACGAGATCGGCCATGTCCGCGTCGAGTTCGGCCAGAATGACGCGGATGTACTCCATCGCGGCCCGGGTCTGCGTGGTGAGGTCATCCGGATTGCGGACGTTGCCTGCGGAATCGAGATCAACCTGGCCGCCGAAGAAGATCATCTCGCCGCACCGTACCCCGTGCTTATGCGTCACGTGTATCGGCCAGTCCCAGTGTCCGTCGGGCCAAGTATAGCGTCGTGCAGCCATCAGCCACTCCTCCCTTTAAGGATAATCCTCACGCCTCATACCCGGCAAGAAACCCCGGCCAGATACAGCTGCGCAGGTTGCCGAGCCGTACGCAATCGCCGACGAAGCGCGACGCGGGGGCGAGCTCTTGCGCGACGCTGTCGAATTCCCTGTCGGGCCGGAAACCCCAGGCCGGCACGACGGTGTCAGCTTCGAGATCGATGAGCTGGCCGTCGTCGCCGGTGAACCGGGCACCCCCCTCCGTGATCTCGGCGATGCGGTGGTTGCCCTTAATCTCGACGCCGTTGCCGATCATCATGTCCATGAACACTTTGCGGCTGAAGGGCTCGAGATCGGGAATGAGATCGTCGGCGGCTTCCTTGACGGTGGTCAGCACGACCTTTTTGCCGAGGCGGGCGAGGTAGACCGCGATGTCGCAGCCCAGCCAGCCGCCACCGACGACAATAACGCGGTCGCCCGCCGTCGCTTTCTCTTCCAGCAGGTCGACGGGAAAGGATACATGCGGCAGATCGACACCGGTGACGTCGCGAAACTTCGATTGTACGCCGCAGGCGACGATCAGCAGGTCTGGATTCAACGGGCGGATCAGCTCCGGTGTCGCCTCTGTCTCCATGCGGATATCAACGTCCAGGCGCGTGACCTCGTAGGCCATGTGATCCATCAACGCGCGCAGGTCGTCCTTGAAACCGAGCTGCGCGGCTATTTGAAGCTGGCCGCCCAATCGATCGGTCTTTTCGAACAGCGTGACCTCGTGTCCCCGCAGACAGGCGACCCGCGCCACCTCCATGCCGGCAGCGCCGCCGCCGAGTACGACCACGCGGCGGCGCGTATCGGCGGCGCGCATCGGATAGGTGCTTTCGCGCCCGCACTGGAAATTCACGTCACAGCGTTGCGGACGCCCCAGCATCTCACCGTTCAGGCAACTTTCGTTGCAGCGGATGCACGGCCGGACGGCCCTGACGTCATCCGTTGCAGCGTGGTTGGGGATCTCGGGGTCGGTCAGAAAACCGCGGCCGATAGCGACGATGTCGGCTTTTCCGTCACGCACCACCTCCGCCGCCGTCGGAACGTCAATCGCGCCTACGGTGATGATCGGCAGGGTCGCGACTTGCTTCACCGCGTCGGCGAGATGCACGAGGTTGCCGCGCGGCGCGTAGATAGGCGCGCAGCACTCCTCCCAGCTCTCTCCGATCGACCCCGACACGTGATGCGCATCGATACCTTCCGCCTCCAGCATCAGGGCGAACTCGCGGGCTTCTTCTATGGCGAACGCCTCAGGCGAGAAATCGTCGCCGTTGTACCGATAGATGATCGGGAAGTCGGGACCGACCAGCGCACGGGAACGGCGCACGATCTCGAGCGAAAAGCGCGCCCGGTTCTCGAGCGATCCGCCCCACTCGTCGGTGCGCTTATTGCCGTAAGGCGACAGAAACGTACCGGGCAGGTAGCCGTGCGCGCCATGGATCTCGACCGCTTCGAAACCGGCGTTCTTGGCGCGCCGCACGGCTTCGGCAAATTTGTCGAGCACTTCCTCGATTTCGTTCGGCGTGATCTCTCGGACTCGATAGTGATCGCCGTAGAGCGCTTCATATACCTTGTCCGGAATAGCGGACGGCGACAGACAGGGTTGTGCATACGAACTCTGACGACCGGCATGCGCGAGTTGCAGGCACGCACGCGCGCCGTTTAGCGTAATGGTCTCGGCGAGCAAGCTCAGGCCTACCAGATAGCGATCGCTGCTCGCGCTCAGCATGCCCCATTCCGCCGATGAGAGCTTTTCGTCGACATGGGCGAACTCGATGATGAGCATGCTGGCGCCACCTTTCGCGCGCACTGCGTAGTGATCGATCAATGCCTGCGTGACCTCCCCGTCCGCCGTCGGCAAACGCGAGCACATCGGCGCCATCACGATCCGGTTCTTGAGGTTCAACTTGCCGATCTTGATGGGCTGGAACAGCGGTGAGAGATCAGCGTTGGACATGGGCATCCCCTCCTCGTCGTCAAAGTCGGGTCCGCAGAATACCGATAAGTAATCGGCGCTGAGTATAGACCGGTACGATCGTTTTTCTCAAGCGTACGTGGCTAATTCACCGTTGAGGCAGTACGCAGAGTGTCGTACACTAAAATACGAACGTAAAAACGAGAGGAGGGCAGTATGGCAGACGAGACAGTCCAGACCGAGCTGTCCGAACGGGCATGCGGCTGGCTCAAATACCTGTACCGCAAGGCCATGGTGGACGACGACTGGTCCAAAGACGGTCGGCCATCTGACATGTGGGACGATAAAAGCCTACCCCCCATGGGGAATTTTCATCGCTTCGATGCCGTAGACTCGTCCTACGCGGTCGCCATGATGAGCGACATCACGCCAGCCTGGCGCGAGGTGTACGGCAAGATTCTGGAAAGCCTGGTTGACCGCATTACCGACTACTGGGGAACCTATGACTGGTCCGAGCAGATCGGCCCCGACCCGCAGCGCGAGCACTATCCAGACGAGTTTTTCCCCTTGCTCATTCCCAACGAGCTCCGCGGGAAATATGACACGCCGGGCTGGGCCGCCAACGGGGTTGAGCCGTGGGGCTATGAGCCCGACCCGATCAAGGCTGCCGGGGCGATTTACTATAAAGGCTTTCTGTCGTTGACCATGGGCCTACACCTGTATGTGTCGGGTGACCGGAAATATAACGACGGCTTCTCGGTGGTGAATAATGGCGAGCACACCTTTCACTACACCCACACCAGCATGAACAAGTACATCAGCGATCAGTGGTGTGGCAGACCCGAAGGCTCGCATTGAGAGAACACCAAAGTGTGGCCGCTGTGACTCACGGTCACCAGCCTCGGTCTGAGGCTTTACGACATCTTCTATAACGGCAATACGTTCCGCGCGTTTGAGCAGTGGTACGAATACGCCAAGCAAAACTATATTGCCCCGTCCGAGGACCCGCTCCTGCCCGAGTGGGTGACCATCTATTACGACCCGTTGATTGATTACAATAATACCCTGCCCGCCGTCTTTAGCTGGATTATGTGGGGGTTTTACCTATTGCCGAACGACCGGGCCATGGCCACCCGTTTTTATGAGACCGTCAAGCGGGACTATCTGGTCGAGAAACCGGACGGTACAGCGTATATAACCTTCGCGCCCGGTGCGACCGAGGATCATCCGTATATGACAGTCCGCGCTCTGAGTCTGGCCCACGACCTGGGTGACACGGAGACGGTCAGAAAAATACGTGCCCATGTCGAGGCCAACTACGAGCCAACCTGGGATCGGGACACGGGCGAGTTCTATTATGGCTTTGGACTGAACGAGCCCTATCCGCGCGGGCAGTATAACGCCAATCTGATGGTGACCGAGGTCGGCGGCCCGGGTGCGTGGTCACGCATCTATACCGAGCCGAACCTGGAGAAGTTCGACCAGCCCACCGTGTACGGGGTGGACTTTCCTCACATGGGTTTGTCGCAGGCCTATTACGACCGGGAGAAGAAAACCCTGGTCTTACGAACCTATACGGCTGACCCGGCCGCCCAGGGACGACCGACCAGCTTCCGCGTCAAGAACTTGGAGCGGCCGAGTACCTGTCGGGTGCTCATGGATGGTCAGGCGTGGGACAATTGGATTGTACAGGATGGCGAGATTGAAGTCTCAACCGAGATCGACATACACGCGTTCCAGATTACTGAAACGTGAGACCGTTTGCTCTCCGAAGGAGGGAATGCCATGACCACAGCGGATTGGAACAGCTTAGCCGAGCGCCTCACCAAGGTGCTGCGCCCGGTGGCCGCGCCGCTGGCGATTACCTTTAGCCCGGCCCGGCCGGAAAACATTCCAGCCTTTGACGAGCCGCTGGCCGAACCAACGCCGGATGGGCGGACCGGGCGGGTGCCCGCCGGCTGTGTGTTCTGGATCAAGGCCGGGGAGCGCACCTTCAGTACGATTGCCGAAGACCACGGCAACTGTAGCGTGGGCAGTCTCACCCACGGTTTCAAAACCTTGGAAGAGGCTGCGCAGGGCGAAGACGTGGCGACCTTGCTGGACAGCGGCTGGGTGGCGGAGGAGGTCTTCCCTCATATTCCAACGGTAGCGGACAAGCCTGGGGCCGTTACCTATGGCATTCTGGCGGAAACGCCGATTGATCCTGACGTCGTGCTGCTCCGTATCAACCCACACGCCGCCATGGTGCTCTCGGACGCCCTGCCCGATCTCAAGATCGAGGGTAAGCCGCAGTGTCATATCGTGGCCATGGCGAAAGACGGCCAGGTCGCAGTGAGTGTCGGCTGCGCGCTGAGTCGGGCGCGTACCGGCATGCAGGCCACCGAGATGACGTGCGCCATTCCCGCTCGCCGTCTGGCCGAGGTTATCGACAAGGTGGAACGGACATCACAGATCGATGCCATGGTGGCCCGCTACGCCGGAGAAGACGCCCGCCGCTTTCAGTAAGCGGCCGATATGTCAACTGAGGTAGCCTCGGTAAGCACGTCACAGGTTTCTCGGATGGCTTCAGCGGATCGCGACAGGATTGACAATCGTCTGTACCGCCCCGGCCATGCGTGGCACGCCGAGCACAAACATGAACTCGTAGGCCGCATCTGTGGCCAGTGCGGCCGTGTTCATGTTCTCGAGGATATAGGTACCGTTCTTGGCCAATAGCTCCTGGTGAACCGGAAAGCGCTCGGCATCCTTCTCGAACGGGATGGCCTCCAGTGCCCAAGTGTCCGCCCCGACCGCAACAACACCCTTCCCGGCCAAGTAGCGCGCGCCCTCGACGCCAATGCCCGGTTCGGGAAAGCCGATCTTCGGCTCGCCCTCACCCATCTGCGCGAATTGTTTCAGCCAGCCAGTGTGGAACAGCACCACATCACCTTCCCGGATTTCTATACCTTGTCTCTTCGCGACCTCGTCGATCTCCTTGCTGTTGAAGGCCGTACCGTTAGGCACGATGTCGACCGCATAGTATTTCGTCATATCCAGCAACACGCCGCGCGCCACGATCGGTGGGATGTTCTCCACGCCGAACTTCTTGATACCCGTGAGCGAGAGGAAGTCCTGAGTCTTCCAGCCGTTGTAATGCACGTGATCGATACCGACGTGACCGAACCCGTCGATTTGACTGCCGACCCCGAGCCAGGTAACGGCCAAGTCGTCGGTGGTGGTAAGCTCGTTCGGTCCCCCCAGCACGGTATCCCAGACGTACACCTTGTAGTGGCGGGGCGGGTAGGCCGGCGTGTCGGGACCGGTCACCATCCCGAGCGCGTACGTCTTGCCGGTTTTGACCAGACTGGCCGCGAGCTTCACGCGTTCAGGCGTGATGTAGTTCGCGCTTCCGATCTCGTCCTCCGGTCCCCACTTCGATTGCGTCCACTCTTGTCCGGCGGCCGGAGAACCCCATACGAGGACGGCCGTCAGCAGTGCTCCGAACAATACCAGTCGAGATTGTCGCTTGCTCATGCGCTCACTCCTCTACGCAACCTGTATACGACGCACCCTAAAGGTGACGCACCCTAAATGTAAAGCTTGGACTACTCTTCGATCTTGCAAGATAGTTTTCAGTATCCGCGTGACAGCGGATCGCCAGCTATCTTTCTTTTTTCACCTGCGCTATGCTGCCGGGCTTCTGAGGACGAGCGTTAGAAGATTGCTACTACCCGAAGGAGGACACACAGCATGACACAACTCGATTCGCCGATGCAGATCGGCATGGCTACGATCTGTCAAAACCCGGCTCAGAAGATCTCGGACTATGAGGTCTACAAGAATGAGCTTCGGCTGGCCGATTTGGCCGAGCCGCTGGGCTTTGATTCAATTTGGAGCGTTGAGCACCACTTTACCGATTACACCATGGTACCCGATGTCCTTCAGTTCCTGACCTATATGGCCGGCCGGACCAAGACAGTCAAACTCGGCTCGATGGTCGTCGTGCTGCCCTGGCACGATCCCATGCGGGCGGCGGAAGAAATCGCGATGTTGGACGATATGTGCGACGGGCGGCTGATTCTCGGACTTGGCCGTGGCGCCGGACAGGTCGAGTTCGAGGGCTTCCGGCTCGATATGGGCGAGTCGCGCGAACGCTTTGTTGAGGCCGCGGATATGGTTCTGACCGGACTTGAGCAGGGCTATTGCGAGTATCAGGGCCAGTATTACACCCAGCCCAAGAAAGACATTCGTCCCAAGCCGTTCAAATCTTTTAAGGGCCGGACGTATGCCGCCGCGGTGTCACCCGAGTCGTCCGATATCATGGCTCGTCTGGGTGTCGGCATCCTGATCATTCCCCAGAAGCCGTGGGAAGACGTAGCGGTAGAATTGGACACGTACCGGACGGTCTATCGTGAGGCCAACGGGACCGAGGCACCGGCGCCGATCGCCGGCGGCTGGGTCTTCTGCGATAAGGATGCCGGCTGCGCTGAAGAGATGGCCCGGCGCTACATCGGTGCCTACTGGCAATCGGCCATGAAGCACTACAATTTTGGTGGGGACCATTTCGCCAAGACCAAGGGCTACGAATACTACGGCAAGATGTCTGAGGCCATGGGCAGTGTCGAAGGCGTAACTGACTTTTTCCTCAACCTCCAGGTCTGGGGCACGCCGGACCAGTGTTTTGAAAAAGTCCTGGAGATCCGTTCCAAGATCGGCTGCGACGCCTTCACCGGCGTGTTTAGCTATGGCGGCATGCCGTATGAGGACAGCGAGCAAAGCATGCGGCTGTTCGCGGCCGAGGTCATGCCGCGCTTGCAGCAGTTGAACCAAAAAGCGGTCGCCTAAGCCGTCCTTCCGTTCTTTCGGCTCCTGCCCATATCACTGGGCGGGAGTCGATCCCTTCCCTCTCGATCCCTACTGTCCCGCCGCTGATCGTGGCTCGTAGCGCTCGACCTCGATTTTATCTTCACGCGCTTGCGCTTGCGCAACATCGTAAGCAGCTGTAAGCGTATCCATGTCTCCGTTGTAGAACCAAAAGCTTTTGCCAGCCGAACTGTCATATCGGTAGACATACGGGCACGGCAATTCACCAAGTTCGCAAGTGCCTGGCGACTGACGCCAAGCACCTTTGCGCCTTCGGTGACGTTCAATCCAAACGGCTCCAGACAGGACATCCGGACCACCTTGCCGGGACGCGGCGGGTTCTTCATCGGCACGGTAGCCCTCCTTTCAGTTAAACGAGAGCCCCATCACCTTAAACGCCTCTCTTGCGTGACTCACCAACGGCGTCCAGGATATCCGCCGTGGTGGCCCGCGTCTTGACTCCCGATACATCAAACGGTGATCTAGGTACGTTTTTTTTGACTTTGAGAGAAAAAACGCTGCCGTCTCGTCTGCGAATTTCCACTTCTTCTTTTTGCGCAAGAATCAAAAGTTGAGCGAGATTCTGGCGCGCTTCCGAGTAGGTAAATGTCTTCATGGGTACTCACTCTAATAGGCTCGGTCGCTGGAGCAGTGAACTTTCGAGCCGTCGTCTTGGAATTCACCACATACGGCGAGACCCCGAGGAAGTACCCCGGGGTCTCGTATGAATTGATGGGTCAGATCAAAGATGTGGCTCAGGTCAACATCGCCTTACCCGACACCCCAACTATTCCGGAACCGGGCGGGCACGTTGGTTGTAGAGCATTTTACGCAGTTGGTCTTTCTCTTCCTGTGAGAGCTTGGTGACGTCGAATCCGAGGTCGCTGCCGACGGCCATGCCTTTTTTGACGCCCTCGCGTTCCGAGAGTTCCTCAAACCAGCGCTTGAAGTATTTGAACTCGTTGATGTCCTGGCCCTGGGACTCCCAGTTGACCGTCCAGGGATAACAGATCATATCGGCAATGGTGTATTCGTTCCCGGCCAGATAGGGCTGCCGGTATAACTGATTGTTCATCACGCCGAACAGACGGTTGACCTCATCCGTAAAGCGTCGGACCGCGTAGGTCTGATCGCCCTGGTCGTCGCCCAAGCGGCGAAAATGACCGCACTCGCCACTCTTGGGGCCCTGGTTGGCCATCTGCCACATCAGCCACTGATTGACATCGTAACGAACGCGAACATCCTGGGGATAAAACCGTCCGGCCTTCTCGGCGATATACATCATCATCGCCCCGGACTCGAAAATGCTGATCGGCTCTCCCCCGCCGAGCGGCTCGTGGTCCACCAGGGCCGGCATCCGGTTATTGGGGCAGATGCTGAGAAACTCGTCCGTGAACTGATCCCCCTGGGCGATATTGCACGGAATCATATTGTACGGCATGCCGCACTCTTCCAGCAGAATGGTGACTTTCTTGCCGTTCGGGGTGGGCCAGTAGTGTAAATCGATCATACGTTCTTCCTCCTGACGGTTGATTCGTCTAGCTCATACTCGTCATAAACGCGGCGTACTTATCCAGAATCGGCAGGACTTTATCTCGGCTCTCGGACGGAACAGCGAAGATCGAGCGTTCGATCCCCAGTTCCTCATACTGGTTGATAACCGCTTCCTCTGCCGGGGCCATAAAAGCGGAGACGGCCAGGTCCGAGGCCTGACGGCCGAACTTTTCGGCGCGCGCGTGCATATCGCCGATCCAACCCTTGAGGTCGGGAATTCGTGGCCCAATCGGAATCCAGCCGTCGCAGTAGTTGGCGACCCGATTCAAACCGCCCGGGGTGTGAGCGCCTAACAGAATGGGGGGATGGGGTTTCTGCAACGGTTTGGGATAGGACCAGATCGGATCGAAGTTGACAAACTCCCCGTGGTACTCGGCTTCCTCCTCCGTCCAGATCGCCTTCATGGCCTCGATTTTTTCTCTCAGAATCTTCCAGCGGCGGTCGAAGGGAGTACCGTGGTTTTCCATTTCTTCGGCATTCCAGCCGCCGCCGATCCCGAACAGCAGGCGACCGTTCGAGAGCTGGTCTACCGTGGCCACTTCCTTGGCCAGCTTAATGGGGTCGTGCTCCTGCACCAGGCAGATACCGCTGCCGACTTTGAGCGTTGTCGTGGCGGCCGCGGCAGCCATCAGGGACGCGAATAGATCGTGGGTATGCCAATAGTCTCGGGGTAACTCCCCGCCACCCGGCCACGGGCTGCGCCGGCTGGCCGGAATATGGGTGTGTTCCGGATACCAGACCGACTCAAAGCCACGGTCTTCACACTCTTTGGCAAAATCGTCAGGACGGATCGCGTAATCCGTGGCGAACATGACAACACCATATTTCATGCTTTCCTCCTTTTATTAAAAGCTCTGTGCACTTCATGCGAATTCCACAGGGGAGTCAAGCTACAGCAGAGTTGTAGCCCGCGTGCACAACCGCCAGCCAGACTCGGGAACTGACGTCGAGGTCGATAACCATCCTCTTCACGCTCGGCAGCCTTATTCACCCCGATGTTACAAACTGCTGTACCAGTTGGCCAACTCGGTCCCGATGAGTTGTGGATTATCCTCTTGGATGAAATGAATACCTGGCCCGATATCAACCACTTTGAGATTCGGTAGATGGTGCTGGCACCATTCCACGAGCGGGGCGGGGACAAGCGCCCCTGGAGTCGCGCAGAAGAGTAACTTGGGAAGCGAGGATTGCTGAAGCTGGCGGTTATACTCTTCCACCGCCGCCACCACATTGGCCGGCTCCCCGGCAATCGGAATCTCATTCGGCCAGCGCCAGAGCGGCTTGCGGGTCGGCGGGTCGGTGTAGGGCGCTCGGTAATAGTCCATCTCGGCTTCCGTCAGGGTCCGGACAACCGCACCGGGCAAGATCTGCTCGACGAACATATGATTATTCACAATCATGTCCCAGCCCACCTCCGGGGTCCGGAACGCCTGAAAGGTCTGTTTGAAATCCTGGGGAAAGACATCCCAACTCGGGAGCGGCATCATAATCGCCTCCATGAAGGCCAGCGCTTTGATATTGGTCTCGTTGCGCATGGCGTAATGAAAGCCCAGGGCCGAACCCCAATCGTGGATGACCAAGGTGATGTTTTTTAAGTTCAGCTTCTCAATGAAGCCTTCCACATATTTGACATGATCAAAGAAAGAATACTCCAGGTCTGGCTTGTCGGACTTCCCCATGCCGATCAGGTCCATGGCAAGACAGCGTCCGTGGGCATGAAGGTAGGGCATAATATTCCGCCACAGGTACGAGGAGGTCGGATTGCCGTGGAGAAATAAAATTGGGTCGCCGCTGCCTTCCTCTACGTAGTGAATCTGTGAACCCTGCACCTCCGCGTAGTGGGATGTATAGGGGAAATCCGCGGAAATGGTTTGAGTCTTCATGGTGTGTTTCCTTTTGTGTACGGTCTCCGTTCCCGGATAGATGTCGGCTCTACCACGGCTCAACCCACGGCCGCAGCACGACCTCAAAGGCCCAGGTCGAGCGGGGCTGCCGATGAAGTTGCAGATAGGTTTCGGCAATAGCGTCCGGGTCCGCCATATTGTCGTCGACCGTCGTCCCGGCCAGACGATGCCAACGGGTTCCGTCTTCCTGGGTCCAACCGATGGCCGCGTCAATCGGTACGTGGGCAATATGGATGCCCTTGGGCATCAGCTCTCTGGCCATACTCTCTGCCAGACCCGATTTGCCCTGACAGGCCATCGCAAACGCCCCACTCCTCGGGTAGCCCTTATAGGCCGCGCTCGCATTGGTGAAGATAATGGTTCCCCGATGACCGTCGGCACCGGGCGAACTGGCAAGCATGCTTTTTGTCGCCTGTTGGCCTACGAGGAAGGCGCTATAGGCGGAGTTCAGCAGGGTGTCGCGTACCAAGCCGGGGTCGGCTTCGGCGAGGTCTTTGCGGAAAATCTCCGGGGTCCGGCCGTCGATATTGTGCACAACCAGCGTGGGCCGTCCGAGATCGGCGTGTACCGCTTGGAACAGCGCCGTCACCGCCTCGGGCTCCCGCGCGTCACACTGATAGCACCGCACGTTATACTCGCTCTCCAGTTTCTTCAGCGCGGGTTTGTCCGGGGTGCGTGCCGCCACCGCCACCTGCATACCCTCGCGGGAAAAAAGCCGGGCGCAACTCGCGCTTGTTCCCGGACCGGCCCCGACGATCAGGGCTACCTCTGTTGTCATATGCTTCTCCTCTCGGGTCGTGTGGAACAGGGCAACTCCCTGTCCGTTCTCTTTATGTCCGCCAGCCCTTCCCTAGCAGCCGACAGGAGAAAAAGAAATCTCATACAAGGACCAAGCCGTTCTCTTGATTCCCGGCGGAGCAGTTGTGTATGCTTGGGGCGATGTCTAGTGAGGGCAAGATATGAGCCAAATGAGCACGGACCGCGTCTTTGTAAAAAAATCCTACCCGGTGGGCGATAAAGATATCATCCCGGTGTTGGACCTCGGACCGTTTCTGGCTGGGGAGCCCGGCGCGCTGGCCCGCCTGGGTCGGGAAGTCTGCCAGGCGCTTGAAGACATCGGTTTCTTTTTCATTAAAAACCACGGCGTGCCTCAGGAACTGGTTGATCGCGTATTCGCCGAAAACGCCCGTTTTCACGCGCTACCGCTTGAGCGCAAACTTTCCGTCAAGGTCGATAGCAAAGGCATTGGCTATATGCCTCAGGGGCTTCAGCAGCCCAAGTACAATCAGGGCGAACCGGCCCGCAAGCCGGATATTGGCGAGGCGTTTTTCATTGGGCGTGAGGCCCGGGCCAGGAGCCGGGACGGCAGTTCGCCCGATCCGCTCTATCAGGGCGGCAACCAATGGCCGACGGATTTACCCGGCTTTCGAGAGACCCTAGTCGAGTATTTTGACGCTATGGAAGCGCTCAGCCTGCGCCTGTTACCGGTGTACGCTGCCGCCCTGGGTCTGCCCGAGCATTTCTTTGACGACGCATTTCTACACTCGCGGCCGATGGGGATCCTGCGCGTGTCTCACTATCCTGGAACTCCCTGTGGGGAAAACCAGTTTAATGCCTCGCCGCATATTGATGGCGACTTTATTACGTTTCTGGCTCAGTCCGAGATACCCGGTCTGGAGCTGCGCACCTCGGAGAAAAAATGGATTCAGGCGCCGGCGCTGCCCGAGACCTTTCTGGTCAATGCGGGCGAGATTCTCCGCCTGTGGAGCAACGGCCGATTTCGAGCGACCTTCCACCGGGCCATCAACCGGTCGGGTCGCGACCGGTATGCGATTCCGTTCTTCTACAGCCCCAGCCCGGACACCTTGATTGAGTGTGTGGAGACCTGCTGCGACGCGGATCATCCGCCCAAGTACCGGCCGGTAACGGTCCGAGAATATACCGAGTGGTTCTCGCACAAGGTCTTCGTCCATCTCAAGGACAAGCCGGGGCGGTCGCCGTACTACGAAGGGGACCGGCCTGACAGTGCGGCCTAAGACAGTCTGATAGTGTAGCTCAAATCAAAGGAGGAAACGGATATGCCAGCACAGAAACCCGAAGAGTGCGATCTGTTGTTGCTCGAAGCGCTGAAAACGGGCGACATGGAGACGGCCATTTCGCTCTATGAGCCGGACGCCACCTTTGTGGTGTCGCCCGAGCAGGTGGTCAAAGGCCACGACGCCATCCGCGAGGTCATGCAGGGCTTTATGGACGCCCAGGCCACGTTTAACGTCGAGGCGGTCACGGCGGTGACGAGCGCGGACGGAACGGTGGCGGTCACGCGGGTGAAGGGCAGCAGTACCAGCCCTGGACCGGATGGCAATCCGGTCACGGCACCGCTGCACAGTGTGGAGGTGGTCCGTAAGCAGGCAGACGGGACGTGGCGCTTCATTATCGACGATCCCAGTGGCGAGGGCATCAAGTAAAGGGCGGCCTCTACAGCGGTGACCCGCTCGGCAGCCCGACCAGCGTGCGGCCGTAGGCTTCCAGCCCCGCCTCATAGTGCAGGGCGATGTGTTGGCTGACCGCATGCAGGTCACGCCAAATGCGCTGGACCGGGTGCTGGAGATACAGGGAGCGGCCGCCGCTTAGCTCAAACAGCCGGTCAACCGCGCGGGCGGCCTGCCGCACGATATAGCTGCGCCAGGCGTAATACTTGGCCCGGTCCTGCGCGGTCGGGACGCGGCCCTCCCGTCCATACTCCGTGACGAGTTCGTCCGTGCACTGCCACATCAGCCCCTCCAGCGCATCGGCAGTGGTGGCGGCTTCGGCCAAAGCGATATAGGCACTGGCCGTACCGGGCAAGGGGGTCTCGCTCGGGCCATAGACGGGGATGCGGGCCCGCGTCCACTCCTCAAAATGAGCAATGGCGGATCGGATCGACCCGATGGCTACCGGCACCAGCGCGATGCCCAGAGTAGGGATAAAGGGGAGTTTATACAAGGCGTTCGGATGCAGCTGTTGCCCAGGAGAAATCCCGGTCCGTTCGGCCCGCTCCAACCAGTAGACCCGGTGGTGGGGCACAAACGCGTTCTCGACGACAACGGTATTACTATCGGTTCCCTGCAAGCCCGCGACATGCCACTGATCGTTGAGACGATAATCCGTCTTGGGAACGAACATCATCGTCCACTCGGGTGGCGCGTCCGGTCGGGGCGACACCCGGGCTCCGACCGCGACCCAATCGCTACACCACAGACCGCTTAAAAAACTCCACTGGCCGTTGAGCCGGTATCCGCCGGAGACCTCTTGAGCCGCCCCCGTGGGGGCGAAGGAGTCGGCCATCAGCACACTCGAGTCTTCCCCCCAGAGTTCCTCTTGCAGTTCGGGCTCAACGTAGCTGATCCAGAAGTTGTGAATGCCGAGAATGCAGTACACCCAGCCGGTCGAGGTATCCCCCTTGGCAATCTCGGTCGCCACCTGGAGGAAGGTCCGCAAGTCTCGCTCATGGCCGCCCCAGTAGGTGGGCTGGAGGACACGCAGCAACTCGGAGTCCTTCAGCGCCTGCATCAGTGTGTCGGGCAGGCGGCGCTGCTGTTCGATGGTCTGTGCTTGCTCGGCCGCCAGCCGGGCGACCTCGCGGGCGCGCTCCAGCAGAGCGTCCGTTGTCAGAGCAGTCTGGGAATTGTCGCGCATAGCTCCCTCCATTTTTTATTCAGGTTCCGACGTTCCTCCGGAGAGACACCTTTTTTGTCCGCACCTGACCCGCTGAGCCGTCGTCTCCTGACGGCAAGTCAGCCAAACCATTTTTCATCTCGCAGTTGAGCCCATATTTTTTGGACGACGGCCCCACCCTGGCGCTGCACCCGCGCGGCGTCATCGCTCACAAACTGACCGTGTAAAACCTGGAATTTTCCGTCAACCATCACATGCTGCACGCTCAGTCCATGGGCGTAGAGCAGATTGTTGAGGGGTTCGGGCGGGACGGCACCGGTGCCCGTCAGGAAGCTGCTGACATCAACCGTACACAGGTCTGCTTTGGCGCCGAGCGCAAGACGGCCCAGATCCTCTCGTCCGAGCCCTTGAGCGGCGCCCAGGGTTGCGCCGTGGACAGCATCCCAAATGGTCGGCAGGTGGAGTGGAACGGGGCTGCTGTCGTGTAACAGCCGGGCGCGCGCCCGGCCGTACAGAACGGCGAGTTTCAGGTTTTCGATGTAGTCGTTTGAATGGGTATCGATGCCGATCGTCGTGCGCACGCCAGCGGCAAGCGCTTCCGGATAGGGTTGCGTGCCACTGCTGCCGCCGGCGCCATTGCCCGAGGGACAGTGCGCATAAGTCAGATTCTTGCCGGCTAAAAACGGCAGATCGTGCTGGACATCAATCCCGGTCAGGTGAGCACCAAAAATGCGCTCGGAATAAAAGCCCAGTTCGTCCAACCATGCGGCCGGCCGTTTGCCCCATACCCGCTGAACGGTCTGTGTCTCTTGGGCGCTCTGGGAGAGGTGAATATGAATCCCGTTACCGACTTCTTTGGCTGCGGCCAGAAGGGCCGCCATCGTCGTGGGTGTATGCGTGTCCGTGGCATGCGGGGCCATTTGGGGCCGAATCCGCCCGTCTGCGCTGCCGTTGTGAGTCAGGGCAAATTGTCGGTTGGCGGCAATCTCGGCCAGAGTCGTCTGTTCTGAGTCGATCAGGATCTGGTCCGAACGCCGAAACCAGATGGGGAATAGCCGCGCGATACCGGGGATCATCCCGCCGGGATAGCCGCGTGCGCCCCAACGCTTAGCAATGCGGACGTAGGACTCGGCCTGACGGAGGCTCAGACTCATTTCCACCTGGGTTGTACAACCCGAGCGAAGCAGCTCGGCAAGATTATAGGCGGTCAGGGCGTCGAGGTCTTCGGTGCTCAAAGACTCGACCAGTTCGAGCGGTCGGGCGTACGACCGGCCGCCCTCAATAATCCCGCGGGTCGGGGTAGCTGAACAGGTGTGGGTGTGACCCGAGATAAACCCCGGCAGCAGGAGTTGGCCGCTGGCTCGGAGCCGCGGCGTATCGCCCCGGAGTCGGCCGCTTTTGACCTGTTCGATACGGTCCCCGCGAACCCGGAGCGAGCAGTCCGGCAAAAGCGCGAGGCGGCCCTCACGAAAAACCAGCCCCCACGGCGCCTCGATGATGCAATCGTGGTGCGGTGGTTGGTCTGGCGGTGGCGACGGGCCGGCAAAGAGGGACGGCGGAGTCTGAGCACCGACCGCCCCAAAAGCCGCCCCGGCCAGACCGCCCTGTACCAGGAGCTGGCGGCGGGTCAGACCGCCCTCAGGCTGCGCGTTCGACAGGTCCGGGCCGTCACACCCAAAGCATCCACCGTAAAAGAACGGAGCCATCGTCCCTCTCCTAGCTGTCCAACCCGCTCCCGTCATCAGTTGGGAAACCGGGGCATGACTTCCTTGGCAAACAAACGCATCGAGCGGAGCGCCTTGTCGTGGGCCAGGCCGGGAAACTGCATCCGCACAATCAGATAATCCATCCCGAGCTTCTGTCGATACCGCTCGATTTCCTGACTCACACTATCCGGGTCGCCAATGATGAAGCGCCCCCGAATCTGCTCAAACTGCACCTCAGACTTATCGACGACTCGTTTGCCCTGATCGGTGGTCAACGGACGCCACTGCGACCAGGCGCCATACCATTCGCGGTGAATATACACCACGTGCTCCCTAGCCTCTGCTTCCGCCTGGGCGGTCGTCTCCGCCACATACACATCCCGCATGACGGGCCTGAGCGGGCCCTGGGTGCCGAACGCGTCGCAAAAGTCCTGGTACATGGAGTAATGCGCTTCAAGCTCTTCGAGACGATGGCGCGGAGAGGCCAGGAGCGGCAGGCCGTATCTGGCCACCCGACGCACGCCCTCTTTAATGGAAGCGCCGATCCAGATGGGCGGATGGGGTTTTTGGACCGGCTTGGGCGTCACCGCCATATCCGTGTAGGAATAAAACTTGCCCGCAAACGAGAAGCGCTCCTGGGTCCAGGCCCGGATGAGGATGTTCATGATTTCTTCCATACGCGCGCCGCGTTTTTCATGGGGGATACGAAAGCCGGCGAATTCCTCGGGCCGGTATCCTGGAGCAATACCGAATATCAAACGTCCTTCCGACAGCAGATCGACCACCGCCGCTTCTTCGGCCAAGTGGATCGGATCATAGAGGGGCAACAGGATCACACCGAGGCCGATTTTGATGCGGCTGGTTCGCGTCGCCATACCCGCGGCGCAGGCCAGCAGGGCCGGCAGATAACCGTCGGGTAGAAAATGATGCTCGGTGAGCCAGACCGAATCATAGCCCAACTCCTCGGCGACCTCGATCTGTTCCAGCATCTCGCGGTAGAGTTGAACGTGGCTGAACCCGCTCTCCGGCGGGGCTTGCATGCCATATGGGCCAAGACCAATCTTCATCGTCTGCTCCTCTCTGGTCCTGCGTCTGGTCGATTCCGCGCTGCTGCGCTGAGAGACCATACTAAGAACTTTTTCCGGAGAACGGCAAGACGCCTGGGTCCTGGGCAGGGATCAGGACGGCGGGTCAACCGTGCGGCACATTAGTAGGCCTCCGTATACAGGCGCCTGATGTCGGCTGTGTCTTTGTCCTGAAGAAATGCGATCTCCCCAGCCTTATGCGCCAGGAACACGTCTATGAATTCCTCTGGAAACCACGAGCGCAGCAGTCGCTCATTACCAAGCAGGTCGAGGGCAGACTGCAAGTCGGACGGCAATCTGACAACACCGATTTTCGCCAGTTGGTCGGTCGTCAGTAGACTGAGGTCACCGGTCGTCGGGGTTGGGGTGGGCTCCTTGTCTCGAATGCCTTGTAAGCCGGCTCTGGCCAGGACGGCCAGTTGTAAATAGGGGTTGGCGGTTGCGTCGGCAGCTCGATATTCCGCGCGGAATTGTGACTCTGCTGTGAACCCTTCGAGTCCAATCACGGGACACACACGCAGCGCGGCCTCTCGGTCATTCTCGGCCAAGTTATTGAAGGCGGCACTCCACCGATGCGGCTGCAAACGCTCATACGACACAACACTGGATGCCGTCAGCGCCAGCAGGCTGGGCAGGTATTTCCGGATACCGCCAAAGAAGCTCCCGGCCACGGGGGTCAAGCGCACAGGACTGTTGGCGTCGTAGGTACAAGGAACACCGTCCCGGTCAACAAGGCTGATATGAATATGGAGTCCGTTTCCGGTGCCCTCGTTCACAACCGGAGAAAAGCTCACTTTTCGGTCCGTTCTTTTGGCGACAGCCCGGACCATTTCTCTGACAATGACACACTCATCGGCGGCACGGAGGCCCAGGCTGGGCGTAACCGTGACCTCGTATTGATCCTGACCGTATTCCGGTAAGAAGGTATCAGGTGTGAGGCCAGCTGACCGCAGGGCAGCGAGAAGCGTCCGTCCGAACTCTGCGCTGTGTCTGAAGCTGCCTAAACTGAAGCTCGACCAGGGCACTGCCTCGTCGGCAACGCTCCAAAACTCATGTTCAAAGGCCACTTTCAGTTGCAAGCCAGCTTCAGAGAGCAGGTCGGCTAAGACCGTTTGCAAGATCGACCGTGAACAAAAATTCCAGGGCGCACCGTCCAAAGTCCGAATGTCCCCAAGCATGAAATGCTCCGGGGCACTACCGTCATCAAAGACAACCCGTACTTCCGCACGCTCGTCCGGAACGAGCAATAGATCGCCGAGAGATCCAAAAGGACCATCCGCAATCGTGTTGAAACAGGTAATGAGACTATTGGTCGGGACCCAACCGACACCTCGGAGGACCCGCGTTTCTCTTTCTTTGGCGGGGAAGCCCTTGCCGCGGACTTGGTTCGCCAAATCCGCGCAAACGACCATAATGATGTCTTCGCTAATCATCGAGGCCTTTACCGAGGTGCGCGATTTCGGCAATCAGGTCTGCTGTCACGACCTGTCGACAGTAGCCCTTGATCGCCTGCTCGCTGGCCTGCTGTCGGGCAACGGAGTATGTGGCGCACGCGTCGGTGACCATGGTGACGAGATAGCCAAGATCACAGGCGTCACGGATGGCGCTCTCCACACACTGGTCAGTTGCGACTCCGGCAATCACTAATTGTTTGACTCCGAGAGAACGCAGCACATAGTCGATATTCGTTGAATTGAACACGCTCGACGCCGTCTTGCTGATGACAATCTCATCGCCCACCGGGGTGATTTCATCGAGGACTTGGGCGTCCCATGAGCCTTTCGGGACGTTAAAGCCGGTAATCTTATAGTCGAGGCCACGATCCCGTCCGTCTTGGGTGAGGTTTTCGATCACGCAGAACATCACCTCTATGCCAGCGGCGCGGCAGCAGTGCTGTAGACGGGCAATGTTCTTGACGGCTGGTTTGAGGGCGGCAAAGAAGAAGTCGCGTTCGGCTCGCTGGGCTTCCGGTATCGAACGGACTTCTTCCCCATCTGGATGAGCGCAGTAATTCTGTACATCGATAATGAGAAAAGCCGACTCGCCCCTGCGGAGCGGCAGGTCACGACTCAAGCGCATAGCCGTAGCTCCTCAAGACAGCGCTGAAGCGAGCGGATCAGTACCCGTCCCCAGCACGACTGTCCCGCTGTGTTGCGAATAAGATCGTTCCGTATCTCGATTAACACGTGCGGGATGCCGCGTGCCTCACCGAACTGCGGGATGGTGTTGTCTTCATCATCGGCCACAACGTAGGGCTCGTTCATACCGATGATGGTATCGGGTGCTTCGACGCGCAGGTGCTCGGCCAGCAACGTCGCCAGCGTGTCATCGCGATTAAACAAGAGCCCTAGATGCCACGGTCGATCGACCCCGTTCAGGGTTGGGGTAAAACTGTGGATGCATACCAAAACAGTCGGTACTGATCGTTGCTCTCGGTCGTCGAGTGTCCGCTCGATGATAGTACTGAAAGGCTGCCAAATCTCACGGATACGTTGCTCTCGTTGCGCGTCCGAAAGACTCGCATTGCCTGGGACTCTGACCCCTGCTGAGACTTCGGGGATCAAATCCGGCACCCCAAGCGGTCTATTACAATCCACCACCAGGCGTGAGTATTTTTGATAGATGAGTTCGCCTGGAAGAGTATGCGCCAGCTCCCGCGCAACGGCGAACGCTCCGATGTCCCAGCCGATATGACTCTGTCGTTCAGCCTGCGAGAGCCCGAGCGTACCGAGTTGTGACGGTATGGCGTTCCCCGCGTGCTCGCAGACAAGGAGAGTGGGCGGATTCGCCTGCTGATGGAGATGGCCGATCGGAGGGACATCATGCGGGTGTAGCAGCGATGGTTCAGGGGGGTCCAAGGGGCGAGCGTACAAAAATGAAAGCCGTATTTCAACATTGCCGATTTTGCTTTGTCACCGCACACAGCTACTGACACTCGCACCCCTCCCGCCTGCTCGGTAAGGGCCGGTAGCCGCGCAGGACTATAAGAAGTGCGGCATGAGGTGAGCCTTGACCGCGTCCAGGGTGGCCGCGGGTCGGATGCCCGGCACCTCGAACGCGACCGGATTGGTGAGGCCGGCGTCGACTAGGGCGGCCAGCTTACGACGGCAGTGCTCCGGGTCGCCGGCAATCGCAAAGGTATCGATCATCCGGTCCGTTACCAGATCGACGGCCAAGTCGCCTGTGGCAAATCGTTCGCCGAAACGCTGCACGTCGCTGGCGGCAAGGCCAGGACAGGAGAAGAGTGGATGCTCCGGCTGGCCGCTCAACAGTCCGATCCAGGTAGCCAGAAAGGGCTTGACGGCCTCACGGGCGGCAGCCGCGTCTTCGGCAACGGCAATCGTCAGCAGGCCGCCGACCTCAAAGTCCGCCCAGGCTTTGCCCGCGGCGTTCGCTCCCCGTCTGAGACACTCCACCGCGTAGCGCACATAGGCCGGGCTCAGCAGTACGGCCAGCAGGGCCCCGTCGGCAATCTGACCGGCCAGGGTCAGGTTCTGTGGGCCCAGCACCCCCAGGTGGATCGGCACGTCCGGCCGGGGGGGCTGAAAATTGAAGCGGGCGGACGTGGTCTGGAATACCTGTCCGGTATGCGTCACTTCCTCACCCCGAAAGAGCGCCCGGATAATCTCCGCGCCTTCCCGCATTGAGGTGGCCGGTTTGGTGTACGGAATCCCGAGTAGGCCCTCAATCCAGGGGGCGACGCTGGCGCCCAGACCCAACACCGCGCGTCCGTCGGATATTTCTTCCAGAGAACCCAACTCCATCGCCGTCAGTACGGGGTGGCGCGTATAGGGGTTGAGCACACCGATGCCGATACGGAGCGAAGTCGTGCACGCCGCGATGGCGCTGGCCAAGCTGAACGCCCCGCGGTGTACATAATCTTCCGGCACCCAATAGGTCCCAAAGCCGTCGGCTTCGGACTGCCGGGCCGTTGCCATACATTCCCGGGCCGTCAGATGCTGGAAGCTCACGCCAAATTCCTTCACCTGTCCCATCGCAACCTCTCAGTGTGATTGTGAGACGGGTTGTGAAACCCTTTTTACCGTGCGTTTTTCTGCTCTTCGTAGGCGCTGGCAAAATCCTCCAGGCCGAGTGTCACATTGACCTTGAGGTCGTCGTCCAGCCCTTCGAATAACACGCCGTCCTTGCCCCGCGCACTGTAAAAAACAACCCCGCCGCCGTCACCGGCGCCTTCGCGATGCGGGTCGCCCGGCGGGCTGGCAGTGTAGCTGCCCACGGGACGAATCTCCATGAGCGA
This sequence comes from Candidatus Binatia bacterium, assembly GCA_022826945.1. GTDB lineage: Bacteria > Desulfobacterota > Binatia > Bin18 > Bin18 > Bin18. Next base: position 34,858 of record JAJDTY010000064.1, read on the forward strand.
ACCGTCGGGCTCATACAGCCGGTGCTCGCCCTGAACGACAAAGGTGTTGGTGAGGGCCAGATGCCGGTGGAGGAATATCTGCTCGTGGGCCGGGAATTTGAGCATGAAATCAACGATGAGCTTTTCACGATCAACGTCGAGCATGGCAAACACAAAATGCTCGAAATCTCCTAATCTGTACCAGCGCACTTGGCGATCATCGAAGGTATATCGCAGTGTCTCAGCCGTGTGAGTGGTGGTCATATCGTGTGCCCTCCCTCTCGTCGGTTGGTGTTGTTAGCCGTTTTTGCGATACGGGGCGTTAGGCGCTGCCGATGTCGCTGTAATCCCCGTGTCGCCCCTTGCCGCTGTTAAACCGCATGGCACCCGCGAGACCTTCTGTCTCAACGATATCGACGCTGTTTTCCCACTCGGTCCGCAGGGCCTCTGCGACAGGTAAGCCATGCTGCCGGTAGACCGAGCGGCGATCCGCGCGCACGCAGCCCTGCGGGAAACGAGCAATCTCCCGGGCGAGCGCCTCGGCCGCCTCACGCGAGCGACCATCAGCAACCACCTGCTCACAGGCACCGATGCGGAGGCACTCCTCGGCTGGCACTTTCCGACCAGTCAGGATGATTTCGAGGGCACGGCCCTGTCCGACCAGTCGCGGCAGGCGTACCGTACCACCGTCGATCAACGGCACTCCCCAGCGCCGACAGTAGACACCAAAGTAGGCGCTCTGCTCCATCACGCGGATATCGCACCACAACGCCAGCTCGAAGCCGCCCGCGACGGCCGGGCCCGCGACGGCGGCAATCACTGGTTTCGACAGCTCAAGCCGGGTCGGTCCCATAGCGCCACGCGGTGGTTTGCCGCCGTCTTTTGGAAAGTCGAGTTCCCGGAGCGGGTTGGCGTGCCCTTGGAGCACACTCGCGTATTTCAGATCCCAGCCGGCGCAGAACGCGCCGCCTTCACCCCAGAGAACGGCCACACTGGCCCCCGGGTCAGCCTCGAAACGCTCGAAGGCCGCCACCAACGCCTCCGCGCTGTCGGGGTCCATGGCGTTGCGCGCCTCAGAGCGGCTGTGAATGACGGTCGTCACGGCACCATTTTTTTCAATGCGCACGGTCATCACTATCTCCTTCGTCGTTCAGGTTTGCCAGGCCTGTATACTATGTTGCGTTTCTTGTAAGCCGGGACGGGAATTCCCATCGAAGCCTCCGTCGGTCGGGTCGGGCCACGCTGAGCGGGTCCTTTTTGTACGGTTCGCTCCGGTTGCTGTCAACAAAGGCCCCCGCGAGCGTTGCCACGCTCTTGCCGCCCTCGCCTCTCGCCGGGTATCGTGCCCTCGGCCCAGCATCGGCCCGCTCGGAACATGACCCATGCCACGCTACGTCCTCCAGCCCTCGGTTCTTATCGCCAGTGCCAGCGCCGTGCTGGTCTCGCTCGATACGTCCGTGAATATCGCCTTCCCGGCGATTACAGCCACCTTTGGTCTGGACGTCACGGCCATGCAGTGGGTTGTGGTCAGCTATGTCCTGACCTATGCCAGCCTGCTGCTCGGCTGCGGCAAGGTCGCCGATGTATGGGGTCACAGCCGCGTCCTGAGCTGGGGTCTGGTCGCCAGCGCCGTCGCCCTGCTGCTGTGCGGCCTGGCACCCACCTTCCCCCTGCTGCTCGGGGCCCGGGTTGTGCAGGGCATCGCCGTAGCCCTCGTTTTTGCCGCAGCCCCGGCGCTGGCCACGCTGTCGGTCCCGCCACCCGCCCGAGGTCGCGTCCTCGGAATTTTTCAGATGAGTGCAGCGGTCGGCTTTGCCTTGGGTCCCCTCGCCGGTGGCCTCTTGGTCAGCAGCTTTGGCTGGCGCGCGGTGTATCTGTTTCGGGTCGTGCCGGCCCTGGTGCTGGGCTGGTGGGCGTGTAGACAGACTCAGGCAGCCATCAAGCAGACCGCCCGGCCCCCCTTTGACGCCCTCGGCATACTCAGCCTAGCGGGCGGTATCGCCGGATTTCTGCTGGCCATGAGTCGGGGCCAGACCGCCGGCTGGCATTCACCCCTCGTCCTGGCCCTGCTGGGGCTCTCCGGCCTGAGCTTTGCCCTGTTTGTGAAAGTCGAAAACACGGCCAACACCCCGGTCGTGGACCTCAGCCTGTTCCGCCAGCCGGCCTTTACGCTGGCCAACGCCCTGAATGTGCTGGCGAACGGCGCCATGTTTGCGATTTGGCTCCTCGTCCCCCACTATACCGTGCAAGTTCTCGGGCATCCCGCAGCCACCGCCGGGCTGGTGTTGGTCGCCACTCCCCTGGCTACCGCCCTGGTGGCTCCACTGGCGGGCGCGCTCACAGACCGGATAGGGACTAGGCTGCTGAGTTCTGTGGGACTCGGCCTCGAGGCCTGTGGGCTGTGGCTGATGAGCACGCTATCTGGCGATACCGCTACCCTGCCGGCCGTGTTGACGCTCGGCCTGGTTGGGGCGGGTGTCGGGCTCTTCCAGGTGCCCAATATGAGCTTTGTGATGGGGGCAATTCCCCGTGACCAGCAGGGGGTCGCGGGCGGGATGAGCCAGATGATGCGGACGCTGGGCGTCGTCCTCGGCGTGACCGGCGCCAGTACGCTGTTTGCCAGCCGCAAGCTCGTGTATGAGGCCGCTGGCTCCAGAGCGTATGCAGACCCGTTTATGCCGGCCTTCCAGGACGTGTTCCTGGTCTGCGCAGGGGTCTGTTTGTGTGCGAGCGTGCTGTCCGTGCTCCGCCGGGGAACGGCAGGCTGAGCGCGAGCCGGGCCGCTCCCGGATGATCCGTGCCCGAGAGCTACGAGTGAGCCGAGCCGTGGTGGGATCGTCCCCCCCACTCTCCTCGGCATCAGGGGCGGTTGGAGCCCGTCACCTCACCGGCCAAAGCCTGGGTGTGACCCCAGGGTGGATGTGGTCGGATCGCGGCTTGCCGCTCTCAATTCTGTCTCGTTGTTTGCGCGGCTGCCATCAATTGCTCGATCATGGCATTCACATCATACTTGTCATCGCCTTCGTTATATGGCGCTTGGCCATCAAACGCGGCCAGAATCTCAGCCGACCGCTCCTCGACGCTTTTTCGGACATGAGAATGCGTGACAATATAGAAATCGCCTCGCTCAACACCGGCAACGGCCTGACGGCCGATCTCACGAACGTCCATGCCGGCTGCCATTAAGAGTTGGGCCTGGGGTGAGCCGTCCTCCGGGCCGCCAAACGCTTCGGGCCGATTTCGCGTCGCATTCCACAGGTCTGTTTTGACAATCCCCGGACAGAGAATGCTCACGCTGATATTGTCAGGCACCTCTCGGCGCAGCACATCGGACAGGGCCAGGACGGCATGTTTCGTTGCGGTGTAGAAACCGGCCTGTACGTGCGGCACCCCCAGGCTATGCTCCGAGCCCGTGTTGATAATATGCGCTGGCGTACCCTGGTTCCGGAAGCGTTGTCCAAAAACTTTGCAGCCGTACCAGACCCCAAATACATTGACGTTAAAGAGCCAGTACAGCTCACTCGCGGTGGTGTCTAAAAGCGAACCGCCGCCGACTACGCCGGCATTATTAAAAAGTAGGTCCACATGCTCGAAGTGCGACCAGGCCCGCTCGGCAAGCTTTTCTACCAAACTCAGGTCCGATACGTCGCATTGCACCGCCAGCGTCTGGACCCCGCCCTGGGCGATCTCCTGGGCGGTCTCTTCTGCCCTGGCTTGCTCGATGTCTGCCACGACCACGTGCGTGCCTTTTTCGGCCAGGGCCAAACCAATGTTCTTGCCAATCCCACTCGCACCACCCGTGACAACCGCAACTTTGTCTTTCAAATCTTGCATGGCGTTCTCTCTTTACTCCGCCTCTACCCAGCGGTTGTACAGTTGATGAAAATGGCGAAGTTTGGTTTCTGCATAGCTGGCAAAGGTCACGTAGCCCGGCTTTTTTGCCGCCTCTAGTCCGCGCTGGACTTTGGGCAAGTTATAGACATCCTGATTAAAAACGCGAGCGAGCATGCCGAGTTCTTGCGCTTCCGTCCAATCATCATCTGGGCCAAGCCAATGGATAGGAGCGGCGGCTGATCGTTCACCTGGCGGGTACGGAGCCAAATACATACACTCCATGATCGACATCCGATGGTCATCATCGTATGGGCGACGGACAAGCCGGCTTAGGCTGCGGCCGCCTGATCGAATTCGAGATGCAAGGCTTTGAGTCCTCTGAGGATAAAACTTGGGGTGTGCAGATAGTCGTTTTTATCCTCAGCCAGACGAATGTTGTGGAGTCGGCCGAGCAGCGTTTCAAAAGCCACTTTCGCTTCGAGTCGTGCCAGTGCGGCCCCCAGGCAGTAATGAATCCCCGCACCAAAGGCGAGATGGTCTTTTGCGTTGGCCCGGCAGGCATCAAAGCCGTCAGCTTGAGGAAACTTTTCGTCATCACGGTTGCCTGATGCGTACATCAGGACTAGGCGTGAACCGGCCGGGATGGTCACTCCGCCTAACTCAGTATCAACCTTCGTCATGCGAAAGAGCCCCTGAACGGGCGATTCGGAACGCAGGGCTTCCTCCACACAGTTCGGAATACGTGAGTGGTCAGCACCTACTGTGGCCAGCTGCTCTGGATTGTGGAGCAATAACAGCATCGCGCTCGCAATCAGACTCGTCGTCGTCTCATTTCCAGCAACGAGTACCTGCTGCAAGATATTCAGCATCTCACCGGTATCGAGCGGCGTCTCTCCCTCGATTCGGGCGTTGATGAGGTCCGTCAGCATATCATCTTGCGGAGCCGTACGTCGCTCATCGAGCTTGGCTGCAAAATAGCGCTGAAACTCGACCGTGCTCTTGGCACATGCAATCTCTCGTTCGGGGGTAATCATACCACCCAGAGGTGCCACCGCATCATCAGACCAGCGTTTGAAGTGGGCTTGGTCGGCTGACGGTACTCCCAAGGCGTTGGCGATCACTGTCAGCGGAAGGGGAACCGCGAACTGGCTCACCAACTCGACCTGACCGTCAGCAATAAAGGCATCGACCAACTCGTTCGCAATCGTCCGAATACTCGGCTCAAGCAGGGCAACGCGGCGTGGCGTAAAAGCTTTATTGACGAGTCCCCGGTAGCGCCGGTGGGAGGGAGGATCGTTGGTGAGCAGCGTGTCCACGGGCAGCCATCCTTGAGAGAGGATTTCCATCACTTCTTTGGACGGCTCCTTTCTCACTCCCGGGCCGGTCTTGGAGGTGAACGTTTCTGTATCGAGCAGGACTTTTTCAATATCCTGGTATCTGCTGACAATGAAGAATCCGGCACCTGGGACCTGATAGACAGGGGCTTCCCGACGCATAGCTGCGTAGAACGGATAGGGACATTCTACGGTCTCAGGGGCGAGCGGGTTAAAGTCGGAGACTGAAGACATGTTACGATCCTCTTCTTCCTTGCCTCCTTACAGACAAGGCTGGTTCCTTCCTAGCGAACGCCGGGCAGTTTGATAACACCGAGCTGGAGATATAAGGTCAGATAGTCGCTCAGACCAGACTGTTCGGCTATTTTGCCATCCTTAATGCGACAAATTGTGACATCGGTAAATTCAACCGACCTGCCGGTTGCCGCTAAATTCGGAAGTGGACCAGTATGAGTGCCGGTTATGGTTAGGCGAACAATGACGCGATCTCCAGCAGAGATCAGTTCGTCTATCCGCTCACGATAGTCCGGGAAAGCTTTACGAATCTCAAGCGCTAAATTTCTTGCACCCTCCAATCCGCTACCCCAGTTAGTCATGGGGTAGTGAGCCTGGAAATCCTCGGTATAAAACTCACCCATGCGAGACACGTCTCCCTCGCTCCAGATCACTTGGCAGGCAGCTCTCACGAGTTCTTCGTTCGTCATTGTGCTTCGTCGCCGTCCTGAATTTTAACCTCGACAAAAACCGCGCTGGTCCATTCCGCCCGCATATAGGTCCACGGGCGCAGTTTCCTGAACCCCGCGCTGCTTCGCTCGGGATCATCGAGAATGGGAGTGGCCCAGCCTGTATACTCCACTCCCTGAATGAGCATCGTGACTTCCGCGCCGCCCACCAGATGTTTCTCCCACCCGAAATCGCTTCCGATGTAGACCATATCTCCCTCGCGCAGGTAGTTCACCGGAAACGTTTTCATCTGCGCCGTCTCCCGGTCCTTCATCGTGATGAGCATGGTGCGGCCACTGAACAGCGCGTGCTGCTCGGATTGCAGGATGATCGGCACCAGAGGATGATAGGCCGCGGCGAGTACGGAGAGGCCGGCTAATACGGAAATGATAGTGATCATGCGTTTTCTCACAATTGTTTGTTCCATTTTCCTGTTGGAATTTACGGAGTCGGACGAATACGGTAGCGAATCGGAACGTGCTTGGGACCGCCGACAAACGTGGTTGCTGTGTACTCGGGTTCTCCGTTCAGTGCAATCGAGTCGAGACGTGCCAACAACTCCTGAAAGAAGACTTTCATTTCCATTCGGGCCAGATGCATCCCTAAACAAAAGTGGACCCCCAGCCCAAAAGCAAGATGGTCTGCCGCATTCTTGCGTCGAATATCGAAACGGTCTGACTCGGGGAAGACGGCCTCGTCACGATTGGCCGACAAATATGATAACAGCAGCACATCACCGGTCTGAATGGGCATACCGTTCAGCAGGTAGTCTTGTTGCGCGGTTCGGAGAAAATGACGCACCGGCGAGACCCAGCGGATCATCTCGTCAATCGCAGTGTCGAGGAGGCTTGGATCATCACGCAGCACACGGAACTGGTCGGGATGCTGGAGTAATGCCGCCAGACCGCCGGCCAGCGAACTCGACGTGGTATCATGGCCCGCGGTCGCAATAATGATGTAATACCCAAGCGTCTGAAAGTCGCCCAAAGGCTCGCCATCGAGCGTCGCGTTGGCAATGGTCGAGGCGATATCATTCTGAGGCCGAGCGCGACGGTCGACAGTCATGTGGTTAAAGTATTGCATCATGTCACGCAGGGCAGAGATGACGGCTTTCTCCCGGTCACCACCGAAGTCCGGGTCTTCGCCGCTAAAGAGTTTTTGTGTCAGCGCCAGCATGAGCGGCTCGTCAGATTCAGGCACTCCGAGCACGCTCATAATCACCCGGAGCGGGTAATACAGAGCAATGTCCGTCGCAAAGTCACACTCCCCCTCGAATTCGAGCATGCGGTCGACAAACAGCCGGGCGAGGCGTTTGATTTCGACCTCAAGCGTTTGGCGCAAGTTGGCCGGCTTGAACCAATCATTGGTGATCCGTCGATAGGCTCGGTGCTCGGCACCGTCCATATGGATCAGAGTCTTGATAGCGGCACCCTGCGCCCGCGCGGCTTCAGCCGCGCCGCGTTCACGCAGGGTGGAGTTCATGGTGTTCCAGAAGATGTCGTTCCGACGCTCAATTTCGGTCACGTCAGCATGGCGAGTAATTGCCCAAAATGGGTCATAGCCTTCGGCATTGACACGCAGGACCGGGCTCTCGCGTCTGAGCTGGGCAGCGCTCTCGTGCCAGACGTCAAGGTCGGCATACGCCTGGGGGTCAACAAAGATGCGGCCAATCTCGGGCTCACAGGCCAAACTCATACAGGTCCTCCGTTAGGAACTAAAGGAGTAAACGTGTCCTCCATATAGATACTAGATGCTGGATACATTTACTCTTTTGTGGCATACGTCACATCCGTGCGCTGCTCCGACAGTTCCCAGAGCCTTTTGGCGCTTTCGTCGTTACGGGCGTGTTTGCTCATATACGCCTTGGCCGGCGGGCCGGTCATCTCGAATGGACCGCCGGGCCCGAAGTAGTCACCTCCACTGACATCCCCAGCCGTGGCCGCATAGAGCGTCGGCAGCGCACCGGCAGGCGAGTCCTGTGCCATCAACGGAAAGCTCATGAAAAACCGAAAACTCGGTTTATACTGTTGCAAATTGGTTCGGGTTGAGCCAGGATGGGCCGCCGTGGAGAGCAGAGAGCCTGTCTCTGTATGATAACGACGTTGCAGCTCACGCATGAACAGCAAATTAGCCAGCTTGCTATAGCCATACGCCCTGTTCGGTGAGTATTTCCTTTCCGCATTCAGATTGTCGAAATGCATGGGGCTATACCGATGCATGATACTGCTCACGGTCACGATACGTGAGTTTTCTGTTTTGAGTAAGAGCGCCAGTAAGCGTCCGGTCAGCGCAAAATGGCCGAGATGATTCGTGCCAAACTGCCGCTCGAAACCGTCCGCTGTCCGCTCCAAAGCAGGCACCATCATGACCCCTGCGTTATTGATCAACAGGTCGAGGTTTTGATGGGTAGCGGTAAAATTCTCGGCGAACGTTTTAACGGACTCCAAGCTCGCCAGGTCGAGCGGTTGAAATTCGACCGTGGCCTGCGGAGCGCTTTGCAGAATATCCGCACATGCGGCTTCGCCTTTTTCTTTATTCCGGCAGGCGAGGATCACCTGGGCGCCTTTTTGTGCAAGAACGCGGGCCGTCTCCAGGCCGATACCGCTGTTTGCACCGGTCACAATCGCAATACGCCCGGTTTGATCCAGAACATCCTTTTCGCTCCACGTCATGATCGGTCCTCCTTTGGCTTCACCCTTTCTGTTGAGGGATGACATTCTGACATGTTGACTTGTTATGTCAATAAGTTATTTTCTTTTTTCATAACGAATGAGGAAATTGACAGGCCGGCAGGGTCTGTCATGATGTCTCGGCTATGAGTAGGGCTGCAGAACAAACGCGGAGCGAAAGCCGCCGCGCCGCGATTTTAGAGGCCGCTCAAACCTGCTTCTTTCAGTACGGCTTGGAGCGGACACGGATGGAGGACATCGCCCGTCTTGCGCATATTTCAAGACCCGCGCTGTACGAGCATTTCGAGAACAAGTCGGCTATTTTTCTGGCCTTAGCACGTTCTATCATAGCATCGCAGCTACAAGAGGCAGAAGTGGAACTCCAGCATTCCGGCCCAATCTGGAAGCGTGTGATCTCCGCTTTTGAAGCTTGGTCGGTAAAGCCCCTAGAAATGATTGCGGCAGCGCCGCATGCGGACGATATTATTCAAGCGGGCTCGGGATTAGCGGCGGATGTGTATCGCGAAGGACGTGCAAATTTCTGTAAACGGCTCTCCGCCGCTCTCCAAGATGCCACCCGAAAAGGTGAGCTGGATCTGAAAAAAGCAGGACTCACGGCGACAGTAGCGGCAGACCTGCTTGTCACTGCGTCGACTGGCGCGAAAAGCGATTGGAAAGACACTACCCTGTACAGAAAGCGCATCGCCGGCTTTATCCGCGTGTTTGCTGCGGCAACTTCCCCGGAGGAATAGGAAACCACTTCTCCGTAGGTATTAGCTCGTAAAGCGGTGCTGGCGGACAAGCTCGACCAGCCTCGCGATCAGTTCTGAGTGTCCCTGTACCCAGAAGATATACCGAGGCACCTGTTTCCCCACATGCTGGGCCATAAAGGGCTCTCCCCAAAAACTCATCAGCTCCTCCGCCGTCCCATCCGCACCCACGTCGGAGAGAATAAGGGAGACGTGTTCTTGAATCATTGTCCAGCACGGTTCCTGGACCTTCTCGCGTCCTGAGCATGCTGCCACCTTTGGTGCGACCTCGGTGGTCCAGAGATCTTGCTGGTTGTGGTCTAAGACAAATTGAATAGACGTCACTTTCGGATTTTCGATCGCTGGACGCAGGAGGGCGTCGAAAAGCGCCTGAGGTTTGAACATGAGCAGACACACGTGGAACCAGAGCATGTCTCCCTGGGCCGTCCTGGCAAATCGTTCGCTTTCAGCGCGGAGCTGTTGCGGACCTATGAGGCTGGTGTCGGGCGGGGAGAGCGCGGACTGGATGTCGATCACCCCTTTCTCGGTCTTTCTCAGGCTGTCGTGCATCTGTTCCATGAGCGGCTCCCGTCGCAAGTCCCGGATGAAGAACAGGGAGAACAACACGACCGCAATGACCAGGAGGATATCCGCTTCCACCACATGGAGGAAATGCATCACCAAGGCGATAACAGCGGCGACGATACCGGCAACGGCTTCCCACTCAAACTTGAAAAATTTCTGCATCCCTATCGCTCTCAGCGTCGGCGTTGTAGCTTCAGCCGGCCCTCATGGGTGCGACACCGTCTCTGGCGTCGTCTGCACTTCTGCGACAGAGACATCGGTCCGTGTCCCTTTGACTGACCAGCCTGTTGAGAGACCAAGGTGAAACCAGCCGAACGCCAGTATCCCTATTGCGAAAAGCGTATCTCCGATCACTCGCAGCCACCGAAACGTATCGAGCACGGGCGTCTGTAGGAATTCAGCCGAGCGAGCATACCACATTCCGTGTTCTACGCTCGCCCAGGTCTGGGCCAGCCCGACCGGCAGTAAACTGAGGAGTACCTGTAGCCCCATACCGATATTCATCGCCCAGAACGCAAATCCGAGGGCTGTCGTGTTCCACTCCTGCCGCATGGTAAGCAGCCGGAGACTCAACAGAGACAACCCTATCCCGAGCATACCGTACACGCCAAACAAGGCCGTGTGGGCATGCACGGGGGTCGTGTTGAGACCCTGCATATAGTACAGCGCAATAGGGGGATTAATGAGAAAGCCAAACAGGCCAGCCCCAACCAGATTCCAAAAAGCCACCGCAACAAACCAGTAGATCGGCCATTTATAGTGCTTGACCCAAGGCGTGAGGTGGACCAGCGACCAGTTCTCATAGGCTTCAAAGCCGATGAGAACCAGCGGCATGAGTTCCAGAGCGCTGAACGTACCTCCCAGAACCAGAATGATAGGCGTTGTCCCGGTGAAGTAGAGATGATGAAACATCCCGAGGACACCACCGGTCAGATATAGAATCGTGGTGAATAATACGGCCATTGTCGCCGAGCGCACCCGAACGAGCCCCAATCGGGTGAACGTAAAAGCAATCACCGTGACCGCAAAGACCTCGAAGAATCCCTCCACCCACAGATGGACGACCCACCAGCGCCAATACTCAGCAATGGCTAGGTTTGTGTGCCGTTCCCACATCAACCCCGCAGAGTAAAACAGGGCGATAGAGATCACGGCCAGGACAAAGATGCCGAGTAACTGTTTGTTTGCTCCCCGGGATGTGTGTAGCGCCGGCCACAAAGCACGGAGCATCAGACTCACCCAGGGAAAGAGCCCGACAAGTAGCAGGATCTGCCAGAAGCGCCCCAGTTCAACGTACTCAAACCCCTGGTGTCCAAACCAGAAATTGGCTCCGCCCTCCAACTGATGATGGATTGCCAGGGCCTGGCCCGCCATCGAGCCTGCGACAACGAGGACAAGGGCGACAAAGAGGAAGTTGACACCCAGACGTTGGTGGTCGGGTTCTCGTCCGGCAACGGCCGGAGCAAGGCACAGGCCGGTAGCCAGCCAGGACGTTGCAATCCACAGGATGCCGAGTTGGACGTGCCAGGTCCGTGCCAGCGAGTACGGAAGCCAGTCGGCCAGGGGGATACCGTAGAAGCCGGTTCCTTCGACCCCGTAATGGGCCGTGACAACGCCCATCAGCATTTGAACAATAAGCAGTGCCCCAACGACCCAGAAATACTTCTGGGTTGCATACATTGAGGGGGTAGGCGTCAGTTCTCGGAGGGGATCTGAGGCTGGCCGGTCGTGCATATTACGCCAGAATTCCCGAGTCGCTGCGTAGAACCAGGCAAGCCCGCCAATGCCGCCCAACAGCAGGACAAAACTCGCTACCGAAACGACGATCATCACCCCGGTTGGCACGTTTCCAACCAGCCTCTCGGGCGGCCAGTTGTTTGTATACGTGATGACCTCGCCGGGCCGTTCGGTCACACACGCCCAGGTCGCCCAGAAGAAGAAGGCGGTGAGTTGGCGCGCTTGCTCAGGTGTGGCCACCGTCCCCGCCGGCATCGCGTAGCTCTCGCGCAGGGCGTCATATTGAGGGTCCAGGCCAAACAAGCCGAGGTAGTGTGCCTGCACGGCGTGAATGGCCTTTACCCTCAACTCCGATACGGTTATCGTTTCCGCTTCAGGGTCATAGGTGTTCGTCCGCATTTCACGCTGGAGCCGAGCCCGAAGGGCGGCTTGTTGTTCTTCTTCGAGAGCCTCGTAGCCGCGTTCCCTCTCCTCGTGTGCCCAGTGGTCGAGCAGCCAGACCGCCTCGCGGTGCAGCCAGTCAGCGGTCCAGTCCGGTGCCGTGTAGGAGCCATGACCCCAGATGGACCCGAGTTCATGTCCGCCAATTGAGCGCCACACATCCTGGCCCGCCCGAATATCGTCTCCGGTGAAGACAACCGTACCGCCAGGAGTAAGGATACGCTCCGGAACTGGCGGAGCCATCTGGTAGACTTCGCGACCGTAATAGAGCAACGCACCAAACGATACGATGACCACACCCGCGAGCACCATCCAGAGTGAACGGAAGCCCCTGTTGTCCTGCCACAGCTCTGCCATACGGAGGTCCTCTATCGGCTGGGTGTGACTCGAACGGCAACCATATTGCCGGCCTGAACCCGTCCGGCCAGCGGCATGGCCCAATACGTCAGCCAGGCCATCCAGTATTTTTTCTTATACGCTGCGTTGATCCGATCTAGAATCACGGGATCGGTCACGATCTGGGTTTCCCCACTAAAAGCCGACTCCTGCTTCTCATCCAGCCAGACCAGGACCGGACTCCCCCTCCGAATCCGGCGAGCTTTGAATGAGGTCGGAGCAGTGATGAAATAGACTACCTCATCCTCATACGCGAACCAGACAGGAGCCGGGCGACTCCAGTCACCATTGGCGCGCTTGGTGGCTACAGATATTAACTTTTGGGTCTTCAGGAAAGTTTTAACCGATGGGTTCAATCCGCCTCCGCTGTCTGCCATGCTCCCGCCAGCCACACTCAGGGTGAGCACAATGCCAAGGAACCTCTTCAGAGTCATGATGGCCTCTTAGTGACGACTGCACACGCGGCATTGCCCGACCGCTCAGCCGCCCGGACCGAAGAGGCGCATAAGCCGGGACTGAGGGCCTCACCTGACCACAACCGCGGTGGCAATCCGTCAAATCCCAAAGAAGCGACTGGCGTTCCCCCCTAGAATTTTATCCACCGACTCGGACGGCAGCGAAGACAAGGTTTCGCGCGCTTTGCGCACGGGCTCCACAAAGCCTTCGGCGTGTGGATAGTCCGAGCCGACGAAGAATTTTTCGTCTCCGGCAAACTGGACGATGAGGGGAAACATCCTCTCTTCGGGATCGCCGTTAATCCAGATATTGCGCTCGAAGTATTCGGAGGCCGGGCGCTCCATCTGCGAGGTATGGCCCATGTATTTATACCGGTAGTCGAGCCGTTCCAGCCATTCGCCAATCCAGCCGACCATAGCCTCTATGGTGGCCACCCGCAGGCGGGGAAAGCGTTCCAGCACGCCATCATAGACCATAGTAGTCAGCGCCATACGCGGGTCCTGGATCAGATTCATGGTCACGAACATCATACCGGGGTCGCGGTCGCGGTACCATTCGCGCCCGGTCGAATGCTTATGCCCGGTCAGGTGGATGCCGACACTCAAGTCCAAGTCCTGCACCGCAGCCCAGATGGGGTCCAAATCCGGGTGGCCGAAACTACGGCCGTTGATGGGGGCTGCGGCAACAAATATCGTCCGGCAGCCCAGCTTGGCGACCCGGTTGAGTTCGCGCACGGCCAACTCCGCGTCACGCAGAGAAATATGCGCTGCGGGGAAAAGCCGGTCGCTATGGCCGGCGCACAGCTCAAACGCCCAGGTGTTATAGGCCCGGCTCAGGGCATCGGCAAAGACCGGGTCCTCCACAGTGCCTTCCCATAAGAGGCCGAGCGTGGGGTAGATGACCTGGGCATAAATCCCTTCGGCATCCAGAAACTCGACCCGCTTGTCCATATTCTGCCAGTCCGGGCTAAGCGCCAGATATTGATCGAAATGGCTAACGTCCCGGCCCATTTCTTTCTGTCCATAGGCTACCACTGCGGCTAACAGGTCTGTGGCGTTGACCAGCTTGAGGGGCTTGCTATCCACCAGGATGGTCGGCTCACCGCTGGTCGGGTCCTTTTCCACCCGCATGGCTCGCTCCCGAAATGCCGGATCAATATAGCGGGGGTAGAGATCAAGCGGCTCCATAAAGTGGCTGTCACCATCGATCACGTTCATTGATATGCTCCTCTCAATTCGACTCCGGCAAAAAATTTCTATGCTCTCGGCATGTGAACCACTCTACCACTGGTGCAGGTGTTGAGAAATATCTCTACACACTGGATTGTTCGACGGTCCGTACGGCGGTGACCGTGTTCTCCTCGTCCACTTGGTTGCCCCACACCGCATCGTACGCAAAGTCGCTGCCGACCCGTTTCAACTCGGCTTTGCAGATCGTATCAATGAAGTCCTGCTGTTCGGGGGATAAGAGCTCGGATGACCCGCCGCTGACTCCGCGACGGATCATCTGCCGGTTGGGCGACGACCACGGGGTGAGCGCCGGTGGTTTGAACTTCTCGTCTATGCTTTTCATATAGGCAAATGAACTCTTCTCACACGCTGCGGCAAATTCCTCCGGGGTCAACTCGACCTGTATGAACTCGGTAATGCGTCACACGGCCGCGGCCATGTCCTGTTTCATCTCGTCAAAGGTCAGGATCAGCAGGTTGGGCAAGTGGCGGTCTTTCCAGTAGCCGTGCAGGTGTCCGGACCAATGGAACGGCGCGGCATCGGAAAAGAAGAGCCGCAACCAGACCGGTACGACGGGCATCAGCAGACCGAACATGACGTCGCGGACAAAGAGATAATTCGACACAAAGGCGTCCTTGGGGTCGCGCAGAATACAGATGTAACGGGCGTCCGGGGTGTAGGGAATCTGCTCCCACTCCAGATAGGTTTTAATCACCCGTAGGCCGGTGGGCGCGGCCTGGCGGGCGGTGTCGTCCGACAGGGGCACGACCAAGTCCTGCCTGGCGAAATCCGGCCACGGCACCACATCGTGAATATGCCTGAACTCGCCCTTGCCCCGCATGGCGATTTGATACGCGATCTGCATGGCCCAGTTCGTGCCGCATTTGGGAAACGTACAGACCACCACATCGTGCCGGCTGGGACGGTAGTCGCCGAAATCATGTCCGGCCAGCATCTTGGCCTTCATCTTACGGCTGAGCGCGGCCCAGAGTCGATCCGAATACCCAGCCGTATCGACCAGCCACAGCAGCGGTTTGAGCAGCACATAGGTCAAGACCAGCACGGGATACCGGATGTAGGCGGGGAACAGATCGTGATGAAACGGGCGGTGTGAAGAAGCCATGCTTTCTCTCTTGTCCGGGTAACACCCCCTACCCTACCTTTTGCACCAGTTCGATGCCGAACTGTTCGGCGGCATTGCTGCCCAGCATACAGGCCATGCTGGCCTCGTCGATATGAGCCTGACTCAGGGTCTCGATCGCTTCCCAGGCGCTGGTCGTATCCTGCTGCGGATAGCGCGAGCCCCAGACGATTTTGTGGGCAAAGGTGTGGGGCAACTGCTGGACCAGCCGCTCCTCGGCGTCAAAGGCGAGCAGCACCCGGCCCTCTTCCCACATGTCTTCCACATCGGTCCGCACCGGGTAGTAGTGCAGGGGTGGAATCGTCAGGGTAGACGCTTCCATCTTCTCCAGCACTTCTTCCATCCAGGACGCCTGACCGCCGGCCATCACCACCTTCAGCTTCGGGTAGCGCTGCATGACCGTAAAACCGATCAGAGTCGCGGCCACGAACATATGGTTATCCAGCCACGGGGCCAGGATCGGCGCGACCGGATGCCCGATCGGCTGCTGGGCGCCGAAGGTAAAATTCGGCCCGTTGCCACCGCCCGCAAACGGGCCCCCGCCAGCCTCTCTGAACAGGGTGACCTGAGTGAGCCGACGGTTGACCTTCTCGATAAACGGGGCGTGGGAGGTCCACTCCGGGTTCCATAAACCGCTGGCCGGATGGACGGCGAGCGTCAGGTCGAGGCGCTCAAGCTCGGCCCAGAACGGATCGTAGTAGGGATGGGTATAATAGCGTCCCTGCACGAACAGCGGCCGGAGAAACACACCCCGAAAGCACGGCATGGACACGATCCGTTGCAGTTCCGCCAGCGCATAATCCATGTTTTGCAGGGGAATCATGGCCGCGGCGTACAGACGGTCGGGCGCGACCTGACAGAAGTCGGCGATCCAGTTGTTATACGCCTGGGCGAGCGCGTTGGCACTGTCCGGGTCCTTGATCAGGGGGAAGCCCTCGGCAAACCAGGTCGGGTAGAGCAAGGTCTGATCCACGCCCATGGCGTCCATGTCCCGCAGCCGGGCCTGGGGGTCAGACGCTCCCTCGGTCATGGCGTGCCGGGTATCGGGGTCGAGCTCTCCGATCTGCTCGCAGGTCATGCCCGGTCGCCAGATGGCGTAGCGGGGGATGTTGGGGTTAACTTGGTCGTGGTGGGCCTCGCCGTTGATTTTGAGATAGGAGGCGTACCGGCCGTCTTCCCGCCACAAGGAGAATTTGCCCAGGGCGCGATAGTCGGGCTCCAGATAGGTCTCCCAGATCGCAGGCGACTCTACAACATGAGAGTTGGCATCAAAAACGGCAAAGCGCTTGGTCATGCCCGGGCTCCTTCAGTCGCCCGGCCGTTTCCGTTGGGCCGTCTGCCGCGCTCACGCGGGGGCCGGATGAGCGCGGCCTCGGGCTCCAGGGCGCGTCTGACCTCATCCTCGGTCGGCCACCAGTCCGGCCGTTCAATCTCGGTCACTCGCTCCCGGATAAAGGTTTTCGGAGCCTCGATATGGTAGAGCTTACGCGCGTTGTCTCCCAGGAATTTACTCTGATAGGACTCCGGCAGATCACACGAGCGCATGGTCTCAAGCGCCCGCCATACATCGTCGCCGTCGTGGTGATACACATCGGACGACCAAGCCAGGATGTCTTTATAGAACTCGGGCAGACGCGAGGGCGGAGCCTCATCGCCCTCGAATCCGGTCACGCAGTGCGCGAAAAAGGTTTCGCTCGGCAGGCGCTTGAGCGGCGCCAGCTCGCGCTCGTTACGGTACAGCTTGTAGAATTTGTCGCAGCGGTCGAGCAGGAAGCTCAGCCAGGTCGAGGAGGCTTCAAACACCGCGGCCCGCAGCTTGGGATGGCGTTCAAAAAAGCCCGACATCAGGACCATGGTGACCCACAGCGCGGCCTCGGCCTGGAAGTTCTGCACATTGGTCAGAAACGAATGTGGCAGATTCGCGGAGATAATGGTCCGGGCGATCAGCTCCGCGCCCGAATACTGTTCGGCATAACCCGCCGGCTTGAGCGAGCCAAAGGCCGGAAAGGGATGCATGCCGTACACCACACCGGTCTCTTCCATGGCCCGCCACACCTGCTCATACTTGGGCTGAAGCGGGTAATTGCCCATGGCGTCAACGGGTCGAACCAGGCCCACCCGACAGCCCTTGTCCGCCACCCGGTAGACTTCCTGAGTCGCGTACTTCGGGTCCTGCATGGGCAGCATGGCAGCAAAATAGAGCCGCTCGGGGTCTTCCTGACAGTAGTCATACGCCCACTCGTTATAGGCTTTGCACATGGCCTTGGCCCCGAGCGCGTTTTGCAGCCAGGGATAGGTGTCGATATCGGTCGGGATGATCATCACCTGGTCTATCCCTTGGATATCCATATCCCGCAGCCGCTCCCGCGGTTTATAGGAGCCCTTGTGGTCAAGATAGTCGGCCTGTTCGGCTGTCAGGGCGGTCTTGGGGTTCAGGTTGCGAACGTACAGGGCACGCTGGATATCGTGTTTGAGCCCCGGCCCGGCAAAAGAGATGGCGTGGATGCGGCCCCGCCGGCCGCCAATCAGTTGTGAGCCGATACCCGACCCAGGCACGCCGTTCACAATCAGTTGCTTACTCTCGGCGTCGAACCACATGGTGGCCTTGAGGGCTTCCAATTCGTCTTTGGTCAGCCAGTCCTTGGCCCGCTCCCAAATCCAGGGCGGCTCGGTCACATGGGCGTCGCAATCAAAGGTCGGAAAGTCTTTGGTCATGGGAGCAAATTTTTGAACCGGCATGTCCGAGTCCTTTCCCCACAGAGTCACGCGGTCAACCTGGATACAAAGCTTGTGATAAAGGCGTTCACCTGGTCCGGAACTTCGAGCTGGAGGAAATGGCCCGCGCCAATGGCCTGGGCAAACTCGACCTGCTTGAAACAGGATTGCAGATGCTTCAGGTCGGCGGCCTGTGGGAAGGCGTCCGCCATCCAGGGACCGACCATGACCAGCGTCGGCTGCGGCATGGCCGCGGCCGGTGTGGCGGAGTCGGCGGCCATCAGCCGGATTTCTTTGACGCGCACATCTACGGGCGTGCGACAGGCCTCATCGACCGCCGTCTCGACCATCGCCCGGTCGGCCTGGGGACCAAAAAAGCTGGTATACAACTCCCGGAAATAGGTCTCGCCGTCTGGGGCCGTCAGTTTTGCTACCATCTCGGCGTAAAACCGCTCGGTCCCGGTTGTGGGGTTATCGAGGTCGGCTCCGGGCATCACCGCCGAGTCAACCAGGATGAAGGCGCGCACCAAGTCCGGATAGTCGTGGCTGAAGGCGACACCCGCCGGGCCGCCGCCGGCGTGCGCAATCGCCACGGTATTGGTGAAGCCTTCGTGGCGGGCCAGGGCCACGATGTCTGCGGCGTGCTGCTGGGGCGTATGGCCGGAACCCGGCGAGGTCGATTTGCCCATGCCGCGCCGGTCCATGCGGAGAATGCGGTGGGAGTCCTGAAAGTAAGCAGCCTGCTCCTCCCAGTGATTCAGATTCGAGCACCAGCCGTGAATGAAGATCAGCTCGGGATTGCCACAATCCTGGCCCTCGACCTTATAGTGCAATTCGGCTCCGTCGTCGGTTCTGTATGTCGGCATTATTTCCTCCTTGCCAGCCCTGCGGCTCATCATAGTCGGACGCCCTGGGGCTGGCAATCGCGCCCTGGTATGACCAAACGGGATCGATACCGGTCTCAACGACCGGTCCGGACACCGATAGGGGCGTTCCTACACGGCGAGTGCGGCGCGGTCCGAGACGGGTTCGGGAGCGCTGCCGTTGAGCGGCTTCATGCCGGGCGCGCAATGGAAGGGATCGATCAGGCCGAGACGTTTGCCGTGCTCCCGCATGGCCAGGATGATGTCGCGGTCGATGAGTTCGAGGCAACGTAGACGATCCTTATGCGGCACCGGTCCTTCCAGCCAGAAACTGAAGATCCCCGGACGGAGCACCTCTAGCAGTGTCCTGAGCTTGGGCAGCACATTGTCCGGGGTCCCGGCGATCATGCCCATGTCCTTCAGCACCGCGGGATAGGCGTCATAGATCTGCCGCTTCACGCCCTCGACCTCCTCCTCGGTCCGCTCTTTGCCGGTCCCGTACAGCGGCTTATTGAGATCACCACCAAACCAAGCCTGGGCCAGACGCCGTTGGGCGACCTTTGAGTTATATCCCGAAGGAAACGCCCACTCCGGTTTGGCCGTATGGGCAAACGAACCCCCGAACAGGAGGCGTTTGCCCAACTCCTCGGCCCGCTCCTGCGTGTCGGCCACCATCACCGGCTGCATATAGCCGAAGTTTTCTGGCCCGGCCTGGTAGCCCTCACGCGCCGCCGCCTCGGCGTACAAGTCCCAGAGTTCCAACGTGGGCTCGACTCGGGTTGCCAACGCGATATAGGGATAGCGCTGCTTTGCGCACCAGTGCGCGGTATCCGGGCTGATCAGACCGGGAATCCAGAAGGGCGGGTGGGGCTCTTGCAACGTCAGGACCCAAGGGTTCACGTGGCGATAGTGAAAGTGCTTGCCTTCGTAGCGAAAGGGGCCGGGTTTGGTCCAGGCCTGGATGACGACATCAATGCCCTCTTCAAACAGCTCACGGTTGAGGGCCGGGTTGGTGTTGTTCGATAGTTGTTCGCTGCCGGCGCCACGCACCCAGCCCGGTACGAGTCGTCCGCCCGAGATCAGGTCGATCATGGCCAGCTCTTCGGACAGGCGGAGCGGATTGGCCGTGGTGACCACCGGATTGCCGAGCAGGACGATCTTCACCCGTTGGGTGGCCCGCGCCTTTCTCAAGGGCTGGGACGATCTCGATGTCGACGCCTGCATGGCCCAGTGCACCGACGAGATGTGCTACCTCAACCAGCCGCTGGAGGCGATTCGCGGCAAGGCCAATGTGCGCAAGATGATCGCCTCGATCTTCGCTCCGGCCCACCGCGCCGAGTTCAAGCTGCTCAACGTCTTCGGTCATGGCGACCGGGTCATTACCGAGCGCGTCGATCAGTGGGACTGGGACGGCAGTGGCACCTGGCAGCTCCAGCTTCCGGTGTGCGGCATGTTTGAGCTGACCGAGGACGGCAAGATTTACGAGTGGCGCGAGTATTACGACAACGAACACTGGAGCAAGAACGGCGGCCCGAGCCCGGTGCTCTAGGATTCACAACTCGACAATATCGACCGCCGCGCAAGCCCTAGACCTTCGGGAGAATGTCGTGCACGAGCTGTCGCATATCCCCGATGGTCTTGGCGGTCGGCGTCCCACTGAACGGCGGCCACAGGAGGGGCATTGTCAGCCCGGCATCCCAATACCGCTTGAGATTGTCCGTGATCTGTTCGGCCGTACCGACCAACGTTGGCGTCAGCTTGCCCCGTGGCGTCTGATCCGTTTTGTCGCGGGTGATCTCAAACGGCAGCATGCTCGAAATTTCGATGTCGTCGATGGTATGCCCGCTGCCGAGCTTCTCCAGTTCGTCCTTGATGGCGGTCCGCCAGGCAGCGATCGCGTCCGGCGTGTCCATGATCCCGATCCACCCCTCAAGGCCATACTTGGCAACGCGCGCGGCCGCGAGATCGGGCCGGCCTAAGCCGCCAAAAAACATTGGCGGCCGGGGCTTTTGGACCGGCTTCACGCCAAAGCCGCATTTTGGAAAGTCGACGAATTCTCCGTGGTACTCGAACAACTCGTTGGTCCAGACCCCCTGCATGACTTCGATCGTTTCTCTCACATGCGTGTTGCGTTTCTTATAGATATGAGCTGCACTTGACGCGGCGAATTCCTCTGGCATCCAGCCCGAGCCGACACCGACGTTCAGCCGTCCGCCCGAGAGGTGATCCCAGGTCGCGAGTTCTGCGGCCAACACGCCGGGAGCGCGATAGGGGGTGACAATGATACTGACCCCCAACCGCACGCGCTTGGTGATGGCAGCCAGATACGGAATGAGTGGCATACCATGCAGGAACTCCGCCCGCGCACTCACTGGCAGCGCCTTCGGAAATTCCGACATGAAGCCAAACGACTTTTCGAGTTCCTGGCGGTCTGAGGCTTCGGGCACCACGATACGGTCCAGCGACCACACCGAGTCGAATGCAAGGTCCTCCGCTTCCCGTGCCAGGTCTACGATTTCGCTGACGGTGATCTTGTCGCGGAGATTCGGCAGATACAGCGCGAGCTTCATAGTAAGGTCCTCTCTATTGGTCGTATTCTATCCCATCTGGACATGGGTTGCTCAAGTCTGTTGCCGGAGGCATCTTTCTGCGTGGCTCGATGATTGTCAAGGTGTTGTACTGGCAATCGGCAGTTCATCGAGCTGCTGATGAAAATCTGAAGCTGTTTTAGGTTGGACAGACCCGCCCCTGAAATCTAATAGCCCAACGCCCGCGCCGCACCCTCCAGAACAAAGGGGACGGACCAGGCCGTGCGGGCGAGGCGAATATCATCGCTCTGGCCCGAAGCATATAGACCAGCCGCGCTCATCCAAAAGGCAGCAGATCGCAGTTGGTACAGCATGCCGTAGTACTGACAGACCTCTTCGTCGATCTCGATGCCCGTGGCTTGCTCGTAGTCCCGAAAAAAAGCGTCCCGCTCAACCAGATGGGATAGGAGATCACTGCCCTCACGGTTGAGGTCGGTCAGGACATAGGCCACGTCGTACATCGGGTCGCCGATAACTTGCAGTTCCCAGTCGAGCACCGCCGAGACCTCGTCGTTGTCGATTAACACATTGCCGGTCCGATATGCTCCGTGGACTAAGGTAAGGCGCTGGGTTTCCGGGGCGTTGGCCTTGAGCCAACCGATGAGATCGACGAGGATCGGGTGCGGCTCTAACTGTGAGAGTTCGGCCAGCTCGCACCATTTTTGAACCTCGCGTAGCGCAAAGTCATTACCTGACTCGGGTACGCCCAGGAATGAGAGCCCGGCGGCCTCCCAGTCAAGGCTATGCAGGGTTGCCAGGGTCTGGGTAAAACTTTTCGGGAGCGCACCACGCGCGGCTGCCTCGGCATAGAATTTCCTGCCAGCCGAACCCCAGGGGCTCGGACAGGTCCCGGCGATTTTTTCCATCACCAGGAACGGTTGATCGAGAATGCTCGTGTCGCTTTCGTACCAGTAGGGTTTGGGGGTAGGGAGCGGCGTGGCCGCTAAACTCTGAAGAACCTGAAACTGCACGCCAAGATCGGAGAAGTGTCGCAGCAGCGCATTGCCAGGGTCACGCCGCAGGCATAAACCCTGGGTTTTTGATTCCCCATTCTCCGTCCAATGTGCGTCAAACAACCAGGTCTCGTGCGACCAGCCAACGGCAATCCGTTCCATTGCTTCGAGGCGCAAGTTCGTGGCGTTCGGCAGCTTGGTCTGAAGATACTGACGGATGCGTTCCGCCACATCTCGATTGTGAGATGGCGCACTCATGCGGCGTACACCATCTCACGGTCTATGCGGGCGCGGAGCCGTGTGCGGACACGACCTATCAGGTCGGCAAAGCGCGTCTCACCCAGCTCGGACCGGGTTGCGTAGAGGGTTTCAATCAGGCCGGATACACTCGCCGTATCGAGGTCTTGGCGGACCGTATGCACGGCGGCCCGGAGCGAAGGGGGCGTATCTTGGGAGACCGTCAAGGGATCGAGTTCTTCGGCGAGTGCTTGCAAATCGCCTTGACTCGCGGCGGCGTGTTCGTCGGCCAGCCGCAACTGGCCGGCGAGTTTCTGCAACACCACCGCTGCCATGAAGGCTTGCGTCTTGGGATAGGCTTCCTCAACCGCCGGGCCGATCTCTTTTTTGAGCGTCCGGGCGAGGCGTTCCAGGAGTTCGTCCGGGGCGAATTCGATGTAGTCAGCCATCAGGCGTTTCCTCCGTTTGCTGACCGAACGTTACGCCGCATCCGGGACCAGCGATGGACCGGCCACATGTCCTGGTCCTCACCGTGACCGCCCTCACCATTGATCTCCCAGCGGACCAGACTGTTGATGTCGATAAACGTGTGACGATTGATCACGATCCGGCTCAACGGTTCGCCCAGCGCATGGAGTGTCCGGCCTTCAGTATCGTGAGCCCGAATCTCGACGCGGGTGATCCAGCCATTTTCTCTATCGCGCTCAACCCGACGCTCGCCCTGCGTCAAGGGCAGCGTCCGGCCATCGCGGTGGAGAAAGCCATACGCAACCGGATTCCGGTCAGCCTCCACGTTGGTGACGGCGAGAAAGCCGTGCCGGGCCGTGGCCACGCCGGTGACATAGGCGGCCTGACGCGGGCGATCCTCCCGCCGCCGTCCCCAGGTGCGGTCGCGCACGGCCAGACAATCAATCGGAATGGTCTCGCCGTGCAGAACGATCTCGCCACTCACGCGTCCGATCTGGTCAAAATGGTGCGAGCGCCCAAAGGTCGAGCCCGTGCTGGTCAGCGGCGCGGGCGGCATCACGCCCTCAAAACGTAGCGCGGCCCGCAAACGCGGCGCATCGTTATACCCCAGCGCATAGGACATGCAGGGTTCGATCACCCGAATCGAAACGCCGGTCGGGAGCGTCACGTCGTCCAGATTTTGATCGCGCGGCAGCTCAAGGGCGGTATAGTTTGCGGAATAGAGCACTTCCCACGGCAGATGGGCCGAATCGTCCCACACCCAGGCCCCACCCGCGACCGTGCCGATATTCGGCCGGGCCAGGGTGTACAACCAGCCGCCCAGGCGGCGTTCCGGGTGGGAGAACGAAAACCAAGCCGTCTCCGTTGACCACCAGTCCCCGGCCAGTTCATCGAAGTGAAAGCGGTCGTCTCGGGCGGTAAAGATGCGTTGTTCTGCCATAGAGGGTTTCTTTCTCCGGTCACGGGCACACGGTCGTTATTGGACCGTGAGTGCGCTGGAATGACTCACGATAGTGACGCATTGGTACGCCCGCGTCCGGATTCTCCCCGCCACACTGTCGTCCGGTTGGCTCCCAAAATGATCCGTCCAGGTGCCGAACGCGGTCGCGTTGGGAAAGCGCTCCAGGACAATATAGACGCCTTGATGAGGACTATGGAGTGGCGCGAGCAGTTCATACGTGCCGCCACCGTTGTCTTTGGCATAGGCGGCTACGTCGTCCACAATTTTTGATAACTTTTCCAGGGTGCAGCCCTCCTGGAGCTTGACAGTGACGACATCATACATGGCGGCTGGCACGGGCAGGCCGTACCCGAGCAGCAGGACGAGTCCGGCCAGGACGCCGATTATGGTTTTCATTATTTCCTCCCGTGTCAGACCGTGACTTCGGATCGAGCGGCAACTGCCCATCGCGCACTCAGAGCCGGGATACTTTAGCGCAGCTCGAAGCCTTCGTACCCCTTAGCAGCCACGTCGGCGAAGATCTCACGGTAGAGCGGCACGCCGCCGGCAAACAAGAGGAAGCGGCCACGCACGTTCTCGGGATTGGTACTGCCGAAGAACCATGAATCCTGCATCTCATTGATGAGCAACCCTTGGGCCGAGTCATAGCAGCGCCGGGTCCAGGCGTCTTCGGCCTCGGCGGTTGAGGTCATAGTCTCGAACCCGTGCTCCCGCATATAGCGGATGCAGTCGACGATCCACTCGACATTACTCTCGGCACAGCGGGTGATATTGCAAAACACCGCCGGATTGTGAGGCCCCATGATGGCCCACAGATTCGGGAAGCCCGAGAACTGCACGCCCAGGTTGGTGCGTGGCCCGTCGGACCAGTGCTCTTGCAGGCTACGCCCGTGTTGGCCACGAATGTCCATACGCAGCAGCTCGCCGGTCACGCTATGAAAGCCAGTGGCGTAAATAATCACGTCGAGTTCGTGCAAGGCGCTACCGGTTTCGACTCCGGTGGAGGTAATTTTCGTGATCGGCGTTTCGCGCAGATCAACCAGACTGACATTGTCACGGTTGAAGGTCTCGTAGAAATTCTTCTCGCCCGGACAGCGCTTGGTGCCGAAGGTGTGCTTCGGGATCAGCTTTTCGGCCATAGCCGGGTCGGTAACGCGCTCGCGAATCTTGTTGGCGAGGAACTCGGCGACCTCATCTGCGGCTTGCTGGGACATAAATGAGTCGCTGTAATTGCCTAGCCACAGCGCGAACCCGCCGCGCTCGTATAATTCCTGATAGCGGGCCAGGCGTTCCTCTTTCGGCACGTCCCGCGCGGCACGCGGGTCCGGTTCGTGAATAAAGCCCGCCCAGGTGCGTTTGCACAGGGCGAAAATCTCGTCCGCGTTCTTTTTGAATTCCCGTTGCTCCGCTGCGGTAATCGGGCGGTTCCGCAGCGGGGTGCACCAATTGGCGGTACGCTGAAAAACGGTCAGATGTCCACACTCAGGGGCAATCGTCTGAATGATCTGGACACCGGTCGGGCCGGTACCGATAATGCCGACGCGCTTGCCCGTGAAATCAACCGGTTCTTTCGGCCAGCGAGCGCTGTGCAGCGACAGTCCCGCAAAGTCTTCAACGCCGACATAGTCTGGAAACTGATGGGCCGACAGTAGCCCGGTAGCGCAGATCACGTAGCGCGCCCGGGTGCACACACCGTTGTGGGTCGCAATCTCCCAGTGCTTGTCCGTTTCGTTGTAAACGACGGTCGCAACGCGGGCGTTGCACTCGATGTCACGCTTCAGATCGAATTTATCCGCGACAAAATGCAGATACCGTTCGACTTCCGGTTGGCCCGAGAAATGCTCGCTCCACTCCCATTCGTCGATCAGTTCCTGGGAAAAAGAGTATTGGTAGGAATAGCTCTCGGAGTCGAAACGGGCGCCTGGGTAGCGATTCCAGTACCAAGTGCCGCCGATATCAGTGCCGGCCTCGAACACCCGGGTCGAGAGGCCGAGCTCGCGGAGTTTATACAGTGCATACAGGCCGGACACGCCGGCCCCGATAACAATCGCATCATAGTGCTGGGTCACGATCAGAGTCTCCTTTGGTCAGCGATCGGTTTGCATCTCAGCCGGCGACAGCTCCGAGTTGCTCTCTCGTCTGAGCACCCTTTCCGGGCTATTCCCGGTCGAGATAGCGGTTAGCGCAAGGATGCCACCTAACCAGTTGCTCAGAGACTGTCAAGTAATGGGGAAGGAGATCAGTACGCAGGTCGGAGAGGCCGATTTCTTGACAGCCTGAGGCGTGGGGCAGTAAAGGAGAACATCACCCAATTAGGAGGCGTTGTATGGCGACGGAAAGTCTGGGACCGGTTGTCGACGCCGACGGCCACGTGCTGGAACCGCTCGATACCTGGCAGAAATATATCGACCCTCAATATCGAGACCGGGCCGTGCACCTCGAACATGACGACAACGGCTGGGAAGTCCTCATGTTCGACAATAAGCCCCTGAACGTCATTCGCGGCGCGCTGGGCGCGCTGGGCGGGGTGGACTCGGACCCCGAAGAGGCTGAAGCCTTTTTCACACCGGGTCAGCGCACGTATGCGGACGGCTGCCCGCCGGGCAGCTATGACCCGGTCCCGCGTCTCAGGGTCATGGACAGCGAGGGCATTGATATCTCCCTCCTCTACCCCACCGTCGGCATCGCCTGGGAGGGCTGGGTCACCGACCCCAAACTCGCCACCGCCTACACCAGGGCCTACAACCGCTGGATCATCGACTTCTGTAGCGAGAATACAAAGCGGCTCTATCCGGTCGCTCATATCTCTCTGATCGACCCGGACGGCGCGGCTGACGAAGTGGTGTGGGCCAGAAAGCAGGGCTGCGTGGGGGTGTTTCTGTCTCCGGATATGGTGGCGCGCGGCTGGAAGCACTTCAACGACCCGGCCTTTGTCCGCTTCTGGGAAACCGTTCAGGACCTGGAGATGCCGGTCGGCTTTCACGTCGTCCTGCGCGACGAGCCGTCGTGGCGCGACTGGATTCAGGGTGAGGGCGATTTCGGCCTGTTCAACTTCGCCTTTCTGGCCATTGATGTGATGGCGGCCTTTACCCAGATGATTTCCCTGGGCATGTTCGAGTTATACCCGCGGCTCAAGTGCACGGTCCTGGAGTGCGGCGCCAACTGGATTTCGGCCTGGCTGGACCGGATGGACCATAAATACGAGCCGCTGGCGGGGCGGTCCGTGCTCAAGCTGAAACCCAGCGAGTATTTCTATCGCCAATGCCTGGTCTCGGCCGATCCAGATGAAACGCTGACCGCCCGGATCATTGAGCATATTGGGGCCGACTATTTTGTCTGGGCGTCGGACTATCCCTATATCGACTCCAACTACGGGGTGGCGGCCGAACTCAAGGAGCGCCTCACTCCCTTACCCCAGGCGGACCAGCGGAAGGTCCTGGGGACCAACGCCCTACATTTCTATGGCATTGACGTCTGAACGGCTGCGGGCTCAGTCCCGCTCAACCCAATCATCCAGGACGGGCGGAACGCGCAGGTGTTCGGGCACGCGCTCCATGCCGATGCGGCGGTCCAGCTCTGCGTGCCAGTGATAGATGCGTCGCTCCTGATAGTTGAGAGGCACCCCGCGAAACCCCGGTGAGGTGATCGATTCCTGGATCGGCTCCACAAAGGCGATATCCTCGTCAACAATCCGGTCGAAATTCGCAATGCGCGTCTCCCACAGTGGATGGCGCTCGCCGCCGCCCCAGTCGGGCGCAAACCAGATCACATCCAGAATGGTACGGTCCACGCCCTGCGGCCAGAAGGCAACGGCCGGAATGCCGGTCGGCGCGATCGGCACAATCATATTCGGAAACACGAGGTAACTGGGATTATGATCCCGCTCGATGGTCGTGGCCGTGGCCATCTCGGGCATGCCGATAGTGCCAGGGTCAACCCAGTCCGGACGCCGGTTGGGTGAGAGCATCATCGAGTGCCCATGATCCCACAGATGCACGCTGGTCCCCAGATTGTCGAAGATACGGTCGGTGGTGTGGCGGTGTAATAACCGGAAGTGATATGCCTCCAGAAAGTTTTCCAGTACGACCTTGTAATTACCCCGCACCTCAACACTGCGCCGGTGGACGAGCCGTAAATCATGCAGGGGCAGGTGACGAAAATAGCGCGCGATAGGCTCAAGAAAGTGGTCCAGGGATGGGGCGTCGGGGTCTTCACACACGTAAATCCAATTACCCAGCAGGTCGCACCGCACGGGCACCAGGCTACGGCAGGACTGGTCCAGATGAGCCCAGTCCCGCGGGTCGGTAACGGCGGTGAGGGATCCGGTCGTGTCATACGTCCAGCCGTGATAGCCGCAACTGAAGTAACGGCTGGTCTTGCCCGCCTCCTGTTGCACCACCGGAGCACCCCGGTGGCGGCAGGTATTATAGAAGGCCCGAATCTGGCCGTCGGTGCCACGGATCACCAGGATAGGAGTGCCGGTCCGGCGCCAGACGATAAAGCTGCCGGGCTCGGGGAGCTGGTCGGTATGCCCGACGTAGACCCAGCCCCGTTTGAACAGGGCCTCGCGTTCCAGGGCGAAGAACTCCGGCTCCCAGTAGCGCCCACCGGGAATGTCAGGCAGGGCCGGAAATCCGCTTGGCACTGCGGTTCTGCCGCGTTCGAAGGCAACACTCTCCATCCAGCGCTTGATTGTCTGCGCGTCCATGCCGCGACTATACGCAGTGACGTACGGATGGGCAATTCTTTCGAGCCGGGCGCGGCGGTCACGCCTCTTCCGCTTCGGCGTATCCGAGGCTGCGGATGTCCTGCCCGTGTCCCTGGCGGGTGATGGTGTATTTGCTGACCAGATAAATCGAAATCCAGGGTAGGCTCAGGCTGAGGGCGACATGAAAAATGGCGAGATTGCGTATCGGTTCCTGCATGGACTCCACACTTGGATTGGGGACGGAGAAGCCAAAGGCCGACAGCAGCAGGCCGACGATGAGCACGCCGCCGGCGCTGATCATCTTCTGGGCCAGGGCCGGCCCCGTGGTCAACAGCCCCTCGCTGCGGCGACCGGTCTGACGCTGGCTTTCCTCCACGATATCCGCGGCCATGGAGCCGACCAGGATAAAACCCGTCACCACCAGTGATACCAAGAATGTACTGTGCAACAGCAGCAACCACCACAGCACGTTGGTTCCGTTAGCTGGAAACAACGCGACCGATACCAAGGGATCAAGCAGCCGCAGTACAACCGGCAGCGGTCCCAGCGTGGCCGACAGCAGAAACAGGCCGATCGCGGTTCGCTTCTTGTCCCGCCCGCGCGTCAGCGGATAGGCCAGCAGCCCGCAACTGATGGCGATGAACATATGCACGACCGGAAAGATCTGGACGTGCTCCGGTGTCCACTGCCAGAAATACAGGTCATAATAGCGGTCCGTATTGCTGTGCAGGCCGACGTACAGAGCAAAGACCAGCCCCGCGGCAAACAGCATCAACCACGAGCGGTTTGACAGCGTCTCGACGGTTTCTTGGCCCAGCTTACGCAGATTGAACCCCACGGCAGAGTCGTCTTCCGGAACGTGCAGAGCAGGGATATGCCGATGCAGGCCGAGCGTTGAGATCATGCCGGTCACGAAAATGATCACGCCCCCAATCCAGGCCATGTTGCGGTAGCCATCCGGATTCAGATAGGCCCGCGATCCCTGATACTCAGCCGTCTCCGGCAGCAAAAAGGCCAGGGTCAGCCAGGCAAACCCGGCGCCCCCAAACCAGCCATAGGAGGTACTCCAGCCGACCAGTTGCGTCCGCTGGTCGTAGTCCTTGGTGAGTTCCGGGCCGAGGGCGGCCCGTGGAATTTCGTATAGGGTCATCGACACCCGTACAGCCACGGCCAGACACAGCAGCCGTACGAACAGGCCATTCTGGCTCAGATCGGCCGGCGGCTGAAGCAGCAAATAGAACGAGACGGCAAACGGCAAGATACCGGCATACATGAAGGGGTGGCGCCGGCCCCAGCGTGTCCGCACCCGGTCCGACCAGACGCCAACCAGCGGATCGGTGATCGCATCAACCACCAGGGCCAAGGCCAGGGCCAGCCCGGCCAGGGCCGGGTCCAGCCCCAATACCTGATTGTAGTAGACCAGCACCCAGCCGCCGAAGACGTGGTTCTTCACGCCGCTGGCGATGGCGCCGAACCCGAACGCGTTCAGGGTGCCACGGCTGGCGCGGTGGGTGTACACGACCGGCTACGTGAGTTCCACGCCCTCCAGACGGCCGGTGGACCGCCAGTCGTCGAGGATACGGAAAAACTTGATGGGTCCGGCCCCATAGGTGCCGGCGAAAAACCCGTTGTTGGTATCGAGCTTGCCCTCGTTGTTGTAGTAGCCGGGGGTGCACTCGGCATAAAATCGCTCGGCGATGCGCGACTTGTCCTTCATCTCGGCCAGCCACATGTCTTCGGCTTCGAGCGTGGCCTCAATCCGGGTTGCGCCCCGCTGGCGGGCCTGGTCGAGGATATAGGTGACGTGCTTGGCCTGCTCGTTCAGGGCGTGCGGGACGTTGACCGACAGGGCGGTCTGGGTGAAGCCGAGGAAAAAACAGTTCGGGAAGCCGTTGGCCTGGAGTCCGAACAGCGTCCGCCAGCCCTTGGCCCATTTGTCGGTGAGGGAGAGACCGTTGCGACCGGTGATCTCGTAGCCGGCCCGGCGGGTATAGCTGGTACCGACCTCGAAGCCGGTGGCAAAGACGATGCAATCGACCGGGTACTCGGTCCCGTTGGCCACGATGCCCCGCTCGGTGATGCGCTCGACACCCCGGCCGTCGGTGTCGACCAGGGTCACGTTCGGCCGGTTGAAGGTCGGCAGGTATTCGTCGTGGAAGCAGGGCCGTTTGCAGAACTGCCGGTACCAGGGCTTGAGGGCCGCGGCGGTGTCCGGGTCGTTGACGATGGCTTCGGCCCGGTCGCGCACCTGATTCATCTTCTGGAAGTCGAGCAGCTCCATGAGCTGGCCCTTCTCGCGTGAGGAGAGACGCCGGCCCAGCTCGCGCGAGGCCGTCTTGGCGGCAATACCGGTCAGGTTGCGGAAAATCTCGGTCCATCCGTCAGACACGAGGTCTTCGTCCTGGTCGCCCCCGCTGACCAGGATGTTGAAGTTGTCCATACGTCGCTGCTGCCAGCCCGGTTCGAGTTGCTGGGCAAAGTCCGACTCGGTTTCCCGGTTGTTGCGCACATCGATGGACGAGGGGGTGCGCTGGAGCACATAGAGATGCTTGGCCCACTCACCGAGGTGGGGAATACACTGCACCGCGGTCGCGCCCGTGCCGATGATGGCGACGCGTTTATCGCGCAGGCCGGTGAGATTCCCATCCGAGTCGCCGCCGGTATAGTCATAGTCCCAGCGGCTAGTGTGAAAGGTATGGCCCTTGAAGGTGGCAATGCCGGGGATGCCAGGCAGCTTGGGCCGGTTGAGCGGCCCGTTGGCCATGGCCACGAATTGCGCCCGGATGGCGTCACCCCGGTCGGTGTGAATAATCCAGCGCCCGCTCGAGTCGTCCCAGCGCATCTCAGAAACGCCGGTTTGGAGGCAGGCGTTTTTGTACAGGTCGTAGTGGCGGGCGATGGCCTTGCTGTGTTCAAAGATCTCGGGCGCGTACGAGTATTTATGCTTGGGGATATAGTTCAGCTCTTCGAGCAGCGGCAGATAGCAGTACGACTCGACGTCGCACATGGCACCAGGATAGCGGTTCCAATACCAGGTACCGCCAAAGTCACCGGCCTTCTCAATGACTCGAATATCGTCAAAGCCGGCCTCGCGCAGCCGGCCGCCCATCAGCAGCCCGCCAAAACCGCCGCCGATAATGGCGACCTGGACTTCGTCATTCAGCGGGTCGCGCTCGACCCACTCGGTATACGGATCGTCGGTGTAGCTGGCGAATTCGTCAGCGACTTCCTGGTACTGCGCGTTGCCTTCCTCGCGCAGCCGCTTGTCGCGCTCGTAGCGATATTTGGCCCGCAGTTCGTTCGGGTCAAAGCCTAATTTTTCTTTTGGGTTACCCTCCAACAGGTCGATGCTCATGCGTGTCTCCTCAGTCCTCTCTGGCGTTGATTCCTCAACGGATTGCTTTACATAATAAGCGCATAACTTAGAGAACATTCGCCGGTGCGTCTATTGGGCCATGGCCAGTGGTCCCAGACGCCTATATGGAGGAGAGCCGCGTGAGTCAGCCCGCAGAATACGATGCCATTGCCGAAGCCTACCAAAATTCCAAACGACTGCCGTTTCGGGAATATGTCGAGCGTTACACCCTATTCGACATGCTGGGCGATGTGCGTGGGAAGGCGGTGCTGGACTTTGCCTGTGGCGAGGGTTTCTACACGCGCCTGATCAAACAGGCCGGGGCCGCGGAGGTCACGGGCGTCGATATCTCCGCGGCGATGATTCAACTGGCGGAAGAAGAAGAACGGCGGTCTCCCCTGGGTTGCCTCTATCTGCACCGGGACATAGCGCAGTTGGAACCGTCCAAACCGGTTGACGTGGTCGTGGCCATGTATCTGCTGAGCTATGCCAGCAGCCGGGCAATGCTCTACCGCTTCGGCCAGGTCTGTTATGCGGCGCTCCGACCGGGCGGTCGACTGGTCGGTATCAAAGACAACAGCCAGAGTCCTCTGGTGAGCAGCGCGTCGCTGGCAAAATACGGCATTGAAAGAACGTCTGCCGCTCCCTCAGCCGAGGGCGACGCCGTACAATATACTCTTGCCAACGAAGACGGGCAAACGTTCTCGTTCACCAATTTCTTCTTCAAACCGGAAACCTATGAGGACGCCTTTCGAACGGCCGGGTTTCGGGAGTTCGAGTGGGTCCCTGTCGCGGTGCACCCGTCCCAGCGCAATGATCTCTTCTGGGACGACTTCCTGAGTGACCCGCCGCTGATCGCCTTTTCGGCGTCGAGATGAGGCTAGAGCATCCAGCCCCCGGCCTCTGGATGCCGGATCACGTCCGGCATGACGGAAGCCTCCTGCATGGCTCGGGCCTATCGTGAAACGCTCTAGGTAGCCCCCAAGGGTTTGTCAAATTTTGTCGTCCCTTGGTCGTGTGAGTCAGTCCTCACTCTCTGCCGAGACGTTCCAAGGCTTCACGGGCAGTCACTGTAGGGATGCCGTGAACCTCTCTGAGTGCGAGCATGTGTTTCTTATCACCGGAGACGATCAAGTCGGCTTTCCCAGCGATTGCCGCAGCCAAAATCGGGTTATCCTTTGGGTCGGGGGATAAGTGCACGCCGGGGGGCTCGTCAAGGACAAGGGCGCGAGCCCCGAGGTTCTCGACAATGGCTGTCGCTTCATCAACGTCGAGAAATTTGTGGAGACGGGGCCGGGCGAGAACATCGGCGAGTTCGGCCAGTTGTGCCATGGACGTGACAAGCTCGATCTCACCGCGCAGCCATGCCTGATACAGTCTGTCGGGCGGAGTACCCTTGGTAATCAGGGCACCAATCAGGATATTGGTATCAAGTACGACCCGCACGTGCGGCGTCCACTTCCTCGTCAATCAGGTCGAGGAGGGCCTGTTGGTCCTGTTGGGCGTTGCGGTCCTTGATCTGGCGAACGGTAAGGTCCAACACGCGGCGGCGCACGGCTTCATCAACGAACCGGGACAAGTCGCCCTTCTTGCCGCCAGTGCGAGCAAGAAAGGTGCGAACCGCCCGGTCTGTCTGTTCAGGGATGGAGAGATTCCAACGGGTCATAGGCCAATTCCCTACATATGCATATGTGTATATGCGCTTACGCTACCACGCCCCAGCCCGTACCGTCAATTTTCCGCATGAGGCTACCGCTGATGCTTCCGATGATGACTAGGTTTTTATCATGAGCCTGTATACTATGCGGCAATTAAGATACCGGAGATGGAGGTGATTCTCCCTCACCCCGGACCTCTCCCTCCAGGGAAGAGGGAGGAAGATAAAGGAGCAGGGCTATGCGACTCCAACTGGCGCTCAACGTTCGTGACCTCAATGAGGCGGTCGAGTATTACTCGAAGCTCTTTGCCGTCAAACCGCACAAACTGAGAGACGGGTATGCCAATTTTGCGATTGATACGCCGCCGCTCAAGCTGGTCTTGTTCGAGAACCCGGAGGCTGAGGAACGACTGAATCATCTTGGGGTCGAGGTGTTTGATGAGGCGGAGGTTGCCTCTGCAGCGGCGCGGTTTAAGGCCGCGGGTATTGCGCCTGAGGTTCAGCGCAATAAGACATGTTGCCACGCGACCCAGAACAAGGTGTGGGCCTTGGAACCGCAGGGGCTGCGCTGGGAATGGTATCGAATCACCGACGATGAACCGGTGGAGTGAGGTATGAGTTCGATGAATATGGAAGAGCTAGCCAAACGCCTCCAGGTGTTGGAAGACATTGAGGCAATTAAAAAAATGAAGGCTGAATTCCATGCCCTGTGTGATGAGGGTTATCAAGACCTGGACGGGATCATGGATTTTTTTGTCGAGGATGGAGTGTGGGACGGAGAGGCGTTTGGCACGTATGAAGGCCGGGCCGCTATCCGGGCGCTTTTTGCGGACGTGCCGAAAACGCTGCCGTTCGTCCGCCATCAGGTCATGAATCCGATTATTGAGGTCGACGGCGATACCGCGACTGGCCAGTGGTATTTATTCCAGCCGACGACCATGGTCGGGGATGATGGTGAGCAAGCCGTCTGGGGTTCAGCCAAATACGACGAGACGTATGTCCGGGTGGATGGGAAATGGAAGTTCCAGCGGCTCGGGGTCACCTTGGGATTCTGGACGCCATACAACCAAGGCTGGGCGAAGAAGTGGACGATCCTGGATTAAATCCAGGGGAACAGTGGCGGGTTGTGGTCGAGTCGTGGGAAAGACTGTCGTCGTAGCATCGGTAAAAGAATAAGGAGGACTGGCCGAATGGCCGAGCGCCAATTACCGGAGCCGTTTCAGGAGCTTGAGCCCTACCTCGAATGGTCCCTGGCCACGGACCGCGAGCGCATCATCAAACGAAAGACGAGTACCATGGCTGAAATTACGGCATTCTATCAGGCCATGTTGCCAAGGATGGATACAATATTGTCCTATTTGGAACAGTATCCACCGGAGCAGGTGCCGTCCGATGTCCAGCGACTGTTCTGGCTTACGCTCTCGTTAGCCAAGATTGCGCCCGCCGTCGAGCTGTACGGAGAATCCGTTCCAGAGGGACTCGATGCGTTACGGCTCGTGAACGTTGATATTTATCCGAGCTGAACACGGGCGAGGAAAAGAGCATGACCACACAGACTAATGGCTGGAAATGGCACAGTCAGTATCCTGAGCTTGGGACGGGGCCGGTTCCCATTGAGCCATACATTTCACCCGAATATTTCAAGCGGGAGCGCGAGAAAATTTTTCGGAAAGTCTGGCTGAATATGGGCCGGGTAGAGCAGATTCCCAATTCCGGTGACTATTTTGTGAAAGACTTGGTCGTGTGTCAGACCTCAATTATCATTGTTCGCGGCGGGGATGGGCAGATACGCGCCTTTCATAACATGTGCTCGCACCGAGGTAATCCGGTCGTCTGGCAGGCCAAGGGCAGGGGCAAGACGTTCACCTGCAGGTACCATAGCTGGACATATGGGCTGGATGGCAGGCTGCGGCACGTCCCGGATGAAAGAAACTTCTACGGCATCAAGAAAGAGTGCTTGGGACTGACCCCGGTTGCGGTCGATACCTGGGAAGGCTTTATTTTTATTAACGTCGACCCGCATCCACAAGAAACATTGCGTGAGTATCTCGGAGAAGTAGGTCGAAGTTTTGAGGGCTATCCCTTTGCCGAGATAGCAACCGACTGCTCGACCTGGGAAATCGACGTGAATGCCAACTGGAAGGTATGCAAAGATGCTTTCCAAGAGGTCTACCACATCTTCAGTCTCCATCACAAAAGTACGGGGTCTGCATTCGCAAGTCCATCAAATCCTTATCTGAACGTGCATGAACTGGCGCTTTTCGGCCCGCACGCGCGAATGTCAGTTCCCGCCAATCTCGACTGGCATCCCACACCGGTTGAAGCCTTGGCCAAGCGCTATGGCATGTTGACACTACAAAAGCAGGGCGGCTCTTCGAAAGGCATGCCGGCCGGTGTGAATCCAACCGGTGCCCAGGATTGGTCGTTCTCGGGTCTGATCTACTTTCCCAACACCTGCCTGTTTGTGTCGGACGGCGGCATTATCATGCATACCATGTGGCCGCTCACGGAGAATCGAACTCGCTGGGAAGCCCGAACCTATTTTCCCAAGGCGAAAACCTTGGCACAACAATTCAGCCAAGAATACGGTCGGGCCACCTTTGTAGATGGTGTGCTGGTGGAGGATGGTGGGACGTTTGAGAAAACCCAATCCATGCTGGCCTCCGGCGCGAAGAAAGAAGTTATTCTGGGAGATGAGGAATTGCTCATCCGTCACCATCACAAGGTGACGGAGCGATATCTCAACGCATAGCGACATGCGGGAGGAAGGAAAGACGTATGGATAGACCGTCGGGCATCATGGAAAAGCCCCTGATTGACCCCCTGAGCTGGTTGTATCCATCTGCCAAGCCGCAGGCATATTACGATGCCATCAAACAGAAGTTTGCCGAGGAGCGGAATCTCCGGCTGGAATACCGACCGGAAGGCACGGCGCAGTATACCTCTGACCTGACCGGGATGCTGGCGAAATATGAGGATGACCCCTACGGCGGCCCAATCCTCCCGCGGGATCCTCTGAACGATCAGGTGGAATGCCTGTTCATCGGCGGCGGCTTTTCCGCCCTGCTGACCTCGGCCCGGTTGCGTAAATGTGGCGTGGAGAGCATCCGTATTGTGGAACGGGGAGCCGATGTGGGCGGCACCTGGTATTGGAACCGCTATCCGGGCGTGGCGTGTGACGTGCCGTCGTATGACTATCTGCCGCTGCTCGACGAGATGGACTACGTGCCCAAGGACCGCTTTGCCAAGGGACCCGAGATTTACGCCCACTGTCAGGCCATCGCCAAGAAATACGATCTGTACAAATCCGCGGTTTTCCAGACGACGGTGACATCTACCATATGGGATGAAGTGGAAGAGCTGTGGCATATCCGAACCGACCGGGGCGACCATATGCGGGCTCAGTTCGTGATCTGTGCCAATGGCACGCTGTCCAAACCGAAGCTGACCAGGATCGCCGGCATGGAGTCCTTTCAGGGCCACTCTTTTCATACCTCGCGCTGGGACTACGACTATACCGGGGAAGACCTGTCGAGGCTGGCGGATAAGGTCGTCGGGATTATCGGCACCGGGGCGACTGCGGTCCAGGCGGTCCCCGGCTTGGGGGAAGCAGCCAAGGAGTTATACGTCTTCCAACGTACCCCGTCTTCGATTGACATCCGTGACGATCATCCGACCGATCCCAACTGGGCGCGGAAACTGAAACCCGGCTGGCAAACCGAGCGGCGGAACATGATGCGGAAAATCATGGACCCCCAGTTGACCGCAGAGCAGAAGGCCCAGCGCGCCGCGCTCCCGCGCGAGGAGATCATTCGTCGCCAGGAGAACGCCAACATCGACTACATGCTACGCATCCATCAGCGCATCGACGAAATTGTACAAGACCAGGCGACGGCCGAGGCGCTCAAGCCGTGGTATATGTTTATGTGTAAGCGCCCGTGCTTCCACAACGAGTACTTGCCAACCTTCAACCGGCCCAACGTCCATCTGGTCGATACCCACGGCAAGGGCATCACCGAAATCACGGCAAAGGGACCGGTCTTTGAAGGCGAGCAGTACGAGCTGGACCTGCTCATCTATGCCACCGGCTTTGAGGTTCAGAAGACCGGCATTTATAACCAGATCAGAGGCGTCGGCGGGCGCAACATGACCGACAAATACAGGACCGGCATCCGTACCCTGTTTGGTCTCCATACTCAGGGCTACCCGAATCTGTTCATCATGGGGGGTTATCAGTCTTCGTTTCAGTTCAATCTGACGGATATTCTGAACACAGAGGGCGATCATATCGCGGCCTGTATCGACTATGTCCGCCGCAATGGCTATCAGTCGATCGACCCGACTCCCGAGGCAGAGGAGTGGTGGGTGCAGGAAGTCATCAAGCACCGGGGCAAGACCAGCCGGAACCGGGACTGTACGCCCGGCTACTACAACTTCGAGGGCGAGTTCAACCGCCGCCAGGACGGGAACTACAACGGCGGGTTCCACCGTTATGTACACTTCATGCAGGAAGCCCGGCAGAAGATGGGTGAGCACTTCGTCTTCACTAAGAAGGAGTAGCTGCCAACCAGGCGATTTAATGGGTCGCGAGTTCTTGGAGTTCCTCCGGGGTGGGCGTCGTTTCAAACTGCGGCAGAGTCGAAGACAATTCGTCCCACGGCTGGGCACTCGCCGTCCAGATATCGGCTACGAGTTTGAGCCTGCCGGGGTCGTCCAGGCTGGCCGCACTGATGCCGCGAATCTCCGGGATGAGATCGGCTCGGGCCGAGACGGGAGAACCGCACTCTGCACAGAACCCCCGGTGGGTCTTATGTCCGCTCGTCCCCGTGCAGACATATTCCTTCGGGGCGCCTTTGGTGAACTGCACGGCTGACTTGGAGAAAACCACATTCACGGCAGCACCGCCTCCCGTGGAGCGTTGACAATCTCTACAGTGGCATTTCCATGTCAACAGCGGCTCTGCCGTACACGAATATCGTATCGCCCCACAGGCACACCCACCCGTCAACGGACCAGCATCAGCCATAAGACCCCCCTTCTCGTCACAGCCTTATCACCTTCAGCTGAGACATCAAAAGTCCAGGTCTGGCTTGCGTTTCAGCCGACCTGAATTATACTCTGCGCGAGTTGGTGCGGGCTGGGCAATGGGTATCAGCCTCAAGCCAACGCGAAAAAAAGGAGGAACTCAAATGACCATGACTGATCGACTCGACCCGGAACTGGCCGCACCGCTCGAAACCTTTCTTCACCTGACCGGAGGCGGGCTCAACCTACACGATATCCCGGCGACCCGTCGCACGATGGAGGAGATGGCCGAAGCGCAGATGGCCAAAGCGCCTCCTATCACGGGCATCACCACCGTGGACCGGCAGGTGTCCGGACCTGACGGAGAGGTGTTCGTTCGCGTGTATCAGCCAACCGAACGGCCCGACACGCTGCCGGCGCTTCTCTGGATTCACGGCGGTGGCTATGTGCTGGGCAGCGTGGAGCGGGACGACCTACTGGCCTCCCATCTGGCCAAGGTCGCGCAGTGCGTAGTGGTATCGGTTGAGTATCGGCTCGCTCCCGAGCATCCCTTTCCGGCTCCAGTCGAGGATTGCTATGCTGCGCTCAAGTGGCTGGCGACCCATACCGGCGAGCTTGGCGTTGAGCCCTCCCGGATTGCCATTGGGGGGGCGAGCGCAGGCGGGGGTCTGGCCGCCGGATTGGCGCTGTTGACGCGCGACCGGGCCGAGGTTGAACTGGCCTTTCAACTGCTGATCTATCCCATGATTGACGACCGCAACGTCACTCCTGCCAGCGACATGCTGCCCGATACCTTTGTGTGGACCAGAGAAAACAATCTCATGGGCTGGCGCGCCTACCTGGGACGGGAACCCGGCGGAGCGGATGTGTCGCCGTATGCCGCAGCCGCTCGGGCCAGCGACCTGGCGGGTTTACCACCGGCCTATATTCCGGTGGGTGACCTCGACCTGTTCCTGGACGAGAACATCGAGTATGCGCAGCGTTTGCTGGCGGCCGGGGTGCCGACCGAGCTGCACGTCTATCCGGGCGGCTATCACGGCTTTAACGGTTTTGACCCTGGGGCGGAGATCGCCCAGCGCTTTAATAACGAACGCGACGAGGCGCTGAGGCGGATACTCCACCGTTAATCGAACCAGTGGATGGGATTCCGTCGCTCGACCTGGCCCAGCATGATCGAAGCGGTCGTATAGCCCAGTAGGCATTGCAGCGGACGGCTCAGAGCCCGCACGGTCTCCAGCGGTATCGATAAATAGGCATTCTCCTGCTGGCGCAACCAGGCGCAGCAGTAGGATAACGATAGGGCGCGGCGTTGATGGTCGCTGGTATTGGCACCACCCCCATGCCACATCCCACCGTCAAAGAGCAGTACCGACCCGGCCGGCATGACTATATTGATCGGCGATGTCGCCGTGACCTGTTCCTCCGTGGAAATGTGACTACCAGGTAGCAACTCGGTGCCGCCGTTCTCTCCTGTGTATGCGTCAATTGCCCACAGGGTGCCGACCATGAGCGGGGGACGCGGGCGCGGCAGGGGGTAGACGCTGTCGTCCCGATGCAGTCCCTGGGAGGTTTCTCCGGGAAGCAGGGTGATCCCGGTCGCGGAGCTGAGCTGAATCTGGCTCTGCAAATAACCTTCGATAATGGCGATAACCCTGGGATGGGTGCACAGCTCATCCGCAGTGCGCGTCTTCTTCATGAAATTGTAAATGCGTTTGGTGCGGAAGCCCTCGAAGTCGGTTATCCCCAGGGGGGTAGCGGCATGAATCGTATCCATCTCCGCTCCAATTTCCGCCACCTTGTCCGCATTGAGCAGCCCTTCAAGAATGAGATAGCCGTCGCGTCTGAGATTCTGGATGTCCGCCGCGACCGCCTCCCGCTCCTCCGGACTGGAGAGTCCCTTGAGCCGTTGGGTTTCGCGAACGTCTACGTCGAATGGATTGCCCGCCTTGCGGGCACTCGACTCACTCATAGTTATAGCCCTTCCACCCTAAGATATGCTGGAACACGCGACCTTCGTAGGGGGGCTATAGTGAATACCGGAGCCTGTCAAGTTCTGAGGGAATGCGGCTAACGGGGGGTCGTTCCAGTAGTACTAGAGGAGTAGCGTACTATCATGGTCAGTGCACTCACGGCATTCAGGATCGCCACCCACGTTGTGTTGTTCCTCCTAGCGGTGGTGATTTTCTATCTGGGCTTAGGCATTGGGTTGTCGCAAAGCCCGATGTACGGCAACCTCCTATTCCTGACTGCCCTGGCGATGGCCAGCCTGAACGTGTGGTGGATGGTGCGCAGGACCCGACGACGGAAGCGATATCCTTCCTGACAACCAGTGGCGTAAGAGTCATCTGCTCTACAACATGGACGACCCGCGCTATCGGGTAATGAACGGATGCCGCCATATTTTCAACGAGACCCCTATCGAACCCTGCCTGAATATGATTTGTAATGCATCTACCCGGCTGGTTGACGGCTGGGCGGCTACGTTTATTTTCTTGCCAGAGGAGGCAATGTTGTGAGGCTATTTGTTGGGAATCTGTCATGGGACGCCACCCCGGCTGACCTCGAAGCGTTATTCGGCGAAGTCGGGACGGTCACCTCAGCGAACATTATCACGGATAGGGAAAGCGGGCGCTCTCGCGGGTTTGGCTTTATCGAAATGGAAAATGACGATGAAGCCCGAACGGCGATTGAGCGTCTGCATGACTATGAATTTATGGGACGGCCCCTGACGGTCAACGAAGCCCGGCCCAGGGAGCGCCGCGAACGCCGGTGGTAGAGGTATGCCAGGAAGAGCAAAACCAACCAGTTTTCTCAAGCGCCAACGGGAACAATACCGCCAACAAAAGCAAAAGGAGAAGGCGGAGCGCAGGCGCGAGGCCAAAGCCCGCAAAGCGGCCAATGTGCGCGCTGAGGGAGATGAGGATCCCGATATTGCCGGCATTCAACCCGGCCCGCAGCCTCTTCCCGAGCAGTGGAATGTGCTTGAGGAAGAAGAGGAGTAAGCCTGCCTGATTTCAGCGCCTCAGCAGCATCGCTGCGCTGATCGGTCCGGGGGCTTTCTTCCTATCCACGCCGCTTTTTCACCCTGCTGCCAACCCGGTGGCGCTCTATCGTTGTCAGAGGGACGCAGCCCGTTCGGTCTGCTCTTTACAGGAAGGGTTCCAACTCGGCGGCTCGTGTTGGAACGGCGTTCCGCGCGTGGTCGAGGCGCTGTTGGCGCGCGGCCTGACGGACGAGATCAATCCCCTGGATGGCCGTGGGGTGCTGTTCGAGGAAGGTCCGGGCTTGTCGGTGCTGCTCAAGCCAAGCTTGACTGACATACCAGACTTCCTGTTCACCGACGGCAATGCGGGTGTCCTGGCCTTCCCACACCAGCCAGGACAGGGCGTAGGACCAGTCAGTCACACTGGATTCCTTCCAGCCCGAATCCGGTAAGGGGCGGATATCAAGGCCGTCCCACTGGGTGGTGAGTCCCTGCGGCCTCCCGTATTTATTCACCACGGCCAAGCGCATGGGGGCGCGGTATTCCAGGTCGTAGAGTTCGGCATCGTCAGTCTCAATCGCATGCTGGACCGCTTCGGGTACCAACTCGATACCAAGCGCGTAGAGGCCAAAATCGCGATCAATCCGAAAGGTCACGGTCCGCGTCTGCCAGGTAGCAGACAATAGGATTTCAGGACCGGAGCGGATGGTGGTCGCAGCTTTCAGGTCGCCACTTGCCACGCGTTCCAGGTCGGGTAACTGCTCTATTTGCGTTAACGTTGACTGCCACTCCGCACCGATCGGCAGGTGCGTCGTCGATTGGGCATGCACATACGAGAAGACACTCCCCAGCAGTAGAAACATTACAGTGAACAAACGGAGCGGCATGAAAAAAGTCTCTCACGTTTTCCGGTGGGCTGCCAATGTCTTCTCATCAGTAGCCATCAAAGCGGGCGACCCGCTCCCGGTGATAGGCGGCCGCGCCAAAG
This sequence comes from Candidatus Binatia bacterium, assembly GCA_022826945.1. Lineage (GTDB taxonomy): Bacteria > Desulfobacterota > Binatia > Bin18 > Bin18 > Bin18. Next base: position 77,632 of record JAJDTY010000064.1, read on the forward strand.
GTGAACTCATTCCACTTGGCCCGTTTGAACCAGAAGTGCATATCGTGCTCCCAGGTGAAACCAATCCCGCCGTGCATCTGTACAGCCTTGTTGGTCGTACGCGTATAAACCTCGGACAGGCGGGCCTTGGCAATAGACGCCGCGCGAGACGCATCTTTGGCGCGCGTGTCAAACGCATAGGCCGCGTACCAGACCAGGGACCGGGCCGGTTCGATCTCGCTCACCATTTCGGCAGCCATGTGTTTGAGAGCCTGGAAGGAGGCAATCGGCCGGTTAAACTGCTCACGGACTTTGGTGTACTCGACCGCCATGTCGAGCGCTTGTTGTGCGCCCCCAAGACTGTCGGCTGAAAGAGCAACGCAGGCCAAGTCCTGAAGCCGGGCCAGCAGTTTCCAGCCTTCTCCCACCTTGCCGAGCAAACCGGAGATCGGCACCTGCTTGAACCGGACCTCGTACACCCGTCGCGTTCGATCAAACATGTCCAGCGGTCGGACGGTCAGGCCCGGGGTGTCCCGCTCGACCAGCACCAGGCTGACGCCCTTTTCGCTCTTTCCACTGGTGCGAACGGCCACTACCAGGATGTCGGCCACAGCGGCAAAAGGAACGAACATCTTGGTACCGCTCAACATATAGCCGTCACGTTTTTTTCTGGCCTTGAGAGTAATGCCGGCAGCGTCTAGGCGGTCGCTGGCTTCGAGAAAAGCCAGGGTGCCGACGGCGTCGCCTGAGGCAAGCCGGGGCAACCAAGTCTTTTTCTGGGTGGAGCTGCCGCCACGCATCAGGGCGAACGTGGCTAAAGCTGAAGAAAACAGAAACGGACCCGGCACCACGGCTCGGCCCATCTCTTCGAGCAGCAGAGCCATATCGAGCAGCCCAAGACCGAGCCCACCGAATTTTTCCGGAACAAGCAGACCAGTCCAACCCAGCTCGGCCATTTTCCGATGCAGTTCAGGAGAAAATCCGTGTTCGTCATCCAAGAGCGCCCGCACGAACTGGGGGGAGCATTCCTGGGTCAGAAACTCGCGGGCTGAGTGCTGGAGCAAGTCTTGTTCTTCCGATAGGCCGAAGTCCATGATGAGTCCCTGGAGTGTGCGTTAGCGCGATTTGGGCATGCCGAGCCCACGTTCGCTAATGATGTTTTTCTGAATCTGGGATGTCCCGCCTCCGATAATGAGACCCAGCGTAAACATAAACTCATACGGCCAGATACCATTGTCGATCACGTGTGAGGCCCTCCGGTTGAGCGGGGCGTAGGAGTTCATGATTTCAAGGGCCAGCGCGCAAATATCGTGGTTCAGTTCAGTCCCGACCAGTTTATTCACCATGGTGCCGATGCCGGGCTTGCGACCTTTGGTAGCGTCCGTGAGTTGCCGAAAGGAGTGATATTTCATGGCTTCGACCCGGGTTGTCAGGTCGGCTAACTGCTGGCGGATGATCGGATCTTCCGCCGCAGGCTGACCGTAGCGGCTGTGGCTGCGGGCCAGGTGGATGAGGTTTTGCATCATAAGCTGAGTACGGGTGGTCGAGCCTAGCATGTTGCGTTCATGAAACAGGGTGGCGTTGGCCACCAGCCAGCCCTGGTTGAGTTCGCCGACCAGATTCTCGCGCGGGACGCGGACATCCTCGAAAAAGACCTCGTTAAAGCCGGCGTCACCCGTCATTTGGACCAGGGGACGGACCGTGATTCCCGGTGTCTTCATATCGATCAAAATATAGGAGATCCCGCGGTGCTTGGGCGCATCTGGGTCGGTCCGCACCAAACAGAACATCCAGTCCGAGAACTGGGCCCCGGATGTCCAGACCTTTTGGCCGTTGACGATGAATTCGTCTCCCACGAGTTCGGCTCTGGTCCGTAGCGAAGCCAGGTCCGAGCCCGAACCGGGCTCGGAGTAGCCTTGGCACCAAATTTCTTCCGCAGTGAGAACTTGAGGCAAATAGCGCTGTTTTTGCTCCTCGGAGCCAACTTGCAGCAGAGTGGGGCCGAGCATGGTCAGACCGGACGCACCGATCAGACCCGGCGCGCGCGCCAGGACTAGTTCTTCGTTCACAATGGTCTGGCGCATAATGTCGGAGTCACCCTGACCGCCGTAGGCTTTGGGCCAGCCTAAAGCGACATAGCCGGCCTTGTACAGCCGGCGCTGCCAGTCCTTAGCGCGCTGGATACGTCGTGGATCGTTAGGAGGCAGATCGCTTAGAGTTTTGTCTTTTTTCGGCACGTTGGCCTTGAGCCAGGCCCGCACCGTTTTCCGAAACGCCTCGTCCTTTTTGGAATATGCCAGGTCCACGCAGGCTCCTCCTTCAAGACCTAGAGATTATATAAACGCTTGGCGTTCTCGCCAATGATTTTTTGCTGGGCACGAGTCGAGAGTTTTGCACAAGAGGCTTTGACTTCATCGACCACACCGGGAAAGGTGCAGTCGAAGTGGGGATAGTCCGACCCCCAAATAACACACTCCTCAAGCCCCAACTCGGCAATGCCACTCAGCGTGCTCTCGTCCGGGTCCATCGAGATAAAGCACTGCTCGCGGAAATGCTCGCTCGGTCGCTTTTTGAGCCACGGGACGTAATGGCCCATAGTGTCAAAATGGCTGTCCATACGGTCCAGCCAATAGCCGAGCCAGCCGACCCCAGACTCCAGAAACGCGACTTTGAGATCGGGAAACTGGGAGAGGACACCGCCACAGATAATGTCCATACAGGCCCCCTGCTGTTCCCAGGGGTGACAGACCATATGGAAAAAGAACGGGTCCTTATAGCGCTCCTGACCCAGGGTCGGCATCTTGGTGCCGAAACTGCCGTGAATGGCAATCGGCACGTCGAGTTCCTGGGCTTCCTGCCAGAGAGGATGATAAGCCGGGTCGTTGAGACGGCGGCCGTTAAACGGATTGGGGCGAATAAAGACAGCGCGCATCCCGAGCTCTTTGACAACGCGGCGCATTTCGGCAACGGACGCCTCGACATCTTGGAGGGGCAACGGAGCCACACCGTAAAAACGCTGCGGGTAGGCTTTACAGAAGTCGGCCAGCCAGTTGTTATAGGCCCGGCAGGCCACGGCTGCGACCTGAGGGTTGGTGATGTCGCCGTAGATGAGCCACAGCGTCGGGTAGAAAAAGGCGACCTCAATGCCCTCAAGGTCCATGTCTTTGATCCGTTCGTGCGGATCGTAGCCACCGGGGACAATCTCGTCCCAGGACATCGTACGCGCCCGCTGGGCGTCTGACATGCCACCGGGCGTACAGGCCGCAGCAATCGCCATATTGCGGTCGCGCCGCAGCTCGCCGTTAATTTTGAGACAATCGATCCCTTCCGCGTCCTTGGCAATCTGAATCACCTGTGCCCGGTAGGCCGGCTCGGTGTATTCTTGCCAAACGCTCGGTGGCTCAAGCAGGTGTCCGTCTGCGTCAATGATGGTTGCCATGACTCCCTCCTATGAGTAACGGGGCAGGCTATTGGGGCGGCTCCGGCGGCAGGACACGCAAATGATTGCTGATCCGCTCGTAGGTCCCCTCTTCTTCTATCAGCCCCTTTAAGGACACCACACAACACTCGTCCTTGTCGCTCAATTCTTGCCAATCAACGGATTGGGGTGGAATGCCGATCTTCACGATGACGGTATCGACCGACAGGATAAATTCTTCGAGGGCGGCAAAGATTTTTACCTGCGGCTCCAGCGGAGAAACAACGATTTCCTTGTAGGGCAGAGGCAGGCGTTCCTCAGGGACGAGCTCATAGTCCAGGGTCACGCGCAGGACATCTTCAGCCGGACGCGTGAGTTCCGCATTCGAAATTTCGACGAGCGGTTTATACACCTCGGGCTCAGAGCAGCCGCCCACGAGGACGATAAACGGCAGGAGACGAAGCATGAAAAGTCTATACATAACATCTTTTCCACATTTTTTTCGTGCTTGTGGCTTATCACGTGCATAAAGGGAAGAAAAACCCGCAGATGGAATGGCTCGCCTCTCAGGTGTAGGCAGGAACCGAGTTGGCTCTCGCTTCATGGCTTGATTGCGGTCGCGTAGAGCACGTTCGCTTCGACCGCTGCCACGCCACCGGTACGGATAGCTGCGAGATTGGCCGTACGAACCCGCTCACGCTCGACCGGCTCCAACTGCTCAATCGTCCCTCTATAGCCCGACCCGAGAACGGCCACCCACCAGTCTTCCGGCGAGTGAAGGGGGTGGACGCCTGTCTCGCTGGCAACCTGTGCGTTGTGAACGTCGCCCTCTTCCAGCATGGCCCGCAGGGTGTCAGGGTCGGAGATGCGGTCCCAGGGGTTGAAGCCCTTGTGGAGCTCGGGACGGACCGTGGCAACGGCATTCCAAAAGGCCGTGTTAGCAGGCTCAAAGAAACGCGGCCCCCAGGTGGTGATGGCGAGCACTCCCCCCGGAGCGACCATACGCCAGAGTTCCCTGACCGCCCCAGGCATATCAGGAATAAAGAATATGCCAAACACACAGACCACGGCATCGAAGTGGCCGTCGGGTAGGCCGAGATCTAACATATCACCGACCCGAAACTCTATGTTCTCAATCCCCTGTCGCGCGGCCTTGGCGCGCGCCAGTTCCAATAGCCTCTCAGCCAAGTCAACCCCGAGCACAGAGCCATGGGGCATCACTTTTTTCGCTGTGGGTATTGCCGACGCTCCACTGCCGCAGCAGACGTCAAGGCAGTACGCGCCCGACGGCAGGGCGAGCCGGTCGATCGTCCGACGGCCGAAGCGGTCCCAGAACGAGTTGGCGCTCAGGTCGTAGGCGTCAGCCGCCGCGTTATAGGTCTGGACCGCTTTTGTCTTGGCCCCAATGGGGGTCGGCATAGTTGCGTATTCCCGCTTCTTGTGTGGAGCTATCGGGCAGCCGCGCTTCGCCGAACTACACGAGCCGCACATCCTGGGCGAACTTTTCCATCATCTTCATCATGTCTGCATATGTTCGGGCGAAGTTAAAAAAGGCCAGATACAGATAGCTTGCTCCGAGTTCCTGGTAGCGGGGGATATCGTCAAGGATCTCGTCCGGCTTCTTGCCGCGTGGGGAAACACAGAGGGTAATCTCGGAAAGGTCACGTCCGGCCTTTGCTGCTTTTTCTTTGAGTTTCTCCACCCGCTCGGCAAACTCTTGCGGACTGAACACCACAGCAGGCCAGCCGTCGCCGTATTCGACAACACGGCGCAACGCCGGACCGGTATGGCCGCCAATCCAAATGGGCGGATGGGGCTTTTGGACGGGACGCGGCTCACAGCCGACCTCGCGGAATTGGTGAAAGCGACCTGTGAACGAGGGGTTTTCGTTAGTCCATAACTCTTTCATGACCGCGATGGTTTCCTCGCTGAGCGGACCGCGGTCAGCAAAGGACGCATTCAGAATGTTGAATTCTTCCTCCATCCAACCGACCCCCACGCCACAGATGAGCCGCCCGGCTGATAAGACATCGAGGGTGGCCAGCGTCTTTGCCGTGACAACGGCGTTACGGTGCGGCAGCACGAGCACGGCCGTACCCAACCGGACCTTGTGCGTGCAGGCGGCCACAAAACTCAGCACGCTCAGAGGCTCAAGCAGCGGTGCCTGCGGGTCGAGAGGGAAGGTACCGTTCGGACTGTAGGGATAGCGAGAGGCAATTTGCTTCGGCGTAATAATATGATCGGCGACCCAGACAGAATCAAAGCCCAGCGCTTCGGCAGTTTGGGCCGTCGCCTTAAGGCGATTGAGGACGTCTCCTTGTGCCAGTGGCCCAAGATGGGGGAGAAACGCACCGTACTGCATAGCCATCCTCCGCGGGCAGAAAATCCACCCCCTGCTACCATACCCTCAGGTGAAATGCCAATCGTCTGCTGAGTACGCTTCCAGAGAGCATCAGACGGACGACTCGGGTCTTGTAGCCATCCCCGTAAGGACATGCTACAGAGCGGTACCGAGGCCAGCCATGCCGAGTGACGTCAGGGATGCAGGGAAAGCTGAGGGGGTTCGGATCCTCCTGGTCCGACATGGAGAGACCATCTGGAATCAGGAAAACCGCTGGCAGGGTCAAGCCGATACGCCGCTCAGCCGGACGGGCTATGACCAGGCGCGGCAGCTCGCTCGGCGCTTCCAGTATGAAGAACGGTGTATTCAGGCAATTTACACCAGCGATCTCCGGCGGGCGCGTGACACTGCAGATATTCTGGGCCAGGCATTAAGCGTCACGCCGGCCGAGGCGACGGCGTGGCGCGAGATGGATATTGGCACCTGGAGTGGACTAACAACCGCCGAGGTAGCGAGCCGGCACGCCGAGGAATGGGCGCGGCTCCGACAGGGCGAAGACCTGCCGCGCGGCGGAGGCGAAACATTTGCCCAGTTTCAAGGCCGCCTCGTACAATCGAGTCAACAGTTTATCCGAGACCATAGGGGCGAACAGATTATCGTGGTGACCCACGGGGGCGCGGTACGGGCTTTTCTGTTGCACTGTCGTGGTCTGAGCATGAGCCAATTCGGCCAGATTGAAAAAATTGGCAATACCGGCGTCAGCGAAGTCTTCCTCTTGCCAGGCGGAGCGGCCAAGATTCACATGATTAACAGCACTGCTCATCTCAACGGGGCGGCGCTGTCTGGCGAGACGGTTGACGCCTAGCATGAGGGGGTCAGGAGTTGGGACCTGGGGCTGGGTTGCCCTAACCCTGAATCCCCAGTCTCCAGCCCCCAGCCAACTCCTAATTTGGGGATAACACACTGTTATATTTTTTATCCTCGCGCTGGTTCAAAGTGAGCCTGAGTCTGGGGCTTTTGTTCATTCTTGTCTCCTCCGTGGATGCGGCCCACCTCATCCGACAACTGCGTGCCGCCCGCCTCGACTACGTCGGTCTCGCCTTCTGTGGCTATCTGCTGGGGCAGGCCCTGAGTGCCTATAGGTGGCGTCTGCTGGCCCACCCGCTCGGGTTTGTACAACCGCTGAAAACCTTTATCGCCTACTATTTTGCCGGTATGTATCTAAATGTGTTTGCCCCGAGTGTCGTGGCCGGGGATGTGGGTCGGAGCTATCTGCTGGCGCGAGGCCGCGCCCGTTTGGGCGCTGCGCTCCAGTCCGTCCTCGCCGACCGGGTGAGCGGCTTAGTGATGCTGGTCTGGGTGAGCGCGAGCGGTTTTCTGCTGTGGGGTCCAAGCGTGCTACCGGTTGAGCTATATTATGGTATGCTGACCGCAGCCGGTGGGAGCATCGTCCTGTGGTGGGGCCTCCCCCGGCTGGTTGAACGGTGTACGCCACCGGGCAATATCGTCCGGCGCTACGTAGACCAGCTCATCCTACCCTACCGCACGGACTTGGCTCTGCTCGGCTCCGTGTGTGGCCTGTCTCTCGGCTTTCATCTCTTCCAGCTCGGCTTACACGCAGTGGTGGCTGCCGCCCTCGGGCTTGTAGTCCCGTTATGGTACCTCGTCCTCTTTATCCCTGTGGTCCAAATCCTCAGCGCCCTGCCCGTCAGTTTTGGTGGGCTGGGGGTACGAGAGGGAGGCTATGTCCTGTGTCTTGCCCTATGGGGGATAGGGCAGGACGAGGCGCTTGCCTTTGGCTTGGTCTGGAGCGCTATTGTGCTGGGAGCGAATATCTGTGGCGGCTTGGCCTTCCTCGTCTTCCCGGAGGTGGGTTTCTCGACCGCAACGCTCAAAAAAACGTTGGACGAATCAGAATAGTTTCTTCTCGACCGGCACCAACGGAAATCATTTTGACCGGGACGTTCACCAATTCTTCGAGACGTTCGACGTACTGGCGGGCGTTGCGCGGCAGGGCATCCAGGCTGCGCATATCGGTCAGTGGCTCGGTCCAGCCGGGGAGTTCCTCATAGATAGGAGTGACCTGTTCGAGGATGTGCGCACCCGCCGGAACCTCGTCATATTCCTGCCCCCGGTAGCGATACCCCGTACACACCCGCAGGGTGGGCAGTCCGCTCAGTACGTCGATCTTGGTCAGCGCCATGGCGTTCAGGCCACTCAGCCGCGCCGCCGTCCGGACCACAACGGCGTCGAACCAGCCACAGCGTCGGGGCCGACCGGTGACGGTTCCAAATTCACCCCCGTCGCGCCGAAGCTTTTCGCCGTCCGGGCCGTGCTCTTCGGTTGGAAAAGGCCCACTGCCGACCCGTGTGGTATACGCCTTGGAGATACCAATGACGTTGTGGATCTGCTGCGGCGCAATCCCCGCTCCCGTGCACACCGCTCCGGCAATGGTGTTAGATGAGGTCACAAACGGATAGGTTCCATGGTCCACGTCGAGCATGGTACCTTGTGCGCCTTCGAACAACACTTTCTGGCCGGCCTCAATTGCGTCGTGAATATAACGTGAGGTAGTGGTGACGTAGGGGGCTAGGCGGTCACGCAGGCGGCGGTAGTGGTCGAAGATGTGTTGATACTCAAGGGGCTGTTCTTGTAGCAGGGTGCCGAGGTAAATGTTCTTCTCTTCAAGGTTGCGTTCCAGCTTCTGGGCGAATACGTCTTCGTCCAGGAGATCGACGAAGCGAATTCCGACGCGGGCCATCTTGTCTTCATACGTGGGACCAATCCCCCGGCCGGTCGTCCCGATTTTGCCCTCGCCACGGAGCCGTTCCCGCGCGAGATCGATGGCTTTGTGGTAGGGAGTAATCAGATGGGCGATTTCACTGATCTTGAGCGAATCCGGGCCAGACAGGCGCCCCTGCTGCCGGAGGGCATCGATTTCCTCAACCAAAACTTCGGGGTTGACCACAACGCCATTGCCGATCACGCACACCTTGCCGTCGTGCAGTACGCCCGACGGGATGAGCCGGACGATGGTTTTCTTCCCTCCAACAACCAGGGTGTGGCCCGCGTTGTTCCCGCCCTGAAAACGGACAATGACGTCCGCTTCGCGTGAGAGCAGGTCCACCACCTTGCCTTTGCCTTCATCGCCCCACTGGACGCCGACAACAACGAGCGTGCTCATTGGCTGCTTGCTCCTTCTTCCCGCATCAACACTCATAGACGGATCAATTGGGCCGACAGAATCGGGTCGAGTCTGCGTAATGCGGCCAGGACCTCGGGTGAGACTTGGTCATCGACATGAATCAGGGAGATGGCTTCTCCCCCGATTTTCTCCCGCCCCAGTTCCAGGCCGGCAATATTGATCCCCAGGGTGCCGAGGAGGGTGCCCACCTGGCCGACTACACCGGGAACATCTTTGTTGTTCAGCAGCAGAATCGTCCCCTCGGGAACGGCTTCCAGATGAAAATGATTGACCCGTACCAGACGCACGGTCTGATTGCTGAAGACCGCCCCCGCGGCAGAGTTGATACTGTCCCTGGTATGCACGCTGACATCAATGGAATTTAAGAAATCGCTGGGAGTGCTGCTGCGCGACTCGACGACGCGGATGCCGCGCTCGCGCGCCACCAACGGCGCGTTCACCACATTAATCGACTGTTCGAGAATCGGACTGAGCACCCCGCGCAAGACAGCCGCGGTGGCGGGCGCAACCTCATACGCGGTAATTTCTCCGCTGTACTCGATATGGATCTCGCGTGGAGCGTGCGACGTGATCTGGGCGAGAAAGCTGCCGAGCTTTTCGCCCAGGAAGAGATACGGTTCCAAAATGGCCAGTTGCTCGTGGCTCAGCGCGGGGAAATTGACCGCGTGCTGAATCACCCCGCGCTGGAGGAAATGAGCGACCTGGTCGGCAATGGCAATGGCGACGTTGATCTGAGCCTCGTCTGTGGCGGCACCCAAATGTGGGGTGCAGATCACATCCGGTCTTTGTAGGAGTGGGTGGTTCGCCGGGGGCGGTTCGTCAACAAAGACATCCAGGGCTGCGCCCGTGACCTTGCCGCTCTCCAGCGCTTCAAGCAGGGCGGCCTCGTCGACGATCCCGCCCCGCGCGCAGTTGATAATGCGCACGCCGTCTTTCATCCGGGCCAAGGCATGGGCATCGACCAGACCGCGCGTTTCCTTGGTCAGCGGCGTGTGCACGCTGATAAAATCCGCCTGCCGATACAATTCCTCAAGCGGTACGAGTTCGACATTCATTTTGGCGGCCGCTTCTGAGGTGACGAAAGGGTCGTAGGCAACGACTCGCATCTGCAGCCCCAAGGCACGCTCGGCGACAATGGTTCCGATATTGCCCAGGCCGACTAGGCCGAGCACTTTATTGCAGACTTCGGTTCCGGTGAATTGGGAGCGCTGCCAGTGGCCGGCCTTGAGCGAGGCGGTCGCCTGTGGAATGTTGCGCGCCAGGGCGAGGAGCAGAGAGATGGTGTGCTCAGCCGTGGTGACGTTGTTTCCACCTGGCGTATTCATGACGACGATGCCACGCCGGGTGGCGGCCTCAACATCGATGTTATCAACGCCGATGCCAGCTCGACCAATTACGCGCAGGTTTGGGGCTGCCGCAATAATCTCCGGCGTGACTCGCGTCCCGCTCCGGATAATCAGACCCTGGTACGGAGCGATCCGCTCGGCAAGTTCCGGTTCGGCCAACCCCGGCTGGACGGCGCAGTCGATATCCGGCTGGGCTTGCAACCGCTCCACCCCCTGAGGGGCGAGCGGGTCGGTAATAAGCACTTTCTGTGACATGCTGATACTCGTCGCTCAGGTCGCTCATTCAACGGCCGGCCAGCTTGGCAGGAGAACGGCCTCAGCGGCCCGGACGCCACTGCCCAAGGTCAGCGTGACCCCAAACCGACTCAGGGCCATTTCAAGGCTGCTGATGGCCGTAATGACATCAAAAGGGCCGACATACCCGAGGTGAGAGATACGCACGATTTTCCCTTTAAGATGGTCCTGTCCCCCGGCAAGATCAACACCCATACGGTCGCGCATATAGGTCAGCAACCGCACACCATCAACGGTGGATGGGAGCCGCACGCCGGTTGCGGCCGGGCTGGGATGGCTCTCGGCCAAGAGACGCAGACCCAGGGCGCGCACGGAAGCATGGGTCGCGGTCATCAACAATGTATGGCGGGCCCAGACCTGTTCGAGCCCTTCTGCCTGGAGTTGCTGGAGTGCTTCGTGTAAGCCGCTGATCAGAGAAATGGCCGGGGTATAGGCAGTGGTATGTTTGGCCTGTTCCTTGCACTCCTTTTGCAGGTCGAAGTAGAAACGGGGCAGTTGAGCCCGTTCCGTAGACTGCCAGGCTTTCGGACTGAGGGCGATAAACGCTAGCCCCGGGGGCAACATCAGGGCCTTTTGTGAGCCGGTGATGAGCACATCAATTCCGGAGCGGTCCATGGGCATATCCGTTGCGCCAACCGCCGTAATGCCATCGACAATGAGCAGGGTCTCAGCGTCCCGCGTCAGGGCGGCAATCTCTTGGACCGGGTGCAGGACCGTTGTCGAAGTTTCACTGGCCTGCATCAGAATAGCCTTGGCTTGGGGCTGATGCCGCAGTGCCTTGGCGACCGCCTCAACCGTCACGGCCTGCCCCCATTCGACCGCAATCTCTTCGGTTTGCACACCAAACGCCGCGCAGATTTTCAGCCAGCGTTCACCGAATTTCCCACCGTTGACCACAATGACGCGGTCTCCGGGCGAACAGGTATTCGTAATGGCTGCTTCCATCGCCCCAGAGCCCGAGGCCGCCAGGATGAGTACATCTTGGGCGGTTTGGAACAGCCATTGGAGGCCGCGTTGGACCTCGGCAAAAAGTTGGCTGAATGCAGGGGTCCGATGATGAATGAGGGGCTGCGACATCCGCAGCAAAACGTCAGACGGCACTTGAGTCGGCCCCGGAGTGAGTAAATATCGCTTTAACATCGGCATACCCATGCTACGCGCATAAAAAAGCCCGGATGGGCTCCCCGTATCCAGGCTGTCAGCTCTCCCTCCCTCCTTGGTAAGGACATGATGTATCGAAGCCGTGAGGCGGAGTCAATGCTCCTGCCGGCCCCTCTTATCCGCGCCTAACCTGCCTAAAAGTCTTTGGTTTTCGCTTGACACGAAAAATGGCGCATACTATAGTCGTGGGAGAAAGTGGGAAAAAGTGGGGATTAGGGTAGATTCGTGTTTCGCGGGAGTTTTGAACATACTATTGATGAGAAAGGCAGAGTCAGTATCCCCTCGAAATTTCGAGAGATATTGGTTGGGCGGAACGATGCTCGACTGATTGTCACGAAATTTATCTTGGAATCCTTTCGCTGTCTCGATGTGTACCCCTATGCGGAATGGGAGAGCTTTGAGCAGGATCTGAGGAAAAAGCCCCGTTTTGATCAAAACTTCTTAAAAATCGAGACCTTTTATCTCTCGAACGCTCAGGAATGTGCCGTTGACAAGCAGGGCCGGATCTTGATTCCTCCGCTCCTCAGAGAATATGCCAGCCTAAAGAAGGACGTCATGTTTGCCGCTGCGCTTGAGAAATTTCGCATATGGGACAAGGCAGTATGGCAAGAATTTAATGAAGAGTCTGAAAAAGATCTTGCGCAAGACCCACGATTATTCAGCAATTTGAACGCAGGTGTGGTAGCAGACCTATAGAACAGGCCCAAGACAAGCAGAGCCTCTATGCACGCAGCATCCCTCTCTTCAGATTCGATTCAGCCGACCCGAGCGTCCGGGCACATCCCGGTCATGCTGGAGCAGGTCTTCGCCTTTCTGCAACCCTGTCTTGGCGGTGATATTCTTGACGGGACGCTTGGGGGAGGCGGACACGCTGCGGCCCTGTTGGAAGCCGGCCGTGGAAAAGGCAGGCTGCTGGGCCTAGACCGCGACCCGCATGCGCTGCTGGTCGCGCGACAGCGGTTAGCCCCGTTCGTCGGTCAGTATATCACTCTTCATGCGAATTTTAGCCAAGCGGCGGCTGTCCTCCGTGAGGCGGGATGGGCAGGAGTCGATGGCCTCCTCCTTGACCTGGGTTTTTCCTCACTCCAGATCGAAGAGGGAGGACGCGGCTTTAGCTTTTTACGCCCTGGGCCACTCGATATGCGGATGGACCAAAGTAGCGGGCAGAGTGCAGCCGATATTGTGAATGCTTCCAGTGAAGAAGAATTATACCGTATTCTCCGAGAATACGGAGAAGAGCGGGCGGCCAGAGTGATTGCCCGGGCAATCCTCCAGGAACGTGTACAAGGGCCGATCACAACGACGACGGCCCTTGTGAAAATTATCGAGCGCAGTGTCCGCCGGCCCGCCCGTCATCAGCGGCATCGGGTCCATGCGGCAACACAGACCTTTCAGGCACTGCGCATCGCAGTGAATCAGGAACTTCAGCATTTAGCTGTATTCTTACAGGAGGGATATACATTACTGCGACCCGGAGGGCGCATGGTGGTGCTCTCCTACCATTCGCTTGAAGATCGTCTGGTGAAAACTGCCTTTCGGCGCTGGGCCTCCGCCTGTATCTGTCCACCCCAACTCCAGGTCTGTGCCTGTGACTGGGAGCCGCAGGTCCGGGTGTTAACCCCCAAGCCGTTGACACCAACCGGTCAGGAAGTCATGGAGAATACACGGGCGCGGAGTGCGCGCTTGCGCGCAGTGGAGCGATGCGAAGGAGGAGGATGATGTGGAAGTTGCCCGGATGGGGTACGTATGGCGTACTAGCGGCTGTGGGACTAGCCCTGGTCCTGTCCCACCTCTGGATTCGGCTTCAGGTGGTCTCTGCGGGGTATACGCTTGCAGATACGCGACAACTCATCAACGCCTTACAAGAGGAGCACCACGCCCTCACCATAGAATGGGAGGCAGCCACGGCCCCCAGTCGCTTGTCTCAGCTCGCCGGCGACCGGCTCGGACTCGCCGTACCTCGCCCTGAGCAGATCGTTATCCTGCCGTAGGAGGACCGCATGTCGAGACGGATCGGTCTAGTGGCGGGGATGTTGGGATTGGGCTTGCTTCTTATTGTCGCCCGTCTCATCCACCTCACGGTGGTGCAGAGGGATACGCTCGCGCAGCGGGCGGCCGGACAATATCGCCACCGCGAGACCGTTGCGCCACCGCGAGGTGCTATTGTTGATCGTAGCGGGCGGCGGTTGGCCTTTAGCGTTGGGGCTGAATCCCTCTATGTCCATCCGGCAAAACTCCCGACCGATGTGGATGACATGATTCCCGTACTAGCCCAGCACCTTTCTCTGCCCGCACAACAGGTCGACGCTGTCCTCCATTCCTCCAAGCCGTTTGTCTGGCTCAAACGTGGCGTCTTCCCCCAAGAGGCCAGTCAGATCAAGGCACTTAATGTGTCTGGCCTTGACAGCAAGAGCACCCAGCGCCGTGTGTACCCGTACCGGACCTTAGCCGCTCCCCTGCTCGGATTTGTCAATGTGGATGCGCAAGGCTTGGAGGGTATCGAAAAGGCGTATAATCGCTATTTGCTTGGCCCGGTGAGCCACACCCTAGGTGAGCGTGACGGGCGTCAACGAGCGATTTTGATCCGTGGTGGCGCTCAGCAACCTGAAACGTTCCGCGTGCGTTTGACTCTGGATACGACTCTCCAGTACGTGGCTGAGCGCGAGTTGGAACGTGCCGTGCGACACAGTCGGGCGGCGGCGGGGTCTGTGATCATACTTGACCCCCAGACGTTTGCCATTCTTGCGCTGGCTCAGGTGCCAACCTTCGATCCGAATACACCCGGAGATTTCCCACCTGACACGCGCCGCAATCGGGTGATCAGCGACTATTACGAGCCTGGGTCGACGCTCAAGGCATTATTAGTTGCCGCCGCCCTGGATGCCAAACAAGTCAACGAAACCGACCCCATTTTTTGTGAACACGGGGCCTATCGGGTTGGCGGACATACTATCCACGACGTTCATCCCTACGGCGAACTCAGCGTCGATGGGGTCTTGACCAAATCGAGCAATATTGGCGCGGCGAAGATCGGCGAGCGGTTGGGGAAAGAGCGCTACTATGACTACCTTTGGGCCTTTGGACTCGGACAGAAAACCAGCGTTGATTTGCCTGGAGAGATAAGCGGAGCTCTCCCTTCGCTCCGGGCCTGGTCTCGGATCAAGCTGGTGACGGCCAGCTTTGGGCAGGGGGTAGCGGTGACGCCCTTGCAGTTAGCCTGCGCCTATGCGGCACTTGCCAACGAAGGCATGCTCATGCGCCCCTATGTGGTGAGTGAAGTGGTGAGCAACACGGGGGAAGTCGTCCACGCCAACGGCCCGACCCCGATCAGGCAGGTGATTCAACCCGAAACCGCGCAGCGCATACGGACCTTGCTTGAGCACGTTGTCGCGCCGGGGGGAACAGGCCGGCGTGCATACGTTCAGGGGTTTCGGGTGGCAGGAAAAACGGGGACCTCACAAAAACATGACCCCCGTGGCGGGTATTCGGAGACTGGTCGAATCGCGTCTTTTATTGGCATGGTTCCCGCCGAGCAGCCCCGACTGGTGATTTTAGCGATCATTGATGAGCCCAAGACGGCTACCTATGGAGGAGTGGTCGCGGCCCCAGTATTTCAAGCGATTGCCCGGCAAGCCCTGGCCTACCTTGGGGTCGCAGGAAGTGCGGGAGAAGGCACGGACATCCAATGGGCAGGCAGTCCGCAGTTCTCGACCGCCAAGCTCTCCGCTGAATCCGCGTTTTCGCCCGAAGCCTATAGCGCGGCAGGGGATGACTCGTTAGTCGGCCGCTCCGAAGCCGATGACTTTATTGGACTCAGTCTACGGGCGGCCATGCGGAAAGCGTCGGCGAACGGGCTACAGATCGTTGCCCACGGGAGCGGCTATGTCACGGACCAAAGGATTCGCAATAAGGCGCAGACTGGCGAAGCGGTATATGAACTCAGGCTTGAGGCAGATGAGTGAGGTGTGATGTGACGTGTTTGCGGCAACTCCTGCCGCTTGATTCATCCGGGTTCACTGACCCGGCGTTCCAGATTCACGGTCCGACCGATATTCCAGTTGAGTCTCTGGCCTATGATTCTCGCCGGGTGATGCCAGGAACACTCTTTTTTGCCCTGCCAGGAACAAAGACGGAGGGGACGGCCTTTCTTGAACAAGCGCTTGACCAGGGGGCACGGGCGGTTGTCGCACCGCCAGGTACGGAGGTGCCCCCAGGTGTAACCCTTATCACCTCAGAGCAGCCGCGACGGCTGCTTGGGGCAATCGCCGATCAATTTTATCAGCGACCGAGTGAACGACTGACTCTGATCGGTGTGACTGGAACGAGTGGGAAAACCACAACCACGTATGTGTTGGAAGCCATAGGCAAAGCGCTGGGCTGGTCGGTGGGCGTCATCGGAACGGTGAACTACCGCTATGCAGATCAGGAGCGTCCTGCCCCCCTGACCACCCCAGAAGCGGTTGAACTGCAAGCTCTCTTATCCGACATGGCCGGGGCTGGAGTGAGTCATGTCATCATGGAGGTCTCGTCTCATGCCTTAGCCCAGGAACGGGTCTGGGGCTGCCGCTGGGACGGTGGGGTCTTTACGAACCTTGGGCGTGACCATCTCGATTACCATCTGAATACGGCGGCGTATTTTGCCGCAAAGGCACTGCTCTTTCGCGATGGTCTGGCGAGGTCGCCAAAACGCCACCGTTTTGCGGTCATCAACGCGGATAACTCCTGGGGCCAGAAACTGCTCACGGAGCAATTTGCCTATCCCGCACTGACCTATAGCCTCCACCGGGACACGACGGTCTCTGTCCGGCACGTTAGCTATAGTTTGGCTGGTATCCAAGCGGAGTTGCAGATTGGACAAGAGATGCTCTCCGTAGCGTCGCCTTTGATTGGCGAGCCGCACGTCTATAATATTCTTGCAGCCGTCACTGTTGCGCACGCTCTTGGGGCCCCACTCAAACAGATGAGTGAAGGGATCGCCCAGTGTCGCCGGGTTCCAGGCAGGCTGGAAGCCCTCTCGGTCGGACGACAATTTGAAGTCTTCGTTGATTATGCCCATAAGCCCGACGCGCTGGAGAAGACGCTGGCAGCCTTGCGTACTCTTACCGCAAAGCGGCTGATCACTGTCTTCGGCTGCGGCGGGGATCGGGACAAGGGCAAGCGACCGCTGATGGGCGAAGTGGCAGGCCGTTTGAGCGACGTAGTGGTTTTAACCTCGGACAACCCCCGAACCGAGAACCCGGATCAGATCCTGACGGAAACGGAACCGGGACTCAGTCGGACTGGGATGACCCGAGAGAAATCCAACCGGGTGGGGGGAGCGGATATCCTCACGGATTCGTATATGGTCATTGCAGACCGACGCAGCGCTATCCGACGAGCGCTGGACGAAGCCCAAGCAGGCGACGTGGTCGTCATTGCCGGCAAGGGACACGAGGATTATCAGATTATCGGTACGACACGCTCTCGCTTTGATGATGCGGAAGAGGTCCGGCACTATCTGTCGTTGGAGGGTGGTGCGTAATGCTGTACGCCTTTCTCTACGCCTTCCATACGACCTATTCCGGGTTTAACGTCTTTCGCTATATTACGTTCAGAACGCTGTTGGCGGCCTTATTGGCCCTGAGCGTTTCCTTTATCCTCGGACCGTGGCTGATTGAGCGCCTGACTGCACTCAAGGCAGGCCAGCCCATTCGCTCAGATGGACCCGCGGCACATCTGAGTAAAGCTGGCACGCCTACCATGGGAGGGACGTTGATCCTTTTCTCTCTCACGCTGGCGACCATCTTGTTGGCGGACTTAACCAATCCGTATGTCTGGTTGGTGCTGGGCGTTACCATCGGTTTTGGCTTGATTGGATTTCTCGACGATTACAAAAAACTCAGCCAGCGGAACTCGGCTGGTTTACGCGGAAGATATAAACTCCTAGCGCAATGTACGATTGCCCTGGCGGCAGCCTGGTGGCTGTTTATACAGCCGGGATTTGACACCACGCTGACCATTCCCTTTCTCAAAGACGTTCGGCCGGCCCTGGGCTGGTGGTATATTCCCTTTGCCGCCCTTGTGGTGGTAGGAGCCTCGAATGCGGTCAATCTCACTGATGGTCTGGATGGATTGGCCATTGGGCCGGTGATGATCGCTGGGGTGACCTATGCCATTTTCACCTATGTGAGCGGGCATAGTGGAATGGCGGAATACTTACAGGTGCCCTATGTGGCGGGCTCCGGAGAGGTGGCCATTTTCTGTGGCGCCCTGGCAGCCGCCGGGCTGGGCTTTTTGTGGTTTAACGCCTATCCGGCCCAGATGTTTATGGGTGATGTAGGTTCCCTCTCCCTCGGGGCGGCGCTAGGTATTGTCGCGCTGATCAGTAAGCAAGAGATTGTGCTAGCGGTCGTGGGTGGCGTTTTTGTGATTGAGGCGGCTTCGGTCATCTTTCAGGTGAGTTCGTATAAATTGAGGCGGAAACGTATCTTCCGCATGGCTCCGCTGCACCACCATTTTGAGTTGCTGGGCTGGCCGGAACCGCTGATCATCGTCCGCTTTTGGATTGTTTCCATCATCTGTGCCCTCGCTGCATTGAGCACGCTCAAACTCCGCTGAGAAAACGAATATGAACCTGACGGGGAAAATTGTGCTGATCATTGGCCTGGGGCGAACGGGAGAAAGCGTGGCGCGTTGTGTTCTTGCTCACGGCGGCCACGTCCGTATCGTAGACAGCCACGCCGATACAGTTGCATCGACCCGCACTCAGTTCGATGGCCAGCCTGTGGAAATCTGCTCAGACGACGCTGACGGTCTCCTATGTGAGGTGCATCTTGTGATTCCCAGTCCTGGTGTGCCGGCAACCCATCCCCTACTGAGGGAGGCGGTCCGACGGCGGATTGCGGTGCAGAGTGAAATCGAGTTGGCCTATCGGCTCTTGACCTGTCCGGTTGTGGCCGTCACCGGTACGAACGGGAAAAGCACAACAACGGCCATCCTTGGGGAGATGATTCAGCGGACCGGCCAGGAGACTTTTATTGGCGGGAACTTGGGAACCCCGCTGATTGACGCCGTCGGAACAGCCTGTACGGTTGCGGTTGCCGAGATTTCCAGCTTTCAACTCGAATGGGTCGAGCAGTTCCGTCCACAGATTGGTGTCTTTCTCAATCTGAGCGAGGATCACCTCGATCGGCACGGCAGTTTTGAACAATATGGCCTGACCAAACAGCGCTTATTTGCTCAGCAGCGGCGGTCTGATTGGGAGGTCATGAATCGAGACGACGCTCGCGTCCGGGCGTTGTGTCACGGGCTCCCCGGACGGCGGTTTTCTTTTGGCTGGACTTCGGTGACAGGAGACAAGAGCGAGGCGGCCTGGGTTGAGGCGGAGACCCTTGTTCTTCATCACGCCGGCCGCGAGGTGCGCTATGCGATTAATGACATCCAACTTCGTGGGAGGCATAATATTGCCAACGTTATGGCCGCGGTGAGTGCGGCAACGTTGTGGGGGGTCCCCCCGGCTGTCATCCAGACCGTCTTAGCCTCTTTTACCGGTTTACCACACCGGCTTGAACTCGTCGCGGAGAAAAACGGGGTGGCCTATATTAACGACTCCAAAGGGACAAATATCGACGCCGTGGTTCAATCGCTCAACAGTTTTTCTGAGCCGGTTATTCTACTGGCTGGTGGAGTGGAGAAAGGCGGCGATTATCGCCCCCTTCGAAAGGTCGTCCAGACCAAGGTAAAAAAGCTGATTCTTTTTGGACAAGCCCAGCGCTCCTTATGCACGGCCTTGGGGCAAGACACCGAAACACTGCTGGTCGATGCATTGGACGAGGCGGTTCAGGCGGCCCACCGGAGAGCCCGAGCGGGTGATGTCGTCCTCCTCTCTCCAGCCTGCGCGAGTTTTGATCAATTCCGAAACTATGCCCATCGTGGGGAGGCATTCCGGTCCTACGTGGAAGCACTATGAAGATGCTTGACGAAATACTCTCCGGGCAGTTCACAGATGCCCAAACCGCGCAGCCGATCCGTCGCGGTCCGGTTGACTCATGGCTACTCGGAGCGGTGTTCCTACTCATCTTGAGTGGAGAACTGTTCGTCCTGAACACAACGTATTTTTACGCATTTGACCGTTTCGACGATGCCTATCTTTTTGTTCGGAAACATAACGTCGCCTTAGTAATCGGCGGTCTTGGCGGTCTCATGGCCCTGGCACTCCCTTCGACAGTATTCCGTCTACTTGCCTACCCAGCATTAATCGTAGCATTCGTCAGCCTCTGTCTGGTCTTGCTACCAGGCTTCAGCCACGGCAACGTGCAGCGCTGGCTGTCCTTTGGCGCGCTGAATTTTCAACCCTCCGAATTCGCCAAAGGAGCCGTAGTGCTCTACCTTGCCTATGCGCTGGCGAAAAAGGTGGACCGTATACACAGCTTTGTGTATGGCTTGCTCCCACCCCTTTTGGTGGTCGGGTGTATCGTGGTGCTCGTTGCCTTGGAGCCAGATTTAGGGGGTGCCGTATTCATCAGCCTTCTTTTGGCCGCTTTGCTTTTTGTTGCTGGCGCACAGAGGTGGCATCTTGCCGTACTGGCTTTGGTCGGGTTGCTGTGTCTCGGCTACGGAGTCCTGAGTGCGGACTACCGGACTGATCGTTTCTTGACGTTTCTGGACCAGTCGGCGGATTTGCAGGGGGAAGGCTATCAACTCGATCAGTCCCGCCTTGCCTTTGGAGCAGGCGGGGTCTCTGGGGTTGGGCTCGGGGAAAGTCGCCAGAAGATGTTTTATTTGCCCGAGGCCCACACGGACTTTATCTTCGCCGTGATTGGCGAAGAAACCGGTTTATGGGGTACCACGGGCATCGTCCTCCTCTTTGGTCTCTTGGGCGCTCGGGGGCTCCGGGTCGCGTCGCGTCACCCAACACAGTTTGGTCGTTTACTCGCGTTTGGCTGTACGTTCCTGATCGTCTGTCAGGCCGGAATAAATATGGCGGTTGTCGTCGGTCTGCTCCCGATAACCGGGCTGCCGTTGCCCTTCGTCAGCTACGGAGGGTCTGCGTTGGTCATCATCCTTTTCTGTACTGGCATATTGCTTTGCCTCTCGCGTGAAGTCCAACGGCAGGAGAGTGCCCATGCCTAGAGCGCCTCGACTCCTCCTTGCAGCGGGAGGCACCGGCGGACACCTCTTTCCCGGAGTTGCTGTGGCGGAGCTTGCGCAGCGACAGGCTGGTGCGGCGGTATTGTTTGTTGGCACCTCCGGCGGAATGGAAAAGGATGTCATCCCACAGCTTGGATTTTCTTTGCGTTTCATCCCTGCTGAACAGCTCCGCGGACGAACGAGGTGGGGAAAAATCCGCTCCGTGGTGGTCGCGGGCTATGGCGTTGGGGCTGCTTGGCGTATCATTCGTGAGTTCGCTCCCGACGTGATCTTCAGCATCGGGGGCTATGCGTCTGCTCCGACCGTCCTGGCTGGCTGGCTGCAGCGTATCCCCTGCGTCTTACTTGAACCCAACGCGATTCCTGGACTGGCAAATCGCTTTCTGAGTTGGTTTGCTGCCCGCGTCTGTCTTGGATTTGAAACGGCCGCCCGCTTTTTCCCGAGACACAAGGTTGTCCATACTGGCAACCCGGTGCGATCGGCCTTACGGCCAACACTCCAGCCAGCGGCAACAGATAAACCCTTTACCATTCTCGTCTTTGGTGGCAGTGCCGGAGCCCATCGGCTCAACCATATCGTGCCGCAGGCTTTAGCCCGGTTACACAAGACACAGAGTAGCCACAAGGGCACAAACCCGGCGCAGGCGATACAGATTATTCATCAGACCGGCCAAGCCGAGTACGCAGCCGTTTCAGCCTCGTATGCGACACGAGGGATAACGGCACGGGTGGTCCCGTTTATTGACGCCATGCAGGAAGTATATGCTGAGGCCGACCTCGTGATTTGTCGGGCTGGAGCAATAACCGCCGCAGAGCTGACTCTGCTCGGAAAGCCGGCCATCCTTATTCCCTACCCCTACGCGGCAGACGACCACCAACGCGCCAATGCCGAGGCCCTTGTGCAGGCAGGCGCGGCGGTGATGCTCCTAGACCACACGTTGTCCCCCAAGTTGCTCGAACAGACGGTTGCGCGCCTCGTCCAGCACAGAGACATCTTAGGAAGTATGGCTCGAGCGGCGGCGGACTTAGGCCGTCCCGACGCGACCGCCGCCGTCGTCCAGACCTGTTTTGCCTGCGCCCCTGATGTGTCTTCTTCCGGTCGGGAGGTCTCATGTCAAGAAAGATGAAAGGGCGGGAACCGGACAGCACCGTAGGCCGCTGGACAACCAAGGCTGGTACGCCGCCCCCCGTGGCCGTAGGGCTTCAGATGCTACCTGCTCGGGCCACCCTTCCCCCCCGCGCGACCGCTGTGTCCGAAACGCCGGTCTTGTTTAATACCAACCGGCGGATTCACTTTGTCGGTATTGGTGGAGTCGGGATGAGCGGTATTGCCGAGGTCTTACTCAATCTGGGCTATCAAATTAGTGGCTCGGATCTGACCGAATCCGAGACAACGCGGCGGTTGAAACGTAATGGCGCACATATTGTCTATGGTCACCAGCCCCAGCACGTCCATCCCGATACCGATGTTGTGGTCATCTCGTCGGCTGTCAAATATGCGAATCCGGAAGTCGTACACGCCCGCGCGCTCAATATTCCAGTCATTCCTCGAGCCGAAATGCTGGCTGAGCTGATGCGCCTCAAATACGGCATTGCGGTTGCCGGGACGCATGGCAAGACGACGACGACATCCTTAATCGCAACCACCCTGGCGCATGCCCATTTTGATCCAACCATGGTCATTGGTGGACGGCTCAACGTGCTGGGGTCTAACGCACGGCTGGGGCAGGGGCGTTTTCTCGTGGCGGAAGCCGACGAGAGTGATGGGACCTTCCTCCTGCTCAGCCCAACTATTGGCGTAGTGACCAGCATTGATCCCGAGCATCTTGATTACTATGGGCACATGGATCACGTCCAAACCGCCTATCTTGACTTTATCAATCGGCTCCCCTTTTACGGTCGTGCCGTGCTGTGCTTGGACAGTGTGCATGTCCGCGCCCTGCTTCCCCAGGTTCGCAAGCGGTTTGTGACCTACGGCCTCAGTCCAGAAGCGGATGTGCAGGCCAAACGTCTGACCGTCTCCGGTCTCACCACCCGGTGTGAGGTCTGGCGTGGAACGGAGCGGCTGGGAGATATCCAACTGAACCTTCCTGGGCGTCACTATGCGCAGAATGCCCTCGCCGCGGTAGCGGTCGCTCTGGAACTGGATATTGCGTTCTCCCAGGTTCAGGAAGCCCTGAACGACTTTACCGGCATTCAGCGACGCTTTGAGATCAAGGGAGAAACGGCCGGGGTACTGGTAGTTGACGATTACGCCCATCACCCCGAGGAAGTCCGAGCCACCTTACGGGCTGCCAGAGAGGGCTTTGGTCGCCGCTTGATCGCGCTCTTCCAACCCCATCGCTATTCACGTACCGCTCACCTCTTCGACGATTTTTTGTCGGCCTTTGACGATGCGAACGTCTTGGTGCTGACGGAAATTTACCCCGCTGGTGAGGAGCCGCAGGCCGATATCTCGGGAGAGAATCTCTACCACGCTATCAAACGCCGTGGCCATGCGGAGGTCCATTTTGTCCCACAGCGCGCGGACCTAGCCCAGGCGCTCCAAACCATCACCCGAGCAGGGGATTTAGTATTGACCCTCGGGGCCGGGGATATTGTCCGGACCGGACCCGAGTTGCTCGCACGGCTGCGGAATGGAGACGTCAATGCAAGCTGAGGTGCGGACGACACTGAAGACGCAGCTGCGACGCACCCTCGGTCCGTGCGTGCGCTTTGATGTTGGTCTGGCCCGCTACACGTCTTTTCGTATTGGTGGACCTGCCGATATTTTTGTCGAACCGAACACGCTGGAAGAGCTTCAGGTACTAATGCGCTTGGTGACGGAATACGGAGCTCCTTGCTTCCTCCTCGGAGGGGGGACGAATGTCCTTGTCAGTGACAAGGGAGTCCGCGGAGTCGTGATTCGGCTGGGGCGGGGTTTCGACTATGCCGAGTGGGGGGTCCAACCTGAGCAGACGCAGACCGCACAGGTTCGTGTCGGCGCCGGCCGTTCATTGGGCCAATTCGTGCGAGAAGCCGCACGCAAAGGGTATGGAGGAGTGGAATTTGCTGAGGGGATTCCTGGACGCGTGGGGGGAGGCCTTTTGATGAATGCGGGGGCCTTTGGGAGCGAACTGAGTGAAGTGGTTGAGACGATTACGGGGGTAACCCACACAGGCCAGTCTCTGCGGCTGTCCAATCCCTCGATTGGCTTTGCCTACAGAACCACTGCCCTCCCACCGCAATTTATTGTGAGTGAGGTAGTGTTCCGGCTCCGGCAAAAGCCCCGAGTCAGTATTACCTCCGCTATGCAACAGGCACGCAAGAAACGGAACCGCAGTCAGCCCCACGGATACCCGAACGCTGGGTCCATCTTTAAGAACCCGCCGGGACGCTATGCGGGGCGCATGATTGAGGCGGTGGGCTGTAAGGGCAGCCGTCAGGGCCAAGCTCAGGTCTCCGAGCAACACGCCAATTTTATTGTGAATACGGGAGGGGCCACGGCGAGCCAGGTATGGCGTCTCATAGAACAGGTGCAACGCCAGGTATGGCAAGAAGAACGGGTCTGGCTTGAGCCCGAGGTCCGACGGGTTGGAGAATGGTAGCCAAGATGAAATCCGAACAGCGAGTCGGGGTGCTCTGGGGCGGACTGTCGGCGGAACGGGAGATTTCCCGGCTGACTGGAGAGGCGGTCTGTGCCGCGCTGGAGGCACGCGGCTATAGCGTTCAGGCTATCCCGGTTGAACCCGATGGCGTCTGGGTTGCTCAGGCCCAAAAGGCGAATGTCATTTTTATCGCCCTGCATGGAAAGTTCGGAGAAGATGGGGCGGTGCAAGGCGTACTGGAAACTTTGGGGATTCCGTACACGGGGTCCAGCGTCTTAGCGAGTGCCGTCGCCATGAATAAGCCGATGGCAAAACGGATTTGGCAAACCTACGATTTGCCAACGCCCGACTGGCGGATTGTTGAGCGGGGGACGCCGGCTGAGCAGGTTGTGCCCTCCTACCCGGTCGTAGTCAAGCCGATTGCGGAAGGATCGAGTGTTGGCGTGAGTATCGTCCGCTCCGAGGCGATGCTCACCCCCGCCCTGACTCAGGCGTTGCGGTATGACACGGCGTGTTTGGTGGAAGCCTATATTCCCGGGAAAGAAGTCACTGTCGGTATTCTCGAGGAACAGGCGATTGGAGCAATGGAAGTGATTGCCAAGGGTGAATTCCACTCCTATGAGGTCAAATATACGCCGGGGCGAGAAGAATTCCTCATGCCGGCCCCGCTACCGGAGGCAACCTATGCCCAGGTTCTCAAGCTGGCATGGCAGGCGCATCGTGCCCTCGAGTGCAGCGGATATAGTCGAGTCGACATGCGGGTTAGTCCGGCTGGAGAGATTTTTCTGATCGAATTGAACTCGCTACCTGGCTTGACAGGGTTGAGTTATCTCCCACGCATCGCCGCCCATCATGGACTGTCCTATGAGGATCTCGTGGAGGCTATCCTACAGCAGGCAACCCTCCATATTCCGCGAGGAGAAGTATGAGACCCCCGGCCCGCAAAGAGTCCCCGATCCTTCTCCGGCTATGGCAGGCCGTAGCCCAACGGACCCTGATACCAGTCCGATCACTCCTCCTATTGGGGCTTGTGTGTGTCGTTTGCAGCATAGGAGGAGTCGCTTTGGTACACTATGCCAAACAGCACCCGTACTTCGCTGCGACAGATATTGTTGTCTCAACTGACGGCAGGCTCACACCGGACGAGATCAAACAGTGGGCAGGGATGGCGCCGGGAATGAATATTATCGCTCTGGACGTCCAGGCCGTGGAGCAGCGTTTGCGGCAACACCCCTGGGTCCACACTGCCGTTGTCACCCGGGAGTTCCCGCAGCGTATCTATCTGACGATCCGGGAGCGTCACCCCGTAGCGCGCATCCGGCGTCCAGAAGCCACGTATCTGGATGGGAACGGTGACAGCTTTGTCGCCCCTGCATCGAGTGCGCACGATCTGCCGTATGTGAGCGGGCTTGAGCGGGTTCCCCTGGAAACACAAACTGTCAGGACAGTCCTGGCCGGAGCTCGGTTGTGTCTCTCGCTGATACAGGAATGGAACGTGGCGCTGTCCGAAATTCATTGGAACGACCAGCGAGGATATACTCTGTTTCTGTCCGACCGCCAGGTCGCGATTCGGCTTGGCCAGCAGATCCGCCCGACCGTGTTTGTGCTGATGCAACGGGTACTGGAGCGCTGGCCACAAGACCGACGAGCAACCGTTTTTGATGCGCGCTTTACTGATCAGATTGTGGCGTCCCCTCTTCCAGTGAGACTGGATAAGGGGAAGAGACGTGGACCTAACTCGCACGCTTAGGGAGGCGGTATGGAGAATATGGAGAACAAGGATTCCCTATTGGTGAGTGTTGATATTGGGACGTATCAGACATCGGTTGTCGTTGCGGAAAAAACGCACGATGGGCTGACCGTTTTGGGGATGGGGACCGCGCCATCTCAAGGCGTACGCAAGGGCCTTGTCACCAATGTTGAGAACGCAGCCCAGGGGCTACAACAGGCAGTAGCCGAAGCCGAGGCCAATGCAAGCTGCGAAATTCATAATGTGTTTGTCAGCCTGACCGGCGGACATATGGAAGGAATTTCGAGTCAGGGCGTTGTCCGGGTCAAAGGCGGCGAGGTGTCTGCGGACGATGTGCAGGAAGTGGTTGCAGTAGCCCGGACGATCGCCCTACCCCCGGAGTGTGAAATTTTGCACGTCTTTCCCCAAGGGTTTCTGGTGGATGGACAAGAACGTGGCCGCGACCCTGTTGGGGCGAGTGGCGTGCGGCTTGAGACTGATGTCCATGTGATCAGCGTTTCCTCAACTGCCCTGTATGCCCTCCAGAAATGCTGTGAGCGTGCGGGACTCTATCTCAACGGCGTGTACTATGGCGCGCTAGCGGCAGCTGAGGCCGTCTTGACTCCAGAGGAAAAAGAGTTGGGCGTTGTGGTGATCGACATTGGGGCGGGCACGACCAGTGTGGCCGCTTTTTGTCAAGGCGTTGTCTATTATACCGCGGTTCTGCCGGTGGGTGGGGAAAACGTGACGAACGATCTGGCCGTGGGTCTCTGTATTCCAGTGGCAGAGGCCGAAAGGCTGAAACAGCAGCACGGCTGTGCTTTGACCAGCCTGATTGCGCCGGGTGAGGCGATTGAGATGCCCCGTATCGGCGAGCGTGATGCAGTTCCGCTCCCGCGGCGAAAAATGAGCGAGATTATCGAACCGCGGATTGAAGAGATTTTTGAGCTCGTCCGAGAGCAACTCGATTTTGGGGGCCTCTCAGACCGGCTCGGCGCGGGCGTGGTCCTCACCGGTGGGAGCGCGCTCCTTGAGGGCGTACCGGACCTCGCCCAACGCGTCTTCCGTATGGCGGCGCGTCGAGGTGCGCCTCGGTGTGCGAGCGGTGTGGTTGATCCAGCTCAGAGTCCTATGTATGCGGCGAATGTCGGCCTGATCCTGTGCCATGCGCAGGATACGCTCCGCCCTCCGGCCCAGGTACGGAACGGACAGAACTGGCAGCATATGCGAGAACGAGTCGTCGAGTGGTTTCGGGAATTTTTTTAGACCGTAGCCTCTCCTGTGGAGACATGCTAACTGAAGATGAAGGAGGTGGGAGATGATTGAGTTTGTGGAGAATGAGGGTAGTGGGGCTCAGCTCCGTATCATTGGGATTGGAGGAGCTGGAGGGAACGCCATCAATACCATGATCAGTGGTGGGTTGTCCGGCGTGGACTTTATTGTGGCGAATACAGACGCGCAAGCGTTGCGGGTCAACTTGGCGCCGACCAAGATTCAACTTGGCTCCGAGTTGACCAAAGGGCTCGGTGCGGGTGCCAATCCCGAGATCGGTCGTAATGCCACACTGGAAAGCGAGGATGAGCTGCGACAGCATCTGGTCGGCGCCGATATGGTTTTCGTTACGGCGGGGATGGGCGGCGGAACCGGGACCGGTGGGGCACCCATTGCCGCCCGCCTGGCAAAGGAAAATGGGGCGTTGACCGTTGGGGTTGTGACCAAGCCGTTTCTCTTCGAGGGGAAACGTCGTATGCGGCAGGCCGATGAGGGGATCCACGAGTTGAAAGAAAATGTGGATACGCTGATTTGTATTCCGAACCAACGTTTATTGGCGGTGGCGAGTCGCAGTCAGCCACTCATCGAGGCCTTTCACAAGGCGGATGAAGTCTTACTCCAGGCTGTTCGAGGTATCTCTGACCTGATTATGGTGAGTGGTCTGATTAATCTCGATTTTGCGGATGTGCGTACCATCATGGCCGAGATGGGGATGGCAATTATGGGAGCCGCCACAGCGAGTGGAGAGAACCGGGCAGAAGAGGCCGCACGACGGGCCATTGCCAGCCCGCTGCTTGAAGATATTTCCATCAGTGGAGCGCGCGGCGTGCTGATCAATGTGACCGGTGGACAGAGTCTCACTCTACACGAAGTGAATGAGGCGGCTTCGCTTATCCAAGAAGAAGCAGCTGAAGATGCCAACATTATCTTTGGCGCGGTCATTGACGAGACTATGGAGGAAGAACTGCTCATTACGGTCATTGCCACCGGATTTGGCGAAAAGGAACTAGAGCGGCCGAAAACGCCAGCGCTGAGCGCGGTATCTGGTGGAAGACGGAATACAAAAGGATCGCTCGGGACATTTGATCCAGCAGTGCTGGAACAACCAGCCTATGCACGGAGACGCACACTCGGGCAAAGCTCGGTCGTTCCTTCGGCAAAAAATCTGGACGCAGAGCAGAGCGATGAGCTTGCCGAAGGGATGCCTGTATTTCTCAGAAAGCAGGCGAATTAAGAGGAACGACCCATTCGGCCATGTATATTGCGGGCTAGAAGCCCACACTCCGAAGCCCTGACTCCCGTGCGTTTGGGAGGAGAACGCTGCTTGTATGTGGCTGACCACCGAACGGGCGCGTAACCGTCTGGCGGCTGAAAAGTCCCTTTTTTCAGCCGCCATTGATGGAGACATTCCGCTCTGCCTCATTTATCCGAACGAGTATGCGGTCGGAATGTCGAATCTGGGTTTCCAGGCCGCCTATAAAATCTTTACCCAACACGAGAGCTGCCGCTGTGAGCGGGCGTTTCTTCCCGCCCCGGACGAGGCAGCCGCGCTGAGACGGACTGGCGCGCCACTGGCTTCGCTCGAAACGCAACGGCCCCTGGCCGATTTTGAAATCCTGGCCTTCTCGATTTCGTTTGAAACAGACTATCTGCACATCCTTGATATTCTGGCGGCCGCGCATATTCCGCTCCGGGCCGCGGAACGGGCTCCGCACCATCCCCTGGTCATTGCCGGTGGGCCGGCAACCTTTCTCAACCCCGAACCTATTGCCGATTTTATTGATCTGTTCCTGATCGGTGAAGGTGAGGAAATGATTCCAGAGTTTCTGGAATGCTATGCATCGCTGGAGCGGGAGACGAACGACCCGGCACTACGCTTGCAGACGCTCAGTACCATAGCCGGTGCCTATGTGCCAGCCTTGTTCCATCCAGCGTATGAGGCGACTGGACATCTGGCTCAGGTGACTCGTGCGACACCTCTTGCCCGAATTCCCCATGAGATTCAGGACGCGCAGGCGAACAGTCACGCACCCACCGTACAGCGTCGCTTAGTCATGGATTTGGACGCCTATCCGACGACGTCGCAGCTCCTGACTCAGGAAACCGTTTTTGGCGACATGTTTCTCATTGAGGCGAGTCGAGGCTGCGAGTGGGGCTGTCGGTTTTGTGCCGCTGGCTTTATGTATCGACCCGTCCGTTATCGCAGTACAGCAACCTTAACACAACAAGTAATACGAGGCTTACAGGAACGGCAGACCATTGGCCTCGTTGGAGCGGAGATGGCCAGCCAGCCGGGTATTGCCGGCTTATGCGAATTTATTGGCCAGGCCGGTGGCCGTGCGTCTCCGTCCTCCTTAAAGGCCGATGTGATCACCCAGGATTTGGCGCGCGCGGTTGGACGCAATAATACCCACTCAGTCACCGTCGCCCCGGAAGCAGGCTCAGAACGGATGCGCCGGGTGATTAATAAGAACTTGACTGAGACGGAGATCCTTCGTGCAACAGAGATGTTGATCGGTGGAGGGGTACAAGCCCTCAAGCTGTACTTCATGATGGGCCTGCCGACCGAGACCCAGGAAGACGTTGATGCCATTGGAACGCTGACGCAGAAGATCCATAGCCGGTTTTGTGGTAAACGGGCCAAGATTGGCAGGATTACCCTATCGATCAATGCCTTTGTGCCCAAGCCATGGACCCCGCTTCAGTGGGAGCCCATGGAGGAACTCCCCGCTCTCCGGCGTAAGATGGCACGCTTGCAGAAACAACTTGCTCGACTGCCGCGCGTGACGGTCGATATCGAGTCGCCGCGTGAAGCCTACTACCAGACCGTGCTTTCGCGTGGAGACCGGCGCGTCGGCCAGCTACTGCTCGATATCCATACGCACGGGGGTGATTGGTGGAGCGTGGTCCAACGCTGGCGGCGTAAGGCAAAACGTCGGCCCGGCGCTCTCAATCCCGACTTTTTTGTCCATCGTCGGTATGACTCCGAGGAACGGCTGCCCTGGGACTTTATCGATCATGGAGTGGATAAACACTATCTGTGGGTCGAATGGCGTAAGGCCGTATTAGAACGGCAAACGCCGCCGTGTGATGTGACCTCATGTCGGAGTTGCGCCGCGTGTTAACCAGAGGATGCGGTCGATGATTTTTGGCATAGGGAATGACTTGGCCGAGGTCGATCGCATCCGGGCCGCGCTCGAACGTCCCCGAACAGGCTGGCGCTTTCGCGACCGCGTCTTCACTGCTGGTGAGCAGGCGTACTGTGAGCGCCGCGGGAAAGCCAAATATCAGAGTTATGCCGCGCGCTTTGCAGCCAAAGAAGCCACAATGAAGGCGCTTGGACACGGTTGGGGCCGCACCGTAGGCTGGTGCGATGTTGAGGTTGTGCGGCAGCGTGGTTCCCGCCCCGAGATTGTCCTACACGGTAAGGCAAAAGCGTACGCCGCCGAGCAAGGTATCCGCCGCTTTCACCTGGCGCTGACCCACACAGCCGCACTCGCGGAAGCCCAAGTCATGGCTGAGTTGTAAGCATTGGAGGGGCGCGGTCGTTACGCCCCTCTATTCGACCGGCTATCTGGCGTCGAGCGAAATCCTGTTCCCATGGGCCAGCAGGCCAGCCACGGTCTGGAGAAATGCCCCGGCAGGGGCTCCGTCTATCACGCGGTGATCAAACGTTAGACTCAAGACCAGCATCGAACGCTTGGTGACTTCACCACGGTAGATCACCGGTTTTTCAACAATCCGGCCAACACCGAGAATGCCGGATTGCGGAGCATTGATGATGGGCGTAAAGGCGTCAACACCGTACATCCCCAGGTTGGACACGGTGAACGTCCCGCCCGACACTTCTTCCAGCTTGAGCTGGCTGGCTCGTGCTCTCTCGGCTAAAGTCTTGGCCTCTGCGGCAATGTCCTTGAGCGATTTTTTGTCCGCCTCCCGGACAACCGGAACAATGAGGCCCTCGTCTAGAGCCACCGCCAGACCCACGTGGATGTCGTTGTGTATATGGATAACATTCCCCTCAAGGGAGGCGTTCATGCGCGGGTGCTGTCTCAGGGCATGGGCACAGGCCTGCACAATAAAATCGGTATACGTGACGTTGAATTCTTGACGGACTTCTTGACGTCGATCGATCAACTGCGTGACATCGACCTCCGTACTAATCGTGAGCTGGGCGCTGTCCCGGAGGCTTTGATGCATGCGCTCGGCAATCACTTTCCGCATCCCGCGTAAAGGAATGTCTTCCGCGGCGGCCGGCGTTGCGGTTGGTGTCGGCGGCGGAGCGGCTTGACCTCCGCTATCGATGATTTTCTGCACATCCTCACGGGTGATCCGACCGCGTGGACCGGTCCCGGTCATCACGCCGGAGAGATCAATACCGTGTTCTTTTGCCAGCTTCCGAGCTGCGGGAGTGACAGGAACACGGCTGCGCTTCTCTTCCGCTGCCGGGGGGGTCGTTGAAGCCGCCACTGGAGCGGGCTCAGGCGGAGCGGCGACCGGAGCGGCTGCCGCGTCTGCATAGCGTGCGGCGACCTCAGATACCTCCTCGCCCGCTTCCGCAATAATGGCGACGGGCAGCCCGACGCCGACCACGGCTTCGAGCGCGTACAGCAATTTGGCGACCGTTCCGTCCGCGGGCGCTTCGACTTCATACAGCACTTTTTCGGTTTCGACCTCGAACAGGGCTTCGCCGGTTTTGATCGCGTCGCCCTCGGATTTGAACCATTGTTGGATCGTGCCTTCGGTCATGGTCAGGCCGAACTTTGGCATTACGACTTCTACGGCCACAGGGATATCCTTTCTTTCCGCGGTAGCTGACGCGGTGCTAACCCAGCATCTCCTTGACGGTCGCGGCAATTTTCTTATCGTTGGGAAGAACGAATTTTTCCATAGGGGGGCTGAACGGGATCGGGACATCCGGGGCGGCCAAGCGTTTGACCGGAGCGTCCAGAGAGTCAAAGCCCTTATCCGCAATAACGGCAGAGATTTCGGCTGCCGCGCCACAGCGCAGATGGCCCTCATCAACCACCAGGACGTTATGCGTCTTGGCCACAGAGGAGAGAATGGTCTCTTCATCCAGTGGAATCAGGCTACGTGGGTCTATGACTTCGGCAGAAATCCCATCTTCTTCCAAAGATTTTGCGGCCTTAAGCGCTTGGGAAACCATATAGCCGATCGCAATAATGGTGACATCTGAGCCTTCACGTTTCACCGCAGCTTGCCCGATGGGCACGAGATACTCCTCTTCCGGGACCTCTTCTCTGCTTCGGCCCAGCTTGAGGTGCTCAAAGACTAGGACAGGGTTATTATCCCGAATGGCACTTTTGAGGAGGCCCTTCATATCGTAGGCACCCGAGGGAACCACAATTTTGAGCCCCGGCACACTCATGAACTGAGAGTAAACCGTCTCGGAATGCTGAGCGGCAGCCGAACCGACCGCACCACACACGGCCCGGAAGGTAATGGGCATGTCGGCCTGGCCGCCCGACATATAACGCAGCTTGGCCGCCTGATTGCAGACCTGATCCCAGCAGCAGTAGAAAAAGCTGGCAAACTCGATCTCAACAATCGGTCGCATCCCGGCCATGGCCGCACCGACCCCGGCACCAGCATAGCCGGCTTCTGAAATGGGAGCGTTCAGAATCCGCTCGGCACCAAACTCATCAGTCAAACCGCTGGTCGCGCCAAAGGCACCCACCCAGATGTCCAGGCCCATCATGAAGGTAGCCGGGTCATGTCGCAGTTCCTCGGCGAGGGCCGTATTAATCGCTTGAATAAAAGTCTTTTCAGGCATGGTTTCCCCCTAGGCTGCTGAGAACATATCGTCCAGGGCTTCCTCAGGCTGCGGATACGGACTGTCTTGGGCAAACTGAACGGCGTCATCAATGGCTTGGTTCACCTCGGATTGGACGGCATCGAGTTCTTCTTGGCTGAAGGTGTCCGGCACGAAACGTTGCTCAAAGGTAATGAGCGGACAGCGCTTCTTCCAGGCTTCTATTTCGTCTGAGGGCCGGTAGCTACGCTTGCCGAGAAAGGCTTCCTCGCCTACCACGTGACCTTCCCAGCGGTAGGTTTTACATTCAATCAAGGTCGGGCCTTCGCCCTTGCGCGCGCGTTCAACCGCCTCGCTTGTGGCTTCGTAGACCTCGACAACGTCATTACCGTTGACCACAACACCGGGCATATCGTGGCCGCGCGCCCGGTCAGCAATATCTTTGACCGAGGTGACGTCCTTACCGGCGGTGAACTCTCCGTACAAGTTGTTTTCACACACATAGATCACGGGTAGCTTCCAGGACGAGGCGATATTGAGCGACTCGTGAAACGTCCCTTCGTTTGATGCGCCATCACCGAAGAAGCAGGCGGCGACCTCACCGCTGCCACGCACTTTTGCCGCCAGACCCGCACCGGTCGCAATCGGTAAACCGGCTCCCACAATGCCATTCGCACCCAGGATGCCCAAGTCAAAATTGGCGATATGCATGGAGCCGCCCTTGCCCTTGCAGTAACCGGTCTTTTTTCCAAACAACTCTGCCATCATGGGTTTGACCTCACCGCCCTTGGCGATGAGGTGGCCGTGACCGCGGTGGGTGCTGGTAATATAGTCCTGCTCGGTCAGGGCGGCGGCGACTCCGGTGGCCGAGGCTTCTTCGCCAATCGAGACATGAACAAAGCCAGGTATTTGACCCTCTTGAAAAATATCACGCACACGGGACTCAAACTGCCGGATCATTTGCATCGTGCGATACATATCGAGCAGCTTGTCCTTCGTCAGGGTGGTATCCGCCATAGGCATTTCCTCCTTTTGGGTTTGCGCAGAAAGCCCCGTCTTCATAGTCTGAAACAGGGGCGAAGGTCAACAACGCCGCCGCTGGGAGGCCCACGATACGCGGCCAAAGCGAACACTTACGCCTTCACTCGTACGCGGTAGCCGATTTTCACTTCACCGTTCTTCGGGACCGTGACCTCAAAACGCAGGGTATGCGCATCGGGCTTTTCGTACTGCTCCGGGGTAGAAGCGACGACTTCCCAGTCACCATACATGGGTTCTTCGACGCGGACTCTCACATCTTCGTCCTTGTGATTACGGACGACGATTTGCCAACTCACCTCCGACGAGTGGCGAGACAGGCGCGTAAAGCTCGTTTGGCGACGCTCGCCAACGACATCGAATGCCTCGCCCATTTTCAGGCTGACGGTTTCGTCTTTGGGCGTATGATCAATGCTGTCCTCGCCGACAAACTGGAGGCTGCCCTGCGCGTCGGCTTTGTACACGCGAATGGTCCCCTTAGGTAAGGGCATTCCGAGGCTGTTCTTCTCGGCGTTTTCGAGTTCGAGACAGACGCTCACTTTTTGTTGAGGAGGAGGCGTATCAAACGTGGTACGCACATAATGAGTCTGCCCGCGGAGAACGAGACGTTTAGTAATGGGAGTATCCGTAGCGGATAAAAGCGCCATCTGCTTGGTCTGGTTGTTTTGGACCGTGGTCGGTCGATCCAAGGTATACAGGTGGTATTCGAAAAAGGATTCTTCCTGAAACTGCGGCTCTGAAGAAGCGCGAGCCGTAGCGGCCATCGCCATGACCCGCTCGCGGAGAACTTCCGGCTGAACCCGGTTGACATCGCCAGCTACCAGCCTAAGCGTCGCGTCGCGATACGTGGTACCGGATTTATTCTCAATAGAAACCCAGCCGGATAGGTCTGCCCGGCTGTCATCGCTGTTTAGGGCAAGAACATAATCGGCCTGCCAGGTAATATCATTGGTGAGATAGGAGGCTTCAATGGTATGCGTGCTGGCGGTCTGTGCCTGGAGCAACCACACAAGCGTCGGCTGGGCGATCAGGTTGGCCGGAAGTTGAGGGAGAATTACTCTACCCGGCAAACCAATCGAGATTTCGTTTCCAACTTGATAGATTGGGGGGTCGTTCGTGGCGAGCAGGGTAGCGGTCACGAGTTCGTCTTTGCCGGTAAAATAGTTCTTGTCGAGCAGCTTGACTTCTTTACCCACATATTTTTCGAGTAAGGTCTCCGGGCTGAGCAAGTCGTATTCATAATTCTGCTCCAAGACCTGAAAGCTTTCCGAGTCGGTCTGCGACCGAATAAGCACCGTTGTCGGCATAATCCGGGCTGCGACATCCATAAACTGAAGGTGGGTCAATCCCTCGGCCAGTTCAATCTCACGCACGTCTTTGACCAGTCCCAAGTTGGAATGATAGATCGTCAGCGAGACCTGGGTCTGATCAGCGTAGGTACTCGTGAGTGGCGCAGCTGCAAGCAGGTGAGCACAAAAGACCTCGAAAACAAAAAGACTCGCAGCAAGAAATGCACTAGGCTGAAGACATTGCATAGGCGGTACGGTCACTCGTCCTTTCTCCCCGAATGCTTCCAGCATACCGGGTTTGCCGTACGAACGCCAAAAAGGCGACAAGATCACAGAAATTTCACTCGCCCCTAAGCCATCTCGAAGCGGGTCAGTAAACCCAATTTCTTGGCCTGATAGAGTGCATACTGAAAATAGGCAATGGAAAGAATAAACAGCACGGCCGTCAAACCGAGAGAGATCAGCAGCGGCTGCCAGGCTAATTCCCCGGTTGCAATGGCGTATCTCAGTCCTTCAAACACATGGGTGCTGGGCAGGGTGATGGCAATGCCCTGAACCCAGCCCGGCATACTGTCGAGCGGATAAAAAACACAACTGAAAGGCTGGATGATAAATCCTACTGACCAGGCCAGGATCTGAATACGGAGTCCGTAGCGGAAAATCAGGGCAGCGATGAGAATGCCGATGACCCAGCCGAAGAGCAGCAGGACACTGGTGAAGACGGCGATGGCCGTGCCACCGATATCCATAATGTTAAAGGCGTACAGGCCCCAGGCGAGGAAGCTGAGAAAAAGAAAACTCAGGATGCAGCGAATGAGGCCAATAAGACCAATTGCCACAAAGAGTTCGATCGAGGTGACTGGCGAGGCAAACAGGTTATACACATTGCGACTCCAGAAATCTTCAAGGATAAACGTCCCAACATCGGTCTGCGCCCGCCAGAACAAACTCCACAGCACGGCCCCACCAAGAAAGAACTCCATGACTCCGGAGAACGAAGACGTTGACGCAATAAACATGCTGGTGAACCCCCATAACAAGAGGGAGATGACCGGCCAGTAGACAATGTCAAAAACACGATCCAGACTGCGATAGCACAGACACATAAACTTATAGACCAAGCCCCCAATGGCCATGGTCGAAAAGCCATAGTCCTGAGAATTTAAAAAGCGCATGCGGCTTACAGCTCCCCTCGGGCGACCTTGATGAAGACATCCTCAAGCGTTGGACGCGAGACATGGATATCGACAATGGGGGAGCCGCTTTGGGTCAGGTGTCGGAGTAAGGGGTCGAGTTGGCGCGTGGGGTCATCGAGGACAAAACGCAAGGCATAATCTCCGTTCTGCTCAATCCGAGATATGCCATGCAGTTGACGGATGGGGGTGAGATCAGACCCGGCTTGAAAGGTCACCTCAACGACCTGGTGTGGAATGAGCCGTTTAATATGAGCAGCCGTATCGACTCGGAGAATCTGGCCTTGACTTAAAAAGGCAATCCGCCCACACAACTCTTCGACTTCATTCATATTATGTGAAGTGAAAAGAATGGTTGTTTTTCGTTCCTGTTGAACGGCTTGCAGCGCCCGCCGGGTTTTTTCGGCAATATCTGGATCAAGGCCAACGGTACACTCGTCGAGCAGCAAGAGTTCCGGGTCGTTCAGAAAGCCTTTGCACAACGTGACGCGGGTATGTTGGCCCGAGCTGAGGTGCTGCAAGCGGCGTTTAGCCAAGTCTGTAATCTCGAAGCGTTCGAGCAGTTCGTCGATTTTCCGGGGAAGATGTTTGACGCCATAGATGCGGCCATAAATCATCAGGTTTTCCCACACGGTCAGCACACCGTTCATGCTGGTGAACGCCGCGGCCACATTCATCCGGCGACGAATGGCAACGTGGTTGGAGGCAAAATCGTGGTCGAAAATTCGGATTGAACCGCTGTCGGCAATGATAAGGCCAAGCAGGATATTGATCGTGGTGGATTTCCCTGCTCCGTTCGGGCCGAGCAAGCCAAAGAATTCTCCCCGCTCCACGTCTAACGAGAGACCTCGGAGGGCTTCAACCGTACCATAACGTTTCCGCAGAGCACGGATTTCAAGGAGAGCCATTGGCGAGTAATGAGAGGTGTATAGGCGGCGTGAATATGGGGCGAGGTACGCCCCGCCCCATACGCTTAGATCACACCTTTTTCTTGAAGCTGTGCGACTTCTTCGCGGCTGAGTCCGGCAAAATGGGTGTAAATCTGCTCGTTATCATGACCAACGGGCACGGACCCGCGCCAGATCTTGCCTGGTGTGGCGGAAAAAGAAGGGCTGACACCAGTCCCTTTAACCCGACCGACTTGGTTGTCCTCCCACTCGACATGGACATTGCGGGCCTCGTAGTGCGGATCTTCCGCCATATCCTTGCTGTTCATAATCGGACAGCAGGCGACCTGTGCGGCGTTTAGCTGCTCAACCACTTCCGCTACCGTGCGTTCGGCAATCCAGCCTCGTAGCAGGGCGTCAAACTCGATGCCTTCCAGGCCGTTGACATCGACACTGGCCCGCTGCCATTTCTCTTCTTCTGGATCAAGGCCCAGGACCCGGCACACCCGGGAAAAAACCGCCAAGCCGACCGCACCGACCACCACCCAGCCATCGCTGGCCTGGAACGCGTCGTAGGGTTGAAACGCGGTGGCTTTATTGCCTGTTCGTTCGCGGATAAAGCTGTTGCTGAAATACTCGACCATTGTCCCCGAGAGCAGACGGTGGATCGCCTCGAACTGCGAGATGTCAACGACCTGTCCCGTGCCGGTACGTTGCGCGGAAATATAGCCAGCCAGGGACGACCACAGGCAGAACAGGGCCGTTATATAGTCAGCCGTCCAGGGATTGGCCCGCACCGGCGGGTCAGGGTCGGGAAAGCCGGTCTGGTACATCAGTCCCCCAAAGGCCTGGCCGATCATGTCGTACGAGGCCCGACCTAGATAGTCCTGATGACCGGTCTGACCGTAGCCGGAGACATGGGCAATGACGAGCTTGGGATTGGCCTGGAGCACGGCCTCGTCGGTCAGCCCCCATTTGGTATAGGAGCCGGGCTTTGAACTCTCCATCCAGATATCACACGACTTGACCAGCTTGAGAAACAAGTCTTTCCCCTCGGGCTTGCTGAAGTCCAGCGTGACGTACCATTCGTTCCGCCGTTCCTGAATCCAGGTGGTTGCCACCTGTCCCTGACCGTCTGTAGTAGGCAATTGCATCCCCAGATGCCGCCAGGCCGCGTCGCCTTCTCCGGTTCGTTCGATCTGGATGACCTCGGCGCCCATTTCCGCAGCCAAGACCGCGGCGAATGGCTGGGCGACTAGGGTTCCGCTCGATACAATCCGTACGCCCTGCAACGGGCCGAACTGTTCGGGTAGCAGTGATGCTGGACGTGTCTCCATACCGATCCTCCCATGTATCCTGCAATATGCTGTCCATCCCTAACGGAAATCGAGAATGAAGAAAAGACTGCTTGAACGGCTAGTGACAAGGCTGTATACCGCAGAGCATACTGACCCGGAGGGACGCTCTCGGGTCGGTTAGGAAAAGGAGGACCTATGTATAAAGTCATTGGGATTCTCAAGCGGCCTGAGGGGATGGGGATGGCAGACTTTCGCCGCTGGTGGTTGGAAGAACACGCCCCCAAGGTGAAGAAATGGCCCGGCTTGCAACGGTATTGTATTAACCTGGCAACAACCGACGACCAGCGCTACGACGGCGTAGCCGAAGTCTGGTTTGAGACCAGAGAAGATATGGATAAGGTCTTCGGAACCTCTGAAGGTCAGGTGGCCAGAAACAGCGCAACGGGCGGCTCTGCAGAGATTGTGATCTTATTAACGGAAGAAAACGTGATGGTGGACGGATAGAGCGAGGAGATAGGCAACGGGGCGGTCTGGGCACCGCCCCGTTGTTTTTAGTGATTAGTTTTTTAGCGATCCGTACTGCGCAACACCTGTCCGGGTAAGCCTCCCTGATATTCGTCATCCTGATACAGGACTTGGCCGGAGACGACCGTCGTCTTGATCCCTTTGGATTTGGCGACAAAACGTTTTCCGCCGCCGGGCAGGTCCCAGACATATTCCGGGTCTTTTGCATCGACCGTATCAGGATCGAACAGCGTCAGGTCGGCCACTAGGCCCGGAGCAATGCGCCCCCGGTTGGGAATACCGAACAGATCGGCCGGGACTGAGGTCAGCCGCCGGACGCCTTCCTCAATGGTCAACACCTGGTTGTCCCGCACCCAGCGACCGAGCAGATAGGTCGCGTAACCCGCATCGCACAGCATATCCACATGCGCCCCACCGTCTGACAGGCCGACCAGGAAGCGGGGATCACTGACCAAATTCTTCACCCCTTCGGGTTCAAAATTGAACGCCTGGAGGTCGAACAGCAATTCCAGACGGTCGGCCACCGCTAGGTCGAGAAAGGCGTCAACC
The DNA here is from genome assembly GCA_022826945.1 of Candidatus Binatia bacterium. GTDB lineage: Bacteria > Desulfobacterota > Binatia > Bin18 > Bin18 > Bin18. The sequence goes on from JAJDTY010000064.1 coordinate 117,644, forward strand.
ACGTCCTTGCCCTGGTCGCGGGCAATCTCGGCCACCGTCTTTTTGCTGGCGACATGTGGTTTGACCGTATCGCTGTGGGCATCAATCACGGTCATCCGACCCCACTGGCCACGAAAGATCCGGCGCGTATCCATCTCTTCGCGAAAGGCGTTGCGAAACCCTGGGTCGGCGTAAATCTGCATCTGTTCTTCAACACTCTTGTTGAAAACGTGGTGCCAAGCCGAAAAAATAGCAAAGATAAACGGGTTCTGCATATTGAACTGAACCCGCAACGGGCGACAGGTGATCTGCGGCACGGCTTTGTCCCAACCGAGGATGGGTTGGACCTTCTCCACGGCATTCAGATAAGACTCTGGCTTACCCGGCTTATTGAACAGGGCCAGGAAGGTGACCGGACGCTGGCTTTCATCAACCAAGAATTTGAGTAGATCGTATTCGTCGTCCGAGACCTGTCCGACATTGGTCCCGGTCAAGGCAATCTCGATTGTGCCACGTCCCTCTTCTTTCATGACCTGGCACAGCGCGCTCCACTCGGCCCGGCTGGCATTGCGACAGGCGAGCGGGCGGCCTTCAAAGCCAATATGGTTGTTGAGAATGGTGCTGGTCAGGCCAAACGCGCCGGCGCGCATGGCGGTGCGAAACAACCGTTGCATCTCGCCGATTTCGTCCGGGGTAGCTTCCCGCTCAAACGACTCTTCGCCCATCACATAGTGCCGCAGGGGCGTGAGGGCGGCTAACGAGGCTACGTTGATACCCATGCCGCGCTTTTGCAGGACATCGAGGTATTCGGCGTGGGTTTCCCACTGCCAGTCAATGCCCCGCTCCATGACCTCGAACGGGATCGCTTCGACATTCACCAGATCCCACATGACAATATCACGGGCTTTGGGTCGAACCGGCGCAACACCCACCCCGCAGTTGCCCATCACCACCGTGGTAATGCCGTGCCAGGAGGAGCAGGTCACCAGGGGGTCCCAGGCGACTTGGGCATCGTAGTGGGTATGCGGATCAATAAACCCTGGGGCCAGCACCAAGCCGTCAGCATTGATTTTCTTTTGGGCCGCCTCGCCATTGCCCTTACCCACCGCGGCAATCAGGCCGTCTTTGACCGCCACATTGCCGTAGAAGCTTGGTGTGCCTGTACCGTCGCAGATGCGGGCGTTTTCAATAATCAGGTCGTACATGAATGATTCCTCCTCTTGACCAATCTTTCCCAATCAATTCAGGTCAACCCGGACACCGGTATCCATGCCCATCGCAACCCGATACCCGCCTTCCTGAGCCGCCTGGAATTTTTCACACCACTCTGTGACGCTGTCTCGAATCTTCTGCTGCCGTTCGGTCGTGGTGGCATATTCACGCACCATGTCAAAAACGGGCTCGCCATGAGCTTCGGCCTCACCGGCATGCGCATAAAAGAATTCAAGGTCGTGCCTAGTCAGACCGTATTTTTCTTTGAGCGCGCCGACCAAGCCCTTCATGGAGTCATCGCTGCGCGTCTCACCGCCAATCGACATGGCCGCCAAGGTGACTAGGCCGTACTCCTTCCGGCCAAGCTCAATCACCCAGTCAACATAGGCAACTGACTCTTGGGCAACGACCGGTTGTCGCACTTCCTCCTCGGTAGCACCGAGCGCTTGAGCCAACCGCATGGACAGCATCCAGTGGGCGTCTTCCCCACGGCCCATAATCGTTTCTTCGTCAATCAGATTTTCAACAATATGACGACGGATTTTCCGATCCAGCGGCCCGAGGCCGGTATTCATAAAAATCCCACCAAAGGCCCGGATGTGCTGGCCAGTGACATAAAAGAGGTTGAGCGCCCATTTTTTCAGTTGCGGGTGAGACAGCTCCCCGGCCAGCAGGCCCTGATAAAAGCTGGGGCCAAGTAAGGGCTTTTCATCTTGGTGTTGGATATAGCCACGCAAATCAGCCAAAAAGGTATCAACTGTTGCCATGGATCCCCTCCTTCTCCCGTCATTATGTATCCCTTTGCAGGAGCGCCGCGCAAGAGAGAGTTTTTCCGCCGCGGATCAGGGATTTACGGTTTACGGCTTCCCGCCGTGTCTACCCGCGACGGGTCGAGGCGAACAATGGTCGCGCCCCAACCGCCCGCCCCCACTGGCGCATCGGCAAAGTCTTTCACATAGGGTAGGCGAGCGAGCAGGGCACGAATACTCTCGCGCTGGACCCCCTTGCCTTTGCCGTGGATGAGACGCACTTGAGTAAACCCTTCGACGCAACATTCGCGTAGATATCCCTCGACGACACTCCGGATTTCCTTGGGCGCAAAGGGATGGAGATCAATCACATCCTCAATAGGCATGACAATAGGATCGGGGAAAGGGTTGTCGTCGAGTTCTTCCGAGGCGGAGGGAGGTGGTGCTTTGTTTTTTTTTGCATGCGGGTTCTTTCTTGATATCGGTAGGAGAGCCCAGAGCGCACGCATTTTTTTCGACCTGTTCTCTTTCTGGTCACCTGCTACCCAGCCTCCTCCCGCAGTACCATTTCAACCGACCAGCGCACTTCCTCTTCTTTGAAAAAGAGGGCACCGCGTTTTTTACGGGGTAGACGTTCGGCTATGCGTGGATAGCGCTGTTGCGCAGTTGTGAAGACCTCCCGCAGGATGCCGCGTGACTCAACAGACAGGTCCGTATGAATGATGGTCAGGATGTACTGATGTTCAAGCAGGTGGGTGGTCAGCATTTCGACCAGAGCAATGCTCTCCCCATTCTGGACATCTTCGGCCTGTGGAAGCGCCTGCTCGGCCCAGTCGATATAATACCAGTACTGCTCCAATGCGACTCGGGCGGCGACCGTATCCTGGACGGTCAGCATGGCTTCGGCTTCTGCCAGTTTTTCCCGGGCAAAGCCGAGCGAGAGATCGACGACCTGTCGGGTGGTCATGGCCAGCCAGAGTTGTCCCACTTCGGACCAGGAATCGAGTTGATACCCCACAGTGTCCGGCGTACGACCAGGCTCCGGCAGCCATTCGATATCACCAAAGGTTGTGACGAAACCGTGGCCGGCCACTGCCGGGGACGAAATGAAAAGAAGGCAGACGATCAGACCGTTTTGAAGGGAGCAGGATTTCATGACGTAACCTCCCGATCGGGTGTAGTGGGTCGTACGGATTCTTGCAGGATAGAATGAATCGTTGTATCTGCATCGTCTGTGTACTCGGTAACTGTGACCAGAAAATCAACCGGTAGATACTCGCCGTTGGGTGCTAATTCCAGGAAGACTTTATACACGCCAGCGGTGGGAAAGACGTGGTGCAGCGGTACGTCCGGGCCAAAATACTCCTGCTTTGCTGGGCGACTCATGAGTTGAGCCATGCGTCGGGCCATCTGGTCTGACGACATATTGTGACCACGCATGCCTTCCATAAGACGGGCCATCTCCGAGGTGTAGGTGTGCTGATGACCGAAATGCTCGCCGTCCAGACGCCAGCTTGCCATATGGACTTCGGTGCCGAGATAGAGATCCAAATTTCTGACCGGAACCCCCTCTGTGGAGGTGAGGCGACACACAATTTCGACCTCATGACCGGCAATGGGCGGAGACGGCGACGTGCGTAAGGAAACGCGATACGAATCGAACTGTTTTTCCTGACGGAAATCGGGCTCGGGCGGCGGGCCGGACTCCCCCGTGACAGTGACAGTGAAGTGTTTGGTCCAGCTTCTATCCTTGTGAGTAAACTCATTGACAATGAGATACTCTCCCGCCTTGGGAAACGTATAGGGAAAATGAAACCGGGCACGCTGAAGGTCCTGGTCCGTGAGTGGAATATAGTCCTCATGGTGGGTGTGGGCAAAAGTGGATAAATCACGACTCACAATAAAGGTGTGGAGGGCTCGTTCGTGTAATATTTGCAGGTCAGCGACCGGTTGTTGTGTCTTGGTATGGGTCAGGTGAAAGGTCAGGGTTGTATCCTGACCAGCCTGCGGGGGCGTTGCCCCAAGGTCCAGTGTCAGGTGATATGGCCCGGCCGGTCGGGCTACCAGTCGGGAGTCTTCGCCACCCCAACATCCGCTCAGGCCGTACAACAAGAGACCCAGCATTCCACTCCAGAGTACAACGTCCGGCCACAAGCCTGTTCTGAACCACGGCGAAGAAAAGAGAACCAGTGTAGACGGGGGGGCCGAATCCATCACCGCTACGGTATAAAAAAATTGAGTATTTGTCGATGTTTAGCGCACTATTAAGGTTCTTGCTTTTCTGTGACCATTACTCTATACCGGGAGAAGCCCTTGGGGGTATACATCTCTTCTCAGCGAGAAGAGCACAGGGCTTTTCGGGTGGAAAGTGAACATATTATGTCTGTAGACCCACGGATGATCCATTTATACAGCTATTACCGTGATGCCGAGTTACGGGGGGCGACGCTGCTCTTAAAATTGACCATGCGAGTCGAAAACATTGAGGCCCAAGTCAAATTGTCTCGGCATCTGGCTGACGAAACCCGCCACGCCTGGTTGTGGACGAAACGCATTACCGACCTGGGATATGAACCGGTCCATGTGGATGATGGCTACCAGACCCGCATTGGCAGAGCGGTTGGCATTCCTCGCTCGTTGATTGATCTTTTCGCGCTCACGGTCGTGGTCGAAGAGCGCGCCCAACGCCGCTATCTCGAACATGCCAAAAGGACAGATGTCGATCCCGAGACGCTTGCTATCCTGCACGAAGTCACCAAAGATGAAAAATGGCATATCGGCTGGATCAAAAACGAGCTGAAAGAGATGGCAAGAGCAAACGGTGGGGAAGGAACGATGCGGGAAACCCTGCAACGCTACCGGGATATTGATCGACAGGTCGTCGCCGACCTAGTGGCCAAGGAACGGGAAGTGTTTGGCTTTTCGTTTTCTGATGCCCCAGCAGCGTAGTCATCAGTCCAGTCTTTCTCGGAGTCATGCCAGAAGGGATCAGAGGCGCGGTTCACGAGAGCGCTGAGCCTGCCCCCGCTGTTTCGCAACAGGATCGGCCCCGTCGTAAAAAACGTATTCGTCCGGCGCGTGAAAAAAGACATCTGCTTGCCCGGATCGAATATGTCTTGTTCCTGGCCGCCCTCGCCTTCTTTCGAGCCTTACCCTTTCGCCTCGCGTTTCGGGTCGGAGAAGGGATAGGCACCCTCCTCTATTGGATAGACCGGCCGCATCGTCGGGTGGGGCTCACGAATCTGGCCCTGGCTTTTCCGGCCAAAGATAAAGCGGAACGACACCGTATTTTGCGGGAAAGTTTTCGGAATCTTGGCCGCTTACTGGCTGAGTTCTGCCATCTGCGTTCTCTCACACCAGAGAATATCCGCGAGCGGGTACAGTTTGAGAACGAAGCCGAATGGCGTCAGCTTGTAGACAACCTCCGTGCTACTGGTGCCCTGATTCTCACCGGACATTTTGGCAACTGGGAACTCTTCGCCCACGCGGCTGCGTGTTACGGGCTCCCCATACACATCATCCATCGCCGTTTGCGTAATGTCTTTATTGAAAAGGTGTTGACCACCGAGCGCGAACGGGGCGGGACTAAAGTGATTAAGAAAACGACCGCCGGGATTGAGGTCTTTCGGGCGATTAAGAAAAAGAGCGCGGTTGTGGCCGCAGTTGATCAAAACGCCTCCGGGCGGATGGGCGTATTCGTGCCGTTTTTTTCACGCCTGGCCTCAACCTCAGCCGGCCTTGCCGGCTTGGCGCTGACAACCGGTGTCCCGGTTGTTCCGGCTTTTCTGGTTCGGGAAAACGGCTCGTGCCAGCATAAGATCGTGGTCTTACCGTTGATCGAGCCAGTTCGGACTGGTAACCAGGAAGAAGACATTCGCGCCACGACCGCAAAATTCACCGCCGTATTTCAGGCCATGGTCGAGCGCTACCCAGACCATTGGCTGTGGATACACAAGCGCTGGAAGCGTCGTCCAGATGGTGACACCCCCGTCTATCGCTAGACGTGCGCATGGAGGAAAAAATGAAGAAGAGCCACGCCGGGCTCAGTGCCCTTGATATTTTAATTACGGTGCTTGTTCTGTCTGTCCTCTTGTTAGCGGCCGCCTATCAATTTGGCGCCTATGACGGATTGTCCGCTCAACCCACAGCCCAATCGGACGAAACGCAAGAATAGAGACGTTGGCCCGGCGTCCCTGCCGGACCTGGGCATACACGTCCGTCTCGCCGGTCTACAGTTCAACCTGCTGCAATTCGACCTGAGAGGAAGCCAGTAACTCCTGTACGGTGTGGAGCTTATACGCCCTCTCGTAAAAGATACGTCGGATACCGGTGTTCACCAGCACTTTGAGACAATGGATACACGGGGTGTGGGTGACATAGATATCTGCCCCACTGATATTGGTGCCGTTCTTTGCGGCTTGGGCAATGGCATTGATCTCTGCATGGATGGTCCGGTAGCAGTTCTGTTCGCTCTCCCCGGTCGGCGTCTTTGATTCGTAAATCAGGCAGCCAACCTCGGTGCAGTGGGGCTGTCCGGCTGGCGCACCGTTATAGCCCGTGGTCAGAATATTCCGCTCGCGGACAATAACCGCGCCAACTTTGGCGCGTTCACAGGTCGAACGCTCGGCCACTTGGCGCGTGATGGTCATGAAATATTGATCCCAGGAGAGGCGCTCGGTCATGGCTGGTACACCAACGTCCAGGGGGGTAGGGCTGACGACGGGGGTCGGTGTTCGAGTTGGTAGGCCACTGGAGTCACATCCTCCTGGGGTGGAAAATTTGCTGATATGGTGATGGGGACCGGCGTGAAAGTCAAGACAAAAAGCCCGACGGTACACCAGCCATAGATGGTCCGCTTGCGATCCAGGGACAACACGTGGTCGGCTGTCGGCGGGTGGTCAATGCCTAAGACAGCTAACAGGACAACCCACACAAACCAGCCTTGCCAGCCCTGAAAGCCCAGCACCAGAATAACCAGCAGAAAGGTGCGCGCTATCCAGCGGTGAACCGGCCCAAAGAGCGAGTACACCACATGGCCGCCGTCGAGCTGGCCAACCGGCAGGAGATTGAGAAAGGTGACAAACAGGCCGAACCAGCCGGCCAGCGCAATGGGATGAAGGATGACTCTGACCTCATCAGGGGTAACGCCAAGAACAAGCGTGATCAGAGCGGAAAACAGGACGGAGTCGCCCAGAATGATGCCACCCGAAAGTGGATCGAGCGGTCGTACCTCGGATAGTGTCAGGCCAACGATCACCGCGGGAATGGCAAAGCAGACCCCGGCCCAGGGTCCGGCCGCGCCAATATCAAACAGTGCAGATCGGTTGGCTGGCGCCGATTTCATTCGAATGAACGCGCCAAAAGTCCCGACAAAGAACGGCGGACCGGGAATGAAGTACGGCAGGCTGGCCCAAACCCCGTGGATGCGGGCCAGGATGTAATGCCCCATCTCATGGCTGAGGAGGATAAGTAGTAAGGTGAGGGCAAACGGCAACCCCAATACCAGCGCAGACGGATCACTGAGGGGGTCCCCACCCGCCTGAAAGGTTCCAGCGAGCGTTGTGGTCAAGAGGGTTGCCCCAAACAGGACGATATGAATGGGAGGTATGGTCCTGGGTGGAGTGGTCCGGGGAGACACAACCGATGACGGCAAATTCGGCGGGACAGAGTGATCGAACGATGGTTGCGTCATGCACTATATCCCAATTTATACGTGACCAGCCCCTTGGCAATCCGCTCTCCGGTCGAGGTCGTGACATCGACCTCAATAAAGACAAGACTCCGTCCACGCCGCAGGACGCGGGCTTCAGCAATGAGATCAACGGCGTGCGCCGCGGATAAATAGCTGACCGAGAGATCAGCAGTTGCACCGCGGGTAGCGCTCGGGTCGGCCTGCGACCAGGCCGCAATAACCCCGGCACTATCAATCAGGGTCGCAATGACCCCACCATGCACAACATCGCCGGCGGTCCGCAACTCAGACCTGAAGGGCAGGCTGAGACGGCAAAATTCCGGCGCCACCCTGTCAAGGTGAAAACCTAGTAGCACCTGAAATGGGTCAAGCTGAGGTTGGAAATCGGTCACAACTGCGTCCTGGTCGGCCTCCCTGATAGGGGAGTATATAAGGGAGGGTGGGCGTCACTTGTCTCTGCTCCACGCTTCTCTCCTGGAGCGGGTCAACGGCAAGGGGCAGACGGACCGGCTGATTGAGGGGGGACTCGGTCTCCTCCTGGTGTGAGGGATCAGGCAAGAGGTCCGACTCTTCAGGGCCGTCGTAGGGGAAAAAGGTGACGGCAATCACAATATATAAGATGCACCATAAGGCCATAAACGGCGTACGCTCGGTGAATTTCAGCGGACCGATTTCAATCTCTTTTGTTCCTTGGACCGCACGCAGCAAGAAAATGAGGGGGACGGCAACCAGCGCAGCCGCCAGAGCCGGATACAGCATAAACGAGGCGGGAGTATACGTTTCACCGGCGTCAATATAAGGCTTGAGCCGCAGGCCGGACACAACGGCTGCGGATAATATGGCCAAGGCGGTCACCAGCATTCCCAGGAGTTCGTTTTTCATATCTCCCCAAACAAACAATCCAAGCGAGCGTAAGTCAAGGTGGCGCAAATCGGCGCGGTCGGCTACGCTTCTTTCACATCCTGCGGAGCGCCCCTGTTCGGTCCCCGGATGAGCGTGAGTCAAGACCGTGAAAATTTCCAGCGTTGAGTTTGCCGGCGCCGCGATGCAGCCGGGACGATATCCAAAACTCTCTCAGCCGGAAATCGCCTTTGCCGGGCGTTCGAATGTCGGTAAGTCTTCGTTAATCAACCGACTCCTGAACCAGAAAATTGCCCGGACGAGTCAGACTCCAGGACGCACGCGGCAGCTCAATTTTTTTACCATCAACCAGGCCCTGACCTTTGTTGACCTGCCTGGTTACGGCTATGCCAGAGTTGCCAAGTCTGAGCGAACGGCCTGGCAGCGACTGATTGAAGACTATCTGATACACGCGCCAAACCTGTGTGGGGTGGTCATTATCCTCGATATCCGACGTGGTCCGGAAGCAGAGGAGGCGGCCTTGGCTGACTTTCTCACCTATCATGACCGCCCTTTTCTCTTTGTGGCCACCAAATGTGACAAGCTCAAGCGCAACCAACGAGAAAAGCAGCGCCAAATCCTGATGCGGCAAATTGGTGATGAGCCGCTGCTCCTTTTTTCCGCCCGGGATGGCCAGGGTGCAGACACGCTGTGGCAGGCGATGCTCGCGCTGACCGCCGCCCATCCCGCTGCACTCGAAACAAAGAGAACTTCAGATGCCTAGCGTTTCGACCGTCATACCGACCTATAATCGCCCTACCTTTCTGCGTGAGGCGCTAGCCTCCGTTCTGGCTCAGACGTATCAGGACAGTGAAACGATTGTCGTGGACGACGGCTCAACAAACGCGGCTCGGGACGCAACCCAGCAGATCGTCGAAGAATATGCCCGCGCACGATCCCATTCTATACGCTACCTCTTTCAGCCCCGTCGGGGTGTCTCTGCCGCGCGCAATCGGGGGGTAGCCGCCAGTCAGGGCGAACTCCTCGCCTTTCTCGATTCCGACGACGTCTGGCAGCCCGAGAAATTGGCTCACCAGGTCGCTTTTTTTGAGACACGGCCGACCGCGCAGATTTGTCAGACCCAGGAAACCTGGATTCGTCATGGAGTTCGAGTCAACCCGCGCAAGAAACATCGAAAACCCCACGGCGACATTTTTGTTCAGAGCCTCGCCGACTGTCTGGTCAGCCCCTCGGCCGTTATGCTGCGTCGGGAATTGTTTGAGCGAATGGGGGGGTTTGATGAGCAACTTCCGGCCTGTGAAGATTATGACCTGTGGCTGCGCATCAGCGTACGGGAGCCGGTCTACCTGATTGATGCGCCTTTAGTCCTGAAACGTGGCGGTCATACCGATCAATTATCCCGCCAGTTCTGGGGAATGGATCGGTTTCGGCTTGTTGCGCTCCGTAAACTGCTCGACTCGGGCCACCTCTCTCTCCAGCAACGTCAGGCCACACTGTCCATGCTCCACAAAAAGTGTAGAATCCTGGCCAGCGGAGCGCGCAAACGCGGCAAATCGGCGGAACCCTACCTAGCCCTGATGACGCGCTATCCCTGCGCGCAAAGCGTCGGTACACAGGAGTCGTATGGTAACACAGGATGAGCAGTGGCAAGCGCAACGGATAGCGGCCTATGCCCAGCGCAAACACTTGAGTGGCACAACGCTAGCGCGCTGGCAGGCGTGGCCGGCAACCGACCAAGCTGCGCTGTTCTCCTTACTGCAAGACCTCCAATGCGGTGAGAATCATCTCAAAGACTTGCTCGATTGGTTCGAGGAAATTTCTGCGCGGGATGAGCAGACCGTTGCCGATATTCTCGAACGGAGAGAACTCCGCAGCGCGTGGGCAACATCGGGGTCACGCCACGACAAACTCAAAGCGGTCAAGGCCGTGTTGCGCAGGATACGCTACCCGCGCCTGACCCACTTAGAGGAGAATGTCCGCCAAGCGGTGAAAGCCCTCGATTTGGGCAGAACAGGGCAGGTCTCTTTCCCGTCAGACTTTGAGGGCGATGAGGTCACGATCACCCTGACGGTCCGCAATGTTCACGAGCTCCGGAACGGCCTCTCTCAGCTTCAGCAGCGGCTCGACGACGGACGCTTTCAGCGCGTGTTCGACTCCCTGGATGAGGTGTGACTCCTACGGCATAATGAGCGGCAATGTATCAACCGACTGAAATTCTTATCGAACGCGGCGAGGAAGACGCGCCGGTCGTTCAGCGGGCTCTCACTAAGCTACCTGAACTGCCAGTCCGCGTTGTTGAAAAAGACTGGGAGCAGAAGGAAGCGCGTCCTGCGGACAGAGACCCGTTCGGGGCCGGCAAGCGTCGGCTGTTCTTTACCCGCCAACGTGCCCGTTTTCTCGAACATTGTCCGGCCGGAACCCCTGGGCTGGTGTGCTGTAACTATCTGGTCGTCAGTCTGATCTCCAATTGCCCGATGGATTGCAGCTATTGTTTTTTACAGGAATATCTCGCCAATAACCCTACCCTCAAAGTCTTCACCAATAGTGACGACCTGCTGGACGAAGTCGCCCAGGTCGTCGACCGTCAGCCGTGGAAACAATTTCGGATTGGGACCGGGGAACTGTCCGACAGCTTAGCCTTGGATGCTCTGGTCGGTTTCTCAGCAGACCTGGTGCCCTTCTTCGCCGCTCGGAAGAATGTTCTGCTCGAACTCAAAACGAAGAGCGACTGTATTGACAATTTGCTCACGCTCGAGTCGCGCGGACGGGTCGTGGTGTCGTGGAGCCTGACGCCACCGGCTATTGCGGACACGGAAGAGCACGGCACAGCGTCGTTTGCCAAACGCCTCCGGGCCGCCCGCCACGTCCAGCAGGCTGGCTATAAAGTAGGTTTTCACTTTGATCCGCTCATCGAGTACCCCAACTGGGAGACGGACTATCGGCAGGCGCTGGAGCAGGTCTTTACGACCGTTGACCCGCAGGGGGTCGCCTGGGTCAGTTTCGGCAGCCTCCGCCTCACCCCGTCTCTACGCAAAGTCATCCGTCAACGCTTCCCGCATACCCGTCTCTTATCCGGCGAGCAGGTCTTGTGCGATGATGGAAAATGGCGCACCTTTCAAGCCCTGCGCGTCAAGATGTACCGCAGCCTTATCTCCCAGTTGAACCGCCTGGCTCCGACGATTCCGGTGTATATGTGCATGGAAACGGCCCCGGTCTGGCAAAAAGTGTTTGGCCGCGCTCCGGGCTGTGACAAGGATGTTGCTCGGTCCCTGACTGAGCCGAATCTGAGCTACGGGAGCGCATCTCAGTAGAACATGTAGAGCAATTGACAGCCTGGGAGGCGCTCTGGTAGCAGTCAGAGAACTTCTTTACCGATCGGGGAGGCAGTATGGCAATTGATGGACGAGAATTACGCAACGCAATGGGGCTGTTTGCAACCGGGGTCACTATCATCACCACGAAAGATGCCACGGAAAAGCCGTTCGGCCTGACCGCCAATGCGTTTAGCTCGCTGTCTCTGAACCCACCGATGCTTTTAATCTGTGTAGATAAAGGCGTAGACTGCTACAACTGTTTTGAGGAATCCAAGGTCTTTGCCGTCAACTTCCTGAGTCAGGCGCAAGAAGAGTTGTCCACTCGTTTTGCAACAAAAGGGATTGAGAAGTTTGCGGGCTTATCCTACAGCCTCGGAGAACTCGGAGTTGCCCTGCTTGATGGAGCGCTGGCGCATTTTGAATGCACCGTCGCCCACGCCTACGAAGGTGGGGATCACACAATTTATGTTGGAGAGATTCAGCGACTCGTGACCGCACCGGGCGACCCGCTCCTCTTTTATCAGGGAAAATATCGTTCCCTGGCTCCGCAGTAATCCCCTCTGAGGTCGTCCGCTCAACGAGTATCTCGTTGGGCACTGCGTCGTCGTTACAAAACCTCTTTTGACTGGACGTTTCCCTCGGCGTCAATATTGTACACTACCGGGACACCGGTTCCCAACTCAAGGCCGAGGACTGCCTCTCGGCTCAACTGGTCGAGATGCATGATGATCGAACGCAGGCTATTGCCATGCGCCGCAACCAACACATGCTGTCCGGCCTGGACCGTTGGGAGGATATGGTCTTTCAGATAGGGTAGAGTCCGCGCGGCCGTGTTTTCCAGGCTTTCCCCACCCGGTGGAGCAATATCATAGCTCCGTCGCCAGAGCCGCACCTGCTCGTCACCAAACTTCCTGGCAGTTTCCGCTTTATTAAGTCCCTGCAGGTCGCCGTAATGGCGTTCGTTAAGAGCCTGGTCCTGTTCGACAGGAAGATGCGGTTGGCCGAGCACCTCCAAAACCAATTCGAGCGTTCGGATGGCACGCTGAAGCACTGAGGTGAAGGTGGTATCAAATTGCAGACCGGCGGCTTTAATCTTTTCTCCGGCTTGCCGGGCCTCTTCCTCGCCTTTTTCCGTCAGGGCAACGTCAACCCAGCCGGTAAAGCGGTTTTCCAGATTCCATTGTGATTGGCCATGTCGAAGGAGTACAAGATATGCCATCTATTCTCCGAGTTTCCCCAGCGTCTTCAGACCAGGATCGGGGATTCAGTCTTCCCGCTCGCCATACCAGTCCGGCCATCTCCGGGCAAGCGGGGCGGAGTGCCGAATATGGGTAGCAACCATTCATGGCCTGACAGCGGCCCTGGACGAGCAGAGTGGATTCTAGAGCAGTTTTCATTCTCGTGTAGCGAGGCGATAGCCAGCGTGGCGGACATAGTGAGCACATTCCGTAGGAGAGAAGGCGGCGAGGATGGGCCCCACCGCCGCCCACAAGCGGGCCACCGTACGCGGGGCGAGGGCCCG
>JAJDTY010000015.1 GCA_022826945.1 Candidatus Binatia bacterium
GGCCCTCGCCCCGCGTACGGTGGCCCGCTTGTGGGCGGCGGTGGGGCCCATCCTCGCCGCCTTCTCTCCTACGGAATGTGCTCACTATGTCCGCCACGCTGGCTATCGCCTCGCTACACGAGAATGAAAACTGCTCTAGCCCTCGGAGCGACCGCTCCAGGATCAGCTCTATACCGGTAAGCGAGGCCTGTTTTGCTATTCTCCCACTCTGCCCTTTATTGCAAACGGGCTGGGTTCGGAGCTACTCGCTCAGACCTACTTCACGATGAGGCCCTCGAAATCGCCCTGCGCGCGCCAGGCGGCGAGCATATCGTAGAAGGGTACCGCGCCGTCGGGATACTGGGTCTCGATGAAGCCATGCCCTTCGTTCTTCCCCTCGCCGTTGTAATAGCCCGGCGTACAGGCGTTCTGGTACTCGGTCATAAAGGTCGGGCTGGTTACCAGCTTCACCCACTCGTCCTCGGCCTCAAGAGTGGGCTCGATGGACTTGGCGTCACGGGCTTCCACTTGACTAATGAGGTGGGCGATGTGCACGGCCTGCCCGTTCAGCATATAGGTAAAGTTGGGCGCGAGGCCGGTCTGGGTGAGCCCCATGTGAAAACAGTTCGGAAAGCCGTTGCTCAAAAAACCGTGATAGGTCTTCATGCCGTCCGTCCAGTAATCACTCAGCGGCAGCCCGTCACGGCCATATACCTCGAACTCGGCACGCCGCGTGTACGCCGTCCCGACCTCGAAACCGGTCGCGTAGATCAGGCAGTCCACTTCGTACTCGACGCCGTCCACGACCACCGCGTTCTCGGTGACGCGCTCGACGCCCTTGCCCTTGGTGTCCACCAGCTTGACGTTGGGCCGGTTGAAGGTTGGCAGGTATTCGTCGTTAAAGGTCGGGCGCTTACACCACTGTCCGTACCAGGGTTTAAGCGCTTCCGCGGTCTCCGGATCGGTGACGGTTGAAGACACGCGATCGCGGATCTCATTCATCTTCTGGTAGTCGGCAATCTCCGACATGATCGCCATGCCTTCGTCGGAAAGGTTGGAATCCTCCTTGCCCGTGAGCAGTTCGGAGAGTTTCTTGAACAGGCTGGTCCACTTGTCGCCGACGAGGTCTTCCTCAACCGGAATCCCGGCCAGGATGGAGCAGAAGTTGTTGTTGCGGTAGTCCTGCCAGCCGGGCTTCAGGGTCCTGACCCACTCCGGGTCGGTCGGCTTGTTGCCGCGTTCGTCCACCGAGGAGGGCGTGCGCTGGAACACGTAGAGCTGTTTGGCGTGCTCGCCGAGATGCGGCACGGACTGGATCGCGGTGGCCCCGGTGCCAATGATACCCACGCGTTTATCTTTGAGTTTGTGCATGCCGCCGGTGGTGTCACCGCCGGTGTAGTCATAGTCCCAGCGGCTGGTGTGGAAGGTATGGCCTTTGAACTTTTCGATGCCGGGAATCGCCGGCAGCTTGGGTCGGTTCAAAGGCCCGCTCGACATGATCACAAAGCGCGCCCGGAAGACATCGTCGCGGTCGGTGGTAATCGTCCAGCGCCCGTCCTCGTCGTTCCAGCGCGCCTCCCTGACCTGGGTCTGGAAGCAGGCCCGCTCGTACAGGTTAAAGTGCTTGCCGATCCGCTGGGCGTGTTCAAAAATTTCCGGTGCAAAGGAGTATTTTTCCTTGGGCATATAGCCGGTCTCTTCGAGCAGGGGCAGGTAGACATAGGATTCGATGTCACACTGCGCACCAGGGTAGCGGTTCCAATACCAGGTCCCGCCAAAATCTCCGGCCTTCTCGATGATGCGGATATTGGTGATCCCGGCCTTCTGCAAGCGCGCGGCCGCCAGCAGACCGCCAAAGCCGCCGCCGATAATCACCGCGTCGAGTTCTTCTTGCAGAGCGGGGCGGGTGAAGCCCGGCTCCACATAGGGGTCCGTGTTATAGTGGGCGTGCTGGCCGATGATTTCCTGATACTGATTGTTGCCGTCCGTGCGCAAACGCTTGGTACGCTCATCGGCGTACTTCTGGCGCAGGTCAGCCGGGTCAAAGCCCAGTTCTTCGGGAGTTGGAATTCCGGTCGGTTGGGATGTCTCTACCGCTTCATTCATCGTGCCAGCCCTCCTTATTGGCCCCTCGTTGGCGCATCTCAATTTCTTCGTTAGCGCGGAGTTTGGCATATTGATAAAATTTTGACAATACAAACCCCACAAGCCGTGTTGATTCCCCCTCGCAACTTCGCTACCTGGGTTCTACTCGATAGCGAAGCTTACGAGAATTTTCGCTGAGTAAAGGAGCAACGCTATGTGTGCCATGAAACGCCTCACCCGTGAGGAACTCGCACCCGATATGGCTGCGATGTACGACGAATGCATGCGCGAGGCCGGGGACGCGCGGCTGATCGAGGTTGGCGCCAACGCGCCCGAACTGCTCGATTGGTACTTCAATAGCTTCTACAAGCGGGTGTTCTACGAGGGCCGTGTCGATGTGCGCACCAAGGAACTACTCCGCCTCAAACTCTCCAAGACCCACGGCTGCTTTTTATGAAACAGGGTCAACACCGTCTCGGCGAGACGGGCCGGCCTGACCACGGAACAGATTGAGGCGCTTCCGGACGATATCGACAACGAGGTGTTTTCGCCGCGCGACCGCGCCGTGCTCAAGCTGTGCGAGCAGATGGTGCTCACCAACCTCCACGGGTATATGACCGAGGAGCTGCATCACGAGCTGGCCGCGCATTTCAGCGACGCAGAGATCTTTGAGCTCGGGGTGACGATGGCGGTGCTGTGCGGGTTTGCGAAGTTCCTGTTTTGCTTTGACTTGGCGGACCGCGAAAAGACATGTCCGATCCACCGCCCCGCCGAAGAAATGCGGAGCAGTCTGTGATCGATAGGGAACGAGAGTTGTGACAGCCCCTCATTAGAAACCCACACGAGTGAGGAGAGGATATGACAAAACAAGAGGCGATCGACACGGTGAACAAGTTTATGGCTCTCCTCCTGACGGACTTCCCCGAGTGCACCAAGCTGCTGGCCAACGATTTCGCATGGGAGAACTTTCTGCCGTCCCATATCCCTTTTGGCGGCCGCTACGAGGGTACGGCGGGGTTGCAAGAGTATCTGGCCCAACTGGCCGAGACCTGGGTGATCGGCGAAGTCGTCTTCCACGATTTTATTTTCGACCCGGAGACGCGCAGGATGACGGCGCCCGGCGTAGAAAAGAACGGCCAATCGGTCGCAACGGGGCGCGCCTGCGATATGGCGTTCGTTTGGGAATTCCGATTCGCGGAGGATGGCAAGCTCTCCTATCTGCGCGAATACAACGACACGGATGCGATTGGCGGGACTTTCGATCGCTAGCCGGGCGCTTGCAGACCTGCTGGTTACTCAGAGTATTTGTAGCGGGGAAGCCCAGCGTGAAAGCAAACAGCGAGCAATTGCAGACCGAATTGGCCGCCCGAGGGCTTGAGCCGGGCGAGGCGGTGGAGGTCCGGCACCTGATTGAGGCCGCCGCGAACCGCGTCTGGCAGGTGATCTCTCAACCCGGTCAACTTCCCCGCTATCATCCGTTCTGTCAGGAAACCACGGTTCTTAAATGGCCCGGGGTTGGGGCAAGGGATACGGTCTCGTACTACAGCGGCGTGCATTACGAGCGCGATTTTGTGAGGTGGCTCGAGGGGGTGGGATTTGACATTGAAGTCGGGCCGCCCTCACGCAAGACGGCCCGTGTGGAGTGGCGCATCACGGCGCAGGGTGAGCGGCAGAGCGAGTTGGCCATTACCGTGATTCCCTACCTGAAAGCGGGCTTGTCCGCCCCTCGGAAGCAGGCCTATCAGCAGCGGTTGTTTGGCGACACCATCGCCCAGTACCTCGACAGCGTCGTGCGCGGGGTCGGGTATGTGGCCACCACGGGGCAGGCCGTGCAAAAAAATCAGTTCGGTTCACATCCCCTGTACTCGGATTAAGCAGCACCCCCAGGCGCCGCTTCCCCGCTGCGCTACGGCTCTGTTATACTCGGCCAGTCTCAAGAACGACCAGTGTTGATGTACGGAGGACTACATATATGAGTGAGGCGCAGGAGAAGCCCCTGATTGGCAGCATGAATGGTCTCTCGAAGTCTGGAAAATCGCAGGCGTATTACGATGCCATTAAGCAAAAATTCGCCGAGGAACGCGACCTGAGGCTGCACTACCGCCCGGAGGGCACGGCACAGTATACGTCTGACCTCTCCGGTTCTTTCGCCAAGTACGAGACCGACCCCTACGGCGGTGAGATGATCCCCCGCGAGCCCATCAACGATACGGTCGAGTGCTTATTTATCGGCGGAGGATTCTCGGCTCTGCTCACCTCGGCCCGGCTGCGGGAGTATGGCGTTGAGAGTATCCGCATTGTCGAGCGGGGAGCGGACGTCGGGGGGACCTGGTACTGGAATCGCTACCCCGGGGTGGCCTGCGACGTGGTGGCTTATGATTACTTGCCGTTGCTTGATGAAATGGACTACGTCCCCAAAGACCATTACGCCAGGGGACCGGAAATCCTGGCCCACTGCCAAGCCATTGCCAGGAAATACAATTTATACGAGTTGGCGGTTTTCCAGACCACGGTCACCTCAACTATATGGAATGAAGAAGAAGAGATGTGGCACCTCACCACAGACCGAGGCGACCACATAAAAGCCCGCTTCGTGATCTGCGCCAACGGCACGCTGTCCAAGCCCAAGCTGTCCAAGATTAAAGGCATGGAGTCCTTCACAGGCCACTCCTTTCATACCTCGCGCTGGGACTATGAGTACACCAAGGAGGACTTGTCCGGCCTGGAAGATAGGGTTGTCGGCATTATCGGTACGGGGGCAACTGCGGTACAGGCTATTCCCGGTCTCGGTGCGTCATCGAAAGAACTGTACGTGTTTCAGCGCACGCCGTCGTCGATTGATATCCGGGACGACTGGCCGACCGATCCCAACTGGGCACGCAAACTGAAACCGGGCTGGCAGGCCAAGCGGCGCGAACGTGCCATGCGCGGACCGCGGCTGACCGAGGAGCAGAAGGCCGAACGGGCGGCCATGTCTCGCGAGGAGAAAATCCGGCGACAGGAGAACGCCAATATCGACTATATGATGCGGATTCACAAACGCATCGACGAAATCGTGAAAGACAGAGCCACTGCCGACGCGCTCAAGCCCTGGTATATGTTTATGTGTAAGCGGCCCTGCTTTCACAACGACTATCTGCCGACCTTCAACCGTCCCAACGTGCACCTGGTCGATACCCACGGCAAAGGCATCGCTGAAATCACGGCGAAAGGACCGGTATTTGGCGGGACACAGTACGAGCTCGATCTCCTGATCTATGCCACCGGCTTCGAGGTGCAGAAAACCGGGATTTACAATCAGATCAAAGGAGAAAACGGCCTCGACCTGAACGACAAATACAGCACCGGTATCCGCACCCTGCTCGGCATTCACTCGCAGGGCTATCCCAATCTGTTTATCATGGGGGGCTACCAGGCCTCATTTCAGTTTAATCTGACGGATATGCTGCAATCTCAGGGCGACCATATTGCGGCGTGTATCGACTATGTGCGGCGGCATGGCTATCAGTCCATCGACGTGATGCCCGAGGCGGAGGAGTGGTGGGTACAGGAGGTGATCCATCATCGTGGCAAAACCACCCGCAACCAGGACTGTACGCCGGGCTATTATAATTTTGAGGGCGAATTTCAGCGCCGTCAGGATGGTAATTATAACGGTGGTTTTCCCAAGTATGTGACACACTTAAAAGAGGTCCGGGCACGGATGACAGATAATTTTACATTCACAACAAGATAGCTCTGGTCCAAAGGAGAAGGGCAGTATGACATACGAAACATTTACCCTCGAACGCTCCGGCCCCATTGTGACCGTCTCTTTCAATCGACCGGCAAAACTCAATCCCCTCAATGAGCAGGTACTGCGCGAGTTTCTGGCCATTACCTATGAGTTGCAGGAGGATGAGGACTCACGGGTTGTGGTTCTGACCGGCAAGGGCCGTTCGTTCAGTGTTGGCGCGGATATGAACGCCCTGTCCAAGAGCTCCAAACCGGAAACCCAGGCCACGCTCACCGATACCGCTAGGCTGCGGATGGCAAAGCTCGGCTGGCGGGTGATGGACGAGTGGGAACGCCTGGACCAGATCAGCATCGCCGCGGTCAATGGTTTTGCGGTGGGTGGCGGCGTGTCCTTGGCTATGGCGTGTGATTTTCGCATTGCCGCCAGTGGCGCCCGTATGTGGTTGCCCGAGGTGCGGCTGGGTGTGCCCTATATGTGGGGCTCGATTACCCGCATGATCAACCTGATCGGCATGGCTAAAGCCAAAGAACTGGTGATGACCTGTGATGAGCTGACCGCAGAAGAAGCTTGCGAGGTCGGCCTGGTCAACCAGGTTGTGCCGCTGGAGGAACTGCACGGTGCGGTCCACGCCTTTGCTCAGAAGCTGCTCAACAAGCCGCCCATGGCACTGCGTCGTACAAAGGAATTTTTCAAGGCGCTGAGCACCAACAAGGCTGGCGATATTACCTATGCCGATGCCCATCTGGGGCTGGCCTGCACGCTGGGAGAAGACATGCGCGAGGCCGTGGCCGCATTCCAGGAGAAACGTGACCCGGTGTTTGTCAATCGATAGGCGAACTCAGAGAGCTGAGCCGGAGAGACTCGTATGCAACAGACTGCCATTGATCCGATCCAGTACGACATCCTTGTCCAAAACGAGCGGGTCCACAGGTCGCTGTACACCGACCCGCATATCTTTACCGAGGAGTTGGAAAAGATTTTCTACCACGGCTGGGTGTTTATTGGTCACAACAGTGAAATCCCCCAGCCGGGAGACTTTATTACGCGCCAGGTCGGCACCCAGTCGGTTATCCTGGTGCGCGGCACAGATAACAATATATCGGCCCTCCTCAACCGCTGCGCGCATCGTGGCACGACCGTCTGCCCGGCGGAACGCGGCCACACTCGCACGTTTACCTGTCCCTATCATGGCTGGAGCTATGACCTGACCGGCGCCTTGCAAGGCGTCCCCTACCCGGCCGGATATGGGGAGTCTTTTGATAAAAAAGAGTACGGGCTGACGCGCGTGCCACGGCTGGAGAGCTATCGGGGATTTGTGTTCGTCAGTTTGAGTCCGAGCGGTATCTCGCTGGCCGATCATCTTGGCACGGCGGCGCAATTGATCGACCGAGCGTGCGATCTCTCGCCGGAGGGCGAGATCGAACTTGGCGCCGGCTGGGTCAAGCATCGCTACCCGTCCAACTGGAAAATGCTGCCCGAAAATGACACGGACGGCTATCATCTCGGCTTTGTGCACCGTTCCATATTGAAAGCGGTCGGCTCGCAGTATCGGCGTTTTGTGGGCGAGGAAAAAAGCATCAAGTCCGTCCTGCGCGAC
This sequence comes from Candidatus Binatia bacterium, assembly GCA_022826945.1. Taxonomy (GTDB): domain Bacteria; phylum Desulfobacterota; class Binatia; order Bin18; family Bin18; genus Bin18. The sequence continues at coordinate 7,398 of JAJDTY010000015.1, forward strand.
TGGGGGCAGGGACACACGGAAATCGACTTTGTCCCGGCCTACCAACAGCCGTTCGAGTGGTTTGGCGGCGTCTCGGAGGGTCTGGCCGCATTCTATCTGGCGGCCATGGAACGCAGTCATGGCAAAGAGGAAACCCAGCGCCGGGTTTTCGACGGCCCACCGCACGCCTTTATTTTTCCCAACCTTTTTTTGGCCGAGATGAATATCGCCATCATGCAACCCGTCAGCGTTGACGAATGCGTCCAGTGGCATACGCCGCTGTTCCTCAAGGGGGTGCCTGAATTCAACAAGCGCCTGTTACGGCAGAGCGAAGCGGCAATGGGGCCGGGGTCATTTCTGCTGCCCGAAGACGTGACGATTGCGAGTCGCAACCAGGTCGGATTAGTCACGCGGAACGCCGAGTGGCTGGAGCTGAGTCGTGGCCTGAATCGTGAGTATGTCGATAGTCAACAGCAGCGTGTCGGGCATATGACCGACGAGACAACAAACCGGGCGTTCTGGTCGCACTATCGCAGTGTGATGCAAAACGGCCGGGCCTAGCAGCCATGGTGTCCGACACCGAGTATAGAGCTGTTGAGGCATTCCTGTATAAAGAGGCCCGTTTCGCGGATGAGGCGCG
>JAJDTY010000073.1 GCA_022826945.1 Candidatus Binatia bacterium
AGTCCCGCCTCCCGATCGGCCACTACTCGCTCCCGCAGATCCAGCGAATACGCGTGCATAGCTCCTCCTAGCTACTGGTTCTGCTCCGCTTAACATGCCTGCCGCCCACCCGCTACTCCACAGTGGAAACTGCTCTAGTCATGCAGAGCGGGGGAAGCACGGAGACCGGGCGCAACGTGCGGTCTCCGCCACAGGACGCTTCCACTCCGGACGCACCGATGTCGCCCGTCGGCATGACGCCTATCTTGCCGCTGCTTATGAAACACCCGAGGAGTGAAGAGGGATTTATTGACACCTCCGCCTTTTACATCGTGCTGGACTCGGACGATAAGGCATACGCTTAGACCCGCATGAGGTGGCTCGGGCTGGTCTGCTCCAGTAAACTGCTGATGCCCCCACTTTGCCGAGCAATGCTTCCAACTCGTGTTGTCGCCCCTGCGGCACTCCATTCTCTCTCAGACTCATCGAACGCCTTCTTAAAATCGATTCTCTCGTCTTCTTCATGATAGGACAGTAGGTACGTGAAAACTTCATCCGAAAGAGGATCACTAGACTCAAGGTACGAGCTGACACTCTCTAATTTTTCCATGGGCTCTCGTTAGTCTCGGCGGTGATCCGATAGTAGCTTCTCAAATTGACCGAATAGGAGACAGGTCGAGTGCTCATAATTTCTGCGTAAGATAAGGTATATAGTTCATCAGCTCTACTCCAGATTCATTTATCGAGCTTCAATGACGGCTACCCTGAAACTCAGGGCGGTTGAGGACAAACAAAAAGGGCGCACCGCGGTACGCCCCTCCAAGTTCCGATGAATGCAGAGTGTCCGTTACTCCAAGACCTCGGCAATCACTAACTCGGTGATCTTCTCTTCGTTATAGCCCAGAATATTCTCCAACACACTCTGGTTCTCACGCCCCAGCGTCGGAGTCGCCGGGTTGATCTGGGCCGGAGTGCGGGAGAATTTGAAGCGAGTGCCTTCGACTGTGGTCTTGCCGAAGTCGGGATGATCCAGGTCGACGAAGTGCTCACGGTGCTGAAGCTGCTTGTCCTCGTACAGCTCGTTGATGGTTTCTACCGCGCTGGCCGGCACGTTTTTGGCCTGAAGTTGTTCTTCGGCCTCGTACGGGCCGAGCTGGCTGCTCCAGGCGTTGATGGCCTTGTCGATTTCGTCCTGATTGGCCAGCCGGCCTTTGGCGGTGGCAAGACGCTCGTCACTGCCGAGGTCCGGGCGATTCATGGTCTCACACAGCGCGCGCCACTGGTCGTCGGTTTCCACGCCAATCGCCACCCAGCGATCCTCTCCGGTGGACTGATACACCCCGTGCGGGGCGAAGTTCATGTCCCGGTTGCCCATACGGGTCTGGGTCCGTCCGTTGACGGTTTGGTCTAAAAGAAACGGTGCCAGAAAATGGAGCGAGGCTTCGGCTTGCGCCAGGTCAACATGCTGGCCCTTGCCGGTCTGGTGCTTGTGCTCGAGTGCCGCCAGCACGGCTGCGGCATTATACCACGGCGCAATATAGTCAGTGTAGGCCCCGAACGGGCCCGCCGGCTCGCGGTCGGGCCAACCGGTGGGATCGAAAAAGCCTGAGACGGCAGCCGCCAGATTGCCGAACCCGGCAAAGTGCGAGTGGGGGCCGGTCTGGCCCATCAGGCAGGTGCTGAGCATGATGATGTCGGGCTTGATTTTGGTGAGCGACTCGTAGTCAAAGCCCCACTCTCGCATGGCTTTGGGCGAAAAGGACTCGGTCACCACGTCTGCCCACCGCACCAGATCAAAAATAATCTCACGCGACTCCGGCTTGGACAGATTCAGGGTCATCGGCAGTTTTCCGGTATTCATATTATTATACAAACCGGAATTGTTCGGGCCGGGTTGCTTGTTTTGAAAGGGACCGACCATGCGCACCGCGTCAAAGCGGGTGGTGGATTCAATCCGCACAACGGTCGCTCCGTAGTCGGCTAAAATACGCGTCGAGCCAGGGCCGGCCATGGCCCACATGAAATCGAGCACTTTGACTCCGGCCAGGGCTTGATTGCTTTCACTGCCAGTCTGTTGTCCTTCTGCCATGGATACCCCTCCTGATTGAGTCGCGGTTAGATGATCCCCTTGCTGCGTAATTCCGTCAACGCTTGTGCATCGAGGCCGAGCTCAGCATAGACCTCGGTATTGTGCTCGCCAATCTTCGGCGAACGGCGCTTATAGGCAATCGGCTGCTCGCTGAACTTGGCAAACGGACCGGGATAGGCAAACGCCTTGCCGATCTCCTCATGGTCAACCGTTGTCCAGTATTGACGGGACGCAAGCTGCTTGCTCTCGACGACCTCGTCGATCGTCGTGACCGGGGCGACGAGCAGGCCACGGTCCAGCGCGTTCTGGAACAGCTCTGCTTTCGTTTTGGTCTTGGTGAAGTCCTCAACGATCAGTTTCAGACGTTCATAGTCTTCAAGTATTTTCGGATCGCCACCAAAGAGGCCACCGCCCATGTCAACCCAGTCCATCTGCTGGACTTCCTCGTCACAAAACCCCTCCTCATAGATCCAGTCCATGAGACGTTTGGTGAAATGGGCAAACGCCGAGCCAAACAGATAGGCAATCGAAACATGGCCGTCTTTCGCCGGCCAGAGCAGGCGGATTTCCAGCGGCCCCATCTTTGCCCCGCCTGCCATGCGGCGGGTTTCCGCATCGTTGAGCGGAGCCGCGAGAATGGTCGATTGGGTCGCCTGGGCCGCCGCCTGCTGGGCGGAAATATCAACATGCTGTCCGCGATCCGAGCGGTGCGATTCATACAGGGCAATCAGCGCGGCCGGCGCTGCGGCTGCGCTGGCGTGCAGATAGCCCTGGGGAACGCTCAGGCGGACGGGCGGGCGGTCTTCGTCTCCGGTAATGACGAGCGGCCCGCTGCTCGCCAGAATAATCAGGTCGCTATCCGCATAGCTGGCCTTTGGCCCGTCTTGTCCGAACGGGGTAATCGAGACATAAATCAGCCCCGGATTGTCTGCCGCCAACTCGTCATAGCTCAGGCCGTATTTGGCCAGGGTGCCGGGGTTGTCCGATTCGATCAGGAATTTTGCGCCTTGGGCCAGGCGCCGAAGAATATCCTGGCCTTCGGACCGCGTAATATCGAGAGTGACCCCCCGTTTATTGCGGTTATAGGCCCACCAGTAGAGCGAGTTTTCCGCATCTTCCTGATCCTGATAGAAGGGCCCCAGCTTGCGGGCCGAGGAGCCTCCGGGGGGCTCGATTTTAATGACATCGGCGCCGAGATCGGCCAGGATTTGGCCGCACAGCAAGCCGCGCTCCGTTGTCAGGTCAAGGACTCGATAAGGGTTGAGCATTCGGTGACTCCCGCACTAGCAATGACAGAGATTTTTCATCATCCGCATGAGGTCTCCCCATAGCTCCCTTGACGAGAACAGGCAAGCCCCGATTTGATACTCGTCGGATAATCCGGGTGGGTCCCGCTCGGGCGATATGATATTGACGGAGTGCGTCATGATGTGTCCGCGCTGCCGAACAAAAATGAAAGTGGAGGCGCACCGGCCCCACAAACACGAAAAATGGCGCTGTCCTCAGTGTGGCAAAGTCCGTATGAAACCCGCGTCATACCGTCGGCGTACACGACGGGGGCGGGCCGAGTAGGGCATAAGCCGGGGGTGGAGCCGGGCTGTCGATCCTTAGGGAGCAGGCGCCTCCCCGCCCGGAGCCTTACGGCTGGAAACATAGGCGTCCATGAGTCCCGGCAGGTCAATGGGCGACTCTGTCTCTCTGAGCACCCCGCCGGGCGGGATAAGCCTATCCGACCCGCCAAGCGAGATCAGGAGATAGGGGCCACCGAGCAGACCCTTGGTGTGAATGGACGCGATTGCGTCTTCCTGAATCTCAATCTCACTGTCTATGGTTAAGCGGACTCTCGCTCGCGTGCCCGTAAGCTGGACGGTATCAACCCGGCCCACGCGGACACCGGCAATCTCGACCGGCGTGCCGGGTCCCAGGCCTGTAGCACTTTCAAAGTCGGCATAGATGGTATACCCCCAGGCGTTATAGAGCACTGTTTCTCCGAGGGAAGAGAACAGATAGAAGGCGCTTGCGGTTCCAAGAATCAGGAAACTCACAACGCTGAGACCGAGCCGGTGCATGGCCCGACAGCCTAGCAGACTTCCTTTTATCCCCCAAGACCTCCGCCCATTCTCATGACAGACTCCACAGCTCGACAAGAGGAGATGAAAAATACGGGCGGAAAGAGTGCTTTGCCGCTTTTCTGTCTTTTTGTTCTGTGTGGTTTTTTCCTCGGCCACCTCCAAAACGTCTGGGCCGATGATGCAGCCCTCGTCACCCGGGGGCAGTATATCTTTGCCTTAGCCGGCGGGTGTGGCTGTCATACGGCGGATAAGGAGCCCACCAACGCGGGCGGACGGCCGATTGAGACGCCCTATGGGCGATTTTATGGAACGAATATCACGCCCGACCCAGTCCATGGGATTGGAACCTGGACGGATCGGGAAATCATTGACGCGGTCCGGCTGGGGGTGAAACCCGACGGGACGGTCATGAGTCCGGTCATGCCATATCCGGCCCTCAGCGGCATGACGGATGAAGATGTTACGGCGCTGGTGGCTTTCCTGCGGAGCCAGGAGCCCGTGGCGCAAGAAAATCTCCCCCACGAGGTTGCCATTCCGTTTTCCGGGCTGGCCATGCGCGCCTGGCGCTGGTTGTTTTTTGAACCGGTCGAAACCCAGGGCACGGCCTGGGCAGACCCCATTGCCCGCGGCCGCTACATCAGCGAGCACCTCGCCCATTGCCAGGAATGCCATACGCCGCGCACCGTGTTTGGCAGCCTTGACCGGACGCGCGATTTGGCCGGAAATCCGGCCGGCATTGACGGCGAGGTCGCGCCCAATATTACCCCGGATGACGAGACGGGGATCGGGCAGTGGAGTGACGGGGAGATCGTTTCCCTGCTGCGCACCGGATTTCTCCCGAATTTTGATACGGTCCAAGGGCTGATGGCGGTGGTGATTGATGGAGTCCCTGGGGGCGGGTACAAAGACATGACCGACGCCGACGCCCACGCTGTTGCCGCATATTTGAAATCGATTCCTCCAAGGAGTCAGGAAGGGCAGGAATAGCGTGGGTCTTGCGTCAGAGGAGGGAGCGCAATGAAAAGGATGGTTCTTCGTGCAGTTCGTGGAGTTTTGATCAGTGTCAGTGTGATGGCAGGGGGGCTACATAGTATGGGCGGGCTGGGTTTCGGGCATGAGAACCACCCCATCCACATGCCGGACCCCCAGCAGACGGTGGCGTTTCGGACCTATCTGATGGAGAATATCGGCGCCAATGCCAAGGAGATGAAGGGCAAGATCGACGCCGGTCAACTCAAAGAGGCCAAAATGAATGCCGCGGCCATAGCCATTCATGCCACCCGCATCGCTGCCCTCTTTCCCGAGGGCAGCAGCGAGGATTCCTCTCGGGCCAAAGCAGAAATCTGGCAGAACTGGGACGCGTTTCTCGCCTCTGCCACAGAGCTCAGTACGGAAGCGGACGCACTGGCCGTGGCCGCAGGAGAAAATAGTGCCACCGCCGTCAAAGACCACATGCAAAAGGTGTTTGGGACGTGTAAGGGCTGTCACGACCAGTTTCGCAAGCCGGAGCAATAATCCGGTGTGGGAGTTATATTGCTCCCCGGCAAAAAACGTGAGATAAAAAAATTCGAGAAACTCCCCGGCAAAAGGAGGCTTTCGTGTCCGGTGCTGTTGGATTCCAAGCGCTGACAAGCCGTGATGCCGTGCTGAGCAGCGCGGAAAATTTCATCCTGTACCTGCTTATGGAGACCAAGCCGCAGGGTGGGGGTGTACGCCTGCCGCTCAATCTCGGCATTGTTCTTGACCGCAGCGGTTCGATGTACGACGAACAGCGGCTTGATTATGTCATCGAGGCCATCAAATATCTGATTGATAATCTCGGTCCGGATGACAAGGCGGCGGTGGTTGCGTTTGCCGACCGGGCCGAAGTGGCGGCAACCGCAGACCGCGTCACGGCGGATGCCGCCGGAGTGAAACGGGCCATTGACGACCTCGACCTCCTGGAGATTGGGGGCGGAACGCAAATGGCCCTGGGCATGGAAGCCGCGCTGGCCGAGGTGGAGAAGTATTATTCGCCGACCCGTCTGAACCGGCTGTTGCTCCTGACCGACGGTCAGACCTACGAGGAGCGCAAATGTCTCGATCTCGCCCGTCAACACCGCGACCGTATTTCGTGCAGCACGCTCGGGGTGGGGATCGAGTTCAATGAGAAACTCCTGATGGAAATGGCCGAGGAGAGTGGTGCCAACTATCACTTTATTGATGCCCCGGCCTCCATTCCGAATATCTTCTCCGGCGAACTTCAGGGACTGCGGAATGTTGCTCTGACCAACGCGCGGATTGAGATGCAACTCAGCGCCGGGGTGCAGGTAAAAGAAGCCTTTCGCGCCAGTCCTCAAATCTACCCGATAAAAGAGATTACGCCTGACGCCAACCGGATGCTTTCCCTGCCGCTGGGAGATATCGAAGCGGGAACGCCAAGTTCAGCCCTGGCCGTGTTGGTCCTCCCGCCGCGCCGACCCGGTCGGGTTCGGCTGGCGCAAGCTGCGCTGTATTACGATACGCCCGAGGCCAAGAACCAGCACGAAAGCGTGGACGTAGTAGTGAATTACACGCTTGAGCGCTCGGCCATTGGCCAGGCCAACGGTTATGTGATGAATCTGGTCGATCAGGTCAGCGTCGCCAAGATTCAGTTGCAGGCCGAGGCGGCCATGGCTGCCGGCAATACGGATAAAGCCACACGCTTGTTGGGGAATGCCATAGCTGGCACACAACGACTGGGGAATGCGAAAGCAACCCAAGCGCTTGAGGGGCTGCAGAGTGAGTTGAAGAAAACCCAGAGTCTGGCGACCGGGGCCGCCAAGACCCAGTTGCTCACCGCTCAGGCAAGCCTCCGCAAGACGCAGCAACTCGACCCTGAGAGTGTCAAAGACGCGCTGCAAGATTAGGCTTCATCCCAGACGCAGCCCATGAAGGAGAGGTGAAAATGATTCACTGTGCGGAATGCAATGAAGAACAAATGGATGGCCTGGAGTACTGCGATAGCTGCGGCGCAAAACTTGAAGCCTTCGTGTCGCTGCCCGTCGATAGCGACGGCGCGAAACTTGAAGCCGTAGCGGCGGAAGCCGGGACCCCGGAAGCCGAGACGGCCGATGCTCCTGACAGCCAGGCCGCAGAGGAAGCTCCCGCCGAAGCTGAGGCAAGTACGGAGGCCGCGCCAGAAGCAGTTGCGTCGGAAGAAGCTGCGGCCGAGACCTCGGAAGCTGAAGGCGAGGAGAGTGCCGAGGCGGCTGGAGATGAGTCCGCAGAGGCTCCGGCTGCTGAAGCCGCCCCTGAAGTCGCAGCCCCCAGCGATGACCAAGCCGCAGGCGGCAGCGCTTCGCTCACCATCACCCGGGGTGGTACTGTGGGAAAAGTCTTTGAGCTCCAAGCCGGAGACAACCTGGTTGGTCGGTGGGACCCGGATTCCGGTTCCTTTCCCGAAGTCGATATGGAAAACGATGACCCGGAGGCGCGCATCTCCCGCAAACACGCATTGATAAAATTCGGGGCCGAGCTGACGATTGAAGATATCGGGAGCCTGAACGGGACGTTTGTCAATCGGGGACAACGCCTTGAGCCCGGCTCGCCCGTTCCGCTCAAAGACGGAGACGAGATCATCGTCGGCAAAACTTTTTTCAAGGTGTCGCGCGCTCAATGAGTCTGGCTTGGCCGTTTTGGAACTGGGAACCTTTAGTGGACTGGTGATGCATGGGTTCCGCGCCGCAGCCGACCGAGCCGATAGACCTTGAGGAGCGTTGTGTTTGTGTTGAGTGCGGACAGGCCAATGTCATCGGCGAAACGTTTTGCACCGCCTGCGGCGTAGCGCTTGAAGAGGACGGTGAGGGAGCGTCGGTCACCCCCCTCGAACCGTTGCCCATCGGCACCGTTCTGGCTGACACCTATCGTCTGACCGCACTTTTCTCGACCGGACAGGAAAATCGTTACCGGGCGGTTCGTCAGACGGACGACGGCCAGAGCTATCTCATAGCGGAACGATCAAGCGACCAGGCGAATGTCCATTCCGGTGGCGCGTTTCAGTTGTTCGAACAGCTTTCTACCATTCAGCATCCGGCCCTGATGCTCCCCCAAGACCAGTGTGAACATGACGGCCGGGTCTACCTCGTCACGCCGAGTCAGTCCGGTCTCCCGCTGAGTCAGCGCATTGGCCGGACGGCGGAGCGCGAGGCGGCCGGCTGGGGTGTCCAGCTCTGTCAGGCCGTAGATGTTTTGCACCGGCATGGACTCCTGTGTGTTGAGCTGCCTCCGGAGAATGTCCTGCTCGACAAGACCGGCCGGCTGCACCTCGCCCAATTCGACGCGGTCCGCCTCAAAGAGGCGGTTGCGGAGAGCCCCGTGTTGACGGATGGCTATGCTGCGCCCGAGGCCTACAAGACCCAGGTATTAAACGAAGCCGCCGATGTATTTGCGCTTGGCGCCTGCTTGTATGCCGTATTGGTAGGGCGGCGTTTGCCCGTTGAGGGCTGGGCGGTTCAGCCTGAGCCACCCGTATTCTACCCGGAGAAAGTCCTGACCCCCGAGTTCGAGCGCGTTTTAAGCAGAGCGTTGGCCTTTGAGCCTGCGGAGCGCCATGCCGACCTGCAGGAGCTGAAACACGACTTGCTCGCGCTGAGTCAGTCAGGGCATATCCGTTCGGCCTGGCGGACCGATGTCGGACAGGTGCGCGACCATAACGAAGATGCCGTGCTGGTTAAAGAGGTCGGGCAGGGCAGCATAGCCGGTAATGATTTCCGGGGATTGTATATTGTGTCGGACGGGATGGGTGGCGCCGAAGCCGGAGAGGTCGCGAGTCAGATTGCCATCCAGACCGTAGCGCGCCATGTCGAAGCCGCCTGGGCTGATGCTGGGGCGGAAGAGGGCGTTGATATTGCCGCCTGGGAGGGCCGTTTGCGTGAGGCGGTCGAGACGGCCAATACCCGGATTGTCCAGTACGGAAAAGATCATCCCGAGTCGGCTGGCCTGGGAGCCACGATCGTTGCCGTGCTGATCCAAGCGGGACAGCTGGTGCTGGCCTGGGTCGGGGATAGTCGGGTCTATCTGCTGGAAAACGGGGTATTACACCAGCTCTCGCACGATCATTCTCTGGTCGCCCGTCTGGTCGAGATCGGCCAGTTGACCGAAGAGGAGGCGTTGACCCACGAGCACCGCAACGTCCTGATTCGGTCTTTGGGCAGCAAGGAAAACGTGAAGGTTGATACGCTCTCGCAACCGCTGAAGCGCGGAGTCCGTCTCCTCCTGTGTAGCGATGGGCTGACCAGCCACGTCCTTGACCCGGCGATTGCCGACATTATGAGTCGCCACCGGACCCCGTACGCGGCCGCCTTGGAATTGACGGTCGCGGCCAATACCGCGGGCGGTAGCGATAATACCTCCGTGGTGGTGGTCTTCCACGAGTAGCGAGGCAGTGTCGATGTCGCGAAATGAAAGCGGTCAACTCGAACCCGGAACGGTCCTGGCGGGCCGGTATCAGATTGAGCGCTTTCTGGCCGGCGGCGGGATGGGTGTCGTCTACGTTGCCCAGGATCAGCGGTTGGCTGAGCGACAGGTCGCCATTAAGGAAATTTTTGATCGGTTTACGAATCCCGAAGAGCGCGCTCAAGCCATTGAGTATTTTCATCGAGAGGCCGATACGCTGGCCCAACTCACCCATCCGGCCATTCCCGCTATTTTCGATCGCTTTGGTGAGGGTAATTGCCATTATCTGGTGATGGACTTTATCGAAGGGATCAACCTGGAACAGGAAATCACCGGACTGGGCGGTCGGCTGCCCGAGAGCCGGGTCATCGAGATTGGCCGGGAGCTGTGCGACGTGTTGACCTATCTGCATAGCTTTTCTCCGCCCATCATCTATCGGGATATGAAACCCGGCAATGTGATCCTGCGACCGGATGGGCGCATCACGCTGATTGACTTTGGTATCGCCAGAATTTTCTCCCCCCAGGGCAAGGCGACCTTGATTGGCACGCCTGGATTTGCCCCGCCCGAGCAATACTCCGGACAGGTGGATGAACGGTCCGATATTTATGGCCTGGCCGCTACCTTGCACTATATCCTGACCGGTCGGGACCCGGAGAAATACCCGCCGTTCTCGTGTCCGCCGGTCCTCTCGGAGAAACCCGATGCCTCTCCTTTCCTCGCCCAGGCGATTGACCAAGCCCTGGCATACAAAGCCGAAGAGCGGCCCAAGAGTGCGGAAGCGTTTAAGGACATGTTTCTGTATGGGCGTGGACTGAGCGCGGCCGGTCCCCCCAGTTCGTCTCAAGCCGCGACCCAAATCCTGGAACCGCTCTCGGAGCCGGTTGCAGAGCCCCTCACCGCCGCGCCGCCGCAAAAAAAACGGCGCTGGGGGCGGATGGTTGCGACCCTGGTTTTTTTGCTGTTGCTGAGTGGCGGGGCGTATGGCCTGTTCACCTCTCCTGAGCTGCTGCAAGGGAACCCGGTCGCGCGCGTGGGAGAAAGGATTCCGTGGCCGCAGATTGAAGCCTGGCTGCCGGAATCCCAGCGGCCAAGGTTTCGGGCCTTTGTGGCGGATTTACCCTGGGAGCGGGAGAAACGCCTGCGTGCGCTGCGGGCCGACCCGCTCGAACTGGTTTCTCTCAACTTGGTGAATACTTCGCGGGATGGCACGCCACTGTCGGAGGTCAAGGACAGCTATACGCTGGGTGAGGTGCAATATCTGACCTGGGAAGCGGCGCTGAAAAACAGGCTGTTTGGGGTTGAAGGGGGGAGTCATCGGCTGGAAGGCCGTTTTTTTGATCCTGAAGGGGGCCTAGCGGGGAAAAGCGAAGCCGGTCGGTTTGTCCGGCCCGAAGAGGAGGAGCTTGAACTGCGGGGCGTGACCCTGCTTGAGGGGCTCAAGGAACGGGCGACCGGTGATTACCAGCTTGAGCTCTATCTCGGGGATGCCAAGCTGGCCAGTCAAACGGTCCGGATTGAACCGGAACCGGTCCAGGTCGTCGCAGCCGAAGTGACAGAAGAAAAGGAAAACGGTGTCGCTGGCGGAGCCGCTGTCCCGGTTGCGAGCGGACCGACACCGGAGGAAGAGATCGCACGGCGTGCCGCCGAGGGAAAACGGCTGGCCCTCATCCAGGAAAAAAGCAAAGAGCCGCTTTCTCTGCTCACCGTGCGCTTTTTCAATACGGCGCAAGACGGCAGAAAACTGTCTCAACCCGCAAGTTCATTCGGCACGTCCCAACTCCGGTACCTGGCCTGGGAGGCGGATTTTCAGAACCAGCTCCACGACCTGTTACCCTCTCACCACCGGGTGACGGCGACCTATTTTGCTCCCAATGGCCAGATTCTCGGGACGGTCGAAGACGGAAAAGAAGTCTCGGATACAACACAGAGGGTGACCTTTACGGCCAGAATCGGCAATGCCAGCGGCGGTGCCTTTCTCCCCGGCGAGTATCGGGTTGACTTTTATGTCAACGGCTACCCGCTCTCGTCCAGAAAATTCAACGTCATGGATGATCGGGACTTGGCCTATAGCCTCAACTCGCACCAGGGAAGCATCCTCGGGCTCGGTCCTGAGCGTGAGGCCCTGCTGGAGGTGCATTTTCAACCGCACAGTAATGGGGCTTTGCGTGGCCGCCTGGTGATTCACGTGCGCGGCTTTGGTGCCGCCCCTCTGGAAGGAACAACGCAGGGCAACCAGATTGAGTTTACCAGTTCGGTTGGGAATCGCGTTTATCATTTCCAGGGCTGGCGTGAAGAAAATCGGCTCAGCGGAACCTACCGGGTCGGGTCGTCCGAAAATGTGAGCGGACACTGGTCACTGCAACTCTAGGTCGGGTCATGATGACGGCTGTTGACATAAACGTGGGGCGTTGAGCAGACTTTGAGCGGAGGAGTATGGAACTTTCACGCGAACGCCTTGTCCTGTATAGCGGTGCCGGTCTTCTGGGCGGTCTGGCCGGCTGGGCCGCGGCTGACCCGTTGGCCGCGGTGGGGAATGTCTATCTTCGGGCCATGGCCCTGGGTGGGGTGACGGGTATTTGTGTTGGCGCGTTCATGGGAGCCATTGAAGGACTCAGCGCGGGGCATAAGAACAAGACGTGGCAAGGTGTGAAGCTGGGCGGACTGGCCGGTCTGGTGGGCGGGGCGATTGGCCTCCTCATGGGAGAGCTGGTGTTTGGCCTGTTTGGCGGTCTTGGCGGGCGCGTGATCGGCTGGGGAATTTTTGGGCTCGCTGTCGGGTTGGGGGCCGGCTGGGTCGGCCAATCGTTGGTCCGCTTACGCAACGGCGCGATTGGTGGCTGCACTGGCGGGGCCATTGGGGGTGCGCTCTTTCAGTTGGTCACCTCTCTCCTGCCGCAGACGGCTGGTCGCGGGGTTGCCCTGGCCATCTTGGGGGCCATGATGGGTCTCTGGATCGGTCTGGTCAGCGAGATATTGAAGCGGGGCTGGTTTATGGTGATTCGTTCGCAAAGCCGCAATGCCCGTGAAGGCCGTGAATACCATCTGACCAAGCCCAAAACCACAATCGGCCGCGCCGAAGAAAGTGATGTTGGCCTGTTTGGCGACCGTTCCATTGCCAACCTGCACGCGGTGGTCGAAAAACGTCAGAATACTTTTGTGCTTGCCAAAAACGAAGGCCGAGTCAGCGTCAATCGGGCTCCGGTTACTCAGCCCGTCCAACTGAAAAATGGCGACCGGGTGGAGGTCGGTGGAACCCTGCTCCTCTTTCGAGAGCGGGCAGGCAAGGAGTAGACAGGCCGGAGAGCCAAGTGGAGAGTAGCATGCGATTGAAAAGCCGGTCCTCTCGGCAGAGTTATGTCCAGGCTCTGAGTGTGTTCATCTACTGTCTTGCCCTCTGTTCGTTTCTGACACCGCGCGTCTCTGCGGCTGATTCGGTGGTTGTCTCTGTCACCAACCCCCAACTGGAGAATTTTACCAATGGCGGTGCCGTCGGCCTGTATTTTAATGCGACCGATTTACGCGGGCAGCCGATAGGACAGCTTACGCCGGAGCATGTGACCGTGCAGGAGGACGGGCAGGACGCCCAGATCATTGATTTTCGGGGCGAAGAGCAGGGCCGGCCGGTCGATATCGTGGTGGTCTTCGATGTCACGGAAAGTATGGGGCCGTTTATTGACGGTATGAAAGAAGCGGCCATTGATTTTGCCGACCGTCTGGCCAAGGCCAACCGGGATTACCGCTTGGGCCTCGTCACTTTTGAGGATTACGTGATTCGGGACGAGCGGGTGTTCACCCGGAGCGCCCGGGAGTTTAAAGGCTGGGTTGGCGCGCTACGCCCGGCAGGTGGGGGGGATATTCCGGAGAATTCGCTCGATGCGATGCTCCTGGCCAGCCGCTTTCCGTTTCGACCCGATGCCCAGGCGGTCCTTATCCTGATTACCGATGCTCCCAATCATACGCGTGGGGACGGCTCGGAGAAAAATAACCCCTACGGTCGCGAGGTGACGCAACTGTCCGGTGCGGAAGTCCTGGCGGAAATCAAAAAGGCGAATCTGAACGTCTATGCCATCTCTCCGCCGCCCTTTATGGCTCCCGATCTGCATAGGATCGCAAAGGAGAGCGCCGGGCGCCATTACAATATTGTCAGTGAGGGAGAACGCTTTCCCGAGCTGATCAGCGAGATCGGCCGCTCGCTCGCCTCACAGTATTTCCTGACCTATACCAGTCCCCGCCCGGTCGAGGACGGGGCGGAACGCGAAGTCGTGTTGACCCTTCAGCATCCGAACGGGGAAGGGGAGGCGCATGTGTCCTATCAGGTGCGTGGGATCGGCGGTGCGATAGTCGTTCCCAGCAGCTCGGGAGCGGGCTCCACACAGGCGCAAACCGTTATCGCCTATGGGGTGTGGAATATGGTGGTTCCGCTCTTGGCCGCCGGAGGACTGATACTGTTGGCGCGCGTCCGGCTGAATGAGATTCCGGCTGAAGTGCTGAGTCTGGTGAAGACGGCAACCAGCCGACCCGATGCCACCGGCCAAGTCCCGGACTCCATTGTACCGAAGACCTCCGCGCCATACGCCCGGCTTGTGCGCCAAAGCCCGTTTGAGGAGGCGCCGCGCGAAATTGCTCTTTCCCGCGATGAGATGACGATTGGCCGCGGCGAGGAATGCGAGGCCATTATTCTCCACTCTTCTATATCGCGCGAACACGCGCGCATAAAAAAAGTCAAACAGGGCTATGTGCTGCTCGATTTGCAGAGCGGAAACGGCATCTACATCAACGGGAGAAAGATTGCCGAAAATCTTCTCAGAGACGGGATGCAGGTCCGGATCGGAGACGTGGAATTTATCTTCTACGCCGCGAATGCGTAAGATCGAAACGCGCTGAATGCTTCGAAGCCTGCATCCTAGCGGTACAACTCCTCGTGTTTGAACGTATGGTCCGGCAGACGAATACGCGGGTAGAGTGAGGGAAGGCCGTCGCGGCCGAGGAGGAGAAAGTCAACCGGTACGAGCGGCATAGGCACGTCAAGGCCGACATAGCTGCTGAACTGGTCCCTGCCAAACGCCAGGCGCGTTCCGAGAATATCTCTGGGCAGTGTCCCCCGGACGTCAAACCCTTCTCCCAGGCTCCCGGTGAGATAGGGCAGGACACGCCAGCCGTCTTCGTCATTTTTTTCAAACTGACTCTTGAGGGTGATATCCGCGGGCTCCGCCCCTCGGACTAATTTGGCAATTTCCCGGTCCCCACGATAGAAGGCGTCTTCATAGCCCTTTGCCCGGAACGTGCGCCAAAACTGCTGCCACGACGCGGTGGGCACCCCGTACACTTTGGTGCGAGGGCCGGTGTCGCTTTCCAACAGCAGGGTAATATCGCCGTGTGGGGAGAGGATGATGCCGTCGTCCGTGAGTTCAACATTCCGCCAGTCGCCATCATACAACTCTCGTTTGAGGCCGAGCCCCTGAGCGCCAAACAGGTCCGGGTTGTCGCGCAGAAACATTTTACTGAGCCGTAAGCCCTGGTTTTCAGGCCGACTGACCTGCTGGAATTCTTCCGCCGCTTCTTTGGCTGCCTCCGTCTTGGGATAATTCTCCAGCAGGCGACGCAGATAGGCCTGTTTCTCTGTTTGGTGCGGGCTGGCTTTAGCTTGTTCGAGCAGGGCTGTTGCCGCGTTTTCCTGGAGCGTGGGAATCTCTTCTTCCATGCCTGCCAGGGTGTAATACTCAATCGCTTTCTCAACCTGACCTTCCTTGGCATAGGCTTTGGCCAGGAGGGGGTAGATCTCCGGGGAGCGTTCCTCCGCGGGGGTCTGCTGCAAGTATTCTTCGCCTGCGGTGATAATGCCTTGTTGGGAGACGGCTCGTCCGGTCATGACCTTCCAGAGCTTCCCCAAGGTCTGAACCATGGTCAGACCGCCAAAGGTCGCCGCGCCGACCAGCCCCTCCGTGCCGAGTTGGAGGCCTGCCACAACGACATTGTCTTTGACAAAACCGCTCCCCGGCAGCATATAGGTCAAGGTTTCTTTGCTGTGCTCCCACTCCGCCTGTCTCACGCCGGCCAGCGGGTCCTGGGGAGCCTCCGGGTCGTACTGGCTGAGGGCGTCATAGTGTTGCAGGCGGGATTCGACTTGCCGGACCCCAGCCTTGGCTTCTTCCGCGTTTTCATCAACCAGTAGGGCGAGTTGATAATGGAAATTGGCCTTCCAATAGTCTTCTTCAGCGAAGGCCTGCTCGGCTTGGTCTAATTCAGCTTTGACAAGGGCCTTTTGTCGTTTCGTATCCAGGGCTTCCATCCTGGCTCGGACTTCTGGAGCCCGTGGGTCATTGGGAGCTTCTTCGAGGAACCGTCGATACAGGGCCAGGGCCTTGCGCTCGCGTGGACTTGGCCCTGAGTGCCGGCCAACCGAAGAGACGACGCCTTGCGCGGCGTAGGGACTGGGGCTGGCGGGCGCCCCAAGGAACAGCCGGGCTACGTCGAAAGTCGAGAGCACCCAATTGAACAGTCGGCCAACACGGTGCCGCTTTTCCGAGACGTAGAGTCGATCTGCCTGCGAGAGCAGTTCATCCGGTGTCGCGTCCAGTTCAATAAGCGGGAGTTCTTCCTGCCCGTCCTGCTCGACAGACCGGTATAGCAGAGCATAGACCAAGGGGGTGACGCCCGTTGCCTCCTCTCCCTGTGCTTCGAGCTGAGCATCATGCTGCGTCAGTTGCACGATCCGGCTACGCAAGGCCGACGAATCGTCCAAGTAGCCATCAATAATCGCGTCGGCTACGTATCTGCCGACCTCATCCGGAAAATATCGCTCCGGGGGGAGTGGGGGCACAAAAGGATTATAGGTCGGCAAAAATTCCGTCACCCGCTGGGCCAGGGGGTCGGCGAAATCCCGTGCATGGAGGAGCGTCGCGTACACGAGTTGGCAACACAGGAGCAGAGGGATGACACGATACCACATGTCGTTTTCTTCGCGGGCTGTTTAGCGGCCTAAACGTCCGACCTTGGCCATATAGGCTTCAAGCGCTTCGAGTTTGCCCTTAGCCTCAAGTTTTTCCATGATGCCGTCCTGCTGTGCAACCGTGGCGTAATGCTGGAGGGCCGCTCGTCCCAGGGCTTCAAAAATGTCCGCATCAAAACGTAAACTTTCAGGATCATTCTGGGCCGTATATTCGCGGGCGAGGGTGACGTAGAAATCCCCCAACTCCAGCCGATACCGATAGCGGTTTTTGCTCTCCTCGTGTTTATCAAGTAACTGCTGATAGGCCAAGATCACGCTCTCGTTGCCGTCCTCAATCCGGTAACGGTTGAGCATAAAGAAAGCGACTTTCGCCCGGTCAAGCCGTTCTTCTTCTTCCCGTGCCAGGGTCCCGTACAGGGTGTCGTCATACTGCTGGGCGAGGTCTCGCCACTGGAGCGCCTGCTCGTCAAGCGCCTGCACATACTCAATCGCGGTTGTGGCTGTCGGTGCCTGCTGAGCGAGCGTCTGAAAGACGGTGAGCGCTTCGACGGCCTTCAGTGCCTCCTGTTTGAGACGGCTCTTGCCCTGGGCGACGCGTTGATACTCGGCCAGGGCCTGTTCATAGGCGTGCAGCCCCTCATACGCCCGTCCCCGAGTGAAGGCGATAATGGCGGGATAGGCCCCAGGGTGCTTGGTTTCATAGTCGTTGATGCGGGTGAGGGTGGCCTTATGGACATTAGCCCCGGTCACATCTTTGGGGAGCGGAAAGCGATAGGTGTCTTTTGCCGCCACACGCTGAAACTCGGCGACAGCTTTGAGCAGGTCCTGCTCGGTCCGGTACCGCGTATTCCCATTTGGACCGGACTCGTCGGGAGACAATCCCGGCACCAGAGTGAGCCAGCCCGAGGACTCCCCTTCTTGGGGAGGCCCGAGCGCTGGGAGGGGAGGGAGGGGTTCATCCGGCTGAGCGGGCGGGAGTTCGGGTGGAGCGGATTCGGCCGGCGGAGGATGCGGGGAGATGATGCCCGTTTCATCAACGCGGGCCAAAAAGTCCCAGGCCAGTTCTGCCTCCGGATCATCTATTTCTGCTGATCTTTTTTGTGGCGCGGACGGTGGGTCTGACCGAACGGCAGCTTGTGTGGGCTCCTGGGTCATGAACGGGGAGGGGCGCCTCGCCTGACAACCGGCGAGGGACAGGCTGGCCCCGACCACGCAGAGCCAGAAAATCAGGCTAGGAGAAAATTCTCCGATCGTGTCAGGAGAGCGACGTAACATGGTCCTCTGAAGTATAGCCTACCGCAGCCGTTTCAGCTGTTCGACTGACCGCCCACAAGCTCGCTCCCAGCTTAAAGTGGGAAGCCGGACGAGTCAAAGGCGGTGAGGAAGGGATGGACCGAAAAAATTGCAGTTGTCCGGAGTGAATGATACAGACAGGCGGTGACAGACTGACGAGGAGGAATCGTATGCAATTCAGTATTACTGCCCATACCAAAATCGATAACTGGGACCTCTATCCCTATATTGAGAATTTAGGCTTTGACGCGGCCTGGGTGCCGGACTCCCAGATGATCTGGTCGGACTGTTATGCCACCCTGGCGCTGGCCGCGCAGCACACCTCGCGCCTTCGTATTGGCACCGGGGTCGCGATTCCGGGGACGCGGATTGCCCCGGTGACTGCGCACTCTATTGCCTCGATCAACCGCCTCGCTCCCGGCCGGACTTTTCTTGGCGTTGGGACCGGTCATACGGCCATGCGGGTCATGGGCATGCAGCCCATGAAGATCAGGGATTTTCGCGAATACCTGCGCGTGGTCCGCACGCTGCTGCGTGGGGGAGAGGTCGAGTATACCCTGAACGGCACGACGCGGACGATCAAATTCCTGCACCAGGACCTGAAATTCATTGACCTGGAGCAGCCGATTCCCATCTATGTTGCGGCCAATGGACCACTGGCTCTCCGGACCGCGGGAGAATTTGGCGACGGACTGGTGTCCCTGTTCAACGAACAGAGCGAGGTCTTGCAGGCGAATGTCAGCCGGGTCCAGGCCGGGGCCGAGCGAATCGGGCGCACCCTACCCGAGAATTTTCATACCACGGCCCTAACCACCGCGGTCGTCTTGAGACCGGGAGAAGACTTAACCTCGGACCGGGTGATCGAAGCGTGTGGCTCCTGGGTCACCTGCGCCCTGCATTTTGTGTATGAAATTTACGAACAAACCGGGGATGAGAGCACCGTGCCTGAGGCGTTTCAGGAGGTGTGGGAGGAGTATCGGGACCAGGTCGAGAACATGGAAACGCCCCAGGCCAAACGCTACCTTCAGATTCATGATGGGCACTGCACCTACCATGTGCCTGAGGAGCGCAAATTCATCACGCCGAAAACGATCAAAGGGTCGTGCATGGTCGGTGAACCCGATGAACTGATCGCGGCCATCCGCCAGGCCGAGCAGGCCGGACTCCGGGAGATTTCTCTTTTGCCGCCGCTCAAAACAAGCCGCGAAGTCTACAAGGATTTTGCCGAACAGGTGATCGCGAAATATTAGGCCGACTGCGGTAGAAGCGAGAAGCAAAACCGTTGCTGCCATGCCGGAGGCGGGGCTCGAACCCGCACGGGGCAAAGCCCCATGGGATTTTAAGTCCCATGTGTCTACCAGTTCCACCACTCCGGCATGCGCGCAGATTGTAGGCGAAGGGTTCCGGTCTCGCAACACGGTGGAGACGGAGTGGAGGACAATACGCTCCGTCCCGGTCTACGGTTATCCCCCTGAAGCGGGGAATGCGGGGCCGCGAGGTGGGATTCTCCTACCCGACTTCCAGTTCCTTGTTGCGGCCCAGGGCCTCGTCTAGGACGCTGGCAGGAACCTTATCGTAGTGATCGAACTCCATGGTGTAAGTCGCCCGTCCCTGGGTGAGCGACCGAATGGCTGTGGCATAGCCGAACATCGTCGCCAGCGGGACGTGGGCGGTGACCGTGCGCTGGCCTCCGGCACGTTCGCCCAGTTCGGTCACCTTGCCGCGGCGTGACTGGAGGTCTCCCATGGCCGTGCCCATATAGTCTTCGGGCACGACCACTTCGACTTCCATCATGGGTTCCAACAAGACGGGCTTGGCTTTATTCACGGCGGCCTTGAATCCCATGGAGCCCGCCATGTGGAAAGCCAACTCTGAGGAGTCCACCTCGTGGTAGTTGCCGTCATATAAGGTGACGGTCGTGTTGAGGAGGGGATAGCCGTAGATGACGCCGTTCTCCGCGGCTTCCCGCACCCCTTTCTCGACCGAGGTAATATACTCTCGGGGAATGGCACCGCCTTTAATGGCGTTGACAAAGACCAGGCCCTCGTTGGTATTGGGCTCGATCTTGAGGAAGACATGGCCGAACTGACCCCGGCCACCCGTCTGGCGGACATAGCGGCCTTCGGCCTCCGCTCCCCGGGTAATGGTTTCGCGATAGGAGACCTGCGGTGCGCCCGTATTGACTTCGACCTTAAACTCGCGCACGAGTCGATCCAAAATCACCTCAAGGTGCAGTTCTCCCATGCCGGACAGAATGGTCTGGCCGGTCTCGGCGTTGGTTTGAATAACCAGGGTCGGGTCCTCGGAGGAGAGACGCTGGAGGGCGAGCCCCAGCTTTTCGGAATCGATTTTGGTTTTGGGCTCAATCGCAACCGAGATAACCGGCTCCTTGAATGAAATCGATTCGAGCAAGACGGGCTGATGTTTTGTCGCGATGGTGTCGCCGGTCGTAAAATTCTTTAAGCCCACGATCGCGATGATGTCTCCGGCCGCGGCACTCTCCAGGTCTTCTTTCTTATTGGCGTGCATGCGGACCAGCCGGCCAATGCGCTCGTTGCGTTCGGTGCGTGGGTTAAAAATCGAAGCTCCGGTCTTTAAGGTGCCGCTGTACAGACGGACAAACGTCAGTTGTCCGGAGTAGGGGTCGTGCATGGTTTTGAAAGCCAGACCGGCCAGGATGTCATCCGTGACCTGCCAGGTGCGTTCTTTCCCGGCGAGGGTCTGGCCCGCCACAGGTCGTACCGGCGGCGGGAGATAGTTGACCACGGCATCCAAGAGCGGCTGGATCCCCTTGTTGCGCAGCGCGGTCCCGCACAGGACCGGAAAGACGTCGAGCGACTGCGTCTTGAGGCGCACTGCGGTGGTGACTTCTTCCGGCGTGAGGGCTTCACCGCCCAGATATTTCTCCAACAAGACGTCATCGGCATCGGCCACGCTTTCAACCAGCAACTCGGAGAATTTCGCTGCATCCGCTTGGAGTTCGGGCGGAATCTCCTCTTCGTGAAACCGCGCCCCAAGCGTATCCTCCTCCCAGACCAGGGCCTTGTGCTGAATCAGATCGATCACGCCCGTCATGGCGTCTTCTGCGCCGATCGGCAGTTGGAGAATCAAGGGCTTCGCCCCCAGCCGCTTTTTGATTTGATCGACCACACCATGAAAGTCCGCACCGACACGATCCAGTTTGTTGATAAAGACAATGCGGGGCACGCCGTATTTGTCCGCTTGCCGCCACACGGTTTCCGACTGTGGTTCGACTCCGCCAACCCCACAGAAGACGACAATGGCGCCGTCCAGCACCCGCAGGCTGCGCTCCACCTCCGTGGTGAAATCCACGTGGCCGGGGGTATCGATGATATTGATCTGATGGTCGTTCCAGTCGCAGGTAATGGCCGCCGCCGTAATGGTGATACCCCGCTCACGTTCCTGAGGCATCCAGTCGGTGACCGCCGTCCCTTCGTGTACTTCACCGATTTTGTGCGAGAGACCCGTATAGTACAGGACGCGTTCGCTCACGGTGGTCTTGCCGCTATCAACGTGGGCGACGATGCCGATGTTTCGAGTTTTTTCCGACGTGGTAGACATGTGCTTCTCCCGACTCGGTGCACTGCTCCGAGAAGTCCGCGCAATTCGACACAAAAATGTAACGTTCGGTTAGAGGGAAGAACCGGCGTGTGAGCCCGATCTGTGTTGGTGAAAAACCATAACGAACACTACGAATAACTGAGTGTTTTCATTACCATACACAAAACACTGAGGCATGCCAAGCCAAAAGACCGGCCGGCAGTGGCACCTAGGTGACAAAATCGCGAGAAACAAAGAAGGTTTTGCGCGGCGACGCTATGCTCGATATTTTTTCAGGAGGTTACGGGCGATCACCAGTTTCTGAATCTCGCTCGTGCCTTCCCCAATAATCATGAGGGGTGCGTCCCGGTAAAAACGTTCGACCGGAAACTCCTGGGTGTAGCCATACCCGCCCAGCACGCGCATCGCTTCCAGGGCGACCTCTTCGCACGCCTCAGACGCAAACAGCTTGGCCATTCCGGCTTCCAGGTCACACCGCTCACCGTTGTCTTTCTTCTCGGCCGCCTGCCGGACCAGTAAGCGAGAGGCCTCAATCTTGGTGGCCATATCGGCCAGCTTGAGCTGAATGGCCTGATGTTCACAGATGGGCTTGCCAAAGGTTTCGCGCTGTTGGGAATAGCGAATGGCTTCCTCAAAGGCGGCCTGGGCCACGCCGACCGCCCGGGCCGCAACATTGATCCGACCCACTTCCAAACCGCCCATGACTTGCTTGAACCCCAGCCCCTCTTCGCCGCCGATCAGGGAGGCGGCTGGCGCCGGAAAGTCCTCAAAGGCGAGTTCACACGTATCCAGGCCCTTATAGCCCAGTTTCTTGATGTCCCGGCTGACCGTCAGTCCCGGCGCGCCTTTCTCGGCGGCAAACAGGCTGATGCCGGTATAGGCCGGCTCGGCGTCGGGATCGGTCTTGGCCGCGACGGCCAGAATATTGCCGTGCCGCGCATTGGTAATGAACATTTTCGAGCCGTTGATCAAATAGCCGTCGCCCTGCCTTTTGGCCGTGGTCCGAATCCGCTGCACATCACTCCCGGCATGCGGCTCGGTCAGGGCGAGGCCGCCACGTTTCTCGCCGGTGGCCATGGCCGGCAGGAGCCGTTGCTTTTGTTCCTCTGTGCCGAACAGTGCCAGGATATGGGCGAATAGCAGGTGGGAGTTCAGGATGCCGGTCAGGCTCATCCAGCCGCGACAGATTTCTTCAATAATCATGGCATAGGTGGTAAAGGACAAACCCATACCACCGTATTCGGTGGGGATAATCGCGCCGAATAAACCAAGCTCCTTCATTCGCTCGACCAGGGCGTGAGGGTATTCGTCGCGATGCTCCATTTCGCTGGCGACCGGCTTGACCTCACGCTCGACGAAACGGTTGAGCGTGGACAGGATTTGTTGTTGTTCTGGGTCGAGCGCGGGCATGCTGGGCATCCTTTCTGCCGGAGGCTGTTTTTCAACGGCTATGACGGACTGGTGCCCATTTTCCAGCTTTATGATCTGAGATCAAGAGAGCGCCCGCGCGCCCGTTGGACTGGCTGGATCGGGAGAAAGCAGGTAAGAGAAGACAGCGGCCCCGCTCGTGCTTGCGGACACCCGGTCGCGAAGAAGAACAGTATGGCGCTTACCCCTCTGATGCAGCAATATTTGTCGGTAAAGCAACAGCACCAGGACGCGATTGTGCTGTGTCGCTTGGGGGACTTCTACGAGATATTTTTCGATGATGCGCCGCTGGTCGCGGACCTGCTCGATCTTACCCTGACCGCCCGCGACGGCGGCGGCGGCAAGATTCCTATGTGCGGTGTACCCTACCACGCCATCCAGGGATATATCGCCCGGCTGGTCAAGGCCGGGAAAAAAGTTGCCCTGTACGACCAAGTCGAAGACCCGAAAACAGCCAAGGGTTTGGTCAAGCGCGAAGTCACTCGGGTGATTACTCCTTCCACCTACGTCGAAAACGAGGCCGACGGCGCAAGTCCGACCCTGCTGGGGATGTTTGCCAGCGGGCCACAGTGGGGGTTGGCACTCCTCGAACCAACGACCGGAGCGTTCCAATTCTGGAATGAGACGGAAGCTGCCCTGGCTGACGCGCTCGCTCATCTCGCGCCGTGCGAGATTGTCATCGCCAAGGGAGCGGCCGGACATCCCGCCCTGGCTGCGTATGGCAGTGGTCAAGCCGGGATGAGCCTGACAACGCTGGAAGACTGGCAGGCTGCCTTCGATGACAGCGTCGAGTGCATCCAGTCTTTTTTTGGGCTGGACTCTTTACGCGCCCTGGAATTGGACCCGGAGACCACTGTCGCCATCGCCCTGGTGCTCCGTTTTCTCCAGCAGCATATGCAGGTCAGTCTGCCGCATATTAGCCTGCCGAAACGACTCCACACGGGCGAAACCATGCTGCTGGGCCCGGTCGTCGAGCGCAGCCTTGAGATCTTTCGTCCGGCAAACCCCGACATCCGTGGCAAGGCGCTGATCGACGTGTTGGATACCACGGTCACGCCTATGGGCAAGCGACTGTTGCAGCACTGGCTGAGGAACCCGCTCTTGTCCGTGTCTGCTATTGAAGCCCGACATGCCGGGGTGGACGAGTTCGTCAACGCGCCCGCCGCGCTGGAGGCGGTGCGCAGCGCGCTCGCCCCTATTCGTGATCTGGAACGTTTGGTTGCCCGTTTTAGTTGTCGCGTGGCAAATCCCAAAGACAGCGCCGCACTGCGAGGCTCGCTGGCGCAAATCCCGAGGGTGAGCCGAGCGCTGGAAACGATCCAGAGCCCGCTCTTGAGGCAACAGCGTGAACACCTGCAAGCCGACCTTGGCCCCTTGCCGGACACCCTGACACGCGCCTTGGTCGAGGTGCCGCCCGTTCACCTCAGGGAAGGTGGTGTTTTTGCGCCAGGCTATCATGCGGAACTGGACCGCTTGCAGACGATTGCCTCGGATGCCAAGCAATGGTTGGCCGCGCTTCAGGCCCGGGAAAGTGAACACACGGGCATTCCCTCGCTCAGAATCGGGTATAATCGGGTTTTTGGTTACTATCTGGAAGTCTCCAAGGCTTCCCTCAATAAAGTCCCTGACACGTATACGCGAAGACAAACCCTCGCCAATGCGGAGCGATTCGTTACGCCTGAGTTGAAGGAATACGAGGACCAGATTCTCAACGCCCAGGACCGTTCGGTCACCCTGGAGCAGGAACTCTTTGCCGAATTATGCGAGTTGGTCCTCCAGTATATGACGCCGATTCAAGCGCTTGCGCGGGCGTGTGCCCACCTCGACGTTTTGGCCGGCTTTGCCTGGGTGGCGGTCAATCAGCACTACGTTCGACCCGAAATGTCGGAGGCAGCCGAACTGTCGATCGTTGGCGGACGGCATCCGGTTGTCGAGTCTCTGCTGGGACGGAGCGCTTTTGTGGAGAATGACGTGCAGCTCAATCGCTCGGATCACCAGTTCCTGCTGCTGACGGCCCCCAATATGAGCGGCAAATCTGTGTATCTCCGCCAAGCCGCGCTGATTGTGCTGCTGGCTCAGATCGGTTCGTTCGTCCCGGCCACGCGCGCCCGGGTTGGTATTGTGGATCGGATTTTTACCCGTATCGGAGCCTCCGATAATCTGGCCTTGGGAGAGAGTACGTTTGCCGTAGAAATGATTGAAACCGCCCAGATCTTGAACGCGGCAACGGAACGAAGCCTGCTGCTGCTGGACGAGATCGGGCGTGGGACCTCGACGTCAGATGGGCTGTCCATCGCCCGGGCGATTATTGAGTTTCTGGTTGATGACGACGGACCGCGACCCCGTACCCTGTTCGCCACGCATTTCCATGAACTCACCGACTTGCAACGTCTGCTGCCCGGTCTGGTGAATTACACCTTTGCCGTTCGTGAATGGCGGGATGAGGTTGTTTTTCTGTATAAAGTCATCGACGGAGCTTCAGACCAATCGTACGGCATCCATGTTGCCAAGCTGGCCGGACTGCCGCGGGTGGTGACGGAACGGGCGGAGGAAATCCTCAAGGATCTCGAAGGGTCGGCCGGGCTGGTCCGGCCGGCTAAAAAACGTCCGCGGAGAAGGACGTCCAAAGCCCAGGCCCTCGTAAAAGAAGCGTCCGCTCAACTCGGCCTGTTTGGGCACGCGCGCGAGTCGTAGCATGAACCGTATCCGTCTTCTGGATTCGCATACGATTGAGCAGCTCCGGGCGGGTGAAGTGATCGAGCGTCCGGCCTCGATTGTTAAGGAGCTGGTCGAAAATGCGATTGACGCGGGCGCGCGCTCAATCAGCGTGTCGATTACCAAAGGCGGGATTGATGAAATCGTTGTCCAGGACGATGGGAGCGGCCTGACGCCGGAGGATGCACCACTCGCCTTCCAGCGACACGCGACCAGTAAAATACAGTCCAGCAATGATCTCTTTCTCCTCACGACCTTAGGTTTTCGGGGTGAGGCGTTGGCCAGTATTGCCGCTGTAACACAGGTCGAATTGCTCTCCCGGACAGCGGATGCCATCGAGGGGGTGCGCGTCCGGGCGGGTGGCAGTGCGCCCATAGAGACAACCCCTGCTGGCTGTCCGCAGGGCACGACGGTGACCACGCGACATTTGTTTTTTAATACCCCACCGCGGCGGGCCTTCCTCAAATCCCCGACCGCCGAAAGTCATCAGGTGCATGAAGTATTGATCGCGTTGGCGTTGTCACAACCGTCCATTCACTTTCGCTTTCAGTCAGACGGACGCGAGGTGTTTCATGCGCCTCCTCAAGACGATCTCGCCCTACGCGCGCGTACGGTGATGGGTAAGGAGTGGGCTCAGGAGTTCCTGTCGCTCCCGAGTGCGGAAGCACGCTTGGCCGAAGAAGGCGTTGGGGTGACCGGCCTCATCAGTCCGCCCAGTCGCACCCGCAATACCCGGACCGGACAATACTTCTTCGTGAATGAGCGGCCGGTGAAAAGCCAGCCAGTATCCTCTGCCTTGAGTCGTGGCTACGGAGAACTCCTGCCCGCGGGCCGTTTTCCCTTGGGCATCCTTTTTCTCACTGTTCCGACTGATCAGGTTGACGCCAACGTCCACCCCACAAAGCGCGAAGTGAAATTCCAGGCGGAACGTGAGCTCCTCCAGATAGTTGTTCAGAGCGTCAGAAAGACGCTTGATCGGGCCAACCTGTTCAAAAAGATTGATCTTCCGGCCTCTGACCGACCGGGCAGCAATCGACCGGCTGACAGCCGCATCGAAGGGGTGTCTCATCCTGAGAGTCGGGCCTTGGACAGCTCTGTTCCGATACCAGACCCGGCCGACTACCCCAGACCCCAAAGACGCCGTAAGACCGTCGGTTCGTATGGCTCTCGGTCTGAACTCGGCCTACGTCTGCTGGACAAACCGCTGGTCCAAGAGGCGGAGGCCGCCCCGCCGAGTCCGACTCACTCTCAAACGCCCTTGTGGCAACGACCCGACGGAACCGAATTCCGTGTCGTTGGCCAGAGCCATGAGTTGTTTGTCCTGGTTGAAGCGGAAGGCGAACTCTGGATTGTGGACCAGCACGCGGCGCATGAGCGCATTATATATGAACAGGTGCTCGACAGCCTGCAACATAAACACAGTGCGACGCAGCCGCTACTCATACCCGTCACTTTTGAGTTGTCGCCCGCCGCGTGCAGCGCCTTGGAAGAACTGCAGGATTATCTCGTCCAGATCGGATTTGACATTCAGCCGTTTGGAGGGAACACGTTTCAGGTGCAGGCGACACCGGCATATTTTCGACCGGCTGATACGCCCTCGCTGTTGAGTGAACTGGCCGAAGCTCGGGCCGAAGGGCATTCGGACAATTCCATTGAGGCCAAACAGGAGGACCTGGCGGCGCGTGTCGCCTGTAAGGTAAAATCGATCAAAGCTGGCCAAACGTTGACCGAGGAGGCCATGCACGCTTTGGTGAAAACCCTTCTGGATTGTACCTCGCCATTTACCTGTCCGCATGGCCGGCCAACCATGGTTCGCTATTCGGTGCGCCAGCTCGAACGCCAGTTTGACCGGCGATAATGAAGCGTATCGTCTCTCTTCAACTGGTGATGATCTTCTTGAAGTTATGACTCCGATACATATAGGCACTCTCCCCCTTGCGACGAATCTGTTCCTGGCTCCGCTTGCGGGTTACACGACCCTCCCGTTTCGGTGGTGTATGCGTGAAGTGGGCGGATTCGGTCTGGCGACAACCGAACTGGTCCATGCCCGGTCGTTGCTTGAAAAAAATCGTCGGGCCTTTGAACTGATCGAAACACGCCCGGAAGATAGCCCGCTGAGTGTCCAACTCTTTGGCCCAGTGGCCGAAGAAGTCCGCGATGCGGCGGTCTGGCTTGAAGAGCAGGGGGCGGATACCGTTGATATCAATATGGGTTGCCCGGTTGAAAAGGTTGTCAAAATCGGTGCCGGCGCGGCCATGTTAAAAGACCCGAAAAAAACCGGTGCGTTCGTCCGGACAGTGACCCGGGCGGTCAAAATTCCGGTCACCGTGAAGACGCGTCTGGGCTGGGATCAGACGCAACTGGACGCACCGGTGCTGGCGCCTATTCTTGAGGATGTAGGTGTCGCCGCCCTGACAATTCACGGTCGTACGCGAGCCGAAGCCTTCAGTGGCTCGGTCGATCTCAATGGTATTCGCGCAGTCGTGGAATCCGTACGAACCATGCCCGTTTTCGGAAACGGCGATGTGTGCGACACGGCAACGGCGAAACGCATGCTCGAAGAAACGGGCTGCGCGGGCCTCGTAATCGGCCGCGGTGCGCTGGCCAATCCCTGGGTCTTCCAGCATATTCAGGCCGGCTTCCTGGGGCATCCGGCTCCGCCCGAGCCATCCTTAGGGACGCGTGTTGCCTTTATGACACGGCATTTTGAGCGAGCAGTGCAGCAGCGTGGAGAGAAACTGGCCTGCACTCAATTCAGGAAGACCATAGACTGGTATGCGAAATTTTTTGGCCCCTGTCGGCCCCTGCGTTTAGCCATGAAGGAACTCAGTAGCCGGCAGCACTATTATGATCTGGTCGGCCAGTTTTTGGCGTATCGCAACCAGCATCCGCTCTCCCGGCGTGAGAACCATCCGGCCGTTAACGCCATGCCCGCCTGATCATACTCCCTCTCCGGTTGACAATCATCTCCGGTTTGCGTCACAATGACGCAAAAGTATGTGTCTATATTACGCAAACTAAAGCGTGCGAACTGGAGAGCGATGATGCACAACGGATCGACCGGACCTCAAGAAAAGACTCCACACCAGCTCTACGAGCACCTGGCGCAACTCGACAGTGGCTATACACTGGACGCCTGTGCGCAATACGCAGCCTGGATTCATGAGATTCACGAGCTGAAACGCCGGCATAACGCCGTCATACTGGCGCACAATTACCAACGCCCGGAGATTTTTGAGGTCGCTGACGTGATAGGTGATTCCCTCGAATTGGCCCGCCAGTCAAAACAGGTTGCGTCTGATATCGTTGTCTTTTGTGGTGTGCATTTTATGGCGGAAACGGCCAAGATCGTGAATCCGGAGCGAATGGTGCTCCTGCCTGACTTGCAGGCAGGCTGCTCTCTGGCCGAGAGCATCACGGGGGAGGCGTTGGCTGATCGGAAGGAAGAACTGCGCCAGGTATATCCCGATCTTCAGGTGGTCTGTTACGTCAATACGACCGCGGATGTCAAAGCCGAATCAGATGTGTGTTGCACCTCGTCGAACGCGGTCCAAGTGGTAAAAGCGCTCGACACCGAGAATATTCTCTTTGTGCCTGACGAGAATCTGGCCCGTTATGTCCAGAACGAAACCAGTAAGAATATTATTGCCTGGCAGGGGAACTGCTACGTCCATCATCAGATTACGCCGGAACAGATTCAAGAGGTACGGGACAAACTCCCGCAGGTAAAAGTGCTCGTCCATCCCGAGTGCCGGGAAGATGTGCTCGCCCTGGCGGATGCCGTGCTCTCAACGAGTGCCATGATGCGCTACGCTAAAGAAAGTCCGGCCCAGGAGTTTCTGATCGTTACGGAGTGCGGTCTGTCGGACCGCTTGCTGTTGGAAGTCCCGGAGAAGAAATTCTACAAGAGCTGCAAGCTGTGCGCCTATATGAAAATGATTACGCTCGAAGGGGTGCGGGACTCTCTGCGTGACGGACGTTTTGAGATTACGCTCCCGGAAGAGACCCGGATCGGTGCCCAGCGTTCACTTGACCGTATGCTGGCACTCAATGCATAGTATGCTCCTGTGGGCAGAGCAAACGAGGGCCAGCGCAGCGCAAAACAAGTTCATCCGCGTGTAGCCGTTGATGCGGTGCTCTTTACCCTTACCCAGGGAGCCCTCCGCACGCTGCTGGTGAAAATTAAGAAGGGTGGGTTCGCGGGCCGCTGGGCGTTCCCCGGTGGTCTGGTTCAGTTGGACGAATCGCTCGATGCTGCGGCCCAGCGCGAGCTGTATGAAAAAACAGGCGTACAGGACCTCTACCTGGAGCAATTGTATACGTTTGGCAGTGCGACCCGAGACCCCTCCGCACGAACCGTATCGGTCGCGTATTTTGCCCTCATCCCGCCGCTCGCGCAGACTCCCTATCTCGGGGAAAAATATTCGGACATTGCCTGGTTCCCGGTGCATGATCTGCCTAAGCTTGCCTACGACCATAACGCCATAGCGGAATATGCGCTGCAAAGGCTCCAGAGCAAATTGGGCTACGCGAATATCGTCTACAGCCTCCTGCCGCAAGAATTTACGGTTGCGGAGCTACAGGGGGTCTATGAAATCATCCTCGATCGTCAGCTGGATCGTCGAAATTTCAGACGAAAAATTATCAGATCCGGTCTGCTCAAGCCCCTCTTGAAAACACGGAGAGGCGCGCACCGACCGGCCCAACTCTATACATTTTCCCAGCGCCAGCCCATGCAGCTTGACGTGCTATAACCGTATATGAGAGCTGGCTGCTGCGTAGTTGGGCCGGGTAGCGATGTATGGTAGCGTGGGGGTCGGCTCACTGACCGAAAGGAGATGGTACGCATGGTCATCCGTATCGTAGGCGCTCTCATGCTCGTCTTGGGGCTTGGTGCCGTGCTCGCTGCACCAGGGCACTCTCCGGCTATTGTTTTGGCCGAGACGAGTCTGACTGCCGAAACCACGCCCGGGCCAGAAAAGAAACCATTAGTAACCCCGCTCTCAACCCATAGCAGTCTGCCCGCCACCTTATCGCCCGATCTGTTCAGCGGAGCAGTCAGAGACGGTTACATCATCGCTCAAACCATCCCGGACGTACTGGCCGGGCTGCACTGCTACTGTGGCTGTGATCGGTCCATGGGGCACGGCAATCTCCTGGATTGCTTTGTGGACGATCACGCCGCCGGTTGAATGCACTGTTTACACGAAGCGCAGGATGCGCAGACGCTATTTGAAGCAGGAGCCCCGCCGGAAGTCATCCGGGATTTTATTGATCAGAAGTACGGCAACTAGGGCAGGGTGCGGCCTACGCGTCTTTGAGATAAAAACGGACACCACAGACTTCCACCTGGTCATCTGACACACGGCACCCGCGTTGCTCTGCCCTTGTCAGCAGCCCCTGGGTGTCGGCAACAACGAGGTCAACTCCACCCAGACCATCTCCGCGCCCATCCGTGGCCTCAACAAACCGCACGTCGGCATTCTCCAGCGGAAAGCTCAGGCGGCCCTGATCGTCCTGCCGGAGTGGAGTGCCCGCGATGTCTGCCCATCTCTGGGCCATGGATTGTGGGTCGTGGGACTGCAACTCAACCGCAGAGAAGCCGCTGACCACCTCAGTCCGCCGGGCGGTGTCCCAGCCATCTCCACCAGCGGGCTCCCAATGCCCCTCGGGCTCATTCTTCGGGTCCCAGTCGAGTTCAAAGAAGGCGCCCCCCGTGTCGCCGGGGTGAAGCTGCATGCACTGGAAGCCGTGAATATCCTGCTCCCAGGCAATCCGGACGCCGAGTGCCTGCGCCTGGGCCCTGCGAGCCCGTTGCGTTTCACGGCTGTCGCACTGGCAGATGACCATATAGCCGCCATCGCCGTTGCGCCGCCGGAGAAAGCGACCGGCTGCGGTGTTGTCTTTCGTTGGTGCGACAACCTCAAAAAAGTTTGAGCCGACTGGAAACAGCGAGTTCTCCAGGCCGAAAACACCCACACCGTCATCAACAAAGCACACTTCAAGGCCGAAGATGGATGTGAGGTCCTCGACCACAGGGGCGAGCTTCTCCGCAACAAAACATACCTGTCGTAACCGTATCGTCATCACACACTCCTCTCGGGGATCAGAGCATTTTCGACTCTGGTCCTGGTATCGGAACTCTCTGTATATTTCTACCTGTCCGGCGCGCTTGCTCGGGCTGCGGGAAGTATTGTAACGTTGGACTTCAGATCACAAGGAGGCCCCATGGCTCAAGCTGAACGCGGTACCATACTCACGGTCTTTGCCATCCTGTTTACTATCCTGGCGGTGTCGAATTTGCTGAAACCCCTCCAACTGAATGAGGCGACCGGCTTTGTGCTCTTTGGTGCGCGGTTATCCGGGATGCCGAACGCGATAGCCGGCATCCTGGCCGGTCTCTATCTGCTCGTCTATGCCTACGGTATCTGGCATATGAAACGCTTCGTGGTGGGCATGGCGCATGCGTATGCGCTGTACGTCATTTTGAACCTGCTGCTCTTTATGTACAGCGATGCTCAAGAAGCCCAAGTGGGTCTCTTCTACCTCCTCTACGCCGTTGGTGCGATTGGGGTCTCTCTGGGATCGGCCATCCTCCTGACAAAGCGCAAGACCGAACTCGCGTAGGAGCCGCTTGGCCTGTGATGAGAAAGAATCTTCGACTAGTATTCTCACTCTTTGTCAGGTATACTGGACCCGTATAATACGAGAATGAACCGCGAGCAGGTCTCTTTTCCTTTGTAAGAAATCCCGCTCAGAAGCGGGTCTCAGGTTGCCCAGACCCGAGTTCCACGTTTCCCAGGTTCTGTTTAATAACACGGCGTGTCGATGCTTTGTCGGTGCCCATACCCATCCGTGTATCTGGGCAGCATGGAGAAAGAGATAGTCCTTTGACAACAGAGAGTAAGCAGAACGGTCTTGCCGATTGTTCTGAGTTTTCCGAGCTTGGGTTGATACCCGAGCTCTTACGCGCCTTGGAAGATGCGCAATACGAAACCCCAACTCCCGTGCAAGCTCAGGCAATTCCCATTGCCCTCAGCGGTAAAGATATGCTCGCCTGTGCCCAGACCGGGACGGGTAAGACGGCCGGATTTATCCTGCCCATCCTGCAACGTTTCGTCCACGCCGAGTCGGGTCCAGTCCGGGCTTTGGTACTGACCCCAACGCGCGAACTCGCCGTACAAATAGGAGAAAGTGCCCGCACCTACGGGAAATACGTGCCGGTCCGCTCAACCGTGGTCTACGGTGGTGTCGGGCTCGGGCCACAAGCCGACCAGCTCCGTCGTGGAGTAGAGCTGTTAACCGCCACCCCCGGACGCCTCCTCGATCACCTGAATCGCGGCAACGTCCGGCTTGCCGACGTCGAGGTGCTCGTCCTGGACGAGGCCGACCGTATGCTGGATATGGGTTTTCTCCCCGATGTCCGGCGTATCCTGGCCGCTTTACCTCAGGTGCGCCAAACACTCCTCTTTTCCGCAACCATGCCACAGGAGATTGAACGTCTTGCGCAGGACACCTTGAGAGAACCCGAGGTGATTGATGTCGGACGCCGGGCCACACCGGTCGCGACGCTGCGTCACGTGATCTATCTGGTGGAAGCCGAACGCAAAAACGACCTGTTGCATTATCTCCTTCAGCACGGCAGCCTCAAGCATGTGCTGATCTTTACGCGGACCAAGGTCCGCGCGGAACGCCTGTCCAAACGTCTCTCTCAGACGAATCGCCGGGTCGCCGCCCTGCATGGCGATAAGACCCAACGCGTGCGCACGCAGGTGCTCAATAACTTTAAGAGCGGAAAGGTTGATGTCTTAGTTGCAACCGATGTTGCCGCGCGTGGCCTTGACGTTGAGGGCATTTCCCATGTGGTGAATTTCGACGTTCCCAACCGGCCGGAAGACTACGTCCACCGCATCGGCCGGACCGCCCGGGCCATGGCGACAGGCGAGGCGCTCACATTTGCCTCGTCCGACGAGGTCGAGGCTGTGCGCGCCATCGAAAGCCTGTTGGGCAAAGAGGTCCCCCGCAAGATGATCAAGGGTTTTGAACCAACGCATTTCACCATCCGCCGGTTTGCCAAGCCCGAGGCATCGCGCGGAGCACGCATTGCCAGCGGTGCCATTCGGCACTTTAGTCCGGGAGGCCGGCGGCGGAAGAGCGCGTAAGTTCATAGTCATCGGTCTGGAGTCCCGTCTGGACGCAGGTCGCTACGAAAATCTCGCCACGGCCACCGCGAAGAACGTGCGCTGTTTCCCGCCTGCAAGGCTCGACTGACCAAAGACGAGGCCGACCACATCAAAGATGCCCTCGTCCGGTTCAGCGGCGAAGGACGCTGAACCGGACGACCCACATTCGTTGTATAACCGGTGTGCGCTTGGTAGGCTGGCCCTACTCACAACAGTCTGGGGCACACGCACGAAGGAGGAAGGTTATTCAACTCCTGCCCGCCATGATTCGGGTCAATGACCCCCAAAGGAGTATGTAGGCCACTCAATCCAGCTAAAGATTCTGTCGACCTCGGTATTGTTGTCAGCGACATCACCAAAAGCCTGGACTTTTACCAGGAGGTGCTGGGCCTCAACAAGAGCGAGGAACTGCCCACCCAGTTCGGCACCCTGCACCGGCTCCACTTCGGCACCAGCGACATCAAGCTGATTGACCCTAAACAGGTTCCAGCAGCCGGAACCATCGGCCTAGAGAAACAGATCGGGCTCCGCTACATCAGCTTTAGGGTTCACGACATCAGCGCCCTGTGCGTCGAGTTACAAGCCAGGGGCGTGGAGTTCAGCATGGCTGAGACCGAGGTCCGACCCGGGGTGCGCATGGCTATGGTCAACGATCCCGACGGCAACACGGGTGGGTTCATCCAGCGTGGCTAACAACTCGGGCCGGCCAGCCGCCCCGACCGCGACTCACCACGACAGTCCGGTTTTACGCCTGGTCAGCAGGACGGCTAAGCCTAGCGACACCCCGACTGCGACCAGGAAGTTATGAGGGGAGGACTGATGTCTTCCGTCCGTTACCGTGACCTGTGTAATTCTTTGATCGTCACAAGACGGCCCTCTCACTCTCCTAGAGAGGAGAGGGCCGAGCGCCCTCTCCGGTGCTTTAGCCGCGCTCGACAAACTCCAGGATATTGCCCTCGGGGTCCTTGATCATGGCGATCCGGGTGCCGGGGCGGATTTCGGTTTCCGGGATAGTGAACTCCGCGCCTTTGTCCTTGAGGGCCGCACACAGCCCGCTCAGGTCTTTGATCACAAAGGTGAGATAGCCGATGCCCAAGCGTTTACCAAAACCGTTTGGTGCGGCCGGCGGGACTTCTTTGGGGTCCATAAGCTTGATGTCGCTCGTACCATGCCGGAAGCGATGGATGGTGCCAAAGGCGGTCGGCACTTCCTCGGTCTTTTCCAGGCCAAGCGTGCCCTGGTAAAAATCGAGCATGGTGCGGATGTCTTTGACAAAAATCCCAACGTCAATTGAGTCTTTTGCGGGTTGTAACACAGAGAACTCCTTTTCGTGGCGTGTCGGCTCGTTCTATCCGCGGGCGCCTTTGAGATCGATCAGTTCGACCTTGTAGCCATTCGGGTCTTCAATAAAGGCGATAACCGCGCCGCCGTGCGCCATCGGGCCGGGCTCGCGAACGACGTTGATGCCTTTTCCTTTGAGTTCGTCGCAGGTCTGATAGATATCATCCACCCCGATAGCCAAATGCCCAAAGGCGTTTCCCTGGTCATAGCTCGAGGTGCCCCAGTTATGCGTCAGCTCAACAACGGTGTTGTTCTTCTCGTCACCGTAGCCCACAAAGGCCAGAGTAAACTCACCGCCCGGATAGTCCTGTTTGCGCAGCAGTTTCATGCCCAGTCCGTCGCAGTAGAATTTGAGTGACTCGTCCAAGTCGTTGACCCGAATCATAGTGTGTAAGAACTCCATACTATACCCTCCTCGTATTCATGAGATTCGCTCGCACCGTCTCCTGCTTCCCCTATCCGGTTGTGACTCCGACTGTCAAGCAAGACCGTCGCCGATCATGTAGTAGATTGCGCGTTCTATGCGTGCCGCCTCGGCCTCAGAAACGTGTGCCTCGTATACCGGAAAGAGTTCGCGTTCCTCGCATCGAATATGCCGCTCTAAGAGAGTCCCGAACGAGGTCAGCAATCCCGTCAGCTGTGACCCGGCAGGGGGCTGCTGGTCAATGTGATTCACCAACTCCTGCATGGCCGTATGTTCCTGAAGGAGCTGGTCGAGCAGAGGAGACGTCTGAGGCTGCATGGCTCGAACCGCCGGAAAGAGAATATCGGCTTCTGCGGTAAAATGGGGTGTCAGACTCTCTCGAAAGAATCGCACCGTATCGACCGCCTGCTCTTGTGGACTGTCGTGGGGCTGGCGCGTTTTCGGGAGCCCGTGCCTGATACGGAAGGCGAGCAGGAGGCCGTGATGATGCTCGCGAGAGAGGGGAACCAGGCTGGGGTGACGCTTGGACATTACACGTCTACGTCTTCGACCCGGGGGGCCCGTTCCATGATAAAGCTGAAGCGCGGCTGGACATCCTTGCCCATCAGCGTTTGGATGGCCTTTTCCGTCCGTTCAGCGTCCTGAATAGAGACTTGGAGCAAGGTGCGCGTGCGCGGGTCGAGGGTCGTTTCCTTGAGGGTGTGAGGATTCATCTCACCCAAGCCCTTAAAACGCTGGACTTGGGCCTTGCTGGCATGCCCGTTTTGCTGAGCCAGCAGGCGTTCCTTGGCCGCGTCATCGTCTGCCCAGTGGATTTCCTTGCCGACTTCGATTTTATACAGCGGCGGCTTGGCAATATAGACACAGCCGGCGCGAATCAGTTCGGGCAGGTGACGGTAAAAAAAGGTCAACAGGAGTGTACAAATATGGTTGCCGTCCGAATCGGCATCCATCAACAGGCAGACTTTGTGATAGCGAAGCTTGGACAGGTTAAACGCCTTGCCCACGCCACAGCCCAAGGCCGACACAATATCGTTTAATTCTTTATTGGTCAGAATTTTATTGAGCGAGGCTTGTTCCGTATTCAACACCTTGCCGCGGAGCGGCAGAATAGCCTGGAAGCCCCGGTCCCGGCCCTGCTTGGCTGAGCCGCCGGCGGAATCTCCCTCAACAATGAACAGTTCGCTCTTCGCCGGGCTGGTTGAGGAACAGTCGGCCAGCTTGCCGGGCAGGTTCAGACGATGGGAGACCGACCCCTTACTCCGCACGGTTTCCAAGGCCGCCCGTGAGGCCGAACGCGCGCGGGCCGCCAATATCACCCGCTGGACAATCGTTTCCGCCTGGGAGCGGTTATGGAGCAGAAAATTCTCCAGGGCGGTCCGGACCATCCCGTCAATCTGCGCCGTGGCTTCCGGGTTGCCGAGTTTTTCTTTGGTCTGACCCTGAAACTGCGGATGTTTGAGATACAGGCTGAGAATGGCGACCAGCCCTTCACGCGTATCGTCGGCCGTAATCGATACCCCTTTGGGTGTCAGATTGTTGACGTTGATA
Organism: Candidatus Binatia bacterium; assembly: GCA_022826945.1. Classification (GTDB taxonomy): domain Bacteria; phylum Desulfobacterota; class Binatia; order Bin18; family Bin18; genus Bin18. The sequence continues at coordinate 37,025 of JAJDTY010000073.1, forward strand.
TAATTGCGAACGGCCTTGACAATAGCGGTTTTTAAGCCGGCTTCATGCGTACCGCCGAAGGGGGTGGGAATCCCGTTCACAAACGAGTGGATGCGTTCTTCCGGTGATTCCGTCCAGGTCAGGACGCATTCCAGCGGGGGCGAGGCGGCGCGTTCAATGTGAAAGATGTCCTGAATAACCGCCTTTTTTTCGCTGTTGGCGAGCAGCTTGCGGAGATAGGCTTTGAGGCCGTCTTGATACAGGAATTGCTGGGTTTGCCCCTTTGCCTCGTTCCGAAAGACGAGCGTCAGTCCTTTGTGCAGATAGGCCTTGGATTCCAATCTTTCGGCAATCCGCTCAGGTTTGAAGGTAATGGACGGAAAAATATCGGGGTCGGGATGAAAGGTCAGAGTGGTGCCGTGGCCGCGCACCTCACCCTTGTTTTTGAGCGGTGTGGTGGCCTTGCCTCGCCGAAAGCGCTGCTCCCACTCCACACCATCCCGGCGGATACGGGCCCGCATATCGTCGGCCAGGGCGTTGACGACGGAAGCCCCCACGCCGTGCAGACCCCCGGAATGGGCGTAATTCTGATCGCTGAATTTCCCGCCGGCATGGAGGGTGGTCAGAATCAACTCCAGGGCGGGCTTCCTGAACTGCGGATGCAGGTCTACCGGAATCCCCCGCCCGTTATCCGCCACGGTGACGGTTGAGCCGTCTTTATGCAGGGTCACCTCAATACGACTGGCATGGCCGTTCATGGCTTCATCCACTGCATTATCGAGCAGTTCCCAGACGAGGTGGTGCAGCCCGGTCGTGTCAACTCCACCGATATACATCCCGGGCCGTTTGCGAACCGGATCGAGCCCCTCAAGAACGGTAATATCTTTTGCCGTGTAGGCTTGCTTTTGGACTGCCATACTACGCCTCTGCCCCTTCCACTCCACCCTTCGAGACGCCCCGGGTGCCGTTTTGTTGTACCCCCACCAGCGTCGAGCGTTTGACAATACGACGACCCTTTCCAGCCCGTTTGCCTAACGGAATATCCCGTAGTGGAATTTTCCGCTCTTTCCCGTCTTTATTGATAACCGTCACACCCGCGCCCGGTTCGCTCGTGACCGCCCCAACCAAACGATCGTCTTTCTCCAGGCGCATGAGAATAACCCCGCGCCCGGCTCCGGATAATTCGGTAATATCTTCGGTGGGGAAAGCCAAGAGATATCCAGCCGCCGTGGCACACACCGTCCGCCCGCTGTTCACCGGCTGGACGGCAATGACTGCGTCATCTACGGATAAGCGGGCGATCTTTCTGCCGTTGCGGGTGGTTTCTTCGACATTGGGTTCAAAACGAAACCCCAGGCCCTTAGCCGTCGCTAGGAGTAAGGCCGGTCCCCGCTCGACCGTGGCCTGAGGGGCGGCGCTGAGCGCAAACAGATCGTCCTGGCCCGGCTTGGCCGCTGCTACGCCGTTCTGCTGGGTCGGGCTTTCCGGTGAGCGATCCGGGATAAGGCGGGCTGTCACAACCTGTTCACCGTCCTGAAAATTGAACAGGGTCTGGATGGGCTCTCCATAGCCGGTCGTTGCCGGAACGGCATTAATGCGCAGGACGTAGAGCATACCGCGGTTGGTGAAAACGGCCAGGCGGTCGCGGGTTGTCCCCTGAAGGACGGCTTTGAGGTCGTCGCCCTCCCGGAGACGGGTGCTGGTCGGGTCCTTGAGTTCTCTGACGCGCTTCATCCAGCCATCCCGGCTGAGGACGACCGTGGCTTCCTCATGGACAATATAGGCGTCCGGGTCGTAATTGAGCTGTTCGCCCGAGCGCAGGGCGGTCCGGCGTCGGTCGCCATACTGCTTACCTAGGGCTTCCAGTTCGTCCCGGATAACCGTCCAGCGCTGGCTCTTGCTCCTCAACAGCCGACGTAATGCCTGCGCACGAACTTCTTTCTCACGGCGTTCGGTCTGAACCTTTTCAACTTCCAGGCGGGCGAGCTGGTAGAGGCGAATATCGAGGATGGCGTCGGCCTGAACCTCAGTCAACTGAAAACTCTGCCGGAGTTTCTCCCGCGCGTCCTTGCGGGAGGCCGCACTCCGGATGAGGCGGATGACCGCGTCGAGCTGGTCGGCAATGAGGGCCAGACCGGCAAGAATATGCAGGCGGGTTTCCAGTTCCTCCAACTCGTGCTCGAAGCGTTTGGTGACCACCTCAAAACGAAAGTCCAGGAAGTATCGGCACAGGTCGGACAGGGTCGCACGGAGGGGTTGGCCGACTTCCGGGTTGCCGGTTGGCACCAGACAGGTCAGGTTGATCGAAAAGGACGTTTGCAGCGACGTATGCCGACATAAATACGCCATGGCCAGCTCGTCCGAGGTGTTGCCTTTGAGTTCAAGGACAATGCGAATATCGTCGGTCGATTCGTCCCGGACATCGATGACCTGCGGGATTTTTCGGCTGCTGACGAACTCGGCAATCTTTTCCACCAGTTGGGCCTTGTTGACGGTATACGGGAGGGAGGTAATGACAATCTGACGCTTACCGCGCGGCAGGGACTCGACCTTCCACTTGCCGCGCAGTTTGATCGTTCCCTGGCCTTTTTCATAGATTTCGCGCAGCTCACGCCTGCTGGTCAGGATTTCGCCTCCGGTTGGAAAATCCGGGCCCTTGATATGTTTGAGTAGTCCCGCGGTGGTCAATGTCGGGTCAGCAATCATGGCCAGCAGGGCGTTGATGACTTCCGTAAAATTATGGGGTGGAATACTGGTGGCCATGCCAACGGCAATGCCGCTGGCGCCGTTGAGCAGGAGTTGGGGAATAGCCGAGGGCAGGACGACCGGCTCGTCCAGGGTAGCATCGTAGTTGGGACGATAGTGTATGGTCGCGCCGCGCAGGTCACGGAACAACTCTTCGGATAACGGGGCGAGCTTGGCCTCTGTGTAGCGCATGGCCGCCGCGCCATCGCCATCGAGCGACCCGAAATTGCCTTCTCCCTGAACCAGCGGGTAGCGCAGCGAAAATGGTTGGGCCAACCGCACCATGGCCTCATAGGCGGCCTGATCTCCATGCGGATGGTATTTGCCCAGGACCTCGCCCACTACCGCTGCCGACTTCCGCGGCCGGGCGTCACCTCCAAGTCGCAGGTTCTGGTGCATGGCGTACAGTAGCCGCCGCTGTACCGGCTTGAGGCCGTCGCGGATGTCGGGTAAGGCCCGTGAGGTAATCACGCTCAGGGCGTAATTCAGATAGCGCGCTTCCGCTTCAGCCCCGAGGTCTGTGGTCTGGATCTGTTCCGCCACCGCCGCTTTCTTCATACATCCACCTCCACCAACCGGATTATAGGCGAAGTCTGGCTTGGTTCCAACGACCAGGGAGCTGCCCGGCTCAGTCTGGGATTATCGTTGCAGAGGACCAAAAAACTCCTTGGCCTGGGCAATCACAAAATCCGGCTTTTCTTCCGCAATAAAGTGACCGCACTCTTCGACTTGGCCGCCTTCAACGTTGTCCGCCACGCCTTGCCAGATCGGAACAATATTGCCCAAAAATTGGCCGCCCCAGGCGCGGACCGGCATCTTGAGTTTTTCCGTACACGAACTCAGGTTCTCCAGGTCTTCGTTAATGCCCGTGCGGTAATACTGGAACCCGGCGCGGAGTGCTCCTGGCGCGGAATAGACCCGCACGTACTCGGCCACATCTTCGTCGGTGAACACCTTTGGGCTGTAGTTGTACACGGTTGAATTATAAAAGTGCCGCAAATAGGTTTCGATATTATTGCTGACCAGCTTTTCGGCCAGGTCGGGCATGCCGGCGTGGAAGAAGACGTGCCACAGTCGCTGGGCCACCGCGATGTCCATTTTATCGCCCTTACGGCCCAGGCCCGGAATCATATCGAGGATCATCAACCGCTCGACCATTTCCGGGTGATCGTAGGCCAGATAGTACGTGACCGCGCCACCCCAGTCATGGCCGGTCAGTCCGATTTTCTCAAAGCCGAGCGATGTGACGAGTTCATACACGTCCGAGGCCAGGGTACGTTTGTCGTAGCCGTTCAGCGGACGCTCGGAGTCTCCCAGCCCACGCAGGTCGGGCGTGATCACCGTGAATTGCTCCGACAACGGACCGATGATCTTGTGCCACTCATAACAGCTCTGCGGCCAGCCGTGAACAAAAACCAGGGGGTAGCCCGAGCCGGCAATCACATAATGCATCCGAAAGCCGTTAACTGTCGCCACATGATGGGTTCCTGTCTCTGCCATAGATGATACTCCTTTTTTCTTGCTTTGTATCCGAAGCCTGGAATAGGCGGCAAGGGCAGTGGGGCTGCTGCTGTCCGTTGCGTGTGGTAGTTTAGCAGGTCATGGAGACTCCGGTTTTTCTGCGCGCCTGCCGGGGGGAGCCGACCCCGTATACCCCCGTCTGGCTCATGCGACAGGCCGGGCGGTATATGGCCGAATACCGGGCGTTACGCGAACGCGTGCCCTTTCTTGAATTGTGCAAGACGCCCGACCTCGCCGCGCAAGTGACCCTGGAAGCGGTTGAACGTCTCGGCGTGGATGCGGCCATTCTCTTTTCGGATATCCTGCTCATTATTGAGCCTATGGGCGTTGGGCTGGAATTTTCCGCCGGCGATGGACCGGTTATTCATCGTCCGGTGCGTTCGGAAAAAGATATCGACGCTCTGCAGAAGGTGTCGCCCCAAGAATCCGTCCCCTTTGTGTTTGAAACCGTTCGCAAGATTCGCAGCAGCTTACCCAGCCATGTCCCCCTGATCGGTTTCTCAGGCGCGCCTTTCACCCTGGCGTCGTATTTGATTGAGGGCGGCGCGTCACGCCAGTATCTGGAAACCAAGCGCCTCATGTACCAGGACCCTGAGGCCTGGAACGCGCTTATGGCGCATTTGGTACGAGCGATCACCGCCTATGTGAACGGTCAGATTACGGCCGGGGCGCAGGCCATTCAGCTCTTTGATTCCTGGGTTGGCTGTCTGGCGCCCCAGGACTATCGAGCCTTTTTATTGCCCCATATGCAGGCGCTCATCCAAGGACTGACGCCGGGTGTCCCCATCATTCATTTTGGGACGGGAACGGCCGGTCTGCTGGAACTGCTGGCCGAAGCGGGCGGGGAGGTGATTGGAGTGGACTGGCGAATCGATCTTGATACGGCCTGGCAGCGGATCGGTGAAGACCGGGCGGTGCAGGGCAATCTTGATCCCTTAGCGCTTTTCGCTCCACTCGATACGTTACGCCAGCAGGTGCAACGTATTCTGGGGCAGACCAGGGGGAGGAGCGGGCATATTTTCAACCTGGGCCACGGCATTTTACCGCAAACTTCGGTTGATCAGGTGATTGCGCTGGTCGATATGGTGCATGAAATTTCGAGTCGGGAACGGTGAGAGTCCCGCCGTCAAAAAGGCGCAAATCACAGCCTACTTCCTATGCAATACGACGCCGTTCTTTTGATTGCCTTTGGCGGGCCGGAAAAAATGGACGATGTCCGGCCTTTTTTAGCAAATGTCCTGCGTGGTCGTCCCGTACCGCCGGCCCGGCTACAAGAAGTCATCCGACACTACGAGCTGTTTGACGGCCGCTCGCCTTTGAACGAGATCACCTTTCGTCAAGCGGAAGCAGTGCGACGCTATCTGACCCAAGAAGGTCAGCCGCTGCCGGTATATGTCGGCATGCGGAACTGGCATCCCTATATCTTCGAGACCCTGGAGCAGATGGGGCGGGATGGAGTGAAAAACGCCGTTGGATTCATTCTCTCCGCCCAGCAGAGCGAGGCTGGCTGGGCGCGATATAAAACGAATGTGGAAGAGGCCAGAGAAAGAGTGGGGCCGCTTGCACCCCAGGTTGCTTTTACCGTTGGCTGGCACAATCACCCTTTGTTCATCCAGGCCGTGGCCGATCTGACGCAGCAGGCGTTTTCCTCTCTTCCGGCGGACCGCCGGAAGGCGACCCCTCTGGTTTTTACCGCCCATAGTGTACCGACCTCCATGCCGAGCAGCCGGGAATACGTCCGACAGGTCGAAGAGGGCGCGCGTCTGGTCGCGGAGTGCATTGGGCGCGCAAACTGGTCGGTAGCTTATCAGAGCCGTAGCGGCCCGCCCCAGGTGCCGTGGCTGGAGCCGGATATCGGTGAGGTGCTTAAGGAGCTTGCCGCCCGGGGGGCACGCGATGCAGTCGTCGTTCCCATCGGCTTTGTGTGCGACCACATCGAGGTTCTGTACGATCTGGATAGCGAGGCGAGGGGAATTGCCGAACGGAACGGTCTGAATATGATCCGTGCCCGGACGGTCAACGCACATCCAGGCTTTATCCAGATGATTGCCGAGATGGTCCAAGCGATCCTGAATCAATAGCGCGGGTGGGCGTCGCATAACCCGCCACGAAGCTGCCGTATGTCTCTTTCTCCAGAGAGTAAGCCCAGAGCACCCCATATCGTTATTGTCGGTGGTGGTATTGCCGGTCTTGCTGCGGCCCACAGACTCGAAGAATTGAGCCGGGAACGAGAGCAGCCGCTTCGATTCACGCTGCTGGAGGCTAGCGACAGGCTTGGCGGAGTGATTGAAACGGAACAGAGAGACGATTTTCTGTTTGAGCTCGGACCGGATTCTTTTATTTCGGAAAAACCTTGGGCTCTGGCTCTGTGTCGTCGCCTTGGTCTTGAGCCGGAGCTCCTGGGTACTAACGACGCGCACCGGTCTACGTTTGTCGTACACAAAGGGAAGCTTGAACCCCTGCCGCAAGGGTTTATGTTACTGGCTCCCACCCAATTTGGTCCCCTGGTCCGATCGCGTATTTTTTCCTGGCCGGGGAAGCTGCGCATGGCGCTCGATCTCGTATTGCCTCGAGCCAAGGAACAAAACGACGAAAGCCTTGGCTCATTTGTCCGGAGACGGCTCGGGCGAGAGGCGCTCGAACGCATTGCCCAACCCCTTATTGGCGGCATCTATACGGCCGACCCCGACCAGCTTAGCCTTGCCGCAACCATGCCGCGTTTTCTGCACATGGAGCGTGAGCATCGGAGCGTGATTTATGCGCTCTGGCGAGCGGCTCGCCGCAGTCCTCAGACGACCAGGGACACGAGCGGCGCACGCTGGAGTTTGTTTGTGACTTTGCAAACCGGCATGCAACGCCTCGTTTCTACTCTGACCGAACGCCTCACCAGCGGAACCCTGCGTCAGCAGTGTCCGGCAACGAGCGTCCGCTATCAACCGGCGGGGTCGGACGAGACCCGCTGGACGGTGGACTGTGCCGACGGCTCCAATTTTCACGCCGATGGCCTGGTACTGGCGACGCCGGCCTTTGCCGCGGCTCAGCTTGTGCATAGGTTTGACCACGCTTTGAGTCAGCATCTTTCCGGCATTCCCTACAGCTCCACGGCCACGGTGAATATGGCCTATCGTCGCGACCAGATTCCTCATCCGCTGAACGGGTTCGGTTTTGTGGTGCCACGGGTAGAGCAGCGTTCCATTCTTGCCGGGACTTTTTCGAGCGTGAAATATACTGGACGCGCGCCGAGCGATCACGCCCTATTACGCACTTTTGTGGGGGGAGCGCTTCAGGCCGAACTGTTTGAGCGGGATGACGCTGAAATCCGCGCTCTGGTCCGCAGTGAGTTGCACCAGTTGCTCGGGATTGAGGCTGAACCCCTCCTGACTCGTATCGCCCGCTATCCGCAGTCCATGCCGCAGTACCGTGTCGGGCATCTTCAACTCGTTGACGAGATTGAAAAACAAGCGGCCGAGCATCCAGGTCTGGCTCTTGCCGGCAACGCTTATCGAGGCGTTGGTCTTGCCGACTGTGTGCGGAGTGGAGAAGCTGCGGCTGAGGAGGTGTTTGCTCAGCGTGTGGCCAAGCCGTTGTAGTCGTGCTCCGTCTTACGGTCCCAACTCTCTTTCCATCTCGATAACGTGCAGGTCGGGGTGGGAGGGTAGCAGATCGGTTTTCCCGGTAGGAACAAAACCTGAGGATTTATACAGTTTCGTCGCGGGACTATTGTCGGCGGTGACCCACAGCCTCATGCGCTGGGCCCCCTGAGCGGTGGCCCAGGATAGTGTCCTATGAAGAAGTCGCTTGCCAATTCCTTTGCCGCGCGCCGTGGGAGAAACCCACATGCTGCCAACCTGAGCGACGTGTCTATCGGCGACTTCCAGGTGTCCGTAGGTGATGCCGACGGGTTCCTCATTGAGAAAAGCAATAAAGAATTCGTGATGTGAAAGGCGTAAATTTTTTGCAAGTTGCTGCCAGTACGTTTCCGGCTTGTCCTGAATTTCCCCAATTGTCTGGGCAAAGGCATCAGGAGCATTCCTAAGCGCCCGCATCCGTAGCGCTCTCAGCAACGCCGACTCGTCCGTTTGTAACGGTCGTATTGAGAGGCCTTTCATCTTTTCTCCACACGGGAAGGGTACGGGATATGTCCGAAGAGTGAGCGCAACACGCAGCCTCCACCTAAATCGAAAACAAACAAGCAACAGGTGACTATGGGCGGAAACACGGGCATATGAAAAATTCTTACTATCCGAGAGCAACAGGACTGTTCATATCAGGCGGACTCGTATGCCGACACCCGAACTCTATCCCTTGATCTTTACTTCACGTTTACTTGAGTAGTCGGGGAGGGGTTGCTATGGTGCTGCCTTACTGTCGGTAATGGAGAGGGGTTGGGGCAAGTGATCCGGGTATTCCCCCGCATTGAGAACGCCAAGCTCATGGACCTGTTCCGGAAGGGCGTTGAGGGGCAGTGGTCAGCGGCCGAAATTGACTGGACGCAGCCGTTGTCGCTCGACCGTCACGAACAGCGGGCTTTGGCCATGGTGCTGACTCCGATCTATCTGGGTGAGCAAACGGCCATGATCGGGGCCAGCTCGACCATCCCGCAATGTTTTGCCGCCCATGAGACTGAAGCCCAACTCTATCTCTCCACCTTTCTTTTGGATGAAGCCCGCCATTTCGAGACCCTGACCCGCTTCTATAACGCCCTGAACCAGCGTCCGCTCGAAGTCCGCCAACTCAAAGATATGTTTCGCTATCAGGCGCGCCTGTTCAAATCGCGGGATCGGGTTGAATGGCTGTGGGGGATACTGCTCAGCGATATTCTGGCCCGCCATTTCTACAGCATCCTGGCAAAGGCCCATCCCACCTCTCTCTTTGCCACCATCGCGAACCGTATTTTGCGTGATGAGGCTCGCCATCTGGCATTTGCCGAACTCTATTTGCGCGCAGTGTTGGAACGTGAACCTCAGTTCGGCCCGGTCTTTCTCCAGATGCGAGACGAGTTGTTACGGCTGATGGAGGCGATGTATGAGGCCCTGAAAGCAGAGGCGCTGCTGATCGGCATTGATGGACAGACTCTGTTTGGTGGGGTGAGGCGAGACATTGAGAACAAGGCCCGGCGGCTTCACCTCCCCGAAGCAGAAAGCCCGGCAGAAGAATGAGTCGGCCGGGCCCGTCTCCTAAGAGGTCCTCTGCGGCCCGCTTTCCCCGTTGGCCGCGAGGCAATACGCCCCAATGGATTGCCGAACGCCAAGAACGTCTGCGGACTCTGGCCCACTGGGATGCTGAATACCAGCACGTGTTAGACGGCCAACTCGATGCGCTGACCCCCTTCCAGGAATGCTTGACCGGCCAGATGACACTGCCCGTTGGGGTCGTTGGCCCGCTGACGCTGAACTGGGGCCGGTACGAACTCGACCGACAGGGGCAACTGCACGAGCACGGTCGACACGAAGATCAGGTTTTTGTCCCTCTGGCCCATACCGAAGGCGGACTCTCGGCATCGATTCAACGCGGAGTGACCGCCGTGGCGCTGGCCGGCGGCGTCCGTACGTATGTGCTGGCCGACCGGATTACACGAGACTCGTGCTTTGTGCTCTCTTCTACGCAGGAGGCCCTTACCCTGGCCGATTGGGTCGCAGCGCATGCCGAGGATATGGCTGCCTGGCTCAAAGACCCAGACCACCCCTCGCTCTCGGAGCATTTGCTCAGTCGCCATGCGGTGCTGCACGAGGTGCAGACCCATGTGGTCGGGCCCATGTGTCACGTCTTATACCGTTTCACGACCGGCGATGCCTGCGGGCCCAATATGATGACGCGTAACGCCTATGCGCTCAACCATGCCTATATTGGCGAACGCTTTGCAGCCGAGTCCGGCATCAGGCCGCTGCGGGTATTCCTCGAAGCCAATATGGGGGGTGATAAAAAACCGAGTCATGCTTTTTTTCAGTTTCCGGGGCACGGCAAGGTTGTCCATGCCGAAATCACCCTGTCCAACGCGGTTCTCCGGCGAGTCCTGCGCGTTGAGGCTACGGATGTCCTTGCTCTGGAACATGCCGGACTCCACGGTGCGCACGCGAGCGGCATGCAATCTTTTGCCTTCACTCCAGCCTCAGCCATCGCGGCTATTTTTGCCGCTACCGGCCAGGACTTGGGCATGGTTGGCACGAGCAGTATGGCGCAGGTGACGGTCAGCCCGGTCAGTGCGGGCCTGCACCTTTCCATTCGGTTTGCCGGTTTAGAGGTGGGCACGCTCGGGGGGGGGACGAGCCTGCCGCACGCACGCTCTTATCTGCAACTGATGAACTGCTGGGGAGAGGGCAAGGTGTACCGGTTTGCCCAAATCGTTGCGGCAACCGCACTCTGCCTCGAGCTCTCAGCCTCGGCCAGCATGGCTGCGGATGGAAGCCGAAATTTTCTGCAGGCCCACCTTGAGCGCGGCGGACTACGAGCGAGCGAGTAAAGGCGAGCACCCCGATGCCGACGGCCCGCCTTATTGTTAACCCGACCTCGGGTGGAGGACGGGGAGCGAAGATTGCCCGCCAGGCCAGCCTGGAACTGCAACGGCGAGGATGCCCACACGAAGTGCTGTATAGCAGCTCGCCAACCGACCCTGGTGTGTTGGCCCATCAGGCAGTGGCCGACGGCTGTACGCTGGTGGTCGGAGTGGGCGGTGACGGCTTAATTCATGCGGTCGCAAACAGTCTCGTCGGAACGCCTACGACGCTGGGCATTATTCCGGCCGGTCGCGGTAACGATATCGCGCGCGGCCTGGATATCCCGCTGCGCCTGACCGAGGCATGCGAGTTGATCGCTCAAGATGGCGCACCCTCTGCCCAGCCCGTTCCTCGTATTGACGTTGGGCAGGCGCATGAGCGTTATTTTTTTTCGGTTGCGTTGGTCGGTTTGGCGGCAGAGATTAACCGCCGCTCAAACCTAATGGGCCGCTTTCGCTTTAACGCCGTGTATTCGGCATTGACCGTTCTGTCCGTCTTTCTTTCAGCGCCACAGACGTTCACGATTCGCTGCGACGGTCATGAGCAGTGCTGCTATAGCTGGCTGATTGCGGTCGGTAACTCGTGGAGTTCGGGGCGGGGCATGAATCTCGTGCCCGGAGCCCGGATTGATGACGGTATCCTGGATGCCTGTGTGGTGCATGGGATGGGCAAGTGGGAACTCCTGCTGCGGGCTTTCCCGCGCGTCTTTAGCGGCACTCACGTCTATCTGACTGGAATAGAGAGTCTACGCGGGAGAGACATGGTTATCCGTTCGGAGGCCCAAGGAGATATTTACGCCGACGGTGAGCGCCTGGGCTCCCTACCGGTGACGGTGCGGGCGATTCCCCAGGCCTTATCCGTCATTCGTCCCGCCCAAAATCGCTAGGCAAACGGGTAGGTGTGTGGTACACGGGGGTCGAATCGACCACGAAGACTGCAACCGGCAATAAGGAGAGATCATGGCCTTTCAGGAAGAGTTTCTTGATATCCGTGGCAAGAACATCCAAATGCTCAGCGGCGGGAATGGAGACCCACTCCTGTATCTTCACAGTGCGGGTGGAGAGGTGGCTTGGCTGCCTTTTTTTGAACAGCTCGCGCAGCATTATACCGTGTATGTCCCCGGCCATCCGGGCTTTAGCCGGTCTGAGGGGCTGGAGCAGATAGATACCATAGAAGACTTGGTTTTTCACTATACGGATTTGATGGACCACATAGGGCTCGACCAGCCCTATGTGGCGGGCCTCTCGCTCGGGGGATGGCTGGCCGCCGAGCTGGCGACGCGCTACAGCAACCGCCTGAAAAAGCTGGCCCTGATTAACCCTGCCGGGCTCCGCGTGCCCGGCTCTCACATGGCCGATATTTTTGCGGCAGACCCACAGGAAACGCGCCGTTTAGTCTTCCATGAGCCAGAGTCGGAACTCGCCAGGAGTTTTATCCCGGATGACCCGCCCCAAGAGGTCCTGGAAAACGCTCTGCGTGCCCGCGAAGCCACGGCCCGGGTGGGCTGGAATCCCTATCTCTGCAATCCAAAGCTGCGCAGCCGGCTGTACCGGGTGACTGTCCCGACCATGATTATCTGGGGCGAGTCCGACCAGTTGATCCCGCTCGCCCACGGACATGCCTATCATGAGGGGATTGAAGGGGCGCAATTCGTTATGATTTCCGACTGTGGTCATGCGCCGCCGTTTGAAAAGCCCGAAGAAACCGTCACGCATCTAACCGGGTTTTTTCAGTCATAGTCTGGACGCTATGGACCATCGTTTGACCTCGGACATGTTTGAGCGTCTCGACGAAAACGACGATGCGCTCTTTTATACGCTGCCGCGCAAACTGGTGCATATCGATGATGGAGCGATTGCTGCCGCCGGCCAATGTATTGCCCAGACGTTTGCGCCGGGCGGTGTCCTCTTGGATCTTATGAGCAGTTGGCGTACACATCTGCCCGAAGGGTTTGTGAAGCAAAAATGTATCGGACTCGGGCTGAACGCCGAGGAGATGGCGGATAACCCGGACCTGGATGAATATATTGTCCACAACCTCAACGTCGATCCGCAGCTCCCCTTTGCTGACGCCTCCTTTGACGGCGTGGTTGTCACCGTTTCGATTCAATACATGATCCGACCGGTAGAAGTTTTCGCTGAAGTGAATCGGATATTGAAGCCCGGCTGTCCCTTTCTGGTGCTGTATTCCAACCGGATGTTTCCAACCAAGGCGATCCGTCTGTGGCAGATATTGAGAGATCAGGGTCGGGCCGAGCTGATTACCGCCTATTTCCAGCAGGCGGGCGGTTACGAGGCCGCGACCTTTGAGGACTGGAGTCCCAATCCGGGCGGCTCTGATCCCATGTTTGCCGTCTATGCACGCAAGCAAACTGCCCCGGAAGCATCGGACGCCCGATAGAAAACTCTGTGGCTTCCCGCCTGACTTATCCGAAACTGGTTGTTGAGCAAAACCTGTGGCGAGCGGGGCTGCATAGAGTTGCTGGCGTAGACGAGGTCGGCATGGGGCCCCTTGCCGGCCCGGTGGTAGCCGCCGCAGTGGTTCTTCCGCCCAGACTGTCGGGTGAATGTTTGCCGGAGTCCTTTCCAACGGGCGTACGCGATTCCAAGACCTTGACACACAAGGCTCGGGAACGTCTTGAGGCGGAGATTCGTCAGATCGCAACGGGCATTGGCATCGGGCTGGTTGAGGTCGAGGAGATTGATCGGATCAATATCTATCAGGCGGGCTTGAAAGCCATGCGGTTGGCCCTTGACCATCTCCCGGTTCGACCCGAACACGTGTTGATAGATGGCCGACTGCTGCCAGACTGGCCAATACCCCAGTCTACCTTCAAAAAAGGGGATCGAGATATTTACTCCATTGCCGCGGCCTCGATTATTGCGAAGACGCACCGCGACCGGCTCATGCTTGAACTGGACCAACGCTACCCCCAGTACGGATTCTCTCGCCATCGAGGATACGGTACAGTCGCCCATCGTGAGGCCCTGCGTACCTACGGACCGTGCCCGGCCCATCGACGTTCATTTCGGTTACTCTAGTGGCCTTGATTCACTTTCAACCAGCCCCTCTTGGTGGCTATACTGGGAAAAAGGCAGGAGGAGCGTATGGCGACTGAAGTGATCATGCCGCGTATGAGCGACACCATGGAGGAGGGGAAGATCCTCAAGTGGCTCAAAAAGGTGGGGGATCGGATTGAGGTCGGCGATATTATTGCCGAGGTGGAAACCGATAAGGCCGACATGGAAATGGAAGCCTTGGATGATGGCTTCCTGACTGAGATTCGCGCCCAAGAGGGCGAGGCTGTCCCGGTTGGAGCGGTGATTGCCCTGTTGGGCGAAGAGGCGGAAGTGGGGGTTGCTTCAACGCCACCGGCTCGAACGGTAAGCTCATCTGCATCGACTCCACCTGCTGAGAAGAGAGTGAATGCCAAAGCTGGCCCGCCGGCAGCCAAGAAAGTCCGGAAAATCCGTGAAGCCGCACCCAAGAAGTCGCCGGCTCGAAAAAAGAACGAGCGGATTCTCGCTTCACCTATTGTCCGGAAAATCGCCGCCGAGCGCGGCATCGAACTGGCCAGGGTGCGAGGCAGTGGGCCGGGTGGACGAATCATTAAACAGGACCTTGAAGGTGCTGAGGCTGTGCCGGTGGCGGCCGAATTGAAGGCCCCGCCTGCCTCCCCGCCAGTAGCCACCACGCCAACCGGCAGGGTGGAGCCGTTCTCTCGGATGCGGGCAACAATTGCCAAACGTATGGCGGACAGTATGCGGGAGGCACCACATTTTTATGTCACCACGGAGATTGATATGTCCGAGGCGGTTCGCCTGCGGACCTCGCTGAAGCTGAGCGACCGGGTGAGCGCCGAGGTGACCTATACTCATTTACTGGTCAAGGCGGTCGCGGTTGCGTTGGGACGCCACCCACGGCTGAACGCGTCCTTTACCGGTGACGGACGGGAACTCAAGGATGAGGTCAATATCGGGATTGCCGTTGCCCTTGACGACGGTTTGATCGTTCCAGTGCTGCACGACTGTCAGGCGCTGTCGCTGCTGGACATCGCCGCCCAAACCAATGCACTGGTTGAACGGGCGCGGACGGGCAAGCCGACGACGCAGGACCTCTCTGGAGGCACCTTTACCATTTCCAATTTGGGCATGTATCCTGTGGAGCATTTTACCGCAGTGATCAATCCGCCCCAGGCCGCGATTCTAGCGACCAGCGCCATTAAAGAGCGCCCTGCGGTCAGAGAGGGGCAGGTGGTCATCTCGCGAACCATGATGGCAACGCTGTCGTGCGATCACCGCGTATTGGATGGAGCGACTGGCGCACAGTTTCTCCGGGAACTGAAGAATCTACTCGAAAACCCTGTAGGCTTAATGGTGTAAAGGAGAGCAATGGAACGCTACGACTTGGTAGTCATTGGAGCAGGCCCTGGGGGCTATGTGGCAGCGATTCGAGCCGCCCAGTTGGGCCTGAACGTCGCAGTCGTGGAGAAGGACCAGCCCGGTGGGGTGTGCCTGAACTGGGGCTGTATTCCGTCCAAAGCCATTCTGACCTCGGCAGAAATGTATGAAGATCTCAAACACGGGGAGCACTACGGCATCAAGGCGAGTGGGCTGTCTTTTGATTATCCCCAGGTCATTAAGCGGTCGCGCCAGGTTGCCGGCCGATTGGCCAAAGGGGTGGAATATCTCCTTAAAAAGAACAAGGTACCGCTCCTCAAAGGGACGGGCAGGCTCGAGGGTAACAATCGCGTGGTGATTGAAGGTCAGGAGACGCAGCAGGTCGAAGCCGAGCGTATTTTGATTGCCACCGGTTCCCGCGAGCGGACGCTGCCCGGCCTTGAGATCGACGGCAACCAGGTTCTGACCAGTTATGAGGCCCTGACGGAGCAAACCATCCCCGAATCCATCGTCATCATCGGCGGCGGTGCGATTGGGGTGGAGTTCGCCTATATCTACAGCACGTTTGGCAGCCGGGTGACGGTTGTTGAGATGGAAAAGCAACTCCTGCCCGGGGTCGATGCCGAAATCGCCAAAGAACTGGAACGCGCGTTTAAGAAAAAGGGCATTGAGGTTCTGACCCAGACCATGTTTCACAGTCTGGAAAAATATCCGGGCCGGGTTGAGGTTAATCTGGACAGCGGCGGCACCCTCAAGGAACGCACGGCCAATAAGGTCCTGGTGGCTGTCGGTCGGGCTCCGATTAGTGCCGATCTTGGTCTGGAAGAGGCCGGTGTCGGAATCGAGCGAGGCTATGTGCAGGTCAATGAGCAGATGCAAACTGCCAATACGGCGATCTATGCGATTGGTGATGTGAACGGGCCACCGCTGCTGGCCCACGCCGCCTCGGAAGAAGGGATTGCAGCGGTCGAATACATGACGGGCGAACGGGAGAAGGGGCTGGATGCGTCTCGCATCCCGGCTTGTATCTATTGTCAGCCGCAGGTGGCAGTCTTTGGACTGAGCGAAGAGCAGGCTCAGGCGCAGGGCTATGAAGTCAAGGTCGGGCGATTCCCGTTCCGCGCTCTGGGTAAGGCGCTGGCTGCCGGCCACGACGAGGGTATGGTCAAGCTGGTGGTTGATAAAGAATATGGCGAGATACTTGGCTGTCACATCGTTGGACGCGGCGCGACGGATCTCATTGCCGAAGTCGGTCTCGCCCGAACGCTGGAAGCGACCACGGCTGAGTTGAGCGAGACGGTCCATGCTCATCCGACGTTGTCTGAGGCGATTATGGAAGCCGCGCTGGACGCCGAAGGGCGGGGCATTAATTTTTAGGGCAGGCGTAACAGCTTGTTCCGAGTAGGTCCAATGAAACTCGCGTGTATAACCCCCGGCTTGGTGGATTACACTGCCGCGTTGGCATGGCAGCAGACGTTGGTCGCCCAACGGATTGCGGCCGAGATCCCGGACTCTCTCGTCCTGCTCGAACATCCGCCCGTATTTACCTTAGGCCGGGGAGGCGACGAGAGATATCTTCTCAACCCCGGTCAGGTGCCGGTCCATCGCGTCGGTCGTGGCGGGGAGGTGACGTTTCATGGGCCGGGCCAGTTGGTCGGTTATCCTATTTTGGACCTGAAACAAAACGGCAAAGATGTTCATCGCTATCTGCGTCTGCTCGAAGACGTTGTCATCGCCACACTTGCCGCATGGGATATTGCTGCTATGCGGAGAGACGGCCTCACCGGCGTGTGGGTAGGAACTGACAAGATCGCTTCAATCGGTATCGGCGTTCGCCGCTGGGTGACGTTTCACGGCTTTGCTCTGAACGTGAATACTGACCTGTCGTATTTCTCTGCCATTGTTCCCTGCGGACTGCCTGGGGTGCGCATGACGTCCATGCAGCAATTATTGAAGGAAGCACTCCCGCTCGATACAGTGCAAGCAACGATGGTCCGCAGCTTTGCTCGGATATTTGGTCATCAGGAGATCGTATGGAACACGAGCGTGCAGGCGTCCGTTCTCAAGCCTCCTCCAACGGAACGTCTGGCAACCGTCCCGTAAAGCGTCGCCACCCGGACTGGATTAAAGTCCGTATGCCCGCCGGTCCGGGCTATACGCAGACCAGGGCCATTGTCTCGACGTTCAAGCTCAACACGGTGTGCCAGGAGGCGCAGTGTCCCAATATCGGTGAGTGCTGGGGACATGGGACGGCGACGTTCATGCTCATGGGCGACGTATGTACCCGGAACTGCCGGTTCTGTGCCGTCAGTCACGGTCGCATGGTGGCCCTCGACCCCGGAGAACCCCGACGCGTGGCTGAGGCGGCCCTGAAAATGAACCTCTCACATATTGTCGTCACATCGGTTAACCGAGATGATCTGCCGGACGGTGGCGCCCGACATTTTGCCGAGACCGTACACGCGATCAAACACCTGAATCCCGACTGCACGATTGAAGTGCTGACCCCCGATTTTCAGGGGAATGAAGCTGCGGTTGCTACGGTTGCCGAATCGCCGATCGAAATTTTCAATCATAATACCGAGAGTGTGCCACGGTTGTATAAGCGCGTTCGCCCAGGGGCGAAGTACGAGCGCTCCCTCCGTGTCCTGGAGAAAGCCAAAGCCGTCCGCGCGAATCTGAAAACCAAGACCGGCATCATGCTCGGTCTTGGCGAGACCTATGAAGAACTCCTGACCGTCTTCGGCGACCTGCGCGCGGTGGAGTGCGATATCCTGACGCTCGGGCAGTATCTCCAGCCGTCGAAAGAGCAGCTTCCGGTTGAACGTTACGTCCATCCGGATGAGTTCAAAGCCTTACGGGAAGAGGCGCTGAGTCTCGGCTTTCGCCATGTCGAATCCGGCCCGCTGGTACGCAGTTCCTACCACGCCTGGAAGCATGTTGAGTAAGAAATATGAGAAGAAACAATAAAGGAAAAAGATCATGACACTGCCCAGTAAAGTCAAAATCGTTGATCTGACCGCCAGAGATGGCTTGGAAGGCTTCAAGCATTTTATTCCAGTGGACTTTCGGATTGAGTTGGTCAACCGGCTCTCCGCTGCCGGGTTTCCTGCTATTGAGGTGGGAGAGTTTGTGAGCCCCAAGGTCATTCCGGCCATGCAGGGATCGGATCAGGTTGCCCAACAGATCGTGCCGAAACCGGGTGTGGAATATAGCGCGCTTGTGCCGAACATGCGGGGCTTCAACGACGCGCTCAAAGCCGGGGTGAAGGTCATCACGATCTTTGGGGCGGCCACTGAGCAGTTTAGCCAGGCCAATATCAACTGCTCGATTGAAGAAAGCTTCGGACGTTTTGATCCGGTCGTTGCTGCGGCAAAAGAACATCACGTCAAAGTGCGTGGCGCGGTCTCTTGCGTTGCCGGCTGTCCGTATGAAGGCGATGTCGATCCTCAAGCGGTCGGCAGGCTGGTCAAAAGATTCCACGCTATGGGCTGTTACGAAATCGCCCTGGGCGACAGCATTGGGGTGGGTACGCCGCGGTCGATCAAAGCCATTATCCAGGCCTGCGAAGACCAGGGTGTCCCCGCCTCTGTCTTAACCGCGCATTTTCACAACACCTGCGGCATGGCGCTGGCCAACTGCTACGCCGCCATGGAAATGGGCGTGTCCATTCTTGAGAGTGCCTGCGGTGGGCTGGGCGGATGCCCGAATGCTCCGGGCGCAACGGGCAATCTGTCCTCGGAAGAACTGGTCTATATGCTGAACGGTCTTGGGATTGAGACCGGAGTGGATCTCGACCGGGCCGTGGCCATAGGCAAATGGGCAACGGAGGCGATGAACCACCGGCTCGATTCCAAGCTAGGCGAGGCCATGACCAACCCCAATATGACCTATTTCGAGAAGGTCGCCCATGAGCCGCAAGCTCCGGCCTAGCGAGTCCCCTGTCAGGCCGGACCTCCAGCAGGAAGTTTATGGTGCGCCTGCCCCCAGAAACGCACCACGCCCTCGCCATACGGGTAGCAGAGGAAGGGGGCGAGTCTGAACCGTCTGGTGAGGGCGCGCCTCGCCAGTGACACCATGTGATTGAGTCAGATCACACCCCTCCTGTCTATCCCTCAACCTGCTGTATGACATGGGTGGCGAAGTCGGTCATCTCTTCCTCTCCGCCGGTTATGCAGACTTGGCTGATGCCCAACTCCTTCATTTTCCGCACCCGCTCCTGAAGCTCCTCGGGTGTGCCGGTTAGGGTGGTTTCTTTGATCATCTTTTCGGTGACCAGCGGTGCGTGTTCCGGCTTGAACGCGGCACAATAGTCCGTATAGAGGTCTAGATGACGGGTCTCGAGCGGGGCGTCCGGGGTACGATAGGCGTCCTTAAAGGCCATGAGGTCGTCCCGGATGTCTCCCGGCAACTGAAAGGGGTCCTTCACCGACAGAGCGAAGATATTGCACTCCGAAGAAACCAGCGGGCCGACCGCCTGCTGAAGGTCTTCCAGCATCTCTTCGGGTTTTCTCAGATGGAAGGCCGTCACCACCGTAACGTAAATATCCTCCATCTTCTTGCCGGCGCGTTCGGCCCCGCGTCGAATATGGTCCAGCGTATATTTGAGCAGGCTGTCACCTACCGTACCGAAGAGGATTACGCCGTCTCCGATCTCCCCGGCCAACTCCAGCGTCTTGGGGCCGCTGCCGGCCACGTGAATCGGGATGGGGTTCTTCAGATTGATGAACTCGCTGTTGGGGTTGAGAAACCTGATCTGGCGCTTGCGTTCGCCTTCTTGATACG
This sequence comes from Candidatus Binatia bacterium, assembly GCA_022826945.1. Classification (GTDB taxonomy): domain Bacteria; phylum Desulfobacterota; class Binatia; order Bin18; family Bin18; genus Bin18. The sequence goes on from JAJDTY010000073.1 coordinate 56,949, forward strand.
GAACGGTGTCTCCTTTCAGCAGGCCGCGACACACCTCCACATTGGCCCGCAGGACTGCCAGCCGGGCCGCCGGCATGCCGAGCGTCCGCCGGGCGGTATTGCCCGTCCCGATGCCCATGATGACCCGGCCCGGGGCGAGCACATTCAGGGTGCCAAAGCTACAGGCCGTCACCGGAGCAATCCGCGAGCTGGGGTTGGTCACGTTGGTGCCGAGTTTGATCGTCTTCGTATGGGTCGCACACAGCGCCATACACTGGAACACATCGCTCCAGACCATCTGGGAGTCCCCGAACCAGGCATGGGTATAGCCCTTGTCCTCGGCAATCATCACGTCTTTATAGGTCTCAACATGGGAAAGAAAAATCACTCCGTAGTCCATTGCTACCTCCTTGTTCGTAATCCTGTCTGAGTAAGACTGGTGATTTTTGTACGGCAAGACTGGTCAGGCGCTCTGCATTTTCTTTGAGGGGGTATGCAGAATGCCAAGCAATCCATCTATCGATAAATCTTCATCCAGTAGTGGCCAATGAATCCCATATCCCGATGGGGAAATCTCAAACATCTGGCGGGCCTTCTCAGGGGCATTGAGGAGGACTTGAGATATCTCATGTATGTTGATCGTCCTGGTCCGCCCATCAATGGTGACATGCAAAACATCGCCCTCAAAATGCACATCCGCTACATCATGGTGTTGCTTCATGGTTGACGGCTCCGTTGAAACTCTTCCCATCGCTGTTCAATGTATTCGAAATGGTCAAAGATGATCTTCTTGATATCTCGGCGGTCCCGGAGAGAAAGATTATAGGCATAGACTTCTTCCAGATCAAAGCGCTCACGGTCGAGCCAATATTTACATTCTCTCTCCCCTTTCCGGCAATGGATATGGATCGGTTCATTACCCTCATTCGCGTAGAAGAATAGACGCCGCCCTGCCATCATCAAGACTGTCGGCATTGGGATTCACCACTTTGAGGGGTATGGACACAATTCCCGTTGGAAGACGGTGCGGTTCTGAAGACGCATATGTTGGCGAGCCACTTCGAACTTAATGACAACTGAATCTTCACCAGCTTAGGCTCTAGGGAACTCAAATACCGGCGTCTCGATGACTCGGCTGGGGGCTTTCCCATCCCAGACAACGGCCTGTAATTGCTTGACCGTATCCGGCGAGAAGAATCGCTCCCCCGTTTGCAAGGAAACACGAGCAGGCACGTGTTCAATGATGATAAAACGACCGTGGACTTCGAGGGTATACGTGACCTCCTGTTTTGCCAATGTCTCTTCTGGCATCTCACTTCACCCATCATTCAACTGGAGTTTGGGCAATCTTTTCTAAAGCACCTTCAACAACTCATCTCTTTCACTGTAAGTGAAAGAAGTTGGCTTGCCGTTTCGCCGGGCCTGAATACCGGCCTCCGGTGTGACGATCCCGATGACCTGGGCGGGAATGTTTGCTGACTGGAAAATCTGTTCGAGATTCGGCCATTTATCCGCAGGAATGGTCAGGAGCAGGGTGCCGGAACTAATCAACCCGAGTGGATTGATATTGAAATGCTCACATATGGCTCGGGTGGAGGGGAGGGTGGGAATGGCGTCGAGGTCAATCTGCATGCCAAGTCCGCTGACAGCGGTCAGCTCATACAACCCCATGGCCACGCCGCCCTCTGTCGGGTCGTGCATGGCTGTCGCGCCGTGTTGGGCGGCTAACAGAGCTTCTTTGACAATGGAGATTCCCCACGTTGTGCGGATATGCCGCGCCTCGTCCTGAAGCTCGGGCGCCAGGATAGCTTCCAGTTCTTTGTGCTTCTCGGCAAACACTATACTGGTCCCCTCAAGACCAGCCGTCTTGGTCATCACGACCAAGTCCCCCGCCCGGACTCCCTGTGTGGTCACCAATCGGTCCTTGGCGACCACGCCCGTCATATTGCCGACAACGACCGGCTGAGACACGGCCGCGGTCACTTCCGTGTGGCCCCCGGTGACGCTAATACCCAAATCTCGACACGTGGAGTCGATCTGGGCAAAGACCTGTCTGACGCCGTGCTCTGAGGTATCGGGTGGAAACAGGAGGCAGGCCTGAAACCAGGCCGGCTGTGCACCCATGGTCGCGACATCGTTGGCATTGATATGCACAGCGTACCAGCCCACGTCGTCGGCCGTGAATGTTACCGGGTCGGTTTTGACCACAAGATACTGCTCGCCCACATCGAGAACGGCACAGTCTTCACCAAACCGCGGGCCGATGAGGACCCGCGAGTCTTCCGTCCCAGCGTGTGAGATGCAGGTTTTAAGAAAATCGGCTGGGAGTTTGCCTGGGAGAAGCATGTCCGCTCACTCCGCGTTTCGGGCGAGCCTCACTCCGCCAGTGTCGCAGCAGGGTTCAGCTCTTCCGTTGCCGCTGGTTCCGTACCTCCACCGGACGTATCGACGCCGGTCTTGGTCCGTTCCAGGTCGGCCTTTTCCAGGTCGGCAACAACGACCTGGAGGAATTGATCCGGGTGGAGGTGCTGCTTTGCCGCCGCTCTCACCTGTGCAAGCGTCACTGAGCCAATAATATCCGGGTAGCGATCCGGGTAATCGAGTCCCAGCCCATAGAACTCAAGCACCGGGAGCATCCCGGCGACATCCGAGTTGGAAATGAGCCGGAGCGGAAAGCTGTTCACGAGATAGGCTTTTGCCGCCTCGACTTCTTCTTCAGTTGCCCCTTCTTGCCTGAAGTGCCGAATGACGGCCAAGGTTTCAGCAATGGCTTGCTGGGCACTTTCATTCTTGGTTTGTAAGGCAACGGTGAAAGGGCCCGGATGCTTGCGAGCCGAGAAATAGCTGCCGACGGAGTAGGCATAGCCGTGCTCTTCTCGAATGCGGTCCATGAGCCGCGAGCCAAACCCCCCGCCTCCGAGAATGTGATTCATGACCAGAACGGCGTAATAATCAGGGTGGGAGCGGGCGATGCCCGAGTGGCCGATCATGATGTTGGCCTGGGTGACCTCTTTATTGAGGTTGACCTGTCGGGCCTCCCGCTCGGGTGGGTCCGGCCACGAGAAATCGGGCAGGTCTGCCGCTTTCCAGTCGGCAAAATGAGAGGCAAGAAGGGCGCCGATCTGGTCCTGGGTGATTTCTCCGGCAACGGCGATAATAGCGTTATTCGGGCGGTAATACGTGGTGTGAAACTGTTTGATATCATCAGGCGTAATACGTGCTAGCGTCTCTGTCTGGCCTGAAATCAGCCGTCCGTAGGGATGCTGAGGGTAGAGATGCTCTCTAAAGGCTTTGCCGGCAACCCAGCCAGGGTCTTCTTGGTTGCTGTGCAGACGGCCCTCAATCTCTTTGCGGATGCGCTCAAATTCGTCCTGCGAAAAGCTTGGAGACAGGATGACTTCGGCCAGGAGGGCAAAAGATCGGTCGAGGTTCTTCGTCAAGGTCGTCAGGCTGATAGTCGTGGCATCGTTGCCAGCGTCAACCGATAACGATGTTCCTAAGAAATCGAGTTCTTCGGCCAGGGCCTGGGCGGAATAACTCTTGGTCCCGCGCGTGAGCAATGCGGCGGTGAGATTGGCCAGTCCCTGTTTGTCCTGCGGGTCAACTGCGGCGCCCGTTTTGAGAACCATGCTCAGCACGACCATGGGCAGGCCGGGACGCTCGGCAGCGAGCAGCGTTGCACCGTTATCGAGTACGGTCCGTGTTCCCAGCGGGGCGGCTGATAGAGACGAAGCAAGACCGAGGCTGAGCATAAGGCCGATGAGAAGGCGTCGTGTCATAGCGTGCTTCCTTCAAGCAATGGGACGGATCGGAGCGAACAGGAACGAGTTGGTCAATGTGCACCCCGACGTCCTGGGCCTCCCTGGGGTGATTCCTGAAGGGGGGTGCCGTCAGGTTCCAGGATGCCGACGGTTCGGTTCGTGTCGATCAAATACTTTTGGGCCACCTGTCGGACCTGTTCCGCAGTGACGGCTCTGAGGCCAGGGATGACTTTGAGGATGAGGCTCCAGTCGCCCAGCGCGGCGTACTGCCCGAGTTGCAGCGCACGATAAAAGAACGAGTCCTGGGCGTAGGTAAAACGCGATTCAATCAGATTCTTGGCCCGTTCCAACTCTTTTTCTGTCACCAGGGTGGTCTTGAGCCGGTCGACCTCATCAGACAACGCTTGTTCCGCGTCCTGCCAGGTTTTCCCCGGAGCGATGCGCATGGACAGGGTAAAGAGGGTGGGATCGATTGAAGTTCGATCATAACCGGCGTTCGCGCTCAGGACCAACTGCTGCTCTTCAACTAGCGAGCGCTGCAAGCGGGCGCTTCGACCGCCGCCCAGAATCGTTGCCGCAATGGAGAGGGCGAAACTCTCGTCGTGCTCGAAGTTCGGAACGTGGTAGCCGGCAATATAGAGCGGTAGCGATGCCGGGCGCCTGAGAAAAACGCGCCGTTCACCCCGCTGCGACGGCTCCACCGAGGTGACCTGCGGAATGGCCGCTCCGGCCGCAACCTGGCCAAACGTCTTGCGGATGCGCGGCAGGAGCGTATCCGGAGTCACATCCCCCGCGATCACCAGAATGGCATTGGCAGGGGCGTAATAGGTCTGACGATAGGCTTTGACATCGGCAAGGGTGACCGCCTCCAGGTCATGCATCCAGCCGACCACGGGCCATCCATAGGGATGAGCCGTAAACGCGGCAGCACTGACCTGTTCCCACAAATCGGAGCTTGGCTCATCCGCAGTCCGCAGCCGGCGCTCTTCCATGACAATTTTTTGCTCCGATAGAAAACCCTCCTCATCCAGCATGACATGGGCCATCCGGTCGGATTCGAGTTCAAGAAAAAGGTCGAGATGCTGCACGGCCGCGCTTTCAAAATAAACGGTCTGGTCGGCAGAGGTGAACGCATTGTGCCGCCCCCCACGTTCCTGAATCAAACGGGAAAATTCTCCTTTGCCGTAGGTCGGCGTTCCCCTGAACATGAGGTGCTCAAGCAGATGAGAAATGCCCGTAATGCCCGGTCGCTCATTGCGCGAGCCGACCTTGTACCAGACCTGAAGGGTGGCGACAGGCGCACGATGGTCTTCCAGTATGAGAACGGTCAGGCCGTTGTCGAGCACGTGCTGCGTGACCTGCCAGCCGCTCGTGTCCATGGGTTGGCTCTGGCCGGACCGACCGTCGACCAGGAGGACGAGTCCGCAAAAGAGCACGGAGAAGAATTTCAGCAATTGTCGCCGTATAACCATAGCAGTCATAGTTGCGAACGCCAGACTTGTTTGCAAGGGGAGGGTGGTTCGGAATGAGAAGGGCAAAGACTCGGGACAAAAGTGAAGACAGGAGGGGCGGATCAGTATACCCATTCGCCTTTGGTGTAGCGAAAGATCTCGGAGACCTGGCTGGTCTCGGCATGCTCAAACAGGCCGCTCATCGCCTGTTCTTTTGTTTTACCCACACTCCGCATGGTCTTTTTGTAATAGGTGAGGGTACCGATAAAAGGAGTCAACTCTGATTGGGTCAGCTTGATCGTCGTGTAGCGATAGGGAAGATAGCCGGTATACTCGGCGACGAATCCATCCTGTGTTTGTCTGATCTGCATCCTCTTTTTCTGAAAGTCATCCGTCCTTACCAGCTTCTGCATCCATTGACGGGTAAAGAGATCGAAGCTCGCCCGTGCTCGGTCTTCCTCTTCTTCCTCGACTGAAGAGGCAGGGCTGGGGGGTGGCTGGTTGTGGGGAGGGTGGGGCTCTCCCGGATGAAGCGACGGAGTGCCTTGCTGAGGAGGGGTCTCTCCGGCCGTCGCCAAGCAGAAGAGGAGCAAGACCAACAGCCCGGAAGCGCCAATATGGAAAAGGTCTTTACGTGGCTGCATACAGGTAGATGGGACGCGAAAAGGGCGGGGCTGGTTTCTCGAACCAAGCACCCGCCCTGTTGATGCTGAAGAGGGCTGAGACACGATTGTGTGTCTCAGCCGGTTGAGAGCGACGGATCATTCACCGGCAGTTTGAACGATCAGTTCAGTCCGTCGGTTCATGGCTCGGCCTTCCGAGTTGTCCGTCCCGTCGTCGTTCGTATTGGGGGCGACCGGGTCGTTTTCCCCACGTCCGACGGCTTCGAGACGATCCGCGTCAACGCCCTTATCGACCAAGTATGCCTTGACCGCCGCGGCACGTTCTTCTGATAAACTCTGGTTATAGGACTCAGAGCCTATCGAGTCGGTGTGCCCTTCGATAAGGACTGTGCGATCCGGATTGTCCTGAAGAATCTGGACCGCTTCGTCAAGAACCGGCTCGAACTCAGGATTCACATCCGACTTGTCAAAGTCGAAATTGATCCCGCGCAGGATGATCTCCTTGGGTTCCGGCGGTGGTGGCGGCGGTGGCGGCGGTGGCGGCGGTGGCGGTGGTGGCGGTGGTGGCGGTGGTGGCGGTGGTGGCGGTGGTGGATCGTCCACTGAATAATAACCTAAGACCGCACCGACCAGAGCCCCAATTCCGGCTCCGGCGCCAAGTGCTGCATCAGTATCTGTGTCACTCACTCCCGTTCCGGCCGCGGCTCCAATAGCGGCACCAAATGTGGCGCCATAGAAGGCACGTTTCTGCCTTTCCGTTGCGCAGCCCGCAACCAGAAAGAGGAGGGCCAAAACCCAGACAAAGTGAAAGCCTCTACCCCCTCGAATCATCTTCTGCTCTCCTTTCTTTCCTGTAAGCCCGTCCAAAAAGGACTCCTCCGACTGGAAATACTTCGCAAACCTCTAACAGAAAATATGCCCGCCGACAAGGTCGAATCTGAGGTTTCCGGAAACGTCAAACCGTTCAGCATGCTACGATCGTAATGCCGCCAGGCCGGGCAGGTCTCCCGATTCGAGAAAGGTTAAGGAAGCCCCGCCCCCGGTTGAGATATGATCGATTCGGTTGGCAAGGTTCGCTTGGCTCAAGGCGGCGACCGTATCCCCGCCCCCAGCAACACTGAAACAGGATGAGAGGGAAGCGACCGCTTCCGCAATAGCGCGGGTCCCCCGGTCATAGGGAGGCATTTCAAAAACACCCATAGGACCGTTCCAGAGAACAGTCCTGGCAGACGGCACAACGGCCTGAAATGCAGCAATACTGCGTGGTCCGATGTCGACTCCGAGCTGAGTAGCGGGAATGTCGGCTCCGACCGTAGCCGTGGCAGTCGCCCCTGCCGTAAGCTCTGCCGTGACCACATGGTCTTGGGGCAGGTGAATCGTGACACCCTGCTGCTGGGCCTCTTGCAGCAGGGTTTTCGCTTCGTCAATTTTCTCCGGCTCGACCAATGAGCGGCCTGTTTTCACTCCTTGCGCGCGCAGGAGGGTATACGCCATGGCCCCCCCGATAATGATATCGTCTGCACGTGGCAGCAGGCTGTGGATGAGGCCGATTTTGTCCGACACTTTCGCTCCGCCGAGGATGGCTACAAAAGGGTGGTCCGGTGCGGACAGCAGAGATGAGAGCACCTCGACTTCCTTGCGCACGAGAAACCCGGCCCCTTTCTTCTCGAAATGTTGCACAACGCCCACGACCGAGGCGTGCGACCGGTGGGATGAGCCAAACGCATCATTCACATAGACGTCGGCCAAGTCGGCCAGTGCGCGACTGAACGCCGGATCGTTGGCTTCTTCCTCAGAATGGAAACGGAGATTCTCAAGCATGACCACCGACCCGGTCGGAAGCTGGTCAACCTGCCGCCCGACAGTCGATCCAACACAATCCGGAGCGAGGCTCACCGGGCGACTCAGCAGGTCCTGGAGCAGCACCGCTACCGGTTTGAGACTGAACGCCGGCTTGACTGTTCCCCGAGGGCGCCCGAGGTGAGACGCGAGCAGGACGGTCGCACCCTGGGCGAGGGCGTGCTGTATCGTGGGCAGCGCTTCCCGGATTCGCGTTGCGTCAGCAACTCTGTGTTCCGGCGTCAGCGGCACGTTAAAGTCAACGCGGATCAGCACGCGCTTATGGGCCAGAGGGAGCTGATCAATGGTTTTGAGTTCCATGCGCTGACCGTGAGACCCAACGCCCCTTACGAGGGCGGGACCTCGGGCTGGAATCCCGCCTGGGCGGCGGTGACGTCAACCGTGGTGGCTTCCAGCGCATGCTCAAGCACCTCGTCGATAGCCTCAACAAAGCGAAACTGCATTTCCTCCCGCACCTTGGGCGGGACATCCTCCAGGTCTTTTTCGTTACGTTGGGGCAGGATGACGGTCGTGACGCCAGCGCGGCGCGCGGCCAAGACTTTTTCTTTGACCCCACCGATCGGCATGACCTTCCCCCGCAGGGTGATTTCGCCTGTCATGGCAACATCCTGATGGACTTTGCGACCGGTCAACAGGGAAGCCAGAGCCGTCACCATGGTAATCCCCGCCGAAGGTCCGTCTTTGGGAATAGCACCCGAGGGAACATGGATATGGATATCGCAATTATCATAAAAGTCGGCAGGAATATGCAACTGGTCGGCCTGGGAGCGGACGTAGGAGAGGGCGGTTTGAGCCGACTCTTTCATCACGTCTCCGAGGTGGCCGGTCAGGGTGAGGCCCTTTTTCCCCGCCATGCGGGTCGCCTCAATGAAGAGGATATCGCCCCCATTTGGAGTCCAGGCCAACCCGATGGCGACGCCGGGTCTTTGGGTGCGCTCGGCTACCTCCGGGAAGAATTTAATCGGCCCCAGCAGGTCCGAGACTTTTTCCTGCGTCACCGTGACCTTGTCCGTGTTCCCTTCAGTAACACCGCGGGCGACTTTGCGACACACGGCCCCAATCTCGCGTTCCAGGTTCCGCACACCGGCCTCGTGGGTATACCCACCGGCAATACTCAGCACCGCCTCATCCGTAAACTCGATCTGCTCATCGGTCAGGCCATGCTCGCCGACCTGTTTGGGCATGATGTGGCGCTTGGCAATTTCGAGCTTTTCCTCTTCCGTATAGCCGGCCAGTTCAATGACCTCCATCCGATCCTTGAGGGCCGGTGGAACCGGCTCCAGATAGTTGGCGGTGGTAATAAACATGACCTTGGACAGGTCAAAGGGGACTTCCAGATAGTGGTCGGAGAACGAGAAATTCTGTTCGGGATCCAACACTTCCAGCAGGGCCGAGGCCGGGTCCCCACGAAAATCCATGCCCAGCTTATCAATCTCGTCCAACATGAACAGCGGGTTGTTGGAGCCGGCGGAACGCAGGGACTGAATGATACGGCCCGGCAGAGAGCCAATATAGGTTCGACGATGACCACGGATTTCCGCTTCGTCTCTGACGCCGCCAAGTGAGAGGCGCACAAACTTGCGTCCCATGGCCCGCGCAATCGAGCGGCCCAACGAGGTTTTGCCCACCCCCGGAGGGCCAACGAAGCAGAGAATGGGTCCCTTCGAGTCTTGCTTGAGCTTACGGACGGCCAAATATTCGAGGATACGGTCCTTAATCTTCTCCAGGTCGTAATGGTCTTCGTCCAGGACCTGGCGGGCATGCGGAATATCCAGATTGTCATCCGTCGTGACCGCCCAAGGAAGATGGATAAGCCATTCGAGATAGGTCCGAACCATTGAGTGTTCCGCCGACTCGGGGGGAATGATTTTCAGGCGCTCGAATTCATTATTGGCGGCCTTGAGCGCCTCCTCAGGCATGTTGGCGTCGTCTATTTTCTCGCGCAGGTCATCCAGTTCGTTGGAACGGGAGTCTCCTTCTCCCAGTTCCTTTTGAATTGCCCGCATTTGTTGGCGTAAATAGAATTCTTTCTGGTTTTTGTTGAGTTCGCTCTGGACCTGGGACTGGATTTTATTCCCCAACTCAACAAGCTCGACTTCCCGATTCAGAATGGCGGACAGCTTTTCCAAGCGGGTGCGGACGCTTAGGGTATTCAGCAGGTCTTGCTTCTCATCAACCGAGATATTGAGGTTAGAGGCGATCAGGTCCGTCACCTTGGCCGGGTCTTTGATATTCATGACCACGCCCTGAAGTTCATCCGGCAGGTAGGGCACCATGGAGACGAACTTGGCAAATTGACTGACGAGGTGGGCCTGGCGCGCGTCCACATCTCGGGAGGCTTCCGCTTCGCTCTCCAGTGGCGTGACCTGCGCCCGATAATAGGGCTCGATTTGTCCGTATTCCCGAATATCAATCCGCTTCAGTCCCTGGACCAGAATACGGACGCTGTCATCTGGATATTTCAGCATTTTCAGGATACGACCGGCGCTCCCCCGAGAAAAAAGGGCCTGGGGATCGGGGGCTTCGTCTTCCGGGTTTTTCTGGGCGGCTAAGCCTAAGAGATTATTGCTTTTCCGGCAGTCTTCAACCAACTTGAGGGAGGACGCGCGCGAAATCAGGAGAGGAACGATGGCGGAAGGAAAGATAACGACGCCCCGCAAAGGCAGGATTGGGAGTTCTTGAGGAAGTTCGACATCACTCAGGTCTTCTTCAAACCCCACAACACTCTGTTCAGTGGCTTCTTCCCCTGCACCGACCTTGCTGTCTGCCATAGGTCTCCTCCAATATTCTTCCCAATACTCTCTCGACCTGTTCAAAACCATAATACATGGTCTCTGCTTGCACAAGTGGGAAACTCCGGTTACAAACTTCGGCACTTTCCCTCCTGTTGGGACGCGGCCGCGGAAGCGGAAAGACGCTCCGTGCATCCATAAAGGACTGGTGTGAAACATTACGACGCTGTGCTGTTTGACCTCTTTGGGACCATTGCGCTGTTTAATCCGGGGAAATTGCCGGTTTTTGAGTGGAAGGGGCAGACGACCCGCTCGACTATGGGCCGGCTGCGCGACGTGGTGACCGAGGTGGTTCCGGCCCTGCCTTTTGAACAGTTTCATCAGGCCCTGGGCGAAGTGAATCAGGAACTCGGCGCAATCCGCTCCACACACATGCGTGAAATCAGCTCTGCGGAGCGATTTCGTCGCACCCTGGTCCACGCCGGCCTGGACGACACCTCCGAAACCGCTCGTTTAGGAGCCTCTCTGTCTCTGGCCCATATGGACCTGCTCGCCGCTGCGACCGAAGTCCCTCCCGCTCATACCCAGTTCGTCGTTCGCGTGAGTGACCAGTACCCGACCGCGCTGGTCTCAAATTTCGATCATGCGCCAACCGCGAGACGAGTCATCCAAGAAGGCCGGGTCGCCGACTGCTTTCGCTGTACGGTCATCTCGGCAGAACACGGCTGGCGCAAACCCCACCAAAAGATCTTTCATGACACGCTGGCCCAGTTGCAGGTTGCCCCCCAATCCGCCCTGTTTGTCGGTGATTCTCCGCACGACGATGTGATTGGTGCCCAACAGGTAGGGATGGACATCGCCTGGGTCAACGCCTCTGGGGGCGAGCTGCCTGCGCACTGTCCGCGCCCCCAGTATACGATTCAAGCTATCCCGGAGCTGGCGTCGCTGCTGTTTCCATAGGCATGGTGTGTGCGTACGACCAGCGGGACGACCGCCTATGCCACGTAAGATCCAAATCGCCGTTATTGGTGACGGCCAGCCCTCGGCAGAAGTCGCCGGCTGGGCAGAGGAGGTCGGCAGGCTGATTGCTCAGCACGCCGCCGTCGTCGTGTGTGGCGGACTCGGCGGTGTGATGGCGGCGGCCGCACGGGGCGCGGCACAAAACAACGGTACCAGTGTCGGTATTCTCCCCACGTATGAGGCGACGACCGCTGCACCCGGCATCTCGATCGCCATTCCCAGTGGGCTCGGGCACGCCCGCAATATGCTGGTGGCGGCCTCGGGTGATGCGGTGATTGCCCTGCCTGGCGCGACCGGAACGCTGTCCGAAATTGCACTGGCGCTGACGCTGGGAAAAACCGTGATCGCCATACGTGCCTGGTCCCATATTCAAGGCGTGTCCGTCGTGCAGACACCTCAAGAGGCCGTGCAACAGGCGCTGCGCGCCGCCCGGGAACAGGTCTCAATGGGCGGAAATTGAGAAACGGTCGCGGACATCCTATAAAAGAGCTGCTCGGAATATATGAGGAAAGAAAGGAGAGCGCATGCCGCCTAAGGATTCTCGTTCTGCAGATGAGACGGCCATCGTCATGAAACGGGTTGATAAATTTCTTCGGCTCCTGACCTTTCAGCTATTTTTTATCATTGCCCTTTTGGTCTATCTCGCCTACCGTCCGCAGGCCGGACGGTATCAAGTCATCTCTCCGCAATCGGTCATGGAGGGCACAATTATTATTTTTGACACGATCACAGGACAGGCGGGTGGAACGTCGGTTGAGGTCCGTGATCGGGGCGACGCTCCCGTGCCTCTTGACTAAGACAGGAATCCCCTCGCATCACCGGCCCTGTCCGGCCAGACAAAGGAAAGACGTATGCATCCATTAGGTATTGTCCTCTCGACGGCAACCGCCGCCCCCCCGCAGGAGTTTGTTGAAATCGGTCGGATTGCCGAAGACAAGGGCTTTGCCGCTGTTTTTGTCAACGAGGGTCGGGGGGATGCCCTGGCGTGTGCCGAAGCCATTGCGCTGGGCACCTCTCGCATCAAGGTGGGAACGAATATCGCCAATATCTATTTCCGCCATCCGTTTTTGGCCGGCATGACCGCCACCACGATTTCGGAGCTCTCGCAGGGGCGGATGATTCTCGGATTGGGGATGAGTCACCGCCCGCTGCTCGAATCCCTGGGCATCGCCATGGAGCAGCCGCGGCAGTATATGCGTTCATATGTGACATCGCTGAATACCCTGTTTCGCGGGGAGTCGCTGAGCGCCTTTCATCGTCCACAGCAGAGCAACTATCCCGTCCCTGTCTATGTCGGAGCGGTGACGGCTGAAAGCGCCGAAATCGGCGGCGAACTGGCTGATGGGATTATGCCGTTTCTCCCGGCCTTGCCCTATTTGACGCAGCTTGTTGAGGCGGCCAAAACTGCGGCGCAGCGCGTGGGGCGCGACCCGGACCAAGTGGGATGTATCGTGAGCATCCCGACATTTATTTCGGACGATATTGAGCAGGCCCGCTCCGCGGCGCGCTATAATCTGGCATTTTTCGGGAATCTGCCTTTCTATCGCAAACAATGGCGCCGCTGCGGTTTCAGGGACGAAGTCACCGCCATGCAAGAAGCCTGGAAAAGCGGCAACCGCAGAGCCGCGGCTGCCTGTGTGTCCGAACATATGGTTGATCAGGTCTGCGTGTTTGGTCCGCCCAGCCAGTGTCGCGAGCAGCTTGCTGCCTTCCACGAAGCCGGGGCGGCCATGCCGGTCCTGGCCGTCAGTCCGGTGAACGAAGACCGCCTGGTCGCCACCCGGAAAGCGCTCGACCTGCTGGCTCCAGGATAAGGGCCGTCCGGGGCCGCGCCGTTCGGCCCTGGTCCCGCTTCTTCGTCACATATAATCAAAGCTACTACAATTTTCACGAAGAATTCTTATTGCTTATATTGCTGAATGAACGTTCAGACTCTATAGTGCTGCAACACTGATGTTGGGGTAGGGTGGTACTCATGTCCCGTAGCCGTATAGCCTGCTGTGTTCTGCTGATCTGTGTTGTCCTCGTATTTCCCCATTTTGTCCTAGGAGTGGGGGCGGAAGGCGAGACCAATGAGGGACAGGCAGTACGAGCCGAGCGCACGTGGAAAACAGTCGAAGAGATGTCAGAAGAAGAGTTGGCCCAGGTCCAACTTGAAGGCGATACGCCACGCCATGCCCAGATTCCATACCTTCCAGCCGAAGCTTATCCGTTCGTCCCGCCGTATACAGCCGAGGAAATGGGCTACCGCGCCATGGAATTCACGCCGCGTACGCGCTGGTCGTCAGTCGTTGCCAACTCCTGGGCGTCTATTGCGCCGCAAGGGGTGCTGCTGAATCCCGGTACGTCTATCACCTTTGTCAAATATGATTCCGAAACAAGCGGAGTGCGCAAAGTCCTGTCTGCCGCACCCGGTGAAGAGATCTATCGTTCACTGAGCCAAGCCATTGCCCCGCCCGCTGCCGAAGGCGGCCAGTGGCTGGCGATTCGGTATCGGACGGACAAAGAAGAGATTACCAAGGAGGAGCGCTTCGCCTACTCGTCTTCTATCCGGCGGGTGCGCCACCAAGCCCCGTTTCGGCGTCAGAGCAATTTCCCCAACATGGCGCTCACCCCGGACGATGCCTGGGGACGGGACGCCTGGGAGTTTTCCTGGCGACTGATCGGTACGGATGTGCTGTATCAGACGGTTCGTTTTCCGAACACGCGTCCGACCGTGATCCTTCGAAGCGGTGAAACCGGACAGTCTCAGACCGTGCAGACTGCGAATATCAAGCTGATGGGTGAGGTCTTTCCGCATTATACGCTGGACGGAGGGGTTGAATGCTATGTAGTTGAGGCGGTGGCACGAGAAGAGTGGTTGCCCGATTATTACATGCCCCGTTTTCTCTATTGGCTGGAGAAGTCCTCATTCTACCCGCTGCGTGGCGAGCAATACGGGCCGGACGGAGAGCTTGACCATATTGAGGTCAGGCTGGCCGAACTCTTCAATCCTGCGCTCGAAGAACTGGGCTATGGCACCCTGTTTATCTCCCACTGGGATCTGCGGACGGACATTATGTCCTATCTGGTCAATGACAGTCACAGGGTCATGGATTGGAAACCGGAAGAGGCAACGGTCTTTTTCAGCCCGGACTTCATGCGTCGCCAGTGGTATCTCGATACCTCCATTAAGACCCAGGCGGCCGTCTCTCATCCGGACGAGTACTTCATGCGTCCGGCAGTAGAGGCCGACAAATTCCCGAACGAGCGTCCGATCAATCTGCCGCCCGACATGGCTGCCCGGATTGAGACCCAGAACGCCGCCGGGCGTTTAGTCTTTGACGGCACCTGAGCCCAGCCGGTATCCCTTTTTATCATCCCCTCCGGGGAGGGGGTGGAAAAACTCATCTCTCGGAAGTGTAGCCTCGTGAGGGCCCCCTCTTTTCTTGCCCCCATGCCCCGCATGGGATAGGCAACGGATATGCGTGTGCGCTACGGCATGGTCCACGGTCGCTTTCAGCCCGTTCATACCGGCCATTTACACTACACCCTGGAGGCGCTTAGGCGCAGCGAGCATCTGATTATTGGCATCACCAATCCCGACCCAGCCGAAACACAGGTGGAAGCTGTGGATACGCAGCGGCATACACTGGAGGCCAACCCCTTTACCTTTTTTGAGCGACAATGGATGATTCGGGCCGCCCTGGTCGAGGCAGCGGTTGAGATGGATCGTATCTCCATCGTGCCCTTTCCGATTCACGCGCCCGAGCGCTGGGCGTATTATTGCCCCAAGGAGGCCGTGCAGTTTATCCGCGTATTCTCGGAATGGGGACGAGAGAAAATAGCCCGCCTCCAGGCGGCCGGGTGGCAGGTCGAGGTCCTTGATCCCGGCGCGACCAAGCAGGAGAGCGGTCGTGCGGTCCGCCGCTGTCTACGCCAGGGATGCGGCTGGGAACACCGCGTGCCGCGCAGCGTAGGCACAGTCCTGAAGCAGATGGGGGCTCCCGAGCGACTGGCTGGCCGCGCGCGCTCGTAATCACTGCTCATGCCAGCTTTGCCTATCCTTTTCATTATTCTTGACGGACTGGCCGACCGGCCACAGTCGGTCCTGAACGGCAAAACTCCGCTTGAGGCAGCTCATACCCCACACCTGGATCAACTGGCCGCTCTCGGCACCACCGGTTTGCTCACACCGCTCGCTCCCGGCGTTCCCCTGGAGAGTGAAACTGCGCACTTCATTCTGTTTGGCTATGGGTTGGAGCAATTCCCCGGCCGGGCCGCATTTGAAGCCATTGGCCGGGGAATTGAGGTGCCGTCCGGGTCTGTCGTGCTGCTGGCAAGTTTTGCCGAAACAACGGTCATTGACGGCAAAGTACGTCGGGACGCTCTCTTGTGGGAAAAACGGCAAGCCCAGGATGAGGAGGCGTGTGACCGGCTGTGTGCAGCCATCGCCGCGTACGAAACCCACGGGTTGCAATTTGTCTTGACCTCCTGCGGGCGCTGCGAAGCCATCCTGACGCTGCACGGCCATCCGAGCCGAGACATTACCGATGTCGATCCATTCCATAACAACGCCTGTGCTGTGCGCGCTCAGCCCCTGGCGGAATCCCGACACCCGCAGGATGCCGCGCGCACCGCCGCCGCACTCAATGCCTATCTGGGCTGGGTGCATCACCAACTCAGCCCGCATCCGCTCAACCGGGAGCGCCAGGCGCGCGGCTGCGCCAGCATCAATTTTGTCCTCACCAAGTGGGCCGCGGTGCGGCCCGATGTCGCGCCGTTTCAGGAGCAAAACGGCCTGCGTGCGGCCAGCATTGAGAACCATCCCTTATACGTCGGCATTGCCCGCGTGTGTGGCATGACGCCGGTCTCCACCCCGCGGGAGACCAATACCACCGCGGATTTCAGGCAGAAACTGTGCACTGCGGACGCGCTCTTGGCCCAGGGGTATGAGTTCGTGCATGTCCATTCCAAGGGCCCGGACGTGGCCGCCCATCGCAAAGACCCACTCGGTAAAATGCAGGCCATTGAGGCGCTTGATGCCGCGCTCGGTCCGGTTGTCGAGCGAGTGACCAATCAATCCGACTTCATCGTTGTAGTGACCGGCGACCACGCCACGCCGAGCAGTGGGCCGCTCATCCATTCGGGCGAAGCAGTGCCCATCCTGCTTGCCGGTGGTCCCAACGTCTTGTCCGACCCGGTGAGCACGTTCCACGAACGGGCGGTGATCCGCGGCGGACTCGGTCATATCCGCGGGACGGATGTTATGCCGCTGCTGCTCAATGCGACCGATCGCATCCGCTTACACGGTGTGCGGCACCAAGCCGAGGCCCGGCCGTATTGGCAGCGACGGCCCGAACCGCTCCGGCTGAAGGGGTGACCGCACGCCTCAGACAACAAAATCGGACATGATCTTCTAAACAAGCCAATTTAATGCCTTGCGAGTCGCACTTCCCTTCGGTCTATCCCCGCGTATGCGGGGGAACCGATCGCGGGTTTGAAACATGACAGACCCATTATTTCACCAGCAGGTAAAGGCCGTATACACCGCCAGCTAGGGCAAAAGGCGCAAGGGGTGAAGGGGTAAAGCCGAGAGTGACGGCAAGGCCAATAAGTACGATTGCGAGAAGCTTCATACGCCAACTCCTTACAAAGATGAAATATCCCACTCCCTTCGAGTTTCGATAGCTAGAACAGTTTACGATAAGGTGTAGTCACATCGCTCCCCCTCCGTCATGCCGGACCCCGGATCGTGTCCGGGGCAGGCTTTGATCCGGCATCCAGCGGGCGGGGATTGGGGCTGGATTCCTGCCCCGTATCAAGTACGGGGTGACGTTCTTCCGCAGGAATGACGGGCGGCTACACAGCATCGCAATTTGCTCTAGCGTTTCTCGTACTGACCGGCACCGAACAGCAGATTCTTGGCCTGCTGGTCCATCTGCTGTGGGGAGCGGCTCTCTTCTTCGAGCACGGCGAGCCCTCGCTGGACCGCTGGCCGCGCGCTGATGGCATCGTACCAGCGCTTGAGGTGCGGATAGTCCTCCAGCTTCTGACCCTGATTTTCGTGGTAGCGCAGCCAGGGGTAGGTCGCCATATCGGCAATCGAATAGTCCCCGGCCAAATACTCGACCTCGGCCAGCCGGGTGTCCACCACGCGGTACAAGCGGCTGGCTTCATTCGTATACCGATTAAAGGCATAGTCGATCTTTTCCGGTGCGTATAATCGAAAGTGATGGGCTTGTCCCAGCATGGGACCGATCCCACCCATCTGAAACATCAGCCATTGGATGACCGTATAACGCTCGGCCATGCTCGAAGGCATGAAGTGGCCGGTCTTCTCCGCCAGATAGAGCAGCATGGCGCCGGATTCAAATACCGCATACGGCTTGCCGTCCGGTCCGTCGCGGTCCACCATAGCCGGCATTTTATTGTTCGGGCTGATCTTTAAGAATTCGGGGTCGAATTGATCCCCGGTTAAGATATTCACCGGAATGACGGTGTATTCCAGCCCCGTCTCTTCCAGGAAAATATGAACCTTATGCCCGTTCGGTGTCGGCCAGGTGTACAGATCGATCATGCCGGGTGTCCCCCTTTTGAATGATGCTACTGCGTAGCCTAGCCAAGACTGACAGCGGTGTCGATCTCGGCGTTTCCACACAAACATCCCGGCCTTGTCAGAAACGGTCTATATGTGACAATACAGACAGTCGTCAAAAGAAGGATAGCCGCATGTCACAACCCTTGCGCTTTGGCACCTATGTCGAGTTTCAGTGCCCCCCCGGTAGAGACCACGCCCAGTTAATCGAAGACGTGATCGCCCTCGGTGTTCATGCCGACCAGAACGGTTTCTCCGTTTTCACCACGCTCGAACATCCGTTCTTTGAACAATTCGCCATCAATCCCAATCCGCTGGCCCTGTACTGTACCCTGGCCGAGCGAACCACCCAGATTCGCTTCCGCACGCTGTGCCATACGCTGCCGCTCCATAATCCCATGATACTGGCCGGCGAAATCGCGGAGGCGGACATTCTGACCAAGGGACGGATCGAGTGTGGGGTCGGGCGGGGGCACGCCTGGCTGAATGAACCGGCCAATATCGTGCTGGAAGAGAATCAGGAGCGCTATGTTGAGGCGCTCGATATTCTGATCAAGGCCTGGACCGAAGAGCGGTTCTCGTACGACGGCAAGTATTACCAGGTCAAAGACCTGTCGGTGGTGCCCAAACCCTACCAGAAGCCACATCCCCAAATTTTCCAAGTCGGCACCAGCGCCAAGTGGTTCAGCCTGGCGGCTCAAAAAGAGTGGGGTGTATGCATTGGGGGACCGGCTCCAACCTCGGTGTTTCGGGAACCGGCCAATATGTATCGCCAGGCCTGCCATCAGGCCGGAAAACCCTCTTACCTTGGCTGGGTCAAGGCCATCTATATTGCCGAGGATGATCAGACCGCTCTGCGCGAGGCTGAGCAGCCGGTCCGTAATTTTATCGACTTCAACGTGTCGCCCATGGACTCGCTGGCCAGAAGCACTCCGGCAGAAAAACAGCGCCTGATCGACGCTGGCTATGCGTTTTACGCCGCGGACGATTTCCCGAACCTCCGTAATCTCTCGTACGAGGAACTCGTCGAGGCCGGTATTGTGTGTGTCGGGTCGCCGGACACCGTGGGCAAACAACTGCTCGCGCTGTGGAAAGAGTTCCGGTTCGACGAAGTGATTGTGATCAGCCATTATGGCGGCATTGATAAGGACCGTGCGCTGAGAACCCAGGATTTATTTGCCAAAAAAGTCATGCCCTTGATGCAGGCTGAAGTGCAAAATGCGTAAACCGGCCAGTATCTGCCTATCGGTTGGCAGGTGCGGTTACGTACTCAGGACCACAACGCGTTATCCGGTGTCCATATAGGGGAGGGATATGACAACCGCTATCTTTGATGTCAATAAACGCTGGTCGGAAGAGTATCCTGAGTTGGGAACCGACCCCGTGCCGACCGAACCCTGCATTTCTCCCGCTTATTTTGCGTTGGAGCGCGAACGGGTGTTCCGCAAGGTCTGGCTGTACGTGGGCCGTGCGGAAGAAATCCCCCGTCCCGGCGACTACATGGTGCGTAACCTCAAGGCCTGTCGGACCTCGATTATTTTTGTCCGTGGACAGGACGACACCATCCGCGGCTTTCATAATATCTGCTCGCACCGCGGCAATAAGCTGGCCTGGGAAGAGCGGGGAAGCTGTCAGAACTTTTCGTGCAAATTCCACGGCTGGGTCTATGATACGCACGGCCAGTTGGTCGGCGTGCCTGATGAAGCGTTTTTTCACAACCTCGATAAAGCCGCCAATGGCTTGGTGCCGGTGGCGACCGAACTCTGGCAGGGTTTTCTGTTTGCCAATGTAGACCCGCAGCCGGCGCAGTCGTTGGCGGACTATCTGGGTGAGATGGGCCAGCGCATGGGCAGCTTTCCGTATGCCGACCTGACGGCGCGGTACGCTTATCAGACCGAGATCCGGTGTAACTGGAAAGTCGCCCTGGACGCCTTCTCCGAGGGGTATCATGTGAATGTGATCCACGGCCGGTCCTATCCGGACACGTTTACGGGCAAGAACAACCCCATGTGTCATCTGCCCGAGGTGCGCTTCTATGGTCCACACCGCTCCTGCATTGTGTACGGCAACCCCAACCACAAGCCGAGCCCGGCCGCAGCCGTGGCCTACCGGTTTGGCGAGACGGTGACAAAGCGGTCTGCGGCTCAAGATCAACTCCCGCCCGAGGTCAATCCTACCCGCAGTGCGGAATTCGGCTTTGACCTGGACGTGATCTTTCCCAACCTGATTCTGCATGTTCTGCCGGGCATGTGGTTCACGCATCAATTCTGGCCGCTCGACGTGGACCGGACGCTGTGGGAAGGGCGCGCCTACTGGCCGCCAGCCACAACGCCGGGCGAACGGTTTGCCCAGGAGTTTAATAATACCGTACTGCGGAACGCCTGGCTCGAAGACACCGGAACCATGGAAGCCACCCAGGAGGCGCTCTCCTCCGGGGTGAAAACCCACTTCCATCTGCAAGAGCAGGAAATCCTGATTCGGCACAGCTATAAAGTGCTCGAAGACTACGTTGGCTTTTACGCCGCCAACGGGAATGCCTAGGAGCGAGCCATGGCCACCACCTTACCCACACCGTTTGCCGACCTCGAAGTCTTTGTGGCTGACTGGTCCCTGGCGACCCAGCGTGAGCGGGAACGGCAACGCGCTGTCAGCACCGCCGGAGAGCTCACCACTCTATACCAGGTCCTGCTGCCCCGGCTCGATGCCATGCTGGAATACTTGAACCAGTACGAACTGGACAAGCTTCCGGCCGACGCCAAGCGACTCTTTTATCTCAGTCTGTCGTTTGCCGAGATCGCCCCGTTTGTCGAATGTTATAAGGGCGAACCACGGGTGCCCAACAGCTTTGACGAGTCCCGTTTTATTGCGGTCCACGCCGACCGCTTACCTTGAAGATGGAGAGGACTGATGGGCGAAGTCGATGTTCAGCAGCTCGCAGCCCGCGTGCAGCGCCTTGAGGACATTGAAGCGATCAAGCTTCTCGTGGTGCGTTACGCCCAGGGCGCGGACCGGGGCAATGATCCCGACATCATGGTTCCCCTGTTTGCGGACACCGGGGTCTGGGACGGCGGGGAGCGCTTTGGGGTCTATACCGGCAAGGAAGCCATTCGGCAGTTTCTGGCCGAGTCAGGCGCGTTTATCGGCTGGACCCTGCACTATATGGTCTCGCCCGCGGTAGACGTGGACCCTGGTGGCCAGACGGCCAGAGCGTTCTGGTATTTATGGGAAACGGCTAATATGCCCAACCGGGAGACTGGAGAAGACGACGCCTTTTGGATCGGTGGCACCTATGAGAGCGAACTGGCCAAACAGGCCGACGGGGCGTGGAAGTTTACCCGCGTGGCCCTCAATCTCAAACTGCTGAGCCCGTATGCGGAAGGCTGGGCCAAGAAACAGTTGCCCGATGAAGAGCCGTAAATGAGGGGAGACGAAAGACCATGAGCATTGAGACTGCCGCCTATATTGCGATCGACCGCTCCAAAACACTCCAGGAAGAACCGGCCTGTGGGCACAACCGTTGGCATCCCGATATCGAGCCGGTCGCGGAAGTCGAGCCGGGCCAGGTGATCGGGCTGGAAACCCGGGATGCCTTTGACGGTTTTATCAGCCCGGCAACCACGGCGGCTGATTTGCAAAACGCCAACCTGGGTGTCGTCCACCCGCTGACCGGACCGGTCTATGTCAAAGGCGCGCAACCCGGCGACATCCTGGAAGTTACCCTGGTTGAGGTTGAGCCCCAACCCTTTGGCTTTACCGTCCAGGTGCCGGGCTTCGGGTTTTTGCGGGATGACTTTACCGAGCCGTATATCGTGCGCTGGACGATCGAGAACGGCTTTGCAACCTCCGACGACCTGCCCGGAGTGCGTATTCCCGGCGCGCCGTTTATGGGTGTCATCGGCCTGGCGCCCTCGCATGAACTGCTCCGACAGATCAACCAGCGCGAAGCCGACTTGGCCGAACGCGGGGGCGTGGTCCTGCTGCCGGAGGCTAAAGACGCGATTCCTGCAGATGTGGGTATTGCCTCCACCGCCATGCGCACGATTGCCCCGCATGAGACGGGCGGGAATCTCGATATCAAGCAGCTCACCAAGGGGACGACCATCCGTTTCCCCGTCTCTACGCCGGGGGGCTTACTCTCGGTTGGCGATGCCCATTTTGCTCAGGGAGATGGGGAGTCCTGCGGGACCGCGGTCGAGATGGGGGCCACCTGTTACTGCTCTTTCAACATTCTCAAGGGCCTGGCCGCTCAGCACAATATCCGTGAGGTGCAGTTCTACCGCGAGGACTATTATACGTCGCCGGAAATGGCCGCGCCCAAACGTTTCTTTGCGACCACCGGCCAGTCGTATACGCGTGACGGTGTGGCCCACTCCGAAGACGCCACCCTGGCCGCGCGCAACGCCCTGCTCAATATGATCGACCACTTGGTGAGCGAGCGCGGCTATACCCGCCAGCAGGCCTACGCCATTTGCAGCGTGGCGGTGGACCTGAAAGTCAGCGAACTCGTCGATGTCCCGAACTTTGTGGTCTCGGCGTTCTTGCCGCTCGATATTTTCGTGTGAAGCTGACAGTGGAGGAGCAGCCGATGAAACGTATCCGCCACGACTTCATGCAAACCGCCCGCGACCGGGCCAAAGCCGCTATTCAGGACGGCCGCACCCAAGACGCGCTGAAGGCCGTTGACGACATCTGGGAAGAGGGTCGTCCGATTCACGACCTGTACGGTGATATGTCCGCGGTCTTTCTCGACTACATCCAGGAAAAGCTGGGCGAGGACGCGGTAGAAGACGCCTGGCGCTATGTGGGCGAAAAACTCTGGCGGCCGGTGTTGGAAGCCTACCGGGATAAAGACCCGGCTCTGCTGGCCACAACCTATGCCATGTTCCTGCGCTCGCACGGCTACGACTTCACCTGTGAAGAAGACGATGAGAAGTTTCAGTTTTTTCTGCACTACTGCCCGAGCGGCGGACGCATGCTCCAGGAAGGCAAGGCCGCAACCTCCGTGCGTCATCCCACGGCGCTGGGGGTGACAAAGCAGCCGCACGCCTGGAGTTTCCACCAGAAAGATGTCCTGTATTACTGCGGGCATACCAAGCTCTGGTTTGACACCCAGCCCAGGGAATGGGGCATGGATGTGTTCCAATCGGAGTACGGCGAGTTCAACGATAAAGGCGAGGTCGTCGGGCGGCCCTGTGCGGTCACGATTTATAAAAGAGCGGGGGATGGTGCTGCATCCGGGACTCAATAGTCGCGTGGCGTGCATTTCTAGATTATCGGAGCAATTGCCAACAGAGAGATCATTGCCTCTGGGAGCCGTATTCGAATACTCTCGTTGCTCAGAAAACAGTACGGATGGGGGCGTCGGTGAAAGCTGAAGGGGGTCGCCTGGGTTCGGCTCTCTGACGGGACGCTACGCCGGGCAGAAATCCCCTGGTTTGAGGCGCATGGAATTGGTAGAAAGAAAATGAGGATGAAGAGATTCTTGGATTGACCCGTATGGCTGCTCCGGTAAATTCCAGGCAAAAGTTTGCAATCTGCAGCCATTCCGACGACGCGCACTTGCTGACCCCCCGTCGCGTTTATGAAGCGCTGCCTGATGAAGGCGCAGCTCAATCTCAAGACATTCGCGTCATAGATAACGAAGGCGAAGACTATCTCTCCCCTCTAAAGAATTGTGTTTTCAGAGATATTCCTCCAGCAGTTGAAGAGGCGTTGCGGCGGGCCTCCTGAGCGCTACAAAGAGCAGCGCTGGAATAATAATGGCAAGAGGCGACCATCTCAGCGTGCGGCGTAGCTGGTACGCCCACCACGCGATTGATCTCGGCGACGGCTATGTGGTGCAATACGGACGCGGTGTGTCGGATGGTGGCGGCGCAACCGTCCAGGTCAGTCCCTATCAAACATTCTCCAAAGGCCGCCCGATTGAGGTGGTCGCCTCTCCGGCCTTGTATGAGGCGCATGAGATTGCGCTCCGGGCGCTGAGCTGCCTCGGGGAGCGGAACTATCATCTTCTATGGAATAACTGCGAGCATCTCGTCACCTGGTGCCGCAGCGGTAAACGCGAGAGTCAGCAGGTGGACCGCTTCATGCAGACCGCCTCTGAAATCGGGACAAAGGCGACCGTTCACTTGGCCGCCACGGGTGCGGTCAGATTGGCTCTCAAGGCTTCGTCCAGACTCTCAACCAAAGCTGCGGGCCGGGCGGCAGCGACCCCCTGGCTGATTGCCGCGGATGCCGCCCAACTGATTGCCGAATTCGCGGCGAGCGCACTCGGGCGGGAGAAGGACGTGGCGAAACGGACCGGCCAGGCGGTTGGGGCCGGCACCTCGGCTGGGATAGGAGCGCTCACCGCCGGTCCGGTCGGCGCGGCGCTCGCCGTCGGTCTGTGGGCGGCCGGTGAAGCGGTCGGAACGGCGCTCTCGTCGAGGGGGAAAGGCTGAGAAGGAAAAGCATGGCGCACGAACCTCTGGTGTATCTCAACGGCGAGTATAAACCCCTGAGTCAGGCCAATATTTCCGTGCTCGATCAGGGATTTCTGCTGGGCGACGGCGTGTTCGATGTGGTCTCTGCCTGGCAGGGCACGATCTTCAAGCTGGACGAACATCTCGACCGGTTTTTTCAGTCTCTTCAGGCCGCCCGGCTGACGACCGCCATGACGCGAGAAGAGTGGTGCCAGGCGATCATTGAAACCGTGCGCCGTAACGAACTGCACGATGCTACTATCCGTTTTATTGTGACACGGGGCATCGCCAAACAGGTGGTCGCCGACCCGCGCGATTACGACCCGACCGTCATTATCTGGGCGGCGCCCTATATCTTCCTGGCCGACGAGGAAAAGCGGAATAACGGTATCCGCCTGTTTATCAGCCATTTACGCAGCTTTACCCCTGACACGCTCGACCCGCGCTATAAATGTCTGGATCGTCTGCATTTTCAGCTCGCCAAGATTGAGGCGCTGGAGGCCGGTTACGACGATGTGATCTGGCTGTCCGCCGACGGCTATGTGAGCGAGGGTCCGGCCTCGAACGTTTTTCTGGTCCGACAGGGGACACTCTACACCCCCGGACGCCAGGTGTTGCGCGGCATCACCCGCCAGACTTTTCTTGATCTGGCCCGCGAGGCCGACATCCCCACGGTTGAGGGTGATGTCACGGCCTTCGATCTCTACTCTGCGGACGAGGTGTTCACCTGTAGTACGGCGGGCGGAGCCTTGGCGGTGCGAGAAGTGGCCGGACGCCCCTTGCAGGGTGCGGTACCCGGTCCGCTGACTCAGCGCCTCAATAGTCTGTATTGGCAGGTGCGCGAGTCCGGGAGGCATGGGACGCCGATCTATACCTAAATACGTCTGAGCCGCGAGCAGAGGATGCATGCCTAAAAAGAAAATCGTGCATACGGCTGACAGTTTTGAAATCAAAAACTCTCCTGGCCGCGGAAAGGGCGTGTTTGCCAAAATCCGCATCAAGAAAGGCGAGACCATAGGCTATTATACCGGTGAGATCATTCGAGACTGGCACTCGAACCGGGAACCCTACCGTTCCTCGCGCTATCTGATGTGGGTGTGCAAAGATCATTGGATTAATGCAATTGGCCCACGGTCGAACTACACACGCTATATCAATCACAGCGACACGCCCAACGCCGAACTGATCGTTTCGACGCGTTGGAAAACCGCTCGGATCGTTAGCCTACGTACCATTCGACCCAGCGAGGAGGTTTTTTACAGCTACGGTGACGAATATTGGGAGGCTATGGAGATCGATCCGCTCTGACACGCGCATTCACAATCCGCACCCCTGTCTTGAGCGATTGTATCCGAAAATGGTACATTCCGGCCTAACCGTGATGAGTCACCGGAAACACGTCAGGAAGAGGAGGGTATGATGGCTAATCGGCGAGAAACCGCAACCCTGGGAGCAGGCTGTTTCTGGTGTGTTGAGGCGGTGTATTTGGAGGTTGAGGGCGTTGAGAGCGTGGTGTCCGGGTATACGGGCGGCGCGGTCGAACATCCCAGCTACGAGGCGGTCTGCTCGGGGACAACCGGACACGCCGAGGTCGCTCAGATTGTCTTTGATCCCGAGATTATCTCGTTTGCGGAAATCCTGGAAATCTTCTGGCAGACCCACGACCCGACAACGCTCAATCGACAGGGCAATGATGTCGGAACGCAGTATCGCTCGGCCATCTTCTACCATGATAAAGAGCAGCAGCGCATAGCCGAGCAGTCGAAAAAAGAGGCTGATGCTTCCGAGCTGTGGATCAATCCGATTGTCACCGAGATCGTCCCGCTGACCACCTTTTATCCCGCGGAAGGCTATCATCAGAACTTCTATCAGCAGAATCCCTACCAGCCGTACTGCATGATGGTAATTCATCCCAAGATGCGGAAGTTCCGCAAGGAGTTCAAAACCAGACTGAAAGCCTCGGCCTCGGCGGCCTAAGATCAGCCTGCCGCTATACGAGTGGAGCGTGTGGGCAGGAGGGGAGGGGCATGACTGCGACCCTGGACTGGATGGGGTGTGCCACCTTTCGACTGACGCTGGACAAGCAGGTCGTCATGCTGGACGCGTATATTGACCGCGTACCCAGCGCCGCGTCAACTGGAGTAACAGTTGATGGTATTCGGCAGGCCGACTGGATCGTGGTCGGTCACTCCCATTTCGACCACCTCTACGGAGCCGAGCGGATTGCCAAAAATACAGGTGCGAAAATTATCGGCTCATACGAGTCGATCCGGATTATGGCCGCGCAGGGTGTTCCCGAAGAGCAACTCCTGCCCGTAGCCGGCGGCGAAACCGTCCGCCTTTCCTCGGACGTAACGGTCACCGTCTACCCGAGTCAGCATTCCTGCGTGTGGAGTGCCGATCCGTTACCTGAGTCGGACGCGGTATGTATTGGCGAGTTGGGTGTCACCTACCAGGAACAGCAGGAGAAGCTGGCGGGCTTGTGGGAGCAGCTCAACGCCATGGGCGACGAAGTGATCGCGCACCTGCAAGCCTCCGAGCAAGGTGGCCGGGGGGACGGCGGCGCCCTGATCTATCTGTTTGATACGCCGGACGGCACCCTGCTGTATCAGGATACGTCTGGTCACTGGCAGGGAATCCTGCATGGCCTCCGACCGGACGTGGCGATTCTGGCCGCGGCCGGGCGTGGCAATGTCGACGGCGAACCCATTCAGGGCACACTGGCCCAGTTCATCGCCCAGCAGGCCGCGCTGCTCCGTCCGCGGCGCGTTATCCTCAGCCACCACGACGACTGGCTGCCTGGCTTTTCCCGCCAGATCGAAACCGCGCCCATCAAGGCAGAAATAGCCCGCCGGGCCCCGCATACCGAGCTGGTCGAGCTGGGCTATATGGACGGGCACACGCTCTTTGCATAGCTGCTAAGAGCGAAAGACAAAACGAAAACTCCCGTTATTGCTGACGATCTGTCCTGCCGTTGGTGTCGCGAAATGGGCCGGAAGGATCAGCGCGTTCGAGTCGGCGTAGTGCTCAACAAATTTTCGGCGCGTCTGACGGGACTGCTCCGGGTCAAAGCAAAAGGCGCTGGAGACCTCCGGATACACAACCTGGAGGGGATGGTGTATCACGTCGCCAGAGAGTACGGCGTGTAAGCCGTCCCGCTCTATCCTGAGTATAGCGTTGCCCGGGGTGTGGCCGGGCGTGGCCTCGATCCAAATTCCCTTCTCAATATGGTGTCCGTCGGTAATCAATTCGGATTGCCCAGCTTCGACCACCGGTAAAACACTGTCCCGGTAGGAATCCCGCAGCACCTGCCGAACCGGTGGAGGGTAGGGGTCGTCCGGGCCAGCAGGGTCTGTCGCATAGGCATGCCAATGCTCCCATTCCCGCCTGGCAAAAAGATAGGTCGCATTGGGAAAGGTTGGCACCCAGCGGCCATCATCCAGGCGTGTATTCCAGCCGATATGATCGACGTGCAGGTGGGTGCAAAAGACAAAATCCACGTCTTCGAGCGCGATCCCCAACGCGTTGAGGTTTTCGACATAGGGCGTGCGTTGATGATGCCAGTCGCCGAAATCTGGCCGGTGTTTATGGTTGCCAACACAGGTATCGACCAGAATGACGTGCTGCGGAGTCCGGATAATAAAGGTGTGCAGGCTCATGACCAACAGGCGCGTTTCCGGGTGAAAAAATCGAGGGGTAAGCCAGGCGCGGTGTTCTTCTACGACCGACTCGTCCAAGTCGGGAAGGAGCACCCGCAGGGGGTACAGAGGGCCTTCTGACTCCACTAGCCGCTCAATGCGGATGGTGTCGGTGATAATTGGTTGCATAGTGGTCGTCCTTTTGAGAAAGTGACTTCTCTTGTAAAGGATACTCTACTCTTTCGGACCGCTTTCTCCAACGTAGAGGTCGATGTATGGCAACCGGACACGCTGAAATTGCCGGGGCCGGCTTTGCCGGTCTTGTGGCCGCGATTGCCTTGGCCGATCGCGGCTGGACCGTACGGGTGCATGAACGGACGCCGTTTTTGCGAGCCGAAGGGTTTGCGTTGACCATCCACGGCAACGGGGTGAAAGTCCTCAAGGCGCTCGGCGTTTTTGAGCCTGCGGTAGCGGGCGCCATGCGAATCAGCCGCCTGGAAACGCGGAACGCCCGAAACGAGACGACCCTGGCCCTGACTCCTGCGAGTGCGCTGTACCGCATTTCCCGCCAGCATCTGATTGCGACTCTGGCCGCGGCGGCCGAGCGGCGTGGAGTTGAAGTCCTGGTTGACTCTCCGGTCGGGTCTGCCAAGCCGGATGGACAATTAGTGTTGGAAAATGGTCGGGGCTGCAAAGCCGACTTGGTCATTGGAGCCGAGGGGGTCAACTCGCGGGTGCGCGATACTAGCGGTGTTCGTGTCCGTCGCATTTTTCTCCAGGCGGGCGGCGCGTGCCGTATGGTCGTTCCTCGGAGCGATGCCGAAAAGACGCTGGAGCCAGGAGACGAGGCGGTCAATTACGAATATTGGTCGGGTACGCGTCGTATCATCGCCAATCCGTGTAGTCAGGACGATCTCTACCTCGCCTTGAGCTGTCGGGATGCCGATGCCTCGGGCAAACGGATACCGCTCGACGTCCCGTCCTGGCAGAAGGCATTTCCGCATTTGGCTACGGTCATCGAGCGCGTTGGGCGGGATACCGATTGGGAGCGGGTGCTGTGGGCGCGATTTACTATTATCCAACTCTCGCGTTGGTCTGCGGGCCGTGTCGCCATGGTCGGTGACGCCGCCCATTCCATGCCTCCGGACCTGGGGCAGGGTGGGGGGACCGCCATGATGAATGCGTTGGCGCTTGCCGTCGCCTTAGCGGAATCGGCCGATGTCGAGTCCGGTCTATCACTGTGGGAACAACGCGAACGGTCGTTGACCGAGCACACCCAGCGCGTGGCACGGATCTATAACCATTCGACCCTCTGGCCGGAACGTGTGCGCACAGGCGTGTTTAAGCTCATCGGTCGCACGGCTTTTTTGCGGGCACAAGTGCAGCGAACAGCAAACCACACGCCGCGCGGATACCAGAACGAAGGAGGAGGCCATGTTTGTCGATCTCACGGCTGACCAGGAGCGCATTATCAATATCGCCAAGGAGCTTGCGGCTGAGTTTGCCGAACGGGCCGAGCAGCACGACCGCGAGGGCAGCTTTCCGTTTGAGAATATCGCTCGGCTCAAAGAGACCCGCTATACGACCATGACCACGCCGCGGGAGTTCGGCGGCTGGGAGGCCAGCCCGCTCACTTTTGTGCTGGCTCAGGAACAGCTCGTCCAAGGCTGTGCGGCCACCGCCTTTGCCATCAATATGCACTGCAACAGCGTGGGATTTTACACGCCGTTCATGACGCAAGCGCAAAAGGAACTGTATCTGGGCAACGTCGGTCGGAAGAAAATGCTTCTGAACGGCTTTTATACCGAGGGTGGCGGAGCGCGCTCGATCATGTCGCCGGCCTCGACCGCGCGGAAGGTGTCAGGCGGCTATAGCCTCAACGGCAAGAAGGTTTTTTCCACACTCGTCCCGGCCGTGGATTATTTTGGCGTCAGTGTCTCGCTGGAAGGCTACACCGGCCCAGGTTCCGGGGGCTGTATTTTTCTTGTGCCGCGCGACACACCGGGTCTGGAGGTCGAGGAAACCTGGGATGCCATGGGCATGCGGGCCACCGGCAGCCATACCATTACCATGCAGGACGTCTTTGCCACGCCCGAGCATCGCATTGGTGAGGAAGGGCGCCTGGCCGAAGAGTTCGCGCAAGTCGCACACTGGTACTGTCTGTCGTTTTCCGCCTGCTATCTGGGTATCGGTCAGGCCATGTATACCCACGTCCTGGACTACGCCCGGACGCGCAAGGTCCAAAAGACCGGCCAGCGGGTTGGTGACCTGGCCTGGAATCGGTTTGCCATAGGCGAAATGTATAACCGTTTGGAGGCGTGCCGCACGCTGCTGTACACCACCGCCCGGGAAATCTCAGAGCAACGTCCGTATGGAGAGCGTCAGATTCCTACGGTTGAGATGCTCCGCACCTATATGGCCGAAAACATGCTGGAGGTCGGCAATCTTGCCACCCGCATCGCCGGCGGGCTTGGCTACCTGAAGGGCAGTCCGGTAGAGCGGGCCTTCCGCGACCTGCGCTCCGCCCCGTTGCATACCCTGAAGCGCGACGAAGTACTGGAACTGCTGGCCGAAATGGAGTTGGGGTTTTAGGCCGTCTCCGAAAGCGTCACCCGCTCACCGGCCTCGTTATAGACTTTATCGCCTAAGGCAAAGTTCTCTTCCAGAAACCATTGGAGATAGGCCGCACTGGTAATGGGTGGTTCTTTGGCCGGATTCTCCGGCCCGCAACACGTGGGCAGACATTCGATGACGGTCTCCGGGGTCGGGTGCAAGAAGAACGGAATGGAATAGCGATAGGTATCCGACGCGTTAATCACCCGGTGTGGGGTGGACAGCACGCGGCCGTTCGACCAGCGGGTCAGCATATCCCCGGAATTGATGACAAAGGCATCCGGAATGAGCGGCATTTTCAGCCAGCGGCCGGACTGGCTGAGGATTTCAAGTCCAGGCTGGTCTGACGTGGCCAGCAACGTCATAAACGAACTGTCTGTGTGTGGCCCCACGTTGAATTCGTTCTCATCCAGCCTGTCGGGCGGCATCCGCGCAACGCGCAGAAAGTTCAAACCTTGATATCTGGGGAATTTATCGTCAAAGAAATCCGGCTCCAGGTCCAGAGCCAGGGCATACAGCGGTAACATGCGGATACTCAAATCTTCCGCGGCCTCAAAGAATTCCATCACGGTCGTGCGAAAGCCCCTCTCATTCTCGGGCCATTGATTCTGCGTGGGCCGATGACTGGGGCCCCAGTCACGCTGGAGAAGATAGCATTCGCTCACATCAGGCTTTCTGGTTCCAGTGTAATATGGCGAAGTTTTGAGCAGTTCACCCCGGGTCGGGACATACCCGTTGCCTTCTTCATTCACTTTGAGGGCCATCTTCTGTTCGAGCGGCAGGGCGTAAAAACGGGCGGTGGCCTCCACCAGTTTATCCCGAAGGGATTTGGGGATGCCGTGATTGATAATAAAAAAGAAGCCGATGCGTTCAAGGGCGTCGCGCATCTCGGCAGCCGTCGTGCGAGCCGCTCCCGGCTCTTCGGCCAGGAAAGGGCCGAGGTCAATAATCGGAACGGTTTCCCCGGCAATCGCGTACTCTTCCTGTAACGCGTGTTTGTCTTGTGCGGTCTGCATACTGCCCCTCCCTGGTCAGCGCACAAACGGCGCTGGGTCAAGAAACCGCTCCAGCACGTTGTGCGTAATACGCGAAACATTATTGTCGTAATGATTGTGTGACAGACTGCCGGCCCAGGCAATCGAGCTCGACGACCACACCGCCCCGCCGTTGGGGGTTTCATAGAACACCATGTCCGCCCGGACCAGTTCGTTCTCGGTCCCGCCCAGACCCGGTGTGGTGACCAGTAATTCCTCGCACACCACCAGATAGATATCCGTATGACCGCCCTGGGAGGTTGCCAGCACCAGGGTGTGCGGGGGGGTGCCCAGGCGCTCGTCCGCCCGGTCGATTTCCAGACCCGCGGCCCCGCCGCCGATCAGCCCGAAATCGCCGATCACCTCGTCCTTGCCGATGCCCGCAAAAATAAAGGCCGCCCGCGCGTCAAAACTGCCCGGCAGACGACGGTACGGCGCCGAAATATCAAAGCCTTGGGCGCTAAACCCCGTGCCCAGCATGACCTGAGGAGCCCGGCCCTGATTGCGCCACAGGCCGCCGTATTCACCGGTGAAGCTGTGGTAGTATTCGCCCGGGTCGGCAGCCCAGGTCCGAATGCCACCCTCGTTCCGCCGCACTTCCATGAGCCCCGGACAGTCGGGATGAAAGGCCACCCGCCAATACCAGCCGTTGGCCCCCATATACATGAGTCGTCCGCCCTGATGCTGATACGCCTTCATCGCGTCCCACATCTGGAGGGAGTGGTATTCCGGATGGGTGCCGGACAGAATCACTTGGTAGGGCTTCAGCAGGGCGAGCCCCTCATAGTGCAAATCCTCATCGGTAATGACATCAAAGTCATAGCCCTTGGTCTCAAGCCAGTCGGTAATATGCGTGTCCGCATTAAACTGCCACAGGGACGAGCCGTCCCCGCCCAGGGCGGAGATATGCTTGGGCCGCATATTCAGAATGGGCCGCAAACGGGACGAATAACACACACCCGAGCCGTCCGAGTGGGAGTCATAGCACGAGCCGCCGTACTCGCGGTGTTCGTTGAGAAACAGGCTGTTCTTATCGAGTGGAGCCAGGCGGCCGCTGAGCAGTTCGATCAGGCCGGCGTTGGTGGCCATATGCTCGTTGGCATAGGCCATATAGCTGGCGGTGGGGAGCAGAAAGGCCAGCTTTTTTTCCTTGCCTTTGGCCGGTTTGACGACAAACGGAATATAATCCTCCTCGCTTCCCGAACGCAGCCGGGCGGCGTACAGGCCGCTCTTGAGGTCCGCCGGAACGGTCAGCGCAAAATCGACCTCCCAGCCGGCGTCGTACACATCGTCATCGTGGAAGTGGATCGCCCCGTACTGTTCCGGCGTCTGTTTCCAGTCCATGCTCTCGCCGTTCCAGTTATGGCCCTTCATGCCCCGCGCCGGCATGTTGACCGTCTCGCCGTGCAGCCGATTGGGAGACGTGTCGGTCACCCGGGTCGCACTGATATCCTGGGAAAAATCCCAGGCGCCAACCACGCTCCGCTGGAGCTGGGCGGGGACGCCGCGCTTGAGTTGTTCCATCTCGGCCCGCTCCAGGACGCGGTTAGCCAGGCGTGGACCGTCTATTTTACCGTTGAATTTCTGGTCGAGCCTGCCGCGACCCGAACCCGCCCGCAGCGCGCCGAACATCAGCGCCGACTGATTGGAGCCCACGCGTTCGAGTTGGATTTTCTTGCGGGTGCGGCCTGCGTCCGCAACCGTGGGATAGTCGGTCTGAGGTTCTTGATACAGGGTGACCCGCCGGGTTTCCGCGTCATAGCTCGCCGCCACAAAATACCACTGCCGGGCGAGGAGTTGTTTGTTGGTGCTCACGACTTCGACGTTGCCTTTTCCGTCGCCCAGTTGCAGGGTCAGCCGTCCGGCCTGAATCACCAGCGCAAAGCCCGAGCGCCGCCGGTCCTGCCACTTCGACACAATGGCCTGGCTGCCCTTGTCCGGCGTGGTCGGCCACAGCATGGCCTGGACGGTAAAGCTCTTGAGGTCTTGCAGCGGCGGACTGTTCGAGATCAGCACATATGAGCCCGATTCGATCGTCTGGGAGCGGCCCTTATACGATTTATTGGCCGGTGTTGGCACGACATGTTCCCTGATCCCCGGACCCTCGGGATTCAGGTCACCGCAGACCAGACGAACAATGTCGGCCCGATAGCGTGGGCGTTCGCAATTGACCATGAACTGCAGCGTTTCACCGGGGCGCGCGCTGATTTTATCGGCGTAACCAGTAATTTTCATACGTCTTCCCTCTGCTTGTGCATTGACGGCCGCTCAGTCCTTCTCGCCGGCATGCATCTCCCAGCGGCGCCGAAATATCTCCCGCTCCGCATCCGCAACCGAAGTGAAAACCTGGTCCTTGAACATTCTGACCGGCTTACCCCGTTCACCGGTGAGCTGGCCGAGCGTCCACTCCTTGTGGGGTTTGGTGCAGATGAGCACATATTTATCCCGAACCGGTTGGCCGCGGATGACGTTCAGCACGCGCTGTAAGGCGGGGCTGTGGTGCCCAATCGGCTTGGCGTTGAATTCCTCGACCACGGCTCGGTCGTCCGCACTAATCTGATAGACCGTATGCATGCGCCCCCTCCTTTGACTGGCAGGTCAATACAGACGGAGACTAGCACACCGCTCTGTCACAAGTCGAGAATTATGGAGTATCCAGCCGGAGACCTAGACCCTGCCGTCTGCATTTGAAAGGATACGGCACCCCAAAGCATCAGGAGGAGGGCATGAAAGCGGCGGTCTTATACGAGGTTGATACGCCCCTCAAGGTCGAAGACGTGGAGCTGGACAGTCCCAAGAGCGGAGAGGTCAAGGTCAGGATTGTTGCCAATGGGGTGTGTCATAGCGACTACTCGATTATTCATGGGGTCTTGCGCAGTCCGCTGCCCATGGTCCCCGGCCACGAGGGTGCGGGCATTGTCGAAGAGGTCGGACCGAACGTCTCCCTGGTCAAGCCGGGCGACCATGTGGTCCTGTCGCTCGCTCCGTATTGCGGCCACTGTTACTACTGCGCCATCGGCAAGCAGAATCTGTGCGTCAATATGTTTCAGACCATGGTGAAGGCCGCGATGGTTGACGGGACGTGTCGCCTCAAGAAAAACGGTAAAGACATTCACCACATGGCCGGCATCTCCAGCTTTGCCGAGCAGGCCGTGGTCGCCGAACAGGCCTGTATCAAGGTGCCGGACGAGGTGCCGCTCGACGTGGTGTGCTTGATCGGCTGTGGCGTCATGACGGGGGTGGGTGCGGCTATGAACACGGCCCAGGTTGAGCCGGGCAGTAGTGCGGTCGTGATCGGCTGTGGCGGCGTGGGGCTCAACGTCATCCAGGGCTGTGTGCTCGCCGGCGCCAGTACGATTATCGGGGTGGATTTACTCGATAATAAATTAGACTATGCCCTCCAGTTCGGCGCCACCCATACCATTAATCCGAGTAGGGATGAGTTGGTGCGATCGGTGCGCAAGCTCACCGGGGGCCGGGGCGCGGATTACGCCTTTGAGGTTATCGGTCTGTCCCAGACCGTGGAGCAAGCCTACGCCTGCACCCGCCAGGCCGGCACGACGATTGTGGTCGGAGCGGGGTCGCGGCGGGATACGGTTTCCATTCCGATGGGGACTTTCCTGACCGAGAAGATCATCAAGGGCTCGGGTTATGGCTCGGCCCGTCCCCATATCGACATGCCTCGCCTAGTCGAGCACTACCGGAACGGGCGGCTCAAACTGGACGAAATGATTACCCGGACCTATGCGCTGGAGGAAGTGAACGAGGCCATGACCGCGCTGGAAAAGGGTGAAGTAGCGCGTAGCGTCGTGGTCATGTAAGACACTATTCCAGTCTGTCATTTCAGAGGAGACTTGAAGTATGAGCACAGTGCAGGTTGACCCATCCATTTCCAAGGTGCCGATTGAAACCAACGCCAAGGACCAGACGACCGTCTGTGTGCTGTGCAGTCACAACTGCGGTCTGACGGTCGATATCAATGAAGGGCATATCGAGAATATCCGGGCCGACGCTTCCAGCCCGATCTCGCACGGTTATATCTGCAATAAGGGCTTCAGCGTTGACCATTATGTTAACCATGCCCAGCGGCTCAGCCATCCGCTCAAACGCAAGCCGGACGGCGGGTTTAAACAGATCGGTTGGGACCAGGCCATTGCCGAAATAGCCGAAAGGCTCACCTCTATAATTGCTCAACATTCCCCGCGTGCCTGTGGTCTGGTTGGCATTGGCGGCCAGGCTAACCACCTGGACGCGCCGTATGGCGTCACGTTTCTGTCGTTGATGAAATCCCGCCGTTTTTTCAACTCGCTGGCCCAGGAGAAGAGCCAGCACTGGCTGGTCGAAAAATGGATGCTGGACAGCTCCTCCGGCACCATGCTGCATCCCGACCACGACCACGCCGACTTTCTGCTGGTCATGGGCACCAACCCCCACATCAGCAACCGGGGCCATAAGCCCACCGACGCGCTGAAAAGTCTGGCCCGCAACGAAAACCGGACCATGGTGGTGGTGGACCCGCGCATTACCGAAACCAGCCGTCAGGCCGACCGTCACCTCAGGGTCCGGCCCGGCACGGACATCTATCTGCTCCTGGCCATGGTCAAGGTCATCGTCGAACAAGACCTCGGAGACGCCGAGTTTATCGCCAACAAAACGCTCGGTTACCAGGAACTCAAAGCCCAACTGGCGGACGTGGATATCGCCGACATGGCCCAGCGCTGCGGCCTTGAGGTCGCCGACGTCGTAGCCACAGCCACCGAATACGCCACCGCCAAGACGGCCGCGTTGTTGTGGGACCTCGGGGTGGAGATGACGCTGTTCTCGACCCTGAACTCTTATCTGATTCATCTGCTGATTGCCCTGACCGGCAATATGGGGCGCCGAGGAGGCAATGTCTTCACCTCGAATTTGAACCCGCCCACGCCGGACAATCGGCGGCACGATGAGCCCGAACGCGCCCTGGCTTCCGGCATTAGCGCGATCTCGGCCCTGACCCGGCTGGGCATCTTCTCGCCGGTGCTGGTGCCCGAGGAAATCCTGCACGACCATCCCGAACGGCTGCGGGCCTTGATCGTGGAAGGCTCCAATCCGCTCTTATCCTTTCCCGACACCCAGCGCTGGCTGGAGGCGCGGGAACACCTCGACCTGCTGGTCGTGATCGAACCGACCATGACCGAGACGGCCCTGGTGGCCGACTACATTCTGCCGACCCCGACCGGTTACGAAAAATGGGAAATGGCCAGCTTCCCGCGCGGCTATCCGCGCGTGCAGACGCAGTTGCGCCCCCCCATCCTGCCCGCGCCGGGCGCGGCCCTGCCCGAAGGCGAAATCTATAATCGGCTGGCCGAGGCCATGGGTCTGGTTCCCGCACCACCCCCGGAACTCTCCGAGTTGGCGAAAGACGCGCATCAACCCGCAGGGGCCGCGGCCTATCTGAAGACGCTCCAGACCGCGGCCAAGGCGGTGAAGTTCTCGGCTCCCTTGTACTGGGCCTACCGCACTCTGGGGCCGCAGCTCGATTCGCCGGTGCTGTCCAGCGTCTGGTTTCAGGCTGTGATGAACGGGGTTGTCCGCAAAGACTCCGTGACACGTGTCCTCGGGCCGGAATGGCGGGACAGAGATGCCTTTGCCGTCGGCCTCGAGCTGTTCCGGCGTCTCCTGGCCCATCCCGAGGGAATCGAGGTGGCCGAGCTCGATATGGACGCCAACCTTGACGAAAGTATTGGGTTTGAAGACGGAAAAATTCGCCTCATGCCCGAAGACATCGTGGCCGAGTTGGGCCGCGCCGTTACAACCCGGCCAGCCGAAGACCCGGACTATCCCTTCGTGCTGGCCTCCGGCCTGCGGACCCGCTGGACTGCCAACACCATTCAGCGCGACCCGAGCTGGCGCAAGGGCCGCGGTCCCCACTGCGCCCTGAACCTCTCTCCCGGAGATGCCCAACGCATGGGGGTGATCGACGGCGACCGGATTCGGCTGCGTACCCGGCGGGGACAGGTCGAACTGCCGGCCGTTGTGGACAAAAAACTGATGGAGGGGCATGTCTGGATGCCGAACGGTTTCGGCATGATCTATCCGACAGAGGGCAACGGTACAAACGCGGACCTGAACGGCGTCAATATGAACGCCTACACGGATACGGCCGCCCGCGACCCCTTTACCGGCTGCCCCTATCACCGCTTTGTGCCGTGTCAGATTGAGCGCGTCCCGGATTGAGCGGGATGGCCCAGCGTCAAACCCGGCCGTATAGGAGGTCTGCATGGCGACACAAGTTGAGATCCGACCGCCGGTTGCCATCGGTCATGCCACGCTGCAGGTGACCGATATTGCCCGGGCAACCGAGTATTTTGTCTCATTGGGGATGCGCTTTATTCATCAATCGGACACGATTGCCGTGCTGGAATTGCGAGGTGGCACGCACGTTGTGTTGCGTCCAACCGACGAGTCCATCCCTCCACGGACAAAAGCCCCCTTTGATCTGATGGTCGATGATGTTGAGGCGACAAGACAGACGTATATGGATATGGGCCTACAGCCATCGGAAATCGAATCGGGCACGGTCCATCGCTGGTTTACGCTCGTCGGGCCGGACGCCTACGAGTTGACCATCACTTCATCGCACGCGGGAAAGCGGGCGGTGTAAATCAAGCCTGACGATGGAGAGGACCTATGCAGCAGCGCGTCCTGGGCAAAACCGGTTTTTCCGTCTCGGCCATTACCTTGGGTGGAGGCGGGATTGGGATGGTATGGGGAGCAACGACCGAAGACGAGTGTATTGAGACGGTTCAGTACGCCGTGGCCAGCGGGATCAATATCATTGATGTCGCTCCCGTGTATGGAAAGGGGAAGGCCGAGGAGGTCGTTGGAACGGCCTGGTCCGATCTGGCCGTCAAGCCGCTGCTGGCCACCAAGGTCCTGATCCGCCCCCGGGAGCGGAGCGATCTGTCCGGAGCCATCCGACGCTCTCTGGAGGGCAGCCTCACCCGTTTGGGACGCGAACAGATCGATATATTCCAGCTGCACAACCAGATTGAATCCCGGGAGCCGGTCGCTCCGCTCCGACTGACCCTGCAAGAGGTGGTTGGAAGCGGTGGGGTGCTGGAGACTATGCAGCAGCTCAAGGAAGAAGGACTTGTCCGAGAGCTTGGGTTTACCGGTATTGCGCGCCACGATGTGGTGAGGGAACTCTTTGCCGATGGTCGGCTGGCGACGGTTCAGCTCGTGACCAACATCCTCAATTCGGAAGGAGAGATGGGGGTCGCAGAGGATGGGCCGTACCGCGATCATCTGGAAATGGTTGGCGTGGCGCGGTCCGCACAGTTCGGCGTATTTGGCATCCGGCCCTTTGCGGCCGGCTCCCTGACTGCGGCCGTTGATCGCTCGCTGCCTGCGGATCATCCCGTGGCCGTAGATTTTGCTTTCGGGCGGCGGCATTTGGGTTTCCTGACTGCCGAGACCGGTTCTTCTCTGGCCGTCGCAGCCATGCGCTACGCGTTGAGTGTACCTGGGGTGAGCACGGTCGTAACCGGCGCCAAAAACCGGGCCGAACTCGATGACGCCATAGCCGCCGCTCAAGCAGGGCCCCTCCCGTCCGCTCTCATGGAACGGATTGCAACCCTCCAACAGACACGCACGCCGTAAGGAGAAAAGGGCGTTGTACGCATGAGCACCACGCATTCAGACGACCTGCCCAGCATTGCCGGTGTCCTCGCCCCGGTTGTGGCCCGCTTTCCGCGCCAGCAGCAGAAACTCCTCATTGCCTGGGCCGAACGCCAGGCCGCCAAAAGATATCAAAGCTGGGCCGAACAGGTCGGCGATTCGGAGCGCGCCGGCTTTCTCGGGTGTGCCGCGCGGGAGGAAGATATTGCGGCCCGGATTGAAGCCCTCGCCCCGGACGCCGCCGTCACCCAGCAACAACTCCTGGATGAGTTGCCCGACCTGGAGGCCCAGGTCCTAGCGGTCTATGCCGACCGATCGCTTGAAGAGCAGTGGGAGATCCAACGCCGGGGCGAGCGGGCCGGGAAAAAAACCTGGGAGGCTTTCGCCGCTGCGGAGGATGATGCCCAAGTCCATGCCGTGCTGCTGGCCTGCGCCGCCCTGGAAGACGAAAATGCGAGTTTTTTGCGTCGCGTCTTAGAGAAGCGGGGAGGGCGGTAGCATCTAGTCCCGCTCGATATCAACCTCGTCCGCGTGAAAGTGCGGCATGTCCAGAACGCCGCGCTCCTTAATAAAATCCCAAAAGGTATCCGGATGATGCTGCATGCCCTCATAGTAATGGTCCAGCGGCTGGGCGTACTCGTACAGCCGCCGCAGTTGGGTCACCGCATGCGGATGGTAGTCCACCCGCAGGTCAACCTTGGGATACGGATTTTTCCCGTCGGCCACAAAAACGGCGCACGACAGCTCGCCCCAGTGTTTGCCCGTTCTGGCATCACCCTGTCCGCCCGCATCCCGGCCCGCCTCAAGGGCGCGGACAATCCGCTCGCCCAAGGGCTGACCCGCACTCTCCCGCATTGAGGTCGCCATGCCCTCAACGGTCTTGCTGCTGGTCAGGGCATTCCCGGACACGGCCCACTGACCTTCCACAATATGGCCGGCGTACTCAAACGCCTTGTCGCCGGTATGCACCCAGAGGTCGCCGGCGACGGTGAGCACACTGTACTGGCGATAGCTGAAATACGGGTCCGTTTTCGGGAGTTCCGCCTTGAGCTGTTCCAGGCTATAGCCCTGCTCAAGCAGCCGAAACGTGTCGTACGCCAACTGCCGATTGGCATACGAATGGGGCAGGACGATGGCTCCACTCTCCTGGAAGGTCGGCAGCAGGCCGCTGACGACCGGGCTCACACGCCCGACATTCACTGAAAAGGTTGTCATTCCGGCACCGACGGCTCCGGTTTCCGGGCATTTCCCGATGACGGCAAAGGTCATGTCTGTCTCCTCTCGATTCGGATGGCTCGCCGACCGATCCTAGTCTTTTTTTTTCAGCGGTAACAGATGTCTCCTTCATTGCCGGGGAGTGCTGTGCTACAGCTCTCACCATACAGACGGACTCTGGAGGGGCGGTCATGACTCGGAAGACTCCACGGCTACTCGTCTTTCAGCATCTCAACGTTGAACACCCCGGCGTCTTCCGGGATTTCATGCGGGAAGACGGTATCGAATGGCAGGCGGTCGAACTCGACCGGGGCGAGTCCATTCCCGACTTGAGCGACTACGACGGGCTGTGGGTGATGGGCGGGCCCATGGATGTCTGGGAAGAGGAGCAATACCCCTGGCTGAAGACGGAGAAAATGGCTATCCGCGAGGCCGTCGTCGAGCGGCAGATGCCCTTTCTGGGAGTCTGCCTCGGCCACCAGCTGCTGGCGGATGCGCTCGGCGGTCGGGTGGGTCCGGCCGCTGCCCCGGAGGTTGGCATCTATGAAGTCGAGAAAACCGCGGCTGGTGAAACGAGTCCGTTTCTGCTGGGTCTGCCCGGCACGATGAAATGCCTCCAGTGGCACGCCGCCGAAGTGCAGCAACCCCCCGACGGCGCATCTGTCTTGGCGACGAATGCCGGGTGTGCCATCCAGAGCCTGTCGTTTGGCGAAAAAGCGCTCAGCACCCAGTATCATACGGAAATATCGGCCGTGACGGTCGCCGAATGGGCCAGTATTCCCACCTATCGCGCCGCGCTGGAAAAAATACTCGGTCCGGATGCGCTCTCTCGGTTTGAAGCCGAGACCAATCAACATCTCACGCTCCTGACCCAATCCGCCCGTCGCCTGTTCGACAACTGGAGGGCGATTGCGTTTGGAGCGTTCGAGTAGGGTGGTGAGGTGAAGCTGCCTTTCGGTGTAGTGTTTCATAGGGATGAGTGAAAGGGGATCGGGTATGACAATCCGTCAACGACGAGCTCCTGCAGACACTGTACTGCTTAACGGGACCATTTTGACTGTTGACAAGGCGTTCAGTCGGGCCAAGGCAGTTGCGATGTCCGGGGGGAGGTTTGTGGCTGTTGGCAAGAACGCCGAAGTGAAGAAGCTGGTCGGTCCTGACACAAGAGTCCTTGATTTGGCGGGGAGAACCGTAGTCCCTGGCTTTATTGATACCCATGGGCATATCGGCTTATTTGGCTTGGAGACCCTGGCTGTTTCCCTGGCCGGCGCTCGGTCGATTCCTGAGATACAGCAGCGTATAGCCAGCCGAGTAAAGGAGACTCCCCCCGGCCAATGGATTGTGACCCTGCCGGTTGGAGATCCTCCGTACTTTTTCAACGTTCCGAACATTCTCCAGGAAAATCGCTTTCCTCATCGCTGGGATCTCGACCCCGTATCCCCAGATCATCCGGTCTATATTACTGCACCAACGAATCGGGTGCCGAATTCGGCCGTGCTGAATAGTCAGGCTCTCCATTTAGCCGGTATTACGAAGGACACGCCGCAACCAGAGCATATAGAAATTGTCAAAGACCCCGACACGGACGAGCCGACAGGAGAGTTGCGTGGCGCCCTGCAGCCGATTTACAACCCGAATCCTTTCTTTGCCGAATTGACCAAACTGATCCCTCCGCCAACCTATGCGCACGTACGTGAGGGCATCAAAAGACTTGCGCCAGAATTCCTTGCTGGAGGCACAACGACGTTACTGGAGGCGCATTTAAATTCTCCAGAGGAGCTCCGAGCTTACGCTCAGCTTCAGGCGCAAGGCGAGCTTCCCCTGCGGATATTCTATACCTATGAAATTGATCCGCATCAGTCGCTTGAAACGATTGCCGACTATCTGCGGACGGTGAGCTTTGCTGCGGGACGTGGCTTTGGGACAGACCACCTCAAGGTCGTTGGTGTGAGTATCGGGCTCGACGGCCCCTATTGGCACGGGGCTGCGGTGAACGATGCTCCCTATATCGGACCGTTCGGTCAGAAGGTAGATCCGGAACCTCTGGTACCGTGGGAAAAATATGTGGCGATTCTACGCCTGGCGGCGGAGTTCGACCTTCGCGTGCATGCCGAAGCCGCGGGTCGAGGTTCGATTGAGATCGCGCTCCGTGCTATGCGCGAAGCCCACGCGGTGACGCCGATCCATGACAAACGCTGGGTCATTGAACATGTAGAATTTCCCACCCAGGAGCAGATTGCGCAATGTCGGCAGCTTGGCGTGATTCCTACGACGGCAACAAATTTCATTTGGGGGAAAGGGGCAGAAGTCTATAAGGACCGCCTCGGGCCGCGCTACGCCAAAGATGCGATTCCTCTGCGGTGGTGGCTCGATGCGGGTGTGCCCGTGAGCCAAAGTACGGACTGGGGGCCGCGTGGGGCACTGTTCACGCTCTGGCAGTCAATTGCTCGGCAAGCTGGATTAACCGGCGAAGTCGTTGGACCAGCCCAGCGCATCTCACGTGAAGAGGCCCTCAGGATTTTTACCAATAACGGAGCGTATGCCTTATGGATGGAAACCGAGCTAGGCTCCATAGAGGTTGGTAAACTTGCCGACTGTGTGGTGCTTTCCGACAATCCTCTTAAAGGAAAACGTGACGCCATTCGAGATATCCAGGTTGATCTCACTATAGTAGGGGGGAATGTCGTCCACGGGGAACGCCTTTAGATCTCTAAATAGGCGTGCTTCCAAGCATCGTTCCAAGTC
Organism: Candidatus Binatia bacterium; assembly: GCA_022826945.1. GTDB lineage: Bacteria > Desulfobacterota > Binatia > Bin18 > Bin18 > Bin18. The sequence goes on from JAJDTY010000073.1 coordinate 100,317, forward strand.
TGCCAGGTGTTCGCGAATAGGCTGTTTGAGGCTGGTCAGACCCGTTTATGCGATCAGCGCGTCTTGGCTTGCCAGTGCTGCCCGTCGAGCAAATCATCCTCAAAGCTGCAAAAGCGTACGCTCTCCCGACAGAAGATGCCGCCTGCTTCCAGGCCATTGCGGAGCCGACGATAGACCAAAAATTCGTGACGGTCTGGTACCAGGCTCTTATGGGGCGCAGACGAAGCGAGCGTGCTTGATGAGGGAGGTGGTGACGAACTCGAGCACGGCAGTTATGGTCGTCCACTCTCCTTCAACTGCGCCACCCTGTCCTGGAGGGCTTCATTCACTTTATCATAGGCTGGCTCCACCCAACTCGAATCCCAAAACGGCACCCATAGGCCGCGGTATTCCTCCTTTTGAATGACGCGCGTCCCTCCATCGACAGGTTCCAGCAGATAGGTGTGGCTAAAGGTCAAAACTCCAGGAAAGCCGCCATATTGGTTCAACTCTTTGTTGGGAACCAATTTTTTCACGGTCGCCTGCACAGCCATTTGTTCCGCGTCAGGTGGTTTCATCTGATATTGGAGCGTTCCCCCTTCCCGGTATTCACCTTCGACGTGAACAAAGACCGGGTTCCACTCTTGATATCCCTGGGCATCTGTTAAGATGGGCCAAATTTCTTCGGGACCGGCTGGGATCGTCAGTTCTGTATATACAGAATGACAGCCCCCCACAGTCAGCAGCAATAGCGACAGAAACCATTTTGAATGTAATAGAGTCATTTTCCTCACTCACAAAATCTGGTCCACGACCATGAGCCCGGCAGTGGTTTTCTGCTGTTTTGCTTCGTTCTTCCACACAACGACGACGGCAAGATCACCATCATACAAGGCATGCTGCAAGAAGAAGGTTGCAGCTTCAGGTGCCGACGCTTCGATGGCTTTGATTTGCTCTTGCAGCGATGGCAGGACTGCCTGGAGAGTGCTTGCAGAAGATCGGATACGTATGAGTTCAATCCATTTCATGTTTTATCTCGTAGCTGTTCTCCACGACGTCTAACCCATCTCGGCGAGCCTGCTGGCCATGTCCTGCCCTCGTTTTATGGAACCGGGCGTCCACGCCGGATACTCAGGAGCAAGCTTACTCACCTCGTCGAGGCGACCCATGTCGTCGGCCGAGAGCGCGAGTTTGGCTGCTCCCAAGTTGTCGAGCAGTTGCTCCGCTTTGCGGGCACCGACGATCACACTCGTAACACCAAGCTTGTGGAGCAGCCGAAATCCTCCAGATGAATCCCAGCACGCTACGCTTTCGGATGAAGAAACTGGGACTGAAAAAGGTGCCAGGACGTTATCTGTAGCGCTCAATATACTTTTTCGAAGGATTGGGCAAAAACCCCCCAATACCTGAGAATGTGCGGCTCGACTGCGCCGTCCGGTCACTGCTGCCAGAGGGTGTTCTCCATCACTGCATTGACTCCCCGAGAAGGTTGAAAACACTACTAGATATCTAAAAACGCGAAGATACTGTTCCTGATTACGCGGTCGTTCAACACCTGAGAATGTTCGGCTTGACTATCACACTCAGTCACTGCTGCCAGCGCGTGTGTATAGGCCGAGGGCAGTTGGGCCGACTGAACGCTGACTGTCTCATCCCCGTCTTCAAATAGCGCTCGGTAGGGCTGGCGTGGCAGGTGCTTGGCAAACTCGTCTCTGTGGAAAAGCAAGGTCGGAGCAGGCTCAGCGTCGAGCAGAACCGCCCGCGCAAGCGTAGGGTGCGACCTGGCAAAGACGTACAGCATCTGCGTTGCCAGTCGCGGTGAGTGCCCGAGAGGGGCGTGGAGTCGCTCATACAGGTGTTTGCCCCGGCGTAGCGCGGTTGTTACCAGTGCCAATCTTTTTTGCCTGGTGTGTCCCGACACGCGTGTGGCTGTGTTCAGGAAACCCCAACCATACCGCTCCCACAGCTCGCTCTCATACAGCGTATGGGGGAGGGGGTTGAGCCCGCCATCGAGAAGAACCGGCGTATACGTAGGCATTATTTCATAGACCGATGGAAAAGTCGCAAACGCCTGGGCCTTTATCAACGTGGTGTTGAGACCAAAGCGAGCGCCGTGCTTCATATTGTGGAAGGCGGTCATGGAGCCTTTGAAGGGCACGGTCGCGAGCACGACCTTGTCTATATGGCTTGCTCCCTCCCAGGTTTCGACGGCCTCTTCGGGGGCCTGAGACCCATAGCGCAAATAATAGCTCGTAATGAGTCCACCCATGCTATGGGCGATAATGGTAATTGACGCAGCGCCTCGATGATGCAGCTCGGAGACCAGACGGGCCAGTTGTTTCACCGCCGTAAAATAATCCTCGCGCCAATCGTAGGCGAAGAGATGAATTCGGGGGCGCGTCCCGAGTCGGGCTCGAAGCTTACCGAGAAATGCGGCGTAGACATCCTTGCTATAGATGCCAGGGATGACGGGAATGCAGTCCAGTACCGTACCGGGAACAAGAGATCTTTCCCCGGCTACTCCCAATCCGGTGCGCGCTGCCGTCTTTGAACCGAACAGGGCCTGCCAGGCCGAGAGCCAGACGACTTTCCGGTCGCCTGTTTGGATGAGTCGCGTTCCGTAAAAACCTGGGATAAAGATGAGGTGCTGCATGTCCGTAGTGTACCGTGTGAGCGGTCTTCGGCCCGTGATACTACGTGGCGGTGAAGCGAGAGCCAAGCGCCAGAGTGCAGCCCCCTAACTGACCATGTCCATACCACCCATTGACGCCTGGAGCGTGTTTATTGACCTGGGCTGTGTCTCGGTTCTGATCTTAATCGGATTTGCCATTCGGACTGCGTCCGTGTGGGTGCAGCGGTTGTTTCTTCCCACCAGTGTGATTGCCGGGTGTGGTGGCTTGGCGTGCGGGCCGAACGGGCTCGATATTCTACCGTTTTCGAGCTTGCTGCCGCAGTATCCCAGCGTCCTGATTACGCTGGTGTTTGCCGCTTTGCCGTTCACCTCCCGGTCTGTCAGCCGGGAGACCGGTCCGCGACGCGCCGTTGAGCTCGGGTCGTATTCGGCCGCTGTCGTCCTGCTGCAATGGGGATTGGGGGTGCTGTTCGGTCTGACCGTGCTGGCCTTCGTCTGGCCGGATTTGCCGCACGGCTTCGGAACCATACTCGCCAGCGGTTTTGTGGGCGGGCACGGTACCGCCGCGGCGCTGGGTACGGCATTTAACAGCCTGGGTGAGCAAAGCTGGTCCGAGGCCGGTGCCTTAGCCATGACCTCGGCCACGGTCGGCATTCTGAGCGCGGTGGTTGGCGGCATGCTGTGGGTACAGTGGGCGGCCCGAAACGGCGCCACCCGGTTCCTGGCCCGATTTGACGACCTGCCCGACGAACTGCGTACCGGTCGCGTTCCCGACAGCAGGCGCAGCCCGCTCGGCTACGAAACCCTCTCGCCCTTGGCGCTCGATCCGCTGATTTTTCATGTCGCGCTCGTTGTCACGGCGGCTCTTGGCGGCTACCTGCTCACCGGTTTGAGCGGCATATATCTGGGGGCATACCGACCGCCGAGCTTCTGCCTGGCGTTCGTGTGTGGCTTTGGTCTCAAACATCTATGTACTCGCCTGCGGTTCGCAGACACCGTGGACCGCAGGGTCATGCTCCGGCTGAGTGGTGCGCTTACCGACGTGCTGATCGTGTGCGGCATTGCCGCGGTCAGTCTTGAGATCGTAGCCCGTCATGCCCTGCCGCTGCTGGCGCTGTTTATCTTCGGTCTGGCGCTGTGCTGGGCGGTGTTCTATGTCGGTGGTCCGCGTATATTTCGTGATCTCTGGTTTGAAAAGGCGCTGTTCACCTGGGGCTGGGTGACCGGTGTGATGGCCATCGCCCTGGCGCTGCTGCGCGTGGTCGACCCGCGTGACGAGTCGGAGATTCTGGACCCGTTCGCCCGCGCCTATCTGTTCGTGGCGCCGCTGGAGGTCGGTCTGGTATCGTTTGCGCCGCTACTGATTGTGCAGGGCTTTGCCTGGAGCTTCGCCGGCGCGACCGTTCTTGCTGGTTTCGCCGCCCTGCTGTGGGGCGGATGGCGAAATGCGAGGTGAGACGCGAGTCAGTCTATCACGATTTAGGATAGTGGCTCAGTTTCAGATCTTTAGCAGGAGGCAGCCACCCTGCCGCTGACGCGACACCCCTCCCAGGCGCGGACTCAGTACAACCCGAGATAGTTCTCCACTTCCCACTGTGAGACGGAATCGTGGTAGCTCTTCCACTCGTCGCGTTTCACCTGGATATAATACTCGGCGTACTCGCGCCCGAGCGCCTCTTTGATGACCTCGTCCTGCGCAAGCTCGTCAAGCGCTTCGCTCAGGTTGGTTGGCAGAAAACCAATCCCCTCGGCTTTCAACTCTGCTTCCGGGACTTCATACAAATTACGGTCGTTGCGACTCCCGGCTTCCATTTTGTGCTCAATACCGTCGAGACCGGCGGCCAGCATGACGGTCGGGGCCAAATACGGGTTGGCCGCGCCGTCCACGGTCCGGTTTTCCATCCGGCCCGGACCGGGAATCCGAATCATCTGGGTCCGGTTTGACGCGCCATAGGTCACATAGACCGGGGCCCAGGTCGCCCCCGAGAGCGGGGCGCCGCGAATCAGCCGTTTATAGGAGTTCACGATGGGGGCGGTTACCGCAGCGATCGCCCGGGCGTGGTGTTTGAGACCGCCGATGAAATGATAGGCCGTCTCGGACAGGCCGTTTTCGTCGGACTCGTCGAGAAACAGATTGACCTCGCCCTCAGCATCCCACAGGCTGGTGTGAAAATGGCAGCCGTTGCCGGTCAGATGCGAAAACGGCTTGGGCATGAAGGTGGCGATACTGCCCCGTTCTTCGGCCAGGGTGCGCACCATCCAGCGAAAAAAGGTGTGCCGGTCTGCGGTGGTCAGGCAGTCGGAGTAGGTCCAGTTGATCTCGAACTGACAGTTGGCGTCCTCGTGATCGTTGGCGTACGGGTCCCAGCCGAACCCCTGCATATAGCTCAGCAGAGTCGTGGTGAAATCCAGGTTGCGGTTCAGGGCACGCAGGTCGTAACAGGGCTTGCTCAGCGTATCCAGCGCATCAAACGGTTCAAAGCTGCCCTGCTCGGTCCGCCGGGTCAGAATGAACTCCGGCTCAACCCCGGTTTTGAAGCTATAGCCCTTGTCGCGGACCGCGGCTAATTGACGCTGTAAAATCGTGCGCGGGCAGTAGGGCCAGGCTTGGTCGTCGACGGTGATATCGCTGGCGACCCAGGCCACGTTGGGGCGCCAGGGTAAAATGGTGAGGCTATTAAAATCCGGCATGGCCAGCATATCGGTATCGTGCGGGCCCTGGCCCATATTGCCCGCGGCAAACCCGGCAAAGCCGGCGCTGCCCTCGGCCATGTCCTGGAGATGGACAGCCGGCACTACCTTGGCCTTGGGCGCTCCACTCATCTCCACAAAGGAGCACAGAAAGAACTCGATACCGTTGTCCTGAACAATTTTTTCCACGTCTTGCACTGTTGCCATGAGCCCCTCCTTTTGGTGTCGAATTGATATTGCCTAATGCGACACGGCGGCCGCGGCTTTCTCTCCTACTAAGCGGTCTTCGTAAAATCGGGACAGCGCAAATGGCTCGATCAAGGTCGGCGTTTTATTGGTCACAATCAACTCGGCCACTGTCTTTCCGCCCGCCGGACCGGCCTTGAAACCATAGGTGCCCCAGCCGACATTCAGGATAAACCCTTTGACTTCCGGTACAGGGCTGATGATGGGGCTGAAGTCGGGTGTCATATCACAGATGCCGCTCCACTGGCGCAGGACACGGGCTTCTTCCAATATCGGAAACAGCTCCAGGGCGTGGGCGGCCATCATCTCCAGAGTGGGCAGCGTGGAGGCACTGTTATACGAGGCGTAGGGGTCGATCTCCGCACCGATGACCACCTCTCCCCGGTCGGTCTGATTCACATACACGTGCAGCGTGGCCGACACGATAACCTTGTCCAGAAAGGGTTTTAAGGGCTCGGTGACACAGGCTTGGAGCGGATGGGAGACAATAGGCAAGTCCACGTCCACCATGCGCGCAATGGTCGAACACCAGCCCGAGGTGGCGTTGACGACGGTGTTGGTCGCAATGCAGCCGCGACTGGTATGGACCGCGCTAATCTGACCGTTGTCGGTATCGAGAGCGTGGACTTCCGTGTGCGGATGGAGCTCGATGCCCATCCGGTCCACGCCGCGGGCATAACCCCAGACCACCGCATCATGCCGGATGATACCGCCCGGGGGATGATAGAGCGCCGCCTGGATAGGGGCATGGGCCGCTTTGCTGACATCCATGGCCGGCACAAGACTTTTGATCTCCTCGGGGAAAATGAGCCGGCTGTTGACGCCAAGCAGAGCATTGGCCTCGGCCCGGACGCGCAAACCATCAACGCCGGTGTCCGTATGCGCCAGCGTCAGATGACCAATCTGAGAGAAAAGAACGTTAAAGTCGACTTCCCGAGACAATTCCTGATACAGCCGCAGACTCTCATCATAAAAGGGAATAGCTTCGGCCGTACGATAATTCGCCCGCAGAATAGCGGTATTGCGGCCGCTATTGCCTCCGCCGAGATAGCCGCGGTCGAGCACCGCGACGTTTTTTATCCCTTGTTTGCCGAGATAATAGGCGGTCGCCAGGCCGTGGACGCCGGCCCCGATAATCACGACATCATAGCGATCTTTCAGATCATGTCGGCGCCACATCCGTTGGGTGCGAAAGAGCTGCAACATGACTCATCCTTGCGGGTGCAACTGACGCTGGGCGGCCAGGCCAAACGGGAGCGCGCCGAACTCCTGGCCCGCGTCCAGCAGGGCGTCCCACACATAGGCGCCAAACTCTCGTCCACAATAGACCTGGTAGGCCAGATGTGCCTGCATGTCCGCACGCAGGACCAGGGCATGGATACTTGCCAGGCTGCCTTGCGCGCAGGATAAGTCCGGGAACTGGGCGGGCCTGAGGTCCAGGGCCGTGAGCTTCCGCAATAAATCCCGACTGCGTGGCCCTACAATCTGTACGGCGGTAAAATTTGAGGTGACATCTGTCAGGTGGACGCAGGCGGGATCTGCTGTCTGTTGTATGACTGATTCAACACGGGCGTGGACGGCGTTGGCTGTCCCGGGCGGAGAGATGAGCCGCGCGTGGTTCCCAGCCAGGGAGCACAGCAGTCCGCCCGTCTGTGGGTCGAGTTGAAGGGCTTGGGCAGGGATGCGCACAACCCGTCCGACCGGGACGGTCTCAAGTGAAAGCCCGAACGAAAGCCCCAGTGAGAGCTTTTGTCCGAGCGAGGCGAATATATCGTTACCTTGGATATCGAGCTTGGCCAGCGGACTGATATCGCTGAGTCCGACCTGTTCCCGGATTGCCTGTACTTCGGCGTCAACCGAGCCGTAGGAGTCGGCACACTGCCAGCCGTGGTCTTCGATCATGCTGGCCTCAGCCAGATGATAGGCATGCAGCGCCGAGCGTCGAATGAGGGGTACCGCTGCCATATCCTAGCTCCTGAGGCGCGCTCCTTGCGGATCGTAGAAGGCGTCATCAATGACATCGGCCTGGGCATCCGTTCCGTTGATGCGGATCTGAAACGGATGAGTGCCGCTCGCCACTTCAACCGGCACCCAGGCGAGGCCGACACACTTCCCGGCAGTCGGGCTGAAGGCTGCGCTGGCGACCCGGCCGGCCGGTTGCCCGTTCACCACGACCGCTTGACCGCCTTCCGCCATACCGGAGTCGCGGAGGGCAAAGCCGACCAGTTTGTGACGCGGTCCGCGTTCCTGTATGGCCTGGAGGCCGCGTTTGCCAATAAAATCGTCTTTGTTGAATTTGACTACCCATTCCATGTCGGCTTCCAGGGGATTGGACAGCGCGTCCGTATCCTGGCCGACAATGACATGTTTTTTCTCCAGACGTAAAATGCGTTGCGCCCCGACGCCAAACGGGACAATCTGAAACCCGGCTCCGGCCGCCATAATGGCGTCCCAGACCTGCTCCCCGCATTCGGCCGGCACATGAATTTCCCAGCCGGTCTCTCCGACAAAGCCGATGCGCAGCAGCAGGGCCGGAGCCCCGGCCACGGTGGCGCGCCGGCAGGCCATATAGGGAAAAGCCTCAGAAGACAGGTCAGTATCCGTGAGCTGACCGAAGACCTGTCTGGCCTGCGGTCCGGCGATATTCATGGCCGCCAGCCCGCCGGTCATATTGGTCACATGCGCACACAGGTCCGTGCCGGCCGTCCACCATTTGAGCCATTGCTCGACGAATTCGACATTGCCGGTCGTGGTCGTCAAAAAGAAATGGTCGTCGGCCAGACGGGAAACCGTGCCATCATCAATAATGATCCCACTGTCGTCGCACATTACCCCATACCGGATACGTCCGACCCGGAGCGTCGAAAAGGTATGGGTGTAGACTTTATCCAACAAGCGCGCGGCATCCTTGCCCTTGACTTCCAGTTTTCCCAGGGTGCTGACGTCTATGATGCCGACCCGTTCGCGAACCGCCTGATGCTCCTCGCTCGGCGTGGTATACGCATACGGTCGCTTCCAACTGCCGAGCAGCATCATCTCCGCTCCAAGCGCGATATGGCGATGGTGCAGGGGCGTGTGTTTTTCCGGCTGATGCCCACGTCCGGCCAGCACGCCGAGGGGAACCGGCGTTACGGGTGGACGGGCCGTGGTCGTCCGCGTTGCCAGCTCCGCGCCGGCGTATCGGGCACAGATCCGGGCCGACGAAGTCGCGCACATGCGACCCTGACACGGCCCCATTGAAAACGTGCTGTAGCGCTTGAGAGTCTCGACCTCGTCAAAGCCCTCGGCGACCCCCTGAGCCAGGTCCTTATGGGTAATATCTTCGCAGACACACACGAACTGTTTTTTGTTGGCCCAGGCATGACTGAGCTGGGGGTAGGGCTCATAGTGATGTCGATACTCCCGCTCCAGGGTATCGAGTTCGTGTTGCAAGGTCTGGATGTGAGAAGAAGCAGATGTTTCTGAAGCGCGCAGACTGTGGGCAGCCCGGAGCCCGGCCACGCGCCCTTGGACCAGGGTTGCCGGCAAATGATGAATGCCGGTCACGTCTCCCGCACAGAACACCTCGGGAGGGAGCTGTTGCGGAACCGTCTGCCCTAGTGTTGTGTCGTAGCCGAGTTCGCCTCCGCTCTGCGCCACCAGAGCGGCCGTTGGCGCCCGGTCGGTCGAAAGACAAATCAAGTCGCACGGAATAAAACGGCTGGCCTGCGGAAAAGGGTTGCGCTGGGCATCAAGAGGAACAACCAGGGCGCCCTCAACATGCTTCGTTCCGCGGGCTGCCTGGATAGCGTAGGAGGTGAGCACCTCGACGCCGCTGCGCCGGAGCTGTTCTCCGGGGTCCGGAGCGTCCGGCAGTCTATAGCGAGAGTCCACAACCGCCGCGACCCGGATGCCGGCACTGAGCAACTCCCCGGCAAGCGTCCAGCCGGTCTCATCCTGACAGACCACCACCGCTCGGGTACCGGGCTGCACTCCGTAGAGGTGCAGCAGTCGCCGCACACCGCTGCCGAGCATGACGCCAGGTAAGTCGTTGTTTGCAAAAACGGCGGGATATTCGTGGCTCCCGGTTGCAATAATCACGCGTTGGGTGCGCAGATGGATCAGCCGCTTGGCCTGCATCACGCCCAGCAGACCGCCTTCATAGCCGCCGAAAACGGTTGCGGATGATAGCACATCAATGTTCGGCTGGGACGTGACCTGCTCTCGGAACGACCGGGCCAGGGCAAATCCGGTCGTACCGCTCTGCTCGCCGATGCTCTCGTAGGTCCTCGTCTGAAACCGCAGGTGACCCCCGAGTTCCGGCTGATCGTCAACCAGCGTCACCTGACAGCCGAGGGTGGCAGCCTCATACGCTGCGGTCAGGCCGGCCGGTCCACCGCCAATAACGGTAATATCGGTGTGGCGGTACTCGTGGTCATAGCCGCCTTTTGGCTTTGCCTGAGTATTGATTTCTCCTAAACCGGCGGCCCGGCGGAGAAATTTTTCTGCCAACGGCCAGAAAAAACGCGGACGGATAAAGGTCTTATAGTAGAAGCCAATCGGCAACAGCCAGTCGAAGCGGTCGATGATGGACAGCAGGTCGTGCCTGAGCGAGGGCCACGCATTCTGTGGCTGGACGCGCATCCCCTGCCGGACGGGCTCGGTACAGGCGCGGACACTGGGGGTACCATCCACATTCATCAGACAGTTCGGACACTGCCCCGCGCCGCATAACAGGCCGCGCGGGCGATGATATTTGAAGCTCCGACTGAAAGTCCGTCGGCCTGCGGCGTAGAGCGCCGAGGCGATGGTATCGCCCGCCCGTGCCTGTATGCGTTCCCCGGCAAAAGAGAAGGTCAGGGTGTGTTCGGGGTCGATGACGTGGGCCGGGTGGGGCGGGAGTCTAGTCGTGCTCATAGGTTTCTTTGACGAGATTGGTGCGTGTATCACGAACGGCTAAAAACCAGCGCCGACAGCCCAACTGATGATACCACCACTCGGTCGTCTCGCCGGCCTCATTTTTTCGGAGATACAGGTAGCGCGTCCATTCCTGCGACGAAACCGATGCGGGTGGGCGTTGCCGAAATTCCCCGCCCGAGCGAAACTCGTACACGCTCCGCTCTCCGCAGTTCGGACAGGCCAGAAGAAATGACATGGAGACTACCGTTCGGACGACGGTTTCCAGCCCGGCCCTCCGGCAAAGACCACGTTGGTTCCGGCCAGGGGAATCCCGGTGATCATGGAGGACTCCAGCGTTAAGGCCCGCAGGTCTTCGGGCTCTAAGGCATGGACATCCGATTTCCCGCAGGAGCGGGCGAGCATCTGGATTTCCAGGGTCATGGCGTTAAAGAAGTTGCCCACCCGCTCAACGCCCGCGTCAATATCCAGTCGTTTCATCAACTCTGGGTCCTGCGTAGTAATGCCGACCGGGCAGCGGCCGGTATGACAGTGATGGCAGGCGTAGGGCTCGGCACCGATGGCGTGATAGTCGTCCACGTACAGCGGCTTGTTACAGTTCAAGGCAATCAAAGCCGCGGTGCCGATATAAACGGCATCCGCGCCGAGTGCCAGCGCTTTCGCCGCGGCAGGGCCGCTGTGTATGCCGCCGGCAATAATGAGCTGGACCGTGCCGTACAGACCGCACTCCTCCAGGGCCACGCGCGCTTCGCTCACCGCGGCCAGAGTCGGAATCCCGGTATGGTCCAGCAGGATGTCCGGCGAAGCGCCCGTGCCGCCCTCCATCCCATCAACCACAACCACGTCGGCTCCCGCCTTGGCCGCCAACTTGACGTCGTCATACACGCGGGCCGCGCCCATTTTGACAAAAATCGGCACCTGCCAGTCGGTTGCCTCGCGCAGTTCCTCGATTTTTGTCAGCATATCGTCCGGGCCGAGCCAGTCCGGATGCCGGCACGGACTGCGCTGGTCAACTCCTGGAGGCAGGTCACGCAACTCGGCGATTTCGTCCGAGACTTTAGACTCAAGCAGCAGCCCGCCCGTGCCGGGCTTTGCCCCCTGTCCCACTGTCAGTTCAATCGCGTCGGCCTGCCGAAGATGATGCACGTTGATGCCGTAGCGGCTGGGCAAGACCTCGTAGATGAGAATATCCGAATGCTCGCGCTCGGCGGCCAACATGCCGCCATCGCCGGTTGTCGTCGACGTTCCGGCGCGCGCTGCGGCTTTGGCGAGGGCCACTTTGGCGTTATAGGACAGCGCGCCATAGCTCATCCCGGTCACCATAATGGGGATGTCGATCTCAATCGGCTTTTTGGCAAAACGGGTGCCGAGGACGGTCTTGGTCGAACATTTTTCACGGTAGCCTTCGAGGGGCACCCGGGTGAGGGTACAGGGCACAAACGTCAGGTCGTCAAAAGAGGGCAGGGGACGGTCGCGCAAGGCGCTAAAGCCTCGAATACGATAGCGGCCCAGGTCGGCCTTGGCCTGGATGTCCTCTATGTTCTCGGGTTTCCAGATGGTGCTGTGTCGGACAACAGGACGCTCGCTCACAGGGCCTCCCGCCAGGTGTCAAAATCTTTTTTGTCAAACTGCCATAAGCGTCTGCCGGAGACGATTTTTTGAAAGGAGGCCGGCGCTTCGATCGCGTACTGGGCAAGTGTCGTTGTCAGAAAGGCCCGGTCCTGGTCCGTGACCTCCTCAATGACCGCATCATTGCCCAGGTCCGAGATGCGGCCACCCACGAAGATTCGTCCCTCATACATGGAATCACCCAGCGCTTCGGCCGTATCGCCGCAGACAATGATCGTGCCTTTTTGCATCATGAAACCGGTCATATAACCACTATTGCCCTGAACAATGAGCGTCCCGCCCTTCATGGCAATACCGGCGCGTGAACTCGCACTCCCCCGGACCACGACCGTTCCGCCTCGGATGGATGCCGCGGCGCTATTGCCCGCGTTCTGGCTCACGATGACCGTGCCGCTCAGCATGCTTTCCGCCAAGCCCCAACCGCAACTTCCCTGCACCTCAATGCGCGGCCCGTCAATAAGCCCGCCGCAGTAATAGCCCACACTCCCGGTAATGGTCAGGCTGACCGGCTGGAGAACCGCTACGCCGAGATTATGGCGTGCCTGGGGATGATGGACGCCTATCTCGGTTTCGCCAGCCTGGATATGATGGCGGATTTCCTGATTGATGATGCGGGAGGTTTTGTCCGTACAGTCGATGTCTTTCACGGTACGTCCTTAGGAACCGAGGCCATTCTCAATCGTCCAGGTCATGACGGTATTCACCCCTGGCTCCCACACCGGAAAGTCATCGCCCAGGGCGGAGCGCAGGGCCTGTTCTTCGGTGGCAATGGCGACATAGGCCGGCGTGTCGGTCACCACCAGGGGTTTGAAGGCAAACGGGTCTTTGACATAGCCCAGACTGTCCGCAGTTGCGGCCAGATAGCTGAACGCCCCGTCAAAGTCGGTCAGCGAGGTCTGGAGCGCGTCGGCAAAGCTGACACCCTGCGCCATGCGGTCGGCGAGATACAGGCCGATAATTTCCGAGTCATTCCCCGTGTAAAAACGATGTCCCTGCTGTTCATAGACACGCCGCATCTTGTGGTAGTTGGTGATATGCCCGTTATGGACGACGGCAACGTCGGCGCGGCCATGCGCCCAAAAGGGCTGCGAATGGCTGAGGTCAACGCGACTCTCCGTAGACATGCGGGTATGGCCAATACCGTGTGTGCCCACATAGGACGAGACCGCGTATGTGGCTTCAAGGTTTGCCGGAGATCCGACCTGTTTGACCAACTCAAGGCGGTTGCCCAGGCTCACGACTTCAATGCTACTTCCCACTGCTTCAATGGCCTGTTCCAGGGATTCCGGGTTCTCCGGAGGCGTGGCGACTAAACGCAGAGACGGGCCCTGGACGTCTACCGCGGACACCGAAACGAGGCTTTTGACCCGTTCGACAACCAGGTCGGCGAGGGTCTCGAACGGTCCGTGCTCGCCCAGCTTGATCCGCAGGACACAGGCGTCCGCGCCACGGTCGGCATAAACGGCAACCCCACTCGAATCCGGGCCACGGCGGTCAAGGGCCGACAACATGTCGAGCAAGGTCTGCCCTACTGCTGCCTGGCGATTGCCGCTTTTGTCTAAAAATCCGACGATGCCACACATGTGTCTTCTCGTTCGGTTTGGTCTTCGGTGTTTAGGACAACGAGGCTTTCGATGTGTATACGGCCTACCGGCGCAGGGTGTCAAGTTTGAAAACCGCCGTGACGCCGTAGGCATATGGACGGCTTGGCCCGACAGGGAGTGAGACGCTGAATGACTGCATGAATAGCCAACGGAGGCTTGATGTGACGCATATGTCAGAATATATGTACGGCATGCATACAAAGCTCACCTTACGCATGGATGAAAGCCTCATCGAAAAAGGAAAATTTGAGGCAGCTCGCCGAGGCAAATCGGTCTCTCAAATGGTTGGCGATTTTTTTGATTCTCTCAGCTCGCCCGACCAGCCAGTCGCCCAGAAACTCCCTCCCCTTACGGCCTCGCTTGTCGGCGTGTTGAGAGGACACCGGATGAAGGTGGACTCATACAGAGCGCATCTCCGGGAGAAATATCTGTAAAAATACTGATCGACACAAATGTCGTGCGTGACGCTCTATTGGATCGAGAGCCGTTTGCGCAATAGGCCGCCCAAATCTTTGCTCTGACCGAGCAATTCCGACTGGAATCCTATCTCTGTGCAACCACGGTCACGACTGTCGATTATCTCTTATCGTAGGCGCTGGAAAAATCCGAAGCACGCTCCGCCTTAGAGCGTTTGATAGAACTCTTTGAAATCGCGCCAGTCAATCGACCGGTGATTGAGGCTGCGCTCAGAAGCAAGATAACAGATTTTGAAGACGCAGTGCTGGAGCAAGCGGCGTATCTGATCGGCGCGCAGTCAATAGTCAGCCGGAACATCAAGGATTTCAAGAAGTCAATCGTCAAGGTTCTCGACCCTACGGAGTTGTTGACCTCGCTCAAACTTCAGAGGTCGGCCAGCGTCTGAACGAACGGTTTGCGCTCCCTTCATTGCATGAAATTCAGCGGACTGCCGGCGATGAGGGGTTGCAGGTTGCGACGATACTCCTCCGGTTTCGCAACCTCCTCGACCAGCCACTCAATATCGCGTTCGTAAAAATACGACATCAGGGTAAACAAGGTGTTATAGGCATCGACATAGCGGTTGCATACATACGCGACCGTCTCCGCCCCGCGGCGTTCGACCGGGGCGTAGTGGGTGATCAGATCGGCGTCGCTCATCGCCCGCTGGGTATCATCGTCGACAAAGCGTTGATTTTCCTGCTCCATGTCGGTCACCAGGTCATTCGCCTCGTGGCACAGATCAAGCTCGACCGTGACCGGTAAGACCATATCCAGGGTGGGCGGTTTCCGTTTGGCGAACCGCTGCAGGGCGCGTCGGGCACCCTCGCGAATGCGGGCGTGGCTCTCGCTCAGGGGAAGATGCAGGCCCTTAAAATAGCCGAGCGATTTTTTGACCTCGACATATTCGATGTCGCCGAGCAGCGGACGGGCCTGCTCAATAGTTTTATCGTCACCGGACAGCATGAGAATCGGTACACCGAAGCTGCTGACCAGAAAGCCGTTCAGGCCATACTCCCCAACCGACAGGCCGTTTATCCGCACATCCTGAAAGGCCGGAATCCAGGTGTGGCTGAGGATGCCGTCCTGCGTCCCGGCTTTAGAGTGATAGCCAATGAACAGGGCTCCATCAAAGCCGGGGTTGAAGCCCTTGAACTGGCATAAATTGCGTTTCATCCCGGACTTCAGGGTGGCTTTACGATGCACGTCCTTGGGGCGAATATTGCACATATAGCCGTGCGAGTCTGAGACCACAATGTCGGACGCCCCCCCTTCGATCGCACCCTGAACGGCGGCGTTCACGTCCCCGGCCATGATCTGTCGAAAAGTTTTATAGCCCGGCAGGCCCTGAAAGACCTCCTCCACGGTTTCCACTCCGGAGATGCCTTCCATATCCACCGATATGAAGATTCGCATATGGCCTCCTTGTTCCGTTCGTTCAGGTAGAACGCCTGTCGGGCAGGTCAGCCCAACCCGACAGGCGCGCGCCCTCGCCAGTCACTCATCGTCCTGCCAGGCTGCGGCCGCCTCGCGCATGGTTGTGAACCAGACGCCGGGCTTGGCATAGACGTGTTGGATCACGCTCTCCAGCCACGCCGGCTTAAAGTCCCGTCCGCAGCACTGCGGGTGGAGGATGGTATTCCATATGCCACCCGGGACGTGTTCATAACAATAGTCGAAACTCGACGTGAAAATTTCCTTCGACTGGGAAGGGGTGTGGAAAGGGGCCGGGTTGAACCAGGGATTTTTGGGATCGAGATAATAGCCCATGAATTCAAACTGGGCGAAATCATTGGTATCCCAGTGCAGCGGAATCTCAAGCAGTTCCGAAGGCTCCCCCCAAGTGACCTCAAAGGGCTCCTCGGTCTGGATCGTATCACCAATCCGCAGTCGATAGGGCAAAAAATCGTGGCCCTGCAGACTGCTGTCATAGACAAAATCCAGGTCGATCAGATACTGCGGTACATGCTCACCCAACCAGTCGCCAATGGGTGAGCGGAACCCGATGGGCCGTTCGCCAACGGTTTTCTCCAACAGCTCAATCTGTTGTTCCAGATAGGCGCGTTGCTCGTCCGGCGAGGCCGGCTCGACCCCACTCATGGCCAGACCGACCTCGGAAGGTTGGTGATACATGCTATGGGCCGCGATTTCATGGCCTCGACGATGCGCTTCCTGCACGACATCTCGAAAAAGTTTGGCACTATGACCGGGAGTAAAGAAGGTCGCTTTGATGGAATATTTATCGAGGATGTCCAGGATACGCGGCATGGCCACCCGAGGACCGAATTCTCCGCGTGAAAGGGGGTTGGCCGTCGGAGAGCGGAAAAACCCCAGCCACAAGGCCATGGCATCGATATCGAAACAAAAACAGCAGGCCATTTTTTTGCCGTCCGGCATCTGTACCTTGCCCATAGACCCTCCTTAGTCCGAGCGTTGAGACTTCTTTATCGTGTGGTCTGTGCCGTCGTGTGATATGCCTCTTGGTCTGTCCCTCCTTTTTGTGTGTTCCTGCTCATTTTCTTCTACTGAACCTGAGAAGAGGAAGGCAAGGGCGCGTGTCAGAATTTTTCGCCGAGTCGCGCCGGCTACCGAAAATGGGGAATGACTTTCTCCGCGAACAGACGCATCGAGCGTTCAACCCGGTCCTGCGGCAGCCCTCCAAAATTCATCCAGCACAGCAGTTCCCCCACCCCGGCCTCCTGCATTTCACGCACCCGGTCCACAATTCGCTCAGGTGAACCAAACAGTACGGTTTCTTCTATAAGCTGCTCCCAGGTGATGGTGGCTAAGCGGTCGGCCAGCGCACGAAACTGGGGTTGCAGGGCAGGGGGGGCGGCCTCGATATGCTCGGGAACGAGAAAGCGGGCCAGGGCTTGTTGATACCACAGTTCGGCCGCTTGAGCCTCGCGCAGGGCCTGGGTGTCGGTTGGCGCGACATAGATATGGCGTGACACTCCCCACGACCGGAGCGCCGCCTGTATGGCGGCCTCGGAGTGTCCGGCTTCCCCCAGGGCGGAGGTATAGATATCCCGATTCTGCTCGATTTGACTGAACGGACCGAACAGAATGGAATTCAACATGGACCAGCCGCTTCTGGCGGCCAGTTGGATGGTCTCGGGACTGACGCAGACGAGCGACAGCGGGGGATGCGGTTTCTGGTGGGGCTTGGGAATGACCGGGATATCGTCAAGGGTAAAAAACTTCCCGTGATAGGAGACGCGCTCCTGGGTCCAGGCCTGAATCATAACGGCCAGGGTTTCGCTAAAGCGCTCGCGATTTTCTATCTGCGGAACCCGATAGCCAACAAACTCGATGGGACGATTGCCCCGGCCCACCCCGACGCGCAAGCGGCCGCGGCTGAGAATATCGACAAAGGCAATTTCTTCGGCCAGACGAATGGGATCGTGAAAGGGCAGGATTACAGCGGCCAGCCCGATGGTGAGCCGTTCCGTTCGAGCGGCAATTGCTGCGGCCAGTGCCATGGGGCTGGTGGAAATGCCGTAGTCAATAAAGTGGTGCTCGGTCAGCCAGACGCTATCGTAGCCGAGTTCCTCGCTGAGCAGAATCTGAGCAAACTCCCGGTGAATGACCTCTTCGTGAGAGCTGTCCGGTGGAGCCTGAAGAAAATAGTAGGTGCCAAAGCGCATAACATGTTCCTTTACTGAGGAGTCAGGCCTACCGCAATCTTCAGGAGCAACATATCCGCTCCGCGCGGTCCAACGAGGGATAAGCCGGTCGGGCAATCATCAAGAGTGCCCAACGGCAGGTTGACTTGAGGCAGACGGGCCAGGCCGGCGATACATAAGAGACTCAACGCCTGAGCCCGAAACGCCTCCAACTCATCTAAAGGTGTATTGCAAAGCGGGGCGATGCCTGGTGCGGTAGGGAGACATAAGACGGTATCTTCTCCGAGGAACGCGTCCATTCGCGCGGCAACCTGTTCCCGTTTTTCCTTGGCGATATCGACCTCGGCTTGCTGAATTGTGGCCGTCCACTCGAAGCGTTTATGAATATCCGGCCCGAAAGCGGGCTGAACTTCGCGAATCCAAGCGCCGTGATTGGCCCAGATCTCCGCCCCTTGCAGGACACGGAAAAGCTGCATCCATTCCGAGAGTCCCTCAGGACTGACGGCGACAGACTGTGCTGGACCAATGGCTTGGCTGAGTTTTGTGACTGCGGGCTGGAATGCCGCGGTGACAGCATCGCCGGCCAGAGTAAACGCGTCTGAGGCCAAGAGCAGTTGGCGTGGAGGCCGAGCGTCGCGCTGATCGTCCAGGAGCACCCGACCGACCTTTTCCAAGAGGCGCGCGTCTCGGGCAAACCAACCGACTGTATCAAAGCTTGAGGCGAGTGGGACTATCCCGTCGAGCGGAATACGCCCGTGGGTCGGTCGAAAACCAAAGATCCCACAGTAGCTGGCCGGCAAACGCACCGAACCGCCACAATCGGTTCCAATGGCAAAATCCACGAGACCGCCAGCGACCGCAGCAGCCGAGCCACTGGAAGAGCCTCCTGGGATACGACCCGCTGCGTTCGGATTCACCGGAGTGCCGTAGTGGACATTTTCGCCATTGAGACTGTAGGCCAGTTCATCCGTATGCGTTTTGCCCACAATATGGGCGCCCGCATCAAGGAGACGTTGCACTGCCGGAGCGGTTGCCGCGGCTGCGGGATGGGTTCGTAGCCAGTCTGGATTGCCAGCTCCCGTCCGGTGCCCTTTGATGTGGAAAACGTCTTTTACCGCAAGAGACAGACCGACGAGCGGCCCGGTCTCTGAACCGGAAAGCGTGACGTGGGTGGAGCGACAGAATGCGCCTAAGGTCTCGTTCATGGTGGCCTCAAGGTCGATGCAGTTCCACCGGTTTTCTGGTGAATGTCTGCCGCCCGCGTTTGAAGCCGTACAGCGGGGCGGCCACTTCTGCCACAGCGGCTGCGGGGACCGTACAGTCCAAGACAACCAGATCGGCCGCTTTTCCGACCTCCACACCATAGTCTTCGAGTCTCAGTATGTGGGCTGAACATTGAGTGACCATATCAAAGCAGGCCTGAACTTCCGCCTGATTATCCACCTGGCAGATATTGGCATACAGGTTGGCCATGCGCATCAACGAACAGTCGCCAAACGGCGTAAAGGGATTGAGAACATTATTGGTCGAGAGTGAACAGGTCACGCCTCGCTGTATGAGTTTATGCACCGGGGTAACGCCGCGGATAATATTATGATCCTGGTGACGACCCATCAGGTAGAGATCGGTCGCGGGCAGCACGGTGACCGCAACGCCAATATCTGCCAAGCGTTGAGCGATGGTGGAAAATCGCTCTGGAGAAATGGTTGACAGTTTGGTCACATGGCCGACGGTGACCCGGCCCCCATAGCCGAACTTTTCCGTCAGATCGCATACATATTCAATATCCATCTCGTCCGAGGTATGGCCGAAGTCCAAATGCATATCGATATCAACGTTGAACTCACGGGCCAGTGCAAAGATGCGATCGATCTGACCGTGTGGATCCGTGTCCGTATAAGGAGCGGCACCAATAACGCTCGCGCCCCGATTGAGTGCGGCAACTAAAAGTTCATCGGTCCCTGGATTATTGAGCAAGCCTTCTTGCGGAAAGACACACACCTCAAGGTCCAGCGCCCACTTATATTCCTGGATGAGGGGGAGCACCCCGTCGAGACCCCGCAGCCCGATGCCTGGGTCAACCTCAAGGTGGGTACGGACATGGGTGGTCCCGTGCCGTATACATTTTTCCAGGGTACGGGCTGCCCGTTGGTGTACGTCTTCTGCTGTGAATGCCTGTTTGGCCGCCGTGACTTGAGCCAGGACTTCCTCCAGATTTCCTTCGGCCGACTGGCAACGGTCCAGGATGCAGGACTTGTCCAAATGGATATGGGTTTCAATGAAGCCGGGTGCGACTAAACGACCCCGCAGGTCAAGCGCGCGCCCTTCGGCTGACAGATCGGATTCTATCGCTGCGATGTGGCCGTTCTGGATACCAATATCAACGGTCGTTGGGTCATCCTGTCCGACAATGCGCCCATTTCTGAGGATAAGATCCATGCTGGCCCCCTTTTCCGCTCATCCTTCCTACTGGCTGAGCCGAACTCGAACGGCGTCCGATTGTGATGCAGATGTCGTCTCCACCAGGGTTCCTCCTTGTCGGATGACTGCCGTCTGCTCACATGGTCGCGGCTTCCTTGCCCCCGAGGTCGGTATAGCGTCCTTCCGACAGCTTCTTGGTACGGTGGGCGCCTGAGGTCGTGTGCCCATATTTTGGTGGATTATCTGGCCCGCAGCAGGTCTCGAGACACTCGATAACCGCGTCGTAGTTCGGTTGATGGAAAAAGCCGAGTGAGAGCCGATCCTGGTGCGCCTGCGAACGCGGGGGGTTCACGACGCGATGCAGTGTCGAAACCCAGCGGTCGTTCGTCCACTCTGCCATCAGATCACCCAGATTCACCACAAAAGTCCCTTCGACGAGCGGCACGTCAACCCACCGCCCTCCTCGCGTGTAAACTTGAAGACCTCCGGCTCCACTGTCCGGACACAGAATGGTCAAGCTCCCCAGGTCCGAGTGTTCACCTGCTCGCAATTGGTCAGACTCAGGCTCTGCCAACTGGGCGGGATAGTAGAGTGCGCTGAAATTGGTGATGTGTTTATCGATTTTGTTGTTGAAATAGGTCTCGGGCAGATCAAGGGCGAGGGCGAAGCTTTGCAGCAGGGCGTCGGCAAGGCCCTCCATTGCCCGGTAGTACCCCTCCCAGGCAGAGCGCATGCGGGCGGGTCGCTCCGGCCATTGATTCGGGGCAAAATAAGTCCCGGCTTGGGGACCGGTATGGTATGCGTCCGTGGGGACATCAATCGGTCCTATGCTGAAGTGTTCAACCAGATCGGGCGGGGTCTCAACGCCCCGCGTTAATGCGGCGGTCTGGCCTCCAAGGAGAAGGTAGCCCCGGTAACGGTCCGGCGGCATACGAAGCTGGATTTTCTCTTCAAGCGGTAAGGCGAAATACGCGCGCGATACGGCTCGCATTGCTTCTACGCTCGACGGCGAAACCTGATGCCCACCGATCAGAAAGAAGCCAATCTGTTCACAGGCGTGGCCGATCTTCCGGGCGACTGATTGTTTCTCCGCCTGGCCGCCTTCGAGAAACGGCTGGAAGTCGATAAGAGGAATAACTGACTGCCCCATCTTGGTTCCCTCCATTTCAATCCTGAGACTTGAGCCGTTCCGGTCTCATTATAGGGAGATACGGGTTTGGGGGAAACAGTGACGCAACCAGTGGTGAGGTTCTCATGAGGCGACGAACGTATCGGGCGAACCTGACTCCCGTCCGCTCTCTGGACGAGCGGGTATAAGTGGTGATAGACGGCCTGGGCACTTGCACGTCGGGAGGGTGAGGGTATGCGTCATATCGCCGCTGTCGTAAGTCTGTTCGTTTTGTTTCCGTCATACGTCACCGCTGAACAGATCAGTGTCGCGACCTGGAACATCCAGCATCTCTCAGAACGTGGAGAGAGGAAGCGCACGCCCGAGGACTACACGCGGTTGCGTCAGATTGCAGAGAGTCTGGAAGCCGATGTCATTGCGCTCCAAGAAGTGGATGACGACTTTGTCGGGAAGGTATTCGATCCCGCTATCTACTACCTCGAACTCTCCGGTCGGGACAGCGCGCTGAAGACCGGATTGGCGATCCGCCGGGGCGTCCAATACGAACGCAAGGCCGATGTCACCGCCTTGGACGTGGGGGACCTCCGGTACGGGACCTACATCGAGCTCCAGGTCGGACCCCACCGTATCGACGTGCTCAGCATTCACCTCAAGTCCGGCTGCTTCAGCCATAAAGAGGATGAAAGAAGCGCGGCTGAGAACGCGTCTCAAAGACTCAGGACCGCCTGTCGCAAGCTCACTGAGCAAGTGCCCATTCTGGAAGACTGGATCGACAAGCGATTGCAGGCCGGGCAGGCGCTCCTGGTCCTCGGTGATTTCAACCGGCGTCTGACGCTGGAGAATGACCGCGTGTGGCGTGAGATGGCCGACGGAGAGCCAGGAACGATCACACTAGCCACTGCGCACACGAAACCACGCTGTTGGGATGGCTACTACCGGGAGTTCATTGACCATATCCTCGTTGGTCCGCAGACGGCGCAATGGCTGTCGAGTTTTCAGGAGGTGGTCTTTAGCGAGGCAGCAACACAGGAAGGGCGTGCTGTCTGGGAGGATCGACTATCGGATCACTGCCCGCTGCGGGCGACGTTCAATGTTGAGGAATAAACCGCTCCCTCCTTGATTAGGACACTCACATCCCACATCAGGACCGATGCCACCAAATGAGGACAGCGCCTGACCAGTTGTCCTCATTGACCATCACCCCTACAATCCTACCGACTATAAGGAGGACGGCTTGGGCTCTCATATTGCGCCACTCAAAACCGCGGACCTGCCGCCGCGGACCCGCTCGTTCTGGCAGTTAGCTGGGCCGGGGGCTGTCCTGGTCGGTCTTTCCATAGGCGCCGGCGAACTGGTGATGTGGCCGTGGATTACGGCCAAATTTGGGGCCAGCATGATCTGGGCCGCGGCGCTGGGGGTCTTTCTGCAACTCTGGGTCAACTTGGAGATTGGCCGCTGGACCATTGTCACCGGCGAAGCGCCGTATACCGGCTTTGCCCGGGTCTGGATGGGCTTTATTTACATCCTATTGTTTCTGACTTTTGCCGGACTGTTTCTGCCCGGCTGGGCGCGGGTTTCCGGCGCGGCCCTGAAGGGCCTGATTTTCGGACCGGACGGCCCCGGAGCGGACTGGATGTGGACCGGCCTGACCTTTGTGTTGATCGCCGCCATGCTGTTTGGCCCCAAAGTCATGTACCAGGCTATGGAGCGGATCGTCATCGGCATGGTTGTCTTCATTACGTTGGGGCTGATTTTTGTGGCCTTCCAGGTCGGAACAATGGAACATGTTTCCGAGATGGCTCGCGGACTGGTGAACTTCGGCCACATCGAACTGACGGAGGATTTCCCCTTCAGCCGCTTTTTCGGGGCCGTGGTGTTCGCCGGTGCCGGTGGGGCTGGCAACCTGTGGTACGCCTTTTATCTGCGTGACAAAAATATCGGCATGGGGGCACGTATGCCGCAGCTCCAAAATCCGTTGCGGGGCGGGTCGAACGAAGAGGAGGCAACCGGCTATCTGTACCCGGAGACGGAAGCCAACCAGCGCGCCTTCAAAGGCTGGTTTTGCTGGATACGCCTGGACCAGTGCCTGTTCTTTTGGGGGCTGAACAGCTTCACCATGTTCCTGTTCATGTTCGGGGTGCTGTGCGTCTTACGCCCCAGCGGCGTCGTTCCGGCCGAGGGGCGCATTATCTGGGATATGTCGCTGATTCTGGAAAACTCCATGGGCGCGGTGGGGCATTATCTCTTTCTGGCGATCGGCATGGCCACGCTCTTCAGCACGCAGTTGGTCAGCGTCGACGGCAACGCCCGTGTCTGGTCCTATATTATTCGCACCTCCTTCCCGTTCGGGGCGAAGGTCGACCAGGCCAAATTATACATTCCCTTTGCCGTGCTTTTTATGGTCGCCGGTACGGTCAGCACCTGGTTTTTTGAGCGTTTTGCCGTCACCGGCCTGGGCTTTCTGTTCAACGCCGCTCTGCTCAGCGGTCTGACCATGGCCCTGTACGTGCCCTTGATGCTGTATATGAATCTGCGGAACTTACCACCCTCGGCCCGACCGGGGCCGGTGTCGATTGTCATGATGCTCATCGCGTCCGTGGTATACGGCAGCTTTGCGCTGTACTCGCTATGGGTCACGATTTTCTAAAGGTGACGCGAACTTTCGTCGCGTCAACGTGGCGTTGACGGCGGCTGTCGTAGCGAGGGGAAGGCGAAGCGCGGCGAAGGCTGTGACAATTGATCATGCCAGCGATCTTTCCCATCCAGAAGAGCGAGAATCGTTCCTGTATCAATGGTCCGTGTGTGCGCATGTCGCTCTCGAATTTTTTGACGAACCCGCTCTTTTGCCTGTGTTGCCAGATCGGGGTCTCCACTGCTCAGCGTGCCGAAACACTCTTGGGCGGCGGAGTGTAAACGCTGCTGTTGTTCGTCCCCCCCATTGAGCGAGGAAGATTCTTGCAACCACTTGCGCACAATAGAGTCAAGCAATTGGGCAACGCTGGTCTTTTCGGTCCGAGCGACTTGTTCGAGGGCACTTTTCAAGTTGGTGTCCACCCGCCGGCTATACACTTCTGTCTTGTTCATGCACGACAGTGTAGTGCACCATCGGTGAGGGGTCAAAAAGGGATTGGTGTGGGTACTGGGCTAATTAGCCAGTGCAAATTGAAAATGTCCAGTTGGTCTATTTCTTCCAGAATTTGGGCCCTGATATTCTTCCCTCGTCATATCTCTTTGTCTTCGGCTCCGGTGTCCCCTCAGGGAGCGGGCTGAATCTGCTCTCCCGCTCGGATGGACAGCGGCCCTCCGGCCCGAGTAGGACCGGGGCACAGCCGAATCCGCCCGGCTCTTCAGTGGGGAAGGGCGTGCAGGCGCTCGAGACGAACACGAGGCTCAGCAGCAGGGCGGCAGGGCTGTTCATTTCTCTCCTCCGGCCTCCTTGTAGCACCCGCAGCCGCGGCGGCCACGCCACCGGGGGGCACCGGGGGCCGCCGCCCCCCGGTCGTTGGCGTTTGGCCCCTTCCAAGCAACACGTCAATCCGAGGCCCGACGGAGGTGCCCGCCTTTGTCCGGTATTTGTTCAACTTGGTTTGGCCGCCCCAGATACCAACGGGGGCGGCCGGCTTTCCGGTACTACCCTAAGCAGAACCCTCTCATCATGGTTAGGTACAAAGACGGCAACTTTACCGTTCAGAGCTCCTGCAAAGACATCCTCTGGATCATCCCCGCTTGTCACTTGCGGCTCTAGCACCCAGTAAACTTGTCACATTGTCCAGTTCACGTTCAAATTGTCCAGTTAGGGCTCAAACTAGTTCAGTACCCTGGTGTGACCCGGCTAACGTGAGGAAGTAGGTTGCGGGGCACAGCACTTCTGGGTAGAAGTTCCTCACTATATTGTCTGGAGGTCGATATGTCCCTGCTGATAAAAATGGCCGGACTCCTGCTGCTCTCTTTTGGTGGGATCATCTGCTGAGTCTGCACGGACGGCGAGAAAGGAAAGAGTATGGCTGGACCTGTGTGTTTGATTACTGGCGTGGGCCCTGGAACCGGAGCATCACTTAGCCGCCGCTTTGCCCAAGGCGGCTATCGCGTAGCCATGCTGGCCCGGACTCAGGAGCGTTTGTCGCAACTGGAAAAAGAAGTTGTAGGCTCTCGTGGCTATGTGTGCGACGTGTCTGAGGAGGCCGCCGTCAACGCCACGGTCACTCGGGTGAAAGAAGAAATGGGCGCGCCCGAAATCCTGATCCACAATGCGGTGGGCGGCGCGTTCGGCACCTTTCTCGAAATCGATCCACAAACGCTGTCCGATAATTTTCAGGTCAATACGATGGGGCTGCTGTATCTGGCCAGAGCAGTCGCTCCGGACATGATCGAAGCCGGCAAGGGCGTTATCATATCCTCCGGGAATACTTCTGCGTTACGCGGGAAGCCTCGCTTTGCCGGCTTTGCCCCGACTAAAGCCGCCCAGCGTATCCTCTCGGAGTCCATGGCTCGCACCCTGGGACCACAGGGTATTCATGTCGCCTATATCGTCATCGATGCGGTGATTGACCTGGCCTGGACGCGCAAGATGCTGCCCGACAAGCCGGACGATTTTTTCATTCAGCCGTCGGCCATCGCCGATACGGCCTACCACGTTGCCCATCAAGACCGCTCGGGCTGGTCGTTCAATGTGGAAGTCCGGCCGTTTGGGGAGGAATGGTAGCGGCGACTGTTGTGGACGGCGTACGATTTTCTCAACCGTCCTAGAAGCATAGAGGGTCACCGCTTGTGGGCCGGAGGATTTAGTAGTGCCTCCCGTCTTTATGCGTAAACGTCCAGGTGCCATCGGCTTCGGATTGTGCGCAGATATCATCGTCAGGATAGACCACGCCATCTCCTGACGTGCGATCACCTATTTCAAGATACGTCACTGGATTTTCTGAACGGTTCAGAAGATGGTGAGCGCTTCCTTCGCCAGCCCGAAACCCCACGCATTCGCCAGGTCTCAGGACATATTCGTGGCTTCCGTAGACCAAGGTTGGCGTTCCACTCAAGATATAGACGAACTCGTCCTGTCGGGAATGCTGATGTTTCAACGCGGACGTCGACCCTGGAGCCAATGTGGTCAGGTTGACGCCAAAATTTTTTAAATCAAAAAGGTCACCAAGTTTTCTCTTGACCCGGCCATTCATCAGTGACGCGTATGGCTCAGGGTAATTTGATTTCTTTGAGGGTACTGGAACCTCTTCCGCAGATATTGGTCTCGGAGAACTCATACAATTTCCTCCTCTGGGTGGAGTATAGGGTAACCCTAGTGCCATACGGAAGGCCGGCTCTTTGGCGAAGAGTAGTAGACATGGCTGAGAGCGGCCTATAGATTCCTGAGCCGTCATAAAAACAAGGAAGGGCCTCCGTGTGACGGCCCTTTCCCCGCCCGTACCGATCTCACGAAAAACCCTAAAGGAATACCTCTGCGATGGAATCACAAACCGCGAACTCTTCGCACAGTGTCCGCTACCAACCAGACGAGCGGCCGCCGCGCGCGCTTGCCATCGGCCTGGGTCTCCAGGCCGCCATCCTCACTTTCACCCCGGTGATCATAGTGCCTCTTGTCGTGCTGCAAGCGGCAGATCAGAGTGGGGCCTATATGTCGTGGGCAATCTTTATGGCCGTGCTCATCAGTGGGATCACCACGCTCGTGCAGGTCGTGCGGATCGGGCGGTTCGGGGCCGGACACGTCTTGATCATGGGCACATCCGGCTCATTCATCGCCGTCTCCATCTCGGCGCTCACGGAGGGCGGGCCGGCCCTGCTGGCAACCCTGATTATGATATCATCGGCGATCCAGTTCGTGCTGGCGGCGCGCCTGTCGTTGCTCCGGCGTATTGTCACGCCGGTTGTGTCCGGCACGGTCCTCGCCCTGATTTCCATCTCCATTGCTCCGATCATATTCAATATGCTGACGGATGTGCCCGAGGGCACACCGGCGTCCGCGGCTCCGGTGTGCGCCGCGATCACGCTGGGTCTGATCGCAGTTCTGACCTTGCGTGCGCCGGACGCGTGGCGGCTGTGGGCTCCGATCATCGGGATGGGCGGAGGCTGTATCGTTGCCGCGTTCTTCGGCCTCTACGACATGCAGCGCGTTGCCGATGCCGCGTGGATAGGCCTGCCGAATATCGCCTGGCCGGGTCTGGATCTGACGTTTGATGGACGCTTTTGGCTGCTCCTGCCGTCGTTCGTATTTGTGACTCTGATCGGGGCTGTCGATACGATCGCGGACGCCACAGCCATTCAGCGTATCTCGTGGCGCGACCGGCGGGCGGTTGATCTGCGCGTCGTCCAGGGCGCGGTCAATGCCGACGGCCTCGGTAATCTGCTGTCCGGCCTGGCCGGCACCATCCCGAACGCCACCTATTCAAACAGCCTGTCGCTGGCCGAAATGACCGGAGTCGGGGCGCGCAGCGTTGGCGTGTATATCGGGCTCATCTTCCTCGGCCTGGCCTTCCTGCCCAAAGTGACGGCCCTCCTGATCGCCATTCCCGCGCCCGTGGTCGGCGCCTATGTATTCGTGCTGCTGGCGCTGATTTTCGTGCAGGCATTAAAGCTTATGGTGCAGGATGGGATCGACACGCGCATGTCGCTCATCGTCGGGCTTGGGTTCTGGGTCGGGGTGGGTTTTCAGAACAAAGCTATCTTCGCAGACTATCTCGGCGAGACCTTGGGCAAAGTGCTCGAAAACGGCATGACGGCCGGCGGATTGACTTTACTCGTGCTGCTCCTGTTCATGGAGTTGACCGCGCCCCGGCGGAGACGCCTTGCAATGGACCTGGAGATTGCGGGTCTGCCTCAGCTCGATGCCTTCTTGCGTGCATTGGCGGCACGCATGCGCTGGAACTCTGGGTCCACCGAACGTCTCTGCTCGGCCGGGGAGGAGGCGCTGTTGAGTCTTGTCCATCAGGAGGAGGACGAGACCGACCGCGAGGGGCGGCACCTGCTCGTGGTGGCACGGAACGACCATGGAACCGCGGAACTGGACTTCATCGCCGCACTGGGAGAAGACAACCTGGAAGATCGCATGCTGATTCTGAGGGAGCAGGTCGACAGACCGAACGAACGCGAACTCTCGCTCCGTCTGCTCCGGCATTACGCGTCGTCCGTCCGGCACCAGCAGTATCATGACATCGACATCGTGACGGTACGCGTAGATGGCTCCGGATAGCTTCTCTCTCAGGGGAGGACCGCGCCCGCCGCTCAAAGTCGCTGGCACTGCGGACAGAAATGCGTGCTGCGCTGCCCGACCAGGGTGCGTTCAATCGGAGCCCGACAACGCCGGCAGGGCTGGCCCGTCCGGCCATAGACCCGAAAGAAATTCTGGTAGTTGCCCTCAGGATAAACCCAATCAATGGCCGCGCCGTTGTGTTTGATGCCGTCGTTCAGGGCTGCTCGAATTGCTTTGTGCAGCGCCGCAACTTGACGGTCGTTGAGGTCAGCGGCTCGGCAGAAGGGGTGGAGTCTGGCTCGCCAGAGCGCTTCGTCCGCATAAATATTGCCCACTCCGGCAATAAAGGATTGGTTCAGCAGCAGTGCCTTGAGTCCGCCGGTTTTTTTCGCAACCAGTGGCCGAAAGCGCCGCAACGTAAAGCCCGCTTCTAGCGGCTCCGGGCCGAGATGACCGGTCACGGCTTCGAGGTCGTCCACGCAATAGACCCGCCCAAACTTGCGTGCGTCATGAAAATGCAGGCTGTAGCCTGTGTTGAAATCGCAGGTGAAATGCACATGTTTATGCCGTGGATAGCCGGTTTCACGGACCTCGATCCGCCCGCTCATCTTGAGGTGGATGACGAGATATCGGATAGAGGCGTCCGCACCGGACCGCAAGGTCAAAACGATATATTTCCCGCGCCGTCCCAGGGATTCGATCCGGTGGCCGGGCAAGGTACGGGTGACTGCCCGAATGGACGGTCGGATGGAATTCTGCCAATTCCCCCAGGCATGGGTGATCTCCGTCCCGCTAAGCGGGGGATAGGGTGGGAGTCCATCTTCGGTAGGTTCACCACGTGTGAGCTTGCGGACAATGGTTTCCACTTCCGGTAGTTCGGGCATAGCCTATAGCCTCTCCGTTGAAAAGTTGATAGCTGAACGCCAAGGAAAGAGGAGGAGATTCAGACATGGCAGTGAAGAAATTTTCAAGCGCATACTACGTGGTCAACAATATGGACCAAGCGGTCAATTTTTACCAGGATATCCTGGGTCTCGACGTCAAATTTCGCGATGGCGACCGCTGGACCCAGTTCGATGTGAATGGGGTTGGCGTGGCCCTGGCCGACCCGAGCGAAGGCTCGGTTCCTCCGGGCGGCGGAGCCACCGTAGTGCTTGAGGTCGAGGACCTCGGAGAAATGCGTGAGAAGCTGACCCAAAACGGTATCACGGTCAACGAGACCGTAGACATGGGTGGGCACGGCAAATACTTCACCGCGGTGGACCCGGCCGGCAATATCGTCCAGATATTCGCCCGCTCGTAATTGCTCATTCCCGATATCAAGGCCGAACCGCAGGTCGTCTATGAGGACGGTCGGCTCTATTATCGAGAGATGTGCCCGCATGTGCTTGGTCATAAAGATGGTGACGAACAAGTGTTATCGTATCAATTCGGCGGGTAGTCCCAGAGCGGCTTACCGGCCGGAGGAGGATGGCGCTGTATGAAGGTCGCCGGGATCAAGGACGTAACGATCCAGAAGGGGGCCTGGCATACCGGCCGCACCCATACCCAACCACAAACCTGTGTCGATCAGGTCGACGTAGAAGTCCCGTATTAGGGAGCGATGTCGTAAGAGCTCGATTGTCCATAGCACTGGCACCTTTTGTCTACTGGAGCCGACCGGTATACTGCCTTGAACGATTCTTTCGGTCTTTGCTACGTCAGCGCTACTCAGCGTGCCCTCCTTCGTAGGAGTGAGGCGTGGCTGTCGGACCACTTTCCGTGAAAATACGAGGTCATACATGGGCGTCGCAGCACTGCTCTCCCGAGACGACGGCACAAAAATCGTCCCTCCCGTGTCGCCTGACGATTGGCGGCCGTGGGTCAGCGCGGGCCGCACCCGCAATTGGATGCTGAGCGACCCGCTCCTCGACTGGCTGCAATTGTACGGCAAAAGTCACGGCTATCGCCCGGACAAAGAATTGGACGACTACGAGGAGAATCTCGACTTTCTGGCATTTCTTTTCGAGCGCGGTCACACGTTCGAGGCCGGCATACTCCAACTGCTCCAAGAACGGTTCGAGGTCGTCTCGATCGCCCAGGACTATCAGGACATCCGGAAGCTGGGGAAAGCCGAGGAAACCTTTGTCGCCATGCAACATGGCGTGCCCATTCTCTACCAAGCCGTCCTCTGGGACGCCCATAACCTGACCTATGGTGCCCCGGACTTCTTAATACGCAGCGACGTGCTGCACGACCTCTCCCCTGCGTCGGTGTCTGAGCAGGACGCGCAGCACTCCGCTCCCGATCTCGGGAGCGCAGGCTGGCATTACTGCGTAGTGGACACCAAATTTACGACCGTGCGTCTCGACGCCAAGGGAACACTGGCCAACACCGGCAGTGCCCCGGCATACAAGGCCCAGCTCTACGTCTACAACCGGATGCTGGGCCGCCTGCAGGGATTTGAGCCGCCCGCATCGTATCTGCTGGGGCGGGGCTGGCAGCAAAGGCAAACCAGAGGAACCAACGCCCTGGAACGGCTCGGGCCAATCCCACAGCAGGGAACCGTCGCCAATAAATTCCCCATCGCCGTTGCCGTCGAGGAAGCCCTCGACTGGGTCCGTCGTGTCCGCACTGAGGGCCAAGACTGGCACCTCCTCCCCACACCGTCCGTGCCCGAGCTATATCCGAATATGAGCAATATAGACGACGGCGAGATGATGATGGACATTGGCCCGGCCGAGCGGGAACCCGATAGCGGTGGAGAGGATACCGCCGAGCAGTGGGTGAGGGTCAAGAAGTGGCTAGCGGCCGAGTTGAAGGAGCTGACCCAGCTGTGGCAGGTGGGAGCCGGCAATCGGAACGCGGCGCACGAAAGCGGGCTCTTCCGCTGGGACGACCCGCAGGTGACGCCGGAAGCGGTCGGTGTGACGAGCAAGACGTATGCGCCGATATTGGCACAGATGCTGACGGTCAATCAGCCCACGTACACCGGTCCGCCGGTGCTGCCCGTGCGCATAGAGAAGACCCGAGATGATTGGTATGCCCCGTCCGGTATCGAGTTCTACGTGGACTTCGAGTTTTGCAGCGACCTGAACGATGACTGTTCCGTGCTGCCGGAGAAGGGCGGGCAGCCGCTGATCTTTCTGATCGGCTGCGGCCATCTGGAAAACGGCGCGTGGCAGTTCACGTCATGGTGCACCGACATCTTATCCGAGGAGGAAGAACTGCGTATCATCCGGGCCTGGGTGGCGCATATGTTCGCCGTCCGTGACCGGCTGGACCCGCAAAACCGGCAGCCGCGGATTTTCCACTGGTCGCCCGCCGAACCGACGGCGCTAGAAAATGCGCACAACTCGGCCAGGGCACGACACCGGGAGCGCGCCGACTGGCCTCCATTAGGCTGGTACGATCTTCTCCAGCAGGTGGTACGGGCCGAGCCTGTAGTGGTACGGGGTGCCCTGGGATTCGGCCTCAAGGCGGTGGCCAACGCGCTGCACGATCACGGCCTCATCACGACCAACTGGGCGGACAGCCCCGTCGATGGCCTGGGGGCGATGGTCGGCGCGTGGCGCTGTGATACGGAGGCACGCATGCAAGGCGTGTCCATGGCTGAGTTGGCGTTGATGCAGGAGATCGCCCGCTACAACGAGGTCGATTGCAAGGTGATGCAGGAGATCGTCCGCTACCTGCGCGAGCGGCAATAGAAGCGATAAGGGAGCACGGAGAACGTATCAAGAGGAGAGGTTACCCGACCACTTAACGAGGAAGAGGGAGTAAATGGGAAAGAAACCAAGTGTATTTGACATAGAGAGTGATAAACCTCGTGAGGTTCTTTTAGCGCAAAGTTTAGGGCAGATAAGGCGTACTGTGAATCAGCATCTAAAGGATCGGATAAAGGCAGGCTATGACGAGGGCTGTATCGATGCT
Source organism: Candidatus Binatia bacterium (assembly GCA_022826945.1). Classification (GTDB taxonomy): domain Bacteria; phylum Desulfobacterota; class Binatia; order Bin18; family Bin18; genus Bin18. The sequence continues at coordinate 132,733 of JAJDTY010000073.1, forward strand.
TTGAAAGATAAGTTTGATAGCTGGATGGATGAGCTTAAAAACACCCCACGGGACCCTGCCGCTTGATTTCCCGGCAGGCCGTACACCGAGAAGGAGTGGGGCAATCTGCCCCCAGCGCGTAGCCAGGACCGGCCCCCATAGATACATCTCAGAAACCCAGGTTTCCGAACCTTCCTGGGCACTCTGGAGCCGGGATAGGCTCGAAAATCACAGGTCCTTTACCCTTCGCCCAGGTGAGATCGTCCTGTATCCGGCAGATGCGCACGCCGGTTTTTTCGAGTTGTTTCATAAAATGGGGATTTCGGAGTGCTTACGGGTGTTAGCGGCCCATACAAGAAGGAAATTTCAAATTGACACCTAATTAGGACAGTACCGAAAAAAGGGAAGGAGACTACATGGCAGAAACCGACAAGGACACATGCCCGTATTGCGAAACTGCCTAGAAGCCATCTCATAAACAGCCGGGGTGGGCTGGCCGGAGTGGAGTTTGTAGAATGGCTCGATGGACTTAACAGATGAGCAATGGGCGGTCATCGCCTCGCTGTTGCCTGAGCTACCAAGACGGCCCGATGGCCGAGGCCGTCCGTGGCGGTCGAGTCGGGAAGTGTTGAATGGGATTCTGTGGGTGCTGCGCACCGGTGCCCCTTGGCACGACCTCCCCGCCCGCTATCCGCCCTACCAGACGTGTCATCGGCGGTTTCAGCGTTGGGTGAATGATGGGGCGTGAGAGAAGGTTTTCCACTGTTTGGCGGCAGACCTCCGCGAGCGGGGCGGGCTGGACGTGAGTGAATGTTATACCGATGGCACGTTCATCGTCGCCAAAAAGGGGGGCGAGCGGTGGGCAAGACTAAGCGGGGCAAGGGTACGAAGCTCATGGCAGTGGCAGACCGCGCTGGTCTTCCTCTCGCCATCCACACCGCCAGCGCTTCGCCGCACGAGGTCACCCTCGTAGCCGCGACATTGGCCGCCCGGCTGGTGGCGGCCCTGCCCAAGCGCCTGATTGGCGACCGCGCGGATGACTCTGATCCGCTAGATACCGTGCTCGGAGCGCAGGGGATAGAGATGATCGCCCCTCACCGCCGCAACCGACAGCAAGCCAAAACCCAGGATGGTCGCGCCTTGCGGCGGTACCGTAGACGGTGGAAGGTGGAGCGACTGTTCGCTTGGTTGGGGAACTTCCGACGGCTGGTGGTCAGGTATGAGTACCATGCCGACAACTATCGGGGCTTTGTCCAACTAGGCTGTATCCTGATCCTCCTCAGACATTTATGAGATGAGTTCTAATGATTTAAGGTGGGGTGTCGCTAGGACGTCGGCAGGACGGCTTCGATCCGGCCTAGTCCAGACCCCGCGAGGCAGTTCCGGACACCGACGTGCGGGCTTCCGCGGCAGGAGCAAAGGCGCAAAACCTAACAATATCGGGCAGGGTGTCAACGGGCGGCTATCTGGTAGGATAGGGCCAGAGCAGGAAGGAGGGGACACGCATGAAGATTTGTGCATTGGTAGTGCTGGCGGTGTTGCTCATAGTCGGCAATGCTCTTGCCCATCCTGGACGGACCGCAGCAGACGGCTGTCACTATTGCCGGACGAACTGTGCAAAGTGGGGAGAGGTAGCGGGTGCCCGGCATTGTCATGATCAAAAATCACAACGACCAACTCTGGCCCCCCGTTCTCGCCAAAACGTGCCGCCGCCAGCCCGACAACCCCAGGCGACGCAAGAACGCATCCGAGAAACTCCCACTGAGATACGGGACAGCACGCCGAGAGTCATTGATGCTGACACGCTTCAAATGGCTGGGCAGAAGGTGAGACTTCAGGGAATTGACGCCCCCGAATCGGCGCAATCCTGCCGGCAGCCGACAGGCAGAAGCTATCTCTGTGGAGACAGGGCAACGCAGGCGCTCCGGGAGCATATCGGCACGGGCACAGTCACCTGCAAGATTGAAGGCCGAGACCGATACAAGCGGGCGCTCGGGATTTGCTACCTGGCAGACGGAACAAATTTGAACGGCTGGCTCGTCAGTCAGGGGTACGCGCTGGCCTATCGGCGCTATTCAACCAAGTACGTCCCCCAGGAAGACCAAGCCAAGGCCGCGCAGGCCGGTATCTGGGCGGGTGAGTTTGTGCCGCCTTGGGATTGGCGGCGGGGAAAACGGTTGCCCTAGGCTGATGAACAGGACTTGCCGGAGTGGAACGGGAACCCCTGGGCAAGGAAAAGAAGAAGCCGGTCAGCGATTCACCTCTGCCGAGCCGGGCGGGTGACTCACTCCCGCCAAAACCTCCGCTCCGCCTCCGGTTTTGTCAGTCGTTCAAACAACACGTTCGGGGGACTTTCTCCTAGACGGGGGAACCGTGCGCGGGGCGCGGGGAGGAGCAATGTTTTTTGCCCTGAAGGGCCGGGCTCTCGTGAGCCCTTCAGGCTCAAAAAACGATGTTGGAGGAGGGAGAGATATGGAACAGAAAGACCGCCCATTGCTTGACAAGGCCGGGCTCACGGACAGTCTGGTAAGGCAACTCAAGGCCGAAGAGATTAGCCTTACCTATGGGGAACTCAAGGGCGACGCGAGCGACGTAAGCAGGCCGGTGATGCTGGAAGACAAGGCCGGGCACCCCATCATTACCCTGGCAACGGTCTATCGTCCCCACGATGGGCCAGTCTGGTACGTCGAAGCGTTGGCGGCGGCCGACGCGCTGGACTTCCTAGCGCGGGGCGACACCATTGAGGAGGCCCTCAGTGAATTGCGCCAGGACATTATCGAAGGGCCGGGGGGTGAAGCGAGAGTGAGCTAGTGCCTACATCAAGCCCCGCGTGCCGGGGCTTGGCTGTGGGAATTGGTCCAGCAGGAACGACGAGAGGAGGGAGAAGGATGGCTTCAGTGAACAAGGCAATTATTGTCGGAAATCTCGGAAGAGACCCGGAGGTCCGGTTTACACAGGGCGGGCAGGCGATGGCGCGTTTTTCCGTCGCCACGACCGATACATGGATGGACCGGGAAGGGGGCCGGCAGGAACGCACGGAGTGGTACAACATTGTGGTGTGGGGCAGGCAGGCCGAGACCTGCGGAGAGTATCTGTCCAAAGGGCGGTAGGTCTATATTGAGGGGCGGATACAGACGCGGAAAGTGGAGGACAAGGAGGGGAATGATCGTTATTTTACCGATATCACCGCGCAGCAAGTCAAGTTTCTCGGGAGCGGCCGAGCGGCCCAGGGCGGAGACGAGGGGGCAGGGGCAGTTCCCCCGGATGATGACGTACCGTTCTAAGGTCGAGCGCAGTTCCCCCGCACACGCGGGGCGGGGGAACTAATAACGTACCACGCCGCCCCCCAACCCCCTTTCCCTCACGGCCTGCCCCCCCAACGATCCGTTACCCTCATAAGTGTTCGACAGGGCCGGTCTGGTTGGCCGGGCCGGCGCGTCCGGACGCTGGTGGACGCGCCGGACCAACTGCAAACAAAGCCTGCACAATCGGTGTATCGTTATCCTGGCCGAAGCAAGAGCCGGAAAGACCACGGAGCCGTGCGCGCAGATAGAAAAGAGGGGAGCATACGGCCTCGGCCGTTGCAAGGAGAAGCCATCTCATACGGGAGAGAGGTATATACGATGCCAAGGAAATTGACAGGTAGTGACGGTCAATCGGTGACCATTCCCGATGGCGGGCGCGGTCTGCAAGGGCGTGACGGACGTATGGTAGCTATCCCGAAGGGCTGCAGGGGCGTTCAAGGGCGTGACGGACGTATGGTAGCAATACATCCAGGTAAACGAGCGGTTCAGGATGCACGTGGTCGGATGAGAAATAAATGACTACTCGGATACGACACCGCCAGCCCTGTCTTCTCTGTGGCGACGAGATAAAACAGAAAAGACGATGTTGGTTGAGGATGCCCGAGCCTCCGTCTCGAAAAACGACTGTTTCCTGACACAACCGAACGGTCCCTTCCCACGTCCGGATATCCGGCCAACACGTGGTTGTGGCACGGGAACATTTGACCCAGTATCCCGTATATCATATGACATGTTCAGGGTTGCGGCGGGATAGCATGGAGCGGCGTAGCCTCGTGCCAACGTTGAATGTGATAGAATTGAGCGCGTAAGAACTGAGAGTTTCCTAGGGATAGCCTGAAGCATGTTCGACATAGGGCGGGCGCCATTCCTGAAATGGCCGGGGGGTAAGCGGTGGCTGGTTCCGGAGATTAAGCAACGTATCGGTAAGATCGAAGGTACGTACTACGAGCCATTTCTCGGAGGTGCCGCCGTTTTTTTTGGATTGGCACCGGAAAGGGCTGTGCTGTCGGACGTTAATCGCGAGCTCATTGAGTTGTATGAAACCATGAGGGACTCGCCCAACGTTCTTCACGAACGCTTGTCTGTCCACCATGCGAGACACACTAAACGATACTACTATCAGACAAGAGCGGCGCGTCCATCCGACGCGATAGACCGAGCTGCGCGGATGCTCTACTTGAATCGGACCTGCTTCAATGGGATTTGGCGCGTGAACCGCCGAGGCGAGTTCAATGTGCCAATAGGGACGAAGACCAATGTCGTCTTTGAGGGCGAGTCGTTTAGCGAAATCGCTAGGGCACTGAAGGGGGCTGCACTACGTGTACAGGACTTCGAACAGACCATCAAAATAGCGGGTGATGGCGACGTGATCTACGCGGACCCTCCTTACACCGTGGCACACAACGACAACGGATTCATAAAGTACAACGACGAGATCTTTCGCTGGGCGGACCAAATTCGATTGCGCGACGCCTTGAGAGCGGCAGTTGAGAGGGGGGCAAACGTTCTTGTCAGCAACGCGAATCATAAGTCGATTCGGAAACTCTACCGGGGGTTCGGAAAGGTGGCCGCCGTCCCTCGGTATTCGGTGATAGCGGGAGCCTCAGAGAGGCGCGCACCGACCTCCGAGCTGTTGATCTCTGCGAGGCTCTAGTGTGATAAGGACGATGTGGCAGTTTGTACGGGCGCTTCTCTTGCGCGTGCCGGTCTACGGGCAACTTATCAATTCGTCGAAAGACTCCTTTTGGGCTGCAATAAAGGAATTGGCGATAGCGACGATCTTCTCGCTTTCTCCGATTTGGTTCTGCACGGTGGTCCTGTACATTATTAGCGATCTGCCGTTCTGTGAAATCCTGAAATCCTTTATAATTCAGGGCGAGTTGTATCTGTACTCCGCCGCACTGCTCGGACCATTGGTCTACGCGACCACCAAGACGTACGGTGGAAGAGATGACGAGGACAATTTGGATGAGTCAGCTCCGGAAAAACAGAATTTTCCGAGAATCTGGTCCATTCGGTTCCCTTATGAGACCTCATTCTCAGTCATCTCCATCTTGGTCTGCTGTGCGGCCACGCTTCTCTTCGGTATTTTGCGGGCGAGCACGTACGGCCTTTTAGCTCTAGAACTCGATGCAGGAACCACACTGGGGGTATCCGCCATCCTATATGGCTTCACGCTATCTTGCATGTTCTGCGTCTTGGTTTATCGGTTGAACCTAGAGAGCGTCCCAGAGCGATTTGGCGACGACGAAAGGAGGCTTCTCAGCCAATGGCGCGATCTCAACTAGAAGTCAGTCATATTCCGGCTGACCGGGACCCCATCACTCTGGAATTCAGTTGCCTGAAGGCATCGCAGCCGATTGGCGACCTCTATATCGCCAGTATTCCCCATAACCACCTCATAGACATAACGCACTTCGACGTGCGACGTGTGATTCAGGAGCACCGGGACGTGGAACGTTACCTGGGAATTCAGCGGCCTCTCGTCAACCGAAGGGTGACGGCGCTTGAACAATATGTGAACTTCTACGACGCTTCGTTTCCGACGGCGATCATCATTGCGGTGGAGGAGCAATTCGCGACCTACGATGAGGAGAAGAAGACGATAAGGCTGTCGAACGTTCCAAAGGACAGTGATGTGCCGACGATCCCGATCCGAAATATCGCACGCGTACTGGATGGTCAGCATCGAATCGCGGGTTTACGCCGTTTCGAGGGCGAAGCGTTCGATATGCCAGTCACGATCTTTGTCGGTGCGGATATCGCCGATCAGGCCCACATCTTTGCGACGGTGAATCTGGAACAGAACAAAGTCAACAAGAGCTTGGCGTACGATCTGTATGAACTGGCTACGTCGCGGTCTCCACAAAAGACGTGTCACAACATCGCGGTCGTACTGGACCAGGATGAGGCGAGCCCTCTCTACCGACGGATTAAGCGGCTGGGCGTAGCTACCGAGGGTAAGAATTTTCAGCCGCTATCACAGGCGACGTTTGTCGAGTCGGTCATGCGGTACATCTCAAAGGACCCGAAGGCTGACCGCAACAAGCTCTTGAGGCACAAGAGACTCGAAGGGGCTTCCAAGGACGAAGTCAGCAAACTACCGTTTAGGAACTTGTTCGTGGAGGAGCGAGATGTCGAAATCGTCGCGGTGCTGTTCAACTACTTCAGTTCTATAAAGGAACGGTGGCCCATAGCGTGGAGCAATCAGTATCGTGGTAATATGTTGAACAGGACCAATGGCTTCAGGGCGTTCATGCGGTTTTACTCACACCTATGTACAGTTTCAGAAACTGACACGGGCGTAGTGCCCAAGGCGTTCATGACAGAGTTCATGAAAAAAGTGCCGTTGAAGGACACGGACTTTAATATAGAGACCTTTAAGCCGGGTTCGAGTGGCGAGTCGAGCCTGCTAAGTGTTCTGCGCGACACGCGATAGTAAGGTCCAACAGGAGAATCCGTGTAATGAGGCGCTTGTCGAGTGTCTTCTCTTAAAGGATAGAAACTGGCTGTTTCGTCCACAGACGGTGATCCGCCATGCTTTCCCTCGTAAGCCCTGGACCCGCCTCTGTCTTTCGGTATGCGCCCGGGGCCTCCCCCGCTGAGTTACCGTTCAGTTGTTTCTTGCCCGCTGTATGTCGGTTCTATCGCTGCCCATGTCCAGGGCTCTGCCTGACCGTGCCGTAGGACGCCTGCCGGCTCGGCCAGCGGGCGTGCCCGTCAGGACTCGCTTTCAGATACCCCCAATCTTTTCTTCCCGTTCGCGTTTCTCTTCCTGTTCTGCACGCCCTGGAGGTCATGTATTATATGCGCAAACGCGAAGAGCGGAAGTCCAATTGGTATTGTTCAAAAGGAGAGGGTTCTGAGGAAGGCAACCAAGGCGTCAACTTCCTCGTCATCAAGAAACCCGGTCAATATCCTCGCTTCAGCCGATACAGCTAATCGTTTGAAATATTCGTGTCGGTCGAGGGGACGCATGTGCGTAGGGTCAATCCCCCGTAGGGGATCAAAATGGAAAACGATAGCCTCATGTATAGTCGCCACTGAACCGCTATGTCCGTAAGGTGCAGTCTTTTCGACATTAAGCAGAGGCGGTGTGCGGAATTTGTAAAGATCGTCAGGATTATGCGTGACGTTGTAGCGGCCGTAATCGATGCCGAATCCGTTCTTGCCGAAACCAATCTGAGGGAACGGCACGGCATGAAACTTGGAGTCAGCAAGATACGGTCCGGAGTGACAATTCGAACACTTCCCCTTCCCGTAGAAAAGTCTCGCACCATGTAATTCACTATCAGTCAGCTTAGCCCCTTTGAATACAAAGCGGTGAAAGCGCGTCTCCTTCAGGCGAAAATTGTCCCGGATAAAGCTGGCGATGGACGTGGCAATATGAAAAAAAGATACACTTTCAGGGCCGATTGATTGTACCCGGGCAATCTCGTTTACCACTTCCGGTTCGTTCTGCTTCAGCCGGGCGGTGACGGCTTTCAGTATATTCTCGGCGGCTTCAGGACTCTCCTTCTTGTTTGACAGGACAATGTGGTCCTCAGCCAGCATCTCCCTGATCTCGACCGGCGGTAAATGAACAGCAGTGATCAACGGGTCGTCGGAAGGAAAGGCATCGCCAAACTGGCTAATTTTCTGCTTCCCAGAAAAATCAACTTTTCCATCCCAGAAGAACACGGAGAAGCCAACTCCACCACGGCCCCAGAAGGGTAGCGTATTACGTGGTAGGATTCCGCCGTTAGACATGACTCGGACAGCCCCTTTGCCCTCCCCCCCTATTGCGACAGCATTAGGAATTCCGTCGGCGGAGCCAAATTCGTCGAGGTGGCAGCTTTGGCACGAAATATTTCCATTGAGGCTGAGATGTTTCGACTCGAAGAGGAGCTTACCTTGGGCGGCAAGTTCTGGATTAACGGGAACGTGCGTTTCCTCCGCAGGCGTAAATCCATTAGCCTGCGCCGCCTTACGTATGATGTCCTCGAATGAAGCAAAGGCTGAGACTTGGCAAGTCAAGAGTAGGGCCGCAAGAAGACACGTCCTAGTAGCGAATCTCGTGAGTCTCGACAAACCGCCGAAGTTCATACTTCTTCTCTTCTAGCGCCTCAAGACCGATTAAGGAAAGTTGAGGCTCGGTCAGGCCCCAAATCAGCATACGTTTTCTAAGCTTATCGTATTCGTGGCAGTCAAGGAGCCCGACTTCGGTTGCCTCTAGGTTCTTCACCGTTTCAGACGTTGGATTCAGTTCTACCGCACGCTTTGCAATGTAGTGCTCTCTCATTACCTGATCGCACTTGAACATTAGGTTCTTGTAATCCTCCTTCCATAGATAGGTCGCTATGACCGGCACTCCATATTCGACTGTACCGTATGAAACGACCAGGAAGATTACGACGATATTACCAATGAGCAGCAAGCGTTTCACTGTGCAACTATTCCAAGGGAAGATAGGGTTTCATTTGTCAGTTTTCCCGAAGGAATCTGACCCGTGTCCGTCTGATATTTGTATAAGGCTGCGACTGCACGGGCATGTAATTCACCATTGATTTCACCAACGCGGTAACCCTTAGCAAGCAGCGAAATCTGCGTCCGCATGACTAACTCACGAAACTTACCAGAGTTGCCTGGAAGTATCTTCAGCTTCTTCACGATTGCTGGGCTGCTCGGCAGAACGGAGTTAGGGGGCGTACTCATCTTATTACGCGTGCTCCTCGCCGGAGTCGTAGCCTGCGACCCAGACTGGACAGAAGGAGATTGATAACTAGAGGAACGGTGACTTTGGTGGGAGACATGTGAACCATGTGATTGATGAGAACGGTGCTGAGCGAGTGTAAACTGGTGAGCCTCTTCGATATTTTTTACGATCCCCTTCATGTGATCAAAGGGCGAATTTTCAGATTCAGAGCTTTTTTCCGCCTCAACGCCTGCGGCTACGGGTAGTGCGGTGAGTCCAGCCGCGAGCAACGTTGGGATGGAAAATTTTCCCTTCCGGTTCATTGAGTGAGATCTCCTTTCTTGATCGGCTCAATTTGAGACCACGCTGTGGTCACGTTGTACCATTCAAAAAACCCACAGCAAAGTGTCCGTTCGCTACACCCATCACAAACCGTCAAGTATTTCTTCTTCCAGTCCGAGATGCTGTCCACGCAATATCTCCTGTAGCCTTCTGGGATTGTGCAGCGTGGAATATTGTAGAGGTGGCATGGAATGTCATGCAGTGCACTGATTTCGAGGGCATTGATAATAGGTTGTGGGAAAACTGAATGGTCGAAGAACAGCCGCTTCCAGTTAGCACGCGCATAGCCGATCGGCTCCATACCCATGAGAGCCCAATCGACAATAAAGGGAATATTCTTCGCGATAAAGCTTGCCAGACCGGGAAGATCAAAAAGATTAAGTGCTGTGATTACAGTCCGAAGCTCAATCCGTGCGTTTGTACTTGCTAGAAGAAAGAGATTGTCAAGGACTCTCCGAAAGGCTCCCTTCTTCCCAACAATTTCATCATGGGTTTCCTCTTGATGGCTATAAAGTGGAATGCCCCACACGATAGAGGTGCAGCCATGCAAACGATTGAGAATCGGACGGTCGTCTACAACGAAATGCTGACCGTTCGTCAAGATGTGATAGCTGAGGTCCGGACGGTATGTGGAGAGACGGTGGATCATTCCAAACAGCGCGTCTTTATACAATGTCGGTTCGCCGCCAGATACACCGACCACCGTATTGGAGTCAGTGAGCATGAGCGCCTGCTCGTATAGAGGGAAACGCCAAGCATCGTCGGTGTTTTTTGGTGGCTGGCTACACATGACACACAATTGGTCGCACCGTTCCGTCAAGAGCAAAGTGTTGCTGTTGCTAGCACGCCGGAACAAACGCTGGATTACACTACGGTCCGGGATGCACAGAAGCACGTCGCCATCAATGGACTCGCCAGGCGTGGCATGAAGTACGAAATTCCTTTTCCACGACTGGCAATCGTACACACCCGCCTGTGTAGGGCGGGGGGACGCCAGGGCTTCACTTTTCCCGAGGACCTTCGATTGCACCGACGATGGCAACCGAAGCTTGACGACGAAAGGCGCAGTACAGCTCTCAAAGTCTGCTTTGAAATGTAGCCGAATCATCAAACAACTCAAAGGTTAGGGGTGGGTCGGCCCTACGATAAAGCCACTTTAGAAAAACCGTAAGATAGCGGCGATCTTGGGAGGCCACTTTCTCGAAGATTAAATCGAATAGGCTGATATGCCGTTGGCAGAACCACGTTTCGTGTTTGGGAATATCAGTTCGCCCGTAGCGTGAAATATCGTCGATAACGTCGATACCGCAATATGGCATATAGGCACAATGTATACAGTCGGGATGGGTCTGATTAACGGCATGTAGATTTAACTGTGCGACCTTCTTGTCATCGAATCCCTCCATCATAGTTCCAATTGACAGATCGACGGTATGGGTGCGAGAAAGCATACGGGCTTCGTCGCTTGGGTACAGAGCGCCGTCAAAGTCTATTACGCAATAGTCAGTGGCAAAACGACCCGGCGAACGTAGATCAACAAAACCGTGTTGTCTCCCACCGAAAATTGATCGTACCAATAACGCCAGATAAAACTCCTCAAAGTACGAGTCGTCATTTATGGCGACAATATGTTCCAGCGCCAAGCGGTAGAACTGGTTCCAGAGAACAGCGTCCCGACTGAGGTCTCTGTGAACTTTCCGGGCGAATCCCATATAGTTTACAGGACGTAGAAAGATGCTCTGAAAACCTAGCGATACATAAAAGTCGATCAATTCGTTAGGGTTAGTAAGGATATTCTCGGTAACGGTTGGGAGCGCAGAAACTTTCTCAGGCCCGTATTTGTCAACGAGATATTCAAAGTTCCGTAACACAGCCTCGGATAGTTCATCCGATCCTGTTCGGTTGGCTGTCATCGTGCTTGATGGACCGTCGATAGATGTACTGATGAGAACGTTGTCGCGAGCAAAAATATTCTCTATCTCAGTCGTAAGCCGAGTGAGGTTAGTACAGACAACGAACTCGACAGTTTTGAACCACTTCTCACAGATTCCAATAATGTCATTAAGGAGATCAGGGCGCAGGGTAGGTTCACCGCCCTGAAACTCGAGCTTGAGATGATCGCTATCGATGGTCGAGACGAAGTGGTCAAACTGGGCTAGACGTTCGTCGGTCCAGTCGTACCCGACCGCACTCAAGGGCGCCCGCGAAACTTGGCAGTAGGTACATGAAAGATCGCAGCGGAGAGTTGGGATGACAATCAGATACGACAGTCGGCTATGTCTTCTATTATGGGTATTTCGGATACGCCGCATCATCGATGTCAGCCGCCACTCGTCCCCTTTCTCGATCAGAACCGACATATCCCGGAGCTTCCTATGCTCCTCGTTTGACAACGATTCGGCAAAGAATCTCTCGACTACATCAGACTCGAAAAAACCATAGTCACCCACTTCATTGGTAAGAAGCAGGCGGTCCAATACTGGACGAAAACGGAACGGGGTGATGGTCACCGCTAGATTGCCTCGTAAATTTTGCGGCGGATGTCTAGCGTCTCGTGATGGATTTTTTCACGATATAGTTGAAAGGACGCTTCTTTCACGAGTGTCTCGCGAGAATACGCTTCAGGATCATATCGAACGATTATATCACTAGTGCCGGGGTCGAATGACCACACAACATCTGGGTAAAGGTAGCCCAGACGGACCATTAACGTGTCAACAAGAGCAAGAAATGGCAGCGGGACCGGTATAGAAGCTGACTCCATCTCTTATCCTTATCCGATCAAACCTCAATATACTGTAGGTGCCACCTGAGTTAGCTGCCACATGGATCGCGTCTGGCGTCGTGAGCGTGGGCATATCACTAACGGTATAAGCAGCACAACCGCATGTCAGAGTCGTGGTGTCTTGGCGGGGGGCTAGTGTGGGGGTCATAAACGCTGTTATGGCGGCCTTAATAGCCCTTTGGCAAATGGGACACTTCTTTTCTAGTCTAGGCTGGCTGTCGCCTCCAATGTATAGTTGTTCCAGTCTCCGCATAGGGTCACTGGGCAACGTGCGTGGGGAGGGGACATGCGCCTGAGCCCAGAGCCCGGTTAGGTCGTTCCCTTGCCACCTTGAGACTTCCGCGCGCTCGGTTCGGTCTCGGCAATCACTATTTCGTCCCAATCCTCCGGCGACCCGTCCTGCAGGAGCTTGACAACCGACCGACGCGCCACCGCAAATCCTTTGGTAAAGGCGGCGGCTATGGTCTCGGCCGCCAGCGGTTTCTTCCGCTTGTGCACAATGCCCGAGCGCACGTCGTAGAACTTCTTGACATCCCGGAGCACCTGGACACGGCCTTCCGTGCTGGTTTCGAGAAAAGCGGCCGCCCGCATCTTCAGCTTGAAGCTGATTTCGCCTCCTTCGAGTTCGTACATCCGCTCCAGGGCAATCGCCACGTCCAGAATCTTATCCTCGGTTTGAAACCGGCCGCTGCGCGCCAGCGCCTCCGCAAGCCGGGCGATGATCGGCGCGCAATCTTGATAGTTGTCGCTTTGCCGCTCCCCGAAGGCTTTTCTGGCTTCGTCGAGCGCGTCCACGCGTAGATCAATCGGTTTGGCGAACGTGTCGAACGAGCGGGGAGATGAACTCCACCTTCTGTTATACGGCGAGTCCCCCAGGAGATACGAGGCCGTGGGATGGATGCGGTCCGGGATCAACGCCAGGCAGATAACCGGCGTGGCGTGAAACAGGGCCAGCAGTTCGACAAAATCCTCCGCATCATTGAAAAACGCCCTGCCTCTGTCCACGAGGGGAATGAGATCACTCCGAAACTCGGGCTTCCAGCGAAAGGGCTGCACGAGCGCCCCGAGGGATTGCTGATCGCTGTATCGGATGACCTCTGGTGCAATATCCTCCAAGATGTCCTCGTTCATGAACGCGGCGAGCTGCTCAAGGGGTCGGAGCGTGATGTTGTTTGCGAGTTGGACTTCCTCGTGCACGCGCAGCCCGTGGAAGAGGGCGATGTGATAGCCCATCGAGAGATCGTTGGGCACGGGCATCTGCGCTCGGTCCCCTCCGGGATCAAGCAGCCCGTGCAATTCGGCGGCGGCGACTCGGAAGCCGTCCCGAGGCACCTCCATGCCGCGCGCCATCAACCCGCTGATGACTTTCAGTAAGCTTCCAGGGCTGCCGTGCGCTAAGATTTGGAGCCAAAACTCGTCTCTGTCGCCGGAAGGATCGACAAGGCTTGCCCAGGCGGGGTGCTCCGCGAGGACGCGCCGTACCGCCGTCAAGGCGGCACAGAGGGGGCTGTACTCTCCTATGTAGTACCGGTCCTTTCCGGCACATGCGTACCAATAGAAGTCCCAGAGGTCGTGGGAAGGATGGTCGAATGCCCGCCGCCACCTGGGCCTGGGCAGGTCGCTTTCCATGCGGATACGTTGCTGGCGGTACCGGGCGAATTCGTCCCGGTACCGCTTCTGGGTTGTGGCCAGCTCAGTGAGCGCCTGCGTCAGTCGCTCAACCCAATCCGTGGCTGTGAATTCACCGGTAGTCATGAATGTTTCCTGCTGTGGTCCCTCCGCGCATTTTCGGCCCTGAGCGCCGCCAACTCTTCCAGCTTTCCGCTGGCGTGTCTCGTTGCGGCTGATAACTCCCTCTTGGGTCACATTTCAGTCTAGCAGGAACAGCGGGGTGAGAGAGTATCCACAGTTGGCGGGCGGTTGCTGTCTCCTGTCCTGTGAAACGAGGGCATAGACAGCACGTTGTTGTCAGTCATCAGCGGTTCGTACGACCGTTCTTCGCGTACAATTCGAGGCTCCTGGAACACCAAAATCTAATCGTTCTTTGCCGCCTGATGGGCATGGTACTGACACAGTTTCCCTTCGTCAAAATCTCCAGTCTCAATGCCGGAGGCCCAGATGGCGGATCGGATTCGCCCCAGGACACGGCCGTCATCCGGTTCGGGGACATCATAGTGTTGCACGGCGGCCTCCGCGAACGAGAAAGGTTCAACAATTGCCACGCTGCATATTGGACAGTGATGGACTGCCCCAAGGGTCTGTGCCAACCCTTCGATATTAGGCTCATCATCCGGGTCCTCTAGAATCGTGATGAGATCGTCGATCGTAGGTGGCAACTCACGCCCCTCCTCCCGTATCATGAACTGTTCAAGCTCACTGCGTTCTTGGAGGGCGTTCCTTCTGACCAACTGGATTGCTGCGTCTTCACCTTCCGCAGTCGCGTAGAGCGCTACGAGAAAGAAGTCTTCCGCCCTGATATCTCCCCCGAGGATTGGTCGATAGGTGTCCTCGACTCTGCTGCAAAATGCCGATGCCCTACGAAGAAGCTCGGGAAGTTTTTCAAGTGTGGTGATCTGATGTCGGTCGCACAGGTCGAGCGCCTGCCTGACCACGTAATCGCGTGGAGAACGACCAAAAACGTGCCTGAAGCTATATGCAAGACCCTCTTCCGAAATACGCCCCAAGTCTGGTCGCTGCGTAGAAGGGGTCGTTTCCCGCATCACCCTTGAGCGGATACCACTCGCGATTGTGTCCGCGGCCGCTAACACCTCGGAGAGATCTTTAGCACGCGCACGAAGGTCTTCTGGAAGACCACTCTGCTTGTAAATATCGGCGTGGGCGAGTCCGGCCCAGGCATCCTGGAGACGAGAACGAATTTGGACCTCGCAGGGGACGGGAGGTCGAAAGAAACGCCCCTCAAAGTTTTCCACCATGAAATTGACGTGGAGCGCCCTATAGCCGTCTTCTTTAGGTTGTTTGATGTAATCTTCTTGTACGGGAATGCCCCAGCTTATTGAGAGATGCTCCTTCAGGAGTTCAGCAAATCGGTAGACATCCTCGACATTATTGCAGACCACTCGGCCTCCAACGAGATCATTGCAGTCACGCCATGCTTCATCCGCGTCCCAATTGTGACGCGCGGCCTTCCGCTGGAGGCTGGAAAAGGTCTTTATTCGTGTGTCCTGGACCCGCGCCCGTACAAGAGCCTTGTCTTCAATCGTCCTGACGACTTCTTCGAGGATAGACCGGAGCCGGCTATGTGCACGACTCAGTGCGGGTTTTCTATCCGTGTATTGTTTGCGAAGCTCCGTAGTTCCGTCTTTTCGCATAAGGTTATTTGAGACTGCCCCCGCCCTTTGTGTCAAGCTGCTTTTGGTGCGACGATGAGACGGATCCCGAGCGCCCCAAGAACTTTCATCACCGTGCCGATGCGGGGGGCGCGCTCGCCGGACGGCGCTTTGTACAGGCTGGGCCGGCCCAGGTGGGTTTCTTGCGCGACGGCGGTCATACCCATGGCGCGCGCCACGGTACCGACCGCCTTGACGAAAAATTCCGGGTCGTTCTCTTCGAGCGCGGCTTTCAAGTATTCAATCCGTGCCTTGTCATCGTGTTCTACTTTTTCACGTTCTTCCACAAGCTGAACGCCGATTTTCTGGACCCGGCTATCAGTTGCGCCGTGACCTTCTTTGAGCAGACCATGGCCCTCGCGCTTTTCCACTCCAACTATATTCCCCTCCGGCGATCAGTCGGACTATCACCTCTGAGCCGGGTAGGGTGTCAGTTTAAAAACTGCTGAGCATGACCCCCAAAACCGCTGGCTTCCCCTACAGCACCAAAGCCAGCTTCAGCACGGTCCCGGACGTGCGGGCCGACGGAGAAGCAGAGGGATTCCGCATGAGCGGTGTGTGGGTGGAGTGTGAGCTATGAACACAGTATTCTACAGCCATGAGTGAAACATCAACAGCAGGCCACATTCTCCCGCCCGAACAGTTCACAGGAAATCTCATCATCGGCGGGCAGCACGTGCCCATTAATCTTACTGCCAGCGCTGATCCAGCCGGTAGGCTGGAATTGAACGTCGAGCCCATCTCCCCCTCCGATGCTCCCAGCGGTGTGCGGGCACTCTTGCAATCATTCAGTAAGCCGGGCAACCCCATCGACGAATTTGGTCTGGAGTGCAAGACCTCCGACGGCAAGAAACGACTCACGAGCGATAGCGTTCATCTCGTCGGGCGCAATCACAGTTCGGACGGCTGGCATGTCAAACTTCGCACAGGCGAAGCGTCGCTGAGTATGCCCGCGCCTGACACTCATGATCGTCCGATGCTCCGTTTCCATTTGATTGGATTTGAATGCTTCCCGGCAGTGCGTGTTAAGGCAGAGCTTGGCTCGATAGACATTCGGGGCGAGACGCAGGCCACGGCGACAGATAAGATCACTGGATGGATTGCTGCCCAAGGGCCAGATGGTTGCCAGCCGACGAGTTGGCGCAAATCTGCGGAGCATATGTTAAAGCACTTGCGCTCTGTGCTCGGGTTCGCCCGTGGGGCGCCCCTTCCTGCTCCAGTTTCAGAATTCTGTGAAGGCGACACTGTTGAAGTGACATTTCACGAGACCGGCGAAGGATATGCGCCGATGATGCCGCCGGTCCCGCGCCTGAACCTCGGACCTATTGTTGAGGCGGCAGTGAACAATATCACCGCTGTTGATGCTCATCGGGACGCTTTTGAGCTGGCGGTCGGCTGGCTGTTGGTGCCTACGATCTATGAGGAAGTTCGATTTCTCGCCGGAATGACCGCACTGGAAAGTCTGGCGTCGGAATTATTGGAAGAGCAGCAAACGCGTCTTGTTGACCGATCGGAATTTAAGCAATTCGCCAAGTGCGTTCGAGCCCTTGTCGATCAACAGAACTTCGCCGATTCCGCCAAGGATGCGATTAAAAAGAAGCTCTCGGATTTGAACCGACGCTCATTCGTCCCAAAGATTGGAGCCCTGTTGGAGCAACAGCAGGTCGCTTTCACACCGAGAGATGATGCAGAACTTGCACGTCTGGCGAAGCTGGGAAATGCCGTCGTTCATCAAGGTGTCGCACCAGAAGACGAAGACCTGCCGCCTTCCATTCGCATCATCCGCGAGATGGTGAAGCTGAGAAATGCCATCGTTCATCGAGGTACCGCGTCAGAAGACAAAGACCTGTGGCCTTATATCCTCATCATTCGTGAAATCTTGGTGCGACTTGTCCTTTCCATCCTCCAATTCGATGAAACATACCAGTGCTATATCGGAAGCCGTCATACGCGGCGTTTCCCAGACTGTCAGCCTATCAATTAGGGAGTGATATCGACCGCTCTTGTTACGCCGCTTGGGAGCTGCGGGCGACGGATCTCACTACAGTCAACTTTCCGTTTCGCCTTGATGAACATACAGTGCCGTAGCGGACACTGCCGACGGACCGGCCGCTTGTCGAGCTACTGCCGTGGTGCGGGAGGCGTGAGATCTTATCGACCTTGACAATAGAGACGCCGGGGGCAGGGTAGGTGCCCGTCAACTCCTGATCCCACTCCGACGACAGATACGATTGAGCGGCTGCTCAAAGTATTTGCGAAAGATGCCGTTTTCAGCATAGGCCGCCGGCTCTGCCCAGATCGCGCCTAAACGTCCGACCAACCCGGCAATCCAGTCTGCGGCCTGGATTGTTTGATAGCGGTGGCTTTCCAAGTGGAAAGGCATCTCGATGAGGTGCCGCCGTTGCTCGGTTTGTCCGTACATACTTTGGGCGGCGCGGGTGATGAGATTCTCGCGCTGTGTATGTTCGTCGAGGATCAAAAGGAAATTGTTTGGCGGCCGACAGTCTGCGGCGCAGAACTCATCGATCCGCTTGATCGCTTCGAGAAACACCCGCTCGTAGAGCCTGTTAGGATAGTGCTCGGCGGGGGGTGCGGTCTTTTTGATTCCCACATAGAAGATGAAGCCGCCCAGGCGGTCAATTTTATTGAAGAGCCGATGCGTGAAGTGCCTCAGTTCTGGATACCTCAGGACGTTTCTCACCGTGTAGAGGCTGCTCCCCTTCTTCTCCCAGAAGGCGGGGTGTTTCCCTGACCGCTGGATTTCTGCATCAAGGAGCTGGCATTTGCGTTGGAAGAACCACGTCCCGAAGCCGCGGACTTCCTCCGCAGGGAGGACGAATCCGGCGAATCCGAAAACCGGGCTGGTACGGTGCTTCGGGTCATCTTTGCTGATGTACGGCCCGATATGCCCAAATTCATCCAGATAGGCGAGATACGTCACCGCTCAACCCCCAGACACACGAAAGCCCACACCAAAAGCGTGGGCCTCGGAAAGAGAGCAAGACAAGCCTGCGTCTCAACAGGGAGGATAAATAAGAGACCTGCTAGTGTCAAGAGTCTATCCAAGCACCACCCTAAAGTGAGCGAAGACCTCCCTCGACGCGGCCACGCGCCCCGGCGAGATCAAGCGCGGTGTCGCATGAGCCGTGGTTCACATGGCGAGCGGCAAGGCGCCCGCCGTCCCTGTGGGGGCTGGTGTGGGGGGCTGGCATGGGGGGCATAAACGCTGTTATGGCTGGGGGTCTGGAGGGAGGCGTCTGGGCTATCACGCTGCAGCGCCAAATGTTGTAACGGCTCCGGCGATCCGTACCGCCTCCGTAGCCAGCCGGAGGAACTCCTCTATGTCAGTAAGCTGCTGGCGAGCAGCTTGCACTTTCTTCGTTGTGGCCTTCAGGTCGCGGTGGATCTCCGCGACAATTAGATTGTTGTCTTGCAGGGCCGAGCTCTGGGCCTTCCAAAACGCTTTGCGAGCGCACGCGTGCAGTTCTATCGCTTTCTTCGTCTGTTGGGGCGTCTGGCACGCGGCAATGATTGCGTCAAAGTTGCGCTCGAAGAAGAAATGGAGATCCTCAACTCCTTTGAGAAGTTCGGAAGGGGTGGGCTTGGTGTTGGACATCAGTTCCTCCTGTGGTGTTAGGTTCTTTGCTCTAAACGTCATTCCTTGTCATCGAGAGCCCTGAGTCGAGCGAGTTCCTCCAAAAGTTCTCGCAGCCGTGCGGCTTGCTGGCGAACATTTTCAAGGGAAATGGACTCGCCCTTCTCCAACTGTTCATGAGCGTTGACGAGAGTCCGAAGTGCAGTTGTATTCGACGCGAGAATTTCGCGTTGTATCTCGGCCCGTCGGTCGATTCGTCGATCAAGTACATTCGAGATTGCCTTCTTCCAATCCTCATTAGACGGGCTGCAGACATAGATTCCCGCCGCGAGTAGCCTCTCAGGGTCGTACTCAAGACCGGAGTCGGCGACATGCTGGCGGATGATCGGATGGGGACATGCAAGACCACGCTCCCATAGCGCCTTAGCCGTATTCTGGCGCATGCTGATCTGGGCCGTGACGATGGCCTGATAGCGATCCGTTTCCTTGTCCAACACATCTAAAACAGCTTGGACGCGCGTCTTAATCTCCTCACTCGAATTTCTGATGAGCCTCGACTGGTACCATCGGGCGAAGAGGCCGGAACCGCGCTCGGCTAGGGTACCGACGAGCCCACTCACAGGAGGGTCGCTGTTAGGAGCGATTGTTTTCGCATAATCGTTCACAGCGGTGGTCAGGTCGTTCACCGCTGAGCGGACGCCCTTTTCGGCATCGTGCGTCGATAGACCTGAGAAGGCAGCATAGGTATTTCCGAGCTCGTGGAACACCCTAATTCGCGCCGTCAAAGACGAAGCGACGGATTTGATGCTGGTCAATTCGGCGTCGGACGGGAGCTTCCTCTTCGTGAGCGGATTCAACAGATAGAGGGCTTCGACATAGTTGTCTAGGCCAGAACGAATCGCCCTTATGGAAGAGGCGGTTGCATTGGATACCGAGGCACCTGATTCAGCCACCCTAAGGGCTGAGCCTGGGTCAAGCATTGTGCATCCGCTCACAGCACACATGGAAAAGACGATTAACGCCACAAACCACGGAACCACCAGTCGTCCCTTCATGTCGTCACATTCCCGCCCTATGTTTAAGATTTGGTGTTTGCAGATCGTATACATGTGAGAGAATAGACGTTGCTAAGGCAGAAAAGTCAAGCCACTAAAGGGCATCTCCAGGCCCCATCCCGGGTTCCCCATCCATTAAGGCTTTTTAGCTGCTGAGGCTGTAAAACGGGCCAAAGCCGGGGAAAGCAGACCCACCAGCAAGAGCTGTACAGCGCTGCCAACGACCCTGTCACGGCGTGCTGCCGTCAGGCTGGCCGAAGAGCTGGTTGGGCTAACTAACGCCCCCAATTTAACGCGCCCGCTCGCTCTTACTGGGCGGCGGTCAGCCAGACACCTAGCCTGTCCTGCTCTTGGAGGCGAGCGAGGCACGGCCGCTTGCCCCCTGTCCCAGCAAACGAGGGTTTTGCGACACAGCAGTACGACGGGCGGGGTAGGGGGGCTGAAACGGCGCGATCTGTGCCGTTTGCCCGTCTCGGGAATCTGTGTATCGCATACCCAATGACAGGCAAGAAAAACGGAATACCACCGCCAAGTCAGACCATCGGCTCTGCTCGGGTCAGTACGACGAAGCAGGATCTACGAATGCAGGTAGATGCGCTGAAGGCCTAGGGACGCCCGGGTGGCCGGTCGCCACTGGATACTCACGACCCGCGGGTGCGGATGGCCAAGGCGCTCTTCAGGCTGGGTATGGGGGTGAGGGATATTGGTTGACCACATGGCATGAGCAGAGTCCTATATTTCTACGCCTCTATCAAAGCCGTTCAAATCTGTTATGGAACACAAATCCCCCTTGTCAGGAGAAGATGTTATGAATCAGCTGTGGTCGGACTGGGTGAAGAGCCTTGTTGTTATAGTAGGTCTTGTATTGCTGGCGGGGTCAGCCTCGGTCGCCCATAGCCACGGGACGGGCGAAGGTGAGGTCCCGCTCTGGCAGTGGGAGCCGGAGCAGTTCCAGCAGCATGTGGCCACGGTCCGGAGCGGTAAAGACCTGACACCTGAGTCCTGGCCGGACGGGACGCGGGTTGCGGTGAGTCTTTCGTTTGACTTTGACACCGAGCCGGTCTGGATGGGATTTCAGGGCCAACAGAGCCCCTCGTATATGTCGCGGGGTGAGTATGGCGCGCGCTCGGGTATGCCGCGCATCTTCAAACTCTTGGAAAAACACGACATCCCGGCCACGTTTTTTATTCCCGCCATCTCGATGGTCCTGCATCCGCAGGTCATTGAGGACATCAAAAAACACGCCGACTATGAAATCGGCTTTCACTCCTACGTGCATGAAAATCCGTTGACGCTGAGTGCTGCGGAAGAGCGCGCCGTGTATGAGAAAGCCATGAAAATCTTTGTCGAAAGAGTGGGCAAACGACCGGCCGGCTTTCGGTCCGCGGCCTGGGACCTGACCCCGGCGACCATTCAGATCGTCAAGGAAATGGGATTCTTATACGAGAGCAGCATGATGGCGGATGACCGTCCCTACAGTCTGCTGGCCAACGGAGAAGAGACCGGACTGATTGAGCTGCCGGTCGAATGGATCCTCGACGACTGGCCGTTATTTCAAATAAGCTGGCCGAGTCAGCACGTCAGTATCCGCAACGCCGATGATGTCTACTCGATCTGGAAAGACGAATTTGACGGAGCCTATGAAGAAGGGTCCATGTATATTCTCACCATGCACCCCCAAGTCATTGGTCATCGCTACCGGATGAAAATGCTCGACAAGCTCGTCACCTATATGAAGAGCAAACCCGGAGTGTGGTTCGCCACCCACGAACAGATCGCTCTCTATGTCAAAGAGCAGGCCGGACTGGGGGACGATGACACCTCGGCGGCAAAGCCCGCAGAGGAGCGGCCTGCCGGATAAGCCCGGGGTCTGATTTTAGATAGGAAAAAAGGGGGAAGTATGGCCTACGACCTGCTCATTACAGACGCTCAGATTTGTGACGGTACTGGCGCAGCGCTCTTTCACGGTGCTGTCGGAGTCAAGGACGGGGTTATCACCGATGTTGGCTCGGTATCTGGACCGGCAACGCGGACAATTAACGCCGATGGCTGCGTGGTCGCGCCGGGCTTTATCGATATCCATACCCACTACGACGCGCAGGTCTCCTGGGATCCGCTACTCACCTGTTCGGGCTGGCACGGGGTGACCAGTGTCCTGATGGGCAATTGCGGGGTGGGTGTTGCGCCGTGCCGCCCGCAGGAGAAAGACATCGTCTCGTGGGACTTGGTCAATGTGGAGGCCATGCCGCAAGAGGTACTACTGAATGGCGTGGCCTGGGATGAGTGGGAGAGTTTTCCGCAGTATATGCAGGCCATTGTGCAACGCGGTACGGCCCTCAACGTCGGTTTTCTGGTGCCGTTATCCAGCTTTCGCTATTTTGTCCTGGGTGCCGAAGCCTCCGAGCGAGAGGCAACTGACGCAGAGCTCGCCCGCATGACCGCCCTTTTTCGGGAAGCCATGCAGGCCGGGGCGTATGGCTACTCGCTGAGCCTACTCGATCAGCACATCGGCTATCAGGGTAAACCCCTGGCGAGTCGCATGGCCACCCAGAAGGAACTCTGCGCGCTCGGTCGGGTGATGCAAGAGCTGGGCAAGGGCGTCATCGAGATCGCGTTGACCCGGAGCGTGAGCGTGCTGACCGACGAAGAGCTGGAGTTGCTGCTGGCCATGGCCGAGGCCAGCCAGCGTCCGATCACCTGGCTGGCCCTCCTGGGGCGATCGGATAAACCCGGTGTCTACCGGTCGGCCCTCGCTCGCCTGCAACCCTTTTTCGACAAAGGACTGCGGATTCCACCCCAAGTCACCCCGCGCCCCATCCAGCAGTACTACACTCTCAAGGTGCCCTTTATCTTTGCCAGTCTGCCGTCGTGGAAGGAGGCGTTCAATCGACCGGTTGCGGAACAGATCGCGCTGTACCGGAAGCCGGAGTTCCGCGCGGCCTTTCGCCAGGACCTGCAAATCGGCGGCGCCATCTTCACCAATCAGTGGAATCAGGTCCATGTGGTCAAGGTGACGAAAGACCATAACACCCGGCATTTGAACAAAAGCATCGCGGACATTGCCGCGGAAACGGACAGCGACCCTGTTGATACGATTCTGGATTTGGCCATTGACGAAAACCTGGAGATGGGCATTACGCTCTCGGTTATCAATACCAACCCTGACGAAGTGCGTGAGTTGATCACCCATCCCGACTGTCTCATCGGGCTGTCCGATGCCGGAGCGCACGTGGACCAGCATTGCGACGCCGGGGTGCCGACCTATCTGCTTGGAGAGTGGGTGAGAAAGCACCAGGCCATGCCGCTTGAAGAAGGTGTGCGCCGCCTGACCTCGGAGCCGGCCCGGTTTCTCAATCAGCCCAAGAAAGGACGTATTGCCGCAGGGCTTGATGCGGATCTCGTCATTTTTGATCCCGAGACGATCGGTCCTCAGCCTCCCGAATGGGTCAACGATCTGCCTGGAGAAAAGCCCCGTCTGATTGAACGGGCCACTGGCGTCCAGCATACCATTGTCGGCGGTAATATCGTTTTTTCGGACAATGTCCACCAAGGCGGGCTGCCCGGTACGCTGCTCCGACCGCTCTGATGGAGCTGTCGGAGTGCGCTACGCGCATCCGACCGGCGTGACCTGATCGATGTAAGCGACGCTCATGTATCTCGCTCAGCGAGAAAACGTCTGAGCGCGCCGCTTCGTCGCGTAACGGCCTTGAGCGGTCGTCTCTGTCCGCTTGGACGCGCCAGGAGACCCAGGCGTTCGTACTCAGCGAGACGCCCTTCGATCGTTTCCGGTTCCCGTTGGAACGGACGAATCTCGGCCACCGGCTCTCCGCGATAAGACACCGTGATGGTTTTTCCCTGACGCACCTGCCGGATGATTTCCGAGAATTGTGCCTTGGCTTCGCAAGTGGAATATGCGGACCGCATAGATGCGATATAAGTAGTCAGACTCGTCACATAAAATATCTCTACCCCAAGAACAATGACGGTTATGGCCGGCCAAAATGCTTGAAGATGCCGGTGTAGGCCTTCTTCTCCGGCGGGCGGTAGGTTTTATACTTGCTCGTAGTTTTGCCCAATTCGACCAGCGACTCGGCCATCTTGACGGCGCACACCACACCGTCGAGGACGGGTATCTCAAGCTCTCGCTCCAACTCGTCGGCAAACTGGGTAAACCCGGCACAGCCGAGGAGAATAGCCTCGGCATCGTCTTCGTCCCGCGCCCGACGCGCTTCGACGCGCAGCTTTTCGAGCGCTCCGGCCGGGTCTTTTTCCACATCAAGCACATACAGGGGAGAGGTCCGGATACTCGCTACTTTTTCCCGAAAGCCATACCCGGCGACCATCTCTTCGAGCATGGTGCGTGTCCGCGGAATCACCGTCACAATGGAGAAGCGCGCGGCCAGCATGGAGGCCATATACAGAGAGGCTTCGGCGATGCCGACAACCGGCTTGGTGGTGCATTCGCGCGCCGCGTGCAGGCCCGGGTCGCCATAGCAGGCGATAATATAGGCGTCGCACTGTTCGGTCTCTCCTTTTTGGACCTCTTCGAGCAGGCCGGGAATGCTCAGATAGTCATCGTAATAGGACTCGATGGAGGCCGGCCCGAATCGGGGACTGACCGCTGTGATCTGGGTGCCCGGGCGGGCCACCGACTCGCCTGCCGCGCCGATTGCGCGCGTCATTTCCTCGGAGGTGTTGGGATTGATGATCTTGATCTTCATGCCAGTCCTTTCTGCCGGGCCAATAATGCCACCGTATCAGCCAGAATATCTGCACCCAGACAGATATCTTCCGCACTGGTGTCCTCCGCAATATCGTGGCTGCGGCCGCCGATGCTGGGGATAAAAAGCATGGCGGTTGGGACATGGCGACTCAGGACCATGGCATCGTGCCCGGCTCCACTGGGCATACGCAGGGCAGGGACGGCCCGCTGCCGGGTCGCAGCCTCAAGGGTACCGACCAGGGCGGCGTCCATATCCGCCGGGGCGATGCTCAGCAGATGGGCCACCCCAGCGCTCACGCCCTGTTGCCCATGAAACTCGGCAACCGCCGCATTGATTTCAGCTTCCAGACGATCAATAACTTCCGCTTGCGGGTCGCGGAATTCGACCAGGACCTGGGCCGAACTGGGCACGACATTGCCGGCGCCTGGTTCAAAAACAATATGGCCCAGGTTCCAGACGCTCAGCTCGCTGCCGGCATTGGCAAACCGGCTGAGCAGATCGGCACAAAGACGAATCAGGACGGCCCCGGCGTCTTTGCGCAAATGCATCGGTGTTGTGCCGGCGTGGTCGGCCTGACCGGTACAGGTAATGCGGCTGCGGCGAATGCCCACGATGGCGGTCACCAGACCGATTTTTTGTCCTTCGACCTCAAGCCGCGGCCCCTGTTCAATATGGCCTTCAAAATAGGCCAGATGGCGACTCGGATCGATCCGGGCGCGGGGTTGTCCGGCATATCCGGCTTCGGTCAGAGCGTGTGTGAGTGAGACGCCGTGCGTATTTGTGGCGTCTTTAATATCCGCGTCAGACAATTCGCCGCAAAACGACAAGCTACCGGCCAGGGCTCGATACGTCCCTTCTTCATCGGCAAAGGAGATCACGTCAACGCCGAGACCCGGTAGAGTATGCGATTCATTCCGCGCCCGGGCGACCTCCAGGCCGTACAGCACTCCCATCGCGCCATCCAGCCAGCCGCCTTTCGGCACGGAGTCGGTATGCGAACCAATCAGCACGGCGGTGTCCACCCCGCGTGTCCGCCCGTACACATTTCCAATCCCGTCGATCTCCGCATCGAGGCCGGCCTCGCGCATCTGTTCGACCAGCCATTGCCGCGCGGCGCGGTCTTCGGGCGTAAAGGATAGCCGATTCACCCCGGTCTCAACTTTTCCAAATTGGGCGAGCTGTGTAAGGCTATTCAGCAGGCGGGCGTGATTGAGTTGCATGGGCGTATCCTTATGAGAAAAGGCTATCTCACGGAAATACGTGAATGTCCATCCCGCGCTTTCTGAGAGGGTCTCAGTGCTCATGGCGAGAATGTCGCTAAGTTGACTTTTGTGATTTTTTGTTTAGGGAGTGGACTGTTGACTCTACGGCCTCAGGCCTCACCTATGCAGCTCGGAATCACCCCGCGTCCTCATTGTAGCTGCATCAACCCCTTGATTATAATGAAGTTTCTCTCCTCTGTCCATCCCGAGTACTGCCTTTTGTACGTACTCTGTGGCGAGATTTCCGGGGTCCGGGCGGGCTCTTCTGCAACGTAGTTGGCGCGATCTCGACGCTTCGGTGGCGCTGAGGGGGTCTATGTCGAGAACGGTTGAGCGGACGTGTGGAGCGTATTGAGCAGGCTTTGGCGGTCTCCGCGACAGGGATCGACGCCCGCCAGGGCCGAGCCTCGCTCCGGCGAGGCCCGGTGTGCAGCACGAGAGCCCGACCCCGAAGGGGGTCGTCCATCCCCTTGGAGAGTACGGGTACACGTCGCCACGAGCATGAATCGTCCAAGGCCCGGGACAGGCCGTGGTCGGACGACGAACGGTTAGGGTCGAACGAAGCCATTGATCGAGAGTCGTGATTGTGTATATTGATACACAAAGGAGCAGGCGGTGGAACGGAACAGCGGAAAGCTCATCGGCATGCTCCGGCAGGACGGCTGGGTGCATGTGGCCACCAAGGGCAGCCACCGGCAGTTCAGGCATCCGACGAAGCCGGGGAGGGTCACTGTTCCCCACCCGGACAAAGACATCCCGCGCGGAACGGTGGCGTCGATCTACCGACAGGCGGGCTGGAAGACGCAATGAGGTGATGGCAATGCGCTACGTATCTTTCATCCACCGGGATGACGCCGGCTACGGCGTCAGCTTCCCCGATTTTCCAGGCTGCGTGTCGGTCGGCGAAACGGTCGATGACGCGATCCGCCACGGCAGCGAAGCGTTGGCTTTCCACGTCGAGGGCCTTGCAGACGAGGGCGAGCCGATTCCGGCACCACGTTCGATCGATGCCATCAAGGCCGACCCGGAACTCGGCGACTGGCGGCGTGAGGCCGACCTGGTGTTGATCCCTCTTCTTCTGGACCGCGGTTCCTCGCGGCGCGTCAACATCTCCCTCGATCGTGGCCTGCTCGAGGCTATCGACGATGAGGCGAGGCAGCGGCGCATGACCCGCTCGGCGTTCTTGGCGACAGCCGCCCGGCACGAGATCGAGTCAACCTGACGTTTCGAGGGACCGGAACCAGAAAACGCCAAGGGACCCAAAGGCGTTGAGAAACGTGGCCGTCGCAGCGGGAAGGCTGCGAAATGAAGGACCGATATTGTGGCGCGTCCCAACCTTTTCGACTACGCAACCAAGGAGTTGTCGCAAGACGCGATGATCTGTTGGCTGATCGCGTGGTCGCGTTACCGACGTTGCCGGTCAGAACGTGTTGATAGGAGAGACTGAACTGCAATCCTCGCGTCGTTGAGTTAGGCAAAACGTTTGAGGAGAACTTTGGAGGAAGCGACATGAGCGAAGAACAACTCGACCGGGACAAAACGGCCATCGCCGAGCTGATCGCGCGGTATAATTTTGCTATTGACCACGACGATTATCAGGGCTGGGCAGATTGCTTTGCGCCGGAC
This sequence comes from Candidatus Binatia bacterium, assembly GCA_022826945.1. Lineage (GTDB taxonomy): Bacteria > Desulfobacterota > Binatia > Bin18 > Bin18 > Bin18. Next base: position 160,427 of record JAJDTY010000073.1, read on the forward strand.
GGCGTCTTTGACGGGGTAATCGGCACATTTGACGCCCATCGGGAACTCGACCGCTTTACCGCCGCGGTCAAACGGTTGGCGGCCGAGAGTCCCAAGCTGCGCCACTATGTGACCAATATTTTGACCGAGGTGGACGGCGATACGGCCCGCTCGAAGTGTTTTTTGCTGCTGACCTCAACCACCAAGGAGGGCGGCAGCCGGGTGGCTATGGCCGGGGAGTACGAAGACCGGCTGGTCAAACACGAGGGGCGGTGGCTGTTTTCGTATCGCAAGGTCCATATTGACGGGGCGATGGGATAAGCGCGCCGTCCCTATCGTCTCGGGTGTGATGTTTTTGACAGACAGGCATCAATTGATCCCGTCCTCTCTAACGGGGAAAACATGTTGACGTATAAAGCCCTGTATAAATTCCTCGACCACGGTGTCCATGCCGAAGTGTTGGATTTTCCGGGCACGATCACCTGTGGTGTAAACCTCGAAGAGGCTCGACGCTTGCTGGCAGGTGCACTGGCGGACATGGCCGAGACGAGTCTGCTACGGGATGAGCCTTTGCCCCAGCCCGACCCCTCACTGACTGATCTGGAGGCTGACAGAGAAGAGCCTATGCACCTGCTGTTGACTGCGGCGTCTCATGTCAGAATCGTTCCCCTGTCGCCCGCACCATGAAACGGCGCGCTCTGCTGAGACACTTGAGTCAACACGGCGGTTGCCCGGATTTGCAAGCAGCTCAGCATCCCTGTGCCCTCATGAGCCTGTCTTCCGCTCGCGCCGAAGCTGCTCTGTCCCCTCACGGTCCAACTGCATCTCTTCGGTAATCACCACGCCATATTCACGCCGGGCGGTGTCTCGGGTGTAGTATTCGTCCAACACGTCTTCCAGGACCTGCTGCGGGTCGCGCCGGAAAGGGTCGCCGTAGCCGCCGCCGGTGGCACCAATGGTAATTAAACGCTCTCCGGCCTTGACACTGCGGTAGGGAACTTTTGAGGGCAGGGCGATTTCTTCGTTATCCAGGGTTTTCAAAGTCAGGGTGCCGGGGATGCCCGTGCTCCCTCCGTCAAACCCCCAGGCGCCATAGACAAAACCGTCGGCCTCAACCGACGTGCCGCCGTCCCTCAGATAGTGCAGTTCCTTGACTGATCCCATGCCGCCCCGCCACTGCCCAGGCGCACACGCATCCTCGCGGAGCTCGTAGCGTTCGACCCGGAGCGGCACGTGGGACTCAACGTCTTCAATGGGATTATTGCGGGTGTTGGCATACAGCGTATCAACGGTGTCCATGCCGTCGTGACCGTATCGACCGCCATAGCTGCCTTCAAAAATTTCCAGATGCACCCAAGGGCTGTTGTTCTGCCGCATCCCGCTTGAGGCAATGGCCTTGAGGTTGCCGATGCCGGCACTGACCTGGCGGGGAACGGCCTGGGCCAGGGCCTTCATGACAGTATCGCTTAAGACGTTGCCGGTAACAAAGCGGGCAATAGTCGGTGCCGGAAAAATCGGGTTGGCCAGCGTACCGCGAGGCGCCACGATCTGAATGGGCCGGTAGAGTCCGGCGTTTTGCGGCAGGTCGCCGTAGATTTCGGTGTCGAGCAGGACCGAGCGCAGCACCAGCCAGATGGCCACGTCCACCGTGCCCACCAACGGCATATTGATGGGCCGGTCCGACACCTGTGGCGCGGTGCCGGTCAGGTCTACGCTCAGCTCCGACCCGCTGACCGTCAGGGTCACACAAATGGGCAGGTTGCGCCGGCCTGGGTCAGGGTCATCGATATAACCATCCATATGGCCGGTGGCCGTATAGCGGCCGTCCGGAATCTGTTCGATCGCCTGCCGCATCAAGCGCTCGGAGTAATCAAACAGAGAGGCGCAGGCGGCTTCGACCGTGTGGAGTCCGTAGCGCTCGATGAGTTCGATATAGCGTTCGGCACCGATGCGGCAGGCCGCGATCTGGGCTTCCATATCGCCCACCACCAGATCGGAGATGCGGATATTATCGCGCAACAACTGCCACACCGCCGCGTTCCGGTTTCCCTGCTCATACACCTTGATCGCCTTGAACTGCAAACCCTCGGCATAGGCGTCAAACGCCTCGACAATGCCGGTGCTGCCCGGAGTCTGACAGCCGATATCGAGGTGGTGGGCCGTGGTGACGGAAAAGCCGATGAGATCATCCTGGTAGAAAACCGGCACGCAAAACCCGACATCCGGGCCGTGGCTGGCCCCGCCATACGGGTCGTTATGCATGATGACATCGCCGGGCAGGACGGACTCTCCCCGTTTGGCGAGCGCGTCGAGCATCCCCCGCACATAGCCGGGAATAGGGCCGGACTGGAGGGGGGTACTCTGCTTTGACTCACATAATTGTTCGCCCCGCGCATTGACCAGGGCCGTGCCGAAATCCTCGGACTCCCGAATAATACTCGAATATGACATGCGCATGAGCTTATAGCCCATCTCCACCGCAATATTCTCCAGCGCACCCAGGATGACGCTGGCCGTAATCGGATCAATGTCGTGGCCGTTGAGAGCGTCGTCTGTTGAGGTTCTCATGCCGCCCCTCCTATCTGAATGAGCAGATTGCCGTGAGGGTCAAGCCGAAAGGTACAATCAGGCGGAACCACGGTGGTCGAGTCTGTTTGCAGGATGACCGCCGGACCGGCAACCACCTCTTCGATCGGGAGCTGTTCTCGCCGGTAAAAGGCGGTATCCAGGCTGCGCAGCTCATGCTGAACCCGAAACACCGAGGGTTGGGTTTTGACCAGCGCGGCCTGGAGCGAGCCCGAACCGGATGAAGACGTGACGCGGATTTTCTGCGCCTGGCCGATGCCGACCAGACGGATGGTCACGATTTCAAGCGGGCTGTCCGCAAAGAAATGGCCATACTCCGACTCGTGCTGCCGGTGAAAACGCTCAATGATGCGGTCGAGCGCGGCGGTATCGAGCGGACCCTCGGGCACGGCGACCCGCAACTCATAGCCCTGGCCGACGTAGCGCACATCGGCAAAACGCGTAAACGTGATTTCGGCCTGGGCGATGCCGTCATCGCTGAACTGTTGTTGCAATTCGTTTTGCATCTGCGTAAACGCCGTGTTGAGCCGGGGCAGATCACAATCGGTCGAGGTCTGAAAGGCGGTCCGGGTCGCGTCATACTTGACATCCGTGGTGAGCAGGCCAACGGCCGAGGTGATACCGGGGTAGGGGGGGATGATGCACTCCGGAATGCCCAGCAAACGGGCGACCTCCGCGCCGTGCAGCGGGCCGGCCCCGCCAAAGGCCACCAGCGCATAGGCTCGCGGGTCTATGCCTTTCTGCACGGTGCGCGAGCGTATGGCATTGGCCATATTGCTGTTGAGAATCGTGACGATCCCTTCGGCCGCTTCCAACTCGGACAGTGCAAGCCGGTTTGACAGCGTATGAATGGCCCGCTTGGCGGCTGCCGCGTCAAGCGCCATGGCCCCGCCGAGAAAATTGTCGGTGTCCAGCCGACCCAGGAGAATATTGGCGTCCGTGACCGTGGGCCAGGTTCCCCCGCGCCCATAAGCCGCCGGACCCGGTTGGGAGCCGGCGCTGTGCGGCCCGACCCGAAAACCCCCGCCAGGGTCAATATGGGCGATACTGCCGCCGCCGGCGCCAATGGTGTGGATGTCGATCATCGGGACCAGAACCGGATAGCCGGCTATCCAGGTATCGCGAGCCGTGGCTTCGCTGAACTGCCCGTCCGTGACCACGCCGATATCGGCGCTGGTGCCGCCCACATCAAAGGTGATGAGCCGGGTGCGCTGCGACCGCTCGCCCGTCCAGGCGCCGCCGAGCACGCCTGCGGCCGGACCGGACAATAACGTCAGGGCGGGTTTTTGGGCCACCACCCGCGGGGTGGCCAGCCCGCCGTTGGAGCGAATAATCCGCAGCTCGGCCCCAATCCCGGCACGGCGTAATCGCTGCTCCAATTGCGATACGTAGCGGTGAACGGTGGGACCGATAAAGGCGTTAATGGCCGTCGTGGTAAACCGTTCAAACTCGCGGAATTGGGGGGAGAGGGAAGCCGAGGTGGTGACAAAGACCTCCGGGTATTCTTCGAGAATGATTTCACGGGCGCGATTTTCATGGCCGGCGTTGAGATACGAGAATAAAAAACAAACGGCAATCGATTCGACCCGGGCGTCTTTGAACTCGCGGGCTGCCTGGCGGACCGCGGCTTCATCGAGCGGAATCAGGACCTCGCCATGCGGCGGAATACGCCGCTCCGGAACGCCCTTGCGATAGCGGCGGCGGACCAGGGGGCGGTCTTGCCAGGGAATCTCCTGCTGGATGGAGTAGTGATGGGGCCGCTGGTGGCGCCCGATATGGAGAATATCCCGGTAGCCCTGGGTGGTCAGCATGCCCGCGGTCGCGCCTTTATATTCCAGCAGGGCATTGGTGGCGATCGTGGTACCATGGTAGATGAGGGCAAGACTGTCGAGCGGAATGGTCTGGTGGTGGCAGAGCTCGGTGATGGCGCGCATGACCCCCAGAGAAGGGTCGTCTGGGGAGGTCGGCACTTTATGGATGGCCAACCGGTCCGTCCGGGTGTCGGCAAAGACCGCGTCGGTGAATGTCCCGCCTACGTCAACCCCAATGAGTCTCATGGCGCGCTCCCGCGCTTACTCTAGCGAGTTTCTTCCGGCTTGACAAAAGACCGGCCCGTATCGTATGAGCGTGGAATGAACACTCACTCAGTTTCTGTCGTGCACCGGACCCTGGCGAAAGGCGTTCAGCAGTGAAATCTCAGGTCTTACGCAAAAAACGCAAATCCACGTCTCAGGTAACCGACGAAAGGCGGCTACAAGAAGGCCAAGAACGCATTGCCGCGGCCGCGCTCAATCTCTTTCTCCAGGACGGCTATCATAACACCAGCGTCCGTGAGATTGCCCAAAAAGCCGGACTCAGCGTGGGCTCGGTTTTCAACTATTTTACCAGCAAGGAAGAGATTCTCTTTTTCCTGCTCTCTTCCGGCCAGGTCCGGACCGAGGCCGGATTTCAAAAACAGCGCGCCGAGTTCGAGCGGCTCAAGCAGAACGGCGCCAGTCCGCGCGCCCTGTTTTTGCGGGCCTACGAGCAGTATGCCGTGCTGACCGATGAAATGCGGCGCAATACGGTCTTGGCCTATCAGGAAACAAAGTCGCTGACGCTGGCGGAACGCAAGCGCTTTCTTGAGGGCGAAGAACGGATTCAGCATTTTTTCGAGGAGATCATTGCCTATGGTATAGCTCAGGGGGCATTCCCAGCCGGGAATATCCAACTCAAGGCCCACTGCTTACTGGTACTGGCCCAGTCCTGGGCGGTGCGACATTGGGCGCTCAGCAGTTTTACTAAGCTCGATGAGTATCTGGAGCCCTTGAAGTCGATCGCCTTGGGGATTCTTGAGAGTGACTCCCAGCAGACACCGGCGCTGGTCGCGGCGCGGGACGGCAAGGATTTCACCCCCTCGCGAGAGCTGACAAGCTGAGATCATATGCAGTACAACCGACTCCAGCACCACGACCCACTTCTTCCTGGCACTCTCTGTGCAGCCGCCAGCGCGCTGTGCGGGGACTTCGGGGAACCCTAGGAATAAAGGAGGGGAGGGCCGCTGGCCCTCCTTCCTGGGGACAGCGGTATGGATGGATTTCTGTTTGATGTCAAAGTCCTGGAACTGGCAGATGAAAAGGGGGAGTTCTGCGGCAAGTTGCTGGCCGGGGCTGGGGCGGATGTGCTCAAAATCGAGCCGCCGGGCGGACAAGCCACGCGTGAGATCGGGCCCTTTTATCACGACCAGGCCGACCCCGAACGCAGTCTGTATTTTTGGCACTATAATTTCGGTAAGCGCGGCATTACGCTCGATATTGAATCGCCGCCGGGAACGGACCTGCTCAAGCGGCTCGTTGCGGAGGCGGACGTCCTGATTGATGCTCAGCCACTGGGCACGCTGGAAAAACTCGGGCTGGACTGGAACGCCCTGCACGCGCTCAACCCGCGCTTGATTTATGTGGTGCTGTCCCCGTTCGGGCCCAGCGGTCCGTGGCGGGACTATAAAGCCAACGATCTGGTTCATCTGGCGCTGGGTGGGCAAATGATGTGTTGCGGCTACAGCCCCACCGACGACGGCAGCTATGACACCCCGCCCATCGCCCCGCAGATGTGGCACGCCTATCACATCGCCGGCAACCAGGCGTTTATTGCGACCGTCGGCGCGCTGATTGGACGCGAGATGACCGAAGTCGGAGAAATGATTGAGCTGCCCATTCACCAGGCCGTCAGCGTCTGCACCGAGATCGACGTCCCGCACTGGATTTATGGCCAGACGCGGTGCTACCGCCAGACGGGGCGCCATGCCCAACCGGCCATTGGCCCTGAGGTGCAGTTTCCGACCAAAGACGGGCGGTATTCCATTATTCTGCCCAATCCGTTTCCGGGCGGATACGAAACCCTGGTCGGATTTCTGGAGGGGAAGGACAAGGCCGGTGACCTGAACGAAGAAAAATATAAAGAACCCAAGAATCGCCGCGGGCGCGCCTTTACCGAGCATTTCGCCGATATCCAGGCCGCGTGCGTGGCCGATTTTGACATGGAAGAAATCTGGCATGAGGCCCAGGAACTGGGTATTCCCTGGTCCCCTATTCGCCTGCCGGAAGAAAATCTCGAAGATGTCCAGTGGCAAACACGCGCCACATTTTCTCAGGTTGAACATCCTGAGCTGGGCGAGTCCTACGCCTATACGGGTGCGCCCCTGCTGCCGAATGAGTGCGCCTGGCGGCAAGGCCCGCGGGCGCCGCTTATTGGTGAGCACAACCGGGAGGTCTTTTGTGAGCAACTCGAGCTGAGCGCGGAAGAGGTGGCCGACTTACAGAACAAAGGAATCGTGTAGGGTGGGCGTGAAAAAAAGAAGACCTTTGGAAGGCGTTCGGATTGCGGACCTGACCTGGCTGCTGGCCGGGGCGGGTGGGCCGCGCTTATTGGCCAGCCTGGGGGCGGAGGTCATTCGGATTGAATGGCGCGACCGGCTGGATTTTCTGCGCTATATGCCGCCGTTTGCCTCCCGCACGAAAGAGCGCTCGGAAAAGGCCGGGGCCATGGACTTAACCGGCCTGGATACCGGCAAGGTCCAAAGCGTCAATCGCGGCGGGTATTTTAACGATATCAATGCCGGCAAATATGGGATCAGTCTGAATATGAAAGCGCCCCAGGGCCGCGAGCTGTTCAAAAAGCTGGTCGCGGTCAGCGATGTGGTGGTTGAGGCCTTTACGGCTGAGACCATGCAAAAATGGGGACTCGGCTACGACACCCTCAAGGCCATTAAACCGGATATCATCTATATGCAGCAGCCCGGTTGGGGCTACAAAGGTCCCTACGTGAAATACGCTTCCTACGGACCGATTGCCCAGGCCGTGAGTGGCCTGACCGAACAGTCCGGTTTGCCCGCTCCCCACCCTCCGGCCGGCTGGGGCTTTTCGTATATGGATTGGAGTGGCGCGTACTATTGTGCCATGACTATTCTGATGGCCCTGTACTATAAAAAACGGACGGGCAAGGGGCAGTATCTGGACTGCTCGCAAGTGGAGCCCGGCATTGGCATGACCGGTACCGCCGTGCTGGATCACGCGGTCAATGGCCGTCACTACCAGCGGACGGGCAATCGCTCGCCCTATACCCCCGCCGCACCACACGGAGCCTATCCCTGCGCCGGCGATGATCGCTGGATTGCCATCGCCGTCACGTCCGAAGAAGAATGGCAGGCCTTCGTGCGCATCATGGGCAACCCCGACTGGGCGGGGCAGAGCCGGTTTGCCTCGCTGGCCGAGCGGGTCCAATATCAGGACGAGTTGGACCGTCTGGTGAGCGCCTGGACGCGGGAGCAGGATCCCTTTGACCTGCAAGAGCGGTTACAGGCCGCTGGCGTTCCTGCCGGTGTGTGTCAGACCGCGCAGGACCGGATTGAACGCGACCCGCAGCTCAAACACCTGAACTGGCTGCTCCCCCTGGAGCATACCGAGATTGGAACCTGGCCGATCAAGGATATTCCGTTTCATTTTGCCAACGGGCGGGTGAGTCAGGGCGGACCGACCGAACGCGCCGCCCCGTGCTATGCGGAAGATAATGACTATGTGTACAAAGAACTGCTCGGCTTGAGCCAGGTAGAAATAGAAGCGTTTCAGGACGAAGGAATAATTTAACCGTACAGCGAGGAGGGTGTGTTATGTCGTACGATCTCGTCATCAAAAACGGAACCGTGGTGGATGGAACCGGCGCCGAACGCTACCGGGCCGATATTGCGGTGGCCAACGGAAAAATCGCGGAAATCGGGAAAGTCTCGGACGGAGCCAAGAAGGTTGTGGATGCCTCCGACCTGATCGTGGCACCCGGCTTTGTTGATCCCCATACCCACTATGACGCCCAGATTTGCTGGGACCCGCTGATCACGTCCTCTTCCTGGCATGGGGTCACGAGTCTGGTGATGGGCAACTGTGGGGTTGGCCTGGCCCCGTGCAAACCCGAGGTGCATGAAATTGCAGCCTGGGATTTGGTCAACGTGGAAGCCATCCCGTTTGACGTGCTGGGCAAGGGCGTGACCTGGGATTGGGTTACGTTCCCCGAATATATGAACGCGGCCGAAAAACGCGGCAGCGGCATTAACATCGGTTTCATGGCCGCGCTGACACCGTTCCGCCACTTTGTGATGGGCGAAGAGTCGATGGAGCGGGGCGCAACACCCGAGGAAACCGCGCAGATCAAGGCTCTGATTAAAGAGGCGGTTGCCGCCGGAGCCTTTGGCTTTTCGACCACAAACGTTGCGCAGCATATCGGCTATAAAGGCCGTCCGATTGCCTGCCGCAACGCCAGTTGGGACGAACTCAAAGCCTGTTGCAACGCGCTCAAGGAACTCGGCAAGGGCAGTATCGAACTCGCCCTGACCAATAATGTCTCTATTGTTGACGAAACCGAGCACGCCCTATTGGACATGCTACTGACCGAAAGCGGTCGGAAGGTCACGTGGCTGGCCTTGCTGAACCGGGACGATCAGCCGGATGCGGCCATGAACACCCTGCGGACGATTGAGCCGCTGTTCGAGAAGGGCGCCATTCCGCAGGTGACCTGCCGTCCGCTCATTATTCAGATCGACCTGCGCAAACCGTTCATCTTTGCCAACCTGCCGTGTTGGAAGCCGGCCTTTGATCAGCCGATTGAGAAACAGAAGGCCTTTTACCGAGATGAATCCTTCCGGGCCGCATTCCGCAAAGAGATGGAGTCACCCAAGGTGTTCTCGGGCAAATGGGAACGCGCCATCGTCCACGAGGTAGGGAATCCTGCTATGCAGTCCCTGATTGGCAAGAGCGTTGCCGAAATCGCCAAAGCGCGCGGCAAGGACGGGCTCGATACCTTCCTGGACCTGTGTATCGAAGACGACCTGCAACTCCAGTATACCTATGAGCTGTTCAACGCCGATGAAGACCGCATTCCTGAGCTGATTACCCACGATCAGGTCATGGTCGGCCTGTCGGACGGCGGAGCCCATGTGGATATGCTGTGCGACGCCGGTTACTGTACCTATCTGCTCGGCACCTGGGTGCGGGACCGGCAGGCCATGACGCTTGAACATGCGGTGAGGCGGATTACCTCCGAGCCGGCCGCATTCTACGGGATGACCACCCGCGGCAAGATCGAAAAAGGCATGGCGGCCGATTTTGCGATCTTTGACTACAACACGGTCGGCTCCGCCCGCCGCGGCGAAATGCGGACCGACCTGCCCGGTGGCGGGCGGCGCTTGGTCATGCCGGCCCAGGGTGTTCAGTACACGATTGTGAACGGAGAAGTGCTGTTCGACGATGGCAAACACACGGGTGCCATGCCGGGCCAGGTGCTGCGTTCGGGTCAAGTCTAGTCCTTTCCTGCCCCCTCTCCCCTTGCGGGAGAGGGAGGTTTGCCACGAGCGCGCCCCAGCCACCCGCCGAATGAACCCCTTGCATTGTCGGATTACGCTGCGCTAATCCGACCTACAGTGACGCCGTCAGAACTCTAAACTAAAGGAGGAGAACATGCTGACTCGTTTATTTCACGTCAATATCTGCGTTCGCGATATGGAACGCTCTATCGGGTTTTATGAAAAACTCGGGTTTAACAAGGTCAACGACTTTACGCTTGAAGACCCGACCGTCGGCGAGGCGCTCGGCCTCGACGCCCGGAAGCTGCGCGGTGTGTTCATGCGTCTCGGAGACGATGAGAACGCGCCGGTACTGGACCTAGTCCAGTTTATCGACCCACCCCCACAGGGCCAGCCTTACCCGTCACTCAATAATATCGGGATTTGTCGTATCGCCTTCAGCGTGGACGATATCGACAAGACCTATGCCGACCTCCAGGAAATGCAGGTTGAATTTTTAGCCCCACTCAAAAAAATAGAAGGACCGGGGGGCGCAGAGGTTGGGGTCGTCTGTTTCAAAGACCCGGACGGAAGCATTCTTGAGCTGATCAGCGGGATGTAGTCCGGCTATCTGATCGGTAGGTTTCGCTTTTCCTGTTCCCTCTTGGGAGGGGACAGGATTTATAAAAGCTGGAGAATCTGAGGATATGTCAACACAGCAGTCTGACACGTCCATAGACCCGGACAAACTCAAAGCCGGCAGCCAAAGGGTCTTTGGCCTGCTGAGCGGTGCGTTAATCTCGGCCATGATCCACCTGGGCGACCGGCTCGGGCTGTACCGGGCCCTGCACGGTGCCGGGCCGGTGACGAGCGAGGAGCTTGCCAACAAAACGGGTTTGAGTGAGCGCTGGGTGCGGGAGTGGCTGAGGGGGCAGGCTGCAGCCCAGTTGCTTGAGTATACAGAAGAGGGACGTTTTTCCCTTTCGCCCGAAATGGCCATGATCCTGGCGGACGAGGACAGCCCTAAATTTGCCGCGGGTATTTTCAGCGATTTTCCACAACGCATGGCCATACTGGAGAGACTGCCCGAGGCCTTTCGTACCGGTCTGGGTTTGCCCTACGACGCACGTGGGCCGGAAGGTGCGCGAGGCATTGAGCGGGTCTTTGCCCCGTGGTATCGACACTCGCTGATCCCCATTGTTCTGCCCGCCTTGGACGGTGTCGAGTCCAGGCTGCACGCCGGCGCAAAGGTAGCGGACGTGGGCTGCGGCGCCGGGATTGCGCTGGTTCAAATGGCTGCGGCCTTTCCGCAGGCCGACTTTCACGGGTATGACATATCGGAGCACGCGCTGGCGCGTGCCAATGCCAACAAGGCCGAGGCCGGGCTGAGCAACCTCCAGTTTCACCACGCGGCCCAGGACGGACTGCCGGCCGATGCGAGTTTTGACTTCATCACCACGTTTGATTGCATCCACGATATGACCCATCCGGCGGAAGCCATTCGGGCCATCCGGTCGGCGCTCAAGTCGGATGGAACTTGGCTCATCGCCGATATTAAGAGCGCCCCGACGTTTGAAGAAAACCTGAAGAATCCCATGACCGGTCTGATGTATGCCTTCTCGGTGATGGGCTGCATGTCCTCGGCCTTATCCGAGCCGGACGGTGCCGGTCTCGGCACCTTGGGATTTAACGAACAGGTCGCGCGGAGCATGACGCGCGACGCCGGGTTTACCCGCTTCACTCGCCACGACTTTGACAACCCGTTCAATGCCTATTATGAAGTGCGGCCCTGACGAGAAAACCCTCACCCTGGCTCTCTCGCAGAGGGCACGAACATGAGGAGAAACGTATGGAAAAGGAATTTCTGAATCCCGCCGGTCTGCCCGTTTTGCCGGGATTCTCTCAGGTTGTGACCGCAACCGAGGGAAAAATTGTTTTCATCTCGGGCCAGGTCGCCTTGGATGCGAACAACGCGGTGGTGGGCAAGGGCGACCTGCGCGCCCAGGTCGTGCAAACCTTTGAAAACCTCAAAGGCGCGCTGGCCGCGGTTGGGGCCACGTTTGACGACGTGCTGAAGACCAATACGTATATTGTGAATTATACGCCCGACATGATCGGCGTGGTCCGCGAGGTGCGCAGCCAGTATCTGCCCCAGGAAAACCCACCGGCCAGCACCCTCATCGGCGTTCAGGCGCTGGTGCTTGAAGACTTGCTCATTGAGATTGAGGCCTTTGCTCTGCTCAAGGCCTGAGGCCGGCGCGTATGCGCTTCTCCTTCCTCTGAGCCCGGCATAACCCGGCATGTCCACTCCTGCCAGCCTTCGCGTTGCCTTTGACATTGGCGGAACCTTCACCGATGTCGTCATAGCCGGAGCCGCCGGCCAGCTCCTGACCTATAAAATTTTGACCCTGCCCGATTCTGTTGGCGCGGACGTTGGACGCTGTATTGCCGATGCCGAGCGCCAGCACCCGGAGAGCCCCGTTGCGAGCCTCGTCCACGGCACGACCATCGCCTCCAACGCGGTCCTGGAAGAACGGGGTGCACGGACCGGCCTGATTACCACCAAAGGCTTTCGGGACGAATTGGAAATCCGCCGCCTGGGCCGGCCCAGTGTCTACAATGTTTTTTGGCAACGCACGCCGCCCCTGATCCCGCGTCGTCGCCGGCTTGAAGTCAGCGAACGCATGACCGTTCGGGGCGAGGTGGAAACGCCGCTCAACGACGAAGAGGTGCGTCAGGCCATACACACCCTCAAACGCCAGGGTGTCGAAGCCATTGCCGTGGCCTTTCTGCATTCCTACGTCAATCCCAGCCATGAGCAACAGGCCGTAGCGCTCATCCGTGAGCTCTTCCCGGAAGTCCTGGTCTGCTCCTCAGCCGACATCCTCCCCGAGGTTCGCGAGTATGAGCGCACCTCCACCACGGCGCTGAACGCCTACCTCATGCCCGTGGTCGGACGCTATCTGGACCAGGTGGAAACGCAGCTCCAGACCTATCCTCCAGCCCTGCAAATCATGCAGTCCAACGGGGGGATCATGAGCGCCGCGCACGCCCGCCGCCGCCCGGTGCATATGATTGAATCCGGTCCTGCGGCCGGTGCCCTGGCCGCGGCCGGCTTGGCGCGGGAAATCGGTCTGGCTCAGGCGGTGGCGTTTGATATGGGGGGGACAACCGCCAAAGGCTGCCTGATAGAAAATGGCCGGCCGGTTGAAACCGCCGAAGGCGAGGTGGGAGCGGGTATCAACCGGGCCGGGCGACTGAGCAAGGGTGCCGGCTATGCGCTACGCGTTCCCGCGTACGATATTGTCGAGGTCGGCGCCGGAGGGGGCAGCCTAGCCTGGGTAGACGACGGTGGCGCGCTGCGCGTCGGGCCCCGGAGCGCCGGTGCCGTCCCCGGACCGGCCTGTTACGGCCGGGGCGGAATCGAACCGACCATTACCGACGCCAACGTGGTCCTGGGATATATGAACCCGACCAGCATCGCCGGTGGGTCCGTCCCCATTGATGCAACCGCCGCGCAGACCGCCATACAGACGCGGCTGGGCGCCCGTCTCGGTCTGTCGGCTCACGAGCTTGCCTTTGGGATTCATCAGGTGGCTGACGCGACCATGACGCGGGCCATACGCGCGGTCACGACCGAGCGGGGCCGTGACCCACGCGAGTTCACTCTGATCGCTTTCGGAGGGTCAGGCCCGCTGCACGCCGCGACGCTGGCCGATAATCTGGGCATGTCGCGGGTGTATATTCCGCTCTTTCCCGGGGTGTTCAGCGCGCTGGGTCTGTTGGTGGCCGACCTGCGCTCCGACTATGTGCAGAGCGTGCCGCAGGAGCTGGATACCGTTGATCCCACGGCTCTGCTCCAGGAATTCGACACGCTGCTGGGCCGCGCGGAGCAGGAAGTTCGGCATGAGCAGCATGAGCAGGTCGGCCTCACCTATGAACGCCTGATCGACTTGCGCTATCAGCGCCAGTCGTCGGAACTGACCCTGACGGTTCCGGCTCAGGTTGAATCCGCTGACCTCCGGCAGGTGCTGACCGAAAGCTTTCATACCGCGCATGAACAAACGTACGGATATCGCCGTGAAGACGACACTATTGCCATCGTCAGTGTCCGCCTGAAGGCAACCGTCCAGACGCCCAGCCTGTCCTTCAGTGAGTTGGGCGCGTATTTCGGTCAAGCGGTAAAAAAGACAGCTCGGCCGGACTCTCGACGCGCGTATTTCGGCCCGCAGCAGGGTGAGCTCGACACCTGGATTCTCGGCCGGGGAGATTTGATCGAACAGGCTGTTGCCGGCCCTCTGATTGTCGAAGAGTTTGACACCACGGTCGTGGTCCCACCGCAATGGCAGGCGAGTGTCGATGCGTATGGGAATATCGTCTTGCAGGTCGTCAAGTGAAATGACCCAATCGACGCAACGCTTACGTTCCCCAAGGGAAATTATCGGGATACCTACTCTCTCCTACGCATGCGGTTGGCAAAGCAAAGTCGAAGTTCTTTCAGGCGATTGGTTTTAGCGTAGCTAGAGAGGAAGACCTCAAACAGCAACTCTTAACTCTTGCCAGGACTAACGAGGTGACAAGTGTCTCGCGCTCCACTCATGGGATAAAATATGTCATTGAGGGGGTACTGGAAACACAAACAAAAAGGAAAGTCCGTATTCGTACTGTCTGGATCGTTGAAGGACACCGGGATCATCCTCGCTTTGTCACTGCCTACCCGTTATAGATAGGAGAAGAGGAAGGCATAGATGTTCCAAGAGCTTGATACCGTCGTTCTTACTCATAATGTTGAAAATCATGGACTCAAGGAAGGTGATATCGGCGTTGTGGTGCACTGCTACCAGGATGATCAAGGGCTTGAGGTTGAATTTGTGACGGCGGAAGGGAAGACGATAGCACTCTTAACGCTGACCCCATCCGATGTTCGCCTCATGAGAGAGCGGGAAATTTTACACGTGCGTGAACTTTCCGCCGCATTAAGAGGCACGTGAAGGAAGCAGGTTCATGCCAACTGCATTTGACCCCATCCTGATCGAAGTCATGAAAAACGAGCTGACCGCGGTTGCCGAAGAAATGGGCATTACCATGAAGCGGACGGCGCGCTCGCTGGGAGCCAAGGAAGGCTCCGATTTTTCCACTGCGCTGGTCGATGCCCAGGGCCGGTTGATCGCCCAGGGCCTGACCATCGGCGTCCACCTGGGCTACATCATGGGGGTCATGCCGTGGGTGCTGAAGAAATTCGGCGATGACCTCCACCCAGGCGATGTGATTGTCTCAAACGATCCCTACGGCGGGGTGTCTCACTTCCCGGACATCGTCCTGATTATGCCGATTTTCTGGCAGGAACAGTTGGTCGGCTTTGCGGCCATCGTGGAACACCACACCGATATCGGCGGGCGCTTTCCCGGCGGCATGGGCATCGTCTGTGCCGAAGTCTACGAAGAAGGGGTGTGCATTCCGGGGGTCAAGCTCTTCAGCAAGGGTGAGCTGAATCACGATCTGGTCGATATGATCGCCGCCAATGTCCGGGCGCCTGAGGATGTACGCGGCGACCTGGATGCTCAGGCCGCGGCCTGTCGGCGCGGGGCTCAGGGAGTCCGGGAACTGCTCGACCGGCACGGGCCGGAACAATTTGCCGCCTGCAACGAACAGTTGCGCCAGTACAGCGAACGGGCCATGCGGGCCTGCATTGCGGCCATCCCGGATGGCTCGTATACGTATACGGATCTGTTTGAAGATGACGGCCTGGGCGGGGAGGGGGTCAACTTGCGTCTCACAGTGACCGTTGCCGGTGAGTCCGTCCGGGTGGACTTTGACGGCACCGGCCCGCAGGTCCGTAGCGCGATCAATGTCCCCTTTAATCTCACCCGTGCCTGTGTGTACGTGGCCTTTCGCTCCATTCTTGAGACGGATGCCCCGGCAAACTCAGGACTGATGGCCCCCATTCAGGTGACCGCTCCCGAGGGCTGCGTGGTCAATCCGCAATTTCCCGGCGCGGTCGGGGCGCGCGGGATGCTGATGTGGCGGATTATCGACATGATCTTTGCCGCCCTGGCTCAGGCCATTCCCGACAAAGTCTACGCTGCGGGCGAGGGCGGGGCGAATTTGCTGGTGTATACGCCCCAGGTTGAGGCGGGGGTGCCGTCCATGCTGCTGGATATTTATACCTCGGGCTGGGGCGCACGGCCCGACAGCGACGGTGTGGAAGGCGTCACTCCCATGGCTGCCGGCGGCGCCATGCGCAGCATTCCCGCGGAAATGATTGAGCGCGAATGTCCGGTCATGCTGGACGGCTTCGGCTTTTTGCCGGACACCGGCGGCCCAGGACAATACCGCGGAGCCCTGTCCGTGTATCGGAAATGGCGTTTTCTGGGCGACGGCCGGGTGATGCTCCGAACCTGTCGGGTCAAATCCGTTCCATATGGGCTGGCCGGCGGAAAAGACGGGACCCCGTTTGCCGCTAGGCTGCGCTCCGGCGAGGTGGAAACCCAACTCCCACACGAAATGCTCATTGATACCGCCGTGCGCTCCGGCGAAACCCTGCTGCACGTCCAACCGGGCGCGGGTGGCTATGGCGACCCGCTCGCGCGCGACCCGCAGCTCGTTTTGGACGACGTGTTGGACGAGAAAATCTCAGCCGCGTACGCCGAGCGGGAATACGGGGTCGCCATTGACCAGAGCACGGAGCAGGTTGACCGGCAGCGGACGACACAACTTCGCGCAGCATTGCGGTCTGAACTGGGGACCTGACGAGAGAATGGACGGCCCGCGCCAGGCACGCGGGCCGGGAGGAGCGCTATGGCATTTGATCCGATTCTGGTTGAGGTCGTGAAAAACGAGCTGGCCGCCATTACCGAAGAAATGGCGATTGCGGTGTGGAAGACCGGCCGCTCGCCCATGGTCAAAACCGGAGATTTTGCCACCGCTATCTGCGACGGCCAGGGGCGGTTAATCGGTCAGGGCTATGCGGCGCCGTTTCAACTGGCCTTCTTCATTGCGGTGATGCCGCACATCCTCAAAAAATACGGCGAAGACTTCGCGCCCGGCGATGTCATTGTGGTAAACGACCCGTATGCCGGTGTCACCCATATGCCGGACGTCATGATCATTTCGCCGACGTTCTGGCAGGGGCAGCGGGTCGCCTTTACCCTGGCCTATTCGCACCATACCGATATTGGCGGACGCTTTCCGGGCGGGTTCAGCAGCCAGTGTACGGAAACCTTTGAAGAAGGGCTCCGCCTGCCGCCGATCAAACTGTACACGGCCGGGGAGCGCAACGACGCCCTCCTGGAGACGATTCTGGCCAATGTCCGGGTATCCGACGAGTGGCTGGGAGACGTGGAGGCGAAAATCGCGGGCTGCTGGCGCGGCGAGCAAGAACTGAAACGTCTGCTCGAAAAATACGGCCTGGACACGTTCAACTCCTGCTGTGACTATTTGATTACCCATGCGGAAAGGGCCACCCGGGCGGCCATTAAAGATATTCCTCCGGGCGAGTACGTGTATGAGGACGCCTTTGAAGACGATGGTTTTGGCTCCGACGGTGTCGCCCTGCCGATCAAGGTGACCCTGCGCGCCCAGGGCGAAACCCTGAGCGTTGATTTCACCGGCACCGGCCCGCAGGCGCGCGGGGCGATCAACCTGCCGCTGAGCATGACGGAAGCGACCGTATATGGCGCGGTCAAGAGTATCGTCAGCCCGGAGGTGTTGACCAACGTCGGCTTCATTCGGCCCATACAGGTCATTGCGCCGGTCGGTACCCTGGTCAATCCGCGCTTTCCGGCCGCGGTCGGCGGCCGTGCACCCTTATTCTTTCGGGTTTTTGATATGCTGTTTCGTGCCCTGGCCCAGGCATTGCCCGACCGGGTGCCTATCCCCGGAGAGGGTGGGGATGTGTTGCACTTCACCGGTGAGAGAGAAGACGGGACGCCGTTTGCGGTCATGGACATTTTCTTTGGTGGCTGGGGCGGACGTCCGCGCAAGGACGGGATAGATGGCGTGGCGCCCATGGCCTTCGGGTCCTACGGAACGATTCCGGCGGAAATGCTCGAACGTGAATTTCCGCTGGTCGTTGACGGTTTTGGCTATGTGCCGGATACGGGTGGTGCCGGCAAGCATCGGGGCTCGGTCTCCATCTATAAACAGTGGCGCTTCCTGAGTCCCGGAAAAGTCATGGTCCGCACCAACCGTCTCATTCGCGCCTCCGGTGGGCTGGCCGGGGGCGCGTCCGGCTCGCTGTCCAAGAATATCCTGAACCCTGAAACAGAGAACCGAGAACTGCCGCGCAAAGCCCATATGCATATGGATGTGAAGCCGGGCGATCGTATCCACCATATCGTGTCCGGCTCGGGTGGACACGGCAATCCCTTGGAGCGTGACCCTGCTCAAGTGCTGACCGACGTGCAGGACGAAAAGCTGTCTGTCGCGCAGGCGCGAGATCAGTATGGGGTGGTGATTGATACGGCCACGGCTGCGGTGAATATACCGGAAACCGAGGCGCTGCGCGCCGCGCGCTTGCAACCGGTTGCGGCAGCAGACTAGGCACGGGGTGGGCTGATTGCCCTCTGAGAGGGCTCTCTACTCGGACTATCGTTCCTTCCGGTGTAATCCACTGTCTAGGAGGAAAAGAAGAAAGCCTATGGCAGCAATGCCTAACATCACGAGAAAGACGATGCCTAATGGGTTCATGAAGAGGCCTCCATTCCATCACATAAATAGCCGAGCAGCGCAAATGCGAAGGTTGCAAGTACCCCAAGACTAATAACCCAGGGCTGGACAATATCCGGCTTGGTGATGGGTCCAAGAACGCGGGTTGCCAGAGCAATCTTGGCGGCATCCCAAAAGAATTTCGCCATGTTATCTTTTTGCTTCTCGTTGCGAAGAATCCGCATTGCTCGTCTCGTCATCTACAACAGAACTATGCTCACCATACACCGTTTGGATAGACGATTCGATATGGTATAGGCTCCCCATGCGTATAGGCTTTGATATTGGCGGAACCTTCACCGACGTGATTGTGGTTGGCGACGACGGACGCCTGTTCACCACAAAGGTGCTCTCGCTGCTTGACCAAATTGGCGAAGATATCGTCCGCTGCGTGTATGAGGTCGATGCGCAGGCCCAGGTCGAGGGCTTCGTTCACGGTACGACCATTGCCTCGAACGCCGTTATCGAAGACACCACCGCGCGAACCGGACTGATTACCACCCAGGGCTTTCGGGACGAACTCGAAATGCGCGGGCAGCGACGGCCCAATATCTACGACGCGGACTGGGACCGTCTGCCTCCCCTCGTGCCCCGGTCCCTGCGTTTGGAGGTCCAGGAACGCATCCTGGGCAATGGCCGGATTGAGCGCGCACTCGATCCGACGCAGGCCAAGGCTGTGATCGATCAGCTTCTGGCCGATGGCGTGGAAGCGGTTGCTGTGTGCCTGGTGAACTCCTATCTCAATCCGACCCACGAACAGCAGCTGGGACAGCTCATCGCTGAAGTGGCTCCGGACACGGTGGTGTGTCTGTCGTGCGATATCCACCCCGAGATTCGCGAGTACGAACGCACCAGTACGACCGTCATTAACGCCTCGCTGATTCCGGTTGTTGACCGCTATCTCGATCGACTGGAACAGCACCTTTCGGCCTATAGCGAGCGCGTTCTGATTATGCAGTCCAACGGTGGCATCATGAGTGCCCAGGCCGCTCGGCGCCGGCCCGCGTATATGATCGAGTCGGGTCCGGCTGCCGGCGTGCTGGCCGCGGCGCGTTTCGCCCAGGAGACGCAGCAGGATCAGGTGCTCTCGTTTGACATGGGCGGAACGACCGCCAAAGCCTGTTTGATTGAAAACGGGGTGCCACTTGAAAAGCCGGGCGGAGAGATCGGGGGTGGCGCGACCATGACCACGCGTCTGTTCGGCGGCGGCGGACATGCCCTGCGCGTCCCTTCGCTCGATATCGTGGAAGTGGGCGCCGGCGGCGGCAGTATTGCCTGGATAGACGACGGGGGGGCCTTACGAGTCGGCCCCCAGAGTGCGAGCGCGGACCCTGGCCCGGCCTGTTATGGCCGGGGCGGAACCGAGCCCACGGTGACCGATGCCAACGTGGTGCTCGGCTATATGAACCCCGACGCCATCGCTGGTGCAACCCTGGCCATCGACCGCCGGGCCGCCTGGACTGCGATCGAGCAAAAAATCGCCCGACCGCTCAATGTCGAAGTTCTGGCCGCGGCCTATGGCATCACCCAGGTGGCAAACGCGACCATGATGCGCGCCCTGCGGGCCGTCTCGACCGAACGCGGGCGGGACCCGCGTGACTTTACCCTGATCGCATTCGGTGGAGCCGGACCGATACATGCCGCGGCACTGGCGGACAGCCTGAGTATGACGCGGGTGCAGATTCCGCTCTACCCGGGCTTGTTCAGCGCGCTTGGGCTCCTCTTGGCGGATTATCGCCACGACTATATCCGTAGCGTGGCCGTGGCGGTGGACCAGCTTGATTCGCAGGCCGTGCTGCGTCACTACCAGGAACTTGAGACCCAGGCGCGGGCCGAGCTGGCCGAGGAAGGCATTGCCGCGGATCAGATTCGTTTTGAGCGCCAGGTCGATCTCAAGTATGGCTATCAGGTGGCCGAGCTGAGCCTGCCCTTTCCCGACGTGTCGAGAGCGGACCTGCAGAACCGTCTGGCCCAACTCTTCACCGAAGCACACCGGCAGGCGTTCGGTTATGACCGAGCCGATACGATTGAGCTTGTCAGCGTCCGTCTGCAAGCCGTGGCCTCCTCCGGCCACCTGCGCTTTAGCGAGTTGACCGGAACCGGGAACGAGGGGGCGCCTCCGCCGCCAACCTCCCGCACCGCATATTTTGGTCCACAGGCAGGCGAATGCGAAGCCGCGGTCTATCAGCGCACCGCCCTCGAACAGGCGCGGAGTGGCCCGCTCATTGTGGAAGAACCGGATACCACGGTGGTTGTCCCGCCCGGCTGGACAGTTCAGTATGACGTGAGTGGGAATCTTCTCTTGCAGCATGAATAGCGGTGGGGTGGGTTCCCGCCATGCTGAAGGAAATCTTCTGTGAGGCCGACATCCACTCCGGTAGTCAAAGATTTGGTCCTGATCGGCGGCGGCCACAGTCATGTCACGGTGCTGAAGCGCTTTGGCATGACGCCGCTCCCCGGTGTCCGCGTGACGCTGATTTGTCGCGATACGCACGCGCCGTATTCCGGCATGTTGCCCGGCTATATCGCCGGACATTACACCTTTGATCAGGCCCATATCGATCTTGGACCGCTGTCCCGGTTTGCCGGAGCGCAGTTTTTTCACGATGAAGTGATCGGCCTGGACCTGACCAACAAGCAGGTTGTATGTCGCACCCGGCCACCCGTGGCCTATGATGCCCTGTCCATCAATATCGGGGCCACGCCCGCTGTTGGGCATATACCCGGTGCCGGGCACACCGGGGTGGCCGTCAAGCCCATAGACAGTTTTTGGCGGCATTGGGAACAGCTCCGCGAGCGCTGTCTGGAACGGACCGACCGCACGACCATCGGTGTCATCGGCGGTGGAGCCGGGAGCGTGGAACTCCTGCTGGCCGTCCAATATCGCCTCGAACATCTGCTCGCCCAGCAAAAGCGGCCCGCCGACCATCTCGTTTTTTACCTCATCAGCGGGACACCAGAGATTCTGCCGACCCACAACCCGCGCGTCCGGGACGCGTTTATGCGTATGCTCAAGCAGCGCAACGTCGAGGTCCGAACGGACTGTCTCGTCACCGGCGCTGCCGAAGGGGGCGTGCGTTTTGCCGATGGCACCCACCTCGCTCTGGACGAGATGCTGTGGGTCACCACGGCCGGCGCTGCCGGCTGGCCGGGCGAGGCCGGCCTGGCCACGGACGAGCAGGGTTTTATCGCGGTGCAGGATACGCTCCAGTCCGTTTCCCATCCCGAGGTCTTTGCCGCCGGAGATATTGCCGCGGTCGTCAACCATCCCCGCCCAAAATCGGGGGTGTTCGCCGTACGCCAGGGGCCGCCGTTGGCAAAGAATCTGCGCCGTTTTCTGCGAGGCCAGGCGGTCAAAGCCTTTGCACCGCAAAAGCAGTTTCTGAGCCTGATCTCTACCGGCGACCAATATGCGGTGGCTTCGCGTTCACGCTGGGCGTGTGAAGGCCAGTGGGTCTGGAAGTGGAAAGACTGG
Source organism: Candidatus Binatia bacterium (assembly GCA_022826945.1). Classification (GTDB taxonomy): domain Bacteria; phylum Desulfobacterota; class Binatia; order Bin18; family Bin18; genus Bin18. The sequence continues at coordinate 182,479 of JAJDTY010000073.1, forward strand.
ATCGACCGGCGTTTTATCCGCAAATACAACGAGCTGCCGGATATGCCCGACGACGAGCCCGCCCAGGTGGAGCAGGGACTGGCCGATGCGCAGGTTCTCAAGGAGATTTCCGCCTTTGCCATGCGGTGTGGCGGCTGCGGGTCCAAAATCGGCAGTACGGTCCTCAACCAGGCCCTGGCGCGCCTTGAGCCGGTTGACCGCTCCGACGTTATTGTCGGCCTGCACGCGCCGGACGATGCGGCCGTGGTCACCGTCCCGCCCGGAAAAGCCTTGGTGCAGACCGTTGATTTTTTCCGGGCCTTTATTGAAGACCCGTTTGTCTTTGGTCAAATCGCGGCCACCCATGCCCTGGGCGATATCTTTGCCATGGGCGCGGAGCCGCAGACCGCCCTGGCCCTGGTCACCATCCCGTACGGCCTGGAACACAAGGTGCGGGACCAACTCACCCAGCTCATGGCCGGGGCCCTGGAGGTCCTCAACCAGGAACACACGGCGCTGGTTGGGGGGCATACCAGTGAGGGGAGCGAACTGGCGCTGGGATTTGCCATCAACGGTCTGGCAAGTCAGGAATCCGTCCTGAAAAAAAGCGGCATGCAGCCGGGACAAGCGCTGATTCTGACCAAGGCGCTGGGCACCGGGGCGCTGTTTGCCGCAGACATGCGACTCAAAGCCAAAGGGCGCTGGGTCGAAGTCGCGCTCGCCTCCATGCGGCAGTCAAGCCGGGCCGGGGCAGACTGCCTGCGTCAGCACGGCGCAACCGCCATGACCGACGTGACCGGATTCGGTTTGCTGGGCCATTTGGTCGAAATGGTCCGGGCCTCGGCCGTTGACGCGGTCCTCAATATGGAACGGCTGCCTCTCCTGCCCGGTGCGCTGGAGGTCGTTCAGCAGGGCATTTTTTCGTCCCTGCAACCGCAGAATATTCGGCTGCGGCGGGCTATCCGCGAGGTGGAGGGGGCGGCCCAGCATCCGCATTACGCTCTGCTGTTCGACCCGCAGACCGCCGGTGGACTCTTGGCCAGTATCCCATCCGAGCAGGCCCAGGCGTGTCTCCGGGAGCTTCAGGCTCTCGGCTACCAGGACGCGGCCATTGTCGGCGCGGTGCAGGCGCAGAGCGATGCGCTTGAGCCCATCAGCCTGCACGCAGAATCGCCTCACGTATAGGCTCTGAGAAAAAAGAAGACGAGCACGCCGGTGACCGAGACGTAGAGCCAAATCGGGAAGGTGTAGCGCGCGATCTTTTTGTGGGCCTCAAACTGTTTGCGGGCCGCATGGTAGAGCGTAGTGAAGACCAGGGGCAGGGCGACAATGGACAGCACGATATGACTGATCAGGATGAAAAAATACAGCAGCCGAATCGGTCCCTGGCCGGGAAAAGGAGTATCGCCATGAAAATGGTGATACACGATATAACTCACCAGAAAGAGGACCGAGAACACCAGCGCAGCCAGCATGCAGCGAATATGCCTGTCCCGGTTGCCGCGCTTGATATTGACAAACCCGCCGATCAAACAGCAGGCGCACAGAGCATTGAAGCAGGCGTTTGCCGCCGGGAGGTAGGTCACCCACTCTCCCTCTGTCGTGGCCGCCGGCTTGTAGTAAATCAGCCAGATCAGAAATCCGCTCACGAGCAAGCCGAGGAGCAAAAACCAGGAAAACGGGTTGCGCGTGATGGCCGGTGTTGACATGGGCTCGAAGCTACCGACGGAAGAGAGGGAGATCAAGTCTCCGCGTGTCGCGCCCGCCGCACTATTCCGCTAGAATGCCGCATCATCAGAACGAAGCGAAGGAGGACCGTATGCAGTTTGTCAGTCTGGAAGAAGCCAAGCAGGCATCGGGTCTGCGCCTGGCGTTTGTGGCCAATGCGCCGAGCCCGTGGGGAGAAGCGGTCAAGGGTATGCTCAAGACCAAGAATATTCCCTTTACCGCCACGCTTTATCTGCCCGGTGACCCAGAGGCGAATAAGGGCCTGGTGGAGTGGACGGGCGAAGATAGCGCACCGTCCGCCATGTATGAGGACGAAGCGCCCCGGTCCGGCTGGGCGGAGATCCTGCTCTTGCTCGAACGCCTCCAGCCCGAACCCCGCCTTATTCCGGCTGACCCGGAGCAACGCGCGCTGATGTTCGGGCTCTCGTATGAAATCTGCGGCGAAATGGGCCTGGGCTGGGCCGCTCGCCTCATGATGTGCGATGCCGCCATAGACCCGAATGTGGACTATCCCATTCCCGCCGAGATGGGTCACTATCTTGGCGCGAAATACGGTTACCGGCCCGGCATCGGCCCGGAGGCCACCAAACGGGTGACCGACGTGCTGACCCTCCTGTCTGCCCGCCTCAAAGCCGAGCAGGCACAGGGCAACCGCTTTCTCATGGGCGAACACGTCACGGCCCTGGACTTCTACTGGGCAACGTTTTGCGCCCTGATGAAACCGCTGCCGCCCGAGCAGTGCAAGATCATGGAGGTGTTACGCGCCGCCTTTGAGTTCCCCAATCCGGCGATTGAGAACGCACTCGACCCGGCCCTGATCGAACATCGGGACTTTATGTATAACGAGTATCTCGGGTTGCCCATGGTGCTGTCGTAACAGGACCGGGAGACACCCGCGTCTCCCGCTTCATTTCCATGCCCATCCCCGAACGGTATAACCGCGGCTACAACCTTGGCGTTGGCGGCGCGGTCGTGCGTGACAACCGTCTGCTGCTCGTGCGCCGGGCCTCACGGCGGGGCAGGGGGAACTGGCAGGTGCCGGGCGGCTTCGTCGAGCCGGACGAAACCATTGAGCAGGCCGTTGTCCGCGAGGTCCGGGAGGAAGCCGGCGTGACCGGAGAGGTGCAGGGCGTCATCGGGTTGCGGAATCGGTGTGATCCCGACATCGGCAACAGCCTGTACATCGTCCTGCTGATGAAACCGCTGGGCGGCGGGCCGCAACCCGATATGGACGAGGTGGACCGCGCCGAGTATTTGACCCTGGAGCAGATCGAGCAATTGGAGCAGGTGCCGCCCATTAATCGGGAGATCGCCCGCCGCGTGCTCTCCCAGGAAAAATGCCTGCTGGCACCGCAAGAGCTTATTCATCTCAACGGCCAACCCTACACGCTCTTTGTTGGTTAGTGGCGAGGTCTGTGTCTCGCTATTCTTGTAGCAGGCGGCGTGGCCGGGTGCGGGTACGGGAAAATCAAAGCGGTGCGGACCGATGCTGACCTCTCTGTTCTGAAAAATTTGAGGCAAAAAGGACAATTTGGCCGAAGCCTGTTCAGCGCGGGAAGGAGGGGGGCACTGCCTATCCGGACGGCGTGACCCGCAGCCTCCTATTGAAAGGAGTCGTCGCACGCAGCAATGGTGTCCGGGGCGGTCGCGAGTTGCTCCTCCCACGCATGGCCCTCAAACCAATACTGGCGGCGCTGTGCGAGCCAGCCGTTAGCATGGGCGCCACCGGCGACAACGGCTTGGACGACCTCGGTGTCGGTATCAAAGAGCAGGAGCATGGCCTGGGGAAACACATTCTCAATCGCAGGGATGGACGAGGCACCCCGCCGGGTCGCAATCGTGACAGCGGCAGAGTTGAAATCGGCCAGCGTCTCCAACTCTGAGGTCTTCTCGGTATTCGCCACGAGGAAGAGCCCGGTCGCGTTGTACGGTGACGTGAAATTGACCCTGAGATTGCGTTCCGGCAGGATCGACAAGCCCTTCGCCGTTCAACTCCCCAGTCTCCCCCTGCTTCTCCCGGATCTCACACCTCGCAAGAACTCCTTCATCTCAACGACACATCCCCCACTTTTCGCTAGACAGTTGTTATATGCTGGGTTCCGGCTATAGGAAAAATTACTGGGTATAGTCAAAAATAGATATTCCAGGCTGTAGAACTGCCGAGCTTATGCTAACCCTAATGGCAAAAGGGAAAATCCGTGAGCATGACTCCGCAACAAGAAACACTTGAACTGCGCGGGGACGGCGCGGCGCAGGCCACTATTCAATTCTGCTACCATCAGGCCGGCCGGGGGCTGCCGCTGGTATGGCTCCACTGGCTGTGGGGCGAGCCGGGCTGGATGGACTACCACCAGCGGCTCGCCGAACGTTTCCAGGTATTTGTGCCCGACCTGCCGGGCTATGGACAATCCACGTTGCCGGAATGGGCGAAGACCCCGCACGACTTGGCGGTGTTGCTGCTGCAATTCCTCGATGCGCTGTCGCTTCAACGACCGATTGTCGTTGGCTCGTGCCTCGGGGGATGGGTCGGGGCTGAACTCGCCCTGCTCAGGCCGGAGCGTATTGCCAAGCTGGTTTTGATCAGCCCGCTCGGCTTGGTGCAGGATTGGACCAAGGTGCCCAACCTCTTCTATACGGACCCGGCGCGCCTGCCGCGGTATCTTTTTACGGACACGGCTCCGGAGCAGGCCTCACTGTATGTTCCGGAACTGCGTCACTGGACCGACGCATTCATCAACAACCGAAACGCGAGCATCCGCCTGGTGTTTGACCCCTACCTCCACAGTCGCGGGCTGCGCCATCATTTACATCTTTTGACGACCCCAACGCTTGTCGTCTGGGGCGAGCGGGACCCTCTCCTGGGGCCAGCGCACGCCGCGCTGTGGACGGCATCGCTGCCGCAGGCCCACCGCGTGCTCATTCCGGGGGCGGGACATCTCCCGTACGTGGAAGAGTGCGAGGCCGTGCTCCAGGCTATTCACACCTTCATTCCGCCACAGGAGGGAGGAGCATGAGAGTCTTTAATATGGTGCTGTTTGGCTGGCCGCATCTGCCCGACGATGCTCCCGTTGGGACGCCCGGATCGTATCCACTGTCGAACAGGTATTTTGATCCTGTCCAAGGAAACGCCCTGCTGCAACAAGAGTTGGACCGGATCACGCTCAGTGATGAGCTTGGGTTGGACGGCTTTACCTGTCAGGAGCATCATGGCGGCGGCGGATTTTGTGCCATGGTACCCTCGACCCACCTCATGGCGGCCGCCGTCTCACAACGCACGCAACAGCTTCACGTGGCGGTCACCGGCACGTGCATTCCGTTACACCACCCGCTGGCCATTGCGGAAGAGGTCGCCATGCTGGACCACCTGAGTAATGGACGTTTCATCTGGGGGGCGCTACGCGGCTTTCCGACCGAATACCTGTCCTACAACGTCAACCCGGCGGAATCCCAGGCCCGGTTTCGGGAAGGGTTTTCCTTGGTCCTGAAAGCCCTTTCGAGTGAGGGGCCGTTTGATTTTGACGGCCAGTTTTACCGCGTCCGGGACTACAACATCTGGCCCAAGCCCCTGCAGCAGCCCTATCCGAAAATCTGGATGGCGGCCAACAGCCTGGACTCGCTCGATTTTGCGGTCAAGAATCGCACCTATATTGCCACGCCGTGGGTCAGTATTGAGCGCACGCGCGCGGTGCACGAGACGTATTATCGGCTGGCTCACGAGCAAAGCATCCCCGTCCCCGAGGATTTTGATGACATGTTTGCCTCGATCTGTGCCTTATACGTGGGCGAGAGCGATAAGAAGGCCCGCCAGGAGGCCGAGGCGCACTTGGAATACCATTTCTTCCGCGCGCTGGCGTCGTTTGATATCGGCACCGTCTCGCTTATCCCCGGACATATGAGCGTCAACGGCATGCGCGATTGGCTAAAGAACGTCACCAGCAAAGACACGGGTCAGGCCATGGGCTATAGCGTCGATGAGGGCATTGAGAATGGGACGGTCATTTTGGGTGGACCGGAAAGCGTGATCGCTCAAATCAAACGCCAACGCGAAGAGGGCAAACGCGGCACCCTCCTGGCGATGTTTCAGTTTGGTTCCCTGCCGGATGCACTCGCGACGCAGAGCCTGCGGCTCTTTGCCCAAGAGGTATTGCCCCAGATCCGCGCCATTTGAGGCGGCGACCGCCCTGGACGGATAGGCGACCGGGCCTCTATACGTAGCGGCATGGCAGGCCAAGGCGACGGACGTGGCGATGGGGCGCCTGCGTTTTTTTATGGCTGGTGGATTGTCGTGACATGCTTTGTCAGCATGTCGATGGCCGGTGGTGTCGGTAATCTGTCCTTCCCCGTCTTTCTCAAACCCTTGACCGCAGAGTTCGGCTGGACCCGGGCTCAGGTATCCGGCGGGATTTCAGCCTTTATGTTGGCCATTACCTTCACCGCCCCTTTTGTCGGGCGAGCGGTAAGCCTGTATGGACCGCGGGCGGTCATGATCCCGGCGGCCGTCTTGGTGGGTCTGTGCCTGATGCTGCTGTCCCAGATGACGGCCCTGTGGCAACTCTATCTGCTGCGTCTCGGAGTGGGGGTTGGGTTTACGGCTCTGGCCCATGTGCCGGTCAATATCGTTATTTCGCGCTGGTTTACGCGCAAGCGCGGTCGGGCCATGGGCACGGCCATGATCGGCGCTCCGGTGGGCGGCCTACTGATGACGCCCTTTGCCTCGTCTTGTATCGAGTGGGTCGACTGGCGTCTCACCTTGTTGATCCTGGGCGGGCTGCTGTGGCTTATCCTGGTGCCGGTGTTGTTTGGGCTGCTGCGCGATACGCCGGCTGACCTGGGTCTACTGCCGGACGGCGAGGCGAGACGAACCATGGACGACCCGCCACCCAATGGTGGCGTCGGAGAGGGGATATCCGCCCGCGAGACGCTCTGGACCGGCCGTTTCTGGGCCCTCATCGGGATTTATTTTCTGGCCTATGGCTGCCTCTTTTCCGTGATGATTCATCAGCATCCCTATTTTACGGATCAAGGCTTTTCCGCCCAGCACGCGGCCCTGCTGGTGAGCGGGCTGCTCAGCGCGTCCGTGCTCAGCGGCCTGGGTTTTGGCTGGGCGAGTGAGCGCTATGATCCGATGCAACTGGCGGCGACCTGTTACGCCCTGGGCGGGATCGGCATAGCCCTGCTCTTATGGGCTTCTCCCGTCGTGGCTGTGGTCGGCTTTGTGGTCTGCTTCGGCTTCTTCTTTGGTGGCACCACTCCGCTGACCGCGCTCGTGACCGGGCGCATGTTCGGCATGAAAGCGCACGGCGTGATCTACGGCTTCTATCAGACCGTTATCTGTTTGAGCGGTTTCGTCGGCCCGACGGTGATGGGCTTTCTCTATGACACGACCGGCAGCTATCAACTCGGGTTCAGCGGCGTGGGTATCGGTCTGCTGTGCGCTGCCGCGTTGATGCTGGTTGTGCGGGCGAGAACCAGGCTTCTGCCCGTGTCTGGTGCGTCCACCTGAACAAACAGTTCGGACTTTCCTCTTGTGGCTCAAATCGACGGCTGATACAACTCTTGCACTTCGTGCACCTAAAGACGCCCGGCCCGGCGTGCGGCTGTTTCTCCGAGGAAAGAGGCTGCCAAACGGCGAGGCGGGTGTCTGATGTTCGTCCCGAGCCGCCAACAAGGAGGGCCTGTTATGAAAAGCCATTGGTTTCATTTAATGCCGTATCAAGACCTGCCCGAAGACTTTAAGGAAAAACATCCGAGTGTGTGGGTGGATGTTTCCAGTGAATTATTCGACCCTGCTCGCGGGCACCAATTTTACAACGAATATCTGGACGAGCTGGAGTTTGCCGACAGCCTGGGATTTGACGGTATCTGCGTGAACGAGCACCACGCCAACGCCTACGGCCTGATGCCGTCCCCCAATATCATTCTGGCCGCACTCGCCCGCCGGACCTCCAAGGCCGCGCTTATCGTGCTGGGCAACTCGATTGCGCTGTACAACCCGCCGATTCGCATTGCCGAAGAAATGGCCATGCTCGACTGCATCTCGGGGGGCCGCTTTGTGGGCGGCTTTCCGGTCGGGACCTCGATGGACACCAATTTTGCGTACGGCCAGACGCCCCTGACGCTACGGGAGAAATACCGGGAAGGCCACGACCTGATCATCAAGGCCTGGACCGAGCCGGAACCGTTTGCCTTTAACGGCAAATATAACCAGCTCCGCTATGTGAACATCTGGCCCCGCCCGATTCAAAAGCCGCACCCGCCGGTGTGGATTCCAGGCGGCGGCAGCGTCGAGACCTGGGACTGGGTGGCTGCGCACGACTATATGTATGCCTTCCTGAGCTATTTCGGCTACGAGCCGGCCACGCAGGTGATGAAAGGCTATTGGGAGGCCGTGGACCGGGCCGGCCGCGACCCCAACCCCTACCGCGCCGGCTATCTGCAAGTCATCGGCGTGTCCGAGACCGACGCCCAGGCGGAAAAAGACTACGCCGAGGCGGTCTCGTATTTCTACCATCGCTGCCTGCACGTGCCCGATCACTGGGCCGCGGCGCCGGGGTACCTGACGCTCAAGACGATCAAGTCGCTCAAGTCGCCCTTCAGCTTCGAGCAGTTGGCCGACCTCAAATGGAAGGATTTTGTCGAGCAGGGCTACGTGATTGCCGGCTCGCCGGCCACCGTGCGCGACCGACTGGTCGAGGTCCTCAAGGAAATGAATGTCGGCCAGCTTTTCACCCTGCTTCACTTCGGCAACCTGAGCGCCGCGCTGACCCGCAAGAACACCGAACTGTACGCCAGGGAAGTACTGCCCTTTTTGCGTGAGCAGTTGTGGAACGAGTGGGAAGACCGCTGGGCGCCGCACCCGATGAAGGAAGAAGACCGCATGCCGGTCGCGGCCCTCTGAGGCGCTACCCCCCGAAGGGAGATCGTTTGGAATGCAAGACGTGAAGGTTACTGTTCGGAATGGAAAATTTACCACCTCAATGCAGTGGGGCGGCAACGGCGAGCCGCTCCTGTTCCTGCACGGTGCCGGCGGCCCCATGGTAGGCGCGCCGTTTCTTGAGGAACTCGCCCAGAATTTTACCGTCTACGCTCCGGCCCATCCCGGCTTTGGCCCCGGAACGGGTATCGAGCATATTGACGACGTCATTGACTTTGCCCTGTACTACCATGATTTTCTCGACGAACTGCAGATCGATAGCCCGCATATCGTCGGGCACTCGCTGGGTGGCATGCTGGCCGCGGAGATCGCCGCGCTCGCCCCGTACCGGATCAACCGCTTGGTGCTGGTCTGCCCGGCAGGGCTGTGGCTTGATGACAATCCCATTCCGGATTTCTTTACCTTTAACCCGCAGCAGATGGTGGAACACGTGTTTCACGATCCCAGCGGTCCCATGAGCCAAATGTTCACCGAACAGTTGCAATCCCCCGAAGCCCAGCTTGAGATGTATAAATGCCTGGCCTCAACCGGGAAATTCCTGTGGCCGATTCCCGATAAAGGGCTCAAGAAGCGCATCCACCGGGTGCAGCTGCCGACCCTGTTGCTGTGGGGGGAATCCGACAAGCTCATTCCCCCGGTCTATGGGGAGGCGTTTCAACGCGCCATTCCCGGTTCGCGTCTGGTCCACTTCGCGAGTTCGGGTCATATGATCATGCTGGAGGAGCAGGAGGCTTTTGTCGACGCGGTCTCGGATTTTTTATTGGAGTAACCCGAAAGGAGGAGAAAATGATTAAGGCGAAATCGATACGTCATGCTGGGGTGCCGGTCTCGGATGTGAGAAAGGCAAAGCGGTTCTATGGAGAGATTCTCGGCTTCGGCGAGATTGAGCGACCCAAAATCAAGGGTGTTCCCGGGGCGTGGTACGAGGTGGATGGAACCCAGGTGCACATCATTGGCCAGCGCAACGCCATGGCCGACAAGGATATTCCGGGTATCGGCACCCATATCGCGGTCCAGGTCGAAGACCTCGAAGAGGCCAAACGTGTGCTGAAGAGAAGGCGGGTGAAGTTTCATGAATTTGCTCCGCCGCCGAGCATGGGTTTGGCCCCGGTGGTCTTTGTCCGCGACCCGGACGGCAATGTGGTCGAGTTGCGGGCGGAAGCCTAAGCATACCGCCTCTTGAGTGGCATACATCGGAGAGGAACCCACCCTGCTGCGGAGCAGCGGGGTGGGTTCCTTTGCCTCTAAGGCACCAGCAGGGAGAGATCCGATGCTGATCGAAATTTATCCAAAACCCGACGGCATGCAGCATATCAATCTCATGTTCTGCGAGACCGAGCCCGATCCCGAGGACGGCTGGGTTCGCTCTCATATCGACGCATTTCCCACCCCGCCAAAGCGCACTTTCGAAGAGGAACGCACCGGCCGGACATATACCACCCTCCAGTACGGCCAGTGTGTCATCGGACATTCCATGTTCTATATCGAAAAGCACAAAGGCGTGGTGGACAAGCTGCTCGGGATCTGTACGAGCGAGCTTGAGCGGGCCTCGCTGGATCGTCCTACCCGCAACGCGGTTATCTCCCGTCTGGCACTGGAATTGGACAAGCAGGCCAGATTTTCGGTTGACGATCAGGGCAATTTGACCATTGCTCTGAAAGAAGTGGATGAGGCCGAAATTCACAGACGCCTGGGGGATCTTATGGCCGAAGAAACGTCTGTCCGGCCTGTCGAAACCGTCGGAAGCGAGGCCTGACGTGGCAGGGGTGGAAGGAAGAGTCGCGTTGATAACCGGAGCCGGGTCGGGTATCGGGCGCGCGACCGCGCTCGTCTTAGCCACAGGCGGCGCTGATATTGTGGTGACGGATATCAATATGGCCGGGGCTGAGGAAACGGCCCAGGCCGTCACTGAACTGGGCTGCAAGGCGCTCGCGCTTCAGGTGGATGTCTCCGACCTGCATGCGGTTGAAACGGCGACGGCCCAGGCACGCCGGGAGTTGGGTGCGATTGACATCCTGTTCAGCAACGCCGGTATCGGAACCCAGGTCGCGTTTACGGACATGACCGAGGAGGACTGGGATCATATGTTCGACGTTCATCTCAACGGGACCTATCACTGCTTTCGTGCGGTCCTGCCTGAGATGAAAACGGCCGGCTGGGGCCGGTTAATCAGTACCTCCTCCATGGGAGCTTTTACCGGCGGAGTCCGTTTGGCCCATTACTGTGCGGCCAAGGCCGGCATTGCCGGACTCACCGTTGCCATGGCAAGCGAGTTGGCGCGAACGGGCATTACGGTCAATGCCGTTGCGCCCGGTGTGATTGATACGCCGATGGTCCGTCAGAGTCCGGAACGCTGGGTCAAGAATATGACCAAGACCATTCCGATGCGCAAACTGGGGCAACCCGAGGACATCGCCCATGCCGTCGCCTATCTGGCCTCGGAAGAAGCCGGATTCATGACCGGCCAGATTCTCAGCCCCAACGGCGGTTCGTATATGAAGTGGTGTTAAGATGCGACTGGCAGGAAAAACCGCACTGATAACCGGCGCCGGGTCGGGCCTGGGCCAAGCAACCGCTCAGCTCTTTGCTCAGGAGGGGGCGCACGTCGTTGTGGCTGATATCAGCCAGCGTCGTGCTGAGGCCGTCGCCGCCGAGATCAATCACACCAACGCTTCTCCGGCCATAGGCATTCAGGCTGATGTGACACAGAGCCAGGCCGTCAGCGCTCTGGTTGAACAGGCCAAGAGCGCGTATGGACCGATTCATATTCTTGTGAATAACGCCGGGATTGCCCAGATCAAGGATCTGCTCGATATCACTCCTGAAGACTGGCAGCGCATGATCGACGTCCACATGAAAGGGACCTTCCTGTGCACGCGGGCCGTGATCGGAGAGATGATAGCCGCCCAGTGGGGACGGGTGATTAACACGGCCTCTGTTGCCGGTATGACCGGCGGCCCGCAAAATGCGCACTACGCCGCGGCCAAGGCCGCCATTATCGGTTTTACCCGCTCGCTGGCCCTGGAGTACGCGCGGTCGGGTATTACCGTGAATGCGGTTGCCCCCGGATTGATTGCAACGCCGATGGTCAAACAAGGCACCGGCCCGGCTGCCGAGAAGGTCGTGGATTTCTTTATCCGTCGCATTCCCATGCGCCAAATGGGCACGCCCGCAGACATCGCTGCGGCTCATTTGTATCTGGCCTCGGACGATGCCGCCTATGTGACCGGGCAGGTGCTGAGCCCGAACGGCGGCTATCTGGTATGAGGCGTTTTTCCTTGACGTTGACGCACGCTGGTTGTAGCGTGGCGGTGTGAACGAAACCTTTGAACACCGTTCGCTCATTGACCGCACCCTCCTCCGCTCCCTTCAGCAGCGCCAAGACTGGCCGTCCATTATCCGGTTGACCCTCCATCTGTCGGCCTTTCTGCTGTGCGCGTACGGCGTGCTGCTCGTCACGCCGCATTCTCACCTGGCGGCCGGTCTGCTCTCCATTGTGCTGGGCGGGATGTGGGCTTCGCTGTTCGCCCCCTTTCATGAGTGTACGCATCAAACCGCTTTTAAGTCCGCCTGGCTCAACTCCCTGGGTGCGTGGGTCAGCGGCTTTCCCTTTGGTATGGCACCGGCTGTGTACCGGGCTTTCCATTTCGATCATCATCGCTACACCCAATATCCCGACAAGGACCCCGAGTTGTTGTTCTTGGGCGGGCAGCCGGTGTCCTGGCCGACCCGATGGAAAAACTGGCTGCTCATGATTAGCGGTTGGGGTCTTATCCAGTTCAAAACAGGCGCCTTCGTGCGTTTTCCTTTTCTGGCGTATGAGAAGTGGGAGGCTTTCGCTCCCTGGGCGCCGCTCGACCAACGTCCCACATTCGCGTGGCAGTCGGCCGTGATCGCCCTTTTTTGGGTCGGACTGATTGTCGCGGCCTGTATTGGCCCCGCGGGTATGGGCTGGGTGCTTTTTGCCGGGCTGCTGGGCCATATGTTTCAGGCTATCTGGATCACCACCGAGCACACCGGCCTGCCGAATGACGGTTCTATTCTTGCGCGGACGCGGACCATGCAGACTTGGCCGTTTTTCAGTTGGTGGCTGTGGAATATGAATCTCCATGCCGAGCACCATGCCTGGCCGGCGGTCCCGTGGTATCGGCTGCCCGCCCTGCACCAGGAAGTGGCGGAACATCTTGATGCCACGGAGCGCGGCTATGCCCGGCTCCAGTTCAAGGTCTGGAGCAAGGTCGGGGTGTAGGGCCCGACCTGCCCCTCTCCTTGACCCTCAGAAACCCAGCGTCTAGGCTCAAGCCAACAGCAGATCAGGAGGTTAGGAATCACGATGCTCACCGCACCGACGCGCTTTTTTACCGAAGATCATGAGATATTCCGCGAACAGGTTCGTAATTTTGTGACCAAGGAAGTCCATCCGCATATTGACCAATGGGAAGAGGAGGCCCTTTTCCCCAAGTCGCTCTACCAGCGCATGGGTGAACTGGGATTTCTGGGCATCCGCCATCCCGTAGAGTACGGGGGCAGTGCCGGGGATATCTGGATGACGCTCGTCTTTTGTGAGGAGTTATGTCGCTGTCGGGCCCTGGGCTTACCCACCAGCGTGCTGGTCCATACCGACATGTCCTCGACCCATATCGCGCGGAACGGAACGGCAGAGCAGAAAGAAAAATACCTGCGGCCCATGATTACGGGCGAGGCGGTCTGTGCCATAGGGGTGACCGAACCCTCGGGCGGGTCCGACGTTGCCAGCATACGCACCACGGCAGTGAAAGATGGTGATTCCTACGTCATCAACGGTTCCAAGATTTTTATTACCAACTCCGTCCACGCCGATGTCTTTTGTGTGGCAGCCAAAACCGACAAGGATGCCCAGGCGCGTGGCATCTCCATGTTTATTGTTGAGCGCGACACCCCCGGCTTCAGCCTGGCCAAAAAGCTGGACAAAATGGGCTGCCACAGTTCGGATACCGGTGAGTTGGTTTTTGAGGACGTGCGCGTCCCGCGTCACAACCTCTTGGGAGAGGAGGGCAGGGGATTTTATTATATTATGCAGAATTTTCAGGACGAGCGCCTGATTGCGGCCAGTATGGCCGTGAGCGCGGCCCAGCAAGCCCTCGAAGACACGCTCAGATACACGCGTGAGCGGCAGACGTTCGGCCAGCGCGTGTTTGATCATCAGGTCATATCGCATCGTCTGGCGGATATGGCGACTGAATTGGAAGCCGCCCGTCAGTTGACCTACTACGCGGCCGATGTGCTGGCCGGCGGGCGTGACTGTAGTACCGAAGTCTCGATGGCCAAGCTGTATGGCTGCAACGTGGCCAACAAGGTCGCCTATGAGTGCGTCCAGATGCACGGCGGCTACGGCTATATGAAAGAGTTTGCGGTGGAACGGTTCTACCGCGATATCCGTCAGACCACGATTGCCGGAGGGTCCGCCGAGATTATGAAGGAAATCATCGTCAAGCGCGGGCTGGACCGGGATCTGTAGGCCGGATTATTCGTCGCCCTTGGCTCTGAGCGGCAGGGCAATGAATTGATTTGACTGGTGATATTGCGGCGAAGTCGGTTGGGTAGCCCCGAACCCTGTTCCGTCTAGGGAGCACGCTAAGCACTCCGGGTCGAACGCCACGCGCTCAGAACAAGTCCCTGAGCGCCGTCCGGGGTTCTACCGCAGGGATGGGCGAGCGCGCGTAGTCCCGGACGTTCCGCGTGACGATGTACCGCGTGCTGCAGGCCCGCGCGGCCGCCACCTGCAGCGCGTCCTCGAGGTCCGCCATCGGCAGGTCCGCCGCGTACCGGAGGGCCTCGGTGCTGGTCGCGGCCACCGCCGAAGACGAGAACCTCAAACGTGGGTGAGCGCCGGACGCTTCATCGATACGAACGTCCTCAATGAGGCCAGCACCGGGGACTGATGCTACTTTACTTTGAATCTGCTATATTCTATTAAAAACGAGTAACACCTCTGGCGGTGTCGTATGTGGATGTGTGGAATGGATCCGTTGTGTGGTGGTGGATTGGTGGTATGTGGAGGAGGAATCCATGGGAGTGGTGCTGGAGGTCGAAGTCCCACAAAGAGCGTTTAATCGTCGTCTCCAACCCTTTGCTATAGCCCTTGCCGAAGTCTCCTGGCGCGTGAAGATGTTCACGCACGAAGGCGTGGTTCTGGCAGCCCTGTATCTTGAGGAGCCCGACCTCATTCTCGCCATGGTCCTGTGGCCGAACGTGGACTCTGCGCGGCGTTTGTTCAAAGGCCGTTTTGAAATCTGTTTGTGCTCGGCCGCAGACCCGGCGGGGCGGGTGCGTCTTGCCGTGCAGATTGATCCTGACATGGTCGAGGAACTCTTTGTCGCCGCCGAGCTGATTAACCCCAAGCCGTCAAGGGCAGGGGCGAAGCGGGCGGAAAAATATTTTACCGAGTTCCTGGCCTTGGGCTTCCCGGACTCTCAGGTCGTCTGGGCGCGGTCGTGCCGGTGGCAGGAGACGCCCGAGTACCTGGAAGCGACGACGCCGATCAGGGTGGGCTGAGAAACGGGCTCGCATTCGGACAAAAGACGTGGTATGCCGTGAACTTCACGCCTCTTTCGGGTGACTGAAGTTCCGATGCCACGATACTGAAAGGCTGGCCATACGTCTGCTTTTCCACTGGAAAGCCGCATGCCTGAGAAAATTGAAAATTCCCATCTCATTGAGATGACCCCCCTGGTCTCTCCTCGGATGATCAAAGCCAAACTCCCGCTGACCGAAGGCGCGGCTGGGCTGATTATGCAAACCCGGCACGCGATCTGCGATATCTTGCACGGTCGGGACCGACACCGCCTGCTGGTGGTCACCGGTCCATGCTCCATCCATGACCCCCAGGCCGCCTATGAATACGCCGAGCGCCTCAAACCGGTGATTGACGAAACACGCGATCACCTCGTTGTGGTGATGCGGACCTATTTTGAAAAGCCGCGCACAACCATAGGCTGGAAAGGGCTGATTAACGATCCCCATCTCGACGGGTCGTGCGACATCCCGACCGGTCTGGAACTGGCCCGTGAGATCTTACTCCATATCAACCATATGGGGGTGCCCTGCGCGAGTGAACTCTTAGACCCGGTAACCCCGCAATATGTCGCCGACCTGCTCAGTTGGGCGGCCATAGGCGCGCGGACCACCGAGAGCCAGACGCATAGAGAGATGGCCAGTGGGCTCTCCATGCCGGTCGGTTTCAAGAATACGACCGGGGGGGCGGTGTCCGGGGCGATCAACGCCATGATTTCAGCCGGTCACCCGCATAGTTTCCTGGGCATCAACGCCGATGGCGTGACCTCGGTCATCAAGACCCTGGGGAATCCCGACCGTCATATTATTTTACGGGGTGGGGGCGGGCGGCCCAATTACCGCCAGAAGGATATTGCGCAGGTAACGGAGATGGTTGCCAAAGAGGGGATAGCGCGCCCGATTATGGTGGACTGCTCCCACGGCAATTCAGATAAGGATTATACCCGTCAGTCTGCGATCTGTCGGGACGTGTTACAGGTGCGCCAAGAGCAAGAGTACGATGTCATGGGCATCCTCCTGGAGAGCAATTTGAACCCAGGCAACCAGTCCTGGAAAGAAGGCTCCCATCTCGAATACGGGGTGTCCATTACCGATGCCTGCATCGGTTGGGAAGAGTCGCGCGGCTTATTGTATGAAATGGCTGAAATGGTGCAGTCCAACTCGCTGGCCGTTCCCGCATAATGAACGGCTCGCGTGGTTCGTCGGAAGACCGACCTTCCGGGTCTTCTGTTTGTACAGCCTGCTGGCATTCGTTGCCGGAGGGGCCGCCTCGTGCACCTATGCCGAACGCAAGTGGGATCAGAAGATTGCCGAGTTCAATAAGGGCATCGATCAACAAATGGCGCAAGCCGAAGGCAAGGCCGGTCGCTGTCAGGCCCGAGGCGGCGTCTTTTACAATGAACAATGCTATATGCCCGATATGAACCCTGCCGTTCAGGATGAACAGACGTGTCGTCTGCACGGTGGTCTGTTCATCAATGAGGAATGCCTGACTGACCAACGCCGGAAGGCCTCATTTCAATAGCGGCCCACGGCAGATGGGCCAGCCCGCGGGGCACGATCTCAAAAGAGGAGGACGTCATGGACGAATCTGAAGAGGACGCAGAACTGGTTCGCGGAAGCTGTTTCTGCGGCGCTATCCAGTTTGAGTTTGCCCTGCCGACGCTCTTCTGCGGTCACTGTCACTGCTCGATGTGTCGGCGCATGCACGGGGCCGGCTATGTGACCTGGATAGGGGTGCCCACACCGCAATTCAGCCTGACTGCGGGGCAGGAGCAGTTGACCGTTTTCGCCTCTTCGGAGCATGGCAAACGATCGTTTTGCACTACCTGCGGCAGCTCACTGTTCTGTCAGTCGAGCAAGCATCCGGAAATCATGGATATTGTCCTGGCGAATCTGCACGATACCATCGACCGCGAACCGCAAGCCCACTACTATTTTTCTGATCGCGCGGACTGGACGGCCATAGGAGACGCGCTGCCTCGCTTTGGCGGAAAAACCGGGACCGAACCCCTGGCCGCGGAGTCTGCCAGCCATATGACAGCGGAGAAACACGCATGAGTTACGAACAGATTTTATACGACGCCCAGGATGGTATTGCGACGATTACGCTGAATCGACCGGAGAAGCTCAACGCCTGGACGAACGTGCTGGAGCAGGAAGTCCGCCATGCCATGACCGAGGCGACCGCGGATGCGGCTGTCCGGGTGATTATGCTGACCGGCGCCGGACGTGGGTTTTGCGCCGGAGCGGATATGTCTCTGCTGAACACGGTCCGAGAGCGGTCCGAAACCGCATCCGCGACCGAGAGCCCGGTCGCCTTTCCCGGACCGATCCCGGGCGGTCTCGATCTGCCCCAGGCATTCTCCTATCGCTACGCCTATTTCCCCACCGTCCCGAAGCCCATCATCGCTGCCATCAACGGTCCGGTCGCCGGCTTAGGCCTGATCCTCTCCCTGTACGCCGACCTCCGTTTTGCGTCGGATACGGCCGTCTTCACCACGGCCTTCTCGCGGCGCGGGCTCATTGCCGAACACGGGGTTGATTGGATTCTGCCGCGGGTTGTCGGCCTGCCAAACGCCCTGGACCTGATGCTCTCGGCCCGAAAAATCACCGCCCAGGACGCCCTCCAGATGGGCCTGGTGAACCGCCTCTATCCGGCCGACGCCTTTCTGTCGGAAGTCCGGGCCTATGCGCTTGAGCTGGCCACCATGGTGTCGCCGCGTTCCATGCGGGTGATGAAATCGCAGCTCTTTCGGGCGCAGGACGTTGATTTCGCGACCTCGCTCCAGGCCGGTCTGACCGAGATGACCGCGAGTTTCGGCAGCGAAGACTTTAAGGAAGGGGTGGCCCATTTTGTGGAAAAGCGTCTGCCCGAGTTTTCCGGCAAATAAGGCGCTCACAGCAAACCCCAGCAGAGCCCACGGAGGACAGGATGCGAGTTGGGACAATCAAACAGATCTGGCGCTATCCGTTCAAGAGCATGCTGGGCGAACTGCTGGAGCAGACCGAGGTCAGCCCCCAGGGCGTAGTGGGCGACCGGGGCTGGGCAGTGCGGGATGAGGTCCGGGGGGGAATTACGAGCGCCAAAAAAATCCCGACGCTGATGCACTGTCAGGCGCGCTATCCGGACAGCCCGACAAAAGAACAGATCGGCCCGGTTGAGATTACCGTTCCGGACGGCACGACCTTCTTGTCCAACGACCCGGATGCCGCGGCCCGGCTCAGTCAGGCCCTGGGCCGTCAGGTTTCCATCTGGCCGATTCAGCCGGCCGAAAACCTCGACCACTATCGACGCGGAAAGCCGACGCACAGCAATCCGGCAGAAGAGTTACGCAGCCTCCTCGGTTTGGAGCCAGACGAACCCCTGCCGGACTTATCCATCTTCCCCAAAGAGATTCTGCAATACGCCTCGCCTCCGGGCACCTATTTCGATGCTTTCCCACTGCTGCTGGTGACCGAGGCGTCGTTGCGGCAGTTGCAGTCCTTGAGTCCGGCTTCGCAGATTGACGCCCGGCGCTTTCGTCCAAATTTTTTGATTGAGACCGAGGAGGTGAGCGGTTTTGTTGAGACTGCGTGGCCGGGCAAACAGCTCCGCATCGGGAATATGACCCTTGACGTGACGATGAACTGTCTGCGCTGCGTTATGACCACCCTCGGCTGCGCGAACCTGCCCAAAGACCCCAAGATCATGCGTACCCTGGTGCGTGAGGCCAACCAGAATTTTGGGGTCTATGCTACGGTGAAAACCCCTGGACAGGTCGCGGTTGGCGACCAGGTCGAGATTTTAACGTAGCCCTCATCGCCTCCTTAATACCGCGCCATAACCTTGTCTTTAAAATCGGTCAGCACTTTGCGGGCGCTGGCCATCGGAGGGAGTAAGCTGACTTCCTTGAGTCCGTTTTTCTCCGCAGCACGCAGCTTGTCAATAATCTCGTCCGGCGTGCCCACGATGCACGAACCCTCAATGGCCTTGGGCGTGATAAAGCGCCGCTCCTCGGGCATCAGAAACGTGCAGTGGCCATTGTGAATCTGGAGATAGCGTTTCTCCGCCGGAGTCTCCATTTTTTTCACATAGGCGCAGTATTCATCCCAAACATCGTGGATGGACGGGGGAATCATCTCTTCCTTGCCGGTGAACTCGTAGATTTCATAGGCAAAGTGCAAGACCGCGGACACCCATGAGCCGCACTCGTCTATGACCCGGTCCGAGGTGAGGTCCTCGCCCGGCTCCAGCACAACGACCGAAGTGAGCGAGACCGTATGATAGTCGCTCAGGTCCCGGCCCACTCTGGCGGCTCCCTGGCCCACGTAGTCCATATTCAGATTGAGAACGGCCTCCTGCTCGTTCAGCACCGAGATCAGACCATCACCAAATTCCCCGGCGGCTTTGAGAGCCAAGGGGCCATTGGCCGCCACAATGATGGGAACAGGGTGCTCCAGGTCGATGAATTTCAGATCCTGGTGCAAAAACCGGATGGTCCGGGTTGTGTCATTGAAGGTGTACTCGACCTCTTCGCCTTGAAGGAGCGTCCGGAGGACACGCAGGTACTCGCGAAAGTCACGGATTTTCATGGGATTCATGCCCATGACGCGCATGGCGGTATGTCCGGTCCCGATACCGAGAAAGACGCGGCCCGGCGCAAGCCGATTAACCGAGGCGATCGAGTGGGCGGTGACCGGAGCGATCCGGGTGCCGGGGATGGCGACGCCGGTGCCGAGTTTGATCCGTGAGGTGTTTTGCGCCGCTACGGCCAGCGTGGCGTAGCAGTCGGACCAGATCATCTGGGAATCGGGCACCCAGGCCCGGTCATAGCCCAAGTCTTCGGCGAATTTAATGAGTTGCCAGTCTCCGATATTGGTTGCCACCGTGACGCTGAACTCCATGGCCTCCTCCTTACACAGGGAAAATTCTCTTGGGGATCACCGGAGGCATACCATACCGGAGTGTCTTTCGCCATGTCCGGGGCGGCGCAAAACAATTGACAAACGGTAGGACTGAATGAGACAACCGCCTACAGGGTTGGCCGGAGGAGGGGAGAACGAGAGACCGAGGTCAGGCGAAGGGAGTCGTCCAATGGAAACATGCGATTTTCTCATTATCGGAGCGGGCATAGCCGGGGCGTCGGTTGCCTTCGAGCTGGCTCCACACGGTCGGGTCATTGTCCTTGAACGCGAAGCCGTGCCCGGCCATCATTCAACCGGCCGGTCCGCCGCGGTCTTAACCCAGAATTACGGCAACTCCATTATTCGACGCCTCACCCTGGCGACCCGCCCGTTTCTGGAACACCCGCCGGACGGGTTTACCGAATACCCGCTGACCGCTCCCCGCCGGATGCTGTGGATCGCCCGCGAAGACCAAAAGGCCGGGCTGGAGGCAACGCTTGATGAGGCGCAGCGCCTCGTCCCCACGATTCGCGCGGTTGCGTCCGCAGAGGCATACACGCTGTGTTCTGCCTTACGAACCGGCTATGTCGCCTATGCCATCCTGGAGCCCCACGCCTTGGACCTGGATGTGCATGCCATCCATCAGGGATTCTTGCGGGGATTAAGAAACCGGGGCGGAACGGTGGTCACAAACGCCGAAGTGGTCCGGTTTCGGCAGACGGACGCAAGCTGGGAGGTCCAGACGCCTGACCAGCAGTACGCGGCTGCGGTCGTGGTGAATGCGGCTGGGGCGTGGTGTGATGTCATTGGCCAGTTGGCAGGAGCGCGGCCAGTCGGCCTGGTACCGAAACGCCGCACGGCCTTTACCTGCAGCGGTCCTGCCGGGATACCGCCGGAAGAGCTCGCGGCGTGGCCGGTCATCATCGATAGCGATGAAGATTTCTATTTCAAGCCCGAGTCCGGCGGGATTCTGGCCTCTCCCGCGGATGAAACCCCGATGGACCCGTGCGATGTGTTTCCGGACGACTACGATGTGGCGGTCGCCATAGACCGGATTCAAAAGGCCACAACCTTGTCCATTGCGCATATCAATCGCAGGTGGGCTGGATTGCGCAGCTTTGTCCCGGATAAAACACCTGTCGTGGGCATGGATAGCGAACGCGCCGGATTTTTCTGGTTAGCCGGGCAGGGCGGCTATGGCATCCAGACCTCGTCTGCCATGGGCCGTACCGCGGCCAGCCTGATAGTGAACCAACATTTACCCCAAGACGTAACCGATATGGGGCTCACGCCTGAGGATCTGGCGCCGATTCGGGTCCAAGCGGAAAGAGACTGAGGAGGGCAGGTGCGGAAGAAGGACAACCGCATAAAGAGACGGGACGCGCTGAAATGGATTGCCGCTTCAGGTGCCGCAGCGGTCCTGGGGCGCTCTCCATTCGTATCGTCTGTCTTTGCCGGTGAGCAGACCGTCCGTATTGGAGCCCTCATCCCCCTCACCGGGGATGCCGATGCGTACGCCCGGCAGATGCGTCTGGGCATTGAGACTGCCGTCGCCGAGATCAATGGAAGCGGCGGGGTGCTCGGCAGGAAGGTCGCGGTTGAGTACCGTGATTCGGAAACGACCCCGGCGGTCCTGCCCGAGCGCTGCCGGGAGTTGGTGGACGAGTGGGGAGCGATCGCCCTGATCGGACCCTGGGCTGCGGCCGGTCGGAAGTATGCGGCCCGTTTTTTGGCCGAGCGTCATATTCCCCTGGTGAATGCGAGCAATCACGCGGGCGGCTTTTGCTCACCGGTGCTCTTCTCTCTCGGCCCGACCACGAGTCAGGATGGCCATGCCCTCGTCCGCTATCTGGACGAAGAAGAGCAGATCAAAGACTATTTCATGCTGGGCTCGTATCCCAGTTGGCAAAACACGATGTTCCGTCAACTGCGCTTCCCGATGTATCAACGCGGTCACCACGTCCACGGCCAAGCCCTGACCGCGACCGGGGAGCAGCAATTCCGGCCCATCATCCGCTGGATTCAAGAGACGAATACGGCCTCGGTGTTGTTTTGCGTGATGCGGAAGCAGGGTCAGGCATTTCTCCATCAAGCCGGCGAGCTCGGCCTGCTGAACAAAATCACCGTCGGCTGGGTCGGGTTTAACGACACGCTGGTTGACGGACTCACGCCCGAAGAGTTGGAACGGATCGTGACCACGAGTCCGTTTGTTGCGAGCGACTCCGAAGGCGGCGTGCCCGATTTCGTTGCGCGGGTGCGCTCGCAGCACGGGAGCCATACGACCATCGGTTATCACGCCCTGACGCATTATAACGCTATGCACGCGCTCAAGGCGGCCTGGGAAAAAAGCGGAGAGGTGAGTGCCGAAGCGACACTCACGGGGCTACGCGGGTTGAGCTTCGAGTCTCCGACAGGTCCGGTAAGCATAGACCCGGAAAACCAGCATGCGACCCTGCCCATCGTGGTTGCCCGCGGCAGTAAGGATGGCCTACAGATTGTCAAAAGACTCGGCCCTATTCCCCCGGACCCGGGGTGCAGCATCTGAATGCGGAGGAACGTATGCCTGACCCAGAACCGCTCTCTTCGAGAAGATTACTCCGTCGATACGGCTGGCTGATCGTGTTTGGGCTCTTGGGCGCGTGTGCTCCGCGACCGCCGGGCGACCTTGCGTCGCTGCGGCGAGCCGAAATCCCGAGCGGCATCACGGATGCGCGCGGTCGAGCCGTCTCAAGTCGGGCGCTGAAAGCCTATAAAGCCTCTCAGGTTCGCACCATCGAAAGGCAGTACACAACGGCTGACCATGCCCTGTCACAATTGCCGGGGGTGGTGGCGGTTCGACCCGGCCACGGAGTCGTCTATGTCTATACCAACCGGCCCGCGGAACTGCCTGCGGAATTTGAGGGAACTCCCATCAGAGCCTTGCCGCCGGAGTTTGTGAACGGCGTCTCCGAAGAATGGGTGACGCCGGATCAACTTCCTCCGCTTGGTCAGGGAAATTAACAGCAGAAGGAGAACGTCTATGGCCGAATATGTCAGTGTTGC
The DNA here is from genome assembly GCA_022826945.1 of Candidatus Binatia bacterium. GTDB lineage: Bacteria > Desulfobacterota > Binatia > Bin18 > Bin18 > Bin18. The sequence continues at coordinate 205,601 of JAJDTY010000073.1, forward strand.
AGAAGCAAGAAAGCAATCCGGTATGCGGATGGTCCTGGGCCAAGGTATCCCGGGTCCGTGGGCGGAAGGGATTCGCGGCATTCTGGACGTGAAGAAGATTCCGTATACGCGCGGGCTGTTTGAGATCGGCTCCGACCACGTCGACCTCATTGCCTGGACGGCGCAGGCCTCCGCGCCGGCGATTGCCTGGAATGATGAATTTCCAAAATCAAACTGGGCCGAGCAGCTCTATCTGGCGGAACGCATTCAACCCGAGCCCGCGCTTATTCCGGCCGATCAGGCCGACCGGATCAAAATGTTCGGCTACGCCAACGAACTGTGCGGCATGCACGGCTTTGGCTGGAGTCGGCGCTTGATGATGGTGCACCAGGGCCTGTCCGCGCCAAACCTGCCGGAAGAGCAACGGGCTTTCTTCCAAGCCTTCGGCGCAAAATACGGGTACTCGCCCGAGGCCGCGGCGGCGGCTCCCGCGCGGGTAATCGCAATCCTGAACGCCCTGAGCAGCCTGCTTGAAGAGCAGCAGGCCCGGGGCAGGCGCTATTTTATTGGGAACGCGCTGTCAGCGCTGGACATTTATTGGGCCGGCTTCTCTCATCTGATTGAGCCCTTGCCGCCTGACGAGTGCCCGATGCTCGAAGAGTTCCGGCCGCTCTACCAGAACCATGATCCCGACGTAGCCGCTGCAGCCACGCCGATACTTATGGATCACCGGCATTTCATTTACGCGGAGCATTTGGGTCTGCCCATGGATTTGTAAGGTTCGGCGGAGGGGGAGGGGCCATTCATGAATGGCCCCTACGGGTCTAGCGCTGGTGATAGAGCGGGTGCCCGCGCACGCTGGTATGCACACGACTGAAGTGGTCGCCTTCCAAATTGGCAAAATAGAGGTCCTGCAAATCCGAGCCGCCGAACGCGCAGTTAGTGGGAAAATTCAGCTTCTGCCCTTCAGGGTCGTCAATCAACATGCTCCACTGACCGTTGGTATCCACTTTGATGATCTGATGGGCCGGAGCCATATTGACGCCCTGATGGGCAATACCCTGGAGCGTATGTGAGCCGCCGATCTTGGCCGGTAGCGTGACGTAGAGATTGCCGTCCACGTCAAAAGCCATCCCGTCGGGCAGGGCGGGAAAGTCCTTGGAGTATATTTCGGGTGCACCAAAAGTTCCGTCTTTCTTGATGTGAATGCGCAGGCAGTCGTCCCGAGTACTTTCCAGCACGTAGACCGCGTCTTCATCCGGCGCGATGGCCGTCCCGTTGGCAAGATAAATCCCGGTGGCAACGACATCGCCCCGGCCATCCGGCCGGATACGAACCAGCGCGCCATTCGGGGCCGGCTGGGCCAACTCGTCAAGCGCCTTTTCCAGTGTCGGCGCGCTCGAAGAGTTGGAGACGTAGAGATTCCCCTCCGCGTCATAGCTGGCGAAATTCGGCATGGTGAGCTTCACATCGCCCACTTGGTCGGCAATGAGCGAGACCTGGCCACTCTGAGAGACCCGCATCACGGCCTGCTTGGCCAGGTCGCAGTAGACAATATTGCCCTCACGGTCCATGGTCACGCCGTTGGGCATGGACCCCTCCGGTAAATGGGCCATTTCGCTGACGGTCCCGTCCGGGGTCACTCTGTAGACAATGCCGTTACGACCCGCGCCGTAGGCTGAGCCATCTGTATCAATGACCACGCCTTCGGCCTGAAGCACGCCTTTCCCAAAAATTTCCACCTGGTCCACAGAAAATGTCGCCACGCTGCACGCTCCTTTTCGTGAGTGAATGAGACCATTACGGCGTCGTCAGCCGCACCCGTTCCCCGTCCAGTTCAAGCGTGGTCTTGGAGTAGGTGAGTTTTTGAATAATCTTGCCGTCTTTGAAGTGCAGGACATCGATGCCACGCCGGGCTTCGTGTTTGTTTTCCTGGCCTTTCTCAAACGAGGGGGAGTCGAGCTGCCAACGATAGAGCATTTTCTGTTCGACCTCATCGATGAAGGTCTCTTCGTCCGTAAACTTGAATCCTCCATGGTTGGCAAACCAGGGGGTCCAGGCCTGCCGCAGATTCTCCTTGCCCCTAACCCAGCCTCCGGTCCAGTTCTCGAAGTAAATCTCGTCGTGAAATAAATCCATCACGCCGTTGAGGTCGTGCTCGTTCCAGGCAACTCCCCATTTGGCGAACGCGCTAGACATCTCGTCTCGTGTCAGCATGGCCTTCTCCTCCTCTTGTGCTGGTAGGGGCAGTTCACGAATGGCCCCTACGGGTTACGATACGTCTTGGACTTGCTTGGCAAACGATCGGACTTCCTGAGCAATACTATCCGGGTCGCGGCTGAGCGGAACGGTGTAGAGGACTTTTACCCCCAGGTCGCGGTAGGTTTTGATATCGTCCGGCGTGGTCCGGGTCGGGTCGGTCATGGCCGTCAGTTCGAGGTCGTCATAATTGCGTCCGGCCTCGTCCATAAGCCGTTTCAGTTGATCCAACATGGGCCGGATCTGGTTAAAGGTCAGCAGGGCAATATGCCAGCCATCGCCAAACCGGGCCACCCGTTTCAGGGCGTACACCGATTCTCCGCCAACCCAGATGGGCGGGTGGGGCTTCTGGAGGGGACGCGGGAGCACATTGACGTCTTCTTCCAACTGGACGAACTCGCCCGCATAGCGCGGGCTGTCTTCGGTCCACAGCGCCTTCATCATTTCGATATATTCACGCGTACGTTTGCCGCGGCGCTGAAAGGGAACGCCCAGCAGATTGAACTCTTCTTCAAGCCAGCCGACCCCGGTGCCGAGAATGAAGCGTCCCCCGGACAGGACATCGATGGTTGCAACCCGCCGCGCCACATCAAAAGGGTGGCGGTAGGGAACGATCAGGACGCTCAGGCCGAGCCGGACCTTTTCGGTAATGCCCGCGACAAAGGCGATGGTATCGAACGGGTCCAGCCATTCCATGCTGGTATAAATATCGTAATTCGGTTTTCCGTCGTTATACTCCTCATACGGCCACGGCGACGCTATTGTTTTGGGCAGGACAATATGATCGCCAATGAGGAGCGAGTCGCAGCCTTCCTCCTCGGCAATACGGGCAACGTCCATGAGGACCTTCCGGTCACACACCGAAGCGCCGCCGGCTAAGTGTAGGCCGTATTTCATGAATCCCCTCCTTAGGCATAAATAGAGAATAAAACTGCCCACGTCGTAGCGAAAAGATCGGTATCACGCAAGGGAGAACGACCAGAGATGGTGCCGCCCTTGCCTCTCTGTACACCTCCCCTGGTACGATCTTGCTTGACAGCCCGAACGAGTTACTTCACAGTGATTTTATTGTGGATGAGCAGCCTAAGGTGATGAGACGGAGTGTAAGAACAGCCCCGCACCAACGGAGCCCGTGGCTCTGGAGTTGTGGCCTTCTTCTTGCTGCCTGCTGCGCCCTTCTGCTCTCGGCCTGCTCCTCTGCCACTCCGCTTGATCGATTGAAATCCCAGCTCGCCTCTGCGCCGGAATACGCTATTATTCTCAGCGATATGCGCGAGGAGGGCACGTTTTTCTCTTCGTATTTTCATCAATACCAGGTGGTCCAGGGGGAAAACTCCTGGACCACTGACTGGATGCAAGTCCCGGAATCCGTTTATCGCGCCAATGAGAATTTTCTGGGGATGACCCTCGCCTCCAAAACGCCTGACGGCGAGAACAATGTCCCTCATCCGCCCGGTTATGATTACGTTGGCAATCCGCGCTACGGCTCGTGGCAGACGAATAGCAGCGGGATGTCGTTCTGGGCGTTCTACGGCCAATACGCGCTCATGCGCGACCTCCTCGGGATGGGCCGGGGGTCTATCTTTCGGAACGACTATGATGACTATCAACGCTCGCGCTCACAACGACGGCCGTACTATGGCCGGACGGGAAAAGAATACGGGACGCGGGGCACGGTCACCCAGCAGCAGAAACCGTCCTTTTTCGCCCGCCGCCGCGCCCGGGATGCCGCGCAACGCCAACGCTTTCAACAGAAATTCAACAATCGCTTCGGACGGAGCAGCGTCCCGGTGCGCTCGCGTGGCTTTGGCTTTGGCAAATAAGCACAAGAGGTAGGTCATGACCCTCGACGCCGTGATTCTGGCCAGTATCTATCTCCTGTCTGCCTATGTCTTGTTCTGGCTGGGGAAGCGCGTATTTGATTTTTTGCACCGCGATTTCCGCGTCCGAGAGGAATTGGTTGAGCGGAAAAACTCGGCCCTGGCGCTGGCCCTGGTAGGCTATTATCTCGGCGTCGTGTTTGCCATTGGCGGAGCCATTGTCGGTCCGTCGAGCGGCCTGGTTGACGATGTGCTGGATCTGTTCCTGTACGGGATATTGGCCATTATCCTGCTGAATATCTCGACGTTTGTCAGCGACCGCTTGATTCTCTTCCAGTTCAGCAACACCAAGGAGATCATTCAAGATCAAAATGCAGGAACGGGCGTCACCGCCGGGGGCGTATACGCGGCCACCGGTCTGATTCTGTTCGGCGCTATTTCCGGTGAAGGCGGCACGGTCTGGACGGCGATCGGTTTTTGGGGGCTGGGCCAACTGGCCCTGATTCTGACCGGACTCGTATACGAGTGGATCACGCCCTACAGCATTCATGACGAGATTGAAAAGGATAATGTTGCCGTTGGTGTCAGTTTTGCCGGAGCGCTGCTGAGCATGGGCAATATCCTGCGCTACGCGGTGAGTGGTGATTTTTATTCCTGGCAGGCAAATCTGCTGACCTTCTGCTCCCTGGCCGTGGTCGGCCTGGTGGCGTTGCCGATTATCCGCTGGGCGACGGACAAAGTGCTCTTACCGGGAACGACGATTACGGCCGAGTTGGTTGAGCACGAACAGCCGAATCTCGGGGCTGCCTACATCGAGATGTTCTCCTATATTAGTGCGTCTTTTCTCATCACTTGGTGTCTCTAGTCTGCTGAAGCTGTGCCTGTTTGCCACAGGCTTGGCCGGCATAGTCGCCGAGTTTGTGCTGTGCACGCTTGCGACCTACTTCCTCGGCAACGCGGTGTTGCAGTGGACGCTGATGATGTCCTTCATGCTGTTTGCCATGGGACTGGGCAGTCATCTGAGTCGCTATTGCAGTGCCCATCTGCTGGACACCTTTACCGTTCTTGAGTTCGCGCTGTCCCTGTTGTGTGCCAGCGCCGCGGTCGCGGCCTACGTCCTGTCTCCTTTTCTCAACAACGTCGGGCTGGTGATTTACCCACTCGGCATCGCCATTGGCCTGTTGATCGGTATGGAGATTCCGCTCATTACGCGCGTCAACGCGGTCTATGAAGAACTTCGGGTCAACATCTCTTCGGTGATGGAGAAGGATTATTACGGAGCACTTATTGGAGGGTTGTTCTTTGCCTTTGTGGCCCTGCCGTATTTCGGACTGACCTACACCCCGATAGCCCTTGGTGCCGTGAACTTCGGGGTTGCCTCGCTCCTGTTGTTTCGCTTTCGGTCTTTGCTGAGTGCCCCGCGACTGCTGAGCGGCCTCTGGGCCGGGGTTGGCGCCGGGCTTATCGGACTGTTTATCCTGGCGGAACCCATTCTCCTGTTTGGCGAGCAGGCCCTGTATAAGGACACCGTTATCCTGGCCAAGCAAACGCCCTACCAGCGGCTGGTGATGACGCGCTGGCGGAACGATTACTGGCTCTATATCAACGGTAACCAGCAGTTCAGCAGCTACGATGAAGAGCGCTATCACGAACCGCTCGTCCATCCGGCGATGGCGCTGGCCGGCAACCGCGCCGAGGTGCTCATTCTCGGCGGAGGCGATGGGTTGGCGCTACGGGAGGTGCTCAAATACTCCCAGGTACAATCCGTGACCCTGGTTGATCTCGACCCGGAGATGACCAGTCTGGCCGCCACCCATCCGGTCTTCCTGCAACTCAATGCACACGCCTTCGCCGACCCTCGGGTGTCGGTTGTCCATGCCGATGCCTTTTCCTTTCTCCAGGACACGTCGCATTTATTCGACGTGATTATTATTGATCTGCCCGACCCCAACTCCGCGGAACTGGCCCGGCTGTATTCGCTCAACTTCTACCGCCTGTGCAAGAGACATCTCAAACGGGGCGGCACTCTGGCCACGCAGGCGACCAGCCCGTTTTTCAGCCGTCAAGCTTTTGTCTGCATTCAGAAAACGATGGCGGAAGCCGGCTTCAGCGTCCTGCCCTATCACAACCATATTCCCACGCTGGGTGAGTGGGGCTTTGTGTTAGGGGTGGATGGCGCGCTTCTTGAGGCTGCGGCTCTGAAGGAAACCGCACAAGGGTTGTCCTTCCAAGAGGTTGAGACGCACTTTCTCAACCAGGAGGCGATGATTGCCATGGTACATTTTGGAAAGGGTGTTTTTCGGGACGCGGGCGAGATCGAGGTCAATCGGGAGAGTCGGCCCGTTTTACCGTCGTATTATCAGCAGGGCAGGTGGGAGGTGTATTAGGATATGCTCTCCGACTGTTCCCGCGGCAGAATGTGGGAGAACTCGTACTCGTTGACGTATTTACCTACAGAGGCTTCAAATTCGTCCTCATCCCACTGTTCGATGGTCAGGGTGTTGTCTTCCGAGGCGTCCATATAGTCCCAATAGATCATCTCATCACCGGCAACCCGCCCGTTGGGATGATAATAGCCGGCGCCACTCTCGGCCAACCGAAAACGTATGCCTTGATATTCGATTTCCTCAGGCGGGTCGTCATGCTGTCTGATATGCGCTCGCACACCTTGGCCCAGGGCCGAAAAGTCTATTTTGCGCGAGATATTCCATTCGACGCCATCGTCCTCTTCACGCTCAAGGAAGAATGCGTCGTCTCCGGCGTCGAGTTCCCACTCCTGCGTTTTGGTATCGTCGTCGTCAAAGGTATAGCTGCTCTGACTTTTGACCTGCCAGGTCTTGAGGTCATAGTCGACCAGATAGCCGACTTTCAGGTTCGAGAGGGTTAAATCGTTGAGCGGATCGAAGTCCGCCTGCTCGTCTTTTTTGCCAAAGAGTTTCTTCCAGAGAGACATAGGGACTCCGCTGTTTACTCGGGAAATCTTTTTCCCAGAGGGACAGTCCTGGTCTGGGGCGTCGCGTCAACACGGAACCCGCCCCACCGCCGACGCGGCACCCCTCCGAGGAGGGGATAAGGGCTGCTCCCACCCTCGGAGGGGTAGCCGAAGGCCGGGGTGGGTTTTGCCTTGTCTTGCGTCATGAGCTTTGCCCTCTGAACCCTGGACACCTCAGGGCTATGCCGAAATCCCCATCTTGGCCTTGAGGGCGGCCAGGGAATCATTCGCCGTAGTATTGCCTTGGCTCAGGGCCGCATCGATCTCGTTGTCCACGCTCTTATCAATATCGGCGACCTGGCCGTACGCCTGGGCCAAGGACTCGTCTTCTTCGACCTTGTTGCGCATCTTTTCCAGCATGGCGATCGTGCTGGAGGAGTCGATCTTGGCGAGCTGCTGGTTGATCTTCTTGGTCGAGGCTGCCGTGCGTGCCCGGGCCTTGAGGGTAATGAGATCGTTCTCATATTTGGTGATCGTAGATTTCAGCTTTTCGATCTTGCCCTGCAACTGGTTGGCCATATTGTCCTGATTTTCCCAGTCTTTCAGTGCCTGAGTCGCCTTTTGACTGGCCTCTTCTTTCTTCTTCAGGGCTTCGGTCGCCAGGCGCTCGGCCTCGGCCTGATCCATCTCGCCACTCTGCATCTTCTGCAGCAGCAACATAGCCTTGCGTTCATACTCGGCCGTCAGAGACTTACTGCTATCCCCATCCTTTTTCAGGCGAATAGCCACACTCTTGACCTCGGCCAGACTGGTCATGCTGGCCTGAAGATCGTTCTTGAGGTCACGGATACCCTGCTCGGTCATACGAATCGGGTCTTCCATATTATCAAGAACGGCGTGGGCTTCGGATTGTCCGATTTTGAATAAGCGTTGAAAAAAACCTGCCATAGTCTGCTCCTCCAGAGTGATTAGTGCGTGGTATAGGAGAGTAATTCTCCCGCATTCTCGGCCAGGGCCAGACTGAGCGCCTCAATCGAGCCCTCCAGTTCATTGCTGTCCAGATTCTCGATGCGCAGCGTGTCCCGGAAGAGGATGGTCTGCGTCTCTTCGTCCAACACAAAGGCACCGTGCACCAGCAGCCGGTTCATTTGCAGCAAACGCCGAAATAAATTCCCCGGCTCCTGCGGAATGGGCATGATGACCTGTTCCAGCACAAGCAGAGGGTCTTCGCAGTCAACGATGAGGTTGTTGATGCCGCTGTCCTCGTCATCGACGATAAACAATTCCTGGCCTTCGTCCTCTTGGGTAATCGCATAGCCTAAATCAAGCAGCAGCGATTTTACTTTCTCAAAATACTCTGACGGCATACGTCGCTTCCTCCACACTTATCCCTGTTTGGGACGTTCCTGTCCGATAACGATGAGTTGATCTTCTGCCTGGATTATATAGTCGCTCGGCGGGTTTGCAAGAAACCTTGCCTGTGCCTGGCTTTCTACGGCGACAAGCAGGAGGTTCTGTTCTCTTTTCAGTTCGGTCAGGGCGTCTACAAAAGAACGATCAACACAGGTCTGCGGCACGGAAATGGTGTACAGCGCGCTCCCGAAGCGGTTGCTGACGAGTTCGTTAATCAGCAGGGGCACGCCCCGGTTCAAGGCAGCCTGGACAAGCAAGTTGGTGCTCATTGCCCCAGTGACGATAACCTCATCTGCCTTTGCCCGCTTGCCGTGGGCAATGTTTTGCTGGTCCAGCAGTTCGACGCAAGTATGCAGGCCAGGGCAGGTGGTTTTGATGGTGAGCGTATCCAGGATTGTCTTGGCATCCCGCGTATGGACCTCTCCCTGTTCATCGGCCAGTACAATGGCGACTTCTGCTTCTTGGGCATTGGCTCGTGCCAGGGTTTCCGGGCTGACGACACCGCTGACAAATTGGACCTGTTCACCGTCCAAAGGATTCTCCGGTAAGTCGGCGATCAACACAATCGAACGGTTCCGGGCTTTTTCGTCGGCCCTGACCTCTTCAATGATTTCCCTGGCCTTATAATTCCAGCCGCACAGGACAATATGTCCCGTACTTGAGAGCGGTTTCATCCCTTTTCCCTCCTGCCGCCGGTTTTCAACAAAGGTGCTGGCCAAGGTGGCCGTCAGCATACCCAAAAACCCGATGCCGAACAGCATCAGCAAAATGCCGACGATCCGGCCTCCCAACGAGGTTGGGTAGATATCACCATAGCCGACTGTGGTGACCGTCACGAGTGTCCACCACACCGCGTCCACTACGGATAACTGCGGCTCAAAAAACGAAATCCCCAAGACCCCACTGGCGGCGATGACAACCAGCACCAAGAGAACCACGTCCAAATGCTCTTTCCGCATTTGGTGGGCGAATCGTCTCAAAAGGACCAGGATCGTGGGCATGGGGACGGATTATGACTTGTCTGGTTTTTCCACGGGCAGACCGGCCTCGGCCCAGCCGTTAAAGCCGACTTCCAGATGCGCAATATCGGGAAAACCCATATCTTGTAAAGCATCGGCAGCCAGCGCGGACCGGCCTCCCGCGGCGCAGTACACGACAATGCGTTTTTCGGGATCAACCTTTCCGGTGCAATACTGGGAGGACGGATCGAGCCAGAATTCCAGCATGCCGCGTGGTACATGCATGGCGCTCGGAATCCAGCCCAGCTTTTGCCGTTCACGCACATCTCGAATGTCAAGAAGCTGCGTCTCTCCGGACTCCAATTCTTGTTGTAACTGTCCCACGGACAGGTTCTCAATACGCGTCTTTGCCTCCTCCACCATCTGCTCCGCCGTTTTCTTGAGTTTAAACATACTGGTCCTTTCTGCTGCATCATCCGTTGCAATGCTAGAAGGTTTGGAAATTATAGCACGAAGGCACACGCACTACCGTTCTCGGCACCTGAAGTACCGCACGGGATATTCCCACCCGTGGGAGGACTCACAACCAGTCCTTGGTTCAAGATATTCAGCGCCGCATTCCAGTCCCGGTCAATGGATAACCCACAGGCCGGACACATATGCGACTGATCGGATAGGGTTTTTGTCACTCGTTCCCCACATCGGCTACAGTCTTGCGACGTATGTTTCGGATCAACCTTTCGCACCCACCCACCAGCACTTGCAGCCTTATACAGCGAACGTTGCTGTTCGAGAAATGCCGTGAGCCGCGTATGAACAGCAGCACGCAGTTTTGCCGTGTAGGTGTACGTGCGATACATCTGACCTAACCCTACACCCTGTTACTTTGCACTATAATTCCCAAAGGTTTCCTCAAGAACAGCTACTCCGCGTTGTTATGGATCGAAGCTTACATCTGCCTTCGTGGACAGCAGGCCTGCCTACTGTGGACTACAGGTCAAGCGGTCCCGGGGAGCGTTCTGACAGGCAATAGTGTCGGTAACACCCGAGGCGAGCAGGGCGCAGGCATTGGTAATTGCCGCCATCTGGGCCTCATGCTCCGTCGCCCCGTCCACTTCACGGCAGACCTGACGGCCGTGGAAAGTAATACAGACCTCACACCGCACTCCGCCGATCTGGAACGTCGAATAGACGACAATAGCCATCACCGCCAGAATCGCTCCCAATGCCACCCAACTCGTCAGCTTCATAGCCAGGTCATATTCCTTTGCCTGTCAGACTGCTATATTCCCGCCCGAACAAAAGAGTAAACGTGCCCAGCACCGACATGTCTATTGGAGGACACGTTGACTCTTCGGTGTGTAGCATAGCTCCACATTCTCCGCAGCCGCTTCCCCGTCACCTATGAACTGGATTTGGTTCAGCTTGATTGTCGGTTCTGTTGTGACTGCTGCCTTTACCGGCAAGATGGCCGAGGTGACTGCCGCCTCAATAGATTCCGCCAAATCCGCGGTGACGCTGGCCATCGGCCTGGTCGGCGTGATGGCATTCTGGCTGGGCATGCTGCGCATTGTGCAAGTCGGCGGGTTTCTGCACACCCTGGCGCGCTGGCTCCGTCCTCTCATGGTGCGCTTGTTCCCCGACGTTCCGGCCGACCACCCCGCTCTGAGCGCCATGATTATGAATATCGCCTCCAATATGCTGGGTCTGGGCAACGCGGCCACACCCTTCGGGATTAAGGCCATGCAGGAGCTTGATAGCCTCAATCCGCACAAAGGTACGGCAACCAACGCCATGGTCTTATTCCTGGCCATCAATACCTCGAATGTTGCCCTGGCCCCCCTTGGCGTGATTGCGCTGAGGGCGTCGATAGGGTCAGAAAATGCCGCCGGCATTTGGTTGCCCACCCTGCTGGCCACCTCATTCTCGACCTGCGTTGGTATTCTCGCGGCGAAGCTCTGGCAGAGGCTGCCCGTATTCAGCATGGGCGACCGAACCGCTGAGCAGGAAGAAAATATCTCTGAGGTCGGCTTACCGGATGAGGAAACGCTGGGCACCGAGCAGCCGACCTCCCGACCGGGCTGTCTGCTGGCCATAGCATCTGTTGGAGCGATTGGCGTCGCCTTTCTCCTATTCCTGCAATCCGGCTTGAGCAGCGGTCAGACCTTTGGGCCATTGCTGCGTAACGCCATATCGGGCTGGCTTCTGCCGGTGCTGATCGTGGTGATGCTGGGCTACGGCATTGCCAAAAGAGTGGCCGTATATGATGCCATGATCGAAGGGGCAAAAGAGGGCTTTCAGGTTGCCCTCAGGATCATTCCGTTTCTTGTCGCTATTTTGGTTGCCGCTGGCATGTTTCGGGCCTCGGGTTTATTGGATGTGCTGATCGCCGGCGTCCAGCCTGTTCTGAGCCTTATCGGATTTCCCGCCGAGGCATTGCCGATGGCTATCCTGCGGCCCCTATCCGGCTCTGGAGCCTACGCCATTATGGCTGAGATTCTGCAAGCCGAGGGGCCGGACAGTCTGGTCGGCTATCTCGTTTCTACGCTCCAGGGGAGCACGGAAACGACTTTCTACGTCCTGGCCGTGTATTTTGGTGCGGTTGGCGTGGTCCGTATTCGACACGCCTTAGTCGCCGGATTGACGGCGGATATCGCTGGAGTGATCGGCGCGGTCGTCGCCGTCCAGTGGCTGTTAATGGGATAACGACCACTGGACGGGATTCGTACAGTAGATTCAGTCAGGCAGGGGTTATTCGGAAGATGGAGCCGTTTGGGCACCAGTACGGAGTTCCTCCACATCGTCCGGGTCGGGCATGACAACAAACTCCGGATACGCTTCGATCCCGAGTTCCATGGCATCCTGACCGACCTCTTCGACGCTACGCGAGACCCGGACCCCAATAGTCTTTTCCAGCACCAGCCATACTCCCCACGACGTCGCGAAGGCAAACACCCCTATCGCCAACACCCCGAGGAGTTGTACGCCGATATCGCCGCCTGCCGCGATGCAGACTGCCAGCGTTCCCCAGACGCCGGCGAACAGATGGGCTGGAATCGCGCCGACCACATCGTCCAGCTTCATATTCTCCAGTATCCTCATGCCGCCCAGACACACCACCCCGCCAATCGCGCCGATGATGACCGCCCAATACGGCTTCACAATATCCGGTCCCGCAGTAATAGAGACGAGGCCGGCAATCGCACCGTTGAGAACGGCAAGCAGATCGACCCGTCCGAGTAAAGGTCGTGAGACGCATAAGGCGGCCACGACTCCCGCGGCGGCCGCCAGGTTCGTGTTGGCAAGCACATTACTCATGGCCACAGCATCAACCACGCCACCGAGGGCGAGTTGCGAGCCTCCGTTAAAGCCGAGCCAGCCAAACCACAGAATGAGCACGCCTAAGGTCACGAACGGGACGTTCGAGGGAGGCGTGGGTTTGACGCTGCCGTCGGGTCGGAACTTTCCCATTCGCGGCCCCACGACCATGGCGCCGGCCAACGCGGCCCAGCCGCCGGTCGAATGGACGATGGTGGAGCCGGCAAAGTCCTGAAACCCCATTTCATTGAGCCAGCCCCCACCCCAGGTCCAGGCTCCAATAATGGGATAGATAATTGCCGTCAAAACGGTGGTGAAGGCGAGAAACGACCACAGCCTGACCCGTTCGGCCAGGGTGCCGGATACAATCGAGGCGGCAGTCGCGACAAAGACCATCTGAAAAAACCAGTCCGACATGACGGCGTAGCCGTTGGCGACGACCGCGGCCAGGGCCTCCGTCTGATCGGACAACAGGGCCAGTTCATCGGCTGAAGGACCGTAGAGGAGGGTCACCGAGCCGACCCAGGATCCGACATCGACGTACATCAGGTTGTAGCCGATGAAGTAATAGGCCAGTCCGGCGACCGAGTACAGCCCGATGTTCTTGAGACAGATCACAGAAGCGTTCTTCGTGCGTACCGAACCGGACTCCAGCATGGTGAAGCCCGCGCACATCCACATCACCAGCGCTCCCCAGATGAGAAACGAGAAGGTGTTCAGAACAAACTGTGACTCTTCATCCACGGCCGCCTGCGCAGCATCAGCCGGTAACAGGAGGCCGACCGCCACGAGCAACGCTCCTGTGCTCACGACACTCCGACCGGACCTCCCTCGTCCATCTCTGCCTCTGTTCATGCTCGCCCCCAATCCTGTTTCGACTCACTGGCTGCCACAAGAACTACGAACAAGGGTAAACGTGTCCAGCTTTAGACCGATAAGGTTTCGGACTTCTCTACCGTATATTTCTTCGCGTCCAGGGCTCCCGCCAGCAGGCTGGGGGCCTCTTTAAGGAAATTTTGCAGATGCTCGGTCTGAAAGTGGGCGGCAAGCGCCTCTTCTGACTCCCATTCCTCGAAGAGGAAGAAGGTATGTTCGGCGGTTGCCGCAGTATGGAATTGATAACTGATGCAGCCCGGCTCTTTGAGCGTCTCCTCCACCATCTTGGCGGCAAGTGCCTTGGCGTCATCCCAGCGTTCAGCCTTGACCGGGATTGTCCCCGCAATAACGATCATGGGTCTCCTCCTTTTCTGTTGAGCACGTTGAGATATCGGGCGGTTGAGATCATGGCAGTCTTCAATTGAAAGCAGACTTTATGCATAGAACCACGGGCAACGTCTGTCAAACGAATAATTATCGAGTAGACGAACCGTAGAGAACTAAAGATTAATAATAGACTATAGTCAAAAACGAATATTCCGGGTCTTTGGAGCTATCCATTCGGTCAAAAATGGACATTTTCCGACGAGCCCTCCGCGCGAACTTCACGAGAAGAGCGGGGAGGGGTACAGTGGGAGCATACCAAAAAGAGGAGGCCATAATGTCGGATTTTGAATCTATTTTGTATGAGACTCCTGTGGAGCACGTCGCGCGCATTGTCTTGAACCGGCCGGAGACACGAAATGCGCAGGATACCAAGTTGCTGTATGAATTGAACTCGGCCTTTGACCGGGCCGCACAAGACGACGCTATCAAGGTCATTATCCTGGCTGCAAACGGGCCGCATTTCTCATCCGGCCACGATCTGCGGGAGCCCAACGTGTACGAGAAAATGTCTGAATTCGGCACGGTGGGAACCTGGTGTGGGTTTACGTGTGCGGGTGCGGAGAGACAGATGGCGCGCGAGAAAGAAATCTACATCGGCTTTTGTGAACGCTGGCGGAATATCCCCAAGCCAACGCTGGCTGCGGTACAAGGCAAGGTCATTGCCGGCGGTCTGATGCTGATCTGGCCCTGCGATATTATTATTGCCAGCGACGATGCGCAATTCTGCGATCCGGTGGTGAACTTCGGTATTGGCGGAGTAGAGTTCTTCGCCCACCCCTGGGAAGTCGGTGCGCGTAAGGCCAAAGAAATGCTCTTCACCTCGGACTGGCTATCGGTCGAAGAGGCGAAGCAACTCGGTATGGTGAATCAAATCGTCCCTCGGGAGAAACTCGACGAAACCGTACTCGCCATGGCCCAAAAAATCGCCAAAAAATCCCTATTTGCCCTGAAGCTGACCAAAGAGGCGGTCAACGTGGCGGAAGATGCGCAGGGCCGGGTCCAATCCATGCACACGTCTTTTGCCTTGCATCAACTTGCTCATACCCACTGGCTGGAGCAGTACGGCGTCCTCTTGGATCCAACCGGCCTGCCGCCTGAAACGGCCAAAGCCATAGGCGCAAAACTCAAGCAGAAAGGGACATAGGGGCAAGCGAAGAGGAAACGCGTCCTCCAATAGCACTGAGATGCTGGACTCGTTTCCCCTTCGAGTTAGAAGGCTGGTTTCCAGCCTCCCTGGGGCTGGATGTTCTTGGCCTCAGGGATCACGCTGGCGCTAAACTGCTGCATCTGATCTTCAAGTTCGGACAGTTGCCCGGACGGACAGTCAAAGAAACACACCACCAGTCCATAGCCTTCTTTGGCAAAACCGTGGAGGTCTTCGAGGATTTGTTCCGCCGTGCCCGTACAGATGCGGCGTGGCTGCTCCTGGCTGAGGGAGTCAGCGGACGAGGTAACGCGGGCCGAGCTCACGCCCATCATGATGAATTCGTCGTGCGGGCGACCGATTGCATCCAGCTCTTTTCGGATCACGGCTTGTTCTTTGGTATAACGGTCCGGTCGCGCAAAAGGGTCGAGGAAAATCGGATAAAAGCCGTCGCATAAGCGTGCCGCTCGTCGGGCGCCGCCAGGGGTGACGCCGCCATAGATAATCGGGGGAGGCTGCTGCAGCGGCTTGGGATCCATGGACAGGGAGGCAAACTGATAGAATTGCCCCTGATAACTCACGACATCGTCCGTCCACGAGCATTTGTAGACCTCTATGCACTCGTCGGTCCGCGGGCCACGTTCGGCATAGGGAATACCGATTGCGGCGAACTCCTCCTGCATCCAGCCGGCCCCAACTCCGAACAGCAGCCGCCCTTTCGAGAGCTGATCGATGGTTGCAAACTGGCGGGCGTCGCTGAGGGGGTTGCGATAGGGGGAAATGAGGACACTCGTCCCGAGCTTGAGGCGGGTCGTCGTATGGGCAACGGCACCCATCACCACGGCGGCGTCGAACATGGTATGACGCGGCTCATAGGCTCGGCTGCCTGAGGCGTTGGCGACATGCTCGCTTTCCGAGGCCATGGGCATACACACATGGTCCGGAAACCACATGGAGTGAAAGCCCAGGCGTTCGGCGAGCTGGGCGGTTTCTACGGGCCGGAGCTGATTCGGGGGAAGGGAACGGGCCAGGACATTCTGGTCATCCCGATAAGCCAAACCGTGCGTGGTCGCATATATACCAATTTCCATGTGTCTCCCTGTGTTGAGTGGATGGACTCATCTCCTGAACGGGTTTGTGATAACTATTCTTTCAATATGCTGACCATGCTGGAGGTCTTCGCTGTAGAGGGTTTTGCAGCCTGCGTCGAGCGCGGCGGCAATGATCAGGCTGTCGTAAAAGCTGAATTGATAGCGGGTTTGTAGATCGAGGCCGCGCTGGTACAGCGTCCGGGTCGGGTTGACGCGCCACAGAGGGATCAAGGCATAATCCAACATCTGTCGAGCTTTCTCTGGCGTTGCCTTGAGTTTTCGAGTGATGACGTTCATCGTCTCCTGAACGACCTGATAACTGATGCAACCGGTTTCGTTTTCTAGCGCCTGTTGAACGAGTTGCTCTGCTCTGGCTCGTTTATCAGCATCGGTTTCGTCAAATCAGGAAACGAAGATATTGGTGTCGAGGAAGTTTTCAACGCTCATTCATTTCGTCCCGAGTGAACTTTCGTCCTCTGGTGAATATGCTGCCTTGCAGTTCTCGAATGACTTTCATGGCTTCGGCAGCCTGCTGTTCGCGCCCGACATAGTGGCTGAGCCATACCCGAAACTGCTCGTTTACGGTCGTACGCTCTGCCATCGCGCGTCGGCGCGCCGCTTCAATCAGGTTCTCGTCTGCCCTGGTGTACACTATTTTCGTGTCTGAGCGAAAGGAGGCAGGAATCGCTTTCGTTGGCTCGAAAAGGCGAGGGAGAACGCCTGCGCTTGCCAGGTGCGGACGCTTCGGTCCTCTTTACGCTACGAAGCGGCCCGACTAGGCGGCTTGCTTCTCCAGGGCGGATTGGATTTCCCTATTGTCGGGAAAGACGCCGGTTTCGAGTTTGGAGTAAATCTTCGTCCCGTTGACAACGACCTCAAACCGCCCGTCGTCATACGGGACCAGCGTCAGACCGTGAACCCGTTGTTTATTGCTGGTCAATATATATTCCGCCAAACTGACGGCTTCCGGCTCATAGCTTCACGCCGCGCAATACTCAATCCGAATATCCATACTGCCCCCTGCCCGCGATCTGTACCACACTCGGGAAGTGGGCTCAACGAAGCGCGCGTTGCGAAACAGGCTGACTTTGCTTTCTTGACCTGTGTGGTCTATGCTCCGGCCAAAGAAGCATAAATTCCCTTTGTTGAGGAGAGGATTATGAATTGGCGTGATCACTGCGGTGATAAACTGGTCTCTGCTCAAGAGGCGGTCCGGTGTGTACGGAATGGTGACTCCGTACAGTTCAACTGGCTGCACGCAACCCCGCTCTCGCTATGCGAGGCGCTTCTCGGGCGCAAAGAAGAACTGCGTGATGTGAAAATTGGCACCATCGGTCCGCTCTTTGATTGGGACCAGCCCGGCGCGGACCAAGCCTTCACCATTCAGACTCCCTACCTGGGGACGACCACCCGTCCGCTCATGGGAAAAAAGAATATGGATTTCATCCCGGTGATGTATTACCGCCGGGGTGAACTCCCCCCAGGCATCGTCTGCGACGTGTATATGACCCCGGTTTCCGCGCCCGACAAGCACGGCTACTGCAGTTTCGGACACAGCTTGTTCATGTCCAAAACGATGGCCGCTGCGGCTCGGACAGTCGTGGCCGAGGTCCAGGAAGACTTTATCCGCACCGGCGGAGAGAATTATATTCATGTGTCTGAGATCGACTATTTGGTAGAACCCACGCGGCCCGCGGCCGAACTCCCGGCCACGCAACGCAGCGAAGAAGAAACCGCTATGACCGAGGTTATCTGCACCCTGGTTGCCAACGAACTCATTCACGATGGCGATACCATCCAAATCGGTTTGGGCAGCGTTTCCTCCCCGCTCGGCATGTATTTAGGCAATAAGAACGACCTGGGTATTCACACCGAGGTGATTCCCGCTGGTATTGCCCGCCTGGTCAAGGAGGGCGTTATTACCGGAAAGTACAAGACGGTGAACCCCGGCAAGGTCGTTGCCAGCGCCGGGATCGGGGTGTTCCCGGATGAGCTGTCGATCATCGACGGAAACCCGAAGTTCGAGTTTTACGACTTCACCTATACGGATGATTTACGCTTGCTGGTCAATCAGGAGCACTATGTTGCCGTCAATAACGCCCTCGCCGTGGACCTGGGCGGACAGGCCTGCTCCGAGTCGTTCGGTCCGTTTATGTATACCGGAACGGGTGGCCAGACCATTTTTACGATCACTGCGGCCTACTGTAACCCGGGCCGGTCGGTGATTGTCACGCCGTCGAGCGCCGTGGTGGGCGGCCGCCGGGTCTCGCGGATCGTCCCCATGCTTGAGCCTGGCAGTGTAGTGACCGCGCAGCGGACCTTTGTTGACTCTGTGGTCACCGAGTTCGGGATTGCCGAACTCAAGGGGAAGTCTCTCAAGCAGCGTGCGGCCGCCCTCCTGGAGGTTGCCCATCCTGATTTCCAGCCGGACCTCAGACGGGAAGCCGAGCGTATTTATCACATATAGAGAGGGCTCATCAGCAGGTCGGTATGCCGGAAAAATTCACGAACCGTTTGGTGACAGAAACCAGCCCTTATTTGCTCCAACATGCCCACAACCCGGTGGACTGGTACCCGTGGGGCGAAGAGGCTTTTTCCCAGGCCCAGGCGGAAGACAAACCGATTCTGTTGAGCGTCGGCTATTCGGCCTGCCACTGGTGTCACGTCATGGCCCACGAGTCCTTTGAGAACGAACAGATTGCTGACCTGATGAATAAGCTGTTCGTCAACATCAAGGTCGATCGGGAAGAACGGCCGGATGTTGATGAAATCTATATGAATGCGGTGCAGATGCTGACCGGTCGCGGCGGCTGGCCGATGACGGTGTTTCTCACCCCGGAGGGTAAGCCGTTCTATGGCGGTACCTATTTCCCGCCTGAGGATCGCCATAACCTTCCCGCGTTTCCGCGAGTCCTGGCGGGTGTCGCCCAAGCCTATCGGGAAAAACCGGCGGATGTCACCCGATCGACAACCGAGATTCTGTCCAGGCTCGAGCAACTCGCCCGGCGTGAACCAACGACGCAGCCGTTTGAGGTGTCGGTGTTGGAGAAAGCGATTGAGGGGCTGGCCCAGCACTATGATGAGACCCACGGCGGGATAGGGCAGGCTCCCAAATTCCCGAACACCTCGGTTTTTGCGCTGTTTTTGCGCTACGCCCACGCAACCGGCAATCAGCGCTATCTGGACATGACCACGCATACGCTCCGCAAAATGGCGCAAGGCGGCATGTACGACCATCTCGGGGGAGGCTTTCACCGCTATTCGGTCGACGAGCGCTGGCTGGTGCCCCATTTTGAGAAGATGCTGTACGACAACGCGCTTCTGGCCCGGCTCTATCTTGAAGGCTACCAGGCCAGCGGGGATCCCTTCTTTCGGCAGGTTGTGGAGAACACGCTCGCCTATGTCGAGCGGGAGATGGTCAGCCCGGAGGGAGGATTTTATTCAACCCAGGATGCCGACTCGGAAGGCGCGGAAGGCAAGTTCTTTGTCTGGGACCAAGACGAAGTGATGCGCATCCTGGGCGACGAGGTAGGAGAGCTATTTTGTCGCTACTACGACGTCACGGATGTCGGGAATTTTGAGCGGAAGAACATCCTGCATCCCACGCTGGAACTGGACCAACTGGCGCGGCTCTTTCAGCGCGATGTGGACGACATAACGCAGTTGATCAGCCAGGCCACAGACACCCTCTTTGCGGTCCGTGAACAGCGGATAAAACCGGGCCGGGACGAGAAAATCCTGACCAGTTGGAACGGACTCATGATCTCGGCGTTTGCCGAGGCGTATAAAGTGTTGGGGAATCCCGGCTATCTCGAAGTCGCACGGCGCGGGGTCCGTTTTATTCAAACGGCGTTGTCCCGTGAGGGCCGCTTGCTACGCAGTTATAAGGACGGACACGCCAAATTCAACGCCTATCTTGACGACTACGCCTGTTTCAGCGCGGCCTTGCTCGACGTGTATGAAGCGACCTTTGAGCCGAAATATCTGGACGAGGCCGCGGCCTTGACCGATGTGCTGCTGGACCGCTTCTGGGATGCACAGGAGGGAGGATTCTTTTTTACCAGCTCAGACCATGAAACGCTGATCAGCCGCTCAAAGTCCGCTTTTGACGGCTCTGTTCCGTCGGGGAATTCCGTGGCCGCTTCCGTTCTGCTGCGCCTGTATTATGCCACTGAGCGGCAGGACTACCTGACCAAAGCGGAAACGATCTTCCGGTTATTCTACGACGCTCTGGAGCAAAATCCCTTCGGCTTCAGCAATATGCTGGGCGGGCTGGATTTCTACCTGCGCCGGCCCAAGGAAATCGTGCTCCTGGGAGACCCGGCCGCTCCCGAAACCACAGCGCTGCTGCGCAACATTCATGGGAGGTTTATTCCGAATAAGACGCTGTTGTGTTTCGATCCTGCACGGCCACCACAGCGGGGTGTCCCAAGTTTGCTCAAGGGCAAGGCGCGGATTGATGATCAACTGACGGCCTACGTCTGTCATAATTTTTCCTGTTCCCTGCCGGTTACAAATTGGGAAGAGTTGCAATCGTTGGTAACTCCGACACGGCACTGAGGACGGCACTATCCGTCCTCAGCGGGGTCGAAGGAGGAGAGGGTTATGCGATTTATAAGCGGACTCTTGCAGGTTGTTTTTTTTCTGGCTGTGGTGTGGGCGTCCCTCCTGGCTGCCGGGCTTATTTCCAATGATCTGCCGTGGAGTGACCCTCCAGGGATGGGAACGCGGCTACTGACCTATCTGTCAACGAATACTGCGGAAACAACGCCAGACTCCGCCTTTCCCGAACTCCGACCACGCACCTATGCAGCCCCCGCGGCCCTGATGTTTGATGTTGCTCGCCGGGCAGCCGAGGCACTCCACTGGAAGTTAAACACGGTTGAGTCTGAAGAGCGGAAAATAGAAGCCGTAGCGACGACGAGAGTTATTAAATTCAAGGATGATGTCACCATCTGGGTCGAGGCTGATGGAGAGGAGCGGAGTACGCTCTTCGCGCGTTCCGCCTCACGCGTCGGCAAGTGGGATTTAGGGGCAAATACTCGCCACATCATGGACTTGTTTGAAACCGTGGATATCATCGCACCGGTAACGGCCGTTGTGGATGAGGAGGATACGGCTGAAGAGTCCCAAGCCTCCCCCGAAGCAATGCCCACAGAAAGTGATACCCCGTCTACAACAGAAGCTCCGTCACAGGAATAATGCCGCAACGATGCCTCAGCAGCCGCGTGTCGAGATCGTCTATTGTACGCAGTGTCGCTGGCTCTTGCGGGCAGGCTGGATGGCGCAAGAACTGCTCTCCACTTTTCCAGATGAACTCGGCGAGGTCGCGTTGATTCCGGGTGGAAGCGGCGTTTTTGAAATACGGCTGAACGATGAACTGATCTGGTCACGCCATGAACAGGGTGGCTTTCCTGAAATCAAAGTCCTCAAACAGTCCATACGAGAGAAAGTCGCCCCGCACAGGAGCCTGGGCCACATTGATCGCTCATGACATCACACCGTGACCTGGGTTGAAATTTCCATTGCCGCCGGCGTTTTTGTGACCCTGCGGAACGCGCTGGCGCGGACCCTGTCCGGCCAGGTGTCTCCCGTCCTGATCAGTTGGGCACGTTTTGCGTTTAATTTGCCGTTCTCGGGTCCTGCCGTACTCATCCTGCTCATAACGAGCGGAATGCCGCAGCTTTCGTTCGCCTTCTATGGGTATTGTTTTTTGACTGGAGTCACTCAGATTCTTTCCAACATCGCCCTGGTCTCCGCCTTTCAGCACACCAATTTTGCGCAGGCCATTGTCCTGCACAAATTAGAGGTGCTCTTCACCGCCCTGTGTGGCCTGATGTTTTTCTCGGAATATCCATCCGCCTTCGGGTGGGTCGGCATCATCGCTTCCAGCTTGGGGGTGATGCTGATGAACCTGAGCAAAGAGGGCGGGCCCGCAGGCTTGCGACGGGCCTTGCATTTTGACCTGGGCGCCTTGCTCGCTCTGGGGTGCGCCGTCTTTCTGGTCCTCGCCAGTTTTCTGTTGAAGGAGGCGACGACAGAGTTTGCCGCCTTAAATCCCCACCTTGGAACAAGTCGTTTCGAGGCTGCCGTTCACGCCGTGTTTCATACCACCTGGATGGAGGTAGTGATGCTGACAGCCTACCTGTGGTGGCTGAAACGCAAGGAATTGCAGAATATTACACCTCACTGGCACCGGATGTCGCTCATCGGGGCAGCAAGCTTTTGCGGCAGTATCTGTGCCTTTTGGTCGTACTCGTTGACCCTCGTAGTCTATGCCAAGGCAGTTGCTCAAATTGAAGCCGTCGTGGCCATTGGGCTGGCGCTCCTTCTGTGGCGTGAACACGAAGTCTGGCGTCAGCTCCCTGGTATCGCCCTTGTGCTGAGTGGAATAGCGATGATTCTACTGGGGTGAATGTACACACCGCTCCAGGATTGACTACTGCGGGTCTCCAATGTTTTCTGATGCATTCCCTCTCGAACATTTCGTCCGGAATATTTTTCTGGACGGCTGCCGCATTGTGGCATACGATGAGGTCCGCCAACTTCGTATGAGGAGGCTTTGCCGTGGGCCTGCCACAATCGAGTCGTTTGCAATTTACTCAGGATCTCACCATCTGCCGTATTCTTAACGGCTTATGGCAGGTGTCTGGAGGACACGGGCGCATCAATCCCCAAGCCGCGATCCGGGAGATGTTTGACTATCATGAGACTGGATTCACCTCGTGGGATCTTGCGGATCACTATGGCCCGGCCGAAGATTTTATCGGCGATTTCCGGCGTCAGCTCGCGAAGTCGCGCGGCACTGAAGCACTCCCTCGCATCCAAGCCTTTACCAAATGGGTCCCGCATCCTAGTCGCATGACACGCGAGGTAGTAGAGCATAATATCGACATCTCTTTACGTCGCATGGAGGTGGAGACGCTTGATCTCCTGCAGTTTCACTGGTGGGACTACCGCGACAAACGCTATTTGGATGCACTCAAACACCTCTCCGATCTCAGAGAAGAAGGCAAGATTCGCCATCTTGCCTTGACCAACTTCGATACTGAGCACCTCAGAATCATTACCGAGCACGACATCACCATCGTTTCCAATCAAGTCCAGTTCTCCCTGATTGATCGCCGACCAGAGATCGAGATGATTCCGTTTTGCCAAGCGCATAACATTCAGTTGCTGACCTATGGGACCGTGTGCGGCGGGCTGCTGTCTGAACAGTTTCTTGGCCGGCGTGAGCCGGGCCAATGGTCGCTGAAGACAGCGAGCCTTCAGAAATATAAACAGATGATCGATGCTTGGGGCGGGTGGCAACTCTTCCAAGAACTGTTGGGCTGTCTCAAGGATATCGCCGAGAAGCATGCCGTGAGTATTGCGAATATGGCTACCTATTACATCCTTACCAAACCTTGCGTGGCTGGCGTTATTCTTGGCACCCGACTGGGTGTTTCTGAGCACCGCGCTGACAACGCGCGCGTTTTTGATATGACGCTCGACGCAGGGGAGCTTGATCAGGTGCATAGCCTCCTGAGCCACTCGAACAACCTCTTTCAGTCCATTGGCGATTGTGGAGATGAGTACCGGAATTAGACTGAGCATGGCAATCAGTTGTAGCGGACGAGGACAGAAATGGAGCGTCTGAGCGTAAACCTTCCTTCGCATACGCAGGTCGTCATTATTGGCGGTGGAATAATAGGGTGCAGCGTAGCCTACCACCTCTGTAAACTTGGCCTCACCGATGTGGTCCTGCTCGAACGGAAAAGCCTGACCAGCGGCACCACCTGGCACGCGGCCGGCTTGGTGGGACAATTACGGGCAACCCAGAATCTGACCAGACTCGCCCAATATACGACGACACTCTTGCAGGAACTTGAAGCCGAAACCGGACAAGCAACCGGCTTTAAGCAAACCGGCTCCCTGGCCATTGCCAATAATGCCGAGCGTTTTGAGGAACTGAAGCGCGGCGCGTCCATGGCCAAATGCTTCGGGCTTGAGGTGGAAGTGATCAGCCCACGGGAGGCGGCCGAGCTGTGGCCGCTCATGAATGCCTCGGATCTGGTGGGGGGGGTGTATCTACCGGGTGATGGGCAGACCAACCCAACCGATACCACCCAGGCCTATGCCAAGGGGGCCAAAATGCGCGGTGCCCGGATCTTCGAGAATGTGCAGGTGGCCGGCATTCATCAAAAAGATGGCAGAGCCAGCGGAGTTGCCACCGAATACGGCGATATCCACTCGGAATATGTCGTCAACTGTGCCGGTATGTGGGCGCGGCAGGTCGGTCGCCTGGCCGGGGTCAGCATTCCCCTGCACGCGGCGGAACATTTTTACGTGGTGACCGAGCCGATTGCCGGTCTGGCCTCCGGTTTGCCGACGTTGCGCGACCCTGGGAGTGCGACGTATTTCAAGGAAGAAGTCGGTTGCGTTCTGGCCGGTTTCTTTGAACTCCAGGCCAAGCCGTGGGGCAGGGGAGGCGAGGCCGTTCCTGAAGACTTTGCGTTTGGCACTTTTGGTGAAGACTGGGACCATCTTGAGGAGGTGTTCAACCAGGCGATGCACCGTCTGCCGGCGTTGGAGACCGCGGGGATCAAACTTTTTCTCAACGGTCCCGAAAGTTTCACCCCGGACGACCGCTACCATTTGGGCGAAGCGCCCGAGCTCAAGAATTTCTATGTTGCCGCGGGCTTTAACTCTATCGGCATTCAGTCTTCCGGCGGAGCCGGGAAGGTCCTGGCCGAATGGATTGCGCACGGCCACCCGCCGCTCGACCTGTGGGACGTTGATATTCGCCGCAACCGGTCCTTCCAGAACAACCGCCGCTATTTGGAAAAGCGGGTCTCGGAAACTCTGGGGCTTTTATACGATATGCACTGGCCGTTCCGGCAGTACGTAACAAGCCGTAATGTGCGTATGTCGCCGCTGCACGACCGCCTGGTCGCCCAGGGGGCGTGTTTCGGCGAAGTCACCGGATGGGAGCGGGCAAACTGGTTTGCTCCTCCAGGCGTGGAACCCCGGTATCAATATTCGTACGGCAAACAAAACTGGTTTGCCTATTCGGCAGCAGAGCACCGAGCCGTGCGCGAGAATGTCGGTCTGTTCGACCAGACCTCTTTCAGCAAGTTTCTCCTCCAGGGACGGGATGCGCTGAGCGTACTGAACCGTCTGTGCGGGAACCAGATTGATGTCGCGCCGGGGAAGGTCGTCTACACCCAAATGCTGAATGAGCGGGGCGGAGTCGAGGCCGACGTGACCGTCACCCGCACTGCGCCGGACTGTTTCTACATTGTGGACGCCGCAGCCACGCAGACCAAAACGTTTTCCTATATCCAGTCGCATATTGCTGCGGACGAATACGCCTTTCTCACCGATGTGACCTCAGCCTACGCCGTACTCGGAGTCATGGGTCCGAATGCCCGGACGCTCCTGAGCGGCCTGACCGATGCGGACCTCTCCAATCCGGCCTTCCCGTTTGCCAGCTCACAGGAGATCGACTTTGCCGATGCCAGCCTGCGAGCCATCCGTATTACCTATGTGGGGGAGCTGGGCTGGGAGCTGCATATTCCGACTGAGTTCGCTCTTTCCGTCTATGACGCGCTGACGCAGGCCGGTCAAGCGCTGTCGCTCCAACACTGCGGCTATCACGCGCTCAATTCCTTGCGCATAGAGAAAGCCTATCGCCACTGGGGCCATGACGTGACCGATGAGGAAACACCGCTCGAAGCCGGGCTGGGGTTTGCCGTCCGGCTGAATAAAGACCATTTCTTGGGCCGAGAAGTCCTGCTGGAGCAAAAACACAAGGGCGTCAAAAAACGGCTGGTTCAGTTTGCGTTAGAAGACCCGGAGGCATTGCTCTATCACAACGAGCCCATTTGGCGGGATGACGAAATTGTCGGCTTTATGACCTCCGGGATGTTCGGTCATACCCTGGGCGCGGCCATTGGCCTGGGGTATGTCAATCATGCGGACGGCGTCACGCCCGAATATATTCGGTCCGGCCGCTATGAAATCGAGGTCGCGGGCAGGCGTATTCCGGCTCGGGCTTCGCTGCGTCCTTTCTACGACCCGGAGAACGAACGGATAAAAATGTAGGAATAGTTTTTTCTCCCCCCAAGGGAGAGAGGCTCCCTACGCCGAAAAGAGTAAACGTGTCCTCCAATAGACAGGCAGATGCTGGACACGTCTACTCTTTGAAACGTCTTGCAACATTCCGGGCGAACTCGGCTACGATCCTATCCGCCTTTTTCCGAATGACGGGCTGGCCGAACTCCCCCAGTTTGCCCATGAGGCGGGCTTCGGTCTGGATGGACAGCTGGGTTTGCGCCTCTTCCTGTTCGACTAAAGTCAGCTCGGCACTAATATGGACGCCGCCGCCAACGCGGCGATCATTCGCTTCCGCTCTGCCAACTGCTCGCCAATTCGTTTGATCGAGTTCCTGTATGCTCAGCTCGCCCTGCAAGGTGAGCCGAATAGGGCCGAAGGTGATTTTCATCCGGCCCGCGTATTGATCCGTACCGGTGGCGACAACCTCACTCACCCCAGGTACACAGGATGCCATCTGAGGAACATCCATGAGAAAGTCCCACAGGGTTTCGCGGGCAACCGGGACCGTACAGCTATGCTCGAAGTTCATCCGTTTCCGCTCGTTCCCCTGGCTTGTGTCACTGCCTGTTCGATGGCCCGCTGAGTAAAGATGACGGCCATGTCGCGCTTGTATTCCGCTGAGCCGCGAAAGTCTGCGAGCGGGTCAATCTCTTCCGCAACAAGGGCGGCCGCATCATGAATAAGCTTGGGGGTCGGCGCTTGGCCCTGGAGGGCGGTTTCAACTGTACGTGCCCGCAGTGGGGTTGCCGCGGCTGCACCCAAAGCGATGCGGGCCTGGGCAATAGTGTCACCGTCCAAGGAGACCAGTGCGGCGACGGCAATAGTTGCGTAATCGTCATGCGTTTGGGGCAGGAATTTAAGAAAGGCGGTTCCCGTGCCGGCAGGCTGGGGCGGGATGACAACGGTGGTAATGAGTTCTTCAGGTTCGAGCGCGGTTTCATAATAATCAACAAAAAAATCGCTCAACGCGATTTCCCGCGCGCCGTGGCGCGATTGGACCCGAATCCGCGCGTCCAGGACGAGCAGCGCGGGAGGTGGGTCCTGGTTGGGGTCGGCATGCGCCAATGAACCGCCAATGGTTGCAGCCGTCCGAATCCGGACGCTGGCCACATGCTGAAAGGTTGTCGCCAAAAGGGGAAGGCGGTGTTGAATCAGGGCCGAGGTTTCTATGGTCCGGTGCGAACACAACGCCCCAATCGTGAGGCCGCCGTCGGGTCGAATCTCGGCGAGTTCCGGGACACGGGTCAATTGGCGGAGACCGATCAGATACGCGGGCTGCACCAGACGCTGCTTCATCAGGTTGACCAGCCCGGTCCCACCGGCAAGAACCTTGGCGTCCTCGCCGTACTGTTCAAGCACGGCTAAGGCCTCTTCGAGGCTTTCCGGTTCGACATATTCAAAGGCAATCATGTGGCGACCTTTCCGTCCGCCACCGCTTGGATCGACTCGATGATTTTATAATAGCCGGTACAGCGGCACAGATTGCCCATCATCCAGCTTTGAATCTCGTCTTTTGAGGGATGCGGATTTTCGTCCAACAGGGCTTTGGCCGACATGATCTGACCCGGCGTACAAATGCCGCACTGAAAGCCGCCATAGTCGATGAACGCCTTTTGGAGCGGATGCAGTCTGTCGCCTTCAGCCAGTCCTTCGATGGTCGTGACTTCGCAGCCGTCTGTCGTGACAGCGAGAGTCAAACAGGAACTGACGGGCTTGCCTTCAAGCAGAACGGTACACGCCCCGCACACACCCACGCTACAGCCTTCCTTCGTCCCTGTAAGATCAAGACCATTGCGTAACAAATCGATAAGCAGGGTATTGTCCGCAACGTCTCGCTCGACCGCTTGGCCGTTGACTCGGAGTTGAATAGATTTCATGTCTGGCTGTTTCCTCTACGCATCGCTCTTGAACGCGCTGTTTTTTTCTCGCAGGGCCGCGTACACCTTTTCTGCGGTTACGGGCAAATCCATCAGACGAACCCCCACCGCATCAAAGACGGCGTTTGCCACCGCGGCCGGCACCGCCACATTGCTATGCTCGCCAATGGCCTTGCCGGCGTAGGGTGCGGGGCCGGCGTCGCTTTCGACCAGGACGGTTTTCAGCTCCGGAATATCCATGCTGGTCGGCAGTTTATAGTCGCCCAGATGGACATTCGTCACGGCTCCGTCCTGCACGATAAGATGTTCGGTCAGCGCGTGGCCGACCCCTTGGACCGCCCCGCCTTCAACTTGTCCCTGGTGGGTGAGCGGATTGAGAACCGTGCCAACATCGTGCGCGGTCGTGAGTTTCTGCAGGGTCACCTGGCCGGTTGCCGGGTCAACTGCGACTTCCGCGATTTGCGCGCAGAACGAGGTTACATCCATGGGGTCTTCCGCTACATATTCTCCAGTATAGCGTAACGGCAGCTCTTCCCGGTCGACGAGTGCGGCCATTAGCGTGGGAAGGGCAAGACGCTGTCCGTTCGTATTCACAAACTCACCCGCCCGATATGTAACCTGCTCCGGCGGAGTTTCCATATGACGCGCGGCAAAGGCGGTGAGCCCTTCCTGTAGCTTTTGAACAGCGGCAAGGGTCGCCTGACCGGCCATATGCGTCAGACGACTTCCCCCGGCGCCCACTTCCCAAGGAGCGGAGTCGGTACTCCCCTGCACGACCCTGACGGATGCCAAAGGGACCTGTAATTCTTCAGCCACGACCTGCTGGAGAACCGTATACGAGCCGGTACCGGTATCGGCCGCGCCCGTCATGAGGGTCAGCGTCGTGTCGGCCGCGATACTCAAGGTTGCGCTCGATGGTCCAAACGCCCCCGGCTCGCGGTCGTACATGCCTATGCCGCGCCCAACATGAGCCGCCTTTTCGGTGTTCCACTTCGCTTCCTTGGCCGCCGCCTCCAGCGTCTCTTTACAGCGAATTTTCTTCCACTTTTCACCCAGCGGGGCGGCGTCGCCTTCGATGAGCGTATTGCGAAGCCGAAACTCCAAAGGGTCAAGCCCCAGTTCCTGGGCAATCAGGTCCATATGACTCTCAACCCCAAAAACGATCTGGGGTGCACCCGGTGCGCGCATATGCCCGGCGGGCACGGTGTTGGTGTAGACCCGGAAGACTTCAATCTCGACATTGGGCATACGATACGGACCGGCGGCATGAACACTGCCGTGCACGGTATGCAGGGGCGTGAAGGCGCTATAGGCCCCACAGCTAAAGACCAGCCTGGCCTTACGAGCAACAATCCGGCCGTCGGCGTCTACGCCGGTCCGGAGCGTAATGACTGCCGGATGACGCGGATTGCCGGCTGACAGCTCTTCGGTATAGCTCATGACCATTTTGACCGGTCGGCCTGAAGCTGCGGCCAAGTGGTAGCACACGACACTATCCATCAATGAACCCTTGCCCCCAAAATCCCCGCCAATGGGCGCGGTGTTGACGCACACGCGATCCTCGGTCACGCCGAGCGCAGCCGCAAACTGAGCCCGGGCCACAAAGGGGGTCTTATTGGAAATCCACAGATTGACTTTGCCGTCCGGCTCAATCTGGACGACACTGGCGTGCGGCTCAATATAGCCCTGATGAACCGGAGGAATGGTAAATGTATGGGTAAACTCGCGAGCGGCCTGGGCAAAGCCGGTTTCGACATCACCGTGAGTGTAGAATACCTGTGACACCACGTTGGGAATGTCCGGGTAGAGGCGGTCGTCACCCGGATGAACAAAATCGGGCACGGGAGGATGGGTGTATGTACTCGTGTCGGCATGGACGCGCGGTGCATCTTCCCGCATGGCCTCGACCGGGTCAAAGACCGCGGGCAGGGCTTCATACTCGACCGCTATGCGGGTGAGGGCTTCCTCGGCAATATCCATGGACTCAGCCGCCACCGCGACCACCTTCTCGCCCACAAAACGGACCACATCACGGGCGAGGACGGGCTTGTCCAAAAAGAAACGACCGATACGGCGGTCCGGCAACTCCGCGCCGGTAATAACCGCGTGGACACCGGCCAGCGCTTTTGCCTGCGAGGTATCAATCGAGAGAATGCGCGCGTGGGGAAACGGGCTGCGCAGGCATTTGCCGTACAGCAAACCGGGCAGCCGAATATCTGCGGTATAGCGGGCTTGTCCGGTTACTTTTGACGGCCCTTCTACATGGCCCGCCGGTTGCCCAACGCTGGCTAAACTCGCCATAATAACCTCCACAGTCAGACACGACCCAAAGTACGGATATCGTCATGAATGGGAATTATAGCGAAAGGTAACAATCGCTACCGTTCTTGCCGTATATAGCGACACTCGGGGTATTCCCACCCGAGGGAGGACTGACAATTAGCCCCCGGTTTAGAATGTTCATCGCCGCATTCCAGTCCCGGTCTCTGGATAAGCCACAGGCCGGGCACCCATGGAGCCGGTCGTGCGTGGACACACGCAGCTTGGCGGTATACGTGAGGGCGCGATGCATCACCTAGCTCCATCGTACTTGTTACTTTTCGCTATAATTCCCTCATGAATCCTTTTCGCAGTCAAGCGCCGTGGGTCAGATTGACCTGAAAGGCCGTAGGTCAGTATAGTTACGCTAGAGGGGAGAAAGAGGAAGCGTGTCCTTCCTCCACCAGCAGATGCGAGATACGGTTCCTCTTTAGTGTCAGGAGCGCCGCGTGCCTATGGGAGAGGGTGATTGGGATGCCGAGTTTCGATATTGGGGTTGGACATGGCTCCGCCTATCACCTGGTTGAAGACAATATTGCGCACTACGTGGTCAAGGCGTATCGCGGCCGGCCCGACCGTGCGCTGACGGCCGGCAGCATTGTTCGGCATATTATACAAGAGCTGGGCGTGACCGGATTCTCCTTACAACCGGAGCATATCATGAGGGGGGTCTCGGTATTTGAAGAACGGACGGGTCGAAAGATGCTTGAAGCGGAGACCGGCACGTTTCCGGTACGCTACCGGTGCGTGTACCACAAAGATATCCGGATTCCCTGATCCAGTGGCTGCCTGCTCCAGTCAAAACGGCCAAGGGCGGATACCCTTGGCCGTTCTTTTTGCGAGCGGTGGACTGAAATTTTATGCGTTCAACTTGGCTTCGTCCGCTGCGGTCGGCCCCTCGACTCGATACAGCTTTTCTCCGTTGTCCCATAGAATTTTACGTCGAACTTCCTCCTCGCAATCGTCTAGGCCGTTTTTGATACGGTCATGAACCTCGTCGCCGTAAAGCGAAGTCGGGTGGGGAAAGTCGGTTTCAAACATGATCCGGTCAACCCCGACCTTATCGATCAGACGCCGCGGGGCGATCTGCTCGAACCAGTAGCAGGCGTAGATATTCCGCGCAAAATACTCGGACGGCAGCATATCGAGGTCGGGCCGCTCTTCCGGGACACGGTTGCCGAGGAACTGATAATCCAGGGCTTCGAGAGCAAACGGAATCCAGCCGATCCCACTCTCGACCGAGACAAATTTAATACTGGGATAACGCGCCAGTACGCCCGAAATGATCAGGTCGCTCAACTGAATACCGTTGCGCATGAAGATGTCAACTGACAGCTCGGCAAAGGCCGCCATTTTACCGTAGGTTTTCACCTTGTCGCGCCGCAGTCCGCCATCCATATTGCCCGAGCCGATATGGAAGCTGATCGGCTGGTCAAGCTCGCAGGCAACTTCCCACAACGGATTCCAGTGCGGGTCGCCCAAGAGGGGCTGGCCGAGCGATTGTGGGTCTCCGGTGAAGAGAATGCCTCTATGACCCATAGCGTGACAGCGTCGGATTTCTTCAACTGAGGCGTCAACATCCCAGAAGGGCGTTGAGGTGATCGGGAGCAGGCGGCGCGAATCGGCTGACGCCCACTCGGTTTGCCAATCGTTATACACCTTGACACAGGTGAGCTTGAGGTCTGAGTCTTCCAGGCGGAGAAACTCCTGGCTGCCAAATCCACCGACGTTGGGATACATGACCATTGCCCAGATACCCATTTCATCCATGTATTTGAGACGCTCCTGGGCGTCGAACGCCCCTGGGTGCATCTCGTCATACGACTTGGGCCAGTTGGTCATATCACCCACACCCGCAGTGGCGGTCAGACCCGGATTGGCTATGCGCCGGTCGCCGAGGAACCACCACTGGCGTCCCTTGGCATCAAAGTCAACACGGGGAACCGCGTCTTTCAACTTATCAGGGACCCGACTGGTCCACAGGTCCGGGGTCTCTGTTACGTGCGTGTCAACGTCAATGATTGTATAGCCACTCATATGCGTGCCTCCTTCAGCCGCCGTTCTGAGGCTCTACCGTATCTGAGGACCCGACAATTGCCAAGTCGGACGGAAGGGCCAATGATGCCATGACGGGGGTGGTCGTTGTCGTCAACCTGTCCATATATGATACACTGGAATCAGTCGAACCAACGAGGCAAGGGAGGACGGCATGGCAACAAAAAAAGATATCGCTCTGGTAAGAGAATTGCGGCCCAGTAACCCAACAGAAGAACCCGCGCCCGCAAAGGAGCCTGCTCTGATAGACGAATTTCGACTTACGAGCCTGGCAGGGGAATTTGAGCAGCATAGTCAGGCAGAAATCGAACGTTTGGGCAGTGAGAATCCTGATTTCGACGAGCCTCTCTACCACGAAGCCGTTTCCCTCGTTCTACGAAAACTCGGCCGGTATCGATAACCAAGTCCGTGCTGAATTCACAAGGAAACTTTTATGATCATTACGAGTGTTCACGCCAAAAATGTGCTTCGTTATGCGGAACTGAAACTCACGAATCTCCCCCGGCGCGGAATGATTGGGATAAGCGGAGCCAACGAATCCGGCAAAACGACCATTGCCGAGATTCTGTGTCTGGCACTGTTTGGCCGGACGTTCTCTCACGCTGAGGACGATTTCCAAAAAAACATCAAGTGGGGCGAGTTCGGCGCGTCAGTCTCTGTTGGCTTTCTTGCCAAGGATAAACACCGCTATCTGGTGACGCGCTCTTTTGACGCAGACGGGAATCACTTGGCCCAACTCCGCAGGGAAGGGGAAGACGAACCTTTTGTCCGTGGGGCTGCTGCGGTGAACGAGAATGTGGCGCAGCTGTGCGGTTTTACCTATCAACGTTTTATCGATTCCTTTTATTTAGCCCAGCGTAATATCGCCTCTCCGTCTATCCTCCTCCAGACCGCCAAGGCGTTGGCAGGAGTTGAAACCTTTGAGCACGTGGCGACGGAATGTGAGTCCGATATACACACCCTCGAGGAAGAACTCGCCCCTCTGCACAGCGGCCTTGCCGAGACTCGCCGGCAGCACAGTGAACTCGATATTCAGGCTGATGCGTTGCCGAATTTGAAGACAGAAAGGAACGCGCAAACTACAGCTATTGCCGGGCAAAAAGAAGAGAATACGGCCCGTCAGTTGACGCTCGACCGGCTGCGCGCTGCAATCGTGGAGATCACTGCGCAAGTGAAAAAGACGATGCACGTCACTCTCGATACCAGCTTGCAGCAGTGGCTCCAGTATGCGGAGAACCTCGAGACGGCCACACAAAACGTCGACGTGGCGAGTGAAGGGGCGGAATCCGGTTCGGGGCCACGACTGACAGGGACACTCCAATCTTGGCGTGCAGACCTGCACACGCGCCTTGAGGCTTTTACCCCGGTGCGGAACGCGACAGCCACGTATCGCCAACGTTTGGCCTGGCTCATTGGCCAGGGAGAGCGACCGGCTGAGGTTAACGCTCGTGCGCGCTCTTTACCCGACCAGAGCGCACAACTCCTCAGTCAGGGGGAAGGCATACGCGGGAAGCGAACCGGTCCTATTATCGGATTTTTTGGCGTGCTTCTGCTGATGGTTATGAGTTGGAGTGCGCTCTGGTTTCTGAACTATATGCCGGAACACGCCATCGGACAGTGGCTCAGCAACGACCTGCAACTACAGGTGGCGCATACCACTGTGCTTCTCCTGGTTGCTGCGGTCTCCAGCGGGCTGAGCCTCGTGTTGCTCGTTATGGTTTTCCTTCTGACGGAGCAGATTCTGACTGCGCGGCAGAAGGCCGCCCGCCTCCAAGCCGACCAAGAAAAAATCAAAGCCCATCTCCAAAGCTTAGACGATCTCCCCCAGCAATCCCTGGCGACTGAGGTGGCGGCGCTTGATGCCTGTGATGATCCACAATTGAAAGAAGCCCTGACCCAGTTTGTCGGCGGTCCCGGCGCGGCGCTGCTCGATGCGGAGGCGCTCGTAGCGTTTCTTGCTCCGCTGGAGGCCGCGAGTCGTACCTGCCAGGAGGATGCTGACGCCATCACCAGACGGATCACTGAAGAAATACAGTCTGTTGAGACGAATATGGCTGCCATGCAACAAGACCTGGAGCGTTTGGACCAAGCTATTACGGAAGAAGAGCGTCGCCTCAATAAAGCGGCGCAACTGGACCAGGAGGTCGCCGCGTTCGAAAAGGATATTGATAGCAAAACCCACAGTATTGAAGTACGGCGAATCGCCCAAAATCTCCTCGCTGGTTCACACCGTCGTTTACTGAGTCGGTTTAACCTGGAGATGCGACACGTGGTGAGTAAAATCATGCCGAAGCTCACCGAGGGACGCTACGAGACCATGCAGATCGATAATGACCTGAACGTCCGGGTATGGTCGAGTGAAAAGGGTCATTTTGTTGATCTGAACGAGATCTCGGGAGGCACCTATAATCAGGTCATGCTGGCGATCCGTCTTGCCTTGTCACAAGCGTTGATTACCTCATCGCTGTGTGGCGTTGAATGCCTGATTCTTGATGAGCCGTTCGCCTTTTTTGACGCCCAGCGTACCCAAAAGACTCTGGAGATTTTGCCTCAGGTCAGTCCTGAAATCGAACAGATGTGGATTATTGCTCAGCAGTTTGATGATAGCAGCTCCCTTGCCCTGCACCTGAGTTGTTCACGGGACGCGGAGGTTTTGATCGCTCCAGTAGGCGAATACGAGGCGCTGGAGGAGGGGTAGGGGCTATAGCACCTCAGAGATTAATTCCATAAAAGTCCTACTCAGTCTTGTACCACGACATAATTCAGTCAAGGAGATGGTATGGATTTCGCCCTCACCAAAGAACAAGAAGCGTTCCGCGCAGAAATCCGGGAATTCCTGTCGAGCGAGGTGTCGGCTGAGGCGCGGGTTGAAGACGGCTGGATTAGCGGCTACTCGCGTGAGTTTTCTCAGAAACTTGGCCAGCAAGGCTGGATCGGATTAACCTGGCCCAAGCAATACGGCGGGCAAGAAAGGTCGTATCTCGACCGCCTGATCCTGACCGAAGAATTATTGCGTGCCGGAGCCCCAGTCGCGGCGCACTGGCTGGGGGATCGCCAAGTTGGTCCGGCGCTGCTGGCATACGGCAGTGAAGAGCAAAAACAAGAAATCCTCCCGCAAGTCTGTAGAGGCGAGATCGTCTTTTGTCTGGGTATGAGTGAGCCAGGGTCTGGCTCAGACCTGGCTTCGCTCCAGACTCGGGCAGAAGAGGAAGGCGACCACTATACCTTAAACGGCCAGAAAATCTGGACCAGCTTTGCCCATGTTGCAGACTATGCCTATCTGGTTGCCCGTACGGACCCGGATGCCCCGAAGCATAGGGGGATTAGTGAATTTCTGGTTGCGATGGATATCCCGGGTGTCGATGTGCGACCTCTCATCGATGCCACAGGGGAACATCATTTTAATGAGGTCTTTTTTGATAATGCTGAGGTGCCGAAAAACCGGCTCATTGGTGAGAAAAATCGAGGCTGGTACCAGATTGCCTCTCAGCTTGACTATGAACGTAGCGGTATTGAGCGGCTGCTGAGCAATTACCCTCTTTTTCAGGATGCCGTTCGGTACGCAAAGGAACAGGGGCTGACGAAAGACCCGCTTGTCAGGGACACCCTGGCTCAGCTTCAGATCGAGCTCGATTTGGGTCGTTCCATGGTCTACAAGGTCGCGTGGTATCTGACTCAGAAGACTGTGCCGAACTATGAAGCCGCCATGGCAAAGTGTTTTTGTACTGAAGTGGAACAGCGTATTGCGAACGCAGTGAGTGAACTGCTGGGTGATTATGCAGTCCTCTTACCCGGCTCACCTCATGCTCGCCTCGCCGGCCGTGCGGCCCGAGAATATCTGTACGCCCCGGCCTACACGATCCAGGGCGGAACGAGCAATATTCTGCGCAATATCGTTGCGATCCGTGGCCTTGGTTTGCAGCCAGGGTAGGGGACAGCATAAGAGCGGGCGATTGCTCTTATGCCGCTCGCTGTTTGAGACAGGCCAGCCAGCCCTGACTGAGGGAGTACCATGCTTTTGAAAAATAAAGTTGCGCTTATTACTGGATCGGTGCGGGGGACCGGAGCCGGCATTGCCCGTGTTTTTGCTGGCGAAGGGGCTCAGGTTGTCATTAACCAAGTCAAAGAAGAGGGCAACCCTCAACAGGTACTCGAAGAAATCGAGTCAGCCGGCGGGCAAGTCTTATTTGTCAAGGCAGACATTACAGATGAAGCCCACGTCACGGATATGGTTCGACAAATCGAAGACCGGTTTGGTCAGGTTGATATCTTGGTTAACAATTATGCTGGGGGTATTCCGCAGAAATTGTTTCAGGAGACAACCTGGGCGGACTGGCAGTATCAGCTCGATACGACGGTCAAAGCTGCGTTTTTGTGTGCGCAAGCGGTTCTGCCTGGAATGAAAACGCGACGGTGGGGGCGGATTATCAACATCAACACGATTGGTATCCATCAACCCAGTCCGCACTATCACGCCTATATCGCAGCAAAAACAGCCATGTTGGGCTTCTCTCGAAATTTGGCGGTTGAATTTGGTCAATATAATATCACCGTCAACATTGTCTCTCCCGGCTTGACCTTGACCCAGGAAGTCAAAGACATGCTGACACAGGAAACCCAAGCAAAGCATGAGAGCAAGGTGCCGTTGCGCAGAACGGGAACCGTTGAGGATACAGCAAACGCAGCACTGTTTTTTGCGTCTGAGTTGGGCAGTTTCGTCACCGGCCACTATATGCCCGTGTGTGGCGGGCAAGTGTTAGCGTAGGCTGAAAGATCGCTTATTTGCTAAATATGAGGCTGATAATTATTCTTCTGTCAAATATGAGGAGGATGTATGCAGCGATATGGAATCGCTCTTTTTACACCGACGATCCGCGACATGATGGAGGTCGCTCAACTCGCCGATGAGGCTGGCTTTGATTCTCTCTGGAACGGCGAGTTTTTTAATCGCAATGGCCTTGTCACCTTAGCCGCCGTTGCTACGTGCACCCAGCGCGCCAAAATTGCCACTGGAATCGCCTATGCGTACATGCGGAACCCGGTCCTGAATGCGACCGGGGCAATGGATATTGACGAACTCTCGAACGGTCGTCTGATTCTTGGCTTAGGGAGCGGGACCCGTTCCATGAACGAAATGTGGTACGGAGAAAAGTTTGAGCCCCGCTCAGCGCTGAAAATGAAAGAGTGTGTCG
Organism: Candidatus Binatia bacterium; assembly: GCA_022826945.1. Lineage (GTDB taxonomy): Bacteria > Desulfobacterota > Binatia > Bin18 > Bin18 > Bin18. The sequence goes on from JAJDTY010000073.1 coordinate 243,320, forward strand.
CCCTGATCCGAAAAATATGGGCATCGCACGCGGGGGGTGGGATGAAGTTTGAGGGCGATTACTATCAATTGAACATCCCTGCGTACGCGCGTCCGCATATCGTCCGTGATCGTATTCCTCTCTATCTGGCTGCAGTGCAAAAGGGCATGTTACGCACGACTGGCGAGATTGCCGACGGCTTGGTCGGCCACCCACTCTATAGCCGGAAATATATCGAGGAATTCATTCGACCGAACATAGAGATCGGAGCCAAGCGGGGAGGGCGTACCGCCAAAGATATTGACATGACAACGCTGCTGATTACTGCGATCAGCCATGATCGCGAGCAAGCCCTACGTGATGCGAAGAATCAGATCGCCTTTTATGCCTCGGTGAAATCCTACGAGGGCATTCTGAATTTGCATGGTTGGGAAGAACAAAAGCGGACGATATGGGAACATTTCAGAACCTTTAATTTGCCGAAGATGGCGGCTGCCGTGACTGATGATATGGTCGAACAAATTGCAATCGCGGGTACGCCGGAAGAATGTCGTGAGCAGATTGAGCAATGGAAAGACGTCGTGGACCTGCCTATTCTGTATACCCCAACGGCTGGGGTCAAAGCTGATCGCGTCCGAGAGAATCATAGGCTCATTGTCGAGACGTTTGGCCAATAATACAAACCGTGCATAAGTGTTAGCGCCGCCGGAGGAAAATGTTTCGTGTGAAACAGCTAAGGTATTGGATGAGATAATTCAGTTTCTCAAGTATTTTCTCCGCTTGATGAGACTAAAAATATATCAAGCAGTTATATGGCAAGATGAGCACTTCTCTGAGGTGGAACCTCACTTTTTGATATGTTGCTATACCATGCAGAACGACTTCATCGATCCTCCGCTCTCCCGGTTGAAGGAATATGTACAAACTGAAATCTAGCTATTCCCAACCGACGTTGATGAGATAAAAATTATCAAGGTGAATAGTGTGAGCGAAGAGGCGGCCATCGGAATTTTTGACTCCGGTATAGGCGGGCTTACCGTCTATCAGCAAATCGCGATGCTTTCGCCCGCTGAAAACCTGATATATCTCGGAGATACCGCACGCTGTCCGTATGGGACAAAGTCACACGATGTTGTAACGCAATATGCGTGCGAAAATAGCGATTTTCTCGCCGAACGGAATATCAAGATGCTGGTAGTGGCGTGTAATACGGCCTCGGCAGTAGCACTCAGGGCTTTACAAGAGCGCTACTCCATGCCCGTTATCGGTGTCATACAGCCCGGTGCTTCAGCCGCCGTCCGGTCGAGTCGAAACAAAAAAATAGGGGTGATAGGGACCGAGGCAACTATCGCGAGTGGAGCGTATACAAAAGCACTGCGCGCTTTAGACCCCTCTCTTGAGATTTATACGCGTGCGTGTCCGTTGCTTGTTCCGTTAGTGGAGGAGGGGTGGGTTGAGAACGATGTGGCTCGCTCGACAGTGGCCACGTATCTCAGTAGCCTCAAACAGAGTGGTATAGATACCTTGATTTTGGGCTGCACGCATTATCCCTTATTAAAAAAGACGATTGCGGCGTATCTCGGCGACCATGTACAGCTTATTGATTCTGCTGAGGAAACGGCCAAGGTGGTGAGCGCCACCTTATCTGACAATAAACGCCCCCAGTCGAATGGGTCGGGTCGGGGCAGCTTTTTCGTCACAGACAGCCCGGATCAATTCATTAAAGTTGGCGCCCGTTTTCTCGGGGACGTCGTTGAATCAGCCGTACGTCTGGAACGTTAATATCTAAAGGTAACACGATCATGTTAGCACGTTGGGCACAGAAGATTTTTGGGAGCAAAAACGAACGTGAGCTCAAGCGCATGCGTCCGTTGGTGGAAGAGATTGGCCAGCTTGAAGCCGGACTGCAACCGCTCAGTATGGACGAACTGCGAGCGAAAACGGGTATATTCCGTAGCCGTATCCAAGAAGCTACTGCGGCGACACGCGCTCAGCTGGATGAGATGGCGCAGCAGGTGGTAGAGATTACTCCAGAAGGCATCCCTGACGAAGAGGCGTTGGAAAAGCTGGACTACTTCCAAGAGGAACGAACCATCCTGGAAAAAGAACTCCGTGCGGCTGAAGCCGATGTGCTTGACGACATTTTGCCCGAAGCCTATGCGACAGTCCGCGAAGTTTCGCGTCGCGTCACCGGTATGCGCCATTTTGATAGCCAGCTCCTTGGCGGCATTGTCCTCCATCAAGGCCGTATTGCCGAGATGAAAACGGGCGAAGGAAAGACGCTGGTGGCAACCCTCCCGCTCTATCTCAACGCCCTGCTCGGTCGTGGCTCACATCTGGTAACGGTTAACGACTATCTGGCTCGACGCGATGTGCAGTGGATGGGGCCTATTTATCACGCCCTTGGGCTGTCCGTTGCTTCTATCGTGCATGACGCGAGCTTCCTCTTTGACCCGACCCATGTGGTCAAAGATTATCGCTATATGAATCTTCGCCCGGTCAACCGGAAAGAAGCCTATGCGGCCGATATCACCTATGGAACGAATAACGAATACGGCTTCGACTACTTACGCGATAACATGAAGTTCAATCTTGAAGATTATGTTCAGCGTGAGTTGCATTTTGCCATTGTTGATGAAGTGGATAACATCTTGATTGACGAAGCCCGGACGCCGCTGATTATTTCCGGTCCGGCAGAAGAATCCACACAGAAATATTACTCGCTCAATCGGGTCATCCCACGTCTCCAGCGCGAGATGGATTACGCCATTGACGAAAAACTCAGAACCGCAACACTTACCGAAGAGGGGGTGGCGAAGGTTGAGCGCATTCTCGGCGTGCGTAACCTGTACGACCCGTCTGAGATCGGAACCTTGCACCATGTCAACCAGGCACTGAAAGCCCATGCCATTTTTAAGCGCGATGTGGACTATGTGATTAAGGATGGCGAAGTCGTCATCGTTGATGAATTTACCGGCCGCCTCATGCCCGGCCGACGCTGGTCGGACGGGCTGCATCAAGCAGTCGAAGCCAAGGAGGGCGTCCGGATTCGTGAGGAGAATCAGACTCTTGCGAGCATCACGATTCAGAATTACTTCCGCATGTACGACAAATTGGGAGGCATGACTGGGACCGCAGATACGGAAGCGGTTGAATTCAAGAAGATCTACGACCTTGATGTGGTGGTTATTCCACCCAACCGTCCCATGGTCCGGGCGGATCATCCCGACGTGGTGTACAAGACCGAGCGCGAGAAATTCGAGGCTGTGATTGCCGATATCCTCGACTGTCACGAGCGGGGACAGCCGGTGCTGGTCGGGACGATTTCAGTTGAGAAGTCCGAATATTTGGGTAGACTCCTCAAGCGAAAAAAGGTCAAGCACAACGTCTTGAATGCGGTCAACCACGAGGCTGAGGCGAATATTATTGCCCAGGCAGGTCGTTTTGGTGCCGTGACGATTGCCACGAATATGGCCGGCCGGGGGACCGATATCTTACTTGGTGGAAACCCGGAATTCCTGGCCCGCTCCGATATTGAAAAAAAATGGGTCAACAAGGCCAGTGCCGCTCGGACCAAAAAAGACGCAAAAACAGCGGCTACAACAGAAAAGAGTTACGAAGACCAGCTAGAAGAAATCCGTGCAGAATACAACGCGTCTATCGCCCAGGCCCAGGAAAAATATGAACCTGAATGGACTCCCTTCGAGGAGGCCCGTAACGCGGCCTTGAAGCGGATGACGGAGACCTATCGTCCCTACCTCCACGCCACGCTGCAGAAAGCCCGGGCCGACTATCAAGAGGCGGCGCAGGTGATTGACCCGACGCACGGCACTCTTTCATCGACGCAATTGGAGACGTATGGCCAGGTCCGAGAGGCGTATGAGTCGGCATTATCAGAATATGACAAAGTGGTCGGTCCAGCGCTCAATGAAGAGCAACAACAAGAATATGAGACCGCGCGTACCGATTTCATTGCAGTATTGACTGAAGATGGGACAGAAGAGGAGGAGGCGGCTGAACGCCTGAACCTGAATCGAATCCGCTACGAAGGCTGGCTGGAAGATTACTGCCAGTCCATTATCCAGATGGCCGGCTTAGCCCTGAGTGAAAACGGCCGGGTACAAGAGGGGTACGAAGCCGCACGCCAAGCATATGAAGAAAACCAACAGGCATATCAAGAGGCGGACCGACGCTATGAAGAGGCCCGGAAACCGTATGAAGCCGCTGTTGCCGAGGCAGAACGTGTGTACGAGCAAAAGCGTAAAGATCATGTTCAGGTCATAGAAGAGGTCCGGGAACAGCTTGAGAAAGCACCGGACGTGTATAGCCAGGATTTCAAAGAAATCCTGGAGAAATACGAGCAAACGTGCAGCCAGGAGCGGGAAAAAGTTGTCGCTGCCGGCGGTGTACACATTTTGGGCACCGAGCGTCACGAGTCCCGGCGCATCGATAACCAACTCCGCGGACGGGCGGGACGCCAGGGAGACCCTGGTTCGTCCCGATTTTTTCTCTCGCTCGAAGATGACCTTCTGCGCATTTTTGGCGCGGAACGCGTACAGAAGATAATGGACCGGCTGGGTATGGAAGAGGGAGAACCCATAGAAGCCGGACTCGTCACCCGGGCTATCGAAAATGCCCAGGGACGCGTCGAGGGCCACAACTTCGATATCCGAAAACATCTGCTGGAATATGATGATGTGATTAACAAGCAACGTGAAGTCATCTATGAGCGGCGCCGGGGATTCCTGTCCGGTGAGAATTTGAAAGGGCAGGTACTGGAAATTGTTGAAGAGATGGCTGAGGAAAGTGTGCTGAACTATGCGGATAAAGGAGTCGACCCGACGGAGTGGGACTGGAAAGGACTTGATGACACGGTATTTCGCCAATTCAATATGCGTCTTGGCTTAAGTGAGGAACAGCAAGAAGAGCTGATAACGGAAGACCTTCAAGACTTGGTGCGGGACCGGGCACTCCAACACTACGAAGAGCGAGAACAAGCTTTTACACCGTCTGTTATGCGCTACCTCGAAAAGGTGATCATGCTGCAAACCATGGACAGCCTGTGGAAAGATCACCTGTTTGCCATGGATCACCTCAAAGAAGGGATTGGGCTGCGCGGCTACGGTCAGAAAAATCCCCTGCAAGAGTATAAGAAAGAGGCATTTAGCCTTTTTGATGACCTTTCCCGCCGCATGCAGGAAGATGTGGTTGAGAAGCTCTATAGCGTCCAAGTGGCACGCCAGGAAGATGTCCAGCGGATGGAGGAAGGGCAGGCCGCCCAACGCCCCATGCAGATGCTGCACGGCGGACAGGCAACGCCCCAACAACCACAGCCGACAACGCGCACCGCACACGGGAGACCGAATGGACAGCCGTCTGCGGAACGGCCTGTCCAAGCCGTACGGGATACGCCTAAGGTGGGTCGGAACGCCCCCTGTCCGTGTGGCAGCGGCAAGAAATACAAGAAGTGTCACGGGGCATGAGAGAATCAGAGCCGGGTCATGAAAATCACCGTCAAAAAATCGCCAGTCATTGTCCCCGGATTCCGATTCTCCGGGGTGTCCTGCGGGCTCAAACCGAGCGGTAAAAAAGACCTGTCATTGCTGGTATCGAACGTACCGGCGACGGCGGTTGCCGCATTCACGACGAATAAGGTGAAGGCCGCTCCGGTCGCCGTCGGTGAAGAGCGCCTCCGGGCCGGACGCTTGCAAGCTATTGTCGTCAACAGCGGAAATGCCAATGCTTCGACCGCCCAACCCGGACTCAAGCTGGCGCGGGACACCTGCGCGCTGGTCGGCCGTGAACTCGCCATGGATGCGCAACTGGTGCTGCCATCGTCTACAGGGGTGATCGGCGTGCTGCCCGACTGGAAGAACATGCAAATCGGCATCCCGGCGGCGGCGGCGGCCCTGTCGCCGCGCGGTTTCTGGAATGCCGTGGCCGGCATCATGACGACCGATGCCTTTCCCAAAGTCGAGACCCGGCAGGTGACATTGAACGGACGGATGCTGACCATCGCCGGTATGGCGAAGGGCGCAGGGATGATTAACCCGAACATGGCGACCATGCTGTGCTACGTGTGTACCGACGCGTCCGTAAGCCGAGTTGCGCTCCAACAGGTGCTCGACCAGACCTTGCCCGACTCTTTCAACGCGATCTCCGTCGATGGGGATACCAGTACAAATGACACCCTAGTCCTGCTCGCCAACGGGCAGGCCGGCAACCGGGAGATTACGCCGCGCAGTCGCGGATATGCAGCCTTTCGAGACGCAGTCCGGGAAGTCCTGTGCAGCCTGGCCCGGATGTGTGTCAAAGACGGGGAGGGAGCGACCAAGGTGGTCGATATTTATGTCAACGGCGCAAAGAACAGGACGGACGCGGAAAAAGTCGCCCGCAGCATCGCCTATTCACCCCTGGTCAAAACGGCCTTTTTCGGCGGCGACCCGAACTGGGGACGCATTGCCTGTGCAGTGGGCTATGCGGGTGCGCAATTAGATCAGGATCGGCTGGCCATTAGCGTCGGCGATGTTCCTATCGGTCGCAACGGCATGAGTACTGGTCCTCAAAACGAAAAACGGGCCGCCCGGATCATGCAGCAGGACGAGTTCTCCATAGACATCCATTTGCATCTGGGCCGCGGCCGTGCCCATGTCGTCACCTCCGACCTGTCCACCGGTTATGTCCACTTCAACTCGGCGTATACGACGTAGGCCGGACGCCGGCCTGCTGTGACAGGCAGCCTCCCAGGGGGAGGGAAAAATGCCCGTTGACATACGGGCCGGTCGAATTATAGATGTACTATATACTATAATTATGTGGAGGGATATAATGCGCGAGATATCCTTGATGACCGCCAACCAGGAATTCTCCAAATTAATCCGAGAAGTCGAGCGCGGTCAGGGGTATCTGATCACCCGGCGCGGCCAGCCCGTCGCCAGACTGATTCCCCACGCAGCCGACAAGTCTGCCGACCCTGTTTGGGCGGCCGCCTATCGTGGTATGATGGCAAGACTAGAGCAGGGGGCCTCACTTGGGGGCTTGAGGGTTGAGCGGGAAGACATCTATGACCGTTAAGGGTCGTTTCTCGTTGGACACCAATATCCTCATCTATGCTGTTGATAGAGACGCTGGCGAGCGGCACAAGCGTTCAAAAGAGATAGTGGCGAGGGCGGCGTTGCACGACTGCGTGCTGACAGTCCAGGCGCTCGCCGAGTTCTTCCATGCAACGACGCGGAAGAATCTGCTTGCTCTCTCTCATGCGGGCACCTTCGTGCGCGACTGGATTGACGTATTTCGAGTCGTATCCGCCACCGACACGGCTTTTATCAATGCGATTGAAGGGGTTGAGGAACACCGGCTGGCGTTTTGGGACGCGCTGCTGTGGGCTACGGCTCGACAAAGCGGCTGCTCCGCGATCATCAGCGAAGACATGCAGGCCGGTCGCCGCCTGGGTGGCGTCGAAATCATCAACCCCTTTGCGGACGATTCCGAGGCGCGTCTGGCTTCTCTGCTCGATTCATAAAACACAACATCGCGGCCGTGTCCATGTCGTCACCTCCGACCTGTCCACCGGCTATGTCCACTTCAACTCGGCCTATACGACCTAGTTAGCGGCCTTTAGGCAGTTGGAGAACACGTTCGGCGATGATGTTGCGCAGGATTTCGGACGTGCCGCCCTCAATGGTATTGGCCCGGGCGCGGAGAAAACCGTACTGCCAATAATGTTCCGCTTCGGCTTCGTCATAGAGCTGACCGGCCGTTCCCTGCATCTCGACGGCGAGGTCTTGCATGCGCTGGTTGGTTTCGGCCCAATGCAGCTTGGCAATCGAGCCTTCCGGCCCGGCCGGATTGCCGCGCAGCAGCCGGGTCAAGGCGCGATAATTATTCAACTTCAAGACTTCGCAATCGATATATGCCTGGGCCATCTTCTGGCGGAGCCGGCGGTCCGTCCGGCCCGAGGCCGAGCCGAAATCGCACAGCCAGGTACGCAGGTCTTCGTAGGTCCGTTTTTGGGCAAAGGTAAAATAGAAGCCCAGCCCCTGCCGCTCAAACATGAGCGAGGTGATAATGACCTTCCAGCCCTGATTCACTTCTCCCAGAATATTGGCCTTTGGAACCTGGACGTTCTCGAAGAAGACCTCGTTAAATTCGCTCTCGCCGGTCATGGTCCGTAGCGGCTCAATCGTGATGCCCGGACTCTTCATATCAACCAGGAGGGCTGAGAGGCCCTGATGTTTCGGCGCGTCCGGGTCGGTCCGTACCAGGAGTAAGCACCAGTTGGCGTAGCGGGCTAAGCTCGTCCACACTTTCTGGCCGTTGACTAAAAAATAATCGCCCTGGTCAACCGCGCGGGTCTGGAGTGAGCCCAGGTCCGAGCCCGAGTTCGGCTCGGAATAGCCCTGGCTCCAGATATCCGCACCACTCAAGATAGCGGCGAGATGTTTTTTTTTCTGCTCTTCCGTCCCATAGACAATAATCGTCGGCCCGACGATCTCCAAACCCAGGACATTGAGCAACCCGGGCGCTTTATGGTGAGCCATTTCTTCATCAAAGATCATCCGTTCGATCAGAGAAGCACCACGGCCACCATACTCTTTAGGCCAGGAAATCCCGGCCCAGCCGCCTTCGTACACCGTGCGCTGCCAGTCTTTCAGAAAGGTGAGGTCCGCGGCTGAGGCCTGCGGCTGAAGGTGACGGAGCGGGCCATTGTTGTGCGGAACGTTGGCCGCGAGCCAGGTGCGGAGTTCCTGTCGAAAGGTCTCCTGCGCCGGGGTAAAATGAAAATCCATGCTGGGCTCCTGTGTTGGAACAGTCGAATCTCTATTGGGAGAGCTGTTGCCGTAAGAGTGTATTGACCATCTGGGGATTGGCCTTGCCCTGGGTGGCGCGCATGACCTGCCCGACAAAGAAGCCGAGCAGTTTTTCTCTGCCGCCACGATAGGCCTCTACTTTGTCCGGGTTGGCCGTTAATACCTCGGCAATGGCGGCCTGTAAGGTGTCGGCGTCACTGACCTGGCGCAGTCCCTTGGTCTCGATGATCTCTTCCGGGGGAGAACCGGTCTGGCGCATTTCCTCGTAGACGGTCTTGGCGATGGTTGTGCTGATGGTGCCGTTCTGTATCAACCCGATTAACAGACCCAAGTGCTCGGGCGAACACGGCCAGGTCTCGATCTTCAGCGCCGTGTCCAGTTTTTCTTCCTTGACGAAGCGCAGCACGCTATCCATAACCCAGTTGCTGACGACTTTGGGTGCTGTGGGGCAGGCGCGTACGCCAGCCTCGAAATAGTCAGCGACATCCTTGCGGGCCGTTAATATCTCGGCATCATAGGCCGGAAGGCCGTAGTCGTGTACGAAGCGCGTCTGCCGCGCAGCCGGCAACTCGGGCAGGTCGGCTTGAACATGTTCGACCCAGGCCCGGTCCACGACCAGAGGCAACAAATCCGGGTCGGGGAAATAGCGGTAATCGTGGGCAAACTCCTTGCTGCGCATGGGTCGGGTCACCTCCCGGTCGGCGTCCCAGAGGCGGGTTTCCTGGACGACCCGCCCGCCGGTCTCGACGACCTCGGACTGGCGCTGAATTTCATGCTCAATCGCCTTTTCGACGGCCCGAAACGAATTGAGGTTCTTGATCTCTGTTCTGGTGCCGAGCTCAGCGCTTCCCTGCGGACGTATGGAGACGTTGGCATCACAGCGCAGGCTGCCTTCTTCCATATTGCCGTCACAAACTTCGATGTATTGGAGCAGCACCCGCAAGCTGCGCAGATAATGACCCGCTTCCGCAGCAGACCGGATATCCGGTTCGCTGACAATCTCCAATAAAGGAACACCGGTCCGATTCAGGTCAACCAGACTCGCCCCTGCCTCGGCATCGTGGATGCTCTTGCCGGCGTCTTCCTCCATATGAATCCGGGTTAAGCGTACCTTTTTTGCGCGTCCTTGGTCGGCGACCTCAACATAACCATGTTCGGCAATGGGCAACTCGTACATACTGATCTGGTAGCCCTTAGGCAGGTCGGGATAAAAATAGTTTTTCCGCGCCCAGCGGCTCGTGGACGCAACCGTGCAGTGCGTGGCCAGTGCGGCGCGGAGGGCGAAATCAACGACCTTCTTGTTGAGGACGGGCAAGACCCCGGGCAAACCCAGGCAGACCGGGCAGGTATGTTGATTGGGAGCTGCACCAAAGCGGGTCGAACAGCCGCAAAAAATTTTTGACTCGGTCAGTAACTGTGCGTGCACTTCCAGGCCAATGACGGATTCGTAGGTCATACTGCGACTTTGCAAATTTTCTGTTGTTAGAGCGGCGGCTTACGGGTTCGCCAGTCGTGGTCCTGTTCGTAGGCGTACCCGGTCCGGAGCAATACTGCTTCATCAAAGGGGCGCCCTAGCAACTGGAGTCCAATGGGCAGCCCGTGCTGATCAAAGCCGCACGGTACGGAGAGCCCTGGGAGGCCGGCCAGATTGACCGCGATTGTAAAAATATCCGAAAGATACATCGTGAGGGGGTCCGCCAGCTTCTCTCCCAGCCGAAACGCGGTTGTCGGGGCGACCGGAGTGGCAATAATATCACAGGCCTCAAAGGCGCTCAGAAAATCCTGCCGAATAAGGGTCCGTACCTTCTGCGCCTTCACATAATAGGCATCGTAATACCCGGCCGATAAGACGTAGGTGCCGAGTGCAATCCGCCGCTTGACCTCGCTGCCAAATCCCTGGGCGCGGGTCGTTTGATACAGATCTCCCAGGTCTTCAACCTCAGCCGCCCGATAGCCATAGCGGACACCATCGTAGCGGGCCAGATTGGAACTCGCCTCAGCCATGGCAATGATATAATAGCTTGCAATCGCGTATTCGGTATGCGGGAGAGAGATGGGGACGATCTCTGCACCCAGGACTTGCAAGTGGGCAATCGCATCTCTGACCGCAGTTTCGACTTCCGGCTGCATCCCGTCAATAAAATATTCTTGCGGTATCCCGATACGCAGACCGCTGACGCCCCGCTCCAGATGGGCGGTGTAGCTCGGCGTCGGTCGATTGATGGAAGTCGAATCACGGGGGTCATAGCCGGCAATCACCTCCAGCAGGAGGGCACAGTCCCAGACATCTTTGGTACACGGACCGACCTGATCCAGGGAGGACGCATAGGCCACAACACCAAACCGACTCACCCGCCCGTAAGTCGGTTTCAGACCAACAACGCCACAGAATGCAGCCGGCAGACGAATGGAACCGCCCGTATCTGTTCCCAAGGCTGCACAGGCCTGGTCGGCCGCAACGCATGCGGCCGACCCACCGGAGGAGCCGCCCGGTACCCGGTCCGTGTCCCAAGGATTCCGGCAGGGGTCGAAAGCCGAATTTTCATTGGACGAGCCCATCGCAAATTCGTCACAGTTGACTTTGCCGATAATCACGGCCCCGGCCTCCTTGAGGCGCTGTGTCACGGTGGCGTCATACGGCGCAATAAAGTGTTCGAGGATTTTTGAACCCGCGGTTGAGCGCACGCCCTGGGCGAGGATAACGTCCTTGAGCGCAATCGGAATCCCGCACAGCGGAGGTGGGGTCGCCCCGTTTGCAAGTGTCCGATCCGCGGCTTCTGCCTGGGCGAACGCTTCTTCGGCACACACGGTCAGATAGGAATGCAGGGGCTGGTCTATATCTTGAATCCGGGTCAGAACCGACTGCGATAGCTCGACCGCACTGACTTCTCGAGAGCGCAGTTTTTCCTGGGCTTGATGAATGGTGAGGGCATAGTATGACATGTTTACTCAATGATTTTTGGCACGCGAAAGAAACGGGTTTTCCGACTTGGTGCATTCGCCAGCAGGGCGTCGGTTTGGGCGGCACTTGGCGTATTGGTGACCACGTCGTCTCGGAGCGGAGCGGACACCGCTACTGCATGGGCGGTCGGCTCGACGCTGTCGGTCTGCAATTCGTCCAATTTATCGACATAGGTGAGGATCGTATCAAAATGCTGCGTCAGCTCTGCCAACTCTGCCTCTGTAAACGACAGGCGGGCCAGGGCGGCAATCTGTCGAACTTCATCCGGTGTAATACGCATATATGCTCTTCTTTCTACGCGTGTCAGTGTGTCACACCATACCTAGCAATTCAACGTGGTGGACCGGTTACCGGAGGACGCTCTTGATCCACGCAAGTCGTGTCAGCTACCCTGTTCCCTATGGTGAGAGGCGACCGGCGACGCTTGTTCGGCCACCATGGCGAGCGCCGCGCCGCACAGTTTTTACCGGGCCTCGGCTATACGGTTGTGGACCGCCATTATCAATGTCCACGCGGAGAAATTGATCGCGTTGCGCAGGATAAAGAAACGCTTGTCTTCGTGGAGGTTCGGACGCATCGCTCTCAGGAGTTCGGAAACCCTCTGGCCTCAGTCCGTAAGCGGAAGCAACGCCCAATCGCCATGACTGCTCTCCATTATTATTATCTTTCGCGTTTCCCACTTCACGACCACGCGGCTCGATGTGACGTCATTGGAATTATGGGGGAGGGAGACACGGCGCCGCTCACCCATACCAAAGAGGCTTTTGCCTTCTCAACTTCACGATAATAGAGCGAAGTATGCTTGATATTAAACTGATCCGAGACAACCCGGAAGAAGTGAAAAAACGGCTGGCAACAGTCGGTGTGCCAGGAACTGATGTCGACGCTTTGCTCAATAGCGATCGAGTCCGGCGCGCGCGCATCAGCGAAGTCGAGACTCTTCGTGCTGAACGCACGAGCCGTTCAAAAGATATCCGAAAAATTTCCGATCTCACTGAGCGAGACACCGCCGTCCGGTCCGTGCGCGCGCTTGGAGAGCGCGTGAGCCAACTGGAGAAACAACTCGCTCAGGAGGAAGAAGACTTCCAGCAGCGGCTCCTGGAGCTGCCAAACCTGCCCCACCCCGACGTCCCGGTTGGACAAGACGAGGACGAAAACGTCGTCATCCGAACGGAAGGAAAACTGCCGGCCTTGGCGTTTCCTCCTCGTCCGCACTGGGAACTGGGTGAAGCCTTGGGTATCATTGACTTTGAGCGTGGGGTAAAAATTTCGGGTAGTCGCTTTTATATCCTCAAAGGGCTTGGCGCCCGCCTCCAGCGCGCGTTGATTAGCTGGATGCTGGACCTGCATGTCAATGAACACGGCTATACCGAAATATACCCACCTGCCATGGTGAAACAGGATTGTTTAGTTGGGACCGGTAACCTGCCAAAATTTGGAGATAATCTCTACCGGGATATTGAAGAAGACTTTTGGTTTATTCCTACAGCAGAAGTGCCCGTGACCAATCTGTATAGAGAAGAAGTGATCGAACCTGGACAGCTCCCATTGTATCATGTGGCGTATACGCCATGCTTTCGCCGGGAGAAAATGTCTGCGGGCCGCGATGTTCGTGGCATTAAACGTGGCCATCAGTTCGACAAGGTCGAAATGGTAAAATTTGTTGAGCCGTTACAATCAGATGTGGAGTTGCTGGCCCTCGTCGACAATGCGGAAGATGTGTGCCGCAAACTCAACATTCCGCATCGAGTCGTTCAGATGTGCACCGGAGATCTGAGCTTTGTTGCGGCCTGCAAATATGATGTGGAAATGTGGGCACCGGGTTGTGCCGAATGGCTCGAAGTGAGTTCCTGCTCCAACTTTCATGATTTCCAGGCCCGTCGGGCGAAAATACGCTACCGGCCCGCGCCCGGTGCAAAACCTGAGTTGGTGCACACCCTGAACGGCTCTGGACTCGCCCTCCCACGGGTTGTTATTGCTATTCTTGAAAACTACCAACAAGAGGATGGGAGCGTTGTCATACCCCATGTCCTTCGCCCCTATATGGGGGGGCGGGAGAAAATCGATATGGCTTCATGATCCGCTCCTTGAGAGGGGCAGGGGGAGTTGACGATTGAGGGGCAGCCCGTTACTAAATTGCCCAAGAAAACGGCGAAACTCTGTGGCAGAAGACGCGCACAAACCAGCGCCCGGTCAGGATGTCGAAAATACCATCGAGGACCTGACGAAAGAGCTGTCTCGCTTAATCAACGAAGCCGGGACGGACGGACGTGAAGAATTGCGTGACTATGCAGTCAGTCTGCTGCAGGGCGAAACGGAAACAACACAAACGGAAGAGCCCGTGAGGGAAGATTCGGCTCAGCCTTCTTCTCCTTTTAGCCCAGTTGCTTTGAGCATTCCATTTCTCCTGATTGGTATTATTCTTCTCCCGCTTTTCGCCCCAATAGGGCTGCTGATGTTGTTATTGGCTCTGATCATGGGGGTAGGGGGCTGGCTGGCTCTCATGTTCAGAAAGAAATAAGAGAACAAGGCATGTACTAAGGAGTAAGTTCCATGGCAAAAAAACCGACTTCTCCTGAAGAAATCCAGGAATACGAGGAGCGTCGCCGTGTTGAGCAACGGGCGGAGCGTGAGAAACGACTCCGTGAACGCGCGCAACGAGGCGGCCTGTGGTCACGGCGTGATTTTTTTGGCAGGCTCAGTTGGGGCGGTTTCGGGCTGATTTCGCTTGTGAGTCTCCTCGCCTTTGTCCGCTCCGCCTTTCCTCGGGTGCTCTTCGTTCCACCGTCAACCTTCAAGGCGGGCTTTCCCGGGGACTACCCGGTGGGCGAGGTGAGCGAGAAATACCGCTCAGATCAACGCACCTGGATCGTCCGAGAACCGCAGGGCTTCTACGCCATCTTTGCCAATTGTACGCATCTCGGCTGTACTCCGCGCTGGTCGTCGTCGGAGAATAAATACAAATGTCCCTGTCACGGCAGCGGCTATTATCGCACTGGCTATAATTTTGAAGGCCCGGCCCCGCGGCCCATGGACCGCTTTAAGTTATCCTTGGCAGATGACGGCCAACTCCTCGTGGATAAAAGCAAGATCTTTAAGATGCAGCCCGGCGTTGACCCCAATAAACAACATCCCGACAGCATCTTGCGCATTTAGCTGCCAGTGGAAGAGCGAGTGTAAAGGCAAGGAAAGAGTATGAGCAGCCAATTTGACGAACTCAAACGCCAGGTCATGGAGTCACAGGTCTGGCAGTCCATTTTCCGCCACGGCTACGAAGATACACCGCGCAACCGTATCCTGATGGTCTCGGGCAATGTCTGGCTCCATCTGCACCCCTCGAAAGTCCGTAAACATGCAACACGCCTGCGTTTCACCTGGTGTATGGGGGGCATTACCTTTCTGATGTATCTGGTCACCGTAGTCACTGGCGTGTATCTCATGTTCTACTACCGCCCTGTGGCGGAATATGCCTACGCCGATATTAAGTATCTCGAATTTGACATGCCGTTTGGCATGTTGATGCGCAATATGCACCGCTGGGCCGCCCACGGCATGGTGATTGCCGTCTGGCTGCACATGTTTCGCGTCTTTATGACGGGCTCATATAAGCCCCCGCGTGAGTTTAACTGGGTCGTTGGCGTCTTGCTCTTAGTCCTGACCTTACTGCTCTCGTTTACCGGATACCTGCTGCCGTGGGACCAGCTTGCTATCTGGGCCGTTTCGGTTGGATCGAACATGGGCCGGGCAACCCCGCTGTTGGGATATGAAGGACCTTTCAACGAGGTGCTCGGGGTGAACCCGATTTACGACGCCCGCGCCTTTCTCTTTGGCGGCGGAGAGATTGGGGCCCATACCTTACTTCGTTTCTATATTCTGCATTGCATCTTTATTCCGCTGGTGACGAGTTTATTCCTGGCGGTTCATTTCTGGCGTATCCGGCGTGACGGATTCTCGGGGCCAGCTCTCTAGTCGAGGTCTCTTATGCGCGTACTCGCGATTCCCATTTTAGTTGGCGTTGTGTGCTGGCTGCTATATGTAGTGGCGAAACCCAAGGCGTCTTCTTCTGAAGACCAATAAGATTCAGATAAGGAAGCTGTTATGGCGGAAATGGGCTCAGCTGCCACGCGCGTCGAAGTCACGCTCAAGAAGGCGACCGGCCCCGGCGATGATAAGGTCCATACCTGGCCGAATCTGGTCCGAGCGGAATTCCTCTGTACCCTGTTTACGATTATCTTCCTGCTCTTATGGTCGCTGCTGGTCGATGCGCCGCTTGAAGAGCCGGCCGACCCTGGGCGTACGCCCAACCCGTCCAAAGCGCCCTGGTATTTCCTTGGATTGCAAGAAATATTGGTCTTTTTCGATCCCTGGCATGCCGGAGTGGTGGCACCCACCTTCATTATCATGGGGCTGATGGTCATTCCCTACATCGACATTAATCCCAAGGGGAACGGTTATTACACGTTTAAGGAACGAAAATATGAAATCATAACCTTCATCTTTGGCTTCCACGTGCTATGGATTTCAACCATTATCATTGGCACCTTTGTCAGAGGGCCGGGCTGGAACTGGTTTTGGCCCTGGGAGGTGTGGGACGCCCATCTGGTTGAAGCCCTGACCAACCAGGACCTGCCCTATCTGGTTGGTATCCGGGACTATTGGACCGCAGCCGTCTTCGGTCTGTCGCTCATCATTGGTTTCTTTGTGCTGGGGACCGCTGCCATGTATTGGTGGGTGGTGTGGCTCAAGGGCCGTGAATTTATGCAGCGCTGGGGCGCGGCTCGATTTTTCTTAACGTCATTTCTCACGCTGAATATGATTGCCGTAGTGATTAAGATGCTGCTGCGTCATATACTGAATGTAAAATATATTTTAGTCACGCCGTGGATTAATGTCTGAAAAGAGTAAACGTATCCGGCATCGAGTATCCATAGGAGGACATGTCTACTCTTTATGATGTTCTATCTGGCAAAAATTCTTCAGGCGCTTGGGATTGCCGACGTTGGCTATGCTTTATTCGTTGGTCTGACTGAAGAAAAGAGTATGGGTAAGGAATTATGGCTCCTCGGGATTGGGGTGGTGGTGTTTTATCTGGGTCGCTTCCTTGAGACGCGAGCAACCGGCTCATAGTGGATTATTATGGCACGTAGAGAAGTTGACGACGAAAAGAAATCGTATAGTGGAGTATTTCTCTTCGCAGTGGGACTGCTACTGATCGGGTCGGTCTGGTCGGTCTGGGACGACGCGATTTCGCGCCGGCCCTGGAAGAAATATCAGGCTGAATTCTCGATGCTCGCCTACAATCAAACCCTGGCGGAAATCGAGGCTGAAGAAGAGCGTCTCGCCGCAGACTCGACCTACCAGGAGGCGCTCGCTTCCTTAGGGTCGGCCCAGGCCGATATCGCGGGCGGGGAAGGGGGGCAGCGCCTCGCCGCGCTGCAAACCGAGCTGGCGGCTGCCGAAATGCGGACGAGTGACGCGGAGAACGCCTTACGTATCGTCCGTAGTGAGATTGAGGCCGCTTGGTACGAATACGACCATGCGATTCAGTTAGAACACTCGACGAAAGACGAGAAAGCCCATCTTGATGCGCTCCTGGCTGAGGCGGACGCGCGTGAGAAGGTTTTTCTGACCGAGCAATCGGAGCGGGACCGGATTGAAAACGAAATCAATGAGATCAACGCGCGTGTTATTGAAGCCCAGGACATGTTGCGTCAAATGCACCAGCAAAAGGATTTCCTGACCCAACGGCTCGACAATTACGTCCTGCAGCCGCTCCCGGGGCTTGTCCTGCCCACGATTCCCGCTATTACGCAGGTGGTCGTGCCGGAATTCGATCGGAGTAATTTTGATACGCCGCTGTCACGCGTTGACCGCTGCCAATCCTGCCATGTCGGTATCGACAAGCGGGGATTTGAAGACCAGCCGAACCCGCACAAAACCCATCCGCAGTATGATGTCATAATGACGAATCATCCTCCGGAATCGTTCGGCTGCACCTCGTGTCATAACGGCCAGGGGGTTGCCACCAGCAGCGTGGATATTGCCCACGGCTATGTCCAATTCTGGGAGCATCCGCTGCTGCTCGGTCCCAAAATGGAAGCCAACTGTCTCAGTTGTCATACGGATATACAGACGGTAGCCACGAGGACTGCCACAGTTGGCCAGCATATCGCCCGCGGCGAAAAGCTCTTTATGCAGCTCGGCTGCACCGGCTGTCATCTGGTCGAAGGGTATGGCGAGGCCAAGGAAATAGGTCCCTACCTGCGGCGGGTCGCCGCCAAGTCCGACCCGGCCTGGATGGTTGAATGGGTCACGAACCCTCACGAATTTCGACCGCATACCCGCATGCCGGACTTCTTCTTTACCGAGGATCAAGGCCGGGCGGTGACGGCCTATTTGATGAAGGCCAGCATGGAGGAGGGGCAGGCGTGGTTGGAATCTCATCCTGAGCCTGAAGGGATTGACTCGACTAATGTGGAACTCGTCCAAAAAGGCGAGCAACTCGTCAACTCCCTTGGCTGCCGGGCCTGCCACGGATTCAGTCCGGAACAAACTGCGACTATGGTCGGGCAGAACAAAAATCATGCACCGAATTTAGCCCGCGTTGCAGAGAAGACGAACGCGCGCTGGCTCTACCACTGGATCAAAAATCCGCGTGATTACTCACCAAATACGGCCATGCCGGATCTGCGTCTGAGTGACGAGGAGGCACAGGCCATCGTGTCCTATCTTTTGACCCTCAAGACGGACATTGAACGGCCGGACATGCGGGCCGAGCTGGAGGATCCGGACCTGGTGCTCGAAGGGGAGGGCTTGGTCCGAAAATATGGCTGCCATGGTTGCCACGACATCCCCGGCATGGAAAAAGAAGCGCGGATTGGGGTGGAGTTGACCTCATTTGGGGAGAAGAGTCTGGAAGAACTCTTCTTTGGGAATCGGACCGATGTCCCGCATACCTGGGAAGATTGGACGTATGAGAAGGTCAATGCCCCGCGGGGCTACGCCACGGAGCGGATTGAGCAGCTCATGCCGTCGTTCAATCTCTCGGACGAGGATATTCTCTCTGTCCGCGTCTTTTTGAAGAGTCAGACCGGACATCATGTACCTGAGCAATTCACCGCGCACAGTGACTTGACCGACGCCATTGTCAAAGGGCAGCGTCTGGTCCAGTACTACAATTGTACCGGTTGTCATGTCATTGAAGGTGGCGGCGGAGATGTGCGCTCACTCTATTTGGATAATCCTTCCTTTGCCCCGCCCATTCTGACCGGCCAGGGGAAAAAGGTGCAGCCTGAGTGGTTCTACGGCTTTCTCCAACAGCCGGTTCCCATCCGTCCCTGGCTTGAACTGCGGATGCCGACCTTTCATTTTGCCAATGACGAGGCCAGTGGCATCGTGGATTATTTTAACGCCTTGAGTAAGCTGGAGATTCCGTACAACTATTTTGACCGCTCACGCACCTCGCCGGAAATGGTTCATGTGGGTGAGGTCCTCATGTCAGAGGACTATTTTGCGTGTTTCTCCTGCCATCAGCAGGGCGACCGCAAGCCGGAGGGCCCACCGGCCGGCTGGGCACCGGACTTGGCTCTGGCAAAAGAACGCCTGAATCCAGAGTGGATTGTCGAGTGGATTCAAGATCCCCAGGCTCTCATGCCGGGGACGAATATGCCCACCTTTTACCCCGGTGGTCCGGATGATATCTTTGACGGCGATGAGGATAAGCAAATTATAGCCATGCGGGATTATATCATGCTGCTTGGCATCGACGATCCGTTTGCCAGTATGAATGGGTCGAGTGGAACAGAGGCTGATACAGCCTCCGAAACAATAGACGAATTTCAATTCTGAAGAGGAGGTAGCATGCGTATAATGAATAGCAAGATGATTATTTCTCTGGTTGCAGGAGCAAGTCTTTCTTTCGCTTCCGTGGCCCTTGGGTACGACGCGGGTGCAGTCAGCAACGGCGGGAGCATTAGCGGAACCATTACGTTTGCCGGTGACGCGCCCGAAGCAAAACAGATTGAAGTCACTAAGGATACGAAGGTCTGTGCGCAGACGCAAAAATATGATGAGAGTCTCGTCGTTGGCGAGAACAAAGGCATAAAAAACGCGGTCATCTCAATCTCGAATATTTCCGGCGGAAAAGATTTTGGCGAGGCCAAGCCCTTGGATCAAAAAGAATGTGTCTACACGCCGCATATCGTGCTTACGCCGGCTGGCTCGGAACTCGAGATTCTCAATAACGATGGCATTTTGCATAACATCCATACTTATAGCGAAGCAAACCCGGCCTTTAATCAGGCACAGCCGAAGTTCAAGAAGAAACTGAAAAAGAAATTCGACCATCCCGAGTACGTGAAAGTGACGTGTGACGCGCATAACTGGATGACCGGCTGGATTGTGGTCATGGACCATCCGTATTTCGCGGTGACCGACGGGGAGGGGAAGTTTAGCCTGAGCGATGTGCCTGCTGGCGAGTATGAAGTAAAGATCTGGCATGAGACCCTGGGTGAAAGCATGCAGAAGGTCACAGTGGAAGCTGGTGGTGAGGCGAGTCTCTCCGTCGAGTTATCGCAGTCATAAGTTCATAGCGTTTTAGAAGAATAAAAAAGGAGCCGGTTTTCGGCTCCTTTTTTATTCCCGGTGATGCCGAATCCACACATATAAATAATATATTGACTATAGTCAAAAACCTAGATTACAAACTATATATCTTTAATTCCCTAAAAATTATCACGAAAAAATAGGTGGGTTTCCTGGTCCTATGTTCTGGGACATTAGATATTGACTATAGTCAATATCTTTCATTTATAACAATGACTTTACAGTCATCCGATACCTCCATAGTCGTTGCTTTAAGAAGGCAGAAACAGGAATCTGATCATTTCGAGGGAAAACCGCTAGAGAGGACAGGCCACACTTGCCGGGCCGAACGGAAACATAGAGAGCCCTCAAGGAGGGGACTGATTCCTCCTCCGTTTGCGTGGGACTACAGCACTAATACTAATAACCTAAGTTCGGGTGAAGCCAGGGGGAAGGTGGGGCAAGCGGTAAAGTGAAGGGAATCTTGGGGTGATGGCAGGAGGCGATGAGCCACAGGGGAGATTGACGAGGAAGTTGCTGGGCTGCGGTGGCGGGAGTGTTCGATCTGGGAGATGGTTTTGAGTTGATCGAAGAGGGTTGCGACAATCGCGCGTTTACGCAGCAAGAGCTTGTCCGTCCCCAAGAGGAGGCGCGGTTTCATTTTGCGTTTGAGCGGCGTCAGTAAGTGGCCCCCCAGCGTCGTCAGCAGATCCTTGGTCCACGCGGCAGAGAGGCAGCCAACGAATCCTAGGCCGGGAAACTCCGTCCGCCAGGGCCGAAGGACGTGGGGCGTGTAGAAGGCCTTAAAGGTGCGGGAGGGCGAATGGTAGAGCTCCTTCGCTCCTCAGCCAGCTCATAATTTTACAAAATATATATTATCAGACATAATATATGTCATATAGAAACTCACTTGCCCGTCTTGGTGCGCACGATCTCGGCCAATGGTGAGTCGGGGAATTGCTCTAATAAATCAAAATACGCTTGGGGCACTGTGGCCTCCCCCTGGCGCTCCAAGACTTCTCCCAAGGCCAACAGGGCTTCACTCTTACCTGGTCCATCCAGCCGAGAAGCTTCACCATACCACTGGGCCGCAGCCGCGAACTCCTCGGCTTCTTCCGCACCCTGACCCAAACGTAAGAGCGCAATTTGTTTCAAATACGATCCAGCATCATGAAACGTGGCGACTCGCTCGTAGGCAGCCTTCGCTTCTACTGGCTGATTACGCTTCTCAAACACTTCCCCTAAGTGCAAGGCGGCAGCCCCCCTACTCTCGCCGGAGAGCACCTCCTCCGCCTGGGTAAGCTCGGCAATCGCGACATCGTACGCTTCCGACTCAACCGCAAGGAGTCCAGCGCGAAAATGGGCCAATCCCTGACTATGGCGATACTGTGCCCAGGCAGCCCAGGAAATGCCGGAGATGGCACATACGACGACGACGACACCCCCAAGGACAATCTGCCGTTTATAGTGCGTGACGATGTCCGACCGCTGCCGGAACCATTCAATCAAACGTGCCGAGGGGTATGAAGATGGAGACAGCTCTTGCTTACGACTGCGCGCCATGGCCCGTACCGAGTTGTCGCGGAAAGAGACTACATCTTGTACTTAAAGTCGTCCGGAGACATCTTCTCCAGGATCTCTGCCCATTTATCCCGAGAAACACTCGACAAGTCAGCCTCTTCCTCACTGTCTTCCGCCTGTTGGAGCACACTCGACGACTCAAGCACCTGGGCCGCCACAAAGATGGGACATTTCGTTCGCAGCGCAAGCGAGATGGCATCGCTCGGCCTGGAGTCAACCGAGATGTCTCGTTCTCCAACTTTGAGGCGGATGGCGGCATAATACGTGTTGTCCTGGAGACTCGTCACCTCGATAGCCTCGATCCTGCCGCCGACCTCTTTGATCATATTGTGGAGCAGGTCATGGGTCATGGGACGCGCCATTTTGATCCCCTCCAGCTCGGTCGCCATTGAGGTCGCTTCCATCAAGCCAATCCAAATCGGCAGGTTGAGCTTATTCTCCGCGTCTTTCAGGATGACGATCGGGGTCTTGGTCACCGGGTCGAGCGTCAACCCGCCGACTTTCATTTCAATAAAACCCTCGCGGTCCATTCCTCCTCCATTTGCGTGAGATCACAAAAAGGATAGCACCTTCAAGAGAACGTGCCTACCGTAAAGAGTAAAAGAGTAAACGTGTCCAGCCTATAATGTCTAGTGGAGGACACATCGACTCTTCTAGGCGGTCACTAAGTGATCAATGACCCGGTAGAGCTGATTCAGGTTGCGGCACTCTTCAACCAGATCACAATACGGGGCATAGCGATCCATTTCGCTATCGCCAAATCCCCACGTCAGCCGGCTTTCAGGATTGAGCCAAATGACCTGCTTGGCTTTTTGTTGCAGATCCCGAATGACCCAGTCGTGCGGCAGATTATAATTATTGCGCGCATCGCCCAGCACTAACACCGTGGTCCGCTTATTGATGATAGAGAGATAATCCCGATGAAAGGTCTTGAATGCTCGGCCAAAATCCGAGTGTGCGTAGATATTAATAAAATTGCCCCGCAAGGCTAAATCAATGGCTTGGTGAACGTCATTGTCCTCGAACAGCTTGGTCACATCACCAATGTCGGCCACAAAAATAAAGCTGCGGACCTTGGAGTACAGATCCTGGACCGAGTAGACGAACTGCAACATAAAACGCGAGACGTTCCGCACCGAGTCGGACACGTCACACAGAATAACAACTTGCGGTTTTTCTTTCTTTTTCACATCAAGAATGATGTTGAATGGCACGCCGCCGTATTGCAGGTTTTTTCGGATCGTCCGTTGCAAATCCAGCCGTCCCCGTTTGGCCCGTTTCCGCCGAATCGCAATAATATGTTTGAGCCGCTGGGCCAGCTTGGTGACCGCCTCCTTCATTTTTCGGATTTCGTCCTCAGAGAGATAATAGAAACTCTTGTCGGCCAAACTCCGCATCTTTTGTTGATCGCGCAGTTCCGAGTCTTTTTTCTCCAACTCGGCCCGGACATAGCTGCGGATCATATGCGCCAGGTCTTGGAGGCGCTGGTCAATATATTGGGATAACTGTTCGATTTGTTCCGGGCTTAGGCCGGCCTGTTGCAAGGCGTCCTTAAGGGTTTGCATTTCCTGCTGGATATTGCCGAAACCCATCATCTGGGCGAGCGCGTTCGCAAACTGCCCTTCCTGAAAAGAGCGCTGAATCTCCTGAAGATTCGCCTGCTGGGCCGCCTCCTGGAGCATTTTTTCGAGTTGCCCGGTATTATTCGTCAGTAAGGCCCGCGCCAGGTCCGACAGCTCTTGGTCCATATTCTGCAAGGCGTCTTCGAGCTGTTCGAGGAATTCTTGAAACTCTTCCTCGGTCATGTCCATCGCCTGCATGGTGGACGCGGCCGCAGCCTTGATGACTTCGCCGAGGCCGGTAAAGAACATGTCAAAGAGTTCGTCATAGACGGGGATGTCGACTTGCCGTTTGACAAAGGTCGCGCGCAGCGTGTCTTTCAGCAATTGCTTATCGTAGACCCCCACCAATCCCAGAGCGGCGAAGGTATCCATGTTCTCCGCCACTGAGACTTTCAGGCCGTTCTCGCGCAGCAGGTGGCCGAATTCAATAATTTTGTCGTCCATACAGCCTCACGCGAGCCAAACTAGTGGAGGAGGTCTTTGTCGTCTTGTTCCTGACTCGTCGTCGGTGTCTCGACCTTTGCCTTCTGACGGCTGATGTATTCCTTTAACTCCGCCTCGGCCTTGCGCACATCCCCTTCGTATTTCAGGATTGTGTTCAGGGTCTCATTCACCTGTGCTTCCTCAAGCCGATGGACATTGAGTAAGGTGAGCGCTTTCGCCCAATCCAGGGTCTCGCTGATACTTGGGATTTTTTTCAGGTCGAGTTTGCGGATCGACTGGACTACTTCCACCACCTGATTGGCGAGCTGCGCGGCAATCCCCGGCACCTTGAGTTTTACAATCTCGAGTTCTTGCTCCTGGCTCGGGAAATCGATGAAGAGATGCAGGCAGCGCCGTTTGAGCGCGTCTGACATCTCACGGGCGTTATTGCTGGTCAAGACGACGACCGGAATCTGTTGGGCTTGAATCGTTCCCAACTCGGGCACACTCACCTGAAAATCACTCAGGACCTCCAGCAAAAAGGCCTCGAACTCACTATCCGATTTATCAATCTCGTCGATGAGTAAGACCAGCGGATGGTCAGCCGATATCGCCTGCAACAAAGGTCGAGGCAGAATAAAGCGTTCCGAAAAGAAGACGCTGTCCTGCCTGCCGATACGTTCAACCGCCTCTTTCAAGGTTGCCGTACCCTCAAGTACTTCACTGATTTTGTCCTTGAGAATCTGAGTGTAGAGCAGTTGCTTGGCATACTCCCATTCGTACAACGCTTTGGCCTCATCAAGACCTTCGTAGCATTGCAGGCGCAACAGTTCACAGTCCATCGCCCCGGCCACCACCTTGGCGAGTTCCGTTTTCCCCACACCGGCGGGCCCTTCGACCAGGATGGGTTTGCGGAGTTGGCTGGCTAAATAGACAACGGTCGCGATCTGACGACTACAAATATATTTCTGGTCTGAGAGTCTTGAAACAACGTCATCAACAGATTCGAACATTCTTCCTCCTCAGTGCATACGTGCCGGCAGACCCTATCACAGGGGCAGTTGAAACACAACGCGAACCCCCTTCCCTCTTGCGACACCTCGCCCCCCATCTTATACTGCCGCGCGCTATGTGTACGCTCGCCTTATACTTTCAGCTCTTTCAGGATTATCCTCTCGTGGTAGCGGCAAATCGGGATGAATTTTTGAATCGGCCTTCCACTGGACCGGTCGTGCTCCGGCACACGCCCTGGATTTTTGGCGGGAAGGACCTGGTTGCCGGAGGAACCTGGCTGGGTGTCAACGAGTATGGGCTCGTGGCCGGCATGCTCAACCGGCACACGCCGCACCCAACTGACCCGCGCCGGCGTTCGCGTGGATTGTTAAGTCTGGATGCGCTTCAGGCGACGTCCGCCCGCCAGGCTGCCACGTCCGTGCAGCGCCAACCGGTCGATCGCTACAACCCCTTCAATCTTCTCCTCGTTGATAGCCAGTCCGCCTATGTCGTCTATCCGACTGAGCAGACCATCCGTGTCCAGCAGCTCGAGCCTGGGGTCCATCTGTTGACCAATATGAACCTCAACGATCCTGAGTGTCCCAAGATCGCCCACTCGTTTCAGCATTTTCAGACCGTCGCTGAGAAAATGACGGCAGCACCCGCGTCGTCTTTTTCCATCGCGGGGCTTTTTCGTCTCCTCCATGAGCGCCTAGCAGACCATGCCACGCCGCTCGACCCCCGAGCGGAAGACCCGCGCAACGGCCTGTGCATCCACCTCGAGGGCTACGGCACCTGCTCTTCGACATTACTTGCGTATTCCGCTCGAGAGCACCGATTTCTCTATCACTTTGCCCCTGGCGCGCCGTGTCAGACCCATTATAGTGAGGTCTCGGTGCCGTCGGGACCCCGAGCCAGCCAGCCGCCGTCAACCACATAGCTGGCCCCTGTCACAAAATCCCCCGACTCCAGAAGAAAGCGGACCGTACGCACCAGGTCGGGCGGGCTCCCGAAACGTTGCAGCGGCGTACGGGTCCGCAGCTCTTCCTGCTGCTCCGGGCCATAGTCTTCAGGCAGGAGGACCGGGCCTGGAGCGACTTCATTGACTTGGACATAGGGGGCGAAGGCCTTTGCGAGTGCTTGCGTCAGCGTGTGTACTCCAGCCTTGGATACACAATAGGGAAGAAAGTTTCGACTTGGTCGCCGACCGCTCCAATCTCCCAGAAAGACGATTTTTCCCCGCCCCTGTCGATACATTTGTCTTCCGAGGAGCATCGAGAGGAAGAAGGGGGCTGATATATTCGTCTGACGAAAAGTGCGCCATTCCTGCGCGGTCAGGGTGGTGACTGGTGTCGGAAAGAACACGGCCGCATTATTGATGAGAATGTCGATTTTCCCTGTTTTTTCCAGTGCTTCATGGGCGATACGCTGTACGTCATGGCGATTTGCCAAGTCGCCACGGACAATCCAGGCGCGGCGGCCATATTGTTGCACCGCTCGTCTCGTCTCGTCTCCTGACGACGTATGCGTGTGCAGGACCACATCCGCTCCTCCTTGCGCTAAAGCAATCGCAATTGCGCGTCCGATGCGGCGGCCCGCGCCGGTCACCAGCGCGCGTGCATGCTGTAACTGCATACGCCTCATTATCCTTTTTGTTCTGGCACGGTGAGTGGCAGGCTAAAGGTAAAGGTCGCACCTCCCTCTCTATTATTATGCGCGGAGATCCTCCCGTTATGGAGCTCAATAATTTTTTGCGTGAAGGCGAGGCCTAAGCCGGAGCCAGTTTTCTTGGTGGAAACAAAGGGGGCAAACATCTGTTGACCCACTCCTTCCGGAATCCCGGTACCCGTATCTCGGATTGTGACCTGCATCTGGTCCTGCACCTGTCGCGCCCCAATCGTAATCTGTCCCTCTTCGGATGAGGCTTCCAGCGCGTTCGTCAAGAGATTCAAGACGGCCTGCTTGAGTTTGATATGATCAAAGGGCATGGGAGGCCCCTCACCCGGTATTGCTAGCTCATAGCGGAGCGTCACCCCTCGCGCCCGAGCGGCTTCGTGAATTTCTTGCCCCGCCTCTTGCAGGAGTTTGCCTAAGAGCCCAGGCTCACGATGGACGGCAAAATCACGGGAAAAGACCAGCAGATCAGACAGCGTGGTGTTCAAGTCGGTAATGGCCGCATCGAGTTGTTCGACCCGGTGGGAGGCCTCTTCCAGCATCTCGTGGGTGGGGGGCTGCATCTCGTCCAGCGTGTCTCGCAACAGGTCGCACTGAAGACCCAGGAGGCCGATTTTCTGGAGGATTTGGTGCGATATCGTTGACGACATATGGCCAATTGCCGCCATGCGTTCACTTCTTGCCATATCGACATTCATCAACTGAAGTTGCGTATTTTGCCGCTCAATTTCTTTTTTGCGGAGTGTGAGGGTCCGCAGGAGCACATGGGCCGCCCCAACTGGAATAGCGCTTAAGTAGAGCCCTGCCCCCCCGAAGGTATTGACCCCGAGGATCATGATCGCACTATACGGCGTGACCAGCAGGAGCCCCGTAATCATCAACGTCGGGAAATTCCCCGCAAAATCGAGTCCGGACGTATAGAGTGTCCCATACCGCGCTCGGTGCTGTAAGCCGTAACCCAGGGCAAAAACGGCCCATCCCCCTGCTTCACTCAGGATGAATCGTGCCAATTCTTCAAATTCTCCAATATGAATGGGAATATGCCCACCGCTCGAACGGTAGACAAGATAGCGGACAAAGAGGGCAATTTGCAGCAGCGCACACAATTCGAGAATCCGTCGGACCGGGTGGACGTCCTCTCGGACGGTCTGTGGCACGGCATCCACGCCCCACCATCTCACCACAAAAGCAAGGGGGAGACCGAGGAGTATTGATCCGAGGAGTAAGGGTAATGCAAACAGCCCAACGGTATACAGCAGTGAACTCGTCACGGCAAAGAGTAAGAGAGACAGGAACCAGTCTTGTCCCACCTCAACCCGCAACAACACCCCGATACACAGCAAGGGCACGAACGCCTGGTAGAGCTCGAGATGGCCAAGATTAAACGCGACAAAACCGCTGGCGGCCAACAGGAGACCGAGCAGGCCGCCGGCGGTTCCAGCTTGCAGAGAGTTGAGCACTCTCTCGTCGCTCATCACTCCCGTCCCGTCAGAAACCAATCAAGCCACGGGACACGTCGGAATAAGAGAAAACCATAGTCGAGGTTTGTCGAGTTAAAATCGTATTCGTTCAGCGAGACGTTGAAGCGGAGATCCTGAAACCCGTAGCGGGTATCCAGCTGATTATTCCAATCGTAGGCTTCTTGTTTGACCGGTACGCGATGGACGATGTCCCAGTGCAGCACGATACGATAATAAGGATGGGTCCGCCATTGAGTATTCGGAAAGACAAATTCCAGGACGTAGCAGGGGCGACCGTCATGCTCTTGAATACCACGAAATT
The DNA here is from genome assembly GCA_022826945.1 of Candidatus Binatia bacterium. GTDB lineage: Bacteria > Desulfobacterota > Binatia > Bin18 > Bin18 > Bin18. Next base: position 271,729 of record JAJDTY010000073.1, read on the forward strand.
GTACTTCCAACTCACTCTGTAGCCAGCCTTGTAAGAGTTGTGTCTGCAGCCGCTCAACAACCCGATCAAATCCAAACTCTGTCAGAGAAGCGTGCAATTCTCGTTGCACCCACGAACCGTCCGGTACCAGGTCTCCAATGATCGGGAGACCGAACAACGAGGTGCGGACCCGGACCCGCTCTCTATTCCAACCCGTCCGAAATAACGCTTCCTTGAGTCCGCCGCTCTCCGGTTCCCAGGCCATATAGACATCGAACGGTTTTCGAAACTTGAATCTCGCCGTCCGACGGCTCAGTTGGTTCCCACGCCGCGCTTCAGTCACCCACACCCCGGTATAGTCTTGGATTTCACCGGCACGGCGCAACCAATTTTGGGCAAACCCCCGGACATCCAGGTCGGTCCCGGGTCGAAACAGGCTTGGGTCACCAGATCCGGGAGACTCACGCTCAAAAACTTGTTGAGAAATCCCAATATTGACCTGTAGGTCTGTATACGACAAGCGTTGGCGGACTTCTCCGGAGGCCCCTCGCAAGATGAGTTCAAACGGCAGACCGGTTCCCCGCTCGATCACGAACTCATACGTCGCAACCGTGTTGTCACGAAATGGAACGAGGAAAGCCGGCACGGACAGGATTACTCGCCCTTCGGCCAATTGTGGGTCTCCTGGCTGAAGAGCAACCAGCTGGAGACTGCGATCAGCCCTGGGCCGTTGAGAGAGGGCTCTGAGTGTGTATAACCACGCGTTCACATCTTTGAGAGCTGGTGCAAAAGGGTCGCTAATTTCCGTGGAGGGAATACTGACCCGGACGTAATCGAACCAGCCGCCGAGTTTGATAAAAATTGTGCCCAGATCCCGGGTTGGCCTCGTGAGCAGGGTTGTCCCACGGTATAAACCCGATTGCCACTGCATGAGCAGGGAAGATGGCTTACGAAAGGTGACGGCAATTTCGTGCTGCCTCTGGGTACCGCCCTTTTCCCATATCTCGTGCCGTAATATACCGCGGTAGTCGACTAGGCGGTGATACGCAGCCTGACACTCGGTCAGGAGCTCCTGCACCCTCGTCTCCGTGGCTTCGGCACCCGCAACTCTTGGTAGAAACAACACCAGAGAGAGCATGTATGGCAGCATCGGGACCCGCCGCGTCATTCGTCCCCCAAACCGGCCTTCAGCGCCAGCACTGCCGCTTTCGTCCGATCATTCACCTGTAACTTTCGAAAAATGCTCGCCAAGTGCATCTTGACCGTGAGTTCACTAATAAAGAGTTGCCGACTGATCTCTTTATTCGAGGCGCCGGTCGCCACCGAACGTAAGACTTCTTCCTCTCGATTCGTCAGTGTCTGGACCAAACGTCTCAGCTCTTCGACCTCTTGGTCACGCTGAAACTCGTGCAAAAACTTACTGGCTAAGTCAGGATTCAAAAACACTTCTCCGTCTGCGACTTTGCGAAGCGTTTCAAGAATCTCTTTCGAGCGGGTATTTTTGAGCAGGTATCCGACAGCCCCAACCTTCAGAGCACGAAAGATAAGAGGCGGGTTATCATAGCCGGTCAGCATGACAACCTTGGTTTCCGGTGACTGCTTACGCACGAAAGCCGTCGCACTGATCCCATCCCCCTCGGGCAGCTCGAAATCCATGAGAATAACCTGAGGTTTTTTCTTTTCGAGGAGCTTTTCAAGATCAGCCACACTCTCCGCTACGCCAAGGAGTTCAAAGTCAGGCTGTTTCCGAAATAACTCCTGGAGGCCGGACAGAAAAATCGGGTGATCATCGACAAGAATAATGGAGATTTTTCCACCAGAGCGCTCGGCCGGCTTAGGCGGTCGCTTCTTTTTCACACTCTTGCTGAGATTTTTGTTCGCCATACTCCCCACCATGAAGCATAGGAATTCTCGCTCAGGGGGTCAAGAAATAATGTACCACTATATAGCTCGGCCGCTTTCAGACCTGCGCATAACCGAGTGAGTAATCAATAGATATTTTATAAGATTACTACACTAAAAAATAGTAATTTACTTATTATAATAATTTTTAGCTATTATATAGGAATATATTCAGTCTTAATATTTTATAAGAAGAAATATTTACTTATATTTTATCTCTTATTTTTTCTTACCTTCACAAGTCTCCCGAGCCATCTCTTGTAATACTGCTGTGATTACTCACACGTAGAATCCCGCCACTCGGTCACAACCACGGTACGCGCGTTGGATGTTGAATTATTCAATCCTGTTTAGTAATATTTACTTACTATTTATAGTCAAACATTACTTGGCGGATAATATATTACTGTATCCACATTCACTATTTCCTGTGGATAACCGCCCTGTAGGGGGTAAAATATGGAGAGTCTGCCACTTGAGGCAAAAACCACTCGAGCGAAAAGCCCGAATGCCCCTTCCTACAGCCTCCAGGAGTGCCTTGAGGATACGCGGAAGGTCTTTCGTATCGAAAATCAGGTTGCAACAAGCCGGGAATCTATTGCCGAACACATTGCACTCGCTTCGCAATCTGGACCTTTTAATAGAAAACTCAGTAGCTTACGCCAGTATGGCCTCCTCGAAGCGATCGGGAAAGATCTCCGCGTGAGCGACCTGTTCATCAGAATAGAACATGCGACGGGTGAGACGGAACGTTGTCGGGCCTTACGGGAGGCTCTCGGCAGACCAACGGTCTTTCAGCGCTTGCTGTCCCAATATGAACAGACGGGTCTCCCTTCGGACATCAACCTGACAAACCAACTGATTATAAAACATAGATTTACTAAAAAGAATGCAGAGGTCGTTTCTCGTGCGTTCCTGGACTCCTCGCGTTTCGCTGGCCTGGGTCTTCTTCGTCCTCAAACCGCCGCCTCCCCTCTCCCGTCTCAAACCGCTCGTCCATCCCCAGAAGAAGCCTTGACGCTCGCCTCTCCCCTCCCCTCTCAACCACCCCCCCCTCCCTTTCAGGCAATGGCTGACGTTTCCTTGTGTAGACAGGAGATCCCGCTTGGCACGGGCCGTCGGGCCGTCGTTGAATTACCCGAGGATATTAAACCGGAGGAAATCCAACGTCTGATGCGCATTTTGCAAGCCTTGGCCGACCCGATTGCCTGACAAGACGACCAACGCCTCTGGGCCAGCCCGTCTTTACTTCATCGCTGCTCCGCTCTAGCTTCTGGTATTGCATTTCAGTCTCCCGAATTCTACGGAGCATAATTGTGTCAACGGCTCAGACGAAAACTTCACCGCACCAACTCGCGCCGAAAGCTTTCCATTGGATTTCGAGCGTTTTCTTTGCGAACTTCTTCACACTCCTCTTAATCACGATCAGCTTGTCTCAATGGATTGTGCCGGTCTGGTTTGTGAGCGTCTTTTTACCAGCGTACTCGCCACCGTCAGCCGCCACAGCTCTTCTTATCTCACTGATTCTTTTTTGCTTGAATCTCTTCCTTTTACGCTTCTCTCGACGCCTGCCCGCTCTTCCCATAGCGCTCCGGCTCCCTCTCCGAATTTATTTTGCCTCGGCTTTTATCAGCGCCTTTTGCTTTGTTTTTCTCGTGTTGTGTGGAGCGTTATGGACACTGCTTTCTTTCCTCGTCGCCGTATGCGACTTCTTTTTTCCCTTTGCCGAACTCCATCTGTCTGTTCAGCCTGCGCTGACACGGGGCTTCCAGCTCTTTGCAGGCGTGAGTCTCGTTCTCATGACCGGCCTCTTCATCTATGGCTACTTTGGGGGCCAGCGCCAACTCCACATATCCAGGAGAGAACTCTCCCTTACCCACTGGCCGGCCACAAGTCCTCACATCACAATTGCGCAGATCAGTGATCTCCACATTGGGACGAATCTCACCACGCAGGAACTCGAAACCTATGTACAGAGAGTCAATGAGCTCCGGCCAGACCTCATTCTCCTGACCGGCGATATCCTAGACGCCGATCCTGCCCATATCCCGGACTTCTTCCCGTGTCTGAACGCCCTCCACGCTCGACACGGGGTCTTTGCCTGCCTGGGAAACCACGACCGATATGCGGGAGCGCACGCTGTTGCCGCCGGCTTGACGGATTATACCCATATTACGCTTCTCCGGGACCAGGTCGCCCATCTGGCCATTGCAGGGACAACACTTCATCTCATCGGTCTGGACGACCGCGGGAAGGATTGGGCCCGAGGACTCGATGCGGATGCCACGCTCACCCGTCTCAGAGCAGACGTTCCGCGCCATGAGCCCATTATTTTGTTGTCACATCGTCCCGATATTTTTCCCGCGGCCGCCAATCTCGGTATTGATCTCACCGTGTCCGGCCATACCCATGGCGGTCAATTCGCCCTGCCGTTCCAATCACATCAGTTGAATTTGGCCCGCTTTATTACCCGCTTTCCACGCGGCCAATATACGCTCGGGAATTGTTTCCTGTACGTGAACCGGGGTCTGGGCGTCACGGGTCAGCGCATCCGTCTTTTTACTCCGCGCGAAATTGCCCTCCTGACCTGTCGGGCCTGACCTACAGGGCTGACAGGCCGGAGCGATTCCTTCTGCCGGGTCGAATGCCGCAATTGTCCTACTTGACCCCCTGCGACCCTTGCTGCATCCTCAGGAGGGAGTGCGACTGAGGCAGCAATGTATCATCTGACCCGCTTTGTTGAATTTGAGGCGTCTCACCGCTATTGGAATCCCGACCTTTCAGAGGAAGAAAATGGGCGGCTCTTTGGGAAATGCGTCAGTCCGTACGGCCATGGGCATAATTATGTCCTACGCGTGACCGTTTACGGTGAGAGCGACCCACAGACCGGGATGGTGATCAATATCAAGGAACTCGACCGCTTCCTCAAAGAGATCACCGGCCAGTTTGACCATAAATTCATTAATCTCGACCATCCGGCTTTCAGCCGTCTCATTCCTACGACGGAAACTCTTGCAGCTTATATGCGAGACTATCTCGAAGACCGGCTGCGTTCTGAGCAGCCCGCAGCCCGGCTCTTTCGCGTTCGCCTGTATGAAGAACCAACACTCTGGTCCGATGTGTCGGGCGGAGAGGGAAGTACTATGGCCGCACTCACGAAATCATTCAGCTTTAGCGCAGCGCATCGTCTCCACAGCCTCCACTTATCCGACGAGCAGAATAGAGAAATCTTTGGCAAGTGTAATAATCAGCACGGCCATGGGCATAATTACGAATTGGAGGTGACCGTCACCGGCACTATCGATCCACAGACGGGTATGATTTTTGACCTGGCGGAACTCATGCAGGTCGTGCAGGAAGAGGTGATCGAGCGTTTCGATCATAAACACCTCAATCGTGAAACAGAGGAATTTCACGATCTGAATCCCACGGGCGAAAACATTGTCCACGTTATTTGGAACCTGCTGCAACCCCGTCTGGGCACGCACCTGTCACGGGTCGGGTTATGGGAGACCCCGAAGAATTTCTTTGAATATCACGGAGAGCACGCGTAAGCATCGCGCCTGAGGAATCCAGCATGTCATCCCACACACTTCACGGCCAGGTTGCCGTTATTACCGGGGCGAGTTCTGGCATAGGTCGCGCCACCGCCCTCGCCCTCGCTCAGGCTGGTGTACAGGTCGTTCTCGCTGCCCGGACCCAGGCGACGTTGGATGGAGTTGTCCGGGAATGTGGGCAGTCCGGCACCCGAGCCATTGCGGTTCCCACTGACGTCACCAACGAACAAGCAATCGCGACCCTGATGGATAGGGCAGTCGAAGAATATGGCCGGCTTGATATTCTGGTGACGAGCGCTGGAGGCGCAGCCTTTGGTCCCATCATGGAATCCCGCACCGAAGACTGGGACATGCTCATGAACGTCAATCTGCGCGGGACGTATCTCTGCTGTAAAAGCGCTCTCAAGCATATGCTGCCCCGGAAAAGCGGCCATATCCTCAACGTGTTGTCCATTGCCAGCCACATGATCCTCCCTGGCTCAACCGCCTATACCGCCTCCAAATTCGGCGCCCTCGGCCTGACAAAAGTCTTAGCGGCCGAAGTTCGTTCAGAAGGGATAAAAGTCACCGCGGTGATTCCCGGCGCGGTCGATACTCCCCTGTGGGACAAGAGCGGTGGAGACCTGGACCGGACAAAAATGCTGTCCCCAGGCGATGTGGCCGATGCCATGCTGAGCGTCATTGCCCAGCCGGCCGGTATTCATACCGACGAACTCCACCTCATGCCGCCCCTCGGTGTGCTGTAGTGCCAGACAGGATGCACTGCCCGATTCCATAGCCGTGAATGGTGCGGAGGAGGTGTATGTTGCGACCCTCATGAATGGCGAGCATTAGCGTCATTTCTCCCAGCGGTGCGTTAGTGGAACATCTTCTTACTTCCGATCCTCTCACCACGCATCTCTGCTTTGGCGGACCCGACCTGCAAACCGCCTATATGACGCTGACCAGCTAGGGCAAGCTGGTTGCGAGCCGTGCTCCGAGAACATCATATGATCTGGCCGGAATAAGCCCCATCCTTGTCGACGAGGAGGATATATGGCGCAACTCGATGGACGTGTAGCAATTGTCACCGGGGCGGTTCAAGGCATAGGCCTGGGCGTCGCTCTGAGTATAGCCCGGGCTGGAGCCAATATTGTAGTGGCTGATATGGCCCAGGACGGCCTTGCCCCTGCTGTCGCTGAGATTGAAGCGACGGGCGTTCAAGCGTTGGGGGTACGGACCGATGTGACTCAAGCTCCTTCGATTGACCGGCTTGTTCACGAGACCCTGGACAGGTTTGGCACAATCGACGTTTTAGTCAACAACGCAGGGGTCGTTGTTATCAAGTCTGTTGCTGACCAGAGTGAGGCAGACTGGGATAGGGTTCTCGACACCAATCTGAAAGGGACGTTTTTGTGCAGCCAGCGTGTCATTCAAGAAATGCAAAAACACAGGCGCGGAGCCATTGTGAATCTGTCCTCTATTGCCGCGTTTCACTTTACCACGCCGCATATCCCCTACGCGGCCTCGAAGGCGGGCGTCTCTGCATTAACCCGCGACTTAGCCTATGAAGTGGCACCGCTCGGCATCCGGGTCAATGCCATAGCTCCTGGTCCGATCCAAACTCCTATGATGGACAACGCACTGACGGACGAGCAGAAGGATGCGTACGCCAGAACCGTGCCCGTCGGGCGGTTGGGGCAACCCCAGGATATTGGGAGTGCCGCCGTTTTTCTGGCGTCTGATGCGGCCAGCTTTATCACCGGGGTGACTCTACCGGTCACGGGCGGTACTGATTTGCGGGTGAGTCCGCCGTAGTATGGCGTCTTGATCCGGCGCACGGAATATCGATACACGTGGCGCCTATATATTCCCCTGTGGGGTCTATACTAGCCAACGATGAGGCGCCTCTCCCTCACTGCTGACCCTCTGTGATGGCACTGAGCGCGGCGGCTCGAGATTCATACACAGCAATCAGCTGATCAAAGCCGCTGACGGCGATCACCCCACGGATATGGGTCGGGAGGGTACAAACCCCAAACCGCTTCCCCGGTTCGTTAAACTTCCGGGCAATAATCAGCCCGACCCGCAGGCCCGGGCTGCTAATGAAAGTCAGCTTCTCAAGGTCCAGGATCAAGGCCGTGTCTCCGGGCTCAATACCGGATTCCAAGAGCTGATGAAATTCCGCGGCAGTGCTGCCGTCGACACGCCCGATGACTGCGGCAACCAACACTCCGTCTTTCCGCTCCCATTGAATGTCTACTCTTCCGCTCAGGTGCATCTCCCTCTTTCCAGACGGTAGAGAGATATTGGGGAGGGGCTCATGTTGCAATTCAGACTCCTGAGCATCCTTGGCCCCTTCTATGATGATCGCACTGCCCCGTTTTCTGGCCTCCGTTATCACCGCGAACCGACTCCCGTGACTCGATAAAACGACCGTGACCCTATTCCCGGAGAGGCTCTTCCGATGGTAGCCTTCCAAAGAGAGCCACCCGCTGAACCCCTGGGCGTCCTCGGTGCTAGGGAACTCGATTTCCAACGTGACAAACGTGCTCATTGTGCCCCCTTGTCGCATCTGTGCCCGGCCACACTATCCGTACGACCGGACGTGAGTGGTCGCCTAGTGGTTGTGGCGTCACAGACGACCGTTTCCCTTGACCCGTTGCGCTGTGGTGGCGAGTCAGGGAAAAGGTGTTTCTCACGGAATGACTGCTCCACACTGGCAAGTGATCTCCCTCATGTCGCCAAAAAGGGTGCCAGTTGACCTAGCCAGTTTTGTCACACGGCCTGGGGATGACCCTCCCCTGCATTCTCTCCTCTTGTGTGCTCGCTCTGTCTTCGGTCGAGCCCCCCACTGGCCCATCAGGCGACACTACGCGATTACTACCCTATGTCCCCGCGTTTGTCACTGGTAAATTATGAGGGAGAGACGTAAAACGGCAAAAAAATGTAGAGGACGCTTGCCTCGGCCTACAGCACACCGGGGCAGGATAGTAGCGCCCCTCTGAGACCCGTCCATCCGTCAGATCACGAGGAGCGCCGTTTGAGATACCGCCGTGGTCGCCCGCGGCTCTCCCCCAGCCCGGCCCTATACCTGCCACCCTCCTCTAGCTGGTATGGAATGCGGGATTTCTCTGGAAATCGCGGCCGTGGCCGAGTTTCGGGGGAGAGGAGCGGAAAAAAACGGAGGGAGTGGGATTCGAACCCACGAGAGCCTTTTGGACTCTACCGATTTTCAAGACCGGCGCCTTCAACCGCTCGGCCATCCCTCCACGTGGCCGGTCTTACACGGCTTTCTTCGACTTTGAAAGGGGGTACAGAAAAGACGTCACAGAGGCTTGACGGCAACAACCCTCTTCAGCCTGCCGGCGAGGTATCGGGGCAAACCTTTCGTTCTTTAAAACGCCACTGTCCGGCAACTTTCTCAATCTGATCTTCATAACGTCCAGAAATCACGAGTTCCGTCTTTCCCTGTGCCGCGTGTGTCATGAGCAGATAGCTCTCTGCGGTAGCCGTGTCTCCGTTGAGGTCGATTAGAATATTCATGACACAGTGACGAGGCTGCGCGTCCCCAGTCCATTCTTTGTAGCGCGCGGTAAAGGCCAACAGCTTCTCCACCCCTTGCCATTTGCCGAGAATCGGACTGTTAAACGTGCCATCTTCGGTAAAACATTGCACCCAGTCCTCATAGCGTCCGGCGTCAATTGAGAGGCAATAGCGTGTCATTAAATCGCGAATAGCTTCCTTATCTTCCAAAGCGTTCATGCACATACTCCTTTTTGGTTCACTCTTGCATTGGGGTTCATCTCGCCTTCAAGATGATATTGATATCCTGTCCTGAACGTCGGACGAGAAGACGAACGGACGGATTCCCTTGTAGAGTTTTCTGTCGAAAGTCCGAGATATTTCGGATGAGTTCACCCTCCAGGGCCAGAATAACATCACCGCGTTGCAGCATCCCCTGGCCCTGAGCCGCATTTGTCACGAGCACCCCCTCCGCGGTCGGCAGTTGAAAATATTCTGCCAGTTCAGCCGTTAGATTCTGTACCTCAATACCCATGACCGTCGCGCTGATGGTCTGGAGTGGTGCGGGCAAACGCTGGCTGCTTTCCGTAAAGACCTCCTGCGCAACGAAAATAGGCCGATCAAATCGGAGAGCAAGTGCAATGGCGTCACTCGGGCGACTGTCGATCTCAACCGACCGGTCGGTAAAGAGCAAATGAATCTGTGCAAAATACGTATTATTTTCGAGCGCACTCACCACAATCTTTTGAAACTCAACACCGATGTTTTCAAGGACGTTTTTCATCAGGTCATGCGTCAAAGGACGGGGCGCAGGGGTTCCGGCCAGTGCCATGGCAATGGCCCGGGCTTCAAACGGGCCAACCCAGATCGGGAGAAATCGCGCCGTCTCGGTGTCTGCAAGAATCACCACCGGTGCCTGCGCCTGGCGATCAAATCCAACATGATGGACCTGAACAGGAACGGCAGACGCGGCAGCAGCGCGACCGGGCAGGAGCGGAAAAAGAGCGGAAACGAACAGGACAACGAGAAGGCCAGACCGGGATGAGCGGGACCGGAACGAAAAGGGAGGATAAGTCTGGTGCTGCCGCATACGACCTCCTGGGGTCCTGAGGTTTCCCGGATAAACACGAACAAGGAAGACAAGATACTGGCGGCGTCCAATGCGCTGCATGACGCCGTTGCACTCTTGCTAGTATACTGCACGGGAATGTGCAAGGGATAAACGGTCAGACAACGGTCGGAAGAACGGCAGGACTCTCTACGATTGTTCAGTCCGCTGTGCTCGTCGCACACGATTCGCACAGATTGTCAATATTATCGGGATCTTCGACGATTCCTTCATCCAGGCTATGGCAGATTTGAGAGCAGCGGGCGCAAATAAAATAGATTCCTTCAATGGTCTTATTGATCCGCTCCCGATTTAACACGCGTCCGCGCAACTTGGAGACCCGAATCCCAAGGAGTTCTTCATAGCGCTTCTTTATCTTGCGTCGCCCAGCTTCGTCTTTTGGAAGTTCCTCTTCCTCAAGGTCTTCTCCTTGCTCTTCCTCGTCAAAGAGCCCTGGTGCACGCTTCTTCTGTGCTTGCTTCTTCGCCCGCGGCATTTACAAACTCCGGACTGAGCTTGTTGTGACGGCGTGTTCTACGTTCTTTTCACACACCCAGTAAAACCCTTTTTTCCCGAACCCGGCAAACTGCACGACCCGGCTCTGCGCTCCACATGTTGGGCATATTTGTTGTGAAGAGTCCGTTTTTTGTCCTCTTTGGGCGGTTTTCGCCTTCTCTGCCATATTCTTTCCTCCGCTATTGTTCCTGCTAGGATAGGGGATTGCTCGTCTGACTGTCAAGGGTGAAGGGTTCTTGTCAGTCTCTCACACGCGTGGTACCGTCGCCACCATGATTGCCAAAATTATCCTTAAAAATCAGATACTTATGATTACCTATGACAGAGATGTACGGACCTTATGGAGCGAAAAATGACACCGCCGTCCGCATCGGATCAAGCGACCCTGCAGCCGGGCGACAGCGTTCTCTTCATTGACCAGAAAGAGCGCGAATATATACGTATCCTGCGCCCCGGCAGTGTCATTGCGCTACGCGGCGGGAATATTCCTGCTGAACAATTTATTGGGCTTGCAGAAGGAAGCCTGGTCCAAGTTGGTCAGGACGAAAGATTCCGTATTCTGCGGCCGACGTATGCACGCTTGATTCCCAACCTACCGCGCCAGGCCCAGGTAATTTATCCCAAAGATATTGGCCCGATCCTGCTCTGGGGGGATATATTCCCTGGCGCCCGTGTGCTTGAGGTTGGATCAGGTCCGGGCGCGTTGAGTATGGCTTTGCTACGGGCCATAGGGCCAGCGGGACATTTACTCACGGTTGATATTCGGGCCGACCATTGCAAGATGGCACGCAACAACGTCAAGCGTTTTCTTGGTGCCGCGCCGAACTGGATATTGGCCCAAACCGATGCGTATCAGGGCTTACCGGTTCGGGAGGTTGACCGCGTCCTGGTAGACCTTCCCGAGCCGTGGCAGGTCGTGCCTCATGCCCGGGAAGTCGTCCGGCCTGGCGGAGTCCTCGTGGGTTATCTCCCCACGGTGCTGCAAGTCAAATCGCTGGTAGATGCACTCCACGCGGACCCCGGATTTGCCTGCGTGGAAGTCATGGAAAACATGCTTCGATTTTGGCACGTCAAAGATCGGTCCATACGTCCGGAACACCGTATGGTCGCACATACGGGGTTTATTGTGGTCGCTAGGCGAGTAACCGAAGCCGCCGCCATTCAGGTCAAGTCCGAAAAGCAAGTCAGGCAAGAAGCCCAGCAAGCAGTAGCGCCACAGAACGAGCCGGATTCTTGATTGCTGCCGATACCAATCTTATTCACTCAGCTATAGTCCCTCCTGTCTCAGCCTCTCCTCTCTTCCTCTTGCCTCCCTAACCTTTCACCTGATAGCTGACGATTGGGAAGGAGGGAGTTATGTCAAAAGTGCTTTTTGAGAAAAAAGGCCACATTGCCTATGTGACCATCAACCGCCCGGAACGCCTCAACGCCTGTGATTTTGAGACCTATAATATGCTGGCCGATATCTGGACCGAATTTCGGGACGATCCGGACTTACGGGTCGCTATCATGACCGGAACCGGAGAGCGGGCATTTAGTGCCGGAAGCGATATTAAAGCCAACTATGTCGATCGTCCGAAAAATGAAAATACCAACCTCTTCCCAACGCTGTTCGACCTGTATAAACCCATTATCGCCGCTATCAACGGCCACGCGAACGGCGGCGGCCTGGAGCAGGCCCTGGCGTGTGATATCCGCGTGGCTGCGGAGCATGCCCAGTTCGGGTTTGGTGAAGTCCGCCTGGGCTGGCTGCCGGGCGGGGGTGGGACGCAACGCTTGCCCCGCATCATTCCTCTGGGTCGGGCCCTGGAACTGTTATATACCGGCGCCCGCATTTCCGCAGAAGAAGCCTATCGTCTCGGTCTGGTTGACCACCTTGTTCCCATGAATCAGCTTATGAGCAAGTGTGAAGAGATCGCCGAGGAGATTTGTAAGAGCGCGCCGCTGGCCGTACAGCACATCAAGCAGGCCTCCTTACGCGGCCTGGACGTGTCACTTGAGGAAGGGCTGAAGTTAGAACGCGCGCTCTATAATGAACTGCAAGCGACCGAAGATGCCCGCGAAGGCGCCCTCGCCTTTGCTGAAAAACGGCCGCCGAATTGGCAGGCCAAGTGAGCAGAGCCTGTTCACCGGAACAGGCCAGAGGTGGGATATGGCAGAATCTGAAATAATTCAGGAAGCCGCGCGTCACCTTCTTTCGGCCAAATATGTCATGGCCATGACAGGCGCCGGGATCTCTGTTGAAAGCGGGATTCCACCCTTTCGTGGGCCGGGCGGGTTGTGGACAAAGTATGGAGAGCCGCCCATGAACGGCTACGAGCTGTTTCTGCAGGACCCGAAGAAAGCCTGGGAAGAGCGCTTATCGCCCTCGGGGCCAAGTAAAGAGATGTGGCAGACCCTGGGCACGGCAGAGCCGAATGCCGGCCACACCGCTTTGGTTGAGTTGGAAAATATGGGCATCTTACGCAGCACGATTACGCAGAACGTCGACAACCTGCACCGTCGAGCCGGCAGTCAGCACCTCATTGAAATCCACGGCAATTACACCCTGGTGCGCTGCATTGCCTGTAACTCACGCTTTCCAGGCTCCGAGGTCCCCCTGCACCAGTTACCCCCGGAATGTCCCAACTGTTCGGGCATTCTCAAAAGCGATACCGTGTCGTTTGGCGAGCCTATTCCACAGGATGCACTTGAGCAGTGTTATAGCGAAACGCAGTTGTGCGACTGCATGATTGTTGCCGGCACCTCGGCGACCGTGTATCCGGCCGCCGGCTTTCCCATCGCTGTCAGCCAGAAAGGCGGGACGCTCATCGAGGTAAATTTGTACGAAAGCGAATTAACCCCCTTATGCACGCTAAGCCTGCGCGGAACGTCTGCTTCCATCCTCAGTCAGTTGGTTGAAGCCGTAAAAGCGCAACGCTCATAATTTTACCGCGTACAGACGCTGACTAAGGAATTGCCAGTGAAACAGTGGTTCGCATTGTCGGCTATTGGTCGAGACCGACCCGGTATCGTCGCCGATTTGGCAGAGCTGATTTTCGAGTGCGATTGCAACCTCGAAGACTCCAGTATGACTCTTCTGGGAGGCGAATTTGCTGTGCTCCTGCTCCTCTCGGGTCGGAGCCCAGACTGTCAGCAACGGCTCTCGGCGGCCTGCAAACGGCTCGAATGGGAAAAACGGCTGACCGTCTTTTTTCGCCCACTTGAAGAAGAGCCTCTTCCCTATGGTGCCAACGACGAGACCCGGAGCTATGAACTCGTGGCAACCGGTGTGGATAAAGCCGGCATTGTTGCTCGTGTGGCCCGCTACCTCGCCGAACAGGGAGTGAATATTGTACACATGCAGACCTCGACTCAGCCAGAGCCCGGCCACGGTACGGTGATCTATCATATGCAGATCTCGCTGGCTGTTCCGGGCGACGTTGTTGAGACGGCCCTGAGAGACCAACTCGACCGTATTGCAGATGACTTACGTATTCATATAGACCTCACAGCATCCGTTTCGCACGAGACAAGGAGGACCGCATGAAGCTGGGATTTGTTGGCGTTGGCAATATGGGCAACCCGATGGCACTTAACCTTCTGAAGGCCAGCCATTCCCTTCAGGTGTACGACATCAAACAGGAGGCGGCCGGCAATCTTATCGAAGATGGCGCCACCTGGGTCGAGAGTCCCAAGGCCGCAGCCGCCGGTGTGGAAGCGATCTGTCTCTCTTTACCCATGCCCGCGCACGTCGAAGAAGTCGTCCTGGCTGACAACGGCGTCCTGGCTGGCCTCGCCAAAGGAAAAACCATTATCGATATGAGCACAAATTCGCCAACCGTCGTTCAAAGACTGGCGGAACAGGTAAATGCCCAGGGGGTGCACTTTCTTGACGCGCCGGTCAGCGGCGGGGTACGCGGCGCACGCAAAGGCACGCTGGCCATCATGGTTGGTGGGAATAAGGCCGTGTACGATTCGTGTGAGTCTGTACTGCAATGCATGGGCAGCAATGTGTTTCATGTTGGGGATATTGGTGCGGGCAACGTCGCCAAGCTGGTGAACAATATGCTGGCCTTTATTCATATGATGGGTGCCGCCGAAGCCCTCATCCTCGGCGCCAAAGCCGGAGTCGATCCGAATGCGCTGTGGAAGATCGTCAAAGCCAGCAGCGGGAATAGTTTTATCTGGCAGTCCGGGACCAGGGCCATTTTGCGAGATCGGCTCGCACCAACATTTACGATCGATCTCGCCTGCAAAGACATGGGTCTCGCCACTGACCTTGGTGCAGAATTGGACGTGCCCCTAACCATGGCCTCAGCCGCCCAAGGACTGCTCAAGGCCTATCAGTCGGGTGGGTTTGCTCAGGAAGATGTGCTCGCGACGATCAAAGCCCTGGAACAACAAACGGAAACAACCGTTCGTGGCACCTGGGACGACGCGAACGAATCGTAGGGCCCGCATGCAGCTCTATACAAAAATCCTCATCGGGATGGCGGTCGGCGCGCTGGTCGGTCTCTTGCTCGGCCCCAATTCCCTCTTTCTGACGCACGACGTCTATGCCATTCGCGATGCCTCGCAGATCGTCTTTCAGCAAAACCCGGCGGATGATTCCTCCCGTGTCCAGTTGCCGGCTGGTGTCCCGCTCCAGATGAGGCTGCTCGAGACCACGTTCGAGCGACATCCCGATCTTCTTGGGGAGGAGAGAGAAGTCCCCGTTTGGGCAAAAGTCCGGTTTCCTTTTAGCCAGAGACTGGCGCTGGCAGACCCGTCTGACCGCATCCGCCAACAACTCGGCGTGATTGCTCCGGGCGGCTCTGTGGAAGGCTGGCTGCAAATTTCCAGGACCCCATTGGAGGTCGGCGGCTTTGCCTTTTCCCCGCGGCCCATCAGCCGGTTCGGTGCACAGGTGATCACCATCCTCCGTCCCGTCGGTCAGGTTTTCATGCGTCTGATCAGGATGGTGGTCGTTCCCCTGGTTTTCGCCTCACTGCTGGTTGGTGTCGCCAGCCTTGGCGATATTCGGAAACTGGGACGCCTGGGGAGTCGAACGCTGGGCCTCTACCTGGGAACAACCGCCGTCGCGGTCTCCATCGGACTCGTCTGTGCATACGTCGTCCAACCCGGTCAATTTATTGACCCGGCCGACCGCACCGTACTGCTCGCCCAGTTCGGAGCTGCAGCAGGCGACCGAATGTCCGCGGCCGCCGTTTCCCCCTCCATGGTCGATACCCTCCTCGCCGTTATCCCGACGAACCCTATCGACTCACTCACCAGCGGCAATATGCTCCAGATCATTTTCTTCGCTATTGTCCTAGGGGTCGCGATTACCGCTCTGGGTCCTGAGGAAAACGCGAGTGTCGTCACCCTCTTTGAGAAGCTCCAGAATGCCATGATCGTCATTATCGGTTGGGTTATGGCCTTGGCCCCGTATGGCGTTGCCGCCCTGATCGCCGAAGTGATCGGGACGAGCGGGATCAGCGTATTGACGGCCCTGCTCGTATACGGTGCCACCGTTGTCCTTGGCTTGGCCATTCATGGCGGCATTGTCTATGGAGGCCTGGTTCGGCTACTCAGTCGTCTGTCGTGGATTTCGTTTATGCGGGCCGCCCGGCCGGCTCAACTCATCGCTTTTTCAACCTCTTCTTCTTCAGCAACCCTGCCCGTTTCCATAGAGTGCGCCGAGAAGAATATCGGCGTGAGTAATCCGGTGGCGAGTTTTGTCCTCCCTCTGGGCTCTACCGTGAATATGGACGGGACGGCACTCTATCAAGGTGTTGCCGCAATTTTTATTGCCCAGGTTTTCCAGACCGACCTGTCGTTCGGCACCCAGCTCGGTATTGTGCTGGCCGCGACCATGGCCTCGATTGGTGCGGCGGGTGTTCCTGGAGCGGGGATTATTACCCTGGCCCTCGTCCTGACTTCGACCGGGATTCCGACAGTCGGGCTGGCATTGATCCTCGGTGTTGATCGGATTCTCGATATGTTTCGGACAGCGGTGAATGTCACTGGAGACCTCGCGATCACAACCGTGATGGCCAAGAGTGAAGGCGAACGGTTGACGCTTGAATCATCGGCCTAGCACGCCCTCTCCCACGGCGGTAGCAAAGTGAAGAGACAGGCCCCTATGAGCGAACTCCTTTTCGATCATGCTGGTTCTGACGGATCAATTGCAATGGTGACCTTTAACCGTCCTGAGGCGCGGAATGCCCTCACCTGGAATATGTACGCCGCGCTAGAGGAAGCCTGCGAGGTCGTTGACCGGGACGACACCATCAAAGTGCTCATCCTGCAGGGAGCCGGAGACAAAGCCTTTGTCTCCGGTACGGACATCAGCCAGTTTACCTCGTTCAAGGAACACTCGGACGCGATTGAATACGAGCGTAAACTCGAACGGCTGATCAGTCGCCTCGAAAGCGTCAAAAAGCCGGTTATTGCCGCCATTCAGGGCGTTGCGGTCGGGGCCGGTGCGGCTTTGGCTCTGGTGAGCGACCTGCGCTACTGCACCCCGGAGAGTCGGATAGGGTTTCCCATTGCCCGCACCTTGGGAAACTGCCTGAGCGTGGCTATCCATTCCCGCATTGTTGACGCCATAGGTCCGGCGAAGACAAAGGAACTCATGTTTCGCGCCAGATTGGCCGGAGCCCAGGAGGCTCTGCAACTCGGTCTGGTCAATGAAATTTTTGAGGCCGACCAGCTTGGCCGACAGGTTCGCCAGATAGCCGAGGAAATATCTCAGAACGCCCCCCTGACCCTCCAGGTCACCAAAGAGGCCATTCGGCGCTTACAGCATCATAGGCGTGCGGTCGGCGAGGATGCTCTAGGAGAGGACCTGATTGTCCGTGCCTATATGAGTGAGGATTTTCGTGAGGGCGTGGCCGCGTTTCTGGCCAAGCGTCCACCCCATTTTCGGGGACGGTAGCAAGGCGTAACCCAACCCCAGGCTGGGCTCAAAACAACATGGACAACAGCCTCTACTGACCGTGCAGACAACGAAACGGAGATGATGATGCCGCTCTCGGGAGTAAAGATCGTTGAGGTTGGCATGAACCTGGCCGGCCCCTTAGCTGGCGCTATTATGGCCGATCTCGGCGCTGACGTGATTAAAGTTGAGCGGCCTGAGACCGGTGATGACGCCAGGGCCTGGGGACCGCCGTTTGTCGAGCATACCTCCCTCCCCTTTCATAATATGAACCGCAACAAACGCTCGGTTGTGATCAACTTCAAAGACGCAACAGACATGGAGCGCCTGTATCAGCTTATCGAACAAGCCGATGTGTTTCTCCACAACCTCCGTCCCGGGGTTGCCGAGCAAGTCGGTCTGGAAGCAGACCTCCTCCTGTCTCGCAACCCTAGACTCGTCTATTGTGGCGTGACGGCCTTTGGACATACCGGGCCGCTCAAAGATAAGCCCGGCTACGAAGTGCTGCTGCAAGCCTTCGGCGGGCTGATGAGTATGACTGGCCAGGAAAATGGCCCGCCGGTGCGCATGGGTACCTCGGTCGTCGATTATGGTACAGGCATGTGGACCACCATTGCGGCGCTGGCCGCCCTGCGCAAACGAGACCAAACCGGTCGCGGCTGCGTGATTACGACATCGCTTTTTGAGACCGCTGTCTTCTATGTCAGTACGGCGCTGATCCAATATAAAAAGACCGGCAAAGCGCCGGCTCGCCATGCCACTGGCAGCCCACGTCAGGTTGCCTTTGGCGCCTTTAAAACGCGGAACGGCCCCTTAGTCCTGGGTGTGGCTAACAGTCGACTGTTTTTCAAACTCGCCACAGCCCTGGGCCGAGACGAATGGGTAACGGATCCTCGCTATCAAACGAACGCGAGCCGCATGGAGCATCGGGAGTATCTCATTCAAGAAATCGCTGCCCATATGGCTCAAGAGACAAAAGAAGCGTGGATGGAACGTCTGGAAGCGGTTGGCGTTCCCTGTGCTCCGATCCTGACCATTCCCGAGGTGATTGCTCAGCCGCAAACCAAGGCGATGGATATGATTCGTGAGGTGCCCGATTCTCCTCTTGAAGTCATGGGTCTGCCCTTTTCGATCGACGGGCAACGGCCGGATTTTCGATCTCGCGCCCCACAGTTGGGGGAGCATACGGATGAAGTGTTCAACAACACCGATCCTCCTGAAAAACAATGACTTTCCACGGAAGTATGACAGGGGGCTTGCCGACTTTTGCAAAATCAGCACATATAGGAGAAAATACACACAGTGAAGGAGTAATGTATGTCAGATCCTGACCAACCTCTATCATCTTCGGGCACGCAGGAGGACCCTGCTGAACGGCTAGTCCAACATCTATTGCGCCAGCCGCATGACCTTGTTGATGCACGTCGCCTGTTCCAACGTTTCCAGGTCACCACACGAGAGTTCCAGCGCGCCCTTCGTCAATTTGAAGCCTTACGTCCCACAGGAGACATTCCACCCCAACCCGCATAGTTGTTACGCATTGAGAAAGTAAATACGTCCGGCCTTTATATGATTTTTGTAGGACGCGTTTACCTTCTCGGCACCTGCTTATCCATTCAACCGGAAAGTCTGGAGAAATGGGGAGGAGCCGGTGCCGAAATATTATCTCAGGTCAAAACTCCGGCACATTTTTTATCTCGGTCGTGATAGACAATGAATCTTCACATCCGAATCGGATACCTGCGTTCGAAGTCTTTCATGCTTGTCCTACGTAGAGAGAAAAATGGGATCTCGTCATGATTGAAGTAAACGGTATTGCGCATATTATTCTGACCGTCAGTCGGTTCAAGGAATGCCGGGCGTTTTATAAAAAGCTCCTGCCGTTTCTTGGCCTCCAACTGGTCTTTGACGGCGAAGACATGTGCTACCATGTCGGAGCCCGGACGGGTGTTGGCATACAGCGCTGCGCTCCCGAGCACCAAGACGGGCGTTTCGTTCAAACGCGCACCGGGCTACACCATTTCTGTTTTCGTGCTCGTTCCCGGCAGGATGTCGATCAGGTCTATGAGTTGCTGAAAGAGCTCAACGCGACCGTCGTCACGCCGCCTCAAGAAGGTTCGTGGGCACCGGGCTACTACTCGGTCTTATTTGAAGACCCGGACGGTATCCGGGTCGAGGTGAATTACGTTCCGGGTAAGGGAGTATTGGCCAAAGACGCCGGGTTTAATCCGAGCGGGGACTATCAGTAGGTATTTCGAGCGGCTTCCTGTCCCGCAATACGTCCAAATACCGCGCCCCGTAAAACCGAGGTCGCACCCATATAATTGTAGTAATACAACTCGCCCATCGGCTCGCCAGCGACGTAGAGGCCAGGAATGGTGCGGCCTGTGGAGTGGATGACTTGGGCGTGCGGGTTGGATTTGAGGCCACCAAAGGTGAATGTGATGCCTCCGGTCACGGGATAGGCCAGATAGGGCGGCGTGTCGAGCGGCCGGGCCCAGTTAGTCTTGTTGACGGCCAAGCCGCGCGTCGCCAGACCGTCGAGGGTGAGCGGATCAAATTCCCCAGCTTGGCAGGCGGCGTTGTATTCCTCAATGGTTTGCTCCATGCGACCGGCCGGAACCTCGATACGTGCGGCCAACTCCCGAATGCTCGACGCTTCAAACGCTTCCTCGTCTGTCCGAATCGCTCGCTTCCAGGATTCCGGGTCTTCGGCCCGCGGTTTGTTATCAAAGACGTTAAAGGCTACCCCGCTTTTATGCGCCATAATGGCCTTGCTGAATTTCACATAAGTCTGGTCACGAAAGTCTTCACCTTCATCGAGAAAGCGTTCGCCCTCTTCGTCAATGAAAAGGCCCAGTTGGAAGATATAGATCGCCGTCACCCCACACTCAAAAGGCGTAGAACGTGCGTCAAGCACGGCAGAGTGGAAATCCCCCCATTGGCCAGCCGGCATAGCCCCAATGGCCAGGGCCATACGCAGCCCATCGCCGGTATTATACCGGCTACCTCGCAGAATGAGTCCATCCATATGCCGTCCTAAATATCGGACCCGCATCTCCGGGTTGGCCTCGAAACCGCCACTGGCAATCACGACCCCGCCACGAGCTTGAATATCGGTATAGCCCTCGGGTTCGAGCGCACGCACACCAACCACGCGTCCACTCCGGTTAGTGAGGAGAGTTTCAGCCGCGGTCTCATACGCAACATGCACCCCACCCCGCTCCAGATGCTTGTAGAGGGTGTCGACCAGCTGCCAGCCACCGCCCACAGGCTGACGTCGATAGCCAGCGACATTGGGATAGCCTTTTTCCCATGCAATCCCCATCTCGGTCAGCCAATCGACCACGTCAGCCGCGTTATCCACCACGACGCGCACCAAGTCTTTATTCGCCCGCCCACGCGAAACCTGCAGAAAGGCGTTAAAGAAGTCCTCTTTGGTTTGTTGGGTGGGACAGTACTCATCCGCTTCGTGAGGATAGCGGATTTGAGCATCGGCAATGGCGGAGTTCCCGCCACGTTGCAGCTTGGGAGCCTTTTCGAGCAGGATGACTGCAGCGCCTTCGTTCATCGCGCTGATGGCTGCGGAAAGGCCAGCAATACCGCCACCTATGACGACGACGTCGCAATCGATTTCAGGGATAGGTTCGGGCATATTCTTTTATTCTTTCTTGCCAGCTGCACAAAAACGTAGGGGCGCAGCATGCTGCGCCCCTATCCATCCTGAACTATGGGTCTGATCCCCAGGGATCTTCTAGCCTCCGGCAATACCAACCATGAAGGAGACGGTTTCCCCGTCCGCTAGGGTATCATCAATAAAGAGCCGCCGTCCTGTGGAATCGACAAAGAGCGTGCCGTTGGTATTCAGATCCTGGGTTTTCGGGTCAATGAGCAAGGCCTCCATCCGCTCTCCATACTTAGTCGTCAGGATCTGTGCCAGTTCAGCCATATGAGGCTGTTCGAGTTGGATGGTCTCACTCGCAATTTGCGTGATTTCTTTAAAACGAGCCGTATACTCTGCTTGGACTGTAATCACGGCTTCTTCCTTCCCTCTCAATTAGTCTGGAATACCAGGGTCGTCAGACGCTTTCATCTCAACGTGGACCGCACGGCTAGAGCGACTCTCACCGGCAATGGCGTTGTCCGCGGCCAGCACATCAGCAACGTCTTCCATCCCAAGCTCTTCGAGTTTCTTGCGCGTCTGGAGACCGGTTTCTTTGTCCCAGCCACGCCACTCATAATATTCGTCGAGCACTTGCTCGAACATATCAGCGGCAACACGCCCTTTATTCGGCCCTTCCGGACACGGTTCGTGCATCCAGCGCTCGCAGATCGTGTCGTGTTCACGACGCAGGCCAAGACGGGAGTTGTACGCCTTTTCCAGGTTACAGATTCGCTCACCGTCGAGCATTCGCTCTTCTTTCGTCCGGTCAATCCCGGTCACTGCCGTATAAGCCTCGCCGTAGTAGCTCTCCGGCGCGTAGCTGAGTGGGTCGAGCAGCCAGTGGAAGAGGCAGACGCCGTACGAATTAATGAGCGCAACCTGATTTTCGAGCACAGCCGTACAAGCCCCTTTCAGGTCAGGAACAGTCGGGTCACCGGCAATTGGCGTCCCAAAATAGGCTTTCGAGAGATCCTTGCGCTGAAATTTCTCGATCAGGCCGATACCCTTCAAATGGTCTGAACCACGCGAGGCCACGGCCATATTGTTCATCCAGGTGGGGAAAGGCCGCATCTCTTCCGTAAAGCTCGCACCACCTTTACCGTAGATGGCATACTTCATGAAGTTCTGGCCCTTTTGTTCCGAGTAGCGGAGCGCTCCCCAATAGGCCCCGTCCCGAAACAGCCAACCAAACGGATTGGTTTGGTACGATACGTTTTTTACCAGCTCTTCGATATCTTCAATATTCCCCCATTCGAGACTCTGGGGCTTACCAAACAATTCTTCCACATCACGATCAGAGATCAGCTCGCGCTGCTTGAGCTCCATGATGAACCCAATTGAGCAACTGAGGTCTTGGTTGTCGATACCATAATCGTTGGTGATCTTGCCCCAGTGGGCTACTTCAGCCCAATCGCGAATATCCATCGCACCTGCACCGCTGGCCGTTGTGAGGTATTCGGGATGGCGGAACGTCTCTCCAACAAATTTCTTTGCCCGGTCCGATTCGTGGCCTTCAATCTTATAGCGGCCATCACACGCAATGTAGCAGTCAGACGAGCAGACTTCCGAGTATTTATGGTATTTTTTGACCCAATTATCCGACCGTACTTCCTCGCCACGGAACAACGCGCCTTGATTGTTGCGCCAGAAGTTTCCGCCGATCCTTTGGTACATCTCGACTGCGCCTAGGGTGCCACGCCGTTTGAAACCGTACGCCGCTTCGTTCCCATCCAATTTTTGGCGGAAGTCGTCCGACCATTCCAAGAGTCCATTCGGATTATCTATTTTGACGCCGCCGTTGCCCTGCACGGCAATGGCTTTCAGGTTCTTAGAACCCATAACACCACCGCCACCAGACCGAGCATGAATCCGCCAGCCGTCAGACACCACACCGGCGATGCCAACCTGATTTTCCCCGGCCTGGCCGATGGACAAGGTATGCGTGGTGGAGGGATAGTCGCCTAATTCCTGCTTGAGCATTTCGTGGGTTTCTTCGCAGCCCTTTCCCCACAGGTGGGTCGCGTCGCAGATAGTGACTTCTTCGTTGCAAATATGCAGATAGACCGGCTTGGGAGCCTTGCCGGTGACAACGATATAGTCAAAGCCGCTAAAGCGGACCATATAGGGAAACTTGCCGCCTCCGGCCGAGTCCCCAAAAATTCCGTAGCACGGGCTCTTAAATGTCAGCCGGCCTTTGACCCCAATCCCTGAGCCAACGCCGGCGAGTGGTCCGACGCCGAAGATGAAGACATTATCCGGGCTGCGCGGGTCACACATGGGGTCATGTTTGAGAAAATGCTCCCACATGAGCCAATCATTAATGCCCGAGCCACCCACCCAACGCTCAAACAACGCGTGCGGGATACGCTCTTTTTTGATTATCCCTGTCGTCAGATCAACTCTCAGCAGTCCACCTTCCATAATCAAGACCCCTTTGTGGTTGCAGTGTCGCTCCTACGCCGCAGAGCTCACCTTCCCTTTGGATAACATCGCCTGCATGATCCCAACTTCGTCTCGCGCTTCTGGCTTTTGACGTAGAATTTGCCCGAACGCTGCTTTTTCCTCATAAAAAAGAACGGGCAGCCGAGGATATTGTTTGCCGGCATTTAACATCTCGGGACGGGTGGAACAGGCTTTCACACAAGCCGGGTCCCCGCCGCACAAATCGCACTTGAGCAACTCACCGGTCGGCGCAACAAAGACCGTGTCAAACGGACAGCCGGGAACACATTCCATGCACTGAATGCATTTGTCCTGGTCAATCACCGCGGCTTGAGTCTCGGGGTCATAATAGAACGCATCCGTCGGACAGACTTCAGCACAAGGAGGCGGATTGGCGCAGTGATGACAAATGGCCGGCATAAATCCGAAGCCGTCTTTTGAGACGCGCGAGACCTGGGGCGCGTGGTCGATTTTAATACGCGTCCAGACCGGGTTCAGCTCCCCTTCGGGTGAGTGGATCAGCGAGCACGCCACCTCACACATTTTGCAATCAGTACACAGGTTTTGGAGCGCAAAAAGCTTGGTTGGAACATTCGGGACGTCGTCTCCGGGCTGGTACCACACCTCGCCGTTGACGAGTTCTTTTTGTCTGGTTTCCTGCATAGGAATAAGAGCCCTCCTTACTGAAGCTGCATGCTATGCCGGATGACGTTTGCCTGTCAAGCGAAAACCCCGTAAATACATAGCATCGGCCCGAGAGGCCAGTCTGGAAGGGAACAGTATGAAAAAGCGAGAAACCCTGATTCATCCCACGCTTGGTCGTCTGCCGGCCAGAAAAGTGTTGGAGTGTATCTTCGCCCTCTCCCCCACCGGGAAAATCCTGCATCATCATCTTGAGGAAGTCCGCACGAGTGAGAGCGGTGGCGAAACGGACGGCGAGATTGAGTACACAATGACAGGCGCACCGCCGGCAGCCGGACGAGAACGCTGTCGCGTCATTCCGCCCTTTGTCCGAGAATTCGACCCACCGGAATTTCCGACTCTACAGGAGTCTCGTTTATGAGTGTCACCCCCCAAGAAGCGTTTGAGCGCATGCAGAACGACTCCGCTGCGACGTATGTTGATGTTCGGACCGTGGCCGAGTTCGCCACCGGCCATCCCAAAGGAAAAATTATCAACGTCCCGATTGTCTTCTTTCATCCGACCACGAATGAGACCTTCCAAAACGAAAGTTTTGATCTGGTCATGGAAGAGGTGTGTCCCAAAGAGACCCCGTTGATCGTCGGCTGTGAGAAAGGTCCTCGGGCAAAGCAGGCGGTCGAGCGTCTTACTGCAGCAGGCTATCAAAACGTGCACTTGATGGAAGCGGGTCACGCCGGCTGGAAATCCGTCGGCCTGCCGGTCACGACCGATAACAGAGACGGGATCAGCTACGTTTCTCTCCTCACCCCGGCTAAACGGAAGCAGAAAAAGAAGAAAAAAGCCAAGCATTAGGGGTGGCGGCATCATATCGCAGCCCCCCGAAACTGAAGATGCTTCACCCTCGGCTGACGCCCCTCCTCTCCTGCCTGCTCGTCTGCCTCCGTGTCATATTCATGCCTCTACCAATAGCGGCAGAGCCTGTACAAGATGACTACCGTTCCATCATTGCGCGTCAGGAGGGAGAAGTACTCCGCTTCCTGCGGGCCTTTGAGCGTGTACAGGAGCAGCTCCACCCGGCAAAATTCACCCAACTCCAGGCCGATCTCAACCAGACGATTGGCGAGCTGTTTGTGCGCCTCCGATCTGAATTGAACGAGCTCAAGCCACCCCCGGAGCGACAGGCTTTCCACCGGACCTGGCTTGAGGCCGTTGGCCTACTGGATACGACCCATGGAATTTTTGCACGGAGCGATCAGGCCGGCTTTATCGGGGCGTTTATGCAGAGCCGCTCGGCCTTCACTCGGGCGCGCTATCTTTTGTACGAAATCCGCTTGGACACGCCCGTGCTCCACCCCTACTGGGTTCTGCCGGAGGCGGTGGCGCATCTCCCCAAACTGGAAAAGCGTGTCCCCGCCCAGCAGCATCGGGTCGGTATTGCCCATCACCCCCCGTCGAGCAATCACGGAGCCTACTCTCTCTATGTGCCGGAGCATTATACCCCCCAACGCCACTGGCCGTTGATTATCGCCCTGCACGGCGCTGGCGGGGCGAATGATGAGTATCTGCTCACCTGGCTGCGGCCGGCCAAGAGCAAAGGCTATATTGTCCTTGCGCCCAAATCGCTCGGTCTGACCTGGGCGATTGAGAAGCCGGAACCGGACATCGCGTCCGTCACCTCCACACTCATGGCTCTGCGCGGACGCTACGCCATCGATCCCGACCGGATTCTTGTCACCGGCTTGTCGGACGGCGGGACGTTCTCGTATGCGCTAGGCGCCAGCCGGCCCAACCTCTTTGGTGCCGTCGCTCCGGTTGCCGGAGTCTTGCCGCCCTGGCTGGATATGCAAAAGGCCGTCACCCTGCCCTTTCTGATTATCCACGGCAGTCAGGATTTTATTTTTCCTGTGGCGGTTGCCCGCCTGGCCCACGCCACACTTGTCGAAAACGGTCTCAAAGAAGTGACATTTACAGAGCTGCCGGAGTGGGGTCACGCTTATACCTACTCGATTAACGAAACCTATGTTCTGCCTTGGTTTGAGCGCTTGTTTGAATGAATGCGCGCCGGCGTGGTCTCGGGCTGATCCAGGTCGTACCCGTTTCTACTTGCAAACTCCCAAGCCCCGTGAAAGGTTGAGCACTTAGCGTTCTGAGCCAATGAGGAGAGTTGAATGAGTACGCGTATGGATGCTGCCCTGCCTGTTCAACCAACCGAGCGTGTGAACATTTCGTTGAAGAAAGACTTCGACGCCGGCGTGCATCGCTGGCACGAGAAATATCCAAAACTCGGCACCGGGCCGGTCTCTGTCGAACCCCTAGTTTCCAAGCAGTGGTTTGAGGCTGAGCGCGAATATATTTACAAAAAGTGCTGGCTGCACGTCGGAACGGTGGACGCCATTCCCAACCCCGGCGACTATTTCGTCCATGAGATCGCCATTGCCAAGGCATCCATTGTTCTCATTCGGGGCAAAGATAATGTTGTTCGTGGTTTCTATAACGTCTGCCGCCATCGAGGCAACAAACTGGTCTGGGACTATAAAGGCTCAAGCTCGTGCTATTTGAGTTGCAAGTTTCATGGCTGGGTCTACGACGCCGAAGGCTCCCTCAGAGACGTGCCCGACGGCGAGCGCTTTTATGAGAATCTTGAGGGCAAGGCCAACCTCATTCCGGTGCATACTGCTGTGTGGGAGGGCTTTATCTTTGTGAATCTCGCCCCCCATCCGACCGAGACTTTGGAAGAATATCTGGGAGAAGCCGGCCAGCGCATGAAGGACTTTCCGTTTCAGCGCGTCCCGCTCCAGTTTCATTATCAGTCCTATCAGCGCGCCAATTGGAAGTTGATGCTGGACGCGCAGTCCGAAATCTATCACGTGCGCTATCTGCACAGTTACTCCTGGCCGGATGTCTTTACCCGCCCGGACAACCCCTACGGCCATGCCTATGCACTGGACCTGTACGACCGCCATCGCGTCGGCAACTGGCCGGGCAATAAGTATTTTCAGCCCAAAGATGTTGAGGGCCTGGCGCTCGGCAAATCGGCCGCCATTACCTCCAGAGACAACGATTTCGTTCTGCCCACCGGTCAGGGCATCAATGTCACCAACGCGGACGATTGGGGCTTTGATATTGTCCACGTTTTTCCAAATCTCAACATCCTCATTCTGCCCGGCGTGTGGCATACCCATCAGTTCTGGCCCATCTCGGAAAACGAAGCGCTGTGGGAACTCAAGATTCACATGCCGAGCGCCGCAACCCCCAGCGAGCGATTCGGGCAGGAATACAATAAAATTCTCCTGCGGGACGCTCTGCTTGAAGACGGCGCCACGCATGAACATACCCAGGACGCCCTGGAGACCGGAGCCATTGAGCAGATTTATTTGCAAGACGAAGAACTCTTTGTCCGGCACTCATACTGGGCCGTAGAGCAGGAGATTCGTGCCAGACGCGATGGCGTCCGCGACTCCCTGTTCGATTAGGATTGACGATGGCCGACCCGCTCTTGCCCCAGGAATTCGCCGACCTGGAACCGCTGGCCCAAGCCGGCTGGTGCCTGGCGACCGAACGAGAGCGCACCAAAAAACGACGTACCAGTACAACCGAAGAGCTGCGTGAATTTTACGCCACGGTTCGGCCTCGCCTTGAAGCAGTCTTGGATTATCTGGATCAATTCTCGGTGGATGATATGCCGACCAAAGAGCAAAGTCTCTTCAACCTGACCCTCAGCATGACCGAAGTGGCGTTTGCCGTGGAAAAATACAAAGGCAATCCCAGCGGCTTTCAGGCTATTGCAGCCTCACGCTTTGTCCCCGTGCACGATATGCCTTCGGGAGCGGCGGCGAAACCAACATTGTATAAGGGCGAGGATTAACTTGCAGGAGTATTCTCATGATTAAAGGATTTGCGCTGATACCCAAGAAACCGGACATCGGTCACGAGCAGTTTCATCGCCACTGGCGTGAAGTCCATGCTCCCCTGGCGGTTCGCATCAAAGCGCTGAGGCGCTATGTGCAAAGCCATCGCATGACACAAGACATCCCCGGAGTCCCCGCCAGTCCATACGAAGGTCTAGCCGAGATTTGGTTTGACGACCTGGAAACCGGCCGGGGGCTGGGCAGCAACCCCGATTATATGAATGGAGCCTACCCGGATGAGCCGAATTTTATTGCCGACGAGGGACCATCGTTTTTGATGACGCGGGAAAATGTCGTTGTCCCAGGACCCGAGTTGGCCAAAGACGCGCCAAGCGTCAAAGCCCTCTTTTTGCTCAAACGCAAACCGGGGCTCAGCGTGGCCGAGTTTCAAGAGCACTGGCGCACGGTCCACGCTCCCATCGTCCCCAGAACGCCGGGGCTCAGACGCTATGTCCAATGCCACGTCGCCCCCGAAATCTACGAAACCGAGACACCCGTTTTCGACGGCGTTGCCGAACTGTCGTGGGCTGACATGGCCGCCTTTGAAAAGGGCTGGCAGTCAGACGAGATGCAGATTGAGCAGATTCAGGGCGATGTGCCGAATTTCATTGACCTCAAAAATTCAGTTGGTCTTTTGGTCGAAGAAATCCGCATTATCTGGCCCTGAGCACCTCATCCTATTCTGACCTGCTCGCCGGCCCTTTCAGACCTCTGTCCTCTCTACCCACCGCCGTCCCTAGCGGGAGAGGTCCATATACGATGAGCCGATCGCAGTTGCCTTCGATTGTCGGCGGCAGTGCTTCGAGCATCTCGACGGTGGCACGGATGGCGGCGGTGGTCATCCAGGGGTTGAGCCGCTCCAGGGCCTCCTCAACCTCAGCGCGGAACAGCATCCCAGCTTCACCCCCGCGCTTGCGCACCGCGGCGTGGCGGACCATCGGGAACTGGACGCTGTCCGCTTCGGTGATGGTGATGTCTGTCATGACACGAACTTTCCAGTTCCACACACGGCCCGTGTTCTGTATCAAGCCGGGACGCGGTAGAATTGCTGCTCTTGCCATTTACCCATTTGCCGAGTAGGTGCAGAACACAGGGCAGTGACTGCTGGTCCAATAGTGATGGAAGAAGGGGGGTATGATCTGTTGTACGCAACTCGATTGCGTCGTCTCCTTGTCCGAAAGCATCCCACATGTCACAGCTGGACCAGGCGATTCTCCACGTCACGTAGCTGTTACATACTAGTGACAGTGCTTCGCAAAGCAGATCAAGTGAGCGGGATGAGAATATCCGATGTCCTGAGACTTCCTGCCATTCCTCAACAGTAGGCTGTTCTTTTCTAAAAACGGCTGATCGAGCTGCGTTGGCGACAGTCATCTTTACTCTGCCTGCCAAGTCCATGATGCTCAAGTGCCAATGCATCTGCCGGGGCAACTGAGCTAAAATTTGATCCGACGACTTGGGCATAGTCTCCAGATGAACTCCCCTTACAATCTCTAATGGCTGCTCGACCGAAACGCCAGAGAGT
The DNA here is from genome assembly GCA_022826945.1 of Candidatus Binatia bacterium. Lineage (GTDB taxonomy): Bacteria > Desulfobacterota > Binatia > Bin18 > Bin18 > Bin18. Next base: position 301,377 of record JAJDTY010000073.1, read on the forward strand.
ATGACGTACGAAGTAAAGGGGATAGGCTGCCCACTCTCCCATTTCGTAAGCAGTTCCACCACTCGCTCTGGGCCCAAGACCACTGAAGCTCGGACTGCATGCAAAGCAAGGTCGCTCACACTTAATGGAGAAATACCTCTCAAGAAGAAGGCTAATCCATTTCCAACCCTGTCATCTATTATGTGCTTGTGAAGAATTGACCTGAGTAAGGTCGTGGCTTCTTCCGCTAACTCTTCCTACAACTGCGTGTTGGCCAATGCAAATAGCATTGGTTCGCGGCGATAAATGTTTCGCAGCTCCAACGCAGTATATGTACCCCTGTTTCTCATTTCGAACCGAGCCTGCCCCACCGCTCGATTGAGCAGTTCTATGAACTCTCGCATACTATTCCTCCGCTGAAGTAGACGGCATGAGTCCAGGCTCCCCCACCCGAATCTCCCCCGTCATCAGCTTATACAGCAGCGCCTTGAACAGGTCGTCAAGCACCGCCAGTTTCCTTCGGTGCAGATCAATCTTACGGTCAATTGCCTCAAGGATAGCGACGCTCTCGCGCTGCTCGTCGAGAGCGGGGAGCAAAACCGGAAAAGCTTTAAGCTTGGTAGTGTTGATACATGCCAAATTGGTTGTCTTATGAGCCACCTTGAGAAAGTAGGCTTTTCTTTCCTCTGGATGGGAAAGGAAGGGACGAGAATCGCCCAACTCAAGCGGCCTTCTGTCGCATGGTGACAAACTCTTCGGCCGAGGTCGGATGAATGCCTATGGTGGTATCGAACTGCGCTTTGGTGGCGTTGCATTTTATGGCTACGGCCAAGCCCTGAATAATCTCCCCCGCCTCCGGGCCGGCCATATGGCAGCCAATCACCCGGTCGGATTTGGGGTCCACAATAATCTTCATAAAGGTCTTCTCATCCCGCCCACTGAGCGTGTGCTTTAACGCCCGGAACGAGGACTTATAGATATCGACAGCACCGTATTCCTGACGCGCCTCCTCTTCCGTCAGACCGACCGTCCCAATGCTCGGATGGCTGAAGACCGCGGTTGCCACGTTCATGTGGTCCGGTCGCGTTGGGTTATTATTGAACAGGGTTTCCGCCACGGCATGCCCTTCGGCGATGGCCATGGGCGTCAGATTGAGCCTGTTGGTGATATCTCCGACAGCATAGATATGAGGAACGTTGGTCCGCGAGTAGGCGTCCACACACACTGCGCCGATTTCGTCCGTCTCAACGCCGGCGGCCTCAAGGCCGAGGCCCTTGGAGTTGGGTAAGCGACCTGTGGCGTACATGATGATATCGGCCTCAAGCTCGCTCTGGTCGTTCAGCGTAGCTTTGATTCCGTGCGGTGTTTTTTCAATCCGACTCACATCTGCGTTAAAACGCAAATCCACCTCACGTTTGCGCATTTCGTCAGCCAGAACCTGCCTGACATCGATATCAAAGCCGCGCAGAAACAGCTCACCCCGATAGAGTTCGGTCACCTCTGAGCCAAGCCCATGAAAGATGGTCGCAAACTCGACCGCGATATAACCGCCCCCCACAATAATCACGCGCTTGGGCAGTTCATCCAGATAAAACGCCTCATTTGAGGTAATGGCATGCTCGATCCCCGGAGTTTGGGGAAAGGCCGGCCAGCTCCCGGTCGCAACCAGAACATATTCTGAGGTGTACTGCTTACCGTCCACCTCTATCGTATGATCGTCAACCAAGCGGGCGGTGCCTTCGATGATTTTTGCACCCGCGCCTTCAAGCAGATTACGATAAATGTCATTCAGTCGATTGATTTCTTTGTCTTTATTCTCAATGAGCTTTTGCCAATCAACCGTTCGCTCTCCGACCGTCCAGCCAAAGCCGGCGGCATCCTCAAAATGGTCCCGGAACTCGGAAGCGTACACCAAAAGTTTCTTTGGAATACAGCCCACGTTGACGCAGGTTCCGCCCAGATAGCGTTCCTCAACAACCGCGGTCTTAGCCCCATACGAGGCCGCAATCCGGCTCGCCCGCACGCCGCCGGAGCCTGCCCCCAGAACAAAGAAATCATAATCGTAACGACCCATATTTTCTCACCTCTTCACAATATAGCGGCGCACATCACACCGGATAATGCCGGCGAATGCAAGCAAGGAGGGGTTGATGGCCTCCCTCCAGTCTGGCACGTGGAGGCAGAGAGCACCTATAGTTGTTTCCGGGTGTCGTATGAAACTCGCACTTCTCTTTTTGTCGATTCTTACTGGATATGTGCTTTATCCCGCTATCGGACATCCACAGCCTGTCGTCTCCTCCGATCCGACAGCGAAGGACTTCCATTTCCAGTTTGTCCCACAGATGAACAACAACTTCGCCCTGGACTTGTACGCTCACGTCGTGAAAGACCGCCCAGGACAGAACCTCTTCTTCTCGCCCTACTCTATTGTGAGTGCTTTGACGATGACCGCCGAAGGGGCCCGGGGCGAGACCGCCCTTCAAATGGGAACTGTTCTCCACTTTCCCGAACAGGTGAGACGTTCCGATGACACCGGAGTCCCCTGGGACACGGCGAGCATTCATACGGAGATGGCGACGCTCAAACGGCTTCTTTTAGGGGAAGACCGGCCATATGAAATCAATGTCGCCAACGCTCTCTGGCTGGAACAGACCTACCCCTTTCGCCCCCAATTTCTCGCAATCCTCAACGAGACGTATGACGCGGCAGCACGCCAGGTCGACTTCATGTTCAACCCGGACCCCACTCGGATTCAGATCAATAACTGGGTTGAAGAACAAACGAAAAACAAAATTCAAGACCTTCTTACACCAGAGACAATCGATACGGCCACCCGTCTCGTTCTCGCCAACGCGATTTACTTCAAAGGCAATTGGACAGATGAGTTTGACGAGAGCGAAACCCAACCGGAAGACTTTACTCTGCTGGATGGATCATCGGTTCAGGTTCCCTTGATGTCGCAGCGTTCCTTGCGCACTCATTATGCCGAGCTAAGACCGGATGGGACTCCGAATATCCCTGTGCTGAACGAGGACCCGCCATCATTCGACAGTCCGCCCAATCCCGACGGTTTTCAGATTCTGGCGCTTGACTATCGCGGCAGAGATTTAGTTATGGCCATTCTTCTGCCGAAAAAACACACCGGATTGCCCGCGCTTGAAAAGGGATTGACAGCCGACAAGTTGACTCAGTGGCTGGATACCGCGAGGCGACAAGAGGTGCATGTCTTTCTTCCAAAGTTCAAGCTGGAGGAGAACATATCACTCAAGCAAACGCTCTCTGCTATGGGCATGCCGAAAGCATTCGAGCCCAACGGGTTCCTCGGTATGAGTGATGCGGCCGATGCATGGAAGCTCTATCTCTCACACGTTGCCCATAAAGCCTATGTGGATGTCAACGAGGAAGGGACGGAGGCCGTTGCGGCAACAGCTATAATGGCAAGGGCTGCGAGTGCGAGGAGCGGACCACCCATTCCGACATTCCGAGCAGACCGCCCATTTCTCTTTCTCATTCGGGATACACGAACTGGAACCATTCTGTTTCTTGGACGGATGATGCGTCCACCACAATAGTTGGTTCAGTGCTGCGGAGTGCAGACAAAGCAGGGCGGAGTCTCGCCTGCGGAGCATGGGGCCGATTGGCACACGCCGAGCGGCCCGCCCGGAAGCTGACACTGTACGCCGATTTGAGAGCACGCGGTCGGTGGAGCGGATTCGATTGAGTCGGGCAGATTACAGGCGGGGAGTAGAAGCAGGATGATGAGGGGCAGCATCGTCATTTCCCCACCTTGGACGTGTGATATTGCCCGGCAACCGGCGTCACCTCCGTTCGTCCTGAGCGTAGCATCAGCGAAGTCAAAGGACGAACGGGCCGTCTGACCGAACCGTCTACTCCCCACCCTTTGGTCCGTAAAAAATCGCCCACAGCATCAGACCGTCAGTGCAGTCTTCAAAGCGATGCTCGGCGTGGGCGGGGACAAACAGCATATCACCGGTCTTGAACGGGTGGCGTTCATCATCAACGATGAGCGTTCCGCTGCCGTTCATGGGAATATACAGTTCGTCCTGGTCGTGAGGCTCCTGGTCGTCCGGGTCGGGCGGACGGTAGATTAAAGTAAACATCGAGCCGTGCGCGAGCCCAAGGCCGTAGGGGCGCGGTTCATGTGTCCCGATTTTTCCTATCGTCTCTTGGTATTCCGAGACGATACCTTTGGTTTTACTTTCACTCATGACGTTTCCTCGTGTTTGGAGTCTTCATAGTGATCGAGATCATACCAGACGTTCACTCGTTTGTGGTACTCTAACGGTGAGGGTGAGTTATGAAGATATCTCTTGTCGGCATAGGGCGAGTTGGTTCGACTCTGGGCTTTGCATTGGTTGTCAAAAGCCTGGCGGATGAGCTGGTTCTCGTCAGTCGGAACCACGATGTGGCTGTTGGCGAAGCTCTTGATTTGAGCCATGCCAGCAGCCTGGTTCCTGAACCCGTTCAGGTATATGCAGGCGAAATCGCTGATACAAGTCAGTCTGACATTATTGTGATGTGTGCGTCCGTACCGCTGGAACCCCAGCATACGTCACGCCATGATCTGGCAGCCGGTAATGTCGAGATTTTCTGTGAGTATATCCCGAAGCTTGTTGCGTACAGTCCAGACGCGTGTCTGTTGATTATTACCAATCCGGTCGATGTGATGACTTACGTGGCCTGGAAGCTTTCCGGGTTGGAGCCGCACCGCGTCTTTGGTACCGGTACTCTGATTGACAGCGCCCGCTATCGTGGATTACTAAGTCAGGAAGTTGGTATTCATCCAGATGATGTCCGCGCCTATATTTTGGGTGAGCATGGAGACACGCAATTCCCCGCTTTGAGTCTTGCCCTCAGCGGCGGAGAATGGGTAGGCGGCCATCATGCGGCCCGCCGTTTGTTTAAACAAACGGTTCGTTCCGGCTATGAAGTCGTTCAGCACAAAGGCCATACAAACTTTGCCATCGCGCTTGCCACCTTACTCGTCATTGAAAGTATCGCGCATGACTCTCGCCGCACCGTTCCAGTGTCCACCCTTATAGAAGGGTTCGCCAGCGTAACAGACGTGTGCCTCTCAATTCCCGTTATCATCGGTCGCAAGGGCATCGTTCGACAGCTCCATCCCCAGCTCGACGACAAAGAGCAGCGAGCCTTTCGGCGCTCGGCACGGGCTGTTCGTAAAGCGATTCGTGCGATTGAAGATAAGATGTAGGGGCGAGGTTTCCTCGCCCGGGCGTATCGCAATACGTCCCTACTCAACGTGAGTTCGGGATAACATCGCAAGGAAATCAAATACTTAGAGAGATACACGAGTTGTGTCAGATTTGGTCAAGAAGCTTTTCTCCGGAAAATCACTCCTCGGCGTGAACAGCCTGGAGTCGACAACTGAGATCCTGGGGCGAAATCTGTCTCATTTCAGTGGTTTAAAGAATTCCTTAAACCGAACTCAGGTTACTCAGAGGAATTGGAAATTCTTATCGTGGCCAGACCTGAGGATTCTTTGCGGCGTCATGGCCGAGGGGAGTGCCGTCGGGGAGCTGGCTGAGGTCTTGCGGCGGGGCATGGTGACGAAATTTATGGGTGACATCGTCGCCGCCGTAGCGTACGGTCACCCCACTGCGCGTCCGCGTTGGGGAGAGGTTCCCGCCGGCCCCGTGCAGACTGGCTAAATGATGCACCACCACATCTCCCGGCTGGGGCGCGAAGGTGACGAGGTCGAAAGCGTCTTCGTGTCCGTCGATAAGGGGAACGTCGAGCCCTTCATCATCGTCCGCATGGGCATTACTGATGAAGAAATTGACCTTGTAAATCTTGCCCGACTTGTGAACGCCCTTCAGATAGTGGACCAAGCCCATGTCTGCGCTCTCTGCATACACCGGAACGCGCACGCCGCAGACCTGGGTCCCTTGGATATTGTCATAGCCCAGGTCCTGGTGCCACGAAGTCTTCTCCAGGGTGAGGGGCGGTTTGACCAGCACTTGGTCGTCGTACAGAAAAACTTTCTGCGACTGCATCAGCGTAGCTGCGATTTCCGGCAGAGGGGAATAAATGGCCACGTCACGCAGGACATCGCTCACCTGCCAGGAGCCGGTGATGGAGAGATAATGACCCCGCTTGTCCGTTTCCGGCTGAATGCTGTCTTCGAGCAGCACTGTACCGGCTAATTGCCGGGGTGAACCCCACTCGTTCTGGCCTTCCACCCATTTGTCGCGAGCCTGAAAACCGGAGACGGCTTCGGGCGTATTGGCAGCAAGACCGAGATTCGTAAAATCCACCGCCTGTCCCTGAGGGCTTTTGACCAGTTCATTGATTCCGCGGGCGAGGTAATCAGCCCATTCCGGACCGAGAATACCGGGCAGCCAGACAACGCCGTCCTCTTCGTAGGTCCGCATCTCTTCATCAGTGATAGGGCGTCGCAGGTTGGGATTCATCAGCAGCCTCATTCGGCATCGGGATTTGTCTGCGCCCGATCCAGCATGCTGAGTACGCGCTCCGGAGTCAGCGGCACCTCATTGACCCGCACGCCAAACGGTGACAGCGCGTCGGCCACGGCATTGGCAATTGCCGCGGGCGGGGCAATCGCCCCACCCTCACCCATGCCCTTGATGCCGTTGAGCGTATACGGCGACGGCGTTTCAATATGTCCGATTTCTACCTGCGGCACATCCGTGGCGGTGGGAATCAAATAGTCCATGAATGTTCCGGTCAGAAATTGGCCAGCGTCATCGTATAGAGCGTGCTCGTACAGAGCGGAACCAATCCCCTGGGCCACCCCACCCTGGATCTGGCCATTCACGATAGTGGGATTGATAATCGTACCGCAGTCCTCAACCACGATATAGCGCAAGAGTTGGACCTGACCGGTTTCAATATCGACTTCAACCGCAGCTACATGGGTCGCGTTGGAGTGCGTGATCGGCGGCGGCTCGTAGGCCACACTGGCGTCAAGCCCAGGTTCTTCGTCGGGCGGCAGGCCCGTCGGTTGCGCGATAATCCGATGCGCCAGCTCGGGGATGGAAAGCAGGTGGACCCCACCGGTTTTGCGTCGGACAGCGCCCTGGGCAAGTTCAAGGTCGTCCGCGGGCACTTCGGTCAGACGCGCCGCAATACGCAACAGCTTATCCCGCAGCTTTTGCGCCGCCAAAGTCACGGCGCCCCCGCCCGTCACCGCACTCCGACTGGCCCAGGTTCCCCACCCGCGCGGGGTGGCCTGCGTATCGCCTTGCACAACAGCGACGTCTTCGAGCGCGACGCCGAGCGTGTCCGCTATCAGTTGGGCATAGACGGTGTGGTGGCCTTGGCCGTGCGAGTGCGTCCCAACGAAGACCGTCACCTTACCTGACTCATCAATGCGCAGCGTCGCCGCCTCATAGCCACCGATCTTGACGCCAAAGGAATCAAACACGGCCGAGTTGTGGGCCGTACCTTCCACATACGAGCCTATCCCCACCCCAAGATAGCGGCCGTTCTCACGGACCTTTTGCTGCTCAGCCCGAAAATCGTCATAGCCGAGGATATCAAGGGCTTTTTGTAACGAGGCTTGATGGCTGCCGCTCTCAATCTCCGCACCCAGCAGCGTCATATATGGGTGCTCGTCCTGCGGGATCATATTCCGCAGCCGGATCTCCGCCGGATCAAGGCCGAGCTTTTGGGCGCCCATATCCAGAAGACGCTCCATAGTCAAAGCCGCAACCGGAATACCCACGCCCCGATACACCCCAATGGAGGCTTTGTTGGTAGCGACCGTGCAGGTTTCAAATCCAAAGGCCGGAATCTTATAAGGACCGGTTATGGTCCCGGCCGCGTGTTTTGGCTCAAAGGACGAACCCCAGGGATAGGACGAGTAGCCACCCCCATCGCTCAGGAAGCGCGCCTTGAGTCCCAGCACGGTGCCGTCGCTCTTGAGGGCCAATTCCGCATTGACAACCTGATGCTTGGCCTGGAGGGAGGCAGACAAATGCTCACGCCGGTCTTCGATCCATTTGATCGGTTTGTGCAGGGTTCTGGCGAGATGGGTGACCAGGACTTCTTCAGGAAACGGGTGCGCTTTGAGACCAAAGCCCCCGCCTACGTCCGGAGAAATGACTCGGATACGATGCTCCGCCAGGTCCAGCAATGTGGCCAGACTGGCCCGCAGGGTATGGGGTACCTGGGTGGAGGACCAGACGGTGAGCGCCTCCGTTGCCACATCAAACCGGGCGACACAGCCTCGCGTTTCCATGGGTGAGGCCATGTGGCGGCCGGTTACAAAACGTTCGGACACCACGCAGTCGGCCTCCAGAAACGCCTTGCCCACTTCACCGACCTGGGCTTCGAGCCGTTCCATGACATTGTCACCCCACTCTTCGTGCACCAGTGGGGCGCCTGCGAGCAGCGCGTTTTCCATATCGGCCACGGCTTCAAGCGGCGCATAGTCGACCTTGACAAGATCGGCGGCGTCCTCAGCGGTGTAACGATCCGTCGCCACCACGGCCGCAACCATATCGCCCACAAAACGGACCTTGTCGGGCGTGAGGACGTGCCAGTTACACGATTTGTGAAAAGGGACTTTTTGCGTATCAAACTCGACCCGGAGCGGCTTGATCGTCTCCAGAATGTCCTGTCCGGTCAGGATACGGGCCACACCGGGCTTGGCCAGTGCAGCTTGAATATCGATATTCGTAATTTTGGCGTGGGCGTACGGACTGCGAACAAAGGCGACCGCCAGCATGTCGGGGAATATGAGGTCATCAACATATTGGGTTTTTCCCAGTAAAACGCGCGGGTCTTCGACCCGGCGCACCTGCGCCCCCAGCATTTTTCCGGTTCCCTCACGACTCATGGATGACCCTCCGGTCAAAGGCACGCTGCTGTCATTCGCTATCAGGCGGCGGCTTTATGCCGTTCAATCCAACCCAACACCCGTTCCGGAGTGAGGGGAATCGCATCGACCCGTACCTCAAATGGCGCCAGCGCGTCGGCAACCGCATTCGCGATCGCTGCCGGGGGAGCGATCGCCCCACCCTCGCCAACGCCTTTGATACCGTGAGGTGTGTGCGGAGATGGACTTTCAATATGACCGATCTCCACCTGCGGGACATCGAGAGCGGTTGGGATCAGATAATCCATCAACGTCCCCGTCAAAAACTGGCCGTTCTCATCGTACAGAGCGTGTTCGTACAGGGCCGTGCCGATTCCCTGCGCCACGCCGCCCTGAATCTGACCATCAACGACGGTGGGGTTGATGATCGTGCCGCAGTCTTCCACCACAATATACCGCAGCAGGGTGACCTTGCCGGTATCGCTGTCCACTTCGACCAGAGCGATATGGGTCGCGTTGGCATGTGTGGACGGTGGGGGTTCGTAGTGGGCCGTGGCGTCCAGACCGGGCTCTTCATCTTGCGGGAGACTGCCGGCCTGCACCAGCACGCGGTGAGCAAGCGCCTTGATGGGCATCAGCGGAGTGGCGTCCGCTTTGCGCCGGATCATCCCTTCTGCCAACTCCAGATCGTCATCTGGCACTTCGGTCATACGCGAGGCGATGCGCAACATCTTGTCGCGCAATTTTTGGGACGCCTTGGAGATCGCGCCCCCTCCGGTGACGGCACTCCGACTGCCCCAGGTGCCCATGCCATAGGGAACGGCGTTCGTATCACCCTCGATGATTTTGACATCAGCAAGCGGAACGCCGAGTTCGTCAGCCGCCACCTGAGCTAAGGTTGTTTCGTGACTCTGGCCGTGGGAGTGGGTCCCAACCAGCACAGTGACCTTACCCGCGACATCCATGCGCACGGTTGCCGATTCATAGCCGCCCAGATTCAGTCCCATCGAGGCAAAGGCCGCCGAGCTCGGTGCCGTGCCTTCCAGATAACAGCCGATACCGATCCCCAGGTAGCGGCCCTGGGTGCGGGCCCGATGCTGTTCGGCTCTGCACTCCTGGTAGCCCAGAATGTCCAGCGCCTTCTGGAGGGATTCACGGTGGCTCCCGCTCTCGACTTCCGCTCCGATAATGGTGGTATACGGATGCTCTTCTTTTCGGATCATATTCCGCAGCCGAATCTCGGCCGGGTCAAGCTTCAGTTTTTGGGCAGCCAAATCCATGAGCCGCTCCATGGTCAGCACTCCAATCGGCAGCCCCACCCCGCGATACACCCCAATAGTGGTTTTATTGGTGGCAACCGACACGGCTTCGAAACTGAAGGTCGGGGTCTTATACGGCCCAGGCATGCTGGAGGCGGCGTGACCGGCTTCAAACGCAGACCCCCAGGGGTATTCGGAATACGCACCCACATCGCCGACAAACCGGCCCCTGATGCCGAGGATGGTTCCGTCCTGCCGAATGGCAAGTTCGGCCTGGACGGCTTGCTGTTTGGCGTGGAGCGAGGCGGACAGATTTTCGCGGCGGTCTTCAATCCATTTGACCGGGCGACCAAGACGGCGCGCGAGGTGGGCGGACACGGCCTCCTCGGGAAAGAGGTGGCCCTTTTGCCCGAACCCACCACCAACATCCGGGGCGACCACGCGGATATGATGTTCAGGGAAATCCAGGACCAGGGCAATATGTGAGCGGAGCACATGCGGCACCTGCGTGGACGACCACACAGTCAGCGTGTCTGTCGCAGGCTCGAAAGACGCCACACAGCCCCGCGTCTCCATGGGCAGGGCCATATGGCGGCCGGTGGTGAGGCGCTCTGAAACAACGCAGTCAGCCTCCTGAAACGCTTTAGCCACGTCCCCAATCTCGGCCTGGAGTGTTTGCATAACGTTATCGCCCCACTCCTCGTGCACGAGCGGGGCGTCCGCGGCGAGGGCCTGTTCGACATCGGACACTGGCGTAAGCGGCTCGTACTCCACGTCGATCAAACCGGCGGCGTCTTCTGCCGCATAGCGGTCGGCAGCTACCACAACTGCCACGGCCTCACCCACAAAACGCACTTTGTCCTGGGCCAGGACGGGCCAATCGCAGGGTTTATGCGTGGGGGCTTTAGCTGGCTCATATTCGACTCGGAGCGGCTTAATCGCCTCGGCAATATCGGCTCCGGTTAACACAAGCTGGACGCCGGGTTGATTCCGGGCCGCGTCCGCATCAATAGACACAATCCGCGCATGCGCGTACGGGCTGCGGACAAAGGCGAGAGCAAGCGAGTTGGGCAGGTCGAGATCGTCCACATACTGCGATTTGCCCAACAAGACACGGGGGTCTTCGACCCGGCGTACCTGCGCGCCGACCATTTTTCCGGTTCCACCTTGGGAGGATGCCATATGCCGGTGTCCTAGGATTGGGATTGTTCTGCAACCGCCTGAACGGCTTTGATGATATTCGCATAGCCGGTACAGCGGCACAGATTGCCGGACAGTCCGTGCCGGATTTCTTCTTCGCTCGGCTGCGGATTCTTGTTGAGAAGATCCACCGCGCTCATGAGAAACCCGGATGTGCAGAAACCGCATTGGAGCGCATGGTTATCCCAAAAGGCTTGCTGCAGCGGATGCATCTCATCACCATCGGCAAGCCCCTCAAGCGTTTGGACTTCCGCCCCATCGGCCTGAACGGCAAAGAGTAAACACGACCGCACACTTTCGCCGTCCATAATGATAGTGCACGCGCCGCACACCCCGTGTTCGCAGCCGAGATGGGTAGCGGTCAGACCCAGGTCATGGCGAATGAAGTCGGCCAGGAGCCGGCGTACCGGCACTTCACGTTCGTACTCGTGGCCGTTGACGCGGACGCGAATGGTCTGGCGTTCGGTGAATTGTGTTGCTGCCATATCCCTTCCCCCTATTACGCGGACCAGGCTTCTTTGAGTGCGCGTTGTGTCAGCACCTTGACCATTCTGCGTCGATAGTCGGCCGAACCGTGGACGTCCCCTGACGGATCGACCGCAGCGGCAGCTTTTTCCGCAGCAGCGGTCAGGACCGCAGCGTCTCCCTGACTACCGACGACAATGGGTTCCACGTCGGCAACGTGGAGGGGCGTGGAATGCGCTCCCCCAACAGCCAGTGAGGCTGCTGAGCACGTGCCGCTGTCGTCCAGCGTCAACTGGCATGCAATGGCGACGATGGCAAAATCGCCCGGTCGGCGGCACAGCTCCTGGAATCCCCAGACCGCGCCCGCAGGAGCGACCGGGAAACGGATTTCACTCAAAATTTCAGTCGGCTCAATCGCAGTCATGAGTGGAGCAAGAAAAAATTCGCGCGCCGCAACCGTCCGGGAGTTGTCCTGAGAACGCAGCACGAGCTGGGCGTCTAGGGCCACGGCGACTAAGGGCCATTCCGCGGCAGGGTCGGCATGGACTAGGCTGCCCCCAATGGTTCCCCGGTTCCGTATCGCCAAGTGGCCGACCTCGGCCGCAGCCCGGCTTAGCAGAGGTTGGGCGGCCTGAGCCTCATCGGACACTTCGATCTGTCTATGCCGCGTCATTGCGCCAATACACAGGGCGTCATTGTCCCGCTTGATATAGGCGAGATCATCCAAGCCGTTCAGATCGACAATCGACTCAACCGAGGCCATGCGCAGGTTAAGCAAGGGCACGAAACTCTGCCCGCCAGCTAGGACTTTAGCCTCATCACCACCCGCCTGCAGCAAAGCCAAGGCTTCGTCAACAGAGCCGGGACGCGCATATTTGAATGGTGCTGGTTTCATATCCTCCAGCTAGCAGGTTTCAGATTTCAGGGCAAACAAAAAGAGAGTGAGATGGGTTTTGGTTGACATCCGGAGCACCCGACCGTAGGACGGGACACATGATATATGATCGCCGGGACCGAGAGATTCTTGTACTATGATGCAGCTTGACGTGCGGGCCATTCAGGACATCGCCCTAGGAGCCGCCGTTCTTGGAACCGGAGGTGGCGGCGACCCGACGCTGGGCCGGCTCATGGCACAACAGGCCGTTACCCAACACGGCCCGATTTCGCTGCTTTCGCTTGATGAACTCGCAGATGAGGGGTGGGTTATTCCCACCGCAATGATGGGCGCGCCTACGGTTTTGGTTGAGAAAATTCCGAGCGGGAACGAGGTGATCGAGGCGTTCCAGATGATCGAGCGTCACCTGCAATGTCAGGCGACCGCTACCATGTCAATCGAGGCAGGTGGTGTCAACTCCATGATACCGCTTGTTGTTGCCGCCACCCTGCGTATTCCAGTGCTCGACGCGGACGGAATGGGCCGCGCATTTCCTGAGCTTCAGATGGTCACCCCGACCCTACACGGAGTAGCGGCGACACCGATGGTCGTCGCGGATGAAAAAGGCAATCAGGTGTTGCTGCAAACGCCGGACAATCGTTGGACTGAACGTTTGGCCCGAACGGCGACCATAGCGATGGGCTGTTCTGCTTGTATTGCGCTGTATGCCATGCAAGGCCGCGTTGCGAAACGCGCCCTGATTCCGGGGACTCTTAGTCTCGCCGCTCAGATCGGTCAAACGCTCCGTACCAGTCAACAAACCAATCCTATTCAAGCGCTGACCAGCCTGCTGGCCGGCCGCCAACTGTGTCAGGGAAAAATCACGGATGTTCAGCGCCGAACCGAAGGCGGGTTTGCTCGGGGCGAGGTCGAGATCACGGGAGCCGGCCCCGACGCTGGACAAACGTTTCGGCTGTCGTTCCAAAATGAAAATCTCGTTTTCTGGCGCGGCGACCGGCCTGAGGTCACGGTACCCGACCTGTTGAGCGTGGTTGACGAACAGACGGGGCTACCAATTACCACTGAGGCGCTCAGGTATGGCTTGCGCATCGCGGTGTTAGCCTTTCCGTGCCACGCCCAGTGGCGCACCCCCGAGGGGATTGCGCTGGTGGGGCCACGGTATTTTGGCTACGACATAGACTATGTCCCCCTCCACAGCTGAACCCACAGATCAGGCTGAGCAGGCCCGCCGCCGAGACCGCTCGTTTCGGCTCGGCATCGATGTTGGCGGCACACACACCGATGCCGTGATTCTCGATGCCACGGACCAGATTATTGCGAGTACCAAGGCACCAACCACTTCGGATATCACCACCGGGATTGTCCAGGCCCTGCAAGACGTCCTCACTGTCTCTCAGCTCCCTCCAGACACAATCACCTATGCTATGCTCGGTACCACGCACTGCACGAATGCCGTGGTCACTCGCCGGGAGCTCAATTCGGTCGGGGTTATCCGCCTTGGGGCTCCCGCGACCCGCGCGGTCGAGCCGCTCCTGACCTGGCCTGCCGATCTCAAGCGTGTTGTCGGCGTTCAACATGCCATTCTTCACGGCGGACATGAGTATAACGGCGAACCCTTGTCAGAACTGGACGATCAGGAAGTGCGACAGACTGTCCGCACATTCAAAGGACACGTTCACGCTATTGCCGTCACCGGAGTATTTTCTTCGGTCAATGCGGCCCATGAGTTGCGTGTCCGTGAGATCGTACGGGATGAACTGGGCGCTGATATGCCCGTCAGTCTGTCAAGTGAAATCGGTAGTATCAGCCTGCTGGAGCGCGAGAATGCGACCGTCCTGAATGCAGCCTTAATGCGTGTGGCGCAGCGGGCGATGAAGGGCTTCGAACGGGCCGTTCGTCAGCTCAACATCCCGGCGACCCTTTTTTTGGGACAAAATGACGGGAGCCTGATGTCTCTGGACTATGCCGTACAGTATCCCATTTTCACGATTGCCTCAGGTCCGGCCAATAGTATCCGTGGAGCATCTGCGTTAAGCCAGCTTCGCGACGCCATTATCGTGGACATTGGTGGGACTACGACTGATATCGGGGTGCTGTACAAAGGCTTTCCACGCGAGTCACAATTAGCTGTCGAGATTGGCGGGGTGGCCACTAATTTCCGCATGCCGGATCTGATTTCGATCGGTTTGGGTGGCGGAAGTCGGGTTCACCCGGAAGAAGCAATTTGCGTTGGACCGGACAGCGTTGGCTATCGGCTTCAAGCGGAAGCCAGGGTGTTTGGCGGCTCGCAGCTTACCGCGACAGACTTGGCCGTCGCAGCCGGACGGATACAACTCGGCAATCCCGACCAGGTCCAAGCACTCTCCAAAACGACGCTCGATCAGGGTCTAAGTTATATTCGGCACACCCTTGAAGATTATATCGATCGCGTCAAACTATCGGCCGACCCGGTTCCGGTCGTTGCGGTTGGCGGTGGTAACATTTTGTTTCCCGACACGCTCCGAGGTGTATCTGAGATTATCCGGCCGGAACAGGCTGGAGTTGCCAACGCCATTGGCGTGGCGATTGCGCAAGTCAGCGGGACAGTGGACAGCGTGTTTTCTCTGGAAGAGCTGAGCCGGACCGAAGCCCTGGACCAAGCGACAGCCCTGGCCCGTGAGCGCGCTATCGCAGCCGGTGCCGAACCAGATGGAGTTGAGGTACTCGACCTCGAAGAAGTCCCCCTCGCCTATTTACCGGGCAATGCGGTGCGGATCAAAGTCAAAGCGGTGGGGAGTCTGAGAATGGTACCAGATTGAGAAAGAGCAACAATGAAAACATGTACCATGATCCTGAAATCACCCGTTCTCCTTGTCTCCGTCGTCACCTTATGCGTGCTTTTCCCGGCTTCTGTCTATCCCATAGGGATTGGTACTGGAGTTGGAGGGCTGGGAACGGGGAGACCGGGCGCAGATGACGAGAACTCGCGCTTCCCCATAAAGGTCAGGCTGGAAGGATTCCTCCAGTACATGCCGGCAGTCAGCCAGCGACCTGAACTCGATGTCGTCACCTTGGGTATTGCACGCTATGGCGAGCAGTATCCGTTTGTCGTCGTCGCAATTGAAGCCGTGGACTTGCCACGGCTCACTCCTCGCCGTTTGCTCGGCATTGTGAAAAAGTGGCAACTCAATTTCGATATCGTCGGTCCTGAAGACCTGCTGTCAGAAGTAGCCCAGGCTCTCCCCGGAACCCCGTTAACCATTGTGGGCTTTTTAACTCCCCGCAAGCGAATATTTCAGCTCTGGAGCGTCGAGGGATTTGGGTTTGATATGCCTGACAGAGAGAGGCAAGCCGAGCTACTGCTTAAGAAGGAACCTGAGTCTCTACCTGCCGAAGGCAGTACAGAAGATGACTAGAATGACCATGGCAACCTTCTCTCGTTCGGCCTAGGTACTCCGTTGGAAATGTCCATTTTAGGCAAATGGATAGTGTAAAACCCCCGGAATTATAGATTTTGACTATAGTCAGTTATATTCTGTTTTTGAAATGTGCCCACCAACGAACTCTCTAGGCTGCTTCCCAAAAGCTTTTCTTAGCGCCGGATTCATCGTATAGCTAGGGCGAGCGGTAGGCCTCAGCAATAGACTCCGCGCTTAGGATGAATGGACGGGGATTGTTATGCGTATTGCCGTTGATGTTGGTGGCACGTTTACGGATGTGATCCTTCTGGACGAGGAGACCCAGGAACTGCGACTAGAGAAAGTCGAGACCACGCCGCACAATCCGGCCAGCGGCGTCCTGCAGGGATTTCATAAAGCGGACGCAAGACCCGGTACGATCGACTATTTCGTGCATGGAACGACTCTGGGACTCAATGCCTTGCTGACCCGCACGGCCGCCCAGGTGGCTATTCTGACTACCAAAGGATTTCGCGACGTGTATGAATTGGGTCGCACGGCCCGCGACCCTATGTATGACCTCACCTACCGGAAGCCCCGCCCCCTCGTACCTCGCTATCTCGCCTTTGAGGTGACCGAGCGTATGGATTATCAGGGCAATGTGCTGACCGCCTTTGACGAACAAGAAGCCAGAGCAGTGGCTCGTAAACTGCGCGAATACGGTGTCGAAGCGGTGGCAGTGTGTTTTCTGCATAGCTACGCCAACCCTCAACACGAGTTGGCGGCGCAGACCGTCCTGCAGCAGGAGTGCCCAAGCCTCTTCGTCACGCTGTCTCACCAGCTCAGCCGCGAATATCGGGAGTATGAGCGGACCAGTACGACCGTGATTGATGCCGGTATTAAACCAATCGTGCGCAACTATTTGGAACAACTCGACGGTGAGTTGCGGGCCGGTGGCTTTGCGGGCCACTTCCTGCTGACGCGCTCGGGCGGTGGAGCCATGACTGTAGCATCGGCAAAAGAACAGCCGGTGCATTTGGTGCTGTCCGGACCGGCAGGTGGCGTGATCGGCGCAAGCGCGCTGAGTTCGCTCGTTGGGGCGCAGAATCTGATCACGCTGGATATGGGTGGGACGAGCCTGGACGCCTCACTCATTGTTGACGGTCACGCACAGGTTGATAACGATGCCGCCTTTGAGCATCTTCCGATCTCCCTCCCTATTCTCGATATTAAGACAATCGGAGCTGGCGGCGGGAGTATCGGCTGGATCGATGAGGGTGGCCATTTGCAAATGGGACCGCACAGCGCCGGGTCCATACCGGGCCCGGCCTGCTATGCCAAGGGAGGTCAGCAACCAACCTTCACCGACGCCGCCCTGCTGGCCGGCTATCTTGATCCAGCCAATTTTCTTGGAGGTGAAATCGACCTTGCTCCGGAGCCGGCTCACCGGGCACTCCAGGAGCAGCTTGCTGCTCCGCTGGGTCTTTCCGTGCCCCAGGTGGCAACCGGCATGTTACGCATGAGTGAGGCGAAAATTACGGGTGCGATCCGTGAGATCTCAATCGAACGCGGCTTTCACCCCGGAGATTTCGCCCTGTTCGCCTTTGGCGGCGGCGGCGGTTTTGTGGCGTCCGGCGTAGCACGGGAACTCGGGCTGCCGCGCGTAATCATTCCCCCCGGTCCGGCAAATTTCTCTGCCCTGGGAATGCTGATGGTCGATGTGGTCCACGATTTTTCTCAGACCTTGGTCACCGACCTCTATACTGCAGACCTCGCAGCCATTCGCGCGGCCTATGCACTCTTAGCCCAACAGGGGACGTACGTCCTTGAACAAGATGGCTTCAGTCCTACCGACCGGCGCCTTATCCGCTCGGCAGAGCTCCGCTACCAAGGCCAGGAGCATACGGTGAATATTACGCTTCCTGAGCATGAGATCACCAGTGGTGATCTCAGCCAAATGACCGACATGTTTAATGAATCTCACCGTATTCAGTACGGTCATAGTATGGACGATCCGATTGAGCTGGTGACGCTACGCATGCGCGCGGTCGGACTGCTCCCGCGCCCACACCTGCCAAAGATCGCCTCAGGCACGGGGAGTGTCGAAGTCGCGCGAAAAGGGGAACGACAGGTCTACCGGCCAAGCCCCAATCAAAACGAGTATCAAGTCAATTACGCCGTGTATGATCGCCTCAAACTGCGCCGCTCGGATCAGCTTGTGGGCCCGGCCATCATCGAGGAGCCGACGTCGACCACGCTCCTCCATGCAGGCGATGCAATGACGGTTGGAGAGTATGGAGAGTTAGTCCTGACTATTGGAGAGTTGTCCTAAGACGGACAGGAGAATGCGATGCAGACGGTCGATCCCATTACGGTTGAAGTGATCCATAATTATTTACTGTCCGCTGCCCGTGAGATGAACCGTAACCTGATGCGCACGGCGTATAACACGATCGTGTATGAGGTACGGGATTTCGGACTGGGCCTGTATGACCGTCACTGCCGCTTGCTGGCGGAAGCGCCGGGACTCGCGATTTTTACTCGGGCGAATGATTACGCGCTCAAAAAAATCGTGGAGTTTCTGGGCGAGGATAATATTCATCCGGGCGACGTGATTCTGCTGAATTATCCGTTCTGGAGTTCGACCCATACTCTTGATGTGACGGCTTCGTCCCCGATTTTCTATGATGATGAATTGGTCGGTTTTACCGCAGTCAAAATCCACTGGCTGGACTTGGACCAGAAAGATGCGGGCTATTGCCTCGATACCACGGACATGCACCAGGAAGGCCTGTTTTTCCCGTGCTCGAAAATCTACAAGCGTGGAGTACTGAATAAAGAGCTCGAAGATATCATCCGCTTTAACTGCCGTATGCCCGAGCGGGTTCTGGGCGATATGAACGCCCAGATCTCGTCGTGTCGAACGGGGGAACGACGGGTCCAAGAGCTGGTTAAGAAATTTGGTCTTGAAACCTTTACCCAGGCAACGGCACAGATTCTTGATCACGGGGAACGGCTGGCACGGGCTCGTCTGGCTGCTCTGCCCAAAGGCAGTTGGTCGGCCGAGGACTGGGTGGATGATGACGGGATTGATAAAGAGACCATGCTCAAAATAAAGGCAACCGTCACCATCTCAGAAGATGAGTTGCTGGTTGATTTCACCGGCTCTTCGGCTGCAGTCAAAGGTCCGGTGAATATTCCCATCGGGCTCACCATGGGCGTAGGGGCGCTCATATTCAAGGCGATTACAACGCCGGATACACCGGCCAACGACGGCAACTTTCGTCCGCTACGGGTTGAGGCTCCGCCGGGCAGCCTGATGCATGCGGTCCCGCCGGCGGCAACGTTTACCCTGTGGCCCGGTGTCTTGGCGACTGAGGTCGTCACCAAGGCGCTCGCCCAAGGCATACCGGATATTGTTCCCGCCTGTTCAGGGGGAGACCTGTGTTCCATGATGGGGGTCGGCACCCATCCGCGCACGGGAAAAATCTGGCTTGAAAGTACGAACGAGGGGGTCGGCTTTGGTGGCCACGCGGACGGCGATGGGGAACACGGCATTATGCATTTGACAGAACCGGGCTGCCAGAACGTTCCCATTGAAGTCATGGAAACGAAAGCGCCCTTGTTGATCGAACGGTACGGTTTGCGTCAGGACTCGGGCGGTACAGGTGAACATCCGGGGGGACTAGGAGTAAGCCGTGCATATCGATTCCTGGCTGAGGCGTCGGCACTGACGCTGATCAAAAAGACGAAAACCCGCCCCTGGGGCATGGCTGGCGGTCATACCGGAGAGAATTGTCACGTGATTCTTCGTCCTGGGACAGACCAGGAGCAAATCACCGGGATGGTCTATGAAGCCATGGCTCCGGGTGAGGTTCTGGTGAACTGTTCCGGTGGGGGTGGCGGCTGGGGGAATCCGCTGAATCGCGACCCGGAAAAGGTGCTCAACGATGTGAGGAACGAATATATTTCGCTGACGAGCGCCGAGCGAGATTATGGCGTCGTTATTGACCCGGACACCTTAACGGTAGAGGCGGCGGCAACCGAGACATTACGAAACGAGAAGAAGACCAGTGCTGAGACAATGTGACGTGGGGACCACCGATGAATTTTTGCCCCTAGCCGTCTTCAGACGGCTTTTCCAGGCGGCGACGGCGGGCGGTCAGGAGCGACTCAAAAGCTGCTCTGACCTCGGGATTATCGATAGGCGGAATGGTGACATCACGAAACTGTGGCAGTGTCCGTTGCGGAGGGGACGGCGGCGCGACATCCTTCCCTCGTATTGGCCCCCGCCCAAAATAGATCTGCGTAATCGCCTCCGCCCCAATGAGGCGATTCAGTCGGCGACGGATACGCTCCTTCACAAACTGTAACTCTTGCATCAGAGCGGGATGCAAGACCGTCACAAAAAGTTTTCCATTCCGAAATTTGGTCGGCTGCGCCTTTTTTGCATTGGCTGGACCGACGACCTCAGGCCACACTTCCCAGACCCGATACACGCGCAGTTTCTCGGGCTTGGCGCTGTCAGGAAAAACAGTGCGTAAGACCCCTGCGACGGAATTCCAGTACGAACTCTTCATTTGGCTCCCCATTTCTACACTAGAATAGAGCAAAATTCACAAAAACAGAAGAGATTTTCATATACCAGGGCTTGGGCTACAAGGAACTTGACACACAAGATATAGTATGCAATTCAGTTTTCTCACCCTTTATTCTTTAACGTTTTGTTTAGTTGTGGAGAGGAGGCGGCCATGGCGGCGAAGGTGCGGAGGGAAGAGCGGACGGAGGCAACAGTCAAGGCAGATGGGGAATCCGTGGCAGAACAATCCAAGCAGCAAACGGTCCAGAAAGGCACAGGCCTGACGATTCAGCGCCATTTCACCCAACCGGACATGGATCCGTTCGATACGGTTGAATGGGAAAAGCGGAGTGCCGTAATATCGGGCGAAAACGGAGAGGTGGTTTTTGAACAGCACGAAGTCGATATCCCAAAATCCTGGTCCCAACTCGCGACCAACGTCGTGGTTTCAAAATATTTCCGAGGTCCGCTCGGAACCCCACAGCGAGAGTCCAGTGTCCGCCAGATGATCGGGCGCGTGGTCAACACGATTACCACCTGGGGGAAGCAGGGCAACTATTTTGCCGGTACAGACGACGCGCAGGCCTTTTCAGACGAATTAACCCATTTACTTGTCCAGCAAAAATTGGCCTTTAATAGTCCAGTCTGGTTCAACGTCGGCGTCGAGCCCCACCCCCAATGCTCGGCCTGTTTTATTCTGTCGGTCGACGACACGATGGACTCCATCTTGGATTGGTATCGTAGAGAAGGAGTGATTTTTAAGGGCGGCTCGGGGTCGGGTGTCAATCTGTCCGCAATCCGCTCGTCAAAAGAGCAGTTGGGTGGCGGTGGAACAGCGTCGGGACCGGTTTCTTTCATGCGGGCCGCAGATGCCTCTGCCGGAGTCATCAAGTCTGGCGGGAAAACGCGCCGCGCCGCGAAAATGGTTGTCCTCAACGCTGACCATCCGGATATCGTCGAGTTTATTCAGTGTAAGGCTGAGGAGGAGAAAAAAGCCTGGACCTTGATTGAGGCCGGTTATGATGGCTCCATCGACGGGGATGCGTATAGCTCTATTTTCTTCCAGAATGCCAACAACTCGGTTCGAGCAACTGATGGCTTTATGCGGGCCGTGGTGAATAACACCGAGTGGCAGACACATTATGTCCTGACCGGTGATCCGTGCGCGTCCTATCAGGCGCGAGACCTCATGCAGATGATTGCCACGGCAACGCATCACTGCGGCGATCCAGGCATGCAGTTCGATACCACCATTAATGACTGGCATACCTGTCCGAATACTGGTCGGATTAATGCCTCGAACCCGTGCTCGGAGTATATGCACCTTGACGATAGCGCCTGTAATTTGGCCTCGCTCAATCTACTCAGATTCCTCAAAGACGACGGGAGCTTTGACACCGCTGCGTTTAAGCACGCCGTCGATATCAGCATCACAGCACAGGATATCATCGTCGATAATTCAAGCTATCCAACGGAGGGAATCACCGCCAATGCCAAGGCGTTTCGTGAACTCGGCCTTGGTTATGCCAACCTCGGCGCCCTCCTGATGTCCCTCGGCCTGCCCTATGATTCAGAAGCCGGACGGCAGTACGCCGGGGCGGTCACTGCCCTGATGACGGGCCAGGCCTATCTACAGTCGGCTCGCATTGCCGAAGAGATTGGACCTTTTTCCGGGTATGCAAAAAACAGTAAGCCCATGCTGAAAGTCGTCGACAAGCACCGCTCCTATGCGTATAAGCTGGACCCCGCCCTCGTTCCGCTTGATCTGTTATCGGACGCGCGTAAGGCCTGGGACGAAGCCTTGCTGCTGGGACAAGCCGCTGGTTATCGCAATTCGCAAGCGAGCGTATTAGCGCCAACTGGCACCATTGCTTTCATGATGGACTGTGACACCACAGGCGTTGAACCTGATATCGCCTTGGTCAAATACAAACGCCTCGTCGGTGGCGGCATGCTCAAGATCGTGAACAATACGGTTCCTCGCTCCCTCAAACGGCTCGGCTACGACAGCAAAGAAATCCAGTCTATTGTGGAATATATCGACGAGCATGAAACGATCGAGGGCTCTCCCTATTTACGCGACGAACATCTCAACGTGTTTGACTGTGCATTTAAACCGGCGAATGGGAGTCGGACGATTCATCATTTAGGCCATTTGCGCATGATGGGTGCGGTTCAGCCCTTTATTTCCGGGGCAATCTCAAAAACGATTAATATGCCCAACGATGCCACAGTCGAAGACATCACCCATGCCTATATCGAAGCCTGGAAGCTCGGACTGAAGGCCGTCGCTATCTATCGGGACGGCTGTAAACGGGTTCAGCCCCTCGGAACACAGAAACAGTCTCCTCAATCGGGACAGCCAGCCGACCAGACCGTCGCTCCGGCTGAGCCAAAACCGACCCGCAGGCATTTGCCGGAAGACCGGAGTGCTATTTGTCACAAGTTCGAGATTGCCGGGCATGAAGGCTATATTCACATCGGCTTTTATGAGGACGGGACGCCGGGTGAAATGTTCATCCGTATGGCGAAAGAAGGCAGCACGATTTCGGGCTTAATGGACACGATCGCCACTCTGACCTCGGTCTCGTTGCAGTATGGTGTGCCACTCGAAGCCTTGGTCTCTAAATTCAGCCACGTCCGATTTGAGCCGTCAGGCTTCACCCGGAACCCCGATATTCCGTTTGCGAAATCCTTAACGGATTATATCTTCCGCTTTCTGGGCACCCGTTTCTTGTCCACCGAGCAGAAACAGGATGCAGGATTAGCTGCAACAGAGCCCGACTCCCTCCAGACTGATACTCATACGCCAGCACCTGTCGTATCGGTGGAACACGTCGCAGGGGTACCACCCGCTGCTATTGATGAGCGTGTACCACAAACATCGGCGGACACTTCCTATACCCGTCCGACCTGGCAGGCCCAAGCCGATGCACCAAGTTGTGCGGACTGTGGATCAATCATGATCCGAAACGGGTCGTGTTACAAGTGTCTGGATTGTGGTTCAACAAGCGGCTGTTCGTAGATTTTGTCCAGCGGGGGAGAGAATGCGCTGTGGGGAAAGGGAGGCAAGGGGCAGCATAGTGAGGGAAATGAGGATGCCTCTCTGTGACGGGCCGGTACCAAACCGGGCGGGGCGCTATACAGCGCCCCGCGGTTGGCCTCGGGCGGGGCGAGCGGACGGATTGCTCTCGGTGGCAAGAACCTAGCCGATTTTTTGAATATGACTTCCATGAGCGGTAACGGGTTCAACAGCCCTGCTCATGGCCCGGGCCTGATCGGTTTCCCGCGACACCTCAATTACTCAGCGTCACCGGCATGGGGATAGGGTAGGCATACGAAATGCCATAAATCAGATGCGGACCTGCTGATTTGGCCATTTTCATTTCTTTTGGCTTGGTCCGTGGAGAGATGTGTAAGACAAAGCCGTTTTTTGCTGTCAACAGACGCTGTTGCCCGCGCAATTTCTTTCCTGAAGGCTGCATAGTGTGTAAGCGGATTCTTTTGGTATGTCCGGGCTAGTGGCCAACTTCTTTGGCCAATCCTGAAGAGTTGGTCTCCTCGGCCTGATCAAGTAAATAACCAAGTTCCCGTAGCCCTTCATTCATATGGTAGGCGACGGACAAGAGTGAGCCATAGGTATCCTCGTCCGGATCGTACAATTTGAGGTGATCGTTGATGACACGCAGGAGCTCCCGTATCTGCTCTTCAGCATGTATGAGATGCTCACATGGAGCCAGCCCCTCCCCTGTTTCATTGAGCAATGTTGCCATGGCTTGCATTGTAGCCGACCTGCTTCGTATCGCCTAGTGGGAGACATATTTCCCTGACCTCTACACAGCGGTCTTGACTCGCAGAGGGAAAAAGAGGTCTGATATACGCATAGAGATGATGTGTCGGACTCGTGTTCCAGTAAAGCATATCGGAGGCATTGTGAGACGCATATATATGGGTCTATTAGCCCTCGTCGTAAGCTTCAGCCCTGTTGAGCTACTCGCAGCGGACCCCCAAGATCATATTGATAGCGGCCGCCAATTTGAGAGCGAGATGCGCTGGGGTGAGGCCATGGCCGAATACCACTGGATTCTCACCGAAATTGACGAGAACCATGTGGAGGCGCACTATCGTCTCGGCGTTGTTCGCGAAAAAGTTGGTGCAATAGAAGACGCCATTCAATCCTATAAAACCGTCCTGCAACTCAACCCCAGCCACCCTGGGGCAAAGAGCTTTCTTGAGGGGTATTATGTGAACGAAGGGATTGCGTTTCGCCGAGAACAGCAATTTGACAAGGCCAAGGCCGCATTCCAGCAGGCCCTCCAGATTAATGGCTCCTCGGCGGCCGCCCGTTTTGAGTTGGGCCAGGAGTTCGCACGCCAAGGGCAGCTTGATCAAGCGATACAGCAATACCAGGAATCGATTCGACTCGACCCAAGCAAGAGTACCGCCCATACGCGCCTGGCCGCGGCATACACAGAAAAAGGGCAATACGAACAGGCTATTCAGGCCTACCAAGAGGTCATTAAACAGCACCCCCGGGACCCTGCCGCACACGATGGACTCGGCGTTGCGTACAGTAAAACCGGACAGCGAGAGAAAGCCATAGAAACACTCGGGCAGGCGGTTCGGTTTTATCTCGTTCGAGGGGAACGCGAACAGGCCAGGCCCGCCTATGAGCTCCAAAAGAAACTGTTAACGGAAAAAAATTCAGGGAAGAAGTAAGTCATCGGAAGTCGTCCTCATTCCGATAGATCCATCGTGTCAAGCCTTGGAAAGAACGTCCGGCATACGCGCGAGATCGTTTCGGCAGCCCGTCTCCGGCATTGCTGAAGTCGGATGAAAAAGGGCAGATGCTGTGGATGGGTTGCGATATGAGCCATCGCTTTGGAGAGTCGGATTTTCCCTTCTGCGGTTGTGACTCCTCTCATAGGTGGAATGGCCATATCAACCGAATCAAGAATAATGCGCAAGACTAAAAAGGGCAGCGTGCGCTCTGCAGCAAAGGTAGCGTGCACTCCGCTTTCCATCTCAACGGCAATACAATCCGTCTCTCGCCCTCGCTTTTCTTTTTCCTGTCGAGTAAAGAGGACACGGGGACTCGTGACGATTCCCCCTTCAATCGTTGCTACGCCTGCCTGCTGAGCGGCGTCCCGGGCAGCACGGAAAAGGCGACTATCGACGCCAAACGTATCGAGTTGCCCTTCTCGTTCCTCGGTATACATACGCAAAGCCGGAGCCAGAACGAGTTGGCCAGCGGTAAGCTCTGGAATTAACGCTCCCGCGCAACCAACAGAGAGCACGGCCGAAAGCGGTGTATCCGTAAATTCTTTGATTGTCTGACGAGCCCGCCGCGGACCTATCCCCCCGGTAACAATGAGAATATCCCGACGTCCACTGGATCCGCGCCAAACTCCCTCTCCCTCTCGCCGTACTTGACGCAACACCGAACGCACAGCTGCGCTTTCCCAGGCAAGCGCAGTAAAGACAACGATAGGCCGTGACATACTAACCCCTGTCCAAACGCATTCCACGACCTAACGCCAGTCGACGCGTTTTTTCCGTAAGTGGCGGAATGCCGAATCGAGAGTCATCCCTTCATAAAGCATTGCGGCCAACGGCAAACTGAAGCCCCAGACGCTGCGTAAATCAAAAAAGCGAACACCAGGGATATACAGCGTGGTCATCAGGCCCCAGGCGATCCCCCCTTCGAGCATCAAAAGGAGAACCAGCCGTGCCGAAACCTCGATATCAACAATCGAAGGAAGACCGAAAAACACGAGGCCGGAGAGAAAAAAAATGGGAGGGAGACCAAACGCAATGGCGAGGCCGACAACAGTGCCAATGAGCCGAAGCCAAGAATAGTTGAGCTCAGTAAAGGCAGTCCGTCGGACCATACGCCAGAGACTGTCTACCGTATCGTAGACACGCAGACTTTTGACGTCAGTGCGACTCAGGCAGAGCCGAATCGGGAGTCCTACTCTCTTCACCAATTGGCCGAGAGTCACATCGTCTATAATCTGGTCCCGTAAAGCCCGAAATCCACCAATACGGATGAGGGCCTGAGAGGCGAGCAAGATACATCCGCCAGCCGATGCGGCAGTTGTTTTCCGGGAGTCGTTTACCCAACGCAGAGGATATAACAGGATAAAGAAGAGAACAAAGGGCGGGATGAGCAGGCGTTCGGCGAAGGACACACAACGCAGACGAGCCATCCGACTATTGAGCGCGAGCTGTCCAGCTTCACTTTCTATCACTAAGTGTCGGAGAGAATCGGGGGCATGCCAAATGTCGGCATCGGTCAGAAGAAGATAGTCGGGAAGGTCCTCATTCGAACCCGGCGCAAATCCACATTCCACCGCTCCTTGCTGGAGCGCCCACATTTTACCAACCCAGCCAGCTGGGAGTGTTGTCCCTGAAACAACACGCAGGCGGTCTGTAGCCTTGGCCTGCTCAGCGATTGCAGCAGCAACAGTCGCAGTTTGATCATGGGAGCGATCATCAATGACACTTACCGAGAATGGCCCTGGATAGTCTTGATGCAGCAGAGAAGATAGCGTCTCGCGCAGTACCGCTGCTTCGTTTCTGGCCGGGATTAAAACCTGAACAGACGGCCAGTGATGCGGCTCAAGAGGTAGAACATTATCCTCTCCAACAGGGCGAAAATTCCACGGACGCGCCGGATGCAGCGCTATACCGACCCAAATGAACAGAGCAAGTGCCCCGAGCACGAGACAAATTGCCACACCAGTCCTCCTAGAGGGATAGAGGCATCCCCCCTACCCTTTCACATAGTCGTGCGCGCGGAACCACGTAATCGCCTTGTGGAAGGCTTCACGTACAGGAGTTTGCGGAAGTCCTAATTCATGTATGGCCCTAGCCGGACTGAAAAACATTTTTTTCCTACTCAGTCGGACTCCAACGGGAGGGGCGAAAGGCTCACGACCGGGAATAAGACGAGCGAGTGCCGCATCACCATAGGCAACCCCTAAGGCGAGCGCATACGGCACCTTGAAGCGGGGCGCTGGACGGTCGGTGAGTTCGGCGAGGAGTTGGAGGATTTGTTGGAGTGTCAGGTTCTCATTGCCGAGAATATATTTTTCTCCTATTTTTCCATGAGCGGCAGCCAAAAGATGGCCCTGGGCTACATCCTCAACGTCGACCACATTCAGCCCCGTGTCCACATAGCCCGGCATATTCCCGTTTAGGAAATCCACAATCAACTTGCCGGTGGGAGTGGGCTTGATATCCCCTCTACCAACGGGGGTGCTCGGGTTCACGATAACAATGGGTAAGCCGTCTTGGGCATACTGCAGCGCCACTTGTTCGGCCAGGAATTTGCTCCGTTTGTAATGCCCGATCATATCAGCGAGACTGACCGGAGTATCTTCCGCGCCTTGACCGCCATCCCTCGGAATACCAAGCGTCGCTACAGAACTCGTGTACACGACTTTTTCTACCCCGACCTCACGCGCCGCGCGTAAAATATTCTCCGTGCCGAGGACATTGCAGTCGTACATGTCTTGCTTACGACGGACCCATAATTTGTATAGCGCGGCAACATGATAGACTTGGTGACAGCCGCGGGTCGCCTGAAGAACACTCTGATAGGCCCGCACATCGCCGGTAACAACATCGACCGGGAGATCTTTCACCAAATCGGTATTTGCCGTCTGGCGCATGAGGACGCGGACGTGTGAGCCGGCCTGAACGAGTGCACGGGCAACCGCTCCACCAACAAAACCAGACGCGCCAGTTACCAATACGGGCATAGCCCCTTCCCGTAGATTGCCTCTCTTCAGGTGTCAAGGGTATAGGTTCACCGGCTTGGGTCTGTTATGAGAAGAAAAGCGTTTTTATGAGGAGGCAGGCTATGGCTGATATTCAGCAGGTTTCAGATTCCAGTTTTGACGGTGATGTTCTGAAGGCGGATGTCCCGGTTCTGATCGATTTTTGGGCTCCGTGGTGTGGCCCCTGTCGGGCTATTGCACCGATTGTTGAGGAACTCGCCAGCGAATATGATGGTAGGCTCAAGATTGTCAAAATGAACGTCGACGACAATCCCCAGACACCGGCCCAGTACGGGGTTCGGGGCATTCCGAATCTTATTTTGTTCAAGGATGGCGAAGTCAAGCAGCAAATTGTCGGGGCGGTTCCGAAGGCGCATCTCGTAAAAGCTATTGATGACTTTGTCTAAGGTAGTCAGCGGGCATTCAAAAGAACAGGCGTCTAGTGCTCACATTGAGCGCTAGGCCAATCGCCACCATCGTCGTGAGTAAGGAAGAACCTCCGTAGCTCAAAAAGGGCAAGGGCACTCCGACGACAGGCAGCACTCCGACATTCATCCCGGCATTGATCACAATCTGCCAGAACACGATCCCGGCGACCCCAACGGAGAGGAGTAAACCGAACCGTTCACGCGCCCGGAGAGCAATGACAAGCAGACGTGCCAACAAGACGCCGTATAATATCAATAGGCCAAGGGCTCCGACAAATCCCCACTCTTCAGCAAAGACGGCAAAGACAAAATCTGTATGCTTTTCAGGCAGAAAGTCGAGACGATTCTGTGTCCCCAGCAGGAACCCTTTGCCCCAGACCCCCCCTGACCCAACCGTCACCTGTGACTGGATCATATGGTAGCCTGCGCCGAGGGGATCGACATCCGGGTATAAGAACGACAAGACTCTTTGCTGCTGGTAGGGTTTGAGATAAGCCCAGATGAAAGGCAGAATACTCCCACCGGCCAGAGCAAGAACAGATAAGGACTGCAAGCGCAGACCCGCCGTAAAAGTCAAAGTGAGAAAGAGAAGTCCCAGCGTGATGGTAGTTCCAAGATTAGGCTGCCAGAGGACGAGGACCGCCGGAGCGGAAAAAAATGCGGCTGGAGCGAGAATATCTCTGATACCATATCCTCCCGGAGGTACGGTGCGGTGATACCAGCGGGCCAGCACGAGGAGCAGACCAATTTTCATGAATTCAGCCGGCTGGAGAGAAAATATACCAATGTAGATCCAGCGACGTGCCCCTCCGCCAAAGGAGCCAATAAGGGGTACGAGGACAAGGAGACCGAGGGCCGCTCCGTACAAGAGATAGGCCCACTGCTCGAGCCGGCGATAGTCAATAGCAAAGGCGAGACCCATCCCGCAAAAGCCCACGGCAGCCCAGGTGAGCTGTCGTATGAACTGCGGACTCGCCTGCGGAGACCCGTCATAGGTTGCGCTGTAGAGCCCAAGCAGGCCAAGACCCAGCAGCCCGACCGTCAGACAAAATAGTATCCAGTCGAAATGCTCAACCAGCCGTCTGTCGAATCCCATCATTTTCCAGATTCCGTTGCTCAACGATGCGAAAGTATGCCTCCAAAACCTGACGAACAACAGGTGCAGCGGCGGCTCCCCCTCCCTTACCGGCGTGTTCAATCAGACAGGCAACAGCAATTTGAGGATTCTGGACCGGTGCAAATGCGATAAACCAGGCATGATCGCGGTGGTGGCGAGGGACTTCCTCTTCTTCATCATGTATACGACTCACCACCTGAGAGGTCCCCGTCTTACCAGCGACTTCAACGGAAGGAAGGAACGCTTTCTTTCCCGTTCCCCGCTCACCATGCACCACTTCTCGCATGCCATCTCGAACAACGTGGAGATGCTCTTCAGGGATATCAATGCGCGTAACGACCTCTGGAGAATAGGTCTGAATAGACTCCCCATCAGCGTCGCTCACTTGTGTGACAAAGAAAGGACGATAGACGACTCCCCCGTTTGCAAGCGCCGCGGTCGCAACAGCCATCTGGATAGGTGTTGTGAGGACATAGCTTTGCCCGATCACAACGGATAGCGTCTCCCCCTCGTACCATGGGGCGTTGAAACGACGCCGTTTCCATTCGACGTCGGGAATCACGCCCGATGCCGCTTCAAGCTGGAGCTTGAGATCTTGACCCAGCCAAAACCGACGAGCGTGCTGAGCAATATTCTGTATCCCGAGACGCAGTCCAACCTTATAGAAATAAACATCACACGACTGGGCGAGGGCTTGTTTCAAATCTACCCAGCCATGCCCAGGCCGCTTCCAGCAGTGGAAGGTGCGCCCGCCAAAGGGTAGGCCGCCCTGACAGTTGAACTGCGTCTCAGGTGTAATAATCCCTTCCTCCAGCGCCGCCAGCGCCATAAAGGGCTTAAATGTAGAGCCCGGAGGATATTGGCCCCGAAGGGCCCGATTGGTCAGTGGACGTAGGGGATCCTCTACGAGCGTCCGCCATTCGTCGGGCTTGATACTGAGCGCAAAAAGATTGGGATCAAATGTGGGACGACTGGCCAGAGCCAAAACCTCGCCGGTCTCGACGGCAATGACCACAACGGATCCCTCTGCCTCTCCTAGAGCCTGTTCGACCTGTTCTTGCAGTTCAACATCAAGCGTTAGGTGTAAATTATATCCGGGCCGGGTCTTCACTTCGTCTAAAACACGTAACTTTCTTCCCGTTGCATCAACTTCAATCTGTTGTCCACCATTATATCCACGCAGATATTCTTCCCAGGCTTTCTCCAATCCGACCTTGCCAACAAGGTCGCCCTGCCGGTACCTCTTGTTTTTAGTAATCTCGGTCTGATTCACTTCACCGATGTAGCCGACGAGGTGGGCAGCAAGGTTCCCAGCGGTATAGAAGCGCTTGAGACTCGCCTCAACAGTGACACCGGGCAAGTCTAACTGGTGAGCTTCGATCGCGGCCAGCGTATCCCAAGAGATATCACGGGCTATAGAGATGCCTTCGTATGCGGGTCGACGTGGATTTCGGGGAGCCTTTCCCTCTAGAAAACCTGCCGCCTCGGGCAAATATGATACGAGAGTATGGAGCGTTGTCAGACGATCTTGCACGTCTTCCGGGACCAGAATGACATCAAACGACGGATGATTTCCGGCGACGACCTGTCCGGTTCGATCAAGCATGAGACCTCGTATAGACGGCAGCCGCTTCAGGCGAATACGGTTCTTTTCCGACAGTGTTCGGAAACGATCACCCTCAACGATCTGCAGCTGCCACAAACGAAAGCCCAGAGCACTAAAAACAAACAGGACGATGAGACTAATGATACCGATGCGACGGTAGCACGCAGTAAGCGTTTCCTGAGACGCAAAGACCGCTGACCGCTCGTCCATTTATACCCTGGCGATAGCGCGCTCCCCCCTTGCCAGGAGGACAAAGATGAGCGGAGTCAGGGAGAGAGCTAAGAGTAAATCCCACAGCACGTATTGTGTGAGAAAAGACCAAATAGGAGCGACTGCCCAGTGTCCTTCGAGCAGCGCGAGAAAGGTGCCTGCCTTCAAGAGAACTGCGCCGGCAACGAGTCCGAGGACACAGAGAGGATTCTGAATCCATAGCCTTTGGGATAGGAGTTTTGTCACGGTAAAAACAAGACTCATGGCAAGAGTCCACATCCCCGCTGGAGCCCCTGAACAGCTATCCAGCATATACCCCAAGAAAAAAGCACTCGCTGCCCCAGCCATGGCACCATGGTAAATGCCGAGATAGACACAGAAGATGAGTAACAGGTCAGGCACAAATGGGAAATGCGGGAAAGCCGTTGTTTGTAAAAGAACCGCTCCGACTCCGCAGGCTCCGAGGAGACCAAAGGTCCGGAGCTTATTCGTTTCTGAAAGGCTCGGCTCCTGCTCGGACGACAGCTGGAGCAACCACCAAGACTTCTTCGATCTCTGCGAGTTCGGCACTGAGCGTAACCTCTATGTCTTGGAATATCTCGTCATCTCGTGAGGTGACACGCGTTACGCGCCCAATCTGCTGCCCTTTCGGAAAGACCCCATCAAGCCCAGAAGTAATGATCACATCCCCAACCGCGACATCGCTACCCCGCTGAACATATTTCAGTTGACAGTTCCCAGCAATGGAGCCAGACACGATCCCAGAGACGCGCGAACGCTGAACAAGGGCGTCGACCCCGCTATTGGCGGAAGAGATCAGGAGAAGGTGGGCGGCATGTGGACTAACAGACACAATTTTTCCTACAACACCAGCTGGGGTGAGTACCGCCATTTCCTTCTGAATTCCGTGCCGTTCCCCTTTGTCTAACACCGCCGTATGCGTCCATGTCCCCGGATTTCGTCCAATCACGCGTGCGGCAATTGACGCATCTGAGCTTTGCGTTCGTAAACCCAGTAAGAGCTCTAAGCGCTGATTTGCCAGCTCTAATTCGAACAGCCGTTCCTGCGTCTGCTCAAGCGCTTCAAGCCGAGCGCGAAGCTTTTCATTGTTTTGATGGACGGAGAGTAGGTCACGATATTGGTCAAGGACTTTTCCTGTGCCCTGGACCACTACCGTCGCTCCGACTTGAAGGGGTTTCATCACTTCGAGAAACAGCACGCCAACAGGGTCGATACGGTACGGAGACCGGGCGTTCACGGTCGCCAACAGCAACGCGACAAAAAGAAAGAAACCGCAGGATAAGAGCAGACGATATCTGTACAGGATCTCAAGCATGCTTCACACTCAGGGCACCGCGACCTCTCTGAGAAAAGAGAGTTCTTCGAGCGCTTTTCCTGCCCCCATCACAACCGCAGTCAAAGGATCCTCAGCCTGGACCACCGGCAGCCCGGTTTCAGCACTTAGCAGAACGTCGAGGTTGCGCAGGAGGGCGCCACCTCCTGCCAACACGATCCCGTTCTCCACGATGTCCGAAGCCAGTTCAGGCGGCGTGCGTTCCAGCGCGACTTGGACCGCCTCGACAATCTGATTAATCGGCTCAATCAAGGGCTCACGCATCTCTTCAGCGGAGAGTTCTACCGTCTTTGGGATCCCCGTCATCAGATCGCGGCCTTTAATTTCCATAGTGAGCTCTTCTTCTATGGGATGGGCTGAGCCTATGGTAATTTTTATCAATTCAGCAGTTCGTTCACCTATCAAGAGATTATATTTTCGTTTGACATACTGGATAATCGCCTCATCCATTTTATCGCCACCAGACCGCACCGAACACGAGAACACAATGCCCGCAAGCGAGATCACAGCAACTTCTGTCGTCCCACCACCAATGTCAACAATCATGTTGCCAATAGGCTCAGTAACCGGGAGACCAGCTCCGATAGCAGCCGCCATCGGTTCCTCCATCAGGTAGACCTCACGCGCCCCTGCGGACTCAGCAGACTCCTTAACAGCCCGCTTTTCTACCGCGGTACTGCCATTAGGTATACAAATAACAATACGTGGCCGCATCAAAGCGCGACGGCTATGAACCTTACGAATGAAATAGCGCAGCATCGCCTCGGTTGTTTCGAAATCCGCGATCACCCCGTCCCTGAGTGGGCGGATAGCGACAATATTTCCGGGCGTTCTGCCGAGCATCCGCTTTGCCTCAATGCCGACCGCAAGAACGCGGCGTGCCCCTCGAGTCGCCTCCTGCTGTACTGCGACAACGGAAGACTCATTGCACATTATCCCATGACCCTTTACATAGATCAGGGTATTCGCTGTGCCTAGGTCAACTGCCATGTCAACCGACAGCGCTCCCCACAGCGCGTTAAGAACCATGTTTTATTTCCTTCGTTCTTCAAGCGGACCTAATAGAACAAGGTTTCTAGCAGAATTTTGGTAATAGGGCAAGTTCTTGTAATACATTTGTTTTTTCTTCAATATTGACCATGGCATGATGAAACAGGAGGTCAACCCATATGCTTGACTTTATGCGTCAACGGGCTCGGTCAATATGGATCAAAGCGCTCTTTTTGGTTATTGCGCTTGTCTTCGTGTTTTTTGGTATTGGGAGCTTTGGAGACGATGCACAAGTGCAAATCATCGTAACGGTCGATGATGAGCCTATCACCCTTCAGGAATTCCAGCGCGCCTATCGGAATGTCGAGGCCAACTACCGGGAAGTCTATAAAGAGCGTTTTACTCCAGAGCTCGCCCAGCAAATGAATCTGCGACAGCAGACGCTTGATCAACTCGTTGATACGAAGTTGCTGGCCAAAGAAGCGCGCCGAATTGGCTTCAGAGCATCAGATGAAGACGTGCGGCAGGAGATCGCCGCCTCCCCCACCTTTCACAGCTACGGCTCTTTCAGCCCGGATCGCTACCGTCGGCTCTTACGGTATTTACGGATGACTCCCCAGGAATTTGAAGAGCAGCAACGGAACCGGCTCGTTATCGAGAGATTCCAAAATTTCATTAACGGATCAATCCGCGCTACGGATTATGAGGTAGAGGAATTATTTCGTTTTGAACAAGAACAAGTGAATCTGGCCTTCCTCAAAATCGCCTCGGCGGATTTGGTTGATCTAGTCACGATCACTAAACAGCAGGTACGCGAATTTTACACCAACAACACGGAATCTTTTCGGATACCGGAGCGTGTCCGACTGCATTATGTCTCGTATGCACCGGAAGACTTTGAAGCAGAGGCCCCGGTCTCTGAGGATGAGGTGCTCGATTTTTACAACACCCATAAAGAGGAGCGCTTTACGGAAGAGAAACAGGTCCAAGCCCGTCATATTCTCTTCTCTCTGGCTGACGGCGTCTCAGATGAAAGGAAAGCGGACACGCGAAGCACAGCGCAAGGGATACTCGAAAGAGTACGCGGAGGAGAAGATTTTGCCGCCTTGGCCGAGGAATATTCACAGGATACGGGAACGGCAGGCAACGGCGGCGATCTCGGCTTTTTTGGGCGTGACCGTATGGTCAAGCCGTTTGAAGAGGCCGCCTTCGGCATGGAGATTGGACAAGTAAGCGACCTCGTCGAAACAACCTTCGGCTTTCACATCATCAAGGTTGAGGCAATCCAGCCTGAGCACATCAAACCGCTTGAAGAAGTCGCCGATACGGTCACCGAAGAATTGCAGGAACAAAAAAGTCGGGCCATTGCAGAGAAACGGGCACGCGAGGATCGAAAGAACATCGCCGATGGTACGACGCTCTTACAGTTTGCTGAATCCATGGGATTAGAGGCAAAGGAAACCCCGCTTGTCAATCAGAACGAGACAATTCCAGGCCTTGGTCGCCGTCCAAAACTCGTTGAAACCGCCCTCGGACAATCACCAGGACAAATCAGCGATCCCGTTCAAGTTGATAACACTTGGTTCCTGGTATCGCTCGCGGAACGGGCGCCCTCTCGGATTCCAGAATTTACGGCAGTGCAAGAAGAGGTTGAAGAACAGTACCGGAGTGAACAGGCCGAACGCTTAGCCCAGGAGAAAGCGGACAAACTCCTCACGAAACTCAAGGAGACAAAAGATCTGGCCAGTTTGGCAAAAGCAGAAGCGCTCACAGTAGAGGAGACTGGGACGTTTGCGCGTCGGGGCGGCTATATTCCAAAGATCGGTGTTGTGCCGGATCTGAAAACCGAGGCATTTCGATTAACACCGGAAGCCCCCGTCGCCTCCCAGAGTTATACATGGGGAGGGAGTACCTTTATTGCCGTTCTTAAGGAATATATTCCTGCTGATCTGGAACAGCTCGAAGAGCAGCGGGATGACCTTCGTCAGTCGCTCCTCCAAAGGAAGAAAACGGCAGCCTATCAGGAGCTCACGAAATATTTAAAAGAGCGGGCAAAGATTGAATATAATCAGCGGAATCTGTTAAGCGCACTCTAACCGGCAACAGTCCAGCCTGGCCAGAGGGAGAACAAGCATCATGTTGCAAATAGGAGACACGGCACCGGACTTTACAGTGAAGACACACGAAGGCAACGATCTGTCTTTATCGTCTTTACGTGGCAAAAAGGTCCTTTTATGGTTTTATCCAAAAGCCGATACTCCTGGCTGAACGATTGAGGGTCGTGGGTTCTGCGACCAGATTGAAGACTTTAAATCACAAAATGTTGAGGTCTTGGGAATCAGCTTTGACACGGTTGAGGAAAACGCCGCTTTTGCGAAAAAATTCAGCTTTCCGTACGCGCTCCTGTGTGACACGACTCGAAGTATAGGCTTGGCGTATGGTGCGTGTCAGGATGCCAGCGCGAGCTTTGCCAATCGGATCAGTTACCTGATCGATGAGGAGGGCAAGGTGCAGCGCGTATACGCTTCCGTCAATCCCCGCGTTCACCCTGCTGAGGTTCTGGCCGATCTTGTTTCGTAGCTAGTGCTGGAGGGATTTGTCCTGCCCGTACTTGCTCTTCGCCCCCTCCAGAGCGGCCTCATATATCAGCTTGAGCGCAATATTTTTTTCTTGGGCGAGGCGTTTACAGTCGTCATATTCTGGAGCACAGTTGACCTGCCCGTTGGGCTGATAGGCAATCTTGACTCTGACCGGACCGTACTTGGTTTGGATCTCTTTCTGCTCTCGCCGGAGGGCCAGGCGATCAACCGGATAGGAGCGGATGCCTAGTGTCGATGTCTCGTTAAAAATTATGTTGGAAAGCTGGCCCTGATCCTGAGGGGCGCATAAAACCCAGAGGAGAATTCCCGGTCGATT
This sequence comes from Candidatus Binatia bacterium, assembly GCA_022826945.1. Lineage (GTDB taxonomy): Bacteria > Desulfobacterota > Binatia > Bin18 > Bin18 > Bin18. Next base: position 338,357 of record JAJDTY010000073.1, read on the forward strand.
CTTCTTCATTTGAAGCGGTGAGAAAAAGACATCCCGTGCTCCCGCAGCAAAAAGTTGCTCCATGACATGCTCGTACCACTCGGGATTGAGGTCATCGATATTCGTCTCTAGCACAAGCAGTTGTTCGTGTCGCACCTCAGAGACCGAGTGGCCAAGACAGACCCGTAGAACATTGGGTCGATCGGACAGAGTACGTGCTCCTGCGCCATAGCCGACCTGCGTAATGGAAAACAAGGGTGGCCCCGGTTGGGCCATGACAGCGAGAATCGCCGCCCCGGTAGGCGTGACCAGTTCAGACTGGCCGTCCTCGAATCGAACGGGCATTCCTTTTACGAGTTCCGCAGTAGCAGGACCGGGCACGGGCAAGGTGCCGTGACGAGAGGATACGAATCCGCTTCCCATGGGAAGCGGGCTGGTGTACACGGCCTGTATCCCTAAAGCTTCAAAGCCGATAGCCGTACCGACAATATCGAGAATCGAATCAACCGCCCCAACCTCATGAAAGTGAACGTCCGTAACTGAAGTATTATGAACGTGAGCCTCGGCTTCAGCCAGCCGGGTAAAAATCTTGAGCGCAGTTGTTCTGACCGTTTCGCTGAGCGGGCTCACCTCCAGCATGTCGGCAATGGAACGAAAGCTGCGCTCGTGCTGTTGGGCCCCGACGCTTACATCGAACTTGATCGCACGGATGCCATGTTGAATCCGCTCTGATTGATGCAGTGTGTAGCCATCGAGCGGAAGCTTGGAGAATTCGGTTTTCAGCAGATCAAGCGATAGACCCAGGTCAAGGAGCGCGCCGATGACCATGTCGCCGCTGATACCGGAGAAAGCATCGAAATAGACAATTTTCATAATCTCGCTCGGAGCGTGTCAGACCCGCACTTCATTGAGGCACTGCTCCAATTTTCCATAGCCAGACCATCTGGATTGGGCGGACATAAGAGGAAAATCTCAAACCAGAGCATACGCATTGGTGACACTCAGCTCATAAATAATCCAGATTCCTAATGCCACGCTTGTAGCACCGGCCGCAATACGGAGAGATAGGTTTGCCCCTTGGAGGTGTTTTTGCGTGAGCGAGAAGAAGAAACCAAAGGCGAGACTCGCAGCCCCCATGCCCAGTACGGACCCACAGCCAAAAGACGCTATATAGAGCAGGCTTTCCACCGGAGACGGAGCCGTTGCCACGGTCAGCAAGAGCACAGCGGCGCTGCCGGCTAATCCGTGGACCAGACCGACGAGGAGAGGCTTCCATCCTGTTTCTCCTCCATGTTGATGGGAGTGCTCCGGGCCCTCTACATGTGTATGAAAGTGGAGGTGCGTGTTTTCTCCATGCGTATGTTGGTGGAGGTGAAGACGCCGGCGCCGGCAGTCGAAGAGAGTCAGGAATCCTAAACCGACCAGCATGACTCCAACCAAGCCTTCCAGAGAAAGCTCCAGTACGGGGGGAATGCTCACCTGAAGGATGAGAACAACGCCGCCGACGGCCAGGAGCGTGGCCGAGTGGCCAAGCCCCCAGACGACACCAAAACGGACACTTTTCCATAGAGAGCGCTTAGGCGTCACGAGTGTTGAGACAGCAACGAGGTGGTCGGCCTCAAAAGCATGCCTGAGCCCGAGTAAAAAACCAAAGACAAGAACCGATGCGAAACTCACCACTCACATCCCCCTTCCATGACTCCCTTCGTAGCACAGGGGAGGCAGCTATGTCTCGGCCACTTACGTCTCAGCCGAGACCCAGGTGCTTGCGTTGGCCTAGGTGGACGACTGTGGTAAAAAAATAGGGATGATACGGGCTGTTTTCTTGAGCTTTGTCTGTTTCAGTCTGGCGCTCAGCGCGCCCATCCTGGCGCAGCCTTCACACTATGGCGATGCGGGGGACAATATCGGGACGTGGAAGTGGGGGTCAACATCGCCGCGTCAGGCTGATGATTTTGAAGAAGAGGATGACTACTACGGGACAACCTGGGAACAGATGTATGAGGACCGTCTGTATGAGCAGGAACTCGAGAAGGAAGACGAGCCTGATTCATTTTCGCTGTTGAGTGCTCCTGTCAAGATCTGGCGTTTCTTTTGGCCCCAAAAAGACAAAGACACGCTTGAGTAGGACGCAAAACCCGGTTGTGTCCTAGCCGCTACCCCCCTTCCCTTCCGCGGTTGGCACCGCAATTTTTTTAACAGCAACCAGATACAAGGTCAGCTTTGTCCGCTCCAGGGTAAAACGGATATGGTCGCCTGGCTTGAGGTTATGGAGCAGACTAGGCTTATTCACTTCAAAGCTCATAGTCATGGCATCCATAAAGCCTGGAATGTCTTCGTGCGCGACGACAACGCGTCGGTCTGGGATCACGACCTTTTCGACAATCCCTTCACCCGTGAGAATTTCAGGAGCAGGTACAGGACCGCAACCTGCACTCATCCCAAAGAGCGCGCACAAAACAAGACTGAATGTCTTCACAGCGACGAAGAGGCGGGCGTTTTATTGCATGGGAGAAAATTTCGTTGGGCTCAGAATTTTATTGCTCTGACTGAGGATCACCCCACGCAGACGCTTGGCCACTTCAGCTCGGCGCGGGTCCTTGGCCCAACGTGCCCACTTTTCCTGTCGCTCATTCAGGTCGTTATATGCCCAGAGGTGGACGACTTCGTTCAGCTGGCCAATCTCGCTATACCAGAATCCAGCGGGCTTAATGCCGTGTTCCGCTACGCCGGGCAGGATAATCGTTTCTGCAACTTCGAGATATTCGGCCAGACCGCCAAAGGCGAGTTGGTAGGTTCGCAACTCATAAATCATAAGGCCTCCTCCACAAAGGATACAATCCTCCATCTATCCCACCCGAGTCATAAGTCAAGCTTGCAGATCGCTTGACTCTTCCGCCTCTCTTCCGTTACAGCTCACACATATCGGACGAGAAAAAGAGGAGGAAGCCATGGCTCTTGATCCCAAGAAAACAGCGCTTATCGTCATAGACGTTCAGAATGACTACTTTGATGGGAAATGGCCCATCCCGGATGGAAACGCGGCACTAGACAACGTCGAAGCCGCGATTGAAGCCAGCCAACAAACGGGAGCCAAAGTCATCTATGTTCAGCACGAAGTCCTGAACCCCGAGCGGGGGATTTTCATTCGGGGCACCAATGGCTTTGAACTCCACCCGCGCCTCCACCCGCGCCCCGAGGACCATCGTATCGTCAAACATTATCCCGGATCATTTTCCAAAACCGATCTGGAAGAAACCCTGCGAAAAGACGGTATCGAGACCTTGATCATCTCGGGTTATATGACGCATATGTGCTGCGATACAACCGCGCGCGAGGGGTTTCAGCGCGATTTTCGCGTCTTATTTCTGAACGATGCAACCGCGACGCGCGACGGTGCGCACCCTACGCTGGGCAAGATAGCGCATAGTGAATTACACCGCTCCACCCTGATCACCCAAGCGTCGATGTTCGCCGAGGTCCTCCCCACCCAGGAGCTGGTTGAGCGTTTGCAGACGAGTTAGACACGTCGGATAAAGCGGAGAGACCGGGTGTCGCCGAGTCCCTCCGCTCACTTCCTGAAATACGGGATAATGTGTTCGCCCAGTAGTTCCACTACCCGGTAGGCGTGAGAGGCTTCCATGCCTGGCCACCAGATTCGGAAAATAAAATGCTCAATCCCGAGTTGGCGATGGTGGGCTTCGATTTGTTCAGTGACCTCTTCAACGCTGCCCAGAATAAAACGATCCCTGGCCAGTTGCTCAAACGATACGCGAAACGATTCCTCGCCGGGTAGTTCCTTGTCCTGTCCCCAGTCGGCATAGGCTTGATATTTTTTCTCCAAATATGGCTGAGCAATCGCCAACGATTCGTCATGCGTTTTAGCGACGTGCATTTCCTTGATAATGGGGACCTCCGGCACGTCGGTATGGCCAGCCGCGGCCAGCGTGTCTTTATACAAGCCCATCTGCCGTTGCAACGTATGGGTAGTGGCGTGCGGGTTCATAAGCCATGAACACCCCAACCGGCCGGCACGCTCAATGGCACTGTCATTGTTCGCAGCAATCCAGATAGGCGGATGTGGCTGCTGGACGGGCCGAATCGTACTCGTCGCATTTTCTATAGTGAAATGGTTGCCCTGGAAGGACACGTTCTCTTCTGTCCACAGGCGACAGATGAGTTCCAGGGCCTCCTCAAAACGAGGGATACGGTCACGACGACGCGTATTAAACCCCTGATACTCGATATCTCGATAGCCGAGACCAACACCAAATACGGCGCGCCCTTCGCTGATGACATCAAGCGAGGCCACATCTTCGGCCAAACCCACTGGGCTATACAGCGGGAGCAGAATCACAGACAGTACGAGTGACATCGAACCACTCTCGGCCGCCAGCCGCGACAGTAGAGGCAGGCTTTGGATATTCTGATACGGCGGAGCGAGAAAGTGCTGACCGCAGGCAATCGAGTCGAGGCCAGCATCCCGCGCGAGGCGGGTCAGTTCAAACGTTTCCCTCAATCGTTTAACGGGCGAATCCGTTCGGGGATGCTGAGGCATGGCCATGATGCCAAATTTGATCATGCAGCTTCTCCTAGAGAAAAAGGGCGATCACAAGCGGACCGCCCCTTCCTTATCCTGTTGATGGTCCGTTCCCCCTAGAGCACCTCTTTGGCCAAAGACTCCAACTCTGCGAGGACGGCGTTCTCGCCTTCCTCACTCTGTGTCAGCCATATGGTGACATGGTCCACGCCAGCGGATTGCAGCTCGCTGATTTCCTCCTTGGTGCGGAATTTACCGGGCCAGCCAAAGGCCAGGACAGAGATTTCTTTTGGATCGCGACCAGCCTGTTCGGCCATCTCGTTGAGGCGCTGTCGCCCGGCTTTAATGTCTTCCACAGGGGACAGAACCGGCATCCAGCCGTCTCCCCATTCGACCACCCGCTTAAAGACATATTTTGACGAGCCGCCCATATAGACCGGCGGATGAGGTTTTCGGGCAGGTTTCGGGAAGGAACGGACAGCGGGGAAGTCGTAGTACTTACCGTGATATTCGGCCTCGTCCTGCGTCCAGAGCTCCTTCATGGCCAGGACGGCGTCTTTGGTTTGTCCCCAGCGGTGATCGAAATCACCTCCCATGATCTCCGTCTCTTCTCTCAGCCAGCCTGCCCCAATGCCAAAGATAAAACGGCCACCCGAGAAATGATCTAGGGTTGCGACTTCTTTGGCTAATTCAAGCGGATTGCGCTCCGGGATCAGACAAATCCCCGTGCCGAGTTCAATCGTTTTGGTCACAGCCGAGGCCCGCGCCAATGACACAAACGGATCGGTAATGCGGCCATACTCGTCTGGAATGATGCCGTCTTCCGAGGCTGGGTAGGGCGAACTGGTTTTGACCGGAATAATCGCGTGTTCAGGTACCCAATAAGACCCAAAGCCCAATTCCTCTGCGCGTTTTGCAATAATGGCCGGATCAACCGATCTATCGATGCAAAACTCGAAAACTCCGATTTTCATATATCCCTCCTTGTCTTCTGTCTTGATATCGCGCTGCTGACTCTATCACGGGCCTCTTGGCACGCCTAGCAGAGATAGTGTCCTTTCGCGGAATTCTTCGATAGTATGCTCGACGTCTTCATGATTTCAGGCGCCAGCGCGCTGTCGTACCAGAGGGAGGATTGACACCTATGCGGATGATTTTAGTCGGGCCACCGGGGGCGGGCAAAGGGACGCAGGCCGTCCATCTCGTTGAACGGTTCAAGATTTCTCATATCTCAACCGGTGATATGCTCCGCGCGGCGGTCAGTGAAGGGACCGAGTTAGGCAAACAGGCGGACGGCTATATGAAGGCCGGTGGATTGGTGCCGGATGACCTCGTCATCGCGATGGTGATAGAACGGATTGGAAAACCTGACTGTGCAAAGGGATTTATGTTGGACGGCTTTCCACGGACCCGACCCCAGGCTGAGGCCCTGGATGTCGAACTGCAGAAGGCCGGGGTTGCCCTGGATGTCGTGCTGCAAATTGAAGTCCCGGACGATTTGATTGTCGAACGCATTACCGGGCGACGCCTGGATCCCGATACGGGCGATATTTACCATATGAAATTCAAACCGCCGCCGGCAGATATTGCCGGCCGGGTGATGCAGCGCAAGGATGACACCGAAGAGGCCTGCCGAGCCAGGCTCGAAAAATACCACTCGGAAACGGCTCCAATTATCCCTTTTTATGCGGCCCAAGGAACGCTGAAACGGGTGGATGGTAACGCCGCCCCGGACGAAGTCAGCCGGCGTATTGAGCAAGTGCTGGGTTAGAAGCTTGGACGTATACTAACGGAGGGGCACTGCATGCAGTGCCCCTCCGTCTCAGACCGATATCGGCATTGCGCTTTTACGGCAGAGCAAATACCGCAACGGCGCTCCCCGGTGTGGTATGGGGATATTTCCCTACGATGTCCACGACCAAGCCTCCGGCGCCACTGGGAACGGCAACGTATTGTTTGTCCCCAACTTTGTATGAGATCGGTTGTCCCCGAACCGCGGACCCGGTCTGAAACTTCCATAAGACTTCGCCCGTTGCATCATCCAAGGCAAGCGCGAACCCCTTTTGGTTGCCCGTAAAGACGAGTCCGCCGGCTGTGGCGAGCGCCCCCCCCACCATCGGCCACTCGTCCTTATAGCGCCACTTCACCTCGCCGGTGGTTGGGTCTATGGCCGTGACGTGGCCGTAGGCCGTGCCGAGGTCGCCCTGCGTTTGTCCAGGCCCTCCGCCCCAGAAGGGGATACCCTTAATGAAAATGGATCTAGCCTTTTCCATTTTACCGCAACTCTCGATCGTCGGGACGAAGATGAGGTTGGCCAGCGGACTGTAGGCCGCGGCATACGAGCCGTTTTGTCCCCCTACGTTCCCAGGACAGATAAGTTCGGGATTGCCTCCCTCCATCGGCACATACTGAGGGTCAACAATCGGACGGCCATTTTCGTCCAGCCCTTCCGCCCAGTTGAGTTGCTCAACATACTGAGAGCCGTGCAGGAACTTCCCATCCCCACGATTCAGGACATACATATATCCGTTCCGATTGGGCTGGGCTAAGGCTTTCACAGACTCCCCGCTGCGCGTGACGTCGAGCAGAAACATGCCCGTGTTGCCATCATAGTCCCAGACGTCGTGCGGGGTGAATTGGAAATACCACTTGATCTCACCGCTGTCCGGGTCAAGGGCTAACGCCGAGTTCGTATAGAGATTATCGCCCTCACGTCCGTCACCGTTCCAGTCGGGGGCTGGGTTGCCCGTCGCCCAGTACACCAAGTCAAGGTCCGCATCATACGAGCCAGTCACCCAGGCCGGACCGCCGCCCTGTTTATACGAATCACCGGCCCAGGTCTCGACACCGGGCTCTCCTTCGTCAGGCACAGTATAACGGCGCCACTTACGCTCCCCGGTCTCAAGATCATAGGCATCGATATACCCGCGGATACCATATTCACCGCCCGCAATACCAACAATGACGTTATCTCGAACAATCAGGGGGGCCAGGGTAAAGCTGAAGCCACCCGCATAGTCGTCAGCTTTAGTGTTCCACACAACCGCGCCGGTTTTTCTGTCGAGCGCGACAACACGCGCATCCAGGGTGGCCATAATGACCTTATCTCCAGCCAGTGCCACACCCCGATTGCCCGGTCCGCAGCAAATTCGCATATCGTCCGGCAATTCATGATCATACTTCCAGAGCGGTTTGCCCGTTGCAGCGTCTAAGGCAAACAGTTTGTTGTAGGCCGCAGTTAGATACATGACGCCATCGGCAACCACCGGCGATGCTTGCATTTGTGCCGGCACACCGGTTTGGAATATCCAGTCGGCCTGAAGTTTTTTGACGTTTCCGCGGTCAATATCCTTTAGTGGACTGAACCGCCAGCCGGCGTAATTCCCGCCGTACATCAACCAGTCATTGGCCGGCTCCTGGAGCAGGCGCTCCTGCGTCACCGGCTGAAGCGCGTCGGCGTAAAGCGCGCCGGGAGAGAGAAACATGAGAGAGACTGTTATTGCTAAAAATCTGCACGACCAGGAACCTCGCATGAGTAATGCCTCCTCAGAGTAATTGCCAATCGAAAAATGTGGTCGAACCCTACTGATTTTTATACCAGAGGTCAAGAAAGTGGACACGGCATACGCCCTGGACTCTTAGGCAAAGAGGCGCAATCTTCTCCCCGCGAAGAGCGCCCCGGCAATACCGAGCAGCACGAGCGCTCCGTGCGTCCAGCCGTTCCAGACGCGCACATACGGGTCCCGCAGACGCGGTCCGGTTATGCCGGGAATACTGGGGAGATCCCCATCTCCGGCACCAACTTTGAGCTGCGCCTTCATGCCCTTTTCCATATGCTGAGAAACGTCACAGTGCACCAGATAGGTCTTGTCTCCGGGTGGGAGAATAAAAGTGCCGGTCCGCTGTCCTTTACCCGCCACCTCAAGCGTGAACATACCCATGGGATAGATATAGCGCGGCAGGCCGTGCAGCATCCACTGGTGACGAACGGTGTCCGTATTGATGAGCGTTACCGTGAGTTTCGTACATGGCGCAAAATTCCATTCGTTTCGATCATACGCAAACATCGTTCCCGGCTGGGCAAATTCTTTACCGGCACGAACAGTGATCTCGCGTTCACCAGAGAGGCGAGGACAGCCCCGGGGGAGTTGGTCCGTATTTTCATTCATCACCATACCCGCAGTGTCGAGTTGCATCCCATGATGCGCATGATGATGGTGAGACTCGTGCTCCTGAGTCGAGCCAACCTCGATTGATAACAAGACGGACAAGGTGCACACGATCAGTGTAGAGACCGTTCTCCGGGATTGCCCTCCCCGGAACACCTCTGCCCCCTTCTGACTATTTTTCCTCAGAAAAAATCCCATCGAAGATTCCAATCTTACCGGTATCGAACCAGTCGTTTACTCAAAGCGAAGACCGCACCGATAAGGAGACCGATACCTATCCCAAGTATAAGGGCATAACTCAAGGGCAGGGAACGAGCGCTGGCCTCCCCAAGCAGACCGAAGTCTTTCAGTCCGGCCCAGATGGGAAGCTTTTTTTGATAATATCCCTTAGTAAAAAACGGCGCCCAGTCCATCCCCTGCGTTTTCGGCTGACCGGATGTGTCCAAATAGTCCTGGTAGACAATAGCACTAATATTTCCACCAGGGTTGATCCCGTCAGTAGTGATAGCTTTTTCCTTGTGATCGTGGAGCAGCCAGACGCCTGGCCCATAATTATGCAGGCCGTCATTAGTAGTATTGAGAAGAAGATCCACCCGTTGAGCCGGACTAATCCAGACCACGTCGCGAGTGATTTGCGCAGCCGGATTATGTTCGACACCATCATAATGCGTCAGCGTGACTTTATGCCCATGCGTATGCAGAGAAATGCCTTCTGCTCCGCCGTTCAGCACACGCAGTTTGACGTGTTCATTCGGAGCAACAACAATCAGCGACTCACGGGTCGTGTAGGGAAAGGAGCGGCCATTGAGCAAGAAATAGTCAGGGTCTTGATCTGTAATATCATAGCGGCGATTAGTCGCTTCGGCGATTAATCGCGGATCACCCGCGGTCTGAATAATATTATTCAACGCCGAGTCAATGTCCTGGTAGTGCAGATCGAACTCCCGGTCATAGGACTCTCTGACTGCGGCAGAGGCAGCGCGCACCCGGCCAGCTCCGATATTGAGCGTTTGGAGCCAGTTATTCGGCCGGTTGTCCTCAACCACAAACATCCCCTGGAGCCCCATCAGAATGTGGATATGCGGCTGGACATGACAATGATAAAACATCGTACCCGTTTGACGTGGGGTCATTTCATAGGTGCGACTCTCCCCTGGTGAGACCGGCATTTCGCTCGCAATCGGCACTCCATCATTTCCCTCGCCAGTGACGTCAACAAAGGGATGGTCAACTCCGTGGAAGTGTATGGTGTGCGGCAGATAGTGCGTATTCTCCAGGGTTACCCGGAGCGTATCCCCTTGCTCTACACGAATCACCGGAGACGGGGCTCGCAAGGTCGGATGTGCCCACTCGCTCTCAAAATTTTCAGTCGCCATGCCGCGCGATTTTGGCGCAAATACCCACAGCCCCGGCTGGACACCCGGCGCAATGGCGTAGGCGGGAAACGGTGCAGGATCATCCGGCGAGTGCCCATTCAGTTCTACAACTTCAAGCCGGATATGAATCTCGTCAGGATCACCATCCCCGTCTCTGTCGTTCTCTTTCACCACGGTATTGGGTGTCAGCCGGGTCTCCATAAGGGTGTGCAGACCAATATTATTCGTTCCTTTGACGAAGGCCGCAATTTCTGCCGGATTGTCCGGCTCACACACGGGTGAGGCTTCTATGGCAACATCTTCAAGAGTCTGAGATTCCCGCCAGTCTGCATGTCTATCCAGACAGAACGGCTCCACACTGACAGGATTTATTTGACGGCTGGGAGGCGGCTCCTGGTAGGACTCTTCACCAAGATATTGATATGCAATGTCTTGTACTGGACGGGGAAGCCAGGCACGCGGTACGAGAAAAAGCGTACCAATAGCAAGCACACCAAGCAAAAAGAAGAAGAGCAGACCGCGGAGCCACATCGTTCAACATGTACTGTGAACAGGGCGTTCGGGAAAGGGGGGCTGTCCGTTTCAACTGCTATCCCTTGAGCAGGGGCGAAGCCTTTTTCACAGGAAACGGCGGCCAACCGAGTTTGCCACCAACGACGTAATACCCCACGCCACAACCAATAAGCAGGCCCGCGATCAAGACCAGCGTGGTATTTGAGAGTGAAGCGACGCGAATTGGAAACCGCACCGCCCCATCAACCCCATCAACTGTCATCAGGGCCGTATATTGTCCAGGCGTGTCAAAATTGACTTCGGCATTCACCACGCCGCTAGGGTATACCCGCGGCGGGATGTCAAGTAACAGTCGCGGTTCAGCAGTATTGGTTTCCTCAATAATGCGAACCGCGGCCGATTTCTTGCGCAGTTCAGGATCAATCAGATCAAAAACGAGAATTGCACTCCCAGTCTGGGGAACGCTCCGGCAGAATTCCTCGGTGGCATACTCCTGCGGTTGGTAGGCAGAAAAATGGACCAGATAGACGCCTGCACGCTCTATGCAGGGGTCCAGGTCCATAGCCACCCCCCCATGTCCCCAAGCTCCTATTGGGACGAGGAGCATGGGAACAAGGAGGAACAGTTTCACAGCGCTGTCCAGTTGCGCTCCAGAGCGAGCCGCATGCTTCCCGCTCTGGCCCTTATGGCAGATAGGTTGAACGAAACTGAGTTGGAACTACATTTGAACGGACCGTCACCAACTCATGACCATCGTTCCCATTCTCAAAGCGTAAGACTGCACCAATAAACTGCTGCGGCGCTTGCGTCGGGATGAGGCGTTCCGTCCCGAAAATCTGGCTTGAAACGGTCAGGGTCAGCTCTTTTGTTTCATCCGGAGCAATCGGTCCATCCGGCTGTACTTCGAGGCGACCAACAAAATCACGCGGACCGGCCTTGGCTTGCTCGGCTTCCGGTCCGTTCACAAAGGTCGCCATTGCTATAGTCAGTTGCTTGAGTTCGATGTCACTCTCGATAACATTCGTCACCTGGACCTTCATCTCAAGCGTTTCACTCGCTTCGTCATATGTCGCCCCGCTGGCCTGAGCCTCGGCCATCTTCTCACCGGAAGAAATGAATTCCGGTGTAAACCAGTCCGTTTGCTGCGGCCACCGAACCGGCGCATTTGACGTGGCATATGTCCAACCGACAACCAGCATTACCAGGGTCACGCCCACGATGACATTCATCCACATATGGTCACGGGGCGTGATGAGACCGATATCGGGAGCATCGTCGTTCACCGGAAGCTGGACGGTGACGGCAAGATTAGTCACCGTTCTTTTATTCGTCGTCCAATACAGTATCCAGGCGACCCCCAGGACAAACCCGGCAAACGACCACCACCAGACAAATGCGCCGCCATACGTGCTGAGTTCAATCGTCTCACCGGACAGCAGGGTGAGCGGGAAGGAGAACGGCTCCGCGCTGGGTTTGACGGTCACCCATTCGCCAGGTCCAATCAGGGTCCCAGTCCCGTATACGGCGATCCCAGGATGTACATGCCAGTCCCCAGGCTCTTTGCCAACAAGCTCCATTTCAAACTCGTAAATTCCTCCCTTTTGGGCAAAGAACGATCCGATCGCAGCCGTTCCGTTGACAAAACGCTCTTTGAGCACAAAGACCGGCCCGGGGACGACCGGCATAATAGAAGCGATTTCCGGCGTTTCTAGCGTATGTGGCCAGGTCTCGAGAATCTTGACCGACCCCGTAACCTTGACCGGCTCTCCAACCTCAATTTCAGTCGGCGACACACTGACGTTGAAGAAAGCCGTGGTCATGTTTTTCAAGAACGGCTCGTCGGCAGCCTCACCGTGGGCAAAAGCGTTTGGCGTATTGGCAACGATAGCGGCCAGTACGAATAACACGCCAACACTGCCAAGCACGAATCGCTTACCCATCGGCCACCCTCCTGGTTTCAGGCTGCTCGTCTGGGAGTTGGGGCTTGGTTTCTATGACACGCAATCGGGGCTTGCGCTTAATGCGAATGACCGGACCCGTTTCCGGCAACCCGCGTCCGTCCGTCTCTGTACTCTTCGATGCTGGCCACAAAACCACCAGCCAATAACACACAAAGGCTAAGATGCTTGCGGTAATGACGGGCGGGGCTATTTCAGAGATATTCATACCGTGCGCATACACGGGGGAAGGAAACAGAGACAGGCCGGCAAGAAGAGCCATGAGCACAGAGCAGACTCTTCCGTATCGGGCGGGCTGCTGAGGTTCGAAAGACATACCGCACCTCATATTTGTCTCACACCGTTTTCAGATAGCGCCGAATCGGCCACACGGCCAGATACCGGCCAATAAACTGACCGATCCAGTAGCCAACAAAAGCCGCCGTTCCGGCAAAGGCCAGCGAAACGTATTGCGTCTCACCCAGGAAACTCCGCAACGCGCCGCGTTCGATCAGCCGGAGGTATTCCGGGGTTTGAGAGCGGATATAGGCAATGCCCTGAACATCAGCAACCGTCACCACATGATCCATAAAATAGGCCGGTTGGAGAAAGGCAGCTAAGGGGACGTAATTATAGGCCCACACCGCGATCGCCCACACGTGGGCACCGATCAGCGAAGTAAGGATAAAACTCTTGGTTTTCATTAAGGTCCAGTCCATCAATATCCCGGCGCAAACGACGGAGGCAGGCCACACGAAGTTCATAGGGTAGGTCGCTGCGAGGTCCCACTGGAAATACCGCCCAACCCAGGCCGCAAAAAACAAGCAACACGCGGTGTAGGTCGCACCAGTCGGAAAGCGCCAAGCCGTCCACTGGATGTATTGCAGCGTCGAGGGAATAATGATCGTGGCAAAGGCCGTGACCACCGGCCACCACTGCGGGTCTTTCCAATCTGTCCAGAAATCCCAGTCACCGGCAAATAACTGCTTCGTGATATCAGCGGCACCTGCTACCACGAAAACTGCCGTGGTCCAAAAGACAAGATCCCACTTCCAATCAACCCACTTATATTTCTTGTTGAGCAGTTCTTTGAGTTCGAGCCGCCGTTGCCGTTCCGCTGCATCTGCGATGTCGGTTACGGTTGTAGTTTCCGTCGCCATGCGCACTTCCTCTCTGCACGAGGATTTTCGATCCGTTTATCGACCAAGCCCCACACCGCCGTTATTAGTCGGCGGCGATCGGCGACTCAAGCGAGGCTTCTGGGTTCGTATCCTCTTCGATCTTCTCTATCTCGAACATGCGCACTAGCGTCTCGCCCCATACCGCAAACATGCCTGCCGCAAGCCAGCCATAAATCACAAACGGCCAGTGGAATGGAACAGAGAAAATCTCCTCGGAAATCCACAGGCTGTGGCCCCATTCATTTGCGGCAACCGCCATACATTCGAGCACACAGGCACTGATCAGCAGAAAGAACGACCAAGGAAATCCTTTGTCTCTTCCGTACAGCGCAGGGATATGGAACCGCCCGTAGATATAGGTCCCGACGGCCAATATGACTGAGAGGGGGAAGAAAAAGTAGAACATCGGGATATGGGTCGGGGTGAATGCCGTGTCACGAACCATGGTTTGGTGCCATGATCCGTCCCAGTTCGGCCAGAAGCTAGCCATCAGATAGATAGCCAGACTCGTCGCGCCAATGAGGCTCCACAAAATCGCAATCCGGCGCGTCTCTTCGGCGGGTGAGCATTCTTGTCCTTCAATGGCCCGGCCATTCCGGATGAGCCAGCCCAACCACACACCGCTGAATATGCCTAAGACGATCAATTCACCCCAGAACAGCGTCCAGTAATACATCGTGAATTCAGCGCTTGCTGAGTTCAGTCCGGCGGTGAACATAAAGGCGTAGTTCCAGTACCAGAAAAAGACATTGGCCAACATGATCAGCCCGCACCCCCAGAAGAGAGGATGCCAGCCGACTGACCAATCAGTCGGATTGGCGGGATTGCCAGTTGTCATGGAACCATCGCCGGAACCTTTTGGTGCATTTTGTACTGCTTGCGCCTGAGCCATGCCTATTCCTCCTCGATAGTAATAACGACGTTACTATATACTCTCTTGCTTTATTTCACCAGTTCTTCTCTACTCCGAGCAGTGAGCTTATAACGAATCACCGAGACTGCAAGAACGATAACCACCCCGAGGGTAATCAGCGCTGGTCCGACTAAGGCCTTATACCATGCCGCAACCTGAAAGGGAAATGCAAATTTGCGCGGTTCGCGTTCCTCTGCAAGTCCGAGCATCACTCGCACTTCATAGCGCAGTCCCGCTTTCACAACGACTTCAGTGTTGGCCACGCCACGTTCATATACTTGGAAAGGCAGGGACAGGATCGTACTCGACTGTCCGGATTCATCTGCAGCAACGAGTTCAACACTGAACGGACTTTCCCAGAGATCGGGCGTCACGTCCACGACCAGAAAGGCGTTCCCCACGCGCGGGATTTCTTCACAGTATTCCGTGACTGGATCGAATTGAGTCTGATAAAAGGTAATATGCAAGAGCGAAGCACCGACCTCCCGTCGGCACGGGTCTCCAGGCCCCCTGTCTCGATGCCCCCAGGATAACGCGGGAAGCACCAGGCAAAGCGTCGCTACTACAGTGAGAAGTGAGAAGATTCGGCGAGATCGTCTCATCAGTCAATTCTTACGGAATTTCAGGTATTGACCACCGGCACTGAGATAGCAGGATGCAGGAGTGGGGACAACTGCTGAGCAGGAGACCTCCTTAGTGCAGAGCCCTATCAATATCGATAAAAAACGAGAGGAGGGCCGTATTGAGCGCTGGCCATTGCCGATGAGTGCCAGTTCCTTCGCAGTATATGGTTTTGCTGTTTGCCCCACACCTTGAGTAAGCCACACAGCCGTTTTCATCCTTCTCAACTGAACCGGCGCGGCACTGATTACACGCAGCCAACCAAGCAGCCGTCTCGGCCCCGTAGCCGGGGAAAAGATGATCGTTCGCACTGTGCATAATCAGAGCGGGCAGAGTTTCTGGACACGAGAATGTTTCGAGGTCGGCCCGCCTGAACCCGGCTGCACTCGGCGCCACCGCAGTCGGGATGTGGCGAGTCTCGTCCAAAAGCGCGAGTGCCAGGGCAACCGTTCCACCGTCAGAATGGCCGGTCATATAGACTCGCTCTTTATCAACACACCATTTTTTGGCGATGAGTCGCGGGATCGTACCGAGTTCAGGAATGACTTCCAGTGAAAGACGGCGGGAGTCAGCATAGGCAATGATAAAGCCGGCCGTCGTCGCCGCAAAGGTCAAATTTGTCAGGCGCTCGGAGCGAAAACGACTTGAGCCTGCCGGGGCATAGACCATGAGGAGCGGGTGAAGAATGCCTGGATTATAGTTGGCAGGCGTCCGAACCGTATATTTAATTTCGTGTTCGGTCTGCTCATCGTTGCTCATACCACCCGGACCGCTCTGCTCACCGAGAGGACATGGTCCGGCGTTGAGATCATTGCCGTACCTGTGTCGGCCTAACTGCGGTGGTTCACCTGATAACTTCGAACACCCCCAGAGGACGAGCACAACGATACAGAGTACCCGGTACTGGAGCGTGCTCACGGATATAGGATGACAGCTGAATCTCTCCGCTTGTCCCACTAGTCTTCTCCTGCTTGCCGCGTCAACGCGTCTCAGTTTATACTGCATGCTCTACCTGAGGGAACAGCAATCGGTAAGGAGGGACGTATGCTCTCGGTTTTTTCAGCCCCAAGCCACTACGTACAGGGGAAGAACGCCACCGCAGCCTTGGGAACGGAAATGCAGCGCATCGGCTTGCAGGGACCGGCGTGTATTGTTGCCGGGAAAAGTGCCATTCGACTGCTCTCGGAGGTCTGGCAGAAACATTTAAACGATGCCAGCATCACCCACGTCGTCCACCAGTTCGGGGGGGAGTGCTCCTATCCTGAAATCGAACGTATCAAAGAAACAGCACGGGAGAATAAGGCCCAGGTCATTATTGGAGCGGGCGGAGGCAAGGTCTTGGACGCGGCCCGGGCCGCGGCGGACGATCTCGATCTTCCCGTCGTCAACTGTCCAAGCATTGCCTCAAGCGACGCACCGTGCAGCGCGCTGTCGGTGATCTATACTCCCGAGGGAGTATTCCAGGAATATCGCTTTTATCGAAAGAACCCGGATTTGGTTGTTGTGGATACCTATGTCGTCGCCCAAGCTCCAGCCAGGCTGCTGGTGGCAGGGATGGGAGATGCGCTGGCCACGTGGTTCGAGGCTAAAACCTGTGTTGCCGGTCATGTCCAGAATATGCGTGGGGGAGCCTCAACGCGCAGCGCCGAAAAGCTGGCGGAGCTGTGCTACAATATCCTGGTTGAAGACGGTCCGGATGCGAAACGGGCCGTGGAACGTCACGTTGTCAATCCAGCCCTGGAGCGGCTGGTGGAAGCCAACACTCTGCTGTCAGGTTTGGGCTTCGAGTCCTCAGGTCTTGCCGCAGCCCATGCCATCCATAATGGCCTCACCGCAGCCCCACTCACCCATCCCTACTATCATGGGGAAAAAGTTGCCTACGGTCTTATCTCCCAGTTAGTGCTCGAAGGTCAGCCACGCTCGGTTATCGATCCGGTTCTGGAGTTTTCATCAGCGGTCGGCCTGCCCATTACCCTGGCCGAGATCGGACTCAACGAATTCCCAGAAGACATGCTTGAACAAGTGGCGACGCGGGCGACCGCGGAAGGAGAAACCATCCACAACGAACCGTTTGACGTCCAGCCTGATATGGTTGCCGACGCGATCCTGGCCGCGGATTCGATAGGTCGCGCCTGGCAAGCCATGCACGAGACGCAGTGAGACACGCGAAGGCGGATGGCAAGCGCAACGTCCGAGGTTGTCCTTTTAGCGTGGACGCGCCTAGAGCAAATTACGATGCTGTGTAGCCGCCCGTCATTCTTGCGAAAACAGGCATCCAGGCCCCCGGCCCTCTGGCTGCTGGATGCCGGATCAAGTCCGGCATGATGAGAGCGGACTGGCACGGCTACAACTTATCGTAAACCGCTCTAGCCGCCTCCCTTCCCCTCCTCAAACACTAATCTGCCCTCACGCTCCTGAGCCTCAATCAAGGTCCGCACGTCAGGTGACAAATTGATAGAGCGTGAGTCGGGGAATTTCCCCTCTTCGAGCGGGGGCCGCAGGTAGAATTCGTCCGGCGAGTTGAGACTCATCAGGCCCTTGGGCGGAGCCAGGAACCATTCGCGGCGCATGAAGCCCGAGCTGAAGAAAATTTTTTTATCTTCCTCTGTCCATTTCTGTGGAATAAAGCCATGGGTCGAGGCGGACAGGAAGTCAATGGACACGTCCCACCACAGGTCAAACTGAACCGCATAGCCGTGTTCCTGAAAAGCCGGGTTGGCAAGAGTAGCAATTCGGGTGTTTACGAAACTCAGCTGCCCCTGTTGGTCATACTCTTCCATTCTCAGGGGAAAGAACGCGTATTGGTCAACCCAGTAAATCAGCTTATGGGCATAGTAGTCACGTAGCCATTCGGACTTTGGTATGGCTTCGAGCACATAGCATTTGACCCCGCCGTCTGTGGTATAGAGCGGATATTCTTTGCCCATGAGGGAGAGATCTTTGGCGTCAACCTCAACATACTGCCCTTTCTCGTCGGTCAGCACGGCGGTTTGGCGCGTCTTGGGGAAACGCACCGTCTGATGCAAAACATCCGTCCCGAGAATGCGCCACGAGAACTCCCAGGCATCCCGTCCGATCAAATTATCGAATGTTGCCGCGCTATTGGGTAAGCGGTCTTCCCGCCGAGGTTGGGGCTGACGACGGATCCGCCGGAGCGATGGGGAATAGGCAAACATGTCTATTTTCGTCCGGAACGTCTGATCCGTCCGATAGCCTATCCATAAAGTCTGATTCCCATACCGTTCGGGTGGAGAGACGCTTTGAGAGAGCCAGCGATAGATTTCCTGGCCGGGCTGGGCCGCGTACAGATGTTCTCCAAACCCATTCTCGGGAAAATACAAGATGGGAATAAGCGTCACGCGTTGGTCCATAAATCCCGAGTTCGTCACCGAGAACGCCATGTCGATCAGGATACAGTCCCAGAACGGCGAGTGGGGGAACTCCATCGCCCGTAGCGCCATTTCTTCCGCCGTATAGGGCGGCTGGAACGGGAAGGACTCGGCCGGCAGATAGGGTACGCTGGCATCCCGCGGTGTGTCCGTACGGAAATCCAGCGCTCTTTTTTCTTCGGCCGTAAGCTCGGCAGCCGTTGTCCAGGTTTTCTGCGGCGGACCGTCTTGGTCTGCCGCCACAGTCCCCAGACTACCAGAACACAGCAGGCAGCAGACAAGCAGCCACAAGAGCTGGCGCGCGCGAAGAGCCATCTTACTGTTGCGCTTTGACCTCAATGAGCGGAGAGGAGATGTCGAAGACCAGATATCCGGCTTCTTCTTGCAAGCGGTAGCGCTGCGCAAGCTCTGCGGAGATGGTAACGCTCCGGTCTTGCGGGAATTTTTCTGGATACAAGAGCGGGCGGAGAAAGAATTTTTCCGGAGAATAGACCAGAGATTGGGATTTGAGCGGATACTTGAGCCAACTGCGGCGCATGAAGTCGGGCTCGAACATCGTCTCTCGGTCTTCCTGGGGCCACTCCTTCACCCAGTGGGCGTCATGAGCGCTATAGCTCATCAAGTCGAGGGCGAGGTCATAGTAGACCGTAAACAGTCCGGCATAGCCGCGTTCTTCCAGTGCCGGGTTGGCGAGATAGGCATTCCGCACCTCAATCATCCGCAGTTGATTGTCGTTATCGTACTGCTCGATACGCAGCGGATAGAAGCTGTGCTGATCGAACCAGTATATCAGCCGGCTCATACGGTAGTGCGGCAACCAGTCTTCTTTCCTAGTCGCCTCAACCACATAACAGGCCACTCCACCGTCTTCAGTATAATGCGGATAGGTATCGCCCAGCATTTTAATCTGATCCGACGGGACCTCATTAAAACTCCCGTCGGGCGTGGCCAGGGTGACCGTCGGGCGGGTATTTGGGAAACGAATAGTCTCGTGCAGCACATCCGTGCCAAGCAGGCGCCACGAGAACTCCCAGGCATCGCGTCCCACCACATCGTCAAAAGTCTGGACATTATTGGGGAAGCGCGCGTCCCGGCGGGGCTGAGGCTGACGGCGTACGCGGCGCAGGTTTGGGCTGTAGATGAAATTGTCGAGTTTGGTTGTTTCTTCCTTGTCCGTCCGTCTCAAGATCCACAGGTCCTGAAGACCCTGGTTCTCGGGCGGATAGGTATAGAAGAAGACCATCCGAAAATAGGCGTCCCCTGGTGCCATGCTGAGCTGGCCGGGCACCCCATACTCGTCCGGGATATAATGGCTATAGGCTAGCGTGATACCTTCATCCAGAAAGCCGGTGCTGGTAATCGCGCCGAACACATCGGCCATAGCGTGCGACCAGCGGGCGATGTGCGGGAATTCCATGGCCCGATAGCCCATCTCTTCCGCGGTATAAGGCGGCTGAAAAGGATAGGCTTCTGCCGGGAGGTAGGGAATCGTCGTATCGCGGGGGGTGTCGACCCGGAAATCAAGACGCGATTTTTCCGCCTCGGACAGCTCCTCTATCGTTTTCCAGGCCTTCTGGTGGCCGCCGTTCTGCTCAGCCACCCCTGCGGTCGATACAGCCAAGCTGAAGAGAAAAGAGAAGGCCAAGCCCGTCAGGAAAAAAAGGCGTCTGTTCATAAGGTGATCGTCTATTGAGAGCGCTCCGAAACGGGGATGCTCTTCCTTTCAAGCAGGTCGGTCAGAACTCATAACTCAGTTCCCAGCCGATATTGTCCCATTTGTTAAATTGACCGTACAGGTCAGTCCGATCACCGCTACTAAACGCCGTATAAATGAGGCGGCCCGTAATGAATTGGGAAAAGCGGTAGCTCGAAACGAATTTCGTTTTTATGCCCTGCCACTTCTTCTGCGGCAGACTGATCACTGGAACGACGGTCAGTTCTAAACGCAAACGGTCGCGGGTGAAGCGAAACGGACGCCCAATAAACATAACCGGAAGGAGGCTCATTTCATCTCCAATCCCTCCGCCAAAGCCACCGCCGAGATTGCGACGCCAGTCAAAGGTATACAACAGGGAAGGCTGTATAATCGCGGAGGTGTTGCCGGGAAAGGCGAACTCCAGCGCAATCGCGGCCCGCAAGGTGTCACGCCGAATGATCCCAGAGTTGAGGTATCCTTCCCGTGCGCGATCCTGATGGTCAAAGTCGGCGAAAGGCACGTCTTTGGTCCACAAGCCCTCAACCCGCAGCACAATCGGCAGTTCGCCGACAAGCGGCATATTCGAGAGGGCGGAAGCATAATCGGCGGTGATACCCAGATGATGCAGGCGGGTAAAGCGAGGCTGAAAGATCAGATAGGGGTCTCCGGCGGCGTCAATATCGCGATCGACAATGAAGGACGTCGGGTTTTTATTCCAGGCGTAATAGTAGATGAGACCCCAGGTGAGCGGCTCCATGGAAACGTCCAGGCGCAGGCCGTATTGATGGTCACCGAAGTCTCCCGCAGACGGCCGCTTCGTCTCTCTGAACTGATCCCCTGTCGCATCCTGCCGGCCGTCCAGGATCGCTTTCGTCTCCGTATCCCTAGGCGAAGCCAGAGGCGAGTACCACGGCGAGCCGGGAACCGGATTGCGGTCCTGCTCAAAGTTCGGAATCCATAGGAAGTTGAGAGAATTTGCCCCAAAGAAATAGGTCACATTTGCCATCCAGGCCGGCAGCCGGCGCCACTCGTAGTCACTCGCCTCAAGCTGGACGGACTCGCGTCTGTCCATACCATTGATGACGTCAATGTATTGACCGTCCATTTTTCCCCAGGCGATTTGCTGCTTGCCCAAGACGACGTCAAGGTTATGGGTGCGATAGCTGATATATAACTCGCGTACGATGCGCTCGAAGTTATGGTAGGCGCGGAATGTCTCACTCGTCCGGGGGGCAAACAGACCGGCGGAATCCTGCCAGTTGTACACGCTGTCGTACATGAAGTTATTGATATTAGTGATTTCGATATTGGGTGAGACTTGGTAGTGGAGTTCCAATTCCAACAAATTCTGCATCTGGGAAAAACGAAAGTCTTTCTGTCGATTGCCGACGCGGCGGTCGCCCGAGAGTTGGATATCAGACCATTGGCGGAGAAATCCCCGGAACGTCAGGGCCGGGACTTGACGTTCGACGGGCTGGCGGATGTAGCGCCCGGCCGGATCAAATGTAGACAGAAATCGGTCAAAGCGTGACCAGGCATTCACAACCGCATCAACCTGTTTGTCCATGAAATAGCCATAACAGGGAGAAACATTGGCCGAGATCGCCAGGAGTAACAGTCCGCCGAGGATGCGACTGACTACAGGTGGAAGCCCGCGTTTACCGTGCATGAAAGATATTTCCTTACTCGTATTCTACAGGTGTTGGGCGGCTGACTAGGATACCGTCCTGCGCTAGCCGCTCCAGTTGGTCAGCAGTATAGTCCAAATAATTGCTGAGGATGGGCTCATTGTGCTCGCCCAAATCTGGCGCTTCAAATGGGGCATCGGTTCTAGCCGGACTCGAAAAGCGGAACGGGAACCCGGGCAGAACAAAGTCACCTAACACTTTATCCTGTATTGGTCGGATAGCTTCCCGCTCAAGCAAATGGGGATGATTGACGACTTCCGGAATGGTCAGGACAGGTGCGGCCGGCACGCGTTCGCGGTGCAGAGCCGCGACCGCCTCTTCCCGATTCGGCATGGTATCGAGCCAGACTTCGATGGCTTGAATGAGTTCTTTTTTATGATGGACCCGATCCCGGTTGGTACGGAAGCGTGGATCTTCCACAAATTCCGGATGTCCAATGGTCCGCGCCACGCCTTGCCATTGATGGTCAAGGGCGCCCACGATGACCACGAACCCATCTTTCGCCTGAAAAATACCGCACGGGGCCAGCCCCATATGATGGGCACCACTCCGGGTCGGGACGAATTTGCCACCCGAGGCGCTATGCGACTGGATCGTAAAATCATGGGAGTGGATATAGGCATCGAGCAGCGACACGTCGATATACTGGCCTTCGCCTGTCCGCTCACGGTGCAGCAGCGCACACGCAATCGCGCCAAAGGCGTGCACCCCAGTACTCACATCGCCAATCGCAGCCTGGGGCATGGCAGGCGCCCGGCCGCGTTCGCCAGTGACTTCATTGAAGCCAGAATACGCTTGGGCGATGAAATCATAACCGGGTACATGGGACAGCGGACCGGTCTGACCAAGGGCTGAAATTGAGCACATGATGATACACGGATTCAGCTTTTGCAGTTCTTCATAGGCAAAACCGAGCCGTTTGATCGCACCCGGACTATAGTTCTCGACCACCACATCCATATGCGGAATGAGCCCGCGTACGATGTCCCGCCCCTCCTCCGTCTTCAGGTTCACGCACAGGCTTTGTTTGCAGACGTTGTGCTGAATGAAATAACCACTGCGGCCCTTTTTCAGAATCCCGTTGAGGCGGGCCGGGTCTCCTTTTGGAGCCTGCTCAACTTTAATGACCTCAGCCCCCATTTCAGCTAGTAGGCGTGTCGTCGTCGGTCCAGCGACAATTTGTGTAAAGTCCAGCACTTTATAGCCAGCTAGCATACCCTGACGTGACGCGCCTGCCATACTGAGTCCCCTTCTCTCAATAATTGTAGAGTAGTTTGGCCGAATGGCTGAATGAAGGTTCAGTTATATGAACTGCCGCGATCCTAGCCATAAGCCACCACCGATGCAAGGTGGGGCTCTTCTGATTCTCTCATGCAGCGAGAGGCAGCTGAGCGTAACCTGTCCTACACCCGCAGTTCAGCAATCAGGCGACCCGCCCCTCCCGGAGTTAGGTCAAAACCTGTCCGTCCCGCAGTTTTTGCACCTCGTCGCCGGAATAGCCGAGAAGGTCCTGCAATACATAGTCCGTGTGTTGCCCGCGCTGCGGAGCTGCGGTCTGCACTTCGCACGGAGAGCCGCTCATCTGCCACGGTATACCGGCGTGAATACGTTTGCCGAATTCGGGATGCTCTTTTTGCACGAGATAGCCACGCTCTTCGAGATGCGGATTGGTTGCCAGGTCTTTATTGCTCTGAGACGGATAGGCAGCCACGCCGGCTTTCTGCAGTACCTCCGTCACCTCCCAGCGATCGCGTTCGCTCGTCCAGGCTGTGATGATTTCTTCGAGCGCATCCTCGTTCGCCTTCCGAGCCGCCATATCAGTGAACCGCTTGTCTGTGGCCAATTCCGGCTGGCCTATGGCCTGACATAAGGCCCGCCATTCCGCGTCACTACCACATACAATGGTCACCCATTTCTCGGCATCGCCTTTGCACTTGAAACAGCCGTGGGGTGCCATCCAACGGTCCCGGTTGCCGTCGCGTTCCGGCTGGGTCTGGTTCATCACATAATCCATAATGCCTTCGGGCATCAGAGCGAGCAGGGCTTCCCATAGTGCCAGGTCAACGTGAATCCCCTTACCGGTGCGGTGGCGATAGGCCAGCGCGGCCATGGCGGCAAACGAGCCAAAGATGCCGGCGTTCGGGTCGCCATACGAAATACCGATCTCCGCCGGTCCAACCCCCGGATAACCAGTCAAGGAGGAGATCCCTGCCAGCGGAACGGAGGCCGGCCCATAGCCCATATAGTGGCGTTCGGGACCGGTTTGCCCGTAGCCGCAGATTGAAATCATAATAATATCGGGTTTGAGCTCCTTGAGCGTGTCATAGCCAAAACCCATGCGGTTAATCGCCCCGGTTGAGAAGTTCTGCACGACGATATCGCTCTTGGCAATAAGTTTTTTGACAATCTCGGACGCCTCGGGCCGAGCTAGGTCGAGTTGGAGGCTTTTCTTGCCCTGACTGTATTGGTTGAAATAGCCGGCCCGGTTCGGCCCTGGTTCGTTATCCGCAAAAGGCGGGATCAGGCGAGTGACGCACGGACGCTTTTCACTCTCAATCCGAATCACTTCCGCGCCCATGTGCGCCATTTGGAGCGTACAGTACGGTCCCGCCCAGGCCCAGGTGAAATCGGTTACGCGAATGCCTTCTAATGGTCGTCGTGCCATGACGTTCTCCTTTATCATCCCTTTCCAAGGTCAGGGCGGTCAGCTCCCCTAAATAATACCGCCCCTCTTCAGCTCATCGATCTCGGCTTGAGAGAGCCCAATTCGGGCGTAGACCTCATTATTATGCTCGCCAAGCTGCGGCGCTGGACGACGGATGGTGTAGCCAACATCCTCCACTTTAAAGGGAGCACCCGGATATTGCAGCGTACCGGCTACCTGATGGCTGATTTCCGTAAAGAATTCACGCGCTTTGAGGTGTTCCGAGTTTAACAGGTCGGCCATGGTATTGACTGGAGCCATGCAGATACGGCGCTCTTGACCGGCTTTATACAGGTCGGCAACCGTCCACTCTGCAGCGAACTCCTGGAGAAAGGGCATCAGGGCATCATAGTTCTGGCCCCGGACGACGCGGTCGGCAAAAATTTCCAAGGTCGCCCACTCAGGATTACCCATCAGCTCGACAAGGCGCTGCCACTGGTCTTCTTCCACGCAAATCACAAAGAGTTTGCCGTCTTTACAGTCGAGCATGCACCAGGGATAGATAGATCGCCGACCCAGCCGTGAGGTTTCCAGGCCGCTATAGGTGTAATGCATGAAATTCATTTCCAGGATGGCGGCAATACATTCTTGGACGGAGACATCGAGGTGCTGGCCTTCGCCCGTCAGACATTTATGGTAATACGCACCGAGCGTTGCCACGCCGGCGTGTACCCCGCCCTGAAAGTCGGTCTGATGGCCAAACGCTTTGAGGGGCGGCAGGTCCGGGTAATCGGAAGCACCCGGACTGATGAACGCCCATCCCCCGGCATTACTCGCCGTCAGATCATAGCCGTGATAGTCACTGTGCGGGCCGGTCTGACCAAAATAGGAAATCGAGGTCATGATCAGACCCGGATTGATCTGACTCAGTTTTTCGTAGTCCAGGCCGACCTCGGGCATCTCGCGCGGGCTGTAATTATGCAGCAGGATATCGGCCTGGGCACATAAACCCTGCAAGACCGCCTGCCCCTTGGATTCGTGCAGATTCAGCGTCACGCCTTGTTTATTGGCGTTCAAGTACAGAAACAGACCGCTCTTCTCGGCATGTGGGGTATCGCCGGGAAAGGGGCCTCGTTGTCGGGATACATCACCGTCCAACTCTTCGACTTTGACGACATTCGCACCAAAGTCGGCGAGCAGCTTGCCGGTATAGGCGGCAGAAACCATATTGCCGCACTCAACGACGTTGATCCCTGACAGGAGTTGTTCAGCCATAACAGTCCTCCTTTGTTGAGGCTTTGATTGTTCAAATGACGCCGCGTGCTGTCAGGGCGGCCAGTTCATCTGAGCTAAAATGTAATAAGCCAGAATAGATCTCTTGGTTATGTTCTCCGATTTCCGGCCCCGACCAACGGGCCTCGCCGGGGGTCTCGCTGAGTTTGGGAACGATGCCGGGCATTTTGAGTTCACCCAGAACCCGGTCGTGCAAGGAAACTAACATATCGCGCGCCGCAAAATGCGGATCGTGAACGATATCGGCGATACTGTAGACCGGACCGGCGGGAATGGTTGCCTCCTCGACCAGCGGCAGCAATTCTGACAGCTCATAGGTCGCCGTCCAGTCTGAGACAATAGCATCGATGGCCTCACGATTTTCAGCCCGCACGACCTGGTTCTCAAAACGGGGATCAGTGAGTAGTTCTTCACGATTCATGAGCTTACACAGCCGCCTGAACAGACCATCGGTGTTGGCGGCAATCACAATCCATTGCTCATGTTTACACGGGTAGAGGTTGGACGGGGCAAAGCCGGGCAGCAAGGTTCCGGTCCGTGTCCGCTGGTAGCCGGTTTTTTCGTATTCCGTCAGGGTCGCCTCCAGCACGGCAAACACAGCTTCATATAAAGCCGTATCGATCACCTGGCCGGTTCCGCCATTGACATCACGATTGTAGAGCGCCATCAGCGTGCCCAGCGCGGCAAACATACCGGCCAGTGAGTCACCAATGCTGATACCCACCCGACAGGGGGGACGGTCCGGAAAGCCAACCAGATGGCGCAGACCGCCAAAGGCTTCGGCCACGGCGGCAAAGCCGGGTTTTTCTCGATACGGACCGGTTTGCCCATATCCGGAGACACGGGCAAAGACGAGACCCGGATTCAGCTCACGCAGAACCTCATAGCCGAGACCCCATTCTTCAAACACTCCGGGGCGAAAATTTTCCACCAGGACATCGGATTGACAGACCAAGCGGCGTAGCAGTTCCTGTCCTTCGGGGTCACGCAGGTTGAGAGAAATACATTTCTTATTGCGGGCAACACTCGGCCACCACAGACTTTTGCCGTCCACCAGAGACTGGCCGACCGTGCGCATGGGATCGCCCTTATGGGGCGCTTCGACTTTAATAACTTCAGCCCCGAAGTCGGCGAGCAGGCGGGCGCAAAACGGGCCTGCCAGAAGAACTCCACATTCAATGACCCGGATACCGGCTAGCGGACCGCCGGGTTGACTGTCCTTTGTTCCCATATCGTTCCGCATATCAGCGCACGCACTGTTTCGCGGGCACGATAAGCCCTCTGGGTGTCAGGGTCAAGCTCGTCGCTGCCATAACGAACTTGCATCAAGCTGTCAAAAATGGTCAGTATGCGCAGGAGCATGGATTTCAAAGCCATTGGTGCAGTTGCCGAGGTCGTGAGTGCGATTGGCGTTATCGCCTCGCTAGTCTATCTCGCCATCCAGGTACGGCAGAATACGCGTGCGGTCCGTAACTCCACCCATCACGCCCTGACAACCACCCGACTGGACTATATTGCCCTGGTGGCCGAGAGCCCTGATCTCTCTCGGATTTTACGCGTTGGATCGAAAGACTATGCCGCGCTGGTCGAAGACGAGCGGCACCGTTTTGATCTGATCATGTATTATTCCTTCTCCGCTGGTGAAAACTTCTTCTATCAATACACTCAAGGAGCCTTGGACCGGGAACAGTGGGAACGCTGGTGTGAGACCTTACGACAATATTTTACCCAGCAGGGTATCCGGGAGTGGTTCGCCTCGACACCACGACGGTTTAGCTCGGGTTTTTCCGACTTTTTAGAGAACGAATTCAAGAAGGCCAGTCAGACACAATGAAACCCGACCAGCCCCCCTTCCCCGCCGTCGATGACGACCTGGACGCCGAGGAGCAGCGCACGGCTGAAATCCTCAAGGAACTCGCCCAACTCAACAATCCGACCTGCTTTCGCTGCTCGCAATCTCTCTGCTTCCACGAGTACGTCCTGAGCGTCGTCACCGGATTCAAAACAACGCCATACTGTACCGCCTGCCTTGCCAGTGGCTTAGGACGTTCACCTGCAAATTTCTTGAGAGACGCTTACAGTTATATCCGCCGCCAGACCTGCTACCGCAGCGGTTGGCACTGGGCGAGCCAACAAGAAGACCAGCCCATCGAACAGCCTGCCTGTATCTGGCCCGCTACCCCTTCACAACTTGAGACTCACACAGCAACGCCTGCAGTAGATACACTAGCTGACCCGGACGACACCTGGGATGCTGGAGACATGGCCTGCGGCGAGTTGGTGTTGAAACTCCGCCTGCGTCTCAAATCCATGCAAGTGGGCCAAGTCCTGCTCCTCATCGCTCAAGACCCCGGCGCTCCCGCGGACATTCCCGCCTGGTGCAATCTCACCGGCCACCACCTCCTTTCGGCCGAACCTCCCCGGTATCAGATACAACGAAAGAATGGCTAATCAGGGTTGGGCGGTGGCCCCGTAGGCCGGGTGGAGATGGCCCGAGGGAGACAGATTGTCCGTGTCCTCGCTACGCTTGCCGTGGCCTTCGGCGTAGCCGTGGTGCTCAGCTGGGGTATACTCGGATTCTTCGGGCAAAGGAGTGCCGACCGGGCCGAGCACAGTCTGGTGGGTATCCTACTGCTCTTGGGCTATATGGCGGCAAGCGGATCAATATCGGTCAGGCGGTCGGCGTTTTTTTCGCGGCTCTTGTTCCGTGCTACCTGGGAACGGTCTTCCCAGACCTGGACATTCGGCTGCTAGGTATTGGCGGCCATCGCGACCCCCTCTTCCACAGTAGTGTATCTCTCTTTGTCCTGTTCCTGTTGGTCAGAAGGCAGGTGCGCTTCCTGCATATCCGGGTGGCCGGATATGGAGTGGGCCTGGCAAGTCATCTGTGGTGGGACATCGTCCACTACGGTGACGTCCAGTGGATGCCTGGGGTGCTGTTGACCGGCTGTGGCTCGGCGTCCACGGGCTACTCTGCCTTATGACACCAGTCAGTCGCTCGCTACGTGGAAATGGACCAGAATGAAGACTGAGGGCAGTGAACTACGAGGCGGACGGGATCGTACTCCGTCCGCCTCGTTTAGAGAGGTAATTTACTTGCCAACCCGGGCTTCAGCAGCGGCCACATCGACCGGCGCTTTGGCCTGCGGGGTCCAGGCGTGCATCATCGGACCAACTTCTTTGGCAAAGAGACGCATGCTGTCTTCGACCTGATCAAACGGCTGGCTTTGGAAACTGAAGCAGCCGTTGACCTCAAATTCACCAATCTGGTCGCGCCGCGTTTCCAGCTTCTCGATGATCATGTCCGGGGTGCCCCACAGATTAGCTGCCAGAAAGTCTTCCAGAATGGCTTCATTGCCGGCTTCCCGCATCATCTTGGCCGCCTCGGCATAGTGGGCGTAGGATTTACCGGTCTGGGCAAAGTGGTCGCCCAGCATCTCGTAGTGCTCCATCACACTGAAGTAGTAGCCCACGATTTTTTCCCGCGCGATCTCTTCCGCCTTCTTGGCATCATGCGAGCAGACAACGAAGTCGGCGCAGTTCACCGGCGGTGCCTCTTCGCCGTTATTATACTGACGATACAACTCACGGTAATTGTGGATGCCGTCGGCAACTTTATCCCACGTCGTCTGAGAGAACATCATTGCACCGAGACCGAGCCGAGCCGCGACTTCAAAAGACTCGGGCGACATGCATACCATATAGCGGCGGTCTTTGAAGCTCTTGATCGGCCGGGGGCGCACCTCAATGCGATGCTGCTTGTAGTACTTGGTGTCGGCTTCAACAAAGCCGTCTTCTAAGCCTTTGACGATAATCTCTGCGGCCTCATTGAAACGGTCGCGAGCCTCGCCCATGTCCACGCCAAAACCGGCATATTCACGCCGGGCAAGACCGCGCCCGAGTCCGAGGACTGCCCGTCCGTCCGATAGATGGTCGAGCAGGACCATTTTTTCCACCGCCCGCATGGGGTTGTTCCATGGCACGATGATAGCGCCAGTGGCCAATTCCAGCTTTTCCGTCCTGGCGGCGATATAGCTCAGATACTGCATATTGTCCGGGCAAATAGAGTAGTCAAAAAAGTGGTGCTCCACCGGCCAGACAATATCGAACCCCATCTCCTCGGATTCAATCGCGAGGCGGGTTTCGTTTTTGTACATCACCCGATCATCGTGCTCCTTGTGGTTTTGAAGCACCATCTGAATACCAATGCGCATACTGACTCCTTTCTGGTCTGACCTCCGCGCATTGCATCCATGCGGTTTGCACTCCGCTTGCTGTCGCTCTTCGTGCGCGAAGCCGTAAAGTTTTGATGACACTATCGAAATATCCACCGAGCGACAAGACGAGTCTTCAGAAAAGTTGTCATGCTAAACCTGCTCTTTTAATAGTTGATCGGCAGGACACCAGAAGTTTTCACTACAGGTTGTCCGCTGGAGCACTTCATGATGAGTATTGAGCAGTCAAGGAAAGGAAGCCTCCATGCCAGCGGTCAAAAAGAGAAGCCAGGCTGTTCAATCGCCACGCCTCATCAGCGAAAGGCCACCAACGGATTACTCCATCTGGACCTTGGCCTATTGCCAGGCGGACATGCCATATGACTTCTTCGGTGGCTCAGGATTGATGAGTAACCAGGGCACAATCCAGATTCCCATGCTTTACACCGTCCTCGTCGGCGGAGCGCAAGGTCAGAAAAAACACGTGGTGCTGGTTGACGCCGGGTTCGGGAACCAAGACTGGATGTCGCGCTATCAGTTCTTTGGTTGGGAAGATCCATCGACTGTACTGGCAAAGATCGGACTCACCCCGGCAGATGTGGATGCTATTTTGGTGACACATCTGCACTTTGATCATATTGGCAACTTCTCGGCCTTTCCAAATGCGCACCTGTATATTCAGCTGGACGAGTATATGGGCTGGCTCCGCACCCTGTCCTTGCCAAAAGACTTTGGTGGAGGGGAGAGAGGCTGGATTCTGTCCTCGCTTGACCCACAGGACATTCATAACGTAGCGATCGCGATCAGTCAGGACAGGGCCACATTGATTGAGGGAGATGTCGAAGTCTTGCCGGGCATTACGGCGCACTTGGCCAAGGATTCCCATACCTTTGGCACGCAGTGGTTTGAAGTCCAAACCCGTAATGGTCTTTTTGCTATCGCTGGTGACGCGGTGTATTGGTATTCAAATATCGAGAAGATGTGGCCGCCCGGCTATAATCAGGGCAATCCGTTTAACCAGCTCTTTACCTATGAGCGCATTCGTAAAACCTTGAGTTGCGAACTCGAACGCCTCATCCCCGGCCATGACCCCCTCGTCTGGCGGCACCACCGGACATGGACCGCTGGTCCGAATGAAGTCGCTGAGGTCAACTTGGCCAAGGGACAGCGGTCTCAAAAGCATAGGAAGAAGAACAAGAAAGCGTAGGTGCGTCGGGTCAGGCGGGGCCAAGCGTTCTAGGAAACTGGAGGCGGGCGGACAAAAAGGTGCGGACGAATCAGGCCGACTCTTCAACACCGGTGTCATATTCTTCGGGAGAAGGCGGCTCGTCTTGGGTGACGCGCATCACTTCCGACACCGTGGTAATGCCGGCACAGACTTTGCGCCAGCCATCATCTCGGAGCGTGCGCATGCCACTCCCGACTGCGTACTCCTTCAGCACATCAGCCGATGAGCGCTTCAGAATAAGCTGGCGTAAGCCTTCATCAACGGGCATGAGTTCGAAAATTCCCTTCCGGCCCCGATAGCCGGTCATGGCACATTCTTCACACTCTCCGGCCTCATACGAGGTCACGGGTTCGGGCGCATGCCCGTTCGTTGGCAACTCCAGGTGAGGGCCCGAGGCTCGTTCGTCGACCGGACGACGACATACCGGACAAAGCTGTCTCACCAGTCGCTGGGCCATCACACCAAGCAGGGACGAAGCCAGTAAATAATCTTCCACTCCCATTTCCAGGAGACGTGATATCGCGCCAGCAGCATCATTGGTATGCAAGGTCGAGAAGACCAGGTGACCAGTCAAGGCAGACTGGATTGCGATTTCCGCCGTTTCGTAATCGCGAATCTCACCGATCATGATCACATCCGGATCCTGACGAACAATAGAGCGCAACCCGGCGGAAAAAGTCAGCCCGATTTGTGACTTGACATGAATCTGGTTGACGCCGTTGAGCTGGTATTCAACCGGATCTTCGATCGTAATAATCTTTTTCTCGGGTGAGTTGATTTTGTCCAGGGCACCATACAGGGTGGTTGTCTTGCCACTCCCGGTGGGGCCGGTGACCAGAATCATCCCGTGAGGCTGGAAAATGAGGTTTTCGAATGCGGACAAGGTGTCTTCGGGAAACCCCAGAGATTCAAGGCTGACATCAATATTCGAGCGGTCAAGGATACGCAGCACAACGCTCTCCCCATATAGGGTCGGCAAGGTCGAAACCCGCAGGTCTACTTCACGCCCCAACATCCGCAGCTTGATGCGCCCATCTTGTGGCAGGCGGCGTTCCGCAATATTGAGCTTGGCCATAAGCTTGACCCGCGAGATCAGAGCGGCTTGCAGTTTCCGGGGCGGCGCTTCGACATCGTGCAGAATCCCGTCAATGCGGTAGCGCACGCGCAGTTCCTTTTCAAACGGCTCGATATGGATGTCCGACGCACGCTGCTCCATCGCCCGGGCAATGAGCATATTCACCAGCCGAATGACGGGAGCTTCACTCGCAAGGTCTCGCAGATGGGCTTCATCTTCTTGATCATCTTCCAGGTACTCGACTGCGCCGACCTCCTGACCGTCTGTCTGGCCGTCCGTTACCCCGTCAGCATAATAGGTATTCAAGGTCTCAAGGATATCGCGCTCGCGCGCCAGGCGGGGTTCAAGGCGCAACTTCGTCGCCTTCTCCAGGGCTTCAATAACGTAGAAATCGCCAGGGTCAGCCATGGCAATGGTCAGTCCACCATCTTGGACTGCCAGAGGACAGACCCGCGCTTGGCGCAGAAAGTCGGTATTCATCTCGGACAAGGAGGGGGGCTGCTGCGGAAAGTCCCGCACATTCATGAGGGGGGCATGATAGTATTCAGCCAGGACCGGGAGGAGGTCATCTTCAGACATGAAGCCGAGCTCGACCAGTAAACGCTCAAGTGTTTCCCCACGCTCCTGCTGCACGAGTTGAATACGGCGTAAATCATCCTGAGAGACTTTGCCACTCTCAAGCAACATGTCTTCGAGCCTTGGCACTCTGACTTCCCCAGATAGTCGGAAAAGTAAACGCGCCCAGCCTTATCCGCAGATTTTGTAGGACGTGTTTACTTTTTATGCTAGTAAATAAGCGCTCCGAGTCGCTCCCACCGCACCCAGCGGTCCTGGCCGTCCCACGACCAGTATATCAGAAAAGCCTTGCCTTTCACGTCTTGCGTATCAACAAAGCCCCAGAAGCGGCTATCGTGGCTGTGGTCTCGGTTATCCCCCATGACAAATAATTTGCCGGGCGGCACGACAATAGATTCATTGGACCTCTCAGGAAGCAGGGGCGGATAATTGTCACGCGGACCGGGAATAATACGGTCAGGATTAGCAAAATGGGCGTACGGACTCTCATCCTCTACACCGTTGACAAAAAGCTGTTTATTGCGAATCTGCACCTCATCACCAGCGACGGCGACGACCCGCTTAATAAAGTCTTTAGTTTCGTCTTTTGGATAGACGAAAACAACGACGTCTCCCGATTCCGGTCGAGCCCACTCGAACACCAGGGTTTCGAAGGGATAGGGCAAGCGCAGCCCATAGGCAAACTTGCTGACCAGAATATGATCTCCAATTTGGAGCGTCGGCAGCATGGAGCCTGACGGAATTTTGAATGCCTGCACGATAAAACTCCGGATAAAAAGCGCCAGCACGAGGGCGAAGAGCAGAGCCTCGGCGTATTCACGAACGGCCGATTTCTGTTTTTTTGGGGTTGTCGGCGTGGAGAGCAGTCTGTCGCCTGTCTGTTGATTTGTCAGGCCGACAGAGCCTGCCGACCCGTGGGCCGATGTTTTTCCTCTGGCCATACCCGCTACTCTCTACCCTCGCCGTTGCGTCTCACTCTCGCCCACCTGCAGCAGCGCCAGGAACGCCTCTTGGGGAATTTCTACCCGCCCAACCTGTTTCATCCGGCGTTTTCCTTCTTTCTGTTTCTCTAGCAGCTTTCGTTTACGGGTTATATCCCCACCATAGCATTTGGAGGTGACATTTTTGCGCAATGCCTTCACAGTTTCCCGCGCGATCACTCGACTCCCGATGGCGGCCTGGACAGCCACCTCGAACATTTGGCGCGGAATGAGGGTACGCATTTTTTGCACGAGTTCGCGTCCACGCGTATAGGCGTGATCGGCGTGGACGATCAGGGACAAGGCATCGACCATATCGCCATTAATGCAGATATCAATCCGTACTAAGTTGGCCGGACGCATATCTAGGAATTCATAATCAAACGAGGCGTAGCCACGGCTGATCGATTTGATCCGGTCATAGAAATCAACCACAATCTCATTGAGCGGCAGCTCATACTCCAGGGCGACGCGCGAAGCCCCCAGATATTTCATGGCGCGTTGTTCTCCGCGTCGCTCCTGACAGAGCCGCATGACATTGCCGACGTATTCTTCGGGCACATGAATACTCGCCAAGATAAAAGGCTCTTGGATGGAATCGATTTCCTGTACCGGCGGGAGAAAGGACGGATTCTCGACGTGCATGATTTCCCCATCGAGCGTCAGGACTTGATACTCAACCGTTGGCGTGGTGGTAATGAGGTCAAGGCCGAACTCTCGCTCCAAACGCTCCTGGACGATTTCCATATGGAGCAATCCCAGGAAACCGCAACGAAAACCAAACCCAAGGGCCAGCGAGGTTTCTTTCTCGTACGAAAAAGCGGCATCGTTGAGACGAAGTTTTTCGACCGCGTCGCGTAGTGCCTCGTAGTGTTTCGATTCGACCGGATACAGGCCGCTGAAAACCATGGGTTTTGCGGCCTTAAAGCCCGGCAACATGACTACCGTAGGACGTTGGGCTCCCGTAATCGTGTCCCCGACGCGGGCTTCTCGGACCTCTTTAATACCAGCCGTGAGAAAGCCCACTTCCCCTGGCCCGAGCGCTTTGACCGCTTGGGCGTGCGGAGCGAAAACCCCGACCTGTCCGACTTCGTACTCTTTGCCACTTGACATAAGCTGAATGGACATTCCAGGTCTCAGTACTCCGTCGAATACCCGGACGAGTACAACGGCTCCCTGGTAGGGATCAAACCAGCTATCAAAAAGCAGCGCTTTGACCGGCGCACTAGGATCCCCCTGAGGAGGAGGCATGAGCCGCAGGATGCCCTCTAGCACCTCAGCAATCCCCCTCCCCTCTTTTGCGCTGGTTAAAACCGCGTCACTGCCATCCAGCCCAATGATGTCTTCGAGCTCTTGCCGAACGCGTTCAGGTTCCGCACTGGGCAGATCGATTTTGTTAATAACAGGAAAAATTTCAAGCTGATGATCGAGCGCAAGATAGGTGTTTGCCAGTGTTTGCGCCTCGACCCCTTGGGTCGCGTCAACGACTAGGATGGCACCTTCGCAGGCGGACAAACTGCGCGAAACCTCATAGGCAAAATCCACATGACCGGGGGTATCAATCAGGTTCAGATAATACTCGGCGCCGTCTTGCGCCTGATAGCGCAGGCGGACGGTCCGGGCTTTAATCGTAATGCCTCGCTCCTGCTCAAGCTCCATGGTGTCCAGAAACTGCGCCCCACTTTCACGCTCACTAATCGATCCCGTCTGGGAGAGGAGCTGGTCGGCCAGTGTCGATTTGCCATGATCGATATGGGCAATAATGCTAAAGTTCCGAATCTGCTCGATATTCATACCGATGTCCGCAGGGAGGCAACCGTTTTCTCAAGCCCGTCAGCAAGTGATACCAGTGGCTTCCAGTTCAGCGTGTCCGCGGCGCGGCCCCAAGACAAGACACTACGGCGCTGTTCTCCTGGCTTGGCAGCACCGTAGTGCGCTTGGTCGCGTGAGCCGGTTATCCGCTGTAAATGTTCGGCTAAGGTATTGACCGTCGTCTCAAGACCCGTGCCGATGTTGATCGCGCCGGAATAGTCGGCGGTCAGTGCTGCCAGATTCGCCTGGGCCACGTCGGCGACAAACACATAGTCTCGCGTCTGCTGACCGTCGCCGTTAATCGTAATCGTCTCTCCCGCTAGTAGGCGCTGAGTGAAAATGGCCACCACACCGGCTTCGCCATGGGGGTCCTGCCGCGGCCCATATACGTTCGCATAGCGCAGGCTCAGCGACGGGATACCATGCTCCCTCTGGTAGAAATACAGATACTGTTCTCCAGCTAACTTGCTGACTCCATACGGACTAATTGGACGGGTGGTATGGTCTTCGGTTGCAGGAAAGGTGTCTTGTTCCCCATATACCGTCCCGCCAGAAGACGCAAAGATAATACGCAGGCATCGAGCCTGCCGCGCGCCTTCAAGAATATTAAGCAGTCCGAGAATATTCACCCGCGCATCAAACAGCGGATCGGCAACCGAGCGACGGACATCCATTTGCGCCGCATGGTGGTTAACCACCTCAATCCGTTCGTCAAGCAGAATTTTTCGTACTGCTGCATCGGTGATATCCGCTTGGACGAAGTGCGCATCGGACGGAACGTTGGTCGGCTTGCCGCTTGACAAGTCGTCGACAATCCAGACTTCATGGCCCGCCCCAAGATAGATTTCCGCGACGTGAGAGCCAATAAAGCCCGCTCCTCCGGTTACCAGTATCCTCATATACTACGTCCTCTCCTGAGCCCTAGCGGTGCCTCTCTCGTTCTTTCTTACAGGGACTGGAGGCTAGCGAACCCCTAGCTTTTCCTGGAAATAGGCGATGGTTTTGCTCAGTCCGTCTTCGAGGGAGACGCGGGGTTCCCAATCCAATAGCTGGCGGGCAAAACCCACATCAGGTTGGCGGACTTTCGGGTCGTCCACCGGCAAAGGCTCAAACGCAATAGAACTGGAACTCCCGGTCAGCCGGATAATCGTCTCGGCAAATTCTCGAACGGATAATTCGTGCGGATTACCCAGATTCACAGGTTGAGCGCAGTCTGAGCGGAGGAGACGGACGATACCCTCAATTAAATCATCCACAAAACAGAAACTCCGGGTTTGACTCCCGTCGCCATACACCGTTAACGCTTCTCCCCTCAGTGCCTGGGTAATGAAATTGGGCACAACGCGGCCATCCCCGAGACGCATACGTGGACCATAGGTGTTAAAAATACGGACAATACGGGTCGCCACACCATGACTGCGGTGGTAGGCCATAGTCAGGGCTTCAGCAAACCGTTTTGCCTCATCATACACTCCTCGCGGGCCAATCGGATTCACATTGCCCCAATAATCTTCCGGCTGAGGATGGACGAGCGGGTCGCCGTAGACCTCGGAGGTCGAAGCGAGCAGAAAACGGGCGGCTTTCACCCGGGCCAAGCCGAGTCCTTTATGCGTGCCGAGCGAGCCTACTTTCAGGGTCTGAATCGGCAGTTCAAGGTAATCTATCGGGCTCGCCGGCGAAGCAAAGTGGAGAATCGCATCAATATGGCCACTGACGTAAATATAGTTTGTCACATCCTGATGGACAAAGGAAAAGCGTGGATCGACAAACAGGTGCGCCACATTGTCCATGTCGCCAGTAATGAGGTTGTCCAGACACACCACCTCGTCCCCGTCGGCCAAGAAACGCTCACACAGATGCGAGCCGATAAACCCAGCCCCTCCGGTGATTAAGATGCGTGCGATGACTCTGCTCCTTTCAATTCGCGCTTGGGTATCAACGCTCGGCAACAGTAAAATCCGTCTCTACCTATTCTAACACGTCCTTAATCCAGTAGACGGGCTTTTCCTGACTCTCGTGGTAGGTGCGAGCCAACATCTCAGCGATTAAGCCGGTGGTCACAAGCTGGACACCGGTGACAAGCAGGAGAATCCCCAAGAGTAAAATGGGACGGTTTGCTAATTGCACATCGAACAGGAGACGCTGAATCCCCAGGACGGTCGTGATCCCCCCGCCAACGAGGACGGCAATTAACCCCAGAAAGCCAAATAAATGACTCGGACGGGTCGCATAGCTCGACATGAATTTAACGGTAAGTAAGTCCAGTACGACCCATAACGTTCGGGTTAAACCGTATTTTGAGGTGCCGTGCTTACGCGCATGATGGGTGACCGGAAGCTCGGCAATCCGGGCTCCCATGTCCCCGGCCAGAGCCGGGATAAATCGGTGCATTTCTCCGTACAGCTTGAGACCCTTTGCCACCTCACGGCGGAACGCCTTGAGCGTACAGCCATAATCGTGCAGTTTGACCCGCGTTGTGAGCGAAATCATATGATTGGCGATCTGAGACGGAAGACGCCGGTGCAAAAACGGGTCTTGTCGATTGACACGCCAGCCGTTCACCAAGTCATACCCCTCGTCCAGCTTTGCCAACAAACGCGGAATATCGATGGGATCATTCTGCAGGTCACCATCCAGCGAAACAATGACGTCACCCTGGGCGTATTCAAATCCCGCGGCTAGCGCAGCAGTCTGGCCGAAGTTGCGTCGAAAGCGGAGAACTTTGAGCGTATCGTCTTCGGCGTGCAGCTCAGCCAACAGCTCACTACTCCCGTCCTGACTACCGTCATCAATGAGGATAAGTTCGTAGCTCCAGTCCGTCGGCGCCAGTACGGCATGGACCCGTTCACACAACGGACGCAGATTATCGACCTCATTGTAGATCGGGACGACGATGGAAAGGTCCATAGCGATTCGGCGCCAGCGGGCTAGAATTGGGTCAGACTCACGAACTGACGATAGCGCTGTTCGATGGTATCCCGGCTCAGGGCGTGCAGCCGCCGCAGGCTGAAATCTTCCACCGCGAACGAGGCCACCACACTACCGTAGACAATGGCCTTGCGCAGTCCAGCCTCAGACGTGTCGTTCGACTCAGCCAAATAGCCGAGAAACCCACCGGCAAAAGAGTCACCGGCCCCAGTCGGATCAACCACATCCTCCAAGGGATAGGCGGGAACGGCAAAAACCGACTGGGGAGAAAACAGCAACACCCCATATTCACCCCGCTTAATGAGCAACGTCTTTGGTCCCATGTCCAAAATCCTGCGTGCGGATTTCACGACGTTGGACTCCCCGCTGAGCATACTCGCCTCTTCATCATTGATGATCAGCACATCAACACGTTTCAGCACGGCTTCGAGCGCCGCACGCTCGTGTTCAATCCAGTGACTGATCGTGTCGCAGCCGATCAGGCGTGGCCCGTCGGTTTGGTCTAACACCTGGCTTTGCAAGCCAGGGTCGATATTCCCCAGAAACACAAAAGGCGTCCGGCGATACTGTTCGGGCAGTCTCGGAGCGAAGTTCGCAACCACATTCATCTGGAGGTCTAAGGTGTCGCGGATATTGAGATTTTCGTGATAGCGGCCAGTCCACCGAAACGTCCGCCCCGCTCCTACTTCCAACCCGTCCAGGTTGATATTCGGCGCGGTCAGAGTTGCCTGCGCATCTGCGGGAAAGTCTTCACCAATAACGGCAACAACATTCACCGTCGTAAAATAGCTCGCCGCAACGGCGAAATAGGCTGCCGAGCCACCCAGGACTTCGTCAGCCCTACCGGACGGCGTTTCAATAGAATCCAATCCGACCGAACCGACAACCACAATACTCATAACGTCCTCTTGGCGTTTATCCATTGATATATTTCCCAATAATCGGCTCGAGTTCGTTTTTTACTGTTTCTGGAATCATCGCCCGGTCGGTGATGATCGCATCTGCAAGCGCAGTCTCACAGCCGCACACCCGCTCAGGGGACAGCCGCCGGGCGGTGTCCCGTACAATGCGTTGAGCGGTGACAACGTTTTTGTTCAGAATTGCCAGCACCTCTTCTATCACCACGTCGCCGGCCTCGGTATTCCAGCAGTCGTAATCGGTTGCCATGGCCAAGGTGGCAAAACAGATTTCGGCTTCACGCGCGAGCTTAGCTTCTTGGAGATTCGTCATCCCAATGATATCAGCACCCCAGCTCCGATACAGCAAAGATTCAGCCCGCGTGGAGAATTGCGGGCCTTCCATACAGATATACGTTCCCCCGCAATGAACAGCTATGTCCAGACTGTCACTAGCTTCAACCAAAGACTGGGATAAGAGCGGACATACCGGGTCGGCAAAGGCGACATGGGCGACAATACCCCGGCCAAAGAAGGTACTGATGCGCCCACGGGTCCGGTCGATGAACTGGTCGGGGATGACAATATGGCCGGGCGCAATTTCCTGCTTCAAACTGCCCACCGCACCCACGGCAACCAAGCGCCGCACGCCAAGCCTTTTCATCCCATAGATATTGGCGCGGAAATTCAGCTCGGAGGGCAGGATACGGTGGCCACGGCCGTGCCGCGGCAGGAAAACCACGCGGACACCGTCTAATTCGCCAACAAAATAGTCATCCGACGGCAGGCCAAACGGCGTTTCAACGCTCACCCACTCGCCGTGCTCGATACCGTCCATCTGATATAGACCGCTGCCGCCAATAACACCAAGCGTGATCATGACTGTCCCTTTTCCTAGGCCGCTTGCTCCAGGGGGGCGGCCAGTTGCCCACAGGCGGCCTGTACATCCTGACCACGGCTTTCGCGAATACTGGCGTAGATGCCCCGGTCGAGCAGGATTTGACGAAAGCGTGTGATCCGCTCGCGTGGCGAGGGGGCAAATGGTGCCCCAGGGAAAGAATTAAACGGAATCAGGTTGACCTTGGCCCGGATGCCATGCAGGAGCGATACGAGACGTTTTGCGTCGGCTGGACTATCGTTCAGTCCGTCCAGCAGGGTATACGCAAAGGTCACCCGGTTGCGCGGAGCGATGGACAGAGACCGGCAGGTATCCAACACAGCCACCAGAGGGTAGCGCCGATTGATCGGCATGAGGGTGTTCCGCACGGCATCAGTTGTTGCGCTTAAGGAGATGGTGAGGTTGACCTGGGTGTCGTGCAACAGGCGTTGCATTTGCGGCACCAATCCAACCGTTGATACGGTGATGCGGCGGGGAGAGAGCTGGTACCCCCAGGCTGCCGTCAGAATAGTGATGGCCTTCACGACCTGATCGTAATTCGCCAGCGGTTCGCCCATACCCATAAAGACGACGTTGGTCACCGCTTCGTGTTGGGGCCGTCGGTGCTGGACTTCCCAGACTTGGCTGACGATTTCCCCGGCGGTCAGGTCACGCACGGGCCGCACGCGGGCGGTCGCACAAAATTGACAGCCCATGGCACAGCCAGCCTGGGAAGAAATGCAGAGCGTCCGGCGGTTCTCACTCGGAATAAAAACGCTCTCAATCCGGCGTCCATCGGAAAGGGTAAAGAGAGATTTCTCCGTCCCGTCAACCGCCGCAGTGTGCCTGCTACAATCCAGACGGGTAAGCTGAAAATGCAGGGCTAACTCCTCGCGTAGGGCCAGGGGTATATTGCTCATCTGCCCCACATCTGTGAGTCGGCGGTGATATACCCATTTCAAAATTTGCCGCGCCCGGAAGGATTTGTGTCCGCGTGCAGTCAGCCAGCGGGCTAGTTCGTCTTGGGTACAATCTTTAAGGTCCATACCGATCAAACAGGTAGAGAGTACGCGGGCCAGACCTGAAAAAGCGTCTTAGGCCAAGTCCAGCCCACTAAAAAAATAGCCAATCTCCCATTGAGCCGTTTCGGGCGCATCGGAGCCATGTACGGCGTTCTGCTCGATATTCGTGGCAAAATCCTTCCGAATCGTACCCGCATCCGCTTCAGCCGGGTTGGTCGCCCCCATAATTTTCCGGTGAGCTTGAATGGCCCCCTCACCCTCAAGCACGGAGACGAGAATCGGACCTGAGGACATAAAGTCTGTCAGACTCCCAAAAAAGGGGCGTTCTTGATGAACCGCATAAAAGCCTTCGGCTTCGGCTTTGGTCAGGGAGACCATTTTGGTGGCTACGATTTTGAGTCCGGCTGCTTCAAAGCGGCGGAGAATTTCACCAATGACATTCTTCTTGACTGCGTCAGGCTTCACAATAGAGAGGGTTCGTTCGGTCATACCTGTCCTTTCTTGTACGACAAAAGAGTCTATCCAGGCCCGCTATGGGGGTCAATGTTCACGCTCTCAGGGTAGATTGAGGGGGGGCGGGAGCGGCGTAAAATACAAGCCACATCTTCGATAGGCGTGTTTCACCGCCCGCCAGTCGGGACTCTCCGCTACCAGGGCAAGACCAGTGAGCGCATGGCAAGCTTCCGCCTGGTAACCAAAGCGCTGGGCCTCATCATAGCAGCGAGCAAATACGGTCTTCGCGCGTTTGTGTTCTCCCTGTAAAAACGCCAATTCCCCGGTTCCCAAACGACAGTAAACCGCCCCGCGGATGTCGCGCGTCTCACGGAAGAGCTGTTGCGCCCGTCTGAATGTCGCTCGGCTGCGTTCATGGTCGCCCTGCATTTTGAAGGCCGTGGCCATCGCCCAGACCGTATAGGCAAAGCTCGCCTTATCGCCAATCCGCTGGTATAAGCGCTCGGCTTTTGCAAAGAGCCGCAAGGCGGGCATAAATTCTTTACGCATACGGGCC
Organism: Candidatus Binatia bacterium; assembly: GCA_022826945.1. Taxonomy (GTDB): domain Bacteria; phylum Desulfobacterota; class Binatia; order Bin18; family Bin18; genus Bin18. The sequence continues at coordinate 380,913 of JAJDTY010000073.1, forward strand.
GCATTGCCAAGGCCGCAGTAGGAATAGGCCCGGCCGTACACATCGTCTTCAACCTCAAACACCTCGTTTGCTTCGGCGTAATAGTTCTGGGTATCCGCAAATCGACCCATTAAACGCGATGCGCCCCCCAGACCGCATAGCGCATATCCAGCTCCAAGCGTGTCGCCCTCTCGTTCGGCGAGTCTGAGGGCCTGCTTGAAATGGCTCAGCGCTTTTTTGAGGTCGCCGCAGAAACGATATGTCCCCCCCATAGCCCAGACAATAAAGCCTTCCCCGTCATATACCCGCGCTTGACGATAGAGGGCCCGCGCCTCGGCCAGATACGGCAATGCGCGCTGGGGATTCCCTTGAGCGCGGACGCTGAGGCCGATACCAGCCAGACTCTCCGCCTCCCCTTCTATATCAGCCAAGCGGCCAGCCAGACGGCTCGCCCGTTCATAGGCACGTTTGGCGAACCCAAATTGTCCCTGCATGCGCAAGCAATCGCCAATACCGAGGTGGGCATCAAGTTCGCATTCCCCCAGGTTTGCGACTTTTGCAGCCTGACGCGCCTGTCGGTAAAGCGCCAGCGCCTCGGCAAAGCGACTTTTCAGGCGGGCGCGTTCGCCCTGCTGAAACAGGGCACGCGGTGTCTGGTCCAGCGATGTTGCCATTAGACTCGGAGGGGCGGTTTGTGAACTTCCCCTCCCCTGCTTGACGAGATCTGATAGAGGGGTCTACCCGAATTCCTTAGCCCATGGCAGCCGCCATGGTTTTGCCCATCTCAGCCGGACTTGAGATAATCGCCACACCAGCGTCCCTGAAGGCTTGGACTTTCTCGACCGCGGTTCCCTTCCCACCGGCAATGATCGCTCCAGCGTGTCCCATGCGCTTACCTTTGGGGGCGGTTTGACCAGCAATAAACGCTGCGACCGGCTTGGTCATATGCTCTTTAATGAACGCGGCAGCTTCTTCTTCCGCCGAACCGCCAATTTCACCGATCAGCACCACGCCCTCGGTTTGGGGATCATCCTGGAAAAGCTGTAAGACGTCGATAAAGCCCGTTCCGTTCACTGGGTCGCCACCTATCCCGACGCACGACGACTGACCGATCCCCAACTGGGTCAGTTGATGGACGGCTTCATAGGTCAAGGTTCCACTGCGCGACACCACGCCGATTGATCCGGTGGCATGGATATAGCCCGGCATGATCCCAATCTTGCATTCCCCCGGGGTAATCACACCAGGACAGTTGGGACCAATCAGGCGAGACTTTTTGCCGGCCAAGTAGCGCTTGACCCGAACCATATCGAGCACCGGAATTCCCTCAGTAATACAGATCACCAACTCCACTTCGGCATCGACCGCTTCCATAATGGCGTCGGCGGCAAACGGCGGCGGCACATAGATAACGGAAGCGTTTGCCCCCGTTTCCGCAACCGCCTCCACAACCGTATTAAAAATAGGAATGCCTTCGAAATCCGTGCCACCGCGACCAGGCGTTACTCCGGCCACCATCTGGGTGCCGTAGTCTCGACAACCCCGGGTGTGCAGTTGGCCGGTTGAGCCGGTAATTCCCTGCGTCAGGACCTTGGTGTTTTTATCAACAAGAATGCTCACGAGCGTGCTCCTCGATTTCTCGCCCTACAAATTGATACAAACGGTTGATCCGGTGCGCCGCCTATGCACCAATCGCCTCGACGATTTTCTTTGCGCCGTCAGCTAAATCGTCCGCAGGAATAATATCAAGCCCCGACTCAGCCAGAATCGTTTTTCCTAGTTCAACATTCGTGCCTTCTAAGCGAACGACCAAGGGGACCGACAGATTGACTTGTTTGGCGGCTTCAACTACCCCGTTGGCCACTACATCGCAACGCATAATCCCCCCAAAAATATTGACCAGAACGCCTTTGACATTCTCGTCCGACAGAATAATTTTAAATGCCTCGGTGACCTTTTCCGTGGTCGCGCCCCCGCCGACATCCAGAAAATTCGCCGGCTCAGCTCCGTAGTGTTTGATGATATCCATGGTCGCCATCGCCAGCCCAGCCCCATTGACCATGCAGCCGATATTGCCGTCCAACGCAATATAGTTGAGGTCAAACTTGGACGCCGCGACTTCTTTCTCGTTTTCCTCAGTCACATCCCGCATCTCACGGATATCAGCGTGACGGAACAGCGCGTTGTCATCAAAGCCCATCTTGGCGTCCAGAGCGACAAGGTCGCCGGACTTCGTCAGTACCAACGGATTAATCTCAGCCATGGAGGCATCACTCTCGGAAAATGTCTTGTATAAGCCGCGCATGAAGGACACGGCTTTGTTGACCGAGTCCTTGGGTAGGCCCAGGCCGTAGGCGAGCTGGCGGCCCTGGAAGTCTCCGAAGCCAACGGCGGGATCGATGGTGGCGCGGAGAATCTTCTCGGGCGAGCGCTCTGCCACCTCTTCAATTTCCACGCCACCCTCGGAGCTAGCCATCACCGTGACTCGCGCGGTCACACGGTCAATGACCATACCGAGGTAGAACTCTTGATCGATATCACAACCCTGCTCAACAAATACCTTCTGGACTTCTTTACCTTCGGGTCCGGTTTGGTGGGTGACCAAGGTTGAGCCAAGCAGAGCCGTCGCATGGGCGTGGGCTTCCTGCGGCGTCTTGGCGAGCTTGACCCCACCGGCTTTACCTCGCCCACCGGCGTGAATCTGGGCTTTGACGACACACAGACCACCGCCCAATTCCTGAGCAGCGGCTTCGGCTTCGTCCGGAGTGGTAGCGACCCTGCCGTCTAACACGGCCACCCCATTTTTCCGCAATATCTCTTTTGCTTGGTATTCGTGGATATTCATACCCTCTTACCTTACCGTGGGAGATTACTCGCCCTTCTCCAGGATGGCGTCCATGGCCGTCACCAGTTCGCGTACATGGCCGACGGATACCTCCATCTCTTGTTTTTCTTTGCCGCTCAGGTCCACTTCAATGACGCGCTCAACGCCACCGGCACCGATAGACACCGGGACGCCGAAGTACACCCCGTCAATCCCGTATTCGCCTTCGAGATAGGCGGCGCAGGGTAGGATTTGTTTTCTATCCTCCAGATAGGCCGCAGCCATCTGCACGGCTGCGGAAGCCGGGGAATAAAACGCTGAGCCCGTCTTGAGCAAAGCGACAATCTCACCACCGGCCTGGCGGGTGCGCTGCTCAATTTCTTCCAAACGGGCAGCAGAGATTAGTTTCTCAACCGGCACCCCCCCGACCTGGCAATAGCTGCGTACTGGAACCATGTCGTCACCGTGGCCGCCGAGGACCATAGCCGTCACATTCTGGACAGACACGCCAAGTTCTTGGGCAATAAAGGTCCGGTAACGGGCGGAGTCCAGGACACCAGCTTGACCCACGACTCTGTTCTTGGGGAAACCCGTCACCCGCTTGGTCAAGGTCACCATAGCATCAAGCGGATTGGTAATCACAATCACCAACGAATCCGGCGCATATTGCTTAATGTTGCTGGATACATCGCTCATGATCTTGCAATTGATACCCAGCAGGTCGTCCCGACTCATGCCCGGCTTCCGGGCAACGCCGGCAGTCACAATACAGACATCCGCGCCGGCGATATCGGCATAGCTCGTTGTCCCGGTAATGTTGGCGTCATAGCCCTCAATGGGCCCGGCTTCGAGCATATCCAGGGCCTTTCCCTGGGGCAGACCATCAATCACGTCGAACAGGACTACATCGCCAAGTCCCTTGAGCACGCACAGGTGGGCAAGAGTGCCGCCGATATTACCGGCGCCAATAAGTGCAATTTTCTTCCGAGCCATAATCTTCTTCCCTCCGGTCTCACGTCGATAAATGATATAGAAAGAGGACAGTCAGGACGGCTATCCCCATCTCAATCCGTTGAGATATTGCTTGTTCGGCAAGGTTTTGGGGCAGGATGCCAAAATTCCTACAGCCTGTCTAGGCCAGAAGGTTGTTGAAAGGCTCGCTCTTGTGGCCTTGGAGGAGTCTCGGCCTCTCTTTACTATCAGAAGCGCATAAGGGACTGTTTGGCTTCATAAACCTGGCTGCCCAGAACGCTGTTTCATCCGGTTGCGTTCAGCGTCAGAGCGACGGATATACTGTGGGACGAGTTGGGATACGTCGTCGTGATCTCCCTGTTTGAATCGCAGCCAGGCTAAGCGAGCGACAATGCTGCCACACGGCAGGACAGCAGCAAGCGGCAGAACCTCAATATGGGGTCTGCAACGTTCCTGAATTATTTCACCGTAACGCTCAACGCCATCTCCAACAAAGAGGCATGGCCCACTGATTTGGTTGGCCAACTCTTCGGGCGCGAGGACCATATCGTCAGTCAGACGGGTAATGTACCCGCCTGCGTCGCGGGCAAAGCAGGCAGCATATACTTCACGTTTGCGAGCGTCCAGCACAACGTACAGTCGGCCTGTCCAATGGGTCACTGCATGGGCAAGTGTGAGGAGCGTCGAGACGCCAGCAACCTGTTGAGACAAGGCATAGGCAAAACCTTTTGTCGTGCCAAGCGCGATGCGCAGACCGGAGAAGGCTCCGGGGCCGATCGTCACCCCTATCCCTGCGACCTCCGGCAGGCTGATATGAGACTGCTCAAGGACGTGGTGAATCAAGGGCAAAAGATTTTCCGCATGACTCACCGTAGCGTTACCTGATTGTTCTGCCAGAACACTGCCGTCCTGTATCAGGCCGACACTCGCAATCGGGGTCGCCGCGTCTATGCCGAGAACGAGCATGTCAAGAGATCAGCTGACAAGGCGTGAAATATCGTTGTAGAAGACCAGGACGATGAGCGAGACAATAACCAGGAAGCCAACGCGTAAAGCCATTTCTTTGGAACGATTACTCAACGGGCGGCCGATGAGGAGTTCAATGAGCATTAGCAACAGATGGCCGCCGTCAAGGATCGGGATAGGCAGAAGATTGAAAATGGCTAGGTTGACGTTCACGATGGCCGTGAAGCGCAGCAAATAATCCAATCCCAAACGCGCCTGCTGTCCAGCCACCTGCGCAATGAGAATGGGGCCGCCTAGCTCTTTGGTTGAAACCTCTCCACTTATAAGCTTAATAACGCTGTCCAGAATGAGGTGCGTCCACAGCCAGGTTTGCTCCGCTCCAAGCGTTATCGCTCGTCCTATGGTAACAGCTTCGTTCGTAAAGGCCCGCTCAATGCCAATCACATAGACTTGCCCGCCGACGGGGTTGTCACGCAGTTGAGGGGTGACCGTTGTGGCAATAATCTGGCCGCGGCTCGCCTTTTGAATGACAAGGTCAATCTCATCCCCATTGCTAAGCTGAATCTGCTCAGCCAGTTCCTCCCAGGTGTGGACGGGAACCCCATCGATTTTGAGGATCTCGTCTTCCGGTTCTAGACCAGCCGCTTCTGCGGGCATGTTCGCTACGACTCCACCAACCGTGGGCTGATCGACTGGGACATTGACGCCAAATTGGGCAAAGGCCAGACTGAAAACGACGAAAGCCATCAGAAAGTTGGCCAATGGTCCGGCAGAGACAATCAGAAAGCGTTTTGGCAAAGATTTATGAGTAAAGGAACGGTGCAGGTCAGCCTCATCCACCTCCTCACCGATTTCCTCTCCAACCATCTTCACATAGCCACCTAGAGGAATGGCGCTGAGTAAATACTCCGTCTCGCCGATCTTACGACCGATGAGTTTCGGACCAAATCCGAGTGAGAATCGCTCAACTCCAACACCGGCCCATTTGGCGGTCAGGAAGTGCCCCAATTCGTGCACAAAAATAATTAATCCAAAGACGATAACCACTCGTAGCGCAACATCAAAAGTTGAAAGATCCATGCCCACATACTCCTCGGCTTTCGGGCCAGATTTAATGCCACAACATACTATAGTAATAGATAAAGGCACCTGGGAAAAGTAAACTATCAATACGATCAAGCACTCCGCCGTGGCCGGGAAAGAGACGGCCTGAGTCTTTTGCGCTGCAGGCCCGCTTCAAGGCAGACTCACACAGGTCGCCCAACTGAGCGAGTCCTCCCATCAGAAGCGCAAGGACCACTAGTTCGGGCGCAGATCGATTGGGCAGGAGATACTGCCAGGCGACGAGAGCGGCGATGCAATGCCCGCCTATCGATCCGACGCTTCCCTCTATGGTTTTGCCGGGACTGATATACGGGAGCAGTTTCCGTTTTCCCCATATTCGTCCAACGGCATACCCTCCGGTGTCTCCAAGCATGGCCACAAGTAGTATAAAAAAAATCCATTCCGCGCCTTCCGGACCGCGATGTATCCACAGCAAGTGTGGAAAAAGGAACCCAATATACACAACACCAAGTACGAAGAGGCTCGTTGTTTGGATTCCTCGCGCTGGGTGACGGTCTCGAAGACTTAGGATAAAAACCAGTACAAAACCAAGGGTCAATGCGCCGCCGCTGAGCCGCATATCGCCCGCTAGCATGCTGAGTGCGACAAGCATGCCCCACAGTTCACCGATGACCGGAGAAAGGGTGCATTGGGCCCGCGTGAGTGAGAAGTATTCATATAAGCCGACACCAGTCAGCACCAGAATGGCACTCGAAAAGCCCCATTCCGGCGCAGAGTGTATCAGGAAGATGAGAAGGGGAAGCGCGACCGCGGCGGTCAGGAGCCTAGTGCGCAGCACGTTTGAGCTCAGTCTCAATCAGCTGCTCGGTCGTCCGACCGAAACGCCGATCCCGCTGCTGATAATCCGCCAGTGCCTGCAAGAAGGCGTCGCGGTCGAAGTCTGGCCACAGGGTATCGGTCACATAGAGTTCCGTGTAGGCCAACTGCCAGAGCATGAAGTTACTGATCCGGAACTCTCCACTCGTCCGAATAAGGAGGTCCGGAGCGGGGATATCTGCCGTCCACAATGATTGTTCGATCGCCTGCTGGTCAATCTCGAATGGCCGCAGTTGTCCCGCCTGTACGGCGGTCGCCAGAGTCTGTACGGCGGCAACGATTTCTTCCCGTGCACTATAGCTCACAGCTAGTACAACAGTCAGTCCGGTGTTGTCTCGGGTTGCGGCAATAGCGTCAAGCAGAGATTTCCGAACCGTCGCTGGAAGGCGACTCAGATTACCAATGGCACGCAGGCGGATATTATACCGCATCATACGACGGAGTTCCGTCCGAAGGTAGCGATTGAGGAGTCCCATGAGCGCCCGAACCTCACGGGGCGGCCGCTGCCAGTTCTCCGAAGAGAAGGCGTACAGGGTCAGATACGAGAGACCGATGCCGCGGCTCATCTCGACGATATTGCGGACCGCTTCTTTCCCACGCTTGTGGCCCTCGATACGGCTCAGCCCGCGTCGCTGCGCCCACCGCCCGTTCCCATCCATAATAATGGCAACATGACGGGGCAATTGGTCTTTCTCAAGGATGACGCTCACGCGTATAAACAGCAAGTTAGAATAGATTGCTCACATGGCCAGTCGCAGGAAAACATTATCCCCTTATACCGCCATCAACTCTTCCTCTTTCAGCTTGAGGATATGGTCAAGTTTTTCGATATATTCATTCGTCATCTTTTGGACACGGTCCTGTGCGGTGTGCAGTTCATCTTCGGTAATTTCTTTATCCTTTTGCATTTCCTTGAGATAGTCATTGGCCTCGCGTCTATGGTTCCGCATAGAGATCCGGTATTCCTCCGCACTTTTCCGAATTTTTCGGACAAAATCTTTCCGCCGTTCTTCGGTGAGTTCGGGTATGGGGACACGAATGATTTTCCCATCGTTGACTGGAGTCAGGCCTAAGTCCGCCTGATAAATCGCCTTTTCCACATCACCGATAATATTTTTTTCGTATGGCTGGACCACAAGAAGACGTGCTTCTGGAGCAGACAAAGAGGCGAGTTGATTAAGTGGAGTTGGGGATCCGTAATACTCCACCATCACGCCTTCGATTAATGACGTGGAGGCACGACCGGTGCGCACTTTCGAAAACTCGACACGGAGCGACCCAAGTGTTTGCTCCATTTCCTGCTTCATTTGTTCCAAAACTTCGGCGCTCATAGCTCCCCTCCATTGACCACCGTTCCGATAGGCTCTCCACGTACCACGCGCTGGATATTACCAGGTTCAAGCATACTGAACACAATGATGGGGAGGTGATTGTCCATGCACAATGATATCGCAGTGGAGTCCATGACCTTGAGGTTTTGCTGCAAGACTTCAAGATAGGTCAAGTTCTGATACCGCTCGGCCGCCGAGTCTTTCATTGGGTCAGCGCTATAGATCCCATCGACCTTGGTTGCTTTGAAAATAGCTTGTGCCCCAATTTCCATAGCCCGCAAGCTGGCGGCGGTGTCCGTGGTAAAATACGGATTTCCGGTACCGGAAGCAAAAATGACGATCCGGCCTTTCTCAAGATGGCGGGTAGCACGCCGTCGAATATACGGTTCCGCCACCTGCGATACGGTTAGGGCTGACATCACACGCGTAGGGACCTCTAACTTCTCCAGAGCTTCCTGCATGGCTAAGCTATTGATCACCGTGGCCAGCATCCCCATATAATCGCCGGTCGCCCGCGCAATCCCTCTTGAATTCGCGTCTACTCCACGCAGTATGTTCCCTCCACCAAGGACCAAAGCAATCTCACACCCTAGCGCATGAATCTCCTGAATCTCTCCGGCGATGCGAGCCAAGACAACATCATCAATCCCATAGCCTCGTTCGCCAGCGAGCGCTTCTCCTCCTAACTTGAGGAGAACGCGCTGGTATGATGCAGACTTTGTCGTCATGCAGCCTACTCAGTCCCTCCGTTAGCGGCGCTTGCTTCTCCGATCTGGAAACGCGCAAATCGGTGGACAACAATATTTTCACCCGTCTTACTCACCGCATCATTGACAATCTCTTGTACGGTTTTGCTCGGTTCCCGAATATAGGATTGTTCGAGCAAACACACTTCGCTGTAAAACTTCTCGACTTTTCCTGAAACGATCTTCTCGATAACCTGCGCCGGCTTTCCAGACGCTTCGGCCTGTGTCTGATAGACCGTCCGCTCCCGCTCAAGCTCTGCCTCGGTAATGTCTTCTCGACGCACGCAGCGTGGATTTGCGGCAGCCACTTGCATCGCAAGGTCTTTGACAAGCTGTTGGAACTCCTCAGTCCGAGCGACAAAGTCCGTCTCACAATTCACTTCGACCAAGACGCCGATCTTGCCACCCCCGTGAATATAGGAGCCAACCACGCCCTGCTCTGCCGCGCGTCCAGCCCGCTTTGCGGCAGCGGCCAATCCTTTCTCACGAAGGAAGTCAATGGCTTTTTCAATATTCCCATTATTTTCGGCGAGCGCTTTTTTGCAGTTGACAATACCCGCACCTGTCCGCTCGCGCAGTTCTTTTACCTGGGCCATCGAAATATCGCTCACGCCTCACTCCCTTCCTCAATAGACGCCGCCTCTGTCGGAGTGTCTTCGGCTTGCGCCTCAGGAGATGGCGCCGGAGATTCCGTCATATCCGGTCCAGCGTGCGTTTCTGTTTCTTCTTGGTCCGCTTGGTCCAGAGCTTCACCCTCGCCTTGTTGCTGCTCTTGATACAGCGTCCGCCCCTCTATGGAAGCGTCAGCGATGGCGTCCACAAAAAGACGAATAGCCCGAATGGCATCATCATTCCCTGGGATTTTATGCGTAATCAGGTCCGGATCACAGTTTGAATCAATCGCCGCGACAACTGGCAGGCCGAGCTTATTCGCCTCCCGCACGGCGATTTCTTCCTTCTTGGTGTCAACGACAAATATCGCATCAGGCAGCTTCCGCATCGTTTTGATGCCACCTAATACATTCATCAGCTTATCCCGCTCCCGACTAATCCCTAAGAGTTCTTTCTTTGTCAGCGCATCAGCAATCGCGGCTGTTTCGAGCATCTCCTCGACTCGTTTCAGTCGATCAATAGACTTCCGGATGGTTTGAAAGTTCGTTAACATCCCACCCAGCCAGCGGTTATTGACATAAAACATTTCACACCGCTCGGCTGCTTCACGCACGACTTCCTGCGCCTGCTTCTTGGTTCCGACAAAGAGAATCTGCCCCCCATCTGCGACCAGATCGCGAATGAAGCCGCACGCGTCGCGTAACATGCCCACGGTTTGCTGCAAGTCGATGATGTGGATTCCGTTGCGGGCACCAAAAATATAGGGCTTCATTTTTGGGTTCCAGCGACTTGTCTGGTGGCCAAAGTGAACCCCAGCCTCAAGCAGTTGCTTGATCGTAATCTCAACCATGTAGAGAGCACCTTTCTTTCTTAACTATGCGTGGAATATGCTTAATTTCAGGGAGGAATTTTGTATCAAAGGCGAAAAATCTTTGCAATGCGCCAGAGAGCGCTATTGATTCATAGACTCAAGAAATTCTTGATTATCCTTTGTCCCCTGGATTTTATCCATAAAAAATTCCATTGCTTCGACGGCGTTCATTTGGGTCAGCAATTGTCTAAGAAGCCGCACTCGGTCCAAGGTCTTCTTGGTCAGCAACATCTCTTCCTTGCGGGTGCCGGAGCGGCCAATGTCCATGGCAGGAAAAATCCGCTTATCCATCAGGCGGCGATCCAGGTGGATTTCCATATTACCAGTCCCTTTGAATTCTTCAAAGATGACTTCATCCATACGACTGCCGGTATCGACTAAGGCCGTCCCAATAATGGTTAAGCTGCCCCCGTCTTCAATGTTGCGTGCCGCTCCAAAGAATTTTTTCGGCATCCGTAAGGCGTTGGCATCCACACCACCGGACAGTAATTTTCCACTCGGCGGAACCACCGCGTTATTCGCGCGCGCTAAACGGGTAATACTATCGAGTAAGACGACAACGTCTTTTCCATGCTCGACCAGACGTTTTGCTTTTTCTAAGACCATCTCCGCCACCTGTACATGCCGATTCGCCGGTTCGTCAAACGTCGAACTCACAACCTCGGCACGGACTGAGCGCTGCATATCTGTGACTTCCTCTGGTCGCTCATCAATCAATAAGACAATCAAAATGACCTCTTTATGATTGTGAACAATACCGTGCGCCAAACTTTGCAGCATCATGGTCTTGCCTGTACGAGGGGCGGCAACAATTAAGCCACGTTGACCCTTTCCTATGGGAGTGAACAGATCTATGGTCCGCGTTGTATACTCCTCAAAATTGTGTTCGAGCCGAAGTTGTTCCTCGGGGTAGAGTGGCGTCAAATTGTCAAAAAGGATTTTATCTCGGGCGCGTTCAGGCTCCTCATAGTTCGTTGCTTCAACTTTCAGTAACGCGAAATAACGCTCGCCTTCCTTGGGTGGACGGATTTGTCCGGCCACCACGTCTCCGGTGCGGAGATTAAACCGTCGAATCTGGCTCGGTGACACATAAATGTCATCCGGCCCCGGCAGATAATTGTAGTCAGGAGAACGGAGGAAACCGAACCCATCAGAGAGAATCTCTAGCACCCCTTCACCGTAGATGAAGCCGCTCTGCTCGGCCTGGGCTTGGAGAATAGAAAAAATCAAGTCTTGTTTACGGAGACTGGATGCTCCTTCGACATTAAAATTTCGGGCGATCTCCGCCAGTTCGCCAATTTTCTTTGATTTCAGAGACTTCAGGTTCAGACCGACATCCTCGCCGTCTCCATTAATGCGAACCTCCTGGAGTCCGTTTACAGTATCATTCTTTGCGGTCGTTCGACCCATATCTTCCTCCTACTTGTCTGCAGTAGTAAACTGGAGGGACGTATCCTTGGTATTACGCATTGCCGAGGCATATCCGCCTCGGACGCCAATTGCCCGTGTTAGGGGAAAAACCATCAAGAAATAGCGGTATGCCGGTGAGAAATTCTTTTTCAGAGTGATCTACAAAGGACGATTTATCCTCTGAGAGATACCTTCATAATACACCCTCACCAACCTGTCAACGAAAAGACTCACTCCCAGACAGCGGACAACTCCAGCAGGAGTCCGGCAAAATCAGCAGGATAAGGCGCCTGAATTGTCACCATTGTATGGTCTTGGGGATGCCTGAACTCAATCGCCTGAGCGTGCAATGCTTGACGAGGAAAGTGCCGAACCTCAGGGGGTAATGTGTTCTCCATACGCCGTGACCCATACAGATCATCCCCTATAATGGGGTGGTTGAGTGCAGCGAGATGAACCCGTAGTTGATGGGTTCGGCCAGTCTTAGGAAAGAGCTGGACAAGAGAAACACTGCGACACGACCTCAGCACTTCATACCGACTGACCGCCGGACGGCTCTTCCTGGCGTGGATGGACATTTTCTTCCGCTCCTGTGGATGCCGACCAATAGGAAAAGTGATCTCCCCCTCATGCTGCGGCAGGCATCCAACTACGACAGCTCGGTAAGTTTTACGCACTTGTCTCGATTTGAATTGTTCAGAGAGGGCTTCCAACGCTATATGATGCTTTGCGACGAGCAAGACGCCGGACGTATCCTTATCAAGTCTATGTACAATCCCCGGACGGAGCGATGCTTCTTCGACATTCCATCCCCAGTGTGCCAGCAAGGCGTTCACCACCGTACCATGCCACTGACCGGGGGCGGGATGCACAACCATACCGGGCGGTTTATTAATTGCGGCCAGACTGTCATCTTCGTACAAGATATCGAGCGGAATATCTTCCGGCGTGGCAGTCGTTGGTGGTGAAGGAAGGGGAGCTATTTCTATGATTTCCCCGCTACGGACAGGATAGCTCGCCTTTTGGGGAGTTCCGTCTACCAAAACATGGCCCCGTTTAATGAACAGCTTTGCCTGGGACCGACTGATTTTCGCCAGGGAGGCCACTACCATATCTAAACGCTGACCGATCTGAGCGAGCGGAATCTGAAGATGTTGGACTGTCACGAGGGGGTATTTCCAGTTGATGAGAGGAAACGACGAGCCCGGTCAGCATCCTCTCGGATCTGCTGCACGAGTTCTTCGACCGACGAGAACTTCCGCTCTGCTCGCAGGTGCTTGACAAAGCTCACCCGGAGACGTTTTCCGTACAGGTCGGCGGAGAAGTCAAAAAGGTTTGTTTCAACGGTTCTCTGATTTTCGCCAAAAGTCGGATTCACCCCAACATTTGCTACGGCATCATACTCCCCGTCGTCTACACAGGCTCGGACTGCGTACACTCCATTCGGCAACAGCACTGATGTCCGCGGACGGATATTCGCAGTCGGGAATCCGATCTGCCGACCGCGCTGAAATCCCTTAACAACCCGGCCACTTACCGCATACTGCTGCTCCAACAGCTTGGTTGCCTCGTGCAGTTTGCCAGCTTGGAGCAGTGAGCGCACTACGGTACTGCTGACCTCTTGCTGCCCCACAGTCACCGACCCTATGACCTCCACCTCAAATCCCCACCGCTTTCCTAGGGCACTGAGCAGGCGAGCATTGCCGGCCCGGTCTCGACCAAAACTGAAATTATGACCGACCAGAATTTTTTCGACGCCAATTGAGTCGAGCAGATATTGACGCACAAACGCTTCGGGGGCGAGCTGCGAAAAGTTACGCCCAAATCGCTGTAACACGATTCCATCGACACCCAACTCAGCAATCCGCCGGAGCTTCTCACGTAAACTGAGAATCAACGGCACTGGGCTTTCGGGCCGCAACACCGAAAGAGGGTGAGGGTAAAATGTCATGGCCAGAGCGGTCCCCTGGCGCACTCTGGCTTCTTCGACAAGCCGAGAGAGAATCATCCGATGGCCCAAGTGCACCCCATCGAAATTTCCGAGACCAATGACCGGATGGGGGAACAGCAAGTGGTGCGAGGCGTGTCGGATAATTTTCATACTCAGTGCCCCGAAGAAGTCCAGGGGTGGGTATGCTAACGTCCAAGCGTCTGGAGCATGGTTTGTGCTTCAACCGTTTGGGCGGCTGACGGATGGTCGTTAACGAGCTTCTGAAGAATCAGGCGGGCGTCCGTCTTATCTCCAATCGCAAGAAATGCCTGAGCCTGTCGCAGGAGGGCTGCGGCAACGCGATCACCCCGTCGATATGAGAGAACATCATTAAACTCCAGGATGGCTCGATTATAGTCATTCTGGACGTAGTGGCTCTCGCCTATCCAATACTGTGCATCATCCGCCATTTGTGATTCAGGGCAGCGACGCTGAAAGGTGCGGAATTCCTGAATCGCAGGATTATACCTTTGGTCTTGAAAGAGCCGAACTGCTCCTCGATAAAGGTCTTGACACTCTGGAGTATCAGCAGTCGAAGGTGAGCTGATGGAGGCAGGAGGAATTCCCGGCGGATCAAGAGGGAAAGGGAGAGAGGAGGTAGGAGGCGTCTGGGTGCTTGGTCCGACAGGTTCATCCAATCCAGGCTCGGGCTTGTGTCCAGCAAAGCGCAGTTGCCTTTCAACGACGCCTAACCGTTCCTCAAGAGCGCCTAAGCGCTGCTCGATTCTACGCAGGGATGGGATGGTTTCACTCTCCCGTTTAGAGAGGCGGGTCAGATTATGCTCGAACTCTTCAAGCTTGCCTTGCAGTTGCTGGACCTTGCGGCCCAGACTATCGATTGAGGCGTCCGTATTGGCCACTTGGGTGCGTATTGCCCTGCGTTCACTCTGCACCTGTTGCAGGTCCGCTTGGGTTGCGCATCCAGCAAGCCAGAAGCCTAGCAGGATCACAGGGCATAGCAGGCAGTGACTAGCTCTCACAGCACGTGTGTAGAGCCAGAGCTGACGCCCGTTGCCTAGCGTAGGACTGAGAAATGGCCGCGTCGATTTCGCTGCCAACATGATTCATTCGCATCAGTACACTGGGGTAGTTCTTCGCCATAACTAATGACGGAGAGCCGCTCGGCAGGGACCCCTAAAGTAATGAGATAATCCTGCGCGGCACGGGCTCGTTTTGTGCCAAGGGCAAGATTGTATTCGGCCGTTCCCCTCTCATCACAGTGCCCTTCAATTTCTACTTTGGCCTCGGCATTGTTTTGCAGCCAGTCGGCATTCGCTTGCAGAGTTTGCCGCGCCTCTTCAGACAGCTCAAACGAGTCATAGCTAAAGAAGACGTCTTGTAAGGGTCCGCCCTCTCCGTCTTCCTGGACACGATCTTGGAGGCGTTCGCCCTCCCCAATCTCAGCTTCACCCATCCCTGACGTACCAGAGCCCGTACTCGGAGTTCCATACCTCATCTGCTGAGGGGATTGTTTCGGACAGCCGATCAAAGCCAGGGAGAGAAGGAGTACGCCTATCAGCCACCCACCACGGAATGTATTATTAACCATTTTTCACCATTTTCCCTCGTCCCACGCATACTTATGGAAGACGCGGTGACCACGCCGGACTAGTATCATTTCCACTTCCCCCGGTCAATTGCTGTACGCTCTGACCGTCTCGACTCGCCAGATAGAGTCGCCCTCGTCGCGTCACGGCAAGATAGCGCCCGTCCGGCGACCAGGAAGGGTGTTCACCACGGACGACATGCGTGGCTTCTCCACCGTTCGGATCGATCCACATCACACGAAATCCGCCTGAGCGGGACGTATAGGCGATCCGATCTCCTTTTGGCGACCAAGCGGGATCAGTATTATAGGCACTCTGAAACGTAATGCGTTTGGACTGTCCGGTTTCGATGTCCATCACATAAATCTGGGGGCTGCCACTCCGGCTTGAACAAAACGCCAGTTGGCGTCCGTCTGGCGACCAGGCGGGAGAAACATCGATACCGCTGTGGTGGGTTAAACGACGAATTAACCGACCTTTGGACGAGAGCAGGAAAAGGTCAGAATTGCCGTTCTGATCGAGACTGACAGCGATATGGGTACCGTCCGGGGACCAGCTTGCTCCATAGGCAATGCGGGCATCGAGCCGCGCCGACCGGCCAGTCGCCAAATCGAGCTTAAACGAATGGGGGCCGCCCTGCTTGTACGAAATAAACAAGAGCTCTGCCCCGGTTGGACTCCAACTCGGTCCGAGGCTCAGCGTCCTATCCTGTGTGACCCGGCGTACTTCAGTTCCACTCAGGTCGGTGACATAGACTTCCTTGATCCGCCCATCAACACGATTCGAAATGAAAGCGATCTTCGAATTAAAAGGTCCTTCTTCACCGGTCAGGAAGAGCATGACCTGATCGGCAAAGCGGTGCGCCATACGGCGCACGTCTCGTTTGTGTCCGATATACCGTCTGCCGCCAAGCTGTTTTTGCTGGGTCACATCGAACAGGCGCGCCTCGATAGTCAACTGTTCCCCATTCAGCCAAAAGCCGCCTTTGACCAGGGCTAATGCGTCCAGTACAGACCAGTTTTGAAAATTAATGCGGTCGAGCACAAACCCCTCCGGCCCCTCGATATACGCGCGTCGGTCAAGCACACGGAAAAGACCTGAGAGAGTGAGGTCTCTGGCAATAGTACGGGCAAAGGTTTCCCCGATTTGTCGCTCGGCGTGAGAGTCCGGATTCGACAGGGGCGAAAGGGCGATCGGAACTCCCGCCTCACCGGGGTTCGGCACTTCAATGCGTATTTGGGCGGGAGCCGACGTAGCCAACACAGCAAGCGCAGCAATGACCGTCAGCAGCACCCCCGACCGAGTCATCCGCAGCGGCGGTCCTCCCCGGCTCATTTCACTCGCTCCGAACCTGCTGCGACCGAGCGCGCTGCGGCTCGCCAAAAACCACCTCAATCTTTTGCCGGGTAAATTCGTTTCGGTAGGCCTCTGGTGGGGGGGGAAGCGGATGGGCCTTTCTCACCGCGCGCATTGCGGATTCATCGAAAACAATATCACCGGACCGTTCGGCCAGCTCCACCCCGACAACCTCGCCATTGGCCAGGATACCGAACCGTACCACTGCCGTAAGACCAGACTTATGCTCAGCGACGATCCAACTTTGCTTTACCCGCTGTTTCACCTCTTGCGTGTACAAAATAAAGGGCAGTCCGCGCAACGTGTCACCGCCTCCACCCCCCCCGGACGCCGAGGTTGAATGAGAGGGCTCGGCGGTTTGACGCTGGTCAGCCTGCACCCGCTGCCGAATCTTTTTCAAGGCCGCCACGATCTGCTGCTCGCGGTCCTCGGCGCTCAGGCGTTGCCCCTCAGGCTCTTTGGGAGTCGATGGTTGTGGTGGCGGTTTTTTTGCCTGCTCGGGTTTTTGGGTCTGAGGTTTCTTTACTGCCGTTTTTAACGACGCCTTTTTGGGCGGCGGTTTTTTCTTCGAGGCTATTTGCACGTTCTTTTTCTTTTTGGACTTGACAGCTTTGGGTTTCTTTTCCGTTTTTGGTTTCTTTACCTCGACTTTCGGCGGCTCCGGCTTGGGTTTTGGTAAGGACTCAACAGCCGCGGATTCTACCTTCTTGGGGCGGGGAGCTGGCGGAGGCTCGGGAGCGAGCCCCAGGGCCGCCGGAGCAACCAAAGAAACGGTATAGCTTTGGGGCGTCCAGGGCTTTGACTGGGGCGGGTCGGCAGCGGAGACCAGAGCCAGGAGCAGCCCGGCATGGAGCAGTCCGGAAAGCATCACCATACGACCGAGCCGCTTATCCTGAGGCGGAGTATCGTGCGGATTGAGATTTTTTTGGTTTTTTTTGATCACAGCTCAGGATTCGCTTTGTTGTGTGCGGTGACCTGCCGGGAGTGGCTCGGTTACCATGCCAAGCTTTGCTATGCCCGCGCTCCGTATGGCGGCCATGACCGCAACGACCTTGCCATATACAACATCTTTATCCGCTCGGAGATAGACGGTCCGATCTGGTCGCAGCTTCACAATTGCAGTCAGTTTTTCACCCAGGGCGACAAGATCGAGGGACGTATCGTTCAGGTGGATACGCCCCTCCCCATCTATCGCCACAACCAACTGATCCTCGGTATCAGAGACAAGAGGGCCGGCTTCTACGGCGGGCAACTCGACGTTGACACCTTGCTGCAGGATAGGGGCAGTCACCATAAAGATGACGAGAAGGACCAGCATAACGTCAACAAAAGGGGTCACATTGATGTGTGAGATGCTGCCTTCATCGTACTGTTCAAAAGCCATATAGTCTGGCATCTCCTCGTTTAGAGAAAGTGACGTTCAGCAATATTGAGGAATTCAGCCGAGAAATTCTCCATGTCCGTTGCAAGGACGCGAACCTTTCGACTGAAGTGATTATACGCCATAACCGACGGAATCGCAGCGGCAAGCCCGATCGCGGTTGCAATCAAAGCCTCAGCAATACCAGGCGCGACAGCTTGAATGGTCGAGGTCCGAGTCAGACTCAAGCCCCGGAAGGCATTCATAATACCCCAGACTGTTCCAAAGAGACCGATAAATGGCGCGGTGCTGGCCGTTGTGGCTAAGAAAGTCAGCGCGCGCTCCAAACGGGTCACCTGCTCGCGCACGGCCCGGCGCATAGCGCGCTCGATATTGTCAATCCCGCCTTCTTCCGGAATGGTCAGCGAAACAGGATCGGTAGCTTCCTCAGGTGACTTTCTCGTCCGGGTGAGACGTATGAGTTCTTGATAGCCCGCTCGAAAGACTTGGGCGAGCGGACTTTCCTGCATTTCAAGGGCTGCAGTGTGAATAGCGGGGAGATTCTTGGTCTCCCAAAATATCGTGATAAAGCGCTCAGACTCCCGCCTGGCTTGACGCAGTTGGCGGAACTTATAAAGCATGATGCCCCAACTCACGATGGAGAAGCCCAAGAGGATATAGAGGACGGCCAGGACCACCGGTCCTGAGCCTGTCACCATATCGATAATACTGTGGGACTGTCGAAGTGGAACGTCGGCTTGAATCGCAAAACGCCCAAGAAAACCATCCATAATCCGCTACCCACCCTCCACACATATCGGTTGGCACATATTGGGGGCTTCGGTTCCTCTCGTGATCGGGGAAGCCTCAAATCATAATCATTGATTGGTAGGACTAATATATGAGGGGAATCGAGTCAATCGTTTTCCTTGGATCAACCGTTTTTCCGTGACGGGCTTTCACCCGGTGCGAAAGTATGAAAGAAGACTCGGCAAGTCACTACCATACAAAAGAGGCGACCATGGCGATACGTGTAGGAATCAATGGATTTGGCCGTATTGGACGCAACGTTTTTCGTGCCAGTCTCAACGAACCCGAACTTGAATTTGTTGCCATTAACGATATCACAGATGCCAAAACTCTGGCGCATTTGTTGCGTTATGACTCTGTCCACGGCCAGCTTGACGCCGATATTATTGCCGAAGACAACGCCTTGATCGTTAATGGCAAAAGGATTGAGATCATCCAAGAGCGTGATCCAGGCAAGCTGCCCTGGGGGAATCTTGGTGTCGACATCGCTCTGGAGTCAACCGGCCTGTTTACCGCACGTGAGCAGGCTACATTACACCTGTCGGCCGGTGCCAAAAAAGTTATTATTTCTGCGCCCGCTAAAAATCCTGACATTACGGTTTGCTATGGTGTCAACCATACGAATTACGACCCAGCCGCGCATCACATTATCTCGAATGCCTCATGTACGACAAATTGTCTCTCTCCCGTAGCCAAAGTCCTGCATGAATCTTTTGGCATCACGCATGGCCTGATGACGACCGTCCACGCCTACACCAACGACCAGCGCATCCTGGACCTGCCCCACTCGGACATTCGCCGAGCAAGAGCTGCGGCACAGTCGATGATTCCGACCTCGACCGGTGCAGCCCGTGCCGTGGGCGAAGTGCTCCCGGAACTCAAGGGGAAACTCGACGGCATGGCCGTCCGTGTCCCAACCGCGAATGTCTCGGTTGTTGATCTGGTCGCTGAACTTGGCAAAACCGTCTCGGCCGACGCAGTCAACGATGCCATGCGCACTGCAGCCGAAGGGCCGCTCACAGGCGTATTACAATATTGTGAGGAAGAATTAGTCTCAGTTGATTTCAACGGGAATCCACATTCGTCGATTTTTGACGCGGCCCTCACCAAAGTGATGGACGACAATTTTGTGAAAGTCCTCTCCTGGTACGATAATGAGTGGGGATTCTCCAATCGCATGCGCGATATGACCCTGTTCATTGGGAGCCGACTCTAGAGAATTCCATGGCCATACGGCTCCCTCTTATTGCCGGCAACTGGAAAATGCATAAGACGCCGGCTGAGACAGCTGAACTGCTCTCAGCCCTAGTCGCGCGGCTGCCGACGACGCTCTCAGGTCGGGAGGTTGTGGTCGCTCCCCCCTTTATCGCGTTGGAGACTGCGGCTCGAACGCTACGTGGCAGCCCGATCCGTCTCTCGGCCCAGAATCTCCATACTGAGACACACGGCGCGTTCACTGGCGAGGTGTCTGGACCGATGCTGAAGGCTGTCGGCTGCCAGTACGTTATTATCGGGCATTCGGAACGTCGCCAGTATTATGGAGAAACCGACGAACAGGTCGCCCAAAAAGTCAAAGCCGCCCAGCGTGACAGCCTGACTCCCATCATGTGTGTGGGAGAAACCTTGGCCGAACGCGAACGCGGCGATATGTTTAGCGTGATCTCGCGTCAGATTCGTGCTGGTCTGGCAGGTCAGACCGCCCAAGCCATTGCGGCCCTTGTCCTGGCCTATGAGCCAATCTGGGCCATTGGCACGGGGAAGACCGCTTCGCCTGAACAGGCCCAGGAGGTACATGCGACCATTCGACAGACGCTCAGTGAACTCGCCGATCAGTCTAGTGCTGCGGCGGTCCGCATTGTGTACGGCGGCAGCGTCAAGCCGGACAACGTCGATGGACTGTTGGTCCAGCCCGATATTGATGGCGCGTTGGTCGGTGGAGCCAGCTTGCAAGCGGACTCATTTGCCCGTATCGTTCACTTTGAGTAGGATATGCTCCCATGATGTATACAGCCCTGATTGGTCTGCATGTTTTCGCCTGTATTTTTCTGATCGCGGTCGTGCTTTTACAAACCGGCAAAGGGGCTGACATGGGAGCCGTGTTCGGCGGCGGCTCAAGCGAAACCGTCTTTGGCAGTTCCGGGGCGGGCAATTTTCTGACAAAGCTGACCACCGGCATCGCCATCCTCTTTATGTTGACCTCGCTAGTCATGACCTATGGGCTCGCACGTCAAACCTCGCAGAGTTTGTTTGACGACGTTCCTGCCCCAACGGTCCCCCAAGAGCCAGCCGAGGGAATCCCGTCGGCTGGTACGGCGGAAGGCCAGGCCTCAGACGCACAATCTGTCGCCCCTCCGCTGACCGAGACCGAGGCAGGAACGGAAGCCACTTCAGAGTCGGCAGCACCGGCAGCATCCGCAAGCGAAGAGCCGCAGGGTGATGCGCCAGCGGCAACACCGAGCAGCTAATTCTTGAGAGTATCGGGTAAAACTCGCGTGCTGCACGCGCCGCGTAGTGTCTCGGGCAAATACGAGTTGGCCCAAGTCGTCCGACACTGACTCGGCTCGGTCTTACATGATCTTGCAGCGGTAAACACACAGGAGCAACGCATGTCTCATACTCACGCGGTCGTCATTGGTGGCAGCATGGCCGGCTTGTGCACCGCACGCGTACTCAGCTCGCATTTCGACAGAGTTACCGTCCTGGACCGGGATACCTGCCCTGATGGTGCGCAGGAACGTGCCGGGGTTCCGCAGAGCCGTCACGTCCATGCGCTGCTCGTGCGCGGACGGCGAGAGCTCAACCGTCTCTTTCCAGGCTTTGACACTCTGATGCTTGAGCGTGGGGCGTATGAGATTGACTTTGGCAACGACTTTGCCACGCTCCGGAACTGGGGCTGGGAGCCCCGTCGTCCCACCGGTATGCTGACGCTGTTCGCCAGTCGCTATCTGATTGAATCAACCGTCCGGGAGTTGTTTTGCAAGCTCCCCAATGTTGAGATCCGCGATCAAACGAGTGCGACCAGCCTGGGCATGGCTGCCGCTGGCCCTCCGCGTATTGATACCGTACATCTCGTACCGCACGACGCGGGGGAACCCAGTTCGATTCAGTCTGACTTGATCGTTGACGCCAGTGGGCGGGCATCAAAAGCGCCGAGCTGGCTCCAGGAACTCGGCATTGCGCCTCCTCCTGAGACTGTTGTGGATGCGCATACAGGCTACAGTTCGCGCTGGTATCAAGCACCGGACCATCTCCCCAAGGACTGGTGGTGGAAGGGCGTTTGGCTCGACCTGAAACTGCCGGAACACCCCCTGGCCGGCGTGCTCTTCCCGGTCGAACGCAACCGCTGGATTGTCACCCTAGCCGGCGTCTCCAAGCACTATCCGCCCAAGGACGAGGAGGAGTTTACGGCGGCGCTTTCACGACTGCGCTCTCCGGTCTTGGCTGACGCAGTACGTCTCGCCGAGCCCATCTCTTCGGTCTATGCCTACCGGAAAATGGCAAACCGATTCCGTCGGTATGAAAAATGGAAAACACGCGTGGACGGCTTTATTGCCGTCGGCGATTCCACCTGCGCGTTTAATCCGGTGTATGGACAAGGCATGACAACCGGGACCCTCTCGGCCGGCGTGCTGGACGAGTGCCTCAAAAAATACGGTCCGACGCATCCGGACCTATCGCGACATTTCTTTAAGGCCCAGGCTCGGGTCCAGGCCGCCCCGTGGGGTCTCGCAACCGGAGCCGACTTTAGCCTGCCGACAACGGAAGGTGAACGGCCAAAAGGCGCGCGTCTTGTTGGGCCCTACATGAATGCCCTTTTCATGGCCGCTATTGAAGACATGACCCTCCGGCGTCACATCGGTGAAGTCCTTCAGATGCTCAAGCCACCCTCCAGCTTCTTTACCCCAGCAGTTATGGGGCGCGTGGCCAAAGGCACATTCCGGCGGTGGCGGCGGCATCAATCCGAGCAGCCGGCTCCTCCGGCCATGCCACCCACGCCGATGCCCGTGGTCTAGCGGGGATAACCGCGCCCCCTTCCCCCCCTAGACCAGCTCAAAAGAGCGCGGTATTATCCTCCGTCCACATTCATCTTTATGGTGAAAGTGTCCTGTTTTCGCGAGGATGGCGGAACTGGTAGACGCGCTAGTTTGAGGGACTAGTGGGGTAACACCCGTGGGGGTTCAAGTCCCCCTCCTCGCATACGCCTTACGAGCCGCAAACCGCCAAAATCAGCCTGCTTCCTCCACCCAGACGGCCAGACACCCTGAGCGGGTCTGGGCAGAGCTGGCCCTGCCTATTCCACCTCAAAGTGTATGATTTCCGTGAAGTCGTAATGCCGCTGATTCTTCGCCCGGTCAAGGACCGTCATTTCCTCGAGGCCCCAGATTCCGGGGGCCGAGCCGGGCGGCAGAGTGATGGTTACGCTGTGCTCAAACCACGCCAGAGAGCCGGGCGGAGCAGGTCCTGCCACTGGTGGGGACGGGAAGGAGGTGGTGCCGGCTCCCGTTCAACGTGAGACACTACCCCTCCGTGCTCGCCCGTCTGATACTCCGGTCTTTCTTGACTCCCTCTCGGGGGTGTGAAACACAGGGAGGCCATGTCGAACGTCTCGTGGAACCCCACAGCCGACCCGCAACAGAATCCAGATCGTCTTCTTTTTACGCTCGAAAACGGCCTTCGCGTCGCCATTCAAGAAGACCATTTTGCGCCCGTCGTCGCCATCCAGATATGGGTCAAGGCCGGCAGTGCGGATGAGACTCCCGATGTTGCCGGCGCCGCCCATGTCCACGAGCATATGCTCTTTAAGGGTACCCGGCGGCGTCCGGTCGGAGCCATCGCCACGGAAATCGAATCATCCGGTGGCAGCATTAACGCGTTTACCACTGCGGATCATACCGTCTATCATATCGTCCTCGCCTCCCGACATTTTTCAGACGGTCTCGATATTCTGACCGATGCCATCCAAAACTCGACTTTTGATCCACGCGAACTGGACAAAGAACTCCAGGTCGTGATGGAAGAATGGAAGCGCGGCGAGGATTCACCCACCACGCGAGCGGCAACCGAGCTGTTTGAGGTTGCCTATACACAGCACCCGTACGGGCGTCCAATTATTGGCTATCGTGCAACCATTGAGGCACTCAATCGCGAGCGCGTCGTGCACTTCTACCAGCGCTGGTACCATCCCAATAATATGACGGTAGTGATCGTTGGGGATATTGATCGGGAAAAAGCTCGACAAGAAGTCCAGCGGCTCTTTGACCAGACCCCCTCCGTGCAACTTCCCGCCCGTCCTCGTCCGACCGAACCGGCCCAGACCGAGCTGCGCCTCTCCGTTGTGGATATGAACGTCGAGGAGTTCTACCTCTATATGGGCTTTCCTCTCCCGCCGGCTGAACATGAAGATATTTTCGCCCTTGATCTCCTCAGCTTTATCGTGGGCGGCGGAGAAAGCTCGGCGCTCGTCCAAAAGCTCCAAGCCGAACAGGAATTGGTCAACTGGATTACGGCCAGTGCCTACACACCGGCCGATTCTGGTCTGTTCATCCTGGCGGCAGCACTGGAACAAGAAAAGATTCGGTCAGCACTAGAACAGAGTTTGGCCCTGATCTTCCAGTACAAGCATACGCCTGTGACCCAGGCGGAACTCGACCGGGCTCGAACGAATCTCGCCAGTGATTTTGTTTACCGGCGGGAGACCGTCCAAGGCCAAGCCCGCCAACTGGGGTATTTTCTCACGGTCTTCTCTGACCCCGACTATGAGCAACGCTATCTCACCGGCTTGGCTGCGGTTACGCCTCGGGACATTCAGCGTGTCGCGCGCCAGTACCTCTCTCCCACAAGTCTCAGCGCCATCATCCTGGGCAAGACACAGGACACCCGTATCCCGACTGCCGAGGAACTCGCACAATTGTGCCACCACCTCGACCAACCGGCCAGCAAAGCTGGCACCCCAGCGGAAACGAACGGGGCGAACGGCAACGCGGTGACGGCCGTTCGCCTCGATAATGGCGTTCGTCTACTGGTGAAGGAACACCACGGCATCCCGGTCATGGCGGTTCAAGCGGCAACGCTCGGTGGCCTCTTGTTTGAAGACGAACACAACGTTGGCATTAGCAATTTCATTGCCGGCATGTTGACTCGTGGCAGCCAACAATTCTCACGCCTCAGCCTAGCGGAAGCGGTTGAATCGCTAGCAGGTGGCCTAAGCGGCTTTTCCGGACGGAATAGTTTGGGCTTATCGGGCTCGTTTCTCACGACCCACGTCGATGAAGGTATTGATATTTTCCTTGAGACCTTACTCCATCCAACTTTTCCAGCCGATGAAGTAGAAAAACGTCGTCGTGAGATTTTACTGGCCCTCAAAAATCGTGAAGATGATCTCGCCCAGGTTGCTTTCGATTTGTTTTACCAAACCTTGTACGAGACGCATCCTTATCGCCTGCTTACCCTCGGCAGCGAAGCCAGCGTCAGTGCCATGACACAAGAGCAGGTTGCCGCTTACTACAAAACCCTCCTCGATCCTGAACGCTTGGTGCTGAGTGTTGTTGGCGACGTTGAGACAACGCAACTGATTGACCGCCTGAGTGCCGGATTATCGACCCTACCCGCAGTCTCGCCCCCCTCCGCTCCCGCGCCAGAGGCTCGCCCTCTTGGTGTGCGGACCGCAACCAAGAGGGTAGAGAAACAACAGGCTCATGTGGTTCTGGGCTTTCAAGGCGTCACGCTTGACAATCCAGACCGATATGCGCTGAAAGTCCTCGATACCATCCTGTCTCGCCAAGGGGGACGGCTGTTCTATGAGGTGCGTGAACAGCGTGCCCTTGCCTATTCTGTAACCGCGTTCAGTGTTGAAGGCCTCGCCCCAGGGACGTTTGGTGTGTACTTGGGCACAGACCCTGGCCGCGTAGACGAAGCGGTAAGCGCCACACAAGCGGAGTTGGAACGCCTCCGCCAGGAGAAAGTCACGGCTGATGAACTTGAACGAGCCAAGAAATATATGACCGGCAGCTATGAGATTTCCCTCCAATCAAATACCGCGCAATCTGAAGAATTGGCCTTTAACGAACTGTACGGTCTCGGGCATACGCATGGGCGTCGCTATCTCGACTATATCCAGCAGGTGACGGAGGCAGATGTGCAGCGCGTTGCCAATACCTACCTTAATCCAGCCGAGCAGACTCTGGTTATTGTGGGCCAATAAGTTCATAGATTATGGGCGCAGAGCGATGGCTGCGTGTTGCGGTATCTGTCCCTACTGAGGCGGTCGAGATCGTCTCCTATTTTCTGATCGAACTCGGCTCAAGCGGTATTGCTGAGGAGGAATGGAAACCAGACACGCCGCCACCAGCCTGGACGCTCGTCCAGGGATTTTTTCCCCCAGACCGGGATTCCGGAACGTTGTTGGCAAGCCTCACGAATTATCTCCAGGGTATCGCCACTGAGTATCCTACCTTGCTCACCTGCATTCCCGAGTGTGAGGTCATTACCAGCGACACCTGGCAAGACCGATGGAAAACCCATTTCCCTCCCCTCCCGGTTGGACAACGTTTACTCATTCTTCCGCCCTGGGAGGTCCGACCTGTGCAATCGAGGCGAGAGGTGATTGAGATTAATCCCAGTATGGCCTTCGGCACAGGGCATCACGCGACCACGTACACCTGTCTGGAGGTGCTCGAAGCGTTGTGTGACACGTATGGTCCTCCGGCGCGAGCCCTCGACCTGGGCACCGGCTCTGGAATTCTGGCTATTGCCTTAGCTAAACTAGGGACTCCTTCAGTCTGGGCAACAGATATCGATCCGAGCGCACGTGAGGAAGCGCAGAAGAATGCACTAGTGAACGGCGTCGCGACAGCCGTCCGCATCAGTGCCGCCAGCCTCAACGAACTTCCAGCTTATTTTCAGTTGGTCGTCGCCAACCTTTTTGCCTCAACGCTGACGGCACTCTGTCCAGCGCTCACGCAAGTACTGACGCGTTCCGGACACGCCATTTTATCCGGGATCCAGAGCGACCAGGCCGAGTCCGTGCTTCAGGCATTCAGCGCGCCAGAGTGGATGCTGGTAGAACGCTGCTCCAAAGACGACTGGACAACCCTGGTCTTGCGTCGGGACTCCGACTGACCGGACAGCAGGTGATATGCGGCGCTTCTCCATCCCATCCCAGGCCATCACTCAGGACCGTGCCCAGCTCAGCGGGGCGGAGTTTCATCATCTGCGTCACGTCCTGCGGCTCGGTCGTGGCGCACGCATTACCCTATACGATGAAAGAGGCGCGACCTACCACGGTGAGATTCTCCGTATCGCGCCGACATATGCTGAGATCAGCATCACGCAACACCAGTCAGCGGCACCATCCTCTTTACACCTCACACTGGCTCAGGGCACGCTCAAAGGACGCAAAATGGACCTCGTGATTGAAAAAGCCACCGAACTCGGCGTTCATGTTATTGTGCCCCTTGTCTCAGCCTTTACAGTTGCCCGTATTCCTGACGGCAAACGGGCTGAACGGACAGCGCGCTGGCAGCATATCGCCCGTGCTGCGGCAAAACAGTCGGGCAGCCCGCCGCCCGAGATTCGCCCCCCGCAGTCTTTTCCTGAGTTCTTGCATTCTGTTCCGACTCCTTCAGGGAAGCTTATTTTCTCAGAACGAGAGCGGACGCTGCACCTCAGGGAGTTTGCCCAACACACCACTCAGTTCGACTCCCTGCATATTCTCGTTGGTCCGGAAGGCGGCTTTGCTCCTGAAGAAATCCAGCAGGCCCAGGCCGCCGGGTTTGTGTCGGTCAGTTTAGGCGCTTCGGTGCTGCGGGCTGAGACGGCGAGTATCACTGCTGTCGCCCTGTGTCAGTTTCTGTGGCGCGATATCCATTCCCCCTTGCCTTAAGCCCAATGACTGCCTAGCATGCCGCACCTGTGGACAGAGGAAATCCTTCTTCGTCTTGATGGAAGCGCGCCGGCTAAGAGGAGGCAGCATGATGCGTTTCGCCTTTATTATGGACCCGATTCAACACGTCCTGATCGACAAAGACACCACCTTTGTTTTTATGCTTGAGGCACAGGCACGTGGCCACGAGGTCTGGTATCTGGAAATGTCCGACTTGTTTATTGAACGCACGCGCGCCATGGGTCGGGCTCGCCAGATCGAACTGCGCCGGGAGCTGGACAATCATTTTACCTTTGGTGCAGAGCACACGGGCCCGTTGGGTGAGTTTGATGCGATTTTCATGCGCAAAGATCCGCCCTTTGATATTGCCTATCTGCACGCGACCCAGTTGCTCGACCTTGCCCAGAATGAGGGCGCGGTTGTCCTCAATCGTCCCGCCGGCCTACGCGCAGCGAACGAGAAACTCTACGCTCTCAACTTTCCCAGCGTCATCCCCGTTACCTTGATCACCCACGACGCCAAGCGCCTCAAAGCCTTTCTCGATGAGCTGGGTGGAGAGATGATTATTAAGCCCATAGACGGTCATGGCGGTGCCGGTATTTTTTATGTCCGTCAGGATGATCGGAATCTGAATTCCATCCTCGAAACCCTGACTCAGGACGGGCGCGAGGCCATCATTGCCCAGCAGTATATCCCGGAGGTCCGTCGGGGCGACAAGCGTCTTATCGCCCTGAACGGCGAGCCCATCGGTTGTACCCTGCGTGTACCCCGGGCCGATGAAAATCGGGGCAATATCCACGTGGGTGGAACCTGCGTCAAGGCGGACATCACCGACCGCGATAAAGAGATCTGTCAAACCGTCGCCCCGTTTCTCCAGAGGGACGGGTTGTATTTTGTCGGGCTCGACATCATTGGCGACTACCTGACCGAGGTTAATGTCACCAGCCCAACCGGTGTGCAGGAAATTGATCGGCTCAACCAGACCTGCCTGGAAGCCCAGGTTATTGACTTTGCCGAGCGGCAGGTAACAGCGCAGTCGCGTCCCCGTGCGTAACTGACATCCAATGCCGCACGACGCTCGCACTCCGACTGACCGGGCTTGGTCGGTGCATACCCGTGAGGTCTTCTATTCCTTTCTGGCTGGAATTTTTCTGACCTCGCTGACCTTGGGGAATGTTGTCGGCATTACAAAGTTCGTCGACCTGGGCTGGTTTGTGATCCCGGCCGGGCTGTTGGCCTACCCTTTTACCTTTTTGGCCACCGACCTGATCAGCGAACTCTACGGCCGGCGAAGGGCGCAGTCCATCGTCTGGGTTGGTTTTTGCATGAATTTCTTCATGCTTTTTCTGATGTGGTTTGGTCACGTGTTGCCGGATGCCTCGGGCGTATCAGGGGCAGCCGCAACGTTTGACGCGGTGTATGCCTTTATGAAGCCGGGCGTTATTGCCTCTATGATTGCCTATCTGGTCGCCCAGTCCGTTGATGTGTATCTCTTCCATTTCTGGCAACAGCTCACCAGGGGACGACATTTATGGCTGCGTAATAACGGCTCGACCATGCTCAGCCAAATCATTGATACGTTTCTTATCTCGTCGATTCTGTATGCTTCCGGCGCGCTCGGCTCAGCCATTGATTCGCTAGACAAGCTCATCCCGCTGGCGCTGTCCTCGTATGCCTTCAAGCTCGTCTTTGCCCTGCTCGACACACCCCTGTTCTACCTGGGGGTGTATTGCCTGAGAGACCGCGTCCCGGCCATAGACGAGAGTCAGCCCGCAACATAGCCAGCACGCTCAGGCGTGCGCCGTAGCCGTATCAGCCGGCTATTCAGATTGCCGAGCCTCCCACTCCTCAAACCGGACCATGCGCAGACTATTGGGCGTTTCGTGGAGAATATAGGTGACTGGTTCGCGAAAGGTCTTAGTCCTAAACGCTTTCTGAGCCCGTTCCCACAGGTCAAGATCTTCTCCGTAGTTCAGGTCACAAAACCCACCCAGCTCGATAAAGACGGTGCGCTTTCCGAACAGCGTCCCACCGATTACACATTCGGATATGCGGATGAGTTTGGTCGGATCAAAGAAGTCGACGACCCACTGCTTGCCAGCGACCTGGACGCCGCCCTGAATCAAATCAAGGTCATGCTGACGCAACAGTTCGAGTCGCGTCTCCAAATGGGCAGGGCGATATTCGTCATCACTATCGAGACAGGCGATGTGTTCTCCACGGGCTTCCGTAACACCACGGTTGCGTGCGGCCCCAACCCCCTGATTGGCTTGGCGGACATAGCGAATCTGGTCAGACTGTTTCTGCCACGCCGCGACAACTTCGGCCGTATTATCGGTGCTTCCATCGTCGATGACGATCAGTTCCCAGTCCGTGAATGTCTGGGCCAGTACCGATGCAATACTCCGTGGCAATAAATCCGCTCGATCAAAAGTCGGTAGGATCACCGATATCAGTGGCGTGTTGTGTCCTGCGTCTTGTTTCCCTGACACTGCTGCGTCCCTCCCCGCCCAACGTCACTATCACTGGATGTTGATATACCGCCCGCTAGTGGTCAAATCGTCCGTCTCTCCTCCACGCGCTATCATCACCGACTCATCAACGTCAACGGTTTAAGCCTCGCCTCTTGTACACCCGTAATAGGGCTTGCCAAGAAACTGGATTAACTGCTAAGAGGATGCCCCACTAGGTGGGCAGGTAGCTCAGTCGGTAGAGCAGAGGACTGAAAATCCTCGTGTCGACGGTTCGATTCCGCCCCTGCCCACATTTTCTCTTCACATCATCAGTGAAATGAGATTGACAGCCATCCACGGCCAACCAAGCGTGTGATGAGACTCGTTTCAATTTCGCGGTATGCGAATCTCCTCAACCATGTCTTGGACTGCAGGTGGTGGCGGGCTGGTGAACGAGGAAACGACAAGCGCGATGCCAAAGTTGATCAGCATGCCAACTCCGCCAATACCTTCGGGTGAGATACCCCAGAGCCAGTGCTCGGCCGTATTGGCTTCAGGGCTGATAAATTTGAAATAGATAATATAGGCGGTGGTAAAACTCATGCCGCAGATCATGCCGGCAATCGCCCCGGCTCGGTTCAGGCGTTTGGAAAAAATCCCCAGGACAATTACCGGAAAGAAGCTCGAAGCGGCCAGGCCAAAGGCAAACGCCACGACTTGGGCGACAAACCCCGGCGGGTAAATACCGAAATAGCCGGCGATAATCACCGCTCCGGCCGCGGCGAAACGGGCATAGCGGAGCTCTTGCTGCTCGGTGATATCCGGACGAATCACCTTTTTCATCAGATCATGGGAGACCGACATCGACAGGACGAGCAACAGGCCGGCCGCAGTAGACAGAGCGGCCGCCAGACCGCCCGCCGCAACCAAGGCGACGATCCAAGCCGGGAGTTGGGCAATTTCCGGGTTGGCGAGCACGATAATATCGCGGTCGATGTATAACTCATTGCCCTTCCAGCCTTGCGCTGTCGCGCGCTCGGCAAAGGCAGGGTTGCGATCATTATAATACTGAATCCGACCGTCCTGGTTCTTATCGGAAAACCGAATCAGGCCGGTTTCTTCCCATTTTGAGAACCAGTCAGGCACCTGGGCATATGCGGTGTTATGAACGGTCGTTAAGAGATTGGTCCGGGCAAACGCCGCAACCGCAGGAGCAGTAGCGTACAGGATGACAATAAACAGCAGGGCCCATCCGGCTGAGAGACGCGCATCTTTCACCTTCGGAACCGTAAAAAAACGGGTGATGACATGCGGCAGACCGGCCGTCCCGACCATCAGAGAGAGGGTAATGAAAAAGACATCGATAGTCGTTTTACTCCCCCGACCGGTGTAGGCCGCAAAACCAAGATCCTGGCTTAAGCCGTCAAGCTTATCCAGCAGAGACGTTCCTGGCTCCGTTGTCAGTTCCGCCCCAAAACCAATTTGGGGGAGTAGCGTATCGGTCATCAACAGGGAGATAAAAAAGGTAGGCAACATATAGGCAAAGATCAGCACACAGTATTGGGCGACTTGCGTATAGGTAATGCCTTTTTGTCCACCGGTTACGGCGTAGATAAAGACGATGGCCATGCCGATAACCACGCCGAATTCAACCGGGACTTCTAAGAAACGCGCAAACACGACACCGACCCCACGCATCTGACCAGCCACATAGGTAAACGAGACAAAGATGGCGCAGACAAGCGCGGCGACCCGGGCGGTCTGCGAGTAATAGCGTTCGCCAACAAAGTCCGGCACGGTGTATTTCCCGAACTTCCGTAGGTATGGTGCGAGCAACAGGGCTAAGAGCACATACCCGCCCGTCCAGCCCATCAGATACATTGCACCGTCACGTCCCAGGAAGGACATCATGCCCGCCATTGAGATAAACGAGGCCGCACTCATCCACCCTGCGGCGGTCGCCATGCCGTTCGCGACGGCACCGACCCGCGAACCGGCAACATAAAAGTCACTCGTTGACTCAGCTTTGGCTCGCCAGGCGATGCCGATATAGAGCGCGAATGAAAGGCCAACGATAATGAAGGTCCATATTTTGACCGGATCTGTCGGAAGGAGGTCCATCACTGGGCACCCCCACTACGCACCCCTTCTCGCTCCTCCAGGCCATATTCCCGGTCCAGACGATTCATCAGCCACACGTACACGAAGATCAGAATGACAAAGACATACATCGAGCCCTGTTGCGCCATCCAAAAACCAAGCCGAAAGCCGCCCAGCCGGATGGTGTTCAGCCCGTCAACACAGAGAATGGACAGCCCAAAGGAAACGATAAACCAGACGCTGAGCAGGGCTCCGACAATGAGAAGATTCGTACGCCAGTAACGCTGGGACAGGTGGGATACGGATTCATCTTTCATATATGACACACCTCTTGATAGGCCAGACGGAGAAATCTGAGGAGATACTGCCGCGGTCTTTTCCCAAGATAAAAATCAACTAGGCCGCGTCCGGTGGCGAGGGGAATTCATGCGAGACAATATAGTGAAGCACAGTCTGGGGTGTGATCAGACCAACCACAACATCTTGACGAACCACGGGCAAATGATGAATTTTCTGCTCTCGCAAAATGGTGAGCACCTGATCCGCAGGAGTGAATTCGTCGACGGTTATCACATATTCCGTCATTAGTGTTTCCACAGTCACATCGTTGGAACGCTGGGCAAGAAAGGCGTCGAGCATGTCGCTTTCGGTGATGATACCAACAACTCGTCCGTTCGTATCGGTGACGGGCAGGCCAGTGATGTCCAACCGGGCAAGTTGGCGCGCAGCCTCGGCCAGGGTCGTCTCGGGAGAGACAACCACATCGTTTGCCGCCATAAATTGTCGGGCGTGCCCCTTCACTGACACCTCCCTCTCTCCACCACCGGGTGTATCGAGTCAAACATGGGTATTGTGACACACTCAACCTACAACGTCGAGATTGCTCACGCATCGGCATTTATCCTGTCGCTTTGTTCACCCATGGCAGCACCACCACCAGATCGGCTCGAAGACACCTCACTTCTGTGGTATTGGTGTAACAACACCTTTTAGAGGAGGAAGAACAGATGCCAGTTGTCCACAACGAAACAGTAGAAAAATTTGCCCTTCCCGGCTTGGAACACCAGACCCTCGCCGGGCCGGAACATGGCATGCAGGCCTTAGAAATGTGGATGCAAACCATCAAGCCCGGCAGCGGGACGCCCGTTCACCGTCACGACTGTGAAGAGGCTATCGTGGTGTTGCGCGGCGCGGGACGCTTGACGGTTGAGGGAGAGGATACGGATTTTGGTCCGAACTCAACGCTCCAGATACCACGCGATGTGATCCATCAGATAGTCAATACCGGGACAGAGGATATGTTTATTGTTGCGGCTCTCGGCCAGGCACCGGTCAGAGTCTGCACCGCGGACAATGAACACATGCCCCTTCCCTGGCAAGACTAAGGCGTCGGTGCGCTGGCTGAGGGTCAGGCCTCTTCCCTCACCCTTCTTCTGGTCCATAGAAAGAAACTGCCCGCGCCCAGCCCGCCGCCTATCACATCCGCGACGACATCGACCGTGCTGGACACACGTCCCGGCACGAAGCTCTGATGCCATTCATCGCTGAGCCCATATCCAAGAGTAAAGAGAAGGGCGAAAAGCACGACTGCCAGAGACGAACATCCCTCCCACGTCTCCCTGAGCGCTACCGTCCAGAGCCAACCCAACACGGCATACGCTGCCACATGGACCAAGGTATCGGAGGAAGACACCACCTGAGGAAGACGCAACCTGGGTTGATCGGAAAGGTAGTAGAGAAGTCCGCAATAACTCACGACCGCGGACCATGCGAGAAGCTGTCGGCCCCAAGTCGCCTTTCCTTTTTGTTCCACCTGGCCTTGCCACATGATACGATTTTCCACACACCCTCAGCCGACCACTAATCGACGGCCATAATCTGCGTATTCACAAAATAGGGAAAGTCGAACGTTGTCATCTCGCCGACCTGCTTGCCTGGGATTGGAAGCAGACGAACGGAGAGCGGTTTCTGCAACTTCCAGCCTAACGCCTCAACATCTGAGAGAAGTCCCATCAGTTGATGCTGAGAGACGTCGCCAGCAAGCGGGATGGTGTCAAGCCCGGTACCGCACACTGCGGAATATGTCAGCAGTTGGGGAAGTCGGATTTTTCCCTGATTATTGCGTTCAGCGAGACCAGCATCTTCGAGCACTGGCAACATAAGTCCACAGTAGCCACACTGGTCGAGGGTCGTCGCTTTGAGTGCCGCAGTGACCAAGGCAGCTGCCGCAAGCGTGCCCGGACTGCCAAAGGGAGCGGCGCTGATCTGCTCAATTGCCCGGGCAATACTGCTTCCAGGGCCCGGCGCCGGTGAAAGGTCAAAGCCCGCAAATCGAAAATACTGCTGCCCAAGGCGTTTCAGACGTCGCGCAAGGGGGCGAAGCTGACGTTCAAATGCCTGTTGTATCTGAGTGATAAGCCCGGTCGGACTGAGATCAGGCGGGGCAACGGACTCCACCACATCGGCAGCTTCAAGGGCAAGGGAGACGGCTGGCGTTCCAGTGTGGAACGCCACCGGGAAGAAAGGGGTCTGGGCACGGATGTGTATCGCGGCCGCAAATCGGAGATTGCCAAATCCATCCGGCGTCGTGTCTGCGACCGTCTTCATAATACCGGCAATCGCTTGGGTTACAGACCGAGCGGGAACGTGGTCGCCGTTGCCGAGACGGGCGCTGACGAACATGATTTCGGTCCCAGCGATCAGATCTGGCAACAACTCAACAAACCGGCGCTCCTCGGGCACGCTCGGGTCGACTGGTCCGAGCGCGCAATAATCCAACCCATTGGCGAGACAGCAGGCTTCCAGCTCTTGGGCAAAGCGAAGGATCGTGGCAGGAGCGCAGTCGGCCAGGTACTGAGGAAATGGAGGGGTAGCCAAACGGAGGGTTTGCACCGCTAACCCTTCCTCCTCACAGATGGTCTTTACTTCCTTGGCGAAGCGTCCGCCTTGCGCGATCCGATTGGTCTTCAGCGGAAAGCCGGGATCGAGCCCTATCGTAATAGACCGAATCTTCATGGATTTTCCCCTACATCAGCGGCGGGTAGACATATCTCCAGCACTATCACTTCCACGTTCTGCCCATTGGCACCGTTTCCATTTATCAGTATTATACCTGGGAAAAATAGAGCGATCCGACTATGGCGAAAAAAGAGGAGCCGACAACCCTGTTGGACGAACAGGCTACGGGAGAGGGGGCTGATGTTCAGATTCGCCTGACGCGCCGTCCTCCGTGGCAGCCGTCCCCACGCCTTCCCGATTATTTACTGGAAGACGAGCTCAATCGGCTCATGGACCCGCGCGAGTGGAAAACCTACCGGGCCTTGTGGCGGCACTCCATCGGTTTACGACGGACTCCACTGATTACGGCTGGCTATGCCGAAATCTGTGAGATGACGGGCTTGTCCCGGGCCTCGGTTATCCGGGCTTTGAAAGGGCTCATGAAGAAGCGCTATGTCATACGGATCCTCGGACCAGAGGCGAAAGGTGAGACTCGGGTCGAAAAGGCCCGGTTACCAACCAAACCGCGCGATGGACATCGATATCTGGTCTGTACGTATCGCGAAGTGATAGAAGGGCGGCTCAAGGACGGAACGCCGCTCAAGGATATTCCCGAAGGGGGCCTGTTCCCGGAGGAGGTCCAGGTCTTTCGGCGTGAAGAGCAAGACCCGTTATTCTCAAGCTAGCGCCCTTGCATCCAGTCTCTGTGTGGGGCATCTTCAGTCAATTACGAGTGGCAGTAAACCTATGTGTGCAGGAGTGACGAAACAGCATTGTGGACTGAGAGCAGGGGTGGTGCTCGGTATCATTCTGTTCCTCGCATTCGGCCTTTTCGACTGGATCGTGCCGTGTGTCTCTGAGGCGCAATTTCTGGGCCAGGGTACGCGATTGGGAAACCGCTTGACGCGCGAGAGTCGGCTGCGGTTGCGCCAGGAAAAACAGAAAAGAGGATCAGGACCAGAAATGGAAGAGATTATCCGTCGGCTGGGGAATGATCGGCCGGAAACACGCATGAGTGCGGTGAAGTCGCTCGGAGAGATGAAAAATCCGCAGACGATTGACTATCTGCTCAATGCGACCGCGGATGCTGATATTCGGGTCAAGGTTAAAGCCATTGAATATCTGGGCAATATGCGAGCGACCGATGCCACCCCGGCCCTGGCCCAGCAGTTATTTTTGCGCGACGTGCATGCCGGAGTCAAAAAAAAGGTTTTGATTGCCTTAGGCAAAATTGGTGACCCGCGGGGCGCCATGCCCATTATGGAGTTTTTGCGGCGCGACCTTGATGAGCCGACAAAAGGAACGGCCCTCTTTGCTCTGAAAGAAGTGGGGACGGAGGATGTCCTCACTTTTCTCGACGAATTCTCCCGCATCGAGGAGTCGGTCCCCCTGCGGAGGCTGGCTGCTGACGCAGCAATGGATATCCGGCACCGCCTCTCGCCGGAATTCGCTCCGGTTGTCCCCTCGTTCGTAAAACAGGTGGAACTGCGAGAAAAGATGGAAAAGGGAGCAAAACCGTAACCCTTGGGTGTGGAAAGGGAAGGAATGCATGCGTAAGAGCGGATCGGTACGACACGGCGTTTTCACCGCGAGCATCCTCATACTGTCAGGATTGCTGCTAGTGGACCGCCCTCCCCTACACGCCCTAGAACTATTCGGTTCAAAAAAAAAGGAGGAAAAGAGCGAAGAGGAAGCGCGTCCACCGGTGGTGACAAGTGTAAGCCAGCTTCCCGATTTTGCTAATATAGCAAAATCGACCATGCCTGCGGTCGTGAACATCTCAACGACCCAGACATCGACGCGCCGCTCCCAACGTCGCCAGAGGCCGCTGCCGGGACCAAATCCCTTTGGCGGAGAAGACCCATTTGAAGAGTTCTTCCGTCGCTTTTTTGGCGACCGCCCCCCCCCGCGCCAGCAGCGCAGTTTGGGCTCTGGCTTCATTATCAGCCAAGACGGCTATATCGTCACGAATGAGCATGTTGTTGGGGATGCCGACAAAATTACGGTCCGCCTCTCGGATGAAGACGAGTTTGAGGCGCAAATTATCGGGACTGACGATAAAACAGATTTAGCTCTAATCAAAATTAAGTCAGAAGAGCCCTTTCAGAGCGTTCCACTCGGCAACTCATCGGATTTACAGATTGGCGATTGGGTCATGGCCATCGGCAATCCGTTCGGACTCGAACAAACAGTGACGGCTGGCATCGTCAGCGCTAAGGGACGAGTGATCGGAGCTGGACCGTATGACGATTTTATCCAGACGGACGCCTCGATTAACCCCGGTAACTCTGGCGGTCCACTCTTGAACCTCCGAGGTGAAGTCGTGGGTATTAACTCCGCCATTTTTAGTCAGGGCGGTGGCAATATTGGTATTGGCTTTGCCATCCCGATCGATATGGCGAAGTCCATCATTAACCAACTCAAAAACACAGGGAAAGTGACCCGGGGCTGGCTGGGTGTCGCTATTCAAACGGTCACAGCAGAACTCGCAAAATCTTTTGACCTGGATGAACCCATCGGCGCCTTGGTCGCTGAGGTTACGGAGGGTGGACCAGCAGAGAAGGCGGGTCTTGAGCGGGGCGATATCATTACCCACTTCAAAGGTGAAAAAATTCTGAAATCACACGACTTGCCGGCTATGGTGGCACGGACTCCGGTCGGAGAAAAGGTCGAAGTCATCGTTCTTCGTGGCGGAAAAGAACAAACCATCTCTGTCGCGCTTGGAGAATTAACCGATCAGGTCGCCCAAGGCGGAAGCCGCGAGGAGAGCGAGGCAAGCTGGGGCCTGACCGTCGCCGATATCTCAGACGAACATCTCCAACGCTACCGCTTGCCAGACAATCAAAAAGGCGTTGTTGTCACGGCGGTTGAGCCTGGCAGCCCAGCCGAGATGGCTGGTATCCGTCCCGGAGATGTTATCGAAGAAGTGAACCGCCAAGCCGTCAAATCGGTGCGCGACTTTACGACGGCTGTAGAGGAAGTCAAAGACGCAGAGACCCTCCTGCTCCTTGCCCGTCGAGGAAATTTCACTTCGTTTTTTGCACTGCGTAAACAAGGATAACAGATTCCTGCGGGGCGCGAAGTTGCCTCGCAGGCTATAGCCCCTGAGCCAACTCGATCAAATAGCCATCCGGGTCACGCACGTAGGCTGTCCGCTGTCCCCACGGGCGGGTTGTCGGCGGGGTGACCGGCGTCGCTCCGCCTGCCACTATTTCCGCGTAGGCCGCATCAACGTCGGCAACCTTGAAGCCCAACTCGAAACCAGGAGCAGCCTGTTGAGCGGGCTCCAGGGTGAAACCGATCACGGCTGCCATGGCTGGACGGGTATAGAATCCAATGCGGGTCACACCGGTGTCGAGTTGCGCGTAGTCTCCGGAGCGATGGCCAAGGCGGAGCCCTAAAACCTGGGTATAAAAATTAAGGGCACGGTCGAGATCATCAACAATCAAGATGATATAGTCGGCCGCTTCAAGTTGCATGCACGTGTCCTGGCAGGACCAGCTTCAGCCCGCGACTGGAGCAATGAAGGGATAGGGCTGCAAGACCGCTTCCATTGTTCGCGGCTGGTCGAAGAAAGACAGCACCCGCAGCAGGACTTCGTCCACAATGGCATCTGGACAGGACGCCCCACAAGTGAGGGCGATATCAAGTGGACGGTGTTCAGGCAGCCAGCTCTGCGTAGTCTCGACCTGTTGCCGGTCTAAAACAAAATGGTCGATGTAGGACGGGGAGACGATGTCTTTTGCACCCTGAACGAAATATGTCGGCATGGCCGCCCGGCAGAGCTCGACAATATGCGAGGTATTTGACGAGTTATATCCACCGACAACAAGACCCAGATCGGCCCCATGCTCAATCAAGGCATACGTGGCGTGTTGGTTCTCATTCGTCGCATAACACAGGGTGTCGGACGTGTCAGCAAAGGTCTCACCCAGCCGCCCCTCACCATAACGGTCGACCAAGGCCTGACGCAAAATCTGGGCAACCTGCCGTGTTTCGGAAGCTAACATCGTGGTTTGATTAACGACCCCGATCCGTTGTAAATCGCGCTCGGGGTCGAAACCGTGAGAGCAGGTATGGCCGAAGTGCGCAAAGAAAACGTCCGGCTCGAGCCGGCCACGAATAATGTCACCTAAGATATGAGCTTCTTCAAGATTGAGGACGACAACGGTCGGCGCATTTTGAATACTATGAGAGAAGGTCGCACGGGTTTCCTCATGGGAAGCTTTGCCATGTACGACCACGGTATAGCCGCTACTGCCGAGCTGAGCGCTGCGTTTCCAGACACGCTCCACAAACGGACAGGTAGTATTATAGGTATACGGGTCTAATCCACGTTGGGCTAAGGCGTCCTGAACTTCTACACTCGCCCCGAAGGCAGGCACGACTACAATATCCTCTGCGGTGAGTTCGTCCCAGGCGATCAGGTGTTCGCCCGTAGAGGAGAAGATAAAGCGCACTCCCCGCTCCTGGAGGTCCTGGTTCACCGCGGGGTTATGGATCATTTCGCTTAAGAAAAAAATCCGCTTACCGCTGTTTTCCTGAAGCGTCCGATAGGCAATCTCGACTGCATTTTCCACACCAAAACAGAAACCAAAATGGCGGGCAAGAATAAAGCGCACCGGGCCAAAGTCGAGCACCGTGGGCAATAAGTCCTGCTTGCGAGGGTCTTGTAGCTGACGGTGTTTTTTCACCCGAGAAATGATGGGGCTTTTATAGAAGTCTGGGATATGAAACTGCCGAGCCATGCTACGCCCTCTCCGCCCTACCCATGCTCTGGACGAGCGGAAAGCCTTGAAAACCGCTGCACTCCCCCTACCAGATTGCCTCGTTCTTCGCAATATTGTTGGGATTCTGTATACATTCGAGTCGGCATGGGGACCCCTCGTCACGGCTCCGCTTGTTCGTGTCTGAGGGCTGTGGTACGGGGCAGGTGTACACACACCTACGGGGAGGCACTATGAAGACACGCGCAGCAGTAGCCTGGGAGGCCGGCAAGCCACTCGAACTCGAAGAAGTTGAAGTCCAAGGTCCGCAAAAAGGCGAGGTGTTAGTCCAGATAAAGGCGACCGGGGTGTGCCATACCGACGCCTTTACCCTGTCAGGAGATGATCCGGAGGGCGTTTTCCCCGCGATCCTCGGTCACGAAGGTGGGGGCGTTGTGGTCGAGGTTGGTGCGGACGTCACCAGTGTGAAAGAAGGCGATCATGTTATTCCCCTCTACACGCCGGAAGACCCGAATTGCCCGTTCATCAAATCAGGCAAGACCAACCTGTGCCAGACAATACGTGGAACACAAGGCCGTGGCCTCATGCCAGACGAGACCAGCCGTTTTTCGCTTAACGGCAAAACCATCTACCATTACATGGGAACCAGCACCTTTAGCGAATACACCGTGCTGCCTGAGATCAGTACCGCGGTGATCCAAAAAGACGCCCCACTCGAAAAAGTCTGTCTGCTCGGCTGCGGTGTCACCACCGGAATCGGTGCGGTCAAGAACACGGCAAAAGTAGAGCCGGGTAGTACGGTTGCGGTGTTCGGTCTGGGTGGGATCGGCCTGGCCGTCATCGTTGGAGCCGGCATGGCCAAGGCGGAGCGCATCATTGCCGTCGACATCAATCCTGGCAAGTTCGACCTGGCCAGGCAGTTCGGGGCAACCGATATCGTCAATCCGCAAGATCACGACGCCCCTATCCAAGACGTGATTGTAGATATGACCGATGGTGGCGTCGACTATTCGTTCGAGTGCATCGGAAATGTGAACACCATGCGGGCCGCCCTGGAATGCTGCCACAAAGGCTGGGGAGAGTCGACGATTATTGGGGTCGCGGGCGCGGGGCAGGAGATTGCGACGCGGCCCTTCATGTTGGTCACAGGTCGAGTCTGGCGCGGCACCGCGTTTGGCGGGGTGAAAGGTCGCTCAGAACTCCCCTGGTTTGTGGAGCGGGCCATGACGGGGGAGATTCCTCTTGACCACTTCATTACGCATACCATGCCGCTCGATGGGATCAATACAGCGTTTGAGCTCATGCATGAGGGCAAGAGTATTCGGTCGGTGATTCATTATTAAGTACCCTTTTCCCCCAGACAGTCACCGCAGTGGGACAGACTGCTACCGCTTTCCTGTTGGGCTTCGCATGGATATCCCTGATCAAACAAACAGCCTCCTCAAGGCCGTATCTGACCTCGCTGCCCAGGTTCGTTCGCTCAGTCATCAGATTGAAGCCCAGCGTCGCCTCCCCCAATCTCTTGTCGATGCCATGGCCACCGCAGGCCTCTTTCGGCTGCTCATTCCTCGCTCGCTTGGCGGTCTTGAGGTCGATGTCTCTACATTCATCCAGACTATTGAGGCGACCGCAGCCTTGGACGGTTCAGTCGGCTGGTCGGCTATGATCGGTGCAACGGGAGGACTGACGAGCGGCTATCTTCCGTTGGAAACTGCTCGGGAGATCTATGGCAGCGACCCGCATATCGTCACTGCCGGAGCCCTCGCTCCACACGGAAAGGCTAGACCGGTCGAGGGAGGCTACTACGTCACAGGACGTTGGCCTTTTAACAGCGGTTGTGAATACTGTGCCTGGCTCATGGGCAACTGCATTGTCCAGGCGGCTGAGGAGTCTCCTCATCTGCGTTCCGACGGACAGCCAGACATTCGTCTGATGCTCTTTCCTGCGGCGGAAGCCGACATTATCGACACCTGGTCAGTCTCCGGCCTGCGAGGAAGCGGCAGCCACGATATTGCGATCCATGACCTTTTTATTCCCGCAGAGAGAACGGTGGCATATGGCCTTGAGCCCCCTACACAGCCTGGCCCACTCTATGCCTTCCCTACCTTTGGCTTACTGGCAATCGGTGTTGCCAGCGTAGCCGTGGGTATGGCCCACAGCAGCATTGCCTGTCTGATAGAGCTTGCCCGTACCAAGATTCCAACCGGAGGGCGTCGGCCGCTCGGTGAACGCCCATTCATCCACATGCAGGTGGCGCAGGCTCAAGCACGGCTCCAGGCAGCCCGCGCCGGGCTCTTTGCCATAGCCCAGGAGACATGGAATATGACGTGTCAGAGGGAAGCGATTCCCCTTGAGCAGCGGGCGGCTATTCGTCTTGCAGCTAACTACGCCACCAGCGAGTCCGTCGCAGTGGTGGATAGTATGTATACTGTGGCGGGGACCAGTGCCATCTGGGACACGAGTCCGCTCCAACGGGCTTTCCGCGACATCCACGTGCTGACCCAACACGCGGTCATCGCGCCACCTCTGTACGAGCTTGCCGGTCGGGTCTTGTTTGGCCTCAAGACCGATACGTCGATGTTATAGTCGTCTGACCACTTTCCTCTTCTCGCATGTCAGGGGACGACTTTTTTGAGCAACTGGAGGCTAACCTGAGGATTGTGGTACGGTCCGCTAACCTGAAACGGCAGCGCCGTGAGTCGGTCGGTGCTCTGGGCGAGTAGTTTGCCCGCTAAAGGAACCTTCTCAACGACACTCGTAATACCGCGCAGCGGAACAACATCGGTCGCGATATCAAGCGTTTTCTGCCGCAAGTTCACCTGGCCTCGGGCGTCCAGGCGAACAGCCTCCCCGATGAGAGCGAGATTCTCTGTGGTGAGGTGCCCGTGTCTCACGACGACATCTCCGGTCAGCGAAGAAAAGGGAAGGCCGTCGCGGGGCAACTGCGGCAACGAGAAGCTGAGAAGGCTTTGCAGACTGACGGCGGTCCAGAGCCGAACGAGAATCGGGAGTTGCCGGGCAATCCCATCTTGAACTGAGAACGTCAATTCGCCATCCCATTCCTCCGGGTCATCCCAGAACTCCCAATTGGCAATCTCGATCTCGCCGCTGGCATCTAAGACGCCAGAGAGAGTATCGGTTGGATGGCCAAGAGCGGTAAAAAAATCTGCCGCATCAACTTGGCTTACCTGCGGTGCGAACGAGAGCGCGGACGAGTCGAGCCAAAACGTCCCTTCTCCCCGAACGTGTCCGGCTGAGATGCCAGCTTCTCCGAGGCGGAAGTCAACCTGACGGTCATGCCGGTCAATAGAGACCCGGAGCGGTGCCACGCTAAACGTCTGATACCGCACACGGTCGCACTGGACATCGACCCGCACCTTGTTCTGTTCCGTTGTCTCTTTCTTCTCCGGTTGAACGGCACCAGGTATTAAGATCGATTCGAAATCCAACTCGCCACACTCCAGGCTGACACGCAGTTCCAGGGGCTCAAGGCTCAGCAGTTCACCCGAGCCCGCCACACTCCCACCGGGCAGGCTGGCCTGCTCAATGACAAATTGCCCCTGCTGACCCTGCCAGGAGAATTGTCCACGCGTGATATCGAGCGGTTCAAGAAACGACAGCACGTCCATACGGGCCTGGCTCAGCGCAATTCTCCCCTCGGTCTCCAGGCTGTGACGTTGCGGACCAAACCGGGCAACCAGCCTACCGCTGAACCGTCCGGACTGTAGGTCCACTACAGCCCCGTCAAGCAGCGCCACAAAATCCTGGACAGCCGCCTGTGGAAGGGACAGAGCAACATGTCCCCGCTGTGAGGCAGTAAAGGGATGTTCGATCGTTCCCTCCAGGAACCCGACCGAGGTCCCCATACGAAAACGGATATCCTGGAGCCTCGCCTCCTCCGGCGTGAGATGCACGGCTCCATTCACCTCGGACAGGGTTAGCCCCCACTCGGGAAGGTTCATGCCGGCTGAACGCCACTCTAACGTCGCGGCGTACGAGAGCTGGGTGCTCCCGCCAGGGGGAAGCCGCACGTTTAGCCGAAAGTCAGCCTGTCCTGACGGCTGGTGCACTGCTGGCAGGAACGTTTCTCGTTTTTTTGGTGACACAAATGAGAGCAGAGGCTCCAGGTCATCGGCGAGATTTATCTGCGCGGCGAGTCTGACTCCGAGC
Source organism: Candidatus Binatia bacterium (assembly GCA_022826945.1). GTDB lineage: Bacteria > Desulfobacterota > Binatia > Bin18 > Bin18 > Bin18. Next base: position 424,956 of record JAJDTY010000073.1, read on the forward strand.
GCTGGTGACGCTTTTGAGAACAGGGGCCCCCAGTCAGCGCTCAGTTCCGTGAGCGCCGAGGCTTGTCCGTACGAGCCCTTCAGGTTCGAGGCGTGCAGTTGACCGTCCTGCAAACGAAGTTGTCCCGCTACCAGACGAACCGGAAGGCCATTCTTCACGAACCGGGCCTCCACCTCTTCAAGCGTGGCATTCAAGGTGAGCGATGCTGGACTTTCAGCCAAGTTTTCGAGCAGCCCGGCGACCGGGGCGACCACCAACCATGAGGAAGCGTAAGGCGGATTATCCCAATGCAAGTCTGTCAGGCCGATGCTGCCACGCTCAATCGTCAGGTGTGAAAGACGGGCCTCTCGGACGCTTATTCGACCCGAGACGGTCGTGCTTGCATTCGCCCCTCCGGCATACTTCCCCGAGAAGTCTGCCCGCGCCACGGGCCAATCTGCCCCAACCCATGTACCCAACTCATGGACGGCAACATTCTGGAGGCGAATGTCGCCTCGCCATTTTGCCGGAGGCGCATTCGGTGTCGGCTCCCAGTGTGAGGAGCGAGAACGGAGCGTCAGTTGTCCAACCTCTCCGTTCCTGCCCAAGTCCGCACTCAACTCTCCCCACACGCCACCGGTATCCCAAGCAATCCGCATCCGTGCACGGGTGAAGACCACAGGAGCTCCGGTGGATGGTTGCTGAAAGACAAGTGTTGCATCTTCCAAGACAAGTTGGTGGACCAACAGTTGTGGGGAAAACCAGAGATTGGTGTCGGACGGAGTGTTCTCAGCCTCGGCTTCTTCGGCAAACGGATTCGCCTGGCGAGAGAACAGGCGCGCAACCGGAGCGGTCGATTCGGCATTCGATGTCGGTTGCGTAAGCTGGACGCTCGGCTTCAAGAAAAAGATATGACGAAAGAGCAGTTGCCCACGTAAGAGCGCTTTGAGATCAAGCACGAGATCAATACGTTCGGCAGTCATGAAGGGATCGGTGCCGTCGTGCGCCTGCATATTGACTGTCTTGAACTGCACCCCTACCCCCTGCCGAAAGGAGAGCGTACTCGATGCAATCTCCACTTCTGCGCGGAAGAACCGTTCCAGTTCTTGTTCAAGGAAGGCAACATAGCGCTGTTCGGATAAGAACCAGCCAGCGAGTAGAAATCCCGCCAGGATTCCACTCAATACAAAAACGACCAGACCCAGCACCAGCCGCCGGAGTCCCCTGGGATAGCGAAATAGCCGGGATCGCTGTTCTGCCGTCTCCGTCTCAGGTTGGGCCATGCTTACGTCTATTCAGTCGTACCAGTAGAGGGTTCATCAGCGACGAACTTGTCAATAGTTTGGAAATACCGTTGCCCGGCGACCCGGTACAGGCCGCCATGCTCTCCACCTGGGATTTCATAAAACTGCTTGGGTGGAGGAGCCAGTTCATACAAGTCACGACCCTGCTGAAAGGGCACAAGCCCATCCCGGGTGCCATGAATAACAAGCAGTGGAACTGCGAGCCTTGGAATAAGCCTAGCTGAGTTGAGGTCGTCTTTCACCAAGAAGGCTAGGGGTCGGAGGAGAAGCAGGGCTTGTCCCATCGCGTACAGGGAGTAAAACGGGGCTTCCAGAACCATGCGGGCCGGGCGCACCTCCAGTACAGGGTCAACCGCAAGGGCAATCGCGACCGCGCAGCCCAAGGATTCGCCAAAAAAGACGAGCCGTTTTCCCTCGCTCCAGCCCCGTTCCTGAATGAGCTGGAGTGCGGCCCGACCGTCGGATATAATGCCGGGAATCGACGGACGGCCATGACTCAGGCCATAGCCCTGGTAGTCAAACAGGACATGGCTGCCGCCAACATGCGTATGCATCAAATAGGCGTGCTCTAATCGATTCTGAATATTCCCGCCATTCCCGTGAAACCAGATAAAGATGACGTCCCCCGGGCCGGGAATATACCAGCCGTGCAAGAGTGTCCCCGTCTCTCCTCCAAAGCGGATGTCCTCGTAGGCAAGCTCATAAACTGCTGGCGTTACATCCACAGTCGAGCTGGGATGGAAAAGGAAAAAATTCTTCAGCCACTCGGTAGGAGCGATAAGAGTCGAGGCAAAAAAAGCACTCCAGCCAAGAACGATCTGCGTCATGCTTGTCACTGTATAGTTGCTCTACTCGCGAGGGCCGGAGAGGTGGCGTACGAGTTATTCCTATCCTATGGTTTCTCGGTCTGGCGGACCGATCGTTTCTTCTTTTGATATAAACCACTCCGCCCTTCTCGCAAATCACGTTGAGCAAGCTCTTCTTCTGAACTAGTCTGCCCACTCACAAAACGATAGCTCGCCTGCACAAACTCGTCGACCTTGTCTTCGTCCGTCAATGTTTCTGCGCTGAGAGCCAGATATTCCCGCATCACGAACTCCCCACCACCGGGATGAAAAAGGTCTCCGGCCCGACTGGCGCTCGCGGAAACCAACTGCATAGCTGGGAGTTTCAAGGCCAAGTCTTCACCCAGGAGAAAAGAAAAGGGATTCCCGTTGGCATAGTAGCACAGGCCACCAAACATACGGCGATGCGTGACCCCCGTCAGGCCCAGACGGGCAATTGCCTCATCCAAAGTCAACTGATGACGCGGAGGCGGACGCTTTGCCTTTTGTTTTGCTATCTTTTGCGCCACGACGATCAAGATAGAGGGGAAAGACAGGAGGAGACCCACATCTAATGTCTATAAGAGCTCCTGTGGCCCCTCCCCCTCCATAACGCCCCCAGGGGCGGCGACCATACCCAATCCAACCAGAACCCAGAGCAGGACAATGCCGCACACAATTCCTATAGCAATCGCGCTCCAGTACGACGCAAGCTCACCGCCTTGTTGGATATGCAGGGCGATAGCCCGTCCCTGCAGACGAGTCGTCAGGAAATACATTACAAACACTTGGAGACCAACCAGCAGCGCCTCAAGCATACGTTGCTCTTGCGGTATCAATCTGCTGAGGAGCAACGAGCCTACCGTCAGCATCCCCGTCCAGAGGAAAACATCCCGAACGGCACGGGGTTGAGACAGTCTCCGACAGTTCATTGACAGCAGAACACCGCCAGCAAGGGGAGAACCGAGGAAGGTTGCCAAGACAACGGCCCACACAGAATAGAGAGGCTCCTCCAGGTTATTCGTTCTGTGGCTCGGTAGATCAGTCGGCGGCATAGCCCCCTCCACAAAAGATATTCATCGGCCACGGTCAGCACACGAAAGTGCTCTGAGGCTACCCTTTGCTCCAAGACAATTCAACTGAGCATGACACCGGTAGCGCGCGTGTGTATCTGCTTCGTCACCACGGGCTATGCCACACTCAGGGTATGCCGTCCAGGAGGCCAACGTATGGCAAAAGGCATCGTTATCATCCTTTGGAGTTTTGAGGTCCTTGCCTGGCCGCTGATGGGACTTGGGCAAGGCACGATTTACACCTGGGTTGATAGCAAGGGACCGTCCATTATTCCGACACACTAACCGGTGAAGCCCGCTCGGTCGACGACGAGCTTCCACCGACGGCGAGTTTTGCAGCGCAGCCAGATACCATGTCACAATCGGAAATACAGCCCCCTGCCCTTCCCACCCGAAGGGTGACGGCAGACGCGGTCGCTAACGCAGCTGAGCGTGAAGAGATGTTCAACCAATGGAAAAGGAGAGGCCGAAGGTGACCAAGTCGGACGAGGCGAAGATTTCGCACTCGGTCGAGATGGGCCGTTCGGCACAGACAACAGCAACGTGTTTGAGGACTAGGGTCCGGAATCATAACCAATAGAGGACGATGGCAGCGAGGGTGACCGTGGCCAAGTAGTTCTGCGCGAGTTTATCGTAGCGGGTGGCGAGGCGGCGCCAGTCCTTGAGGCGGCAGAAGGTGCGTTCAATACCATTGCGCTCCCGGTAGGCGACCGGGTCGAAGGGATGTTTGCGTTTGCGCGTCGGGTTGTTGGGGATGACCGGCTGACAGCCCCGGCGCCACAGTAAGGCACGCAACGCATCACTGTCAGAGGCCGTATCGACCAGACAACGCTTCGGGGTCATATCAGCCACCAAGTCGGCGCCGACCGGGGCGTCCCCGCGATGGCCTGGGCGGACGAGCAGCCGCCGCGGCCGGCCGTATTCATCGACGGCGGCATGGATTTTCGTCGTGCGGCCCCCCCGCGACCGGCCAATCGCCTGCTGGTCCGCCCCCCTTTTCCCCCCGCCGCTGACCGATGCGCCTTGACGGGCGTCGCATCCAACATCAGCACCACGGGCGGCCCGCCGCGGCCACCTCCGTGAAGACCCGCTCCCAGATGCCTTTGCGCGCCCAGCGCACGAACCGATTGTACAACGTCTTGTAGGGCCCATAGCCGGGCGGTGCATCGCGCCACCGACAGCCACTCTGTCACACGCGGATGATCCCGGAAATGACCCGCCGGTCGTCCACTCGCGGGACCCCCCGCACCTTGGTCGGCAACAGCGGCTGGAGCCGCGCGCATTGCTCCTCAGATAACCAAAACGGATTGCTCATCGCCTCTGCCCTCCAAAGTGAAGGGAGAACGAATCACAGCCCGCTTGCAAGGAAAATCCCCGTTATGAGTCCTGATCCTAGTGTGCTGGAATTGAAGTTCGTGGCAGAAGTGGTGCTCGCCCCGGTGACAGAAGCGTTTGACCGCCGCACGGATAGCGGCGGCGGACTGCGGCCCTGTGAAGGGGTTCGCCACGGCCCAGCAGAAAACCCTCCTGACAGCCAACGCTGAGGGCCATTCTCTAATGAGCTGTACTTCAGTTCCAGCACACTAGCGCGCGATGCGAGTGAGTAGTCGCTCGGTGGAGGTTATGAGAATTTGCCTGACGGGGAAGCGTCCAGCCGGGACATTGCGGACCGTCTGGACGCTTCCACCCGAAGGATTATTCAAAGGATTCATCGCACGCAGCGATGGTTTCAGGGTCGGTAGCAAGTTGATCTTCCCACTCGCGGGTCTGGAACCAATAGTGGCTGCGCTGGTCGAGCCAGCCGCTCGCCTTGTTGGCCTCGATCCAGGTATTGAAGAAATTTAAGGTATCGAGGTCTCCTTTCCGCACGGCGACCGCTCCCACTTCCGAGGCAAACGGCTCCTCGAAGGGCAGGCGCAGAGTCTCCGGGTTGGCTTCAACCCACGTGGTCCGAGTCGTCGCGAACGCTGCCGCAGCATGGGCGTCACCGGCGACGACTGCATCGCGGACAGCGGTGTCGGAATCAAAGAGCAGGAGCATAGCATCAGGAAAGGCACTCTCGACAAAACGCACGGACGATGCTCCCCGACGGGTCGCAATCGTGACATCGGAACTGTTAAAATCCGCCAGCGTTTCCATGTTTGCGGTTTGCTCCGTATTCGCCACCAGGTAGACATCGCTGGAGTTGTACGTTGATGTGAAATTGACCCGGAGATTGCGTTCCGGAAGGGTCGTCATCCCGCTGATAATGACGTCAAACTCCTCGGCGATCAGTTCCGAGATGATGTAGTTCCAGTTCGTCGGGACAAATTCGATTCCAACCCCCATGTCCGCGGCCACTCTTTTCGCGACATCGATCTCGAAGCCGATCAGCTCACCGTCCGCATTGCAGGCCGACCAGGGTTCGAACAGACCGAGACCAACTCTCAGCGTCCCACGGTCCTGGACCTCCTCGATGACGCTGTCAAAAGCCCACCACGGGAAAAACTCGGCTGTCGCGCGAGAGTTGAAACCGCCAATCAGGACAGTAACGACCAGACCACACAATACGTGCTTTGTTCGCATGGGACACCTCCTTTGAAGATTCGCTTTGAGGATTCGCTCCTCTCAGTACCTAGCACACGTGACTGAATTTTCACAATCTGAATGTATGTAGGTACTGTCCTAAGTAGGCAGTTGACTGCCTAAGTGAGGCAGTGTGTAGGAATAATCAGTTTTCAACATCCTTTATCCAGCCTTTCTCTTTGAGATATGCCGCCTCCATTATAGCAGGCATCTGCTCTTCTATTATAATGCGTTCCACCTCATGATCATCTTTTGGGTTCAGGCTATTAACCCACTCCTCAATTTCGTTCAACTTTGTCTCGTAGTCTTGTTGATTCTTTTCGTGCATTCGGCTTTGATCATCAAGTATTTCCAATTGTCTTGCAAAACAGCTATCCTCGTCATGGCATACATCCTCCCCATTCTGTTTTCGGAAATTAATAGTGTGAACTTTCACTTGAAGCTCACGAAGTGAGTCTATACCAACATATCGCATGATGTATTCTAACAGTGCTTTATCGGATTTCTCGTAAATCTCTCGCACTTGACGCCCTAACACGATCCTCCAGAGTTCCCTATTGATGAGCTTCTTAATTTGTTCCTCGCTCCCCTCGATTGCTCTAAGCTTCTTGAGTTCTTCAACAACCTCCCTCCCGCTTTGTTCCTTGCTTTCCTCAACTGGCTCATCCTCTGTCCACCCAGGGACACTAATGAGTAATGCCACGACCAGACCTGCCGCGATCCAGAGAGCAGGCATACGTCACCTCTCTTTCCGTGTGTTGCAGGATCAAACAAGCAGAAAGGGGTCGGAAGCGACAGGTGCGAGAGGCGAGGGGGCAGCCGCTGCCCGGCTGATCCAGGTTGCTGAGCCGTGTCTTCATCGCGCAAATGTACTGCGAGGTCTTGCCTATTCGAGTGTACGGGCCATGACTCCCAAACAACTAGACTCTGTTGTATTCGGCGAGTGACCTGACATGCGGATCACTTGCACGATGAAGACGGACCTAGAATAGAGAAGAAGCAACTGAGGCGTCAAGCGTAGCTTCAGGCTGCCTTGTTACTTTTCGCAGGGCGGAGCGACCCCTGTTTATCGATATGCTCCAGCAGCTTCATGAGCGTAGCTCGCGTATTCTCCTCAAGATCGTCCTTATTGTTAGACACATGGATATGAATACCATATGCTTCCCAGGCATGGTCTTCCGTATAGACGAAGCACACCTCAACCGACCCTTGCTTACCGCTAATTGGACAAAAACTCTCTTGCTGTGTTGGAGGATTACTCATGCCTTACCTCATTTCTCAGGACTCACAGAATGAAACCTGGACCTGGAAGTTAGTGGTTGATGGTACTCATGAAATTGCTAGGGCCTCATCCCCATTCCCAACTGAAGAAGCTTGTCGTGAAGGCATTGAACAGGTCAGGCGCGAGACAAGAACGGCGCTAGTGCAATATGAGGGAGAGACACCCACTTAGGCAGTTGTCTCGTGACTTAGGCAGTGGAGCACTCACTTAGGCAAGTACTTGTATGTATGGTAGTGTCTCACTTTGAAAATTGCCGATCCATCAACACGCGCCAGTCCTCCGTCCTCCCTTGTCATCGTTGTCAGACTGCCCGGGGTTCCGACTCCTGCACTCGCTTCCTCGGGCCGCGAGGCCTCCGCTCCCCGGCGCGATCCTGGCTCGCGCGGTCCAGGAACTCTCTTGACACGATTGCCAGTCCGGCTGTCTCCCCCAAAAATGTGCCCGGTCCCATACCCGAGGCTCGGCATACCCCTGGGCCTCCGCTCCTGGGCTCATCCCCCGGGCCGTATCTGGCCGCCCCCGCCTCGGGGCCGGGCGCTCCCACTTCTGTCTTCACTCCCGGCATGGTCACTCAAGGCTGGGGCGCAACGCAATTCTCATAGAAGGCGTTCGGCTGTGAGGGGCTGGTGTGACAAACACACAGAAGGAAGAAATGTAAAGGGAGACACTACCGTGTGCGTTATCTGCATCTGCCGCTCTGCAAGGCTTGGCCAGAGCATTTTCAGGTTATCGACCGACTGTCTCAGGCGAGGTCTGGTCGAAGGCAGAGAACAGCGCTAGTATTGGCTCATATTCACTGAGACGTTCGCAAACCGGCCCACTATGGCCAAACGAAAAAGGGGGTGCAGTGTGAGTGCGCTGGATCATATTCGAATACTCGATTTAACCCAATTTGAGGCTGGCCCTTCGTGTACTGAAATTTTGGCCTTTCTTGGTGCGGACGTGGTGAAGGTCGAGCCACCCAAAGGAGGGGACCAAGGTCGGTATCTTATTACCGATAAACCGGGACTCGATTCGCCCTATTTCCTCTTGTTGAACGCCAGCAAAAAAAGCATCAGCATCAATCTCAAAAGCGAAAAAGGGATGAGCCTCTTTAAGCAACTCGTGCCGCATTTTGACGTCCTGGTCGAGAATTACGGCCCCGGCGCCATCGCCAATCTGGGTCTGGGATATGACGTTGTCTCGGCAATCAATCCGCGGATCGTCTATGCTCAGGTCAAAGGGTTTGGAACCTACGGTCCATATTCTGGATTCAAGAGCTTTGACATGATTGCGCAGGCCACCGGTGGAGCCATGAGTGTCACGGGCACTCAGGACACGCCACCGCTTCGTCCCGGTCCGACCATAGGCGATACCGGAACCGGAATCCACTGCGCCGTTGGCATTCTCTCGGCCCTGCTCCAGCGCGAGAAAACCGGTACGGGTCAGCGGGTCGAAGTGGCCATGCAGGATGCGGTAGTGAATCTGACCCGCATTGGCATGATGAGTCATTATTACGGCAGCGTCCCAGCACAACGCTCGGGCAATCGGCTCGCGGCCATGGCCCCAACCGATCTCTACCCATGCGCGCCAGGTGGTCCCAACGACTATGCCTACATTATTAACACCACCCCGGCGATGTGGGAGGGAACCCTGACAACCATCGGACGCGCGGACCTCATCAACGATCCACGTTTTTGCGACCAGAAGAGTCGTAATGAACACTTTGATGAAGTGTTTGCCATCATTGCGGACTGGACCAAACAGCGCGACAAATTTGCGGTTATGGAAGCCTTTGGCAAGGTGGGGGTGCCGTGTGGAGCCGTGCTCGACAGCGGCGATATCCTCGCCAACGAACACCTCAAAGAGCGCGGCATGATTACCACCGTCGAGCATCCGACGCGTGGGTGTTTCACTATGCCGGGCTGCGCGGTCCAGATGTCAGATTCTCCGGCCGAGGTTCATCCCGCTCCGCTCTTGGGGCAGCATAACGCCGATATTCTCGGCTCCCTGCTGGGTCTGACTGAAGGCGATTTGGCCGGACTCAAGGACGACGGCATTATCTAGTCGGTGACCCCGTTCCTCAAGAGAGGTACCCTTGCGGCTCCGCCCCAAAGCTGACACAAAAAAGAGCCGTATAGGAGGACAGGCATGGAAGAGGTCACCAGAGAAATTTTGTGGAATATCTCACTGACGGGCAAGGTCGTGATGTATGTCCTCCTGTTCACGACCTTCTTTGGTGCACCGCTCTATCTCGCCTACGAATGGTGGAATCGGATTAAACACGGGTCTGCGACGACGCGGATTGATAATATTCCAGAGCGGACCAAACTGTTTCTCCTCGAAGCCTTTGGGCAGGGGAACGTCGTGCAGGAAAAGCCGGGTGGCCTCTACCATCTGACGCTGTTTGTCGCTTTCTTTGGCCTGTTCATTGGGACTGGGTTGGTCACCCTTGAGCATGACACGCCCATGCACTTCTATTTTGGCGCTTTCTACAAAGTCTATAAATTGGTCCTCGATACCTGCGGGGTGTTGCTCATTGCCGCCTGCGGATTGTTTCTGTATCGCCGCTACGTCCAGCAGCCAGCGGCCCACGCCGGTCCGGCTCAAGAAAAAATGGTTGATAATTTCGAGAACCGCGTCGGCTATGGCCTGCCGTTAGTGCTCATCCTGCTCATTGGCGTGACCGGCCTCATGCTTGAGGGGGTACGTATTCATACCAACCCCGCGAGTCATCCGGGCTGGGCCTATGCCGGGATGGCGTTTGCCGGTGTTTTTGCCCTGGCCGATGCAGGAGAAGGTACGCATCAAATCGTATGGTGGGTGCACCTGCTCATTATCACCGCATTTTTCGGCCTGATTCCGTTTACCAAGATGCGGCATATATTCCTGGCACCGGTCAATATCTTCTTCAGCAATCTGAAACCACGCGGCCATCTGGAGCCGATTACCGACTTTGAAACTGCAGAGACCTTCGGCGTCTCACAGGTTGAGGAGTATAGCTGGAAACAACTGCTCGACATGGCGTCCTGCCTTGAATGCGGACGCTGTACGCTCAACTGTCCCACGGTCAATACGGATAAGCCGCTGAATCCCAAAAAACTGGTCATGGTTCAACGTGAGCATCTCATCCAAAAGACGCCCTTCCTCTTGCAGCTTGCTGCGGTCAAGGCGCAGAACGCGCAAAACGGCGAGCAGGTTGAGCTGCCGGTCTGGGAGGGGGCGGATATGGTTACCGAGGTGGCGACCGAAGATGTCATCTGGGGCTGTACGACGTGTGGTTGGTGTGAGGAGGGCTGTCCGGTCAATATCGAACATATTCAGCGGATTGTGGACATGCGGCGCTACGATGTGATGATGGAAGCACGGTTTCCACAAGAAGTGGTCAACGTCTTCAAAGGCTTGGAAACCAATTCCAACCCGTGGAATCTGGGGTTTGACAAACGCGCGGATTGGGCGGCTGGTCTGGGTGTGAAGACCCTGGCCGAAGACCCCGAAGCCGATGTGCTGTATTGGGTTGGCTGCGCCGGTTCGTTCGATGAACGCAACCAAAAAGTCTCCACCGCCATGGTCAACATCTTACAGAAGGCTGGCGTGCGCTTTGCCATTCTGGGTAAAGAGGAAGGCTGTACGGGTGATCCGGCGCGGCGCTTGGGCAACGAATATCTTTACAGCATGCTGGCTGAGCAAAATGTCCAGACCTTGAATGGCTATAACGTCAAGGAAGTGATTACCCAGTGTCCGCACTGCTTCCATACGATTGCCAACGAATATCCGGACCTGGGCGGGAACTACAAAGTCTACCACAGCTCGGAGTATATCGAGGAGTTGGTCAAGCGAGACAAGATCAACCCGCGCATCCTGAATGAACAGAACACCACCTTCCACGACCCCTGCTATTTGAGTCGTCACAATGGTCGCTATGCGCCGCCTCGGGAGGCGTTGCGGGCCATTCCAGGTATTAAGCTTAATGATATCGAGCAGTCGAAAAACCGTACCTTCTGTTGTGGTGCTGGTGGTGGCTCGGTCTGGAAAGAAGAGACACAAGGGTCACGCATTAACTATACCCGCGTGGACCAACTCATGAAAGCCGAGCCCGAGACCATTGCCGTTGGCTGCCCTTACTGCATGATCATGATGGACGACGCAGTCAAAGGGAAGGATCTTGACGAGACCGTGCAGGTCAAAGACCTCGTTGAACTCGTCTCAGAATCACTCAACGACGAGGAAGAGGCTGCACGTATGGAAGAGGCGGAAACAACCCATTAAGCTATCAGGCATTGCGTATTCTTCCGTTTCAAAAACCCCCTCCTCTCTCGAAGAGGGATAGGACGGGGGGGAAGGCTTTTCACCTTCTCCTCTCTGCTTTTCTTTTCGCCTGCCCTGCCACTTCTTCCTCTTCTCCCCAGGTCATCATCCATCCCCAAAACGGAACCCCTGTCCACGTCGCAGTCGAGGTTGCAGACACCCAAGAAAAACGTCAGCTCGGCCTCATGTATCGCAACGAACTCCCGGCGTTCGGCGGTATGCTCTTTATTTTCCCGCAGGAAGGCCCGCTCAGTTTCTGGATGAAAAACACCTTGCTGTCGCTTGATATCATCTATATCAGCGCCGACTTCACCATCGTCCACATCGCCGAAAACACAACCCCCTATTCCATCGCTCAAATCCCTTCCAAACACCCGGCCAGATACGTGCTTGAAGTCAATGGCGGATTTTGCCAGCAACATGGCATCGTCGCCGAGGATCGGGTTGAGTTCTCGCGGGTTACCTCAAAACTCCTGTAATAGATGAGAGGTCGGAAATAGTTTGGATGCATAGGCAAAAAATGGTAAGGTTCAGCATCGTGACGGTTGCATCATGCGTCATCCTCTCTGTTTTAGCCGTGCTCACGCTAGGAGTGACACCGCTCTCTGGGCTCTCGTCAGCCTCTCTCGAATTCTTCCCCTTATCTCCACCTCTTGTTTCAAACGAAAAACTGGGAAAAGGGAAATTCCTCGTCGCAGCAAACCATCTTCATGACCCCAATTTCTCACAGACCGTCGTCTATCTCGTTGCTTACGGCCAACGGGGCGCTCTGGGCGTAGTGGTCAATCGTCCGACGAACGTTCAGTTGGCAAGCGCGCTCCCACATCTGGCAGACCAACCGCACGCGGAGGATGTGATCTATGCCGGAGGTCCGGTGGGACGCACCCATATGCTCTTACTCATTCGCTCACAGACATCTCCACTTGGAGAAACACTCCCAATCACGGAAGAGGTTTCCCTGACGTCCAGTCTCGATAATTTAACCGAGCTGGCCGCGACAGCAACGGCCCAGTTTCACGTGTATGCGGGCCATGCCGGCTGGTCGCCCCTTCAACTTGACTCTGAAGTCGCACGAGGCGACTGGCATGTTATGCCCGCTGATCCCGCAACGCTTTTTGATACAGACTTGAAAAACGTCTGGTCAGATCTGAGTAATAAAGACGCTCGTGACGCCGCGGAGTGGATCCACCACAGACAGCCCATATATCCGGAAAGACCTCAGGACAGCTATTAAAGAGTTGAGGAGGAAACGCCATGGCACGCATCGAATGGATCATTCGTTTATTTCACGCCATTGACACCAACGATACCAATACTTTTGCGGGCTTCCTCACCCCTGACGCGCTTTTCAAGTTTGCCAATCAAGAGCCAGTCGTTGGGAAAGAGGCCGCGCGTCAAACGGTGGCCGAATTTCTCTCCAGCATTGAAGCTATTCATCACGACGTCCTAGATGTCTGGGAGAAGGACGGGGCGACGGCATGCCACGGCATCGTGACCTATACTCGTCATGACTCCAGTCAACTCCGCGTCCCATTTGCTAATGTGTTCAAAATGCAGGGGAATTTGATTCGGGAATATCTGATCTACGTCGATGCATCGCAACTCTATGCCCCAGAGGGGCGCACGTCGTAGTGCTGTTGGATAAGGCTCTAGGCTTGATCCCCTGGGTGGGGAGTAACGTTGACAGATAAAAGCGTCCTCGGATAGGGGCCTTTGAGATGCAAACAGTGTGCATAGTAGAAGTAGAGTAGAGAAACCCTTGTTTTTATTGGTCAGAATCTCTCAAAATGGGGCATTACCAGAATTTGACTTCTTCGTCAGGATGTATTAGCAACCTGTGTGATCTCATACAGTCGCAGGAGAAGCGGTTCACGAAGGAGACAGAGGAGAATTATGATACCCAGGACATACCTCATAGGGCTGCTCGTGTGCGCCTGTTTTAGCGGCTGGTCGGAATACGTGAGTGCCCAGCCAGTTGAACAATTGATAGAAACGCAAAGTGATGCAGTCACGGAGGCCATCCGCTCTCAGGACACAATCGATGCCCTTGCAGACGAAACACAGCGCATGCTGAGCACCTATCGGAATACCATCCGGCAGACAGAAAGCCTTCGAGTCTACGTTGAGCAACTCGACCGTCTTCTTGACTCCCAGCAGAAAGAAGCCGCCTCTCTCGAAACCCAGCTCCAAGAAATTGAGGTCACCCAGCGCGATATTATGCCTTTGCTCGTCCGCATGCTGGATCATCTCGTTCAGTTTGTCGCCCTAGATATTCCTTTTTTACCCCAAGAACGTCAGGAGCGGCTAAACCGTCTCCGGAACACCTTCGATCAATCGGATCTGACGGTTACCGAGAAGTATCGCAGTATCATGGAGGCGTATCAGATTGAGACGGACTATGGCCGGACGATCGAAGGCTATCGTGGGGCGATCACTATCGATGGGCAAGAGCGCACGGTTGACTTTTTGCGAATTGGGCGGCTGGCACTGCTGTATCAGGGCCTGGACGGCCAAGAGGTGGGCCACTGGAATCAGAGTACCCAGGAGTGGGAACCCCTACCGAGTAGTTATCGACGTGCCATCAATCGAGGGTTACAGATCGCGGCGAAACAATCAGTTCCCAACCTCCTGCTGCTCCCCGTTCCCGCTCCAAGCGAGGTGACCCAATGAACATATTACGATGGGGTGTTGTGTGGTTGCTCTTCCTAGTCGGATTCCCTCGACTGGATGTTTTTGCGCAGGAAGGTCCCCAGTCTCTCCAGGAATTATTCGATCAAGTCCGCGCTGAGCGACAGTCCGACTCCAAACTACATGGCGAGCGCGAGTCTCGTTTTCTGGCAGAGCGTGACCAACGCCAAAGCCTGCTCCAGCAGGCCGAGAGGGAACTCGCTACGGTCAAGCAACAGAGCGAAGAGAAACAGGCGATCTTCAGAAATAACGAAGATAATCTGGTGCAACTCCGTGACCAACTCAAGGAGCGGGCTGCCTCACTGGGCGAACTGTTCGGCGTCGTCCGGCAGATCTCACGCGATACGGCCGGGATGATAGAGGGGTCGTTCGTTTCCGTCCAGGCTGGCGAGCGAGTCGATTTTCTCAATACCATGGCCGAAAGCACGGAACTCGCTTCGCTGGAAGAGCTTGAGCGGTTGTGGATCATCCTGCTGGAAGAAATGACACAGTCCGGACAAGTCGTAAAATTTCCCACGACCGTGACCGAGCCAGATGGCGCCCAATCAGAGAGAGAAGTTGTCCGGGTCGGGACGTTCAATGGTGTCTCCGAAGGACAGTATCTCCGGTACGTGCCGGAGACCCGCCAACTCGCCGAGTTGGCACGCCAGCCCGAGGGGCAGTATATCAGCGCTGCACAAGACCTCGAGCAAGCAACGGAGGGGTATACGGCGTTTGGTGTCGACCCGTCCCGAGGAGCCATTCTCGCGGCTCTCGTGCAAAGGCCAGGCGCGTGGGAGCGGATTGAGCAAGGTGGTATTATTGGTTTCGTGATCCTCGCCATCGGCCTGCTTGCCGCAGGGTTGATTGTGGAGCGGACAATATATCTGTGGCGGGAAGACCGGCGCATGCAGGCACAACGCCAGATGGATGAACTCAAAGCCGACAACGCTTTAGGACGCGTCATGCTCGTGTATCAGTATGACACGGATCAAAATGTTGAAACCCTGGAAGCGCGCTTGGACGAAGCGATCCTGGAACAAATTCCGATCCTGGAACGCGGCTTGGCGACGCTCGGCATTTTTGCCGCAGTTGCCCCGCTGCTCGGGCTACTCGGCACGGTCGTCGGTATGATTGATACCTTTCAGTCCATCACGCTGTTTGGAGCAGGTGATCCGCGGGTCATGTCGGATGGCATTTCGCAAGCACTCGTGACCACCCAGCTTGGATTGAGCGTGGCGATTCCGATCGTCCTCCTGCATTCTCTGCTGTCCAGCAAGAGTAGCCGCCTTGTTCATACATTAGAAGAACAGAGTGCGGGGATGATCGCCCTGTTAGCCGGGCGCTCGTCCCTCCTAGCCGGACAGCCGGATGAGTCCTCCTGATGCTCTATAATCTTCTTATTGGTCCACTCCAACAGTTCTTTGCGACCGGCGGGTCGGCGCTGTGGGCTATTTTTGTGGTTGCTATCGCCTTGTGGGCTCTCATTATCGAACGCTTTGTTTTCTTTTGGACACGCTATCCCTCCCTTGAGAATGATGTCGTCTCTCGCTGGCAAGCTCGCAGCGACCACCAGTCGTGGTATGCCTTTCAGGTTCGCAAGATGGAGATCATTCAGATGGACTTTCAGCTCCGCAGAGGTCTTTCTCTGATTCGGACCCTGACCATTGTGTTACCCATCTTAGGGCTCCTGGGAACAGTCAACGGCATGATTTTCACATTTACGGTTATGCAGTTATTTGGAACCGGCAATGCCAATGGTTTGGCCGGTGGAATTTCCGAAGCACTGGTTACAACTATGGCCGGATTGGTGTGTGCCGTTCCCGGACTCTATTTCAGTTCCAACTTAGACCGGAGAGCGGCAAAATCTGCGCAGCGGATAGCCGGCCTCTTACGTGTGGACTAAGACGATATATTAAGGATGGTACCGAATGAGACTACGCCGGGACAGACGTGACAGTGCTCCTGAGATCAATCTAACGCCGATGATAGATATGGTGTTTATCCTCCTGATCTTCTTTCTGGTCGCCTCCTCGTTCGTGAAGGAAGCCGGGATTGAGGTCAACCGCCCCGTCGCGCAGACAGCTCAGACGCAAGGGCGTGGGACGATTCGCATTGCGCTCTCAGAAACGGGCGAAATATGGATGGAGCGCCGCTCGATCGATATTCGGGCCGTCCGGGCAAACGTCGAGCGGATGCTCGCCGAGAGCCCTGAGGCCAGTGTTGTGGTATTAGCCGATGAAACCGCCCACACCGGCCTGCTGGTACAGGTCATGGATCAAGTCCGCTTGGCCGGCGTGAATGATATCGCGGTTGCTGCCCGACAACAGGAGGGCTGAGGATGTTCAGGCGAGCCGCCGTGTCAGGTCTCGCCGGCCTGACCATTGCCGTCCTGCTCTTTCTGATCATGCACGTGCTGGTTGCACGTTCCCAGCGCGCGCGTTCCTACCCGGATGCCTATCCTATCATTGATTTTGTTCGTCTCGCACCTGAGGCACAGCCCCCTCCGCGAGATGAGCGTGAACCGCCCGAGGAACCCCCTCCACCCGAAGTGCCGCCAACTCCGAGCTTGACCTTACAGACGGCGAACCAGCCTCAGATCTCGGCACCACAGATTGAAATGACCGCAGCCATTACGTCAGGTCCTTTGCTCGATATGACCCCCTTGGCCGCGCCGGCCAGCAACAAGCAAACGGTCCTGTCAGGACATGAGTTGATGCCGCTGGTCCGAGTCCCGCCCCGTTATCCGGGGCGCGCCGCACGTCTTCAGATCGAGGGCTCTGTCACGGTTGAGTTCACTATTACGGCAGACGGCAGCGTAGCCGATCCCGCGATTATCGAATCCGACCCCCCTCGAGTCTTTGATAAGGCGGCGTTGCAAGCCATTGTCCAGTGGAAATTCAAACCTCGCGTGGAGAATGGACAGGCGGTTGAATCGCGCGCGTCGCAGCGGATCGAGTTTGCCCTGGGAGGAGGCTGATAGTGCTCAGGAAAGCGCGCCGCATTGCAGCTTGGCTCCACATGCTCTGCGGCCTGGGAATAGTATCTTTGTGTCTGGCTTGGCCCAGCATCGCTGGCGGCGAGGAACCGCGTCTGTCACAGGAGGTTCACGAGCAATTGGTCGCAGTGCAGGAGTTGATACAGAACGAGCAGCATCAAAAAGCCCTGACACAATTACAGGCACTCGCAGCAGACACCTCGCTCAGTCCCTATGAAACAGCTCTTGTCCAGCAAACGCTGGGATATGCCCATGCCGGCCTGGAGCAATACGATCAAGCCGTCAGTGCCTTTCAGCAATGCTTGGCTGGTGGAGCCTTACCGCCAGACAACACCCAAATCGTTCGGTACAACCTAGCCCAAATGCTGATGAGCGCCGAGCGTTACGAAGAGGGGGCTCGCGCACTGGAAACCTGGTTTGCCGACGAGGAGAACCCTCGCCCGCAGGCGCGGGTCTTTCTTGCTCAGGCGTATATTCAACTCAAACGGTACATCCGTGCCGAGCAGAATATTCAGCGGGCAATTGACGAGACAAAGACATTCCACGAAGCCTGGTACCAGATGTTGATTGTCGTCCAAATTGAGCAGGAAAAATTCTCCCAAGCCGCTTCGACACTCCAGCAGCTCCTCGCTCAGTATCCGCAGAAAAAAACCTATTGGCAGCAACTCTCGCAGATATACAGCCAGGAGGAAAAGCACAAACGAGCCGTTGCCACCCTGGCCATGGCCTACAAATTAGGCCTGCTGAACGAACGGGAAGCCATACAGGTCGTGCAGTACTATCTGCATCTCGGCTTGCCCTATAAAGCCGCCGACCTGTTGATGGATGGATTGAACAAAAAGATCGTGCAGGATGTTGATGCCAATCGCGAATTGCTCGTAACGTGTTGGCTGCACGCGCGAGAGGATCAACGAGCGTTGGATGTCCTTGAGCAGCTCGCTGACCGTGCCCAAACGGGCAAAATTGATCTTCGGCGTGCCGAGATACTTGCTCAATTAGAACGGTGGCAGGAAGTGACTACCACCGTCTCCGAAGGTTTGAGAAAAGGCGGGCTGACCAATACGGGCAAGGCCTTCATGCTCCTTGGTATTTCTGAGTACCGGTCGGGAAACCTGGATGAAAGTAAAGCCGCCTTTACCCAGGCGACTTCCCACAGAGCTTCGGCCAAGCAAGCGCGCCAATGGCTCAGGCTCGTTGAACAAGAAATGGCTAAACAGGAATAATCGAGAGATCCTGCAGACCCTGCGTCACGTCTCCCCTGCCCTGCTCTCCCTGCTCTTGTTCTCGGTGAGATGCCGCGGCCCAAAAAGCGTCGGCACTGACCACCCCTTCCTTGATCTTTTTCGTCTCGCATAATACAAGACCAAGGTCTCGCGACTTTGCAAACGGAAGAATAGGAAGAAGTATGGGCCTCAAGGAAACCATCAACAGACTTGAAGACCTCAACCAGCAAGCACTCCAGGGTGGCGGTGTAAAGCGTATTGAACGCCAGCACGAGCTCGGCAAAAAAACGGCGCGGGAACGGATCGACGCCTTTCTTGATCCGGGCAGCTTTATTGAATTGGATCGGTTGAAAACCCATCGCTGCATCGACTTTGACATGGAGAAAACCAAGATCCCGGGCGATGGTGTTGTCACCGGCCATGGAACGGTCGACGGCCGTCAGGTTTTTGTTTTCTCCCAAGATTTTACCGTTTTTGGCGGCAGTCTCTCCAGCGCATTTTCCGAAAAAGTGTGTAAAGTCATGGACTTGGCTATGAAGACGGGCTGTCCGGTTGTTGGCATTAATGACTCGGGCGGCGCTCGGATTCAGGAAGGGGTAGAAAGTCTGGCGGGCTATGGAGAGATTTTTCTCCGCAACGTCCTGAGCTCAGGTGTCGTGCCCCAAATATCCGCCATTATGGGACCGTGTGCCGGCGGAGCGGTCTATTCCCCGGCTATCACCGACTTTATCTTCATGGTGGAGAATTCCAGTTATATGTTTATCACTGGGCCGGATGTCATTAAGACGGTCACGCATGAAGAGGTGACCATGCAGGAGTTGGGTGGAGCGGCAACACACAATGCGACCAGCGGGGTCGCTCATTTTGCCTCCCCGGATGAAGATGAGTGCTTTCACTCGATTCGTGAGTTGCTGAGCTATCTCCCCAGCAATAATATGGAAGACCCGCCGTTTCAGCCAACTACCGATGACCCGAATCGGCGAGATGAGGCCCTCAATCAGATCGTTCCGGATAACCCCAACCGACCTTACGACGTTACCGAAATCATTCGGTCGGTGGCGGACGAGCAGCATTTCTTCGAAGTCCAGAAAGACTACGCACGCAACATCGTCGTTGGGTTTGCCCGGCTTGGCGGTAAACCAGTCGGCATCGTCGCCAATCAGCCCGCCTTTCTGGCCGGAGTGCTCGATATTGACGCCTCGGTCAAAGGGAGTCGGTTCGTCCGTTTTTGCGATTGTTTTAACATCCCCATTATCAGCTTTATCGACGTGCCGGGTTTTCTCCCAGGGACATCCCAAGAATACGGCGGGATTATTCGTCACGGCGCGAAACTGCTCTACGCTTATTGCGAAGCCACCGTGCCAAAGATTTCGGTCATTACGCGCAAAGCGTATGGCGGTGCCTATGTTGTCATGTCGAGTAAGGCTATTCGTGGTGATATTAATCTCGCCTACCCGGCTGGTGAGATTGCAGTCATGGGTCCAGACGGGGCGGTGAACATCATTTTCCGTAACGCCATCAAAGACGCACAAGACCAAGATGCCGAGCGGACCAAATTAGTTGAGGAATACCGCGAGACATTTGCCAATCCATTCAAAGCAGCGGAATTAGGCTATATTGATGAGATCATCATGCCCGCGGATACGCGTCCCCGCCTCATCCAGGCACTCACGATGCTGCAAAACAAACGGGAGAAAAATCCGCCCAAGAAGCATGGCAATATCCCCTTATAAGGGGATAGGTGACAGATGAGTGAGCACCCAACCACGACATCCCAACTCCTAATCCCGCCAAGGTAGGACCTATGTTCAAACGTGTACTGATCGCAAACCGGGGAGAAATCGCCGTTCGAGTCATTCGCGCCTGTCGGGAACTCGGCATTGAGACCGTTGCCGTGTATTCAGACGCGGATCGCTCCGCCCTGCACGTCCAATACGCCGACCAAGCCTATCCCATTGGCCCAGCTCCGTCCTCGGAGAGCTATCTGGTGATTGAAAAAGTCCTCAACGTGGCCAAGCGAAGCGGCGCAGATGCTATTCATCCAGGATACGGTTTTCTGTCTGAACGCGCGCCGTTTTCCAGAGCGTGTAGCGAGGCGGGCATTACCTTTATTGGACCGCATCCCGAGGCGATTGAAAAGATGGGCGATAAGGTGACCGCACGGGCCATTATGGAAGAAGCAAACGTCCCGATCGTGCCGGGCACCGACGTGTTAGGCGAGGATGACGACGTTGTAACGGCCGCGGAAAAAATCGGCTTTCCCGTCATGTTCAAAGCCTCAGCCGGTGGCGGCGGTAAAGGCATGCGGCTGGTCGAAAAAAAAGAAGACGTGCTGTCCGCCCTGCGTGGGGTGCGCTCCGAGGCGCAGTCATCGTTTGGCGATGACCGGATGTATATGGAGAAATTTGTCGAAAAGCCGCGTCACGTTGAAGTCCAGGTATTGGGCGATACGCACGGCAATATTATTCACCTGTACGAACGCGAATGTTCACTCCAACGTCGGCACCAAAAGGTCATTGAAGAGTCACCCTCGACGGCAATCAGCCAAGACGTCCGCGAGCAGATGGGTAAAGTTGCGGTTGAGGCGGCCAAGGCCGTGAATTATGTTGGGGCCGGAACCGTGGAGTTTTTGGTAGACGCCCGACAGAACTTCTACTTCCTGGAGATGAACACCCGCATCCAGGTCGAGCATCCGATTACCGAACTCGTCACCGGAGTGGACCTGGTGAAAGCCCAGATCGAGATTGCGACCGGAGCGCCTTTAGCCATAGGGCAAGACGCGGTCCAACAGCGCGGTTGGGCGATCGAATGTCGGATTTATGCTGAAGACCCGGCTCGGGACTTCTTTCCGTCCCCCGGAAAAATACAAATCCTGCGTACTCCCGGCGGCTATGGTATCCGCGATGACAGCGGCGTGTACGAAGGCTGGGAGGTCCCGATCCATTACGATCCCATGATCTCCAAGCTATGCACCTATGGTCGTACCCGAGACGAAGCCATTCAGCGCATGCTGCGGGCACTACAGGAATACACCGTCGAGGGGATTATCACCAATATTCCTTTTCACCGCTGGGCGTTGACCCATCCCCGCTTTGTGTCAGGCGACTTGGACACTGGCTTTATCCCTCAAGAATATGGGGGATTACCGGAAGAAGAAGACCACCTGCGGCATGAAATCATTCTGGCGGCGGCAGCCCTCGCGGCTTATCACAAGGAAAGAGACCTCACCAAATCGGTCTCTGGCCCAACGGGAGGCTCCGAAAACGTCTCGGCCTGGCGCGCCACTGGCTGGCGCGAAGGCGTCCGTTAGCGAACACAAAGCACTGCCTCAGCAAGGACTGCATCCCTATGGCCTATAAAGCAATGCTCGGCGACCAGACCTATACCATCAGCGTCCACGAGTTGGACGAACACCAGTACAAGATCGTCATCGACGATGAAGAGCATATTATCGACGGCAGACGCTTGACCGGCCATATGTACTCGCTCATTGTTGAGAACAAATCATTTACCGTCGATGTGGCAGAAAAAGACGACGAGTATACCGTCGCCTATGAAGGCAAAAGCTTTCAGGTCGGAGTACTCGATGAACGCAAGGCCCGTCGGGGCGGAGCCGGGGCGAGTCTTGGTGGAGCGGGTGAGAAAGATATCTGTTCGATGATGCCGGGGAAAGTAGTCGAACTCCTGGTGCAGGCAGGCGATACCGTGGAAAAAGACCAGGGCGTCATCATCATCGAGGCGATGAAAATGGAAAATGAAATCCGCGCCCCCATTGCCGGAACAGTCAAAGCCGTTCACGTTGAGACGGGTCAGGCGGTTGAATCTGGAGAACTGCTCGTCGAACTTGAATAAACATCTCCTCACAAGGTGGCTGCTTGCAGAGCCACACGATTCGCTATTATGAGCGAAGCCTTCTCTCCCGCAGACACGCAGAAGCTTGCCCCATTCTTCACCAATCTGACTGAGCCCATCTTTGGTCTGAAACTTCCACAAGAGGTCGCTGGTGCCCTCTTCTCTCGCTACAGCCGGTCGTCAAAAAGCTTACGTCAAATTTTTTTGGATGAGTTCCTTGGTCAGACGGACCTCCAGGGCAATCTATTTAGTGATGGAGCCACTCCAAGCGACGATAGCCAAGCAATCCAAAAGGCACGGGCATTCTATGACCGAGTCCTCGTCGGCTATGGTGACGACTCGGTCGCCCAACTTGGTGGCGCGCACATCGCCTGTGAAAGGATTTCAAACGTTGCCGCTAAGATTCTTGAAGATGCCCGGATCGGCATCGCCCCGTTGGAGAAGTCGACCCGCTATGTCCGGTTTGACAGCTACGGTCCTGACGGCGACTACCTTTTCTATAAGGAACCAACAATCATGGGCTCGTCGCATCGGGAGGCGTATCTCAGCTGTATGCGCCACTTGTTCGAGACCTATGCGGCCCAAATCGAGCCGATGATCGCCTTTGTGCGGGACAGTCTACCCATCGACACCGTTGAGTGGAAACATCCACAAACGGGCGATCCCCTCACCTATGCAGAGGCACGGAAGGACGAAACCCTCAGAAGATGGGCCGAGGGGGCGTATCGCTCGACTGTCCGAGCGCACGCCTGCGACATTCTGCGGTCGTATCTCCCGGCAGCCACCCTGACGAACGTTGGCATCTTCGGTGTCGGCCAAGCATTTGAACACCTGCTCAACAAGCTCTACTCGCTTGATCTGGCCGAGGCTCAGGACATCGCCAAGCCTATGCATAAGGCCCTAGAGGCGCTTATTCCGTCTTTTGTCAAACGCGCCCAGCCTAACGAATACTTAAGACAAACAGCGGCGGATACCCGGGCATTGTCGCAGACACTCCTAGACGGACAGAGCGTTCAATCGGCTGAGCCGGTCAGTCTCGTCGATTACGACCGGGACGCTGAGGATCGCATCCTGGCGGCCATTCTCTACCCGAATGTGCGCCTGCCGCTCGGTCAGGTGCGCGCTCTGGTGAAAAAACTTCCGGCTGAGCAACGGGCACGGGTTTTCGACGCCTACATCGGACAACGCCGGCACCGCCGTGACAAACCCGGTCGGGCACTTGAGCATGCATATTATACGTTC
Organism: Candidatus Binatia bacterium; assembly: GCA_022826945.1. Lineage (GTDB taxonomy): Bacteria > Desulfobacterota > Binatia > Bin18 > Bin18 > Bin18. Next base: position 448,252 of record JAJDTY010000073.1, read on the forward strand.
GATATCGTTGGTAATTTGGGAATCTACCGTGACCTCCAACGGCATAGAATACTCACCCAGGAGCGCCAGGATTTCACCACCATGCATGGCTATGACACGCCGTCTGAGATCGAGCAAGCTGGGTTCCAGGCACCATTTATGGGGTGCATGGAACGGGCGGCCACGGTGTACGAGCGAATCTTCGCGGATTTTCCGACCGAGGCTCAATACGTCGTGCCGTTTGCCTATCGGGTTCGGTGGTATATGAAGCTCAACCTGCGCGAGGCTCTTCATATGGGTGAACTCCGCACCCTGCCGCAAGGCCACCCAGACTATCGCCTTATTGTCCAGGAGATGTGGCGGCTCATCGGCGAAGTCCACCCGACCCTTGCCCGGAGCGCTACCTTCCTCGACTGGCAGACCTACCGCCTGGGTCGCCTACAGTCCGAAATGCGGACCGAGTATAAAAAGTCTCGACTTACTCCGGCCACTTGACCTGATGCTCTTGGGCCATAAAGTTGGTAATGAGCGCTTGGTCCAGGAATTTCGCTCCATCTGGCCACGAACCTTCGGTGAATTCTTGTGAATTGACCAACGTATCCCACGCCGCCAAGTCTTCGACCCAGAGTTGTGCCACGCCGTCCCATTTTGGCTCGGCATAGCTATAGGCCGCGTCGATGGTATGGCACTGCACGTAGCGCTGGAGCCCCGGCAATTCACACACGATCGGACCGTGGACCTCAATCCAGTATTGCCGAAAGTCTTCAAGGTTCATGCCCGGCTTTCGTTTGAGCTGGAAAATACCTTTCACCTGCTGTGGGGTTTGCGGACCGTCCTTGATGACGTGGTCGTGTGTCACCAACCATTCCACGCGATTCATATCTATGAAGTTGGGTTCGTCGGCGAGCGCACCGTTCACATATTCAGCATTCGTACGCAAGGCATCCATCGCCGCTTGATCCTCAATCCATGCTTCCGCCGCCCCATCATAGGGGGAGTTCGTTCCCTCAAACGGAATACGGTGACTCTGCTCATACCGCCACGTCTGAACGATACGCGCGGCAATCGGCCCGTGGGTTTCCTTCCAGTAGCGATGAAACTCTTCATCGCTCAAAGACGGCTTTCTGGTAATGAAATAAAGTACATGCAACATGTTTCTTCCTCCTTTTGGTCAGGGTGACTCTCCCCGTCTTGTATACTTCTGGAGCCGTCTGAGTCGAGCGGGTGTCACCCCGACTGCGTCGTGGACAACTCCTCTTCCTGTTTATTAAACCACCTGAGGGCACGCGATAAATACTGTAATCCTGAGATAGTGACGGTGACTCCGGCAAGAATCTCGCTCGTGTCCCGGAGGAGTGGAACTTGCCAAGCGGCGTTATGCAGGGCGACCAGGGCCATACTGACCGTCAGCAACTGAAAGAAAGTACTGGCCTTTCCAATAAGCGTCGGGCGGACTTCGATGGCATGGCCCGTGACAAAAAACAGCACACTATAGCCAATCAGAATAATCACATCCCGCATGATCACCAGAACCGCAAGCCAGCGAGGAATATCACCTAAAAAGGCGAGGATGACAAAGGAGCTCACCAGGAGCAGTTTGTCTGCCAGGGGGTCAATGAATGCGCCCAATGTCGTCCGCGCGTCCAGCCAGCGAGCCAGCAGGCCATCGAGTGAGTCGGTAATGCCCGCCAGAATAAAGACGAGCAGCGCTTCAGTGTACCGTTCGTCCACCAGCAGGATCAAAAAGATCGGAATCGCCCCTATGCGTAACAGGGTAATGAAGTTGGGAAGATTGAGTACAGAGAACACCGGGAATGAGAAATCCCCTTCTTTAATATCTAGACCTTCGCGCTCTGACGGGTCTGTGCCAAGCGTTTCTTGAGTTGGCCTGCCACTTTCGCCGACACCCGCGTTGCCACCTGCACGCAGGTCTCCGTGTACGTTTCTTCTATCACTGTTCCGCTGCGTCGCAACCAGGCCATCAGATCCCCACTGCCAAGCGGCACCTCAACCTCGATCACCTCTTGATCGAGGGTACACAGCCGGGCGATTTCCTCTACCAGCGGCTTGATGCCTGTCCCCTGCTTTGCCGAGATACGAAACACTCTATCCCGGTCATACTCTCGTCCGTTCGTGGTCCGTGCCGAGGAAGAACCCCACCAGTCGTCCATATCGAATTCGTCATCGCAGTGGGCCTTGTCATTTGAGGTCTGAGGCAACTCGTCAATCTTATTGAAAATGGCAATAGTCGGCTTATTCCGTACTCCCATGTCTTCGAGCACACGTTCGGCAATACTTTGATGCTCGGACCACCGCGGATGGGTCGCATCAATCACGTGCAGCAGTACGTCCGCCGTCCGTATCTCTTCCAGCGTCCCTTTGAACGCGTCCACGAGTTGGTGCGGAAGTTTATTGATAAGCCCGACCGTGTCAGTGAGGAGCGCGGCTTGGCCGTTAGGTAGATCAAGCCGACGACTCGTTGGGTCCAGCGTGGCAAATAGCTTGTCCTCGACAAAGACTTCGGCCTGGGTCAGACGATTCATCAAGGTCGATTTTCCCGCATTGGTATAGCCGACGAGCGCAACGCAGGGGAAGGGAACCCGAGCCCGTTCCTGCCGATGCAGGGATCGGGTGCGTTCGACCTCATGCAGCTTACGACGCAAGCTAGCAATGCGTTCGCGAATACGGCGCCGGTCCACCTCAAGCTGCGATTCACCAGGGCCCCTTGTCCCTACCCCACCACCAAGGCGCGACAGATGGGTCCATTGGCGCGTGAGTCGGGGACGCAAGTATTCAAGCTGGGCCAGCTCGACTTGCAATTTACCCGCTTGGCTGTGAGCGCGTTGGGCAAAGATGTCAAGGATTAGCTGGCTTCGGTCAATGACCTTACAGCCTAACGCGCGCTCTAAATTGCGCTGCTGAGCCGGAGATAAGCTCTCGTCAAAGATCACAACCCCGGCCTGGAGTTCCTCCCGGAGTTGTTTCACCTCCTCAATCTTGCCGGCCCCAATAAACGAGGCGGGATGGACCCCACTGCGCAGATGCTGAATAGTCTGGCCTGAGACCGTCAGGCCGGCAGTCTCGCTCAGGCGGGCGAGTTCTTCGATCGACTCTTGGGCTGAGAAGAGTCCACCCCCTGTTTCTCCTTTTGGTTCCCCAGAGTCGATGCCGACAAGAAAAGCGCGCTCCGGTGGTGGAGTGCATTCAGCTGCGTATCGACGCCGGCGGCCAGCCACAGGTGATTATCTCCCCTTCTTTCCCGTGCGCACGCTACTGAAACGAGGCAACGCCCCGGGCAAATAGCTGTTCAACATCCGTCAGCATCTCCGCAGTTGGTGCGACCTTGAGCTGTTCCGGCAATGAGATGATCGTTTCGGAATGGTCCGCATGGAGTACGTGCAAAAACGCCCGACACTGGCCCTGGTGTTTTGTCAGAACCGTCTTGAGTTCAACGATATCTTCCTTGGTCGTGCTGTCAGCCGGCACTTGGATATGGACCTGCTTGACCTCGGCCTTCGCCACAGCATCGAGCGGCATGATTTCATTGGCAATAATTTGACACCGCTCCTCATCGACATCGAGTGAGCCGCTTACCAGTACCGGCTGCTCGGAATGGACTTCGGATTCATGACGTCGATAGGCTTCCGGCCATACAATGACCTCAACGCCCCCGGCCTTATCCTCCAGGGTATAAGTCGCGTAGCGATCTCCTTTTTTGTTATTCTTGAGTTTCAGCGACTGAACCACACCGGCGAGACGGACTTTCTCTTGATGATTGCGTCCTTTGAGGTCCGCCGTGGTCAGAGAGGTCACGCCGTGCAGTCGCCCGACATATTTATCCAGCGGGTGGCCGGTAATAAAAAACCCGAGCGTTTCGCGTTCCTTATTCAGCTTCTCAATATCCGACCACTCTTCAGTCTGGGGCAACTCAGGCAAGGCCGGGTCCGCGCCGCCATTCGCAAATAAGCCCATCTGGTTGGCATTGCTGTGCCCACTTGCCTTTTGAGCGGCCCAGCGCATGACGTCTTCGACACCAGCCAGGAGTTGGGCGCGGGGCGTCTGAAACGAATCAAACGCCCCGCATTTAATCAAACTCTCCATCACCCGTTTATTCGCTTGCGAACTCTGTACCCGGGTACAAAAGTCATAGAGATCCGTAAAGGGGCCATCCTGACGGGCTTCCTGAATCACTTCAATCGCCTTCGACCCGACACCCTTTACCGCGCCGAGCCCAAAACGAATGGTCTGACCACGAACGGTAAAATCCTCACCGCTTTCATTCACGTCGGGTGGAAGCACCGGGATGTCATGCGTCCGACATTCTGCCATGTTTTTATACGTTTTATTGGTATCACCCATTTCCAGACTGGTGAGTGCCGCCATGAATTCCTGCGGAAAATGGGTTTTCAAATACGCGGTTTGATAGGAAATCAGAGCGTAGGAGGCCGCATGGGATTTATTAAATCCATACGCGGCAAAGGTCTCCATGGCGTCAAAAATTTCTCCGGCAAGTTTATCCTTAATCTTATTCTCCGACGCGCCTTTCAGGAATTTGGCCCGCTCCTCCTGCATCACTTCCTTTTTCTTTTTCCCCATAGCGCGGCGTAGATTATCCGCGTCACTCAAGGAGTATCCGGCCAGGGTTTGCGCAATCTGCATTACCTGCTCTTGGTAAATCGTGACCCCATAGGTTTCTTTGAGAACGGGTTCAAGTAGCGGGTGCGGATAGGACACCGATTCTTTGCCATGTTTGCGCTTAATAAATTGTTCGGCCGCTCCGCTGTCGAGCGGTCCGGGGCGAAACAGCGCAATGACGGCAAAGATATCTTCAAAACAATTCGGCTTGAGCTGAGTGATCAGCTTGCGAATGCCACTCCCCTCCATCTGGAAAACACCGACCGTGTCCCCCCGGGTCAGTGATCGATAGGTTTGCTTATCGCCAAGCGGAATCGTGCTCAGATCAATAACAGTGCCTCGACTCTCCTCAATTCGCCTCACCACGTCATGGATCAGCGTCAACGTCTTTAAGCCGAGAAAATCGAACTTGATCAGCCCAATAGTATCGACATCCGGGCCAGCATATTGGGTCAGGACATTCTTTTCCTTGTCAACATAGAGCGGCAGATGCTCCACGAGGGGGTTAGGGGCAATCACAATCCCAGCCGCGTGTTTCGAGGCGTGCCGCAATAATCCTTCGAGTTTCAGAGAGTGCTCAAAGAGCTTCTGCTCACGCTCCCCGTGTTCGCGCACCTCGCGCAGCCGAGGCTCCATGTCGAGCGCGGTTTCCAGCGGGTGATCCTTACCCTGTTTTGGTGCGGGATAGAGTTTGGCAATGCGGTCGGTTTCACCATACGAGAACTCTAAAGCCCGACCCACGTCTTTGATCGCTTGTTTGCCTTTGAGGGTTCCGAACGTAATAATCTGGGCGACCTTGTCCTCACCATATTTGTCCTTGATATAACGAATGACCTCGTCCCGCCGCTCGTAGCAGAAGTCCACATCGATATCGGGCATACTCTTCCGACCCGGATTCAGAAACCGCTCGAACAGCAAATGATAGCGGATGGGGTCAATGTCCGTAATCTTGAGCGCATAGGCAACGAGACTCCCTGCCGCCGAGCCGCGGCCCGGACCAACCGGAATCCCCTGCGACCGGGCATAGCCAATGAAGTCGGCCACAATCAGGAAGTAGCCCGGAAAGCCCATTTCCCCAATGACTTTGAGTTCATAGTCCAGGCGATCCCGATACACCTGTTCTTTGGCGCTCTCCCAATCTTCTGCGGCGCGGAGGGGCTTGAGGCGTTCTTCCAGGCCTTCACGGGCCGTCTGCTCCAAACAGTCTTCCAGCGTCCCGCCGGACTGCACATCATAGTTCGGGAAATAGAAGTTGCCAAAGGACAAGTCGAGGTTACACCGGTCTGCGACTTCGACCGTATTGGCAATCGCGTCGGGACAGTGGGCAAACTCGGAGACCATTTCCTCCGGGGTTTTGACATAGAGCTGGTCGGTCCCGAACCGCCAGCGATTCTCGTCGGACATGACTTTGGCGCTCTGGACGCACAGCAGGACTTCGTGGGCTTCGGCATCCTCGGCCTTCAGGTAATGACAGTCATTGGTGGCAATCAGGGGGAGCGACTTCTGGCGGGCCAGTTCGATCAGGGCCGGGTTGACCTTTTCCTGTTGCGGCAGGTGATTGGCCTGAACCTCGACATAAAAACGCTCATCAAAAATCGCGGCGTATTCGTCGGCTGCGGCCCGGGCGCGTTTGCCGTCGTC
>JAJDTY010000046.1 GCA_022826945.1 Candidatus Binatia bacterium
AATCTGTCCACCTCGTTTCTGGACGAGATGAAGGCTGCCGGGTACGACCCGGACGGCATTGACTACGTGATGTGTACCCACCTGCATCTCGACCATGTTGGCTGGAACACGCAGAAAGTTGATGGCAAATGGGTGCCGACATTTCCGAAGGCGTCCTACCTGATGGACCAGAAAGAGCTGGACCTGTTTGGAGCGATTGATGACAACATGCTCGCCAGCCTGCCGGCCGATGCGGTAGACTTCTTCAAGGTTCAGCAGCGCGTGTTCGAGGACTCCATGAAGCCGGTCATGGACGCCGGTCTGGCCAAGCCAATCAGCGCGCCGACGACGATTTGCGAAGGGGTACGGCTGATCCCGACCCCGGGTCATACCCCTGGCCACTGCTCGGTCGTGGTTGAGTCCAATGGCGCGGCGGCCATGATTACCGGGGACTTCATTCACCATCCGATTCAGTTCCACGACCCGAATATCTGTACCCCCTTCGACGTGGATAACAATATGGCGTTGGCCACCCGCTGGCGGACCTTTGAGCAGTTCGCGGATACGCCGACGCTGATCATCGGCACCCACTTTGCCGGACCAACCGCCGGCAAGCTGGTCCGAGACGGTGCCGGCTATCGTCTCGATGTCTAAAGACTCAACAGGGTGGGTCCGGGAGGACCCACCTTACTCTCGGGCCGTGATATGGCCCGGCTCCCCTTGCATCTTGCCGCGTTGCGCTTACTCCAGGAATTCGGGAGCCTCACGTTTCAGCATCCGTTTGATCGCCTCCAGGTGGAGGACGGCTTGTTGGCGGGCCGTTTCAAACTGCTCACTCGTGTGACGGCACACTTGGTCAGGAATACGTTTGAGTGGCAAGCCGGTTGAGTGGGCCAGCACCTGAACCATGCACGCCCGCTCCAGGTAGTATAAGTCGTCGAACGCGGTTGCCACGTCTGGCCCGGTCACAATCACACCGTGGTTGGCGAGAAAGACCACTTTCCCATCGGCCAGCTTCTCCCTGAGCCGCTGCCCTTCTGCCTCGTCCAGGGCGAGACCGTTATACGCCTCTTCGTATGCAACCTGCTGATAGTAACGCAGGGCGTTCTGACTGATCCATTCGAGACGCCCGCCGTCGATTGCACACAGGGCGGTTGCATAGGGCATATGGGTGTGGAGCACGCACCTGGCAGACGGGTTACCGCGGTGAATCTGGGAGTGAATGAAAAAGGCCGTGGGCTCAACCTGCCATTTGCCTTCGATCACATTCCCATCCGGGTCGACGACGAGCAAATCGCTTGTCTGCATCTCAGACCAATGAAAGCCTTGGGGGTTGATTAGAAACCGATCCGTCGTGCCTGGGACGACTAGGCTGAAGTGATTACAGATGCCCTCACTCAGGCCGAGCCGGTCTGACCAGCGCAGTATAGCTGTGAGATCAATGCGTGCTTGGCGAATGGCTTCGGTATCCATAGTGCTCCTCGCAATGCTCGTATGACAAGATACACTCACCATACGACGACCAGCCCATAAAGACCAGACTTCAGTCCTCTCTTCCGCCTGGTATGACAGTTTTATGCTTCTGATTCTGAATATAATTTTTGTCAGAATGATTGAAATATTGTACTTATCATTATATTATCTATACTTATGATAGAAAGGGAAATGGCCCCAGCTCTCCGTCAAGCCGCGCAAGGCTATCCTGTCATCGTTATAACCGGGCCTCGTCAGTCGGGGAAAACAACGCTGTCGCGTGCGGCCTTTCCTGACAAAGCCTACGTCAGCCTGGAAGATCCGGACCAGTTGGACTTTGCCCTGTCTGACCCAAGACGATTTCTCGGCGGCTTCCCCAGAGGCGCTATTCTCGACGAGGTCCAAAGGGCGCCTGACCTTTTCTCCTATATCCAGGGGATTGTAGATGAGCGTCAAGAGCCGGGTTTTTTCGTCCTTACAGGCTCCCAGCACTTTGGTCTTCTCGCCGGGATTTCGCAAACGCTGGCCGGGCGAGTGGCGCTGTTTGACCTCTTGCCTTTTTCCTTTGCCGAGTTGCAGACAGCCGATATCCAGATTCCGTCGCTTGATAACCTGCTCTTCACCGGACAATATCCCCCCCTGTTCGACCGCGACCTTGACCCGATTGACTGGTACGGCGACTACATCCGTACCTATGTTGAACGGGATGTCCGTCAGATTAAAGCCGTGCAAAATCTCCATGTTTTTCAGACCTTTGTGCGGCTTTGTGCCGGACGAATCGGGCAGGCGCTCGACCTGAGCGGACTCGCGAACGACGCCGGTATCACCCATAATACTGCCAGTGCCTGGCTTTCCGTTCTGGAAGCGGGCTATATCGCCTATCGCCTCACCCCTCACCACCGCAATTTCTCTAAACGCTTGATCAAGCGACCAAAGCTCTATTTCTACGATACCGGACTCGCGAGCCGGCTGCTCGGCATCCGTTCAGCTGATGAATTGCGCTTGCACGCCCTCCGGGGCAACCTGTTTGAGTGCTGGGTCGTCAGCGAGCTGTACAAATGGAATGCCCACCAGCGCAAGCAGCTACCGCTCCATTTCTGGCGGGATCACAAGGGCAAGGAGGTCGATGTGCTCATCGATTGGGGCGATCAGGTGACCGCGCTCGAAATCAAATCCGGTGCTACCCTGAACGCCGATTTTTTTCAGGGGCTCGAATACTATCAACACCTGGCAAAAGAGCAGGTGCGACAGTCTTATCTCGTCTATGGCGGGGACCAATATCAGACCCGCGAAGCCGGGCCCGCCCTACCGTGGCGTATGATGACAAACCTCACTCGAAGCCTGGAAGGGTAGCGTTCCACAGGAAGGTAGAGAGTATCTTCCCTACCTTCAGTTTATTGAGGTTGACAATCTGTCGCCTTTAAGCGACATTTGGGCGATGGAATCCAAAGAACGGACGATTAAATCGTATGTTTCACAACAAGGCGAAGCACCGTTCGAAGCGTGGGTTCACAGTCTGCAAGAGAAACGGGTCAGAGCACGCATCCTACAACGGATCGACCGTCTCCGACTTGGCAATTTTGGTGATTGCCGGAGTGTCGGCGATGGAGTGTATGAATTGCGTATTCATTTCGGGCCGGGTTTCCGTGTCTATTTCGGGATTGTTGGATCAGACGTAATTTTATTACTCTGCGGTGGAGACAAAGGATCTCAGAAGAAAGATATTGCTCGGGCCCATAACTACTGGAAGGAGTTTCAGCACAATGCCAACTAAAGACTACGATACATTCCTGCTTGAAGAACTCCGAGACCCAGAGACCGCGGCGGCCTATCTCTCTGCTGCAATAGAAGATGGCGCAGTGGACGAGTTTCTTGTTGCTCTCCGAAATGTTGCCGAAGCCCACGGTGGACTTGGGGTCTTATCCGCAATAACAAAGCTCAATCGGCAGAGTATGTACAAGATGCTCTCCGAAGATGGAAATCCAAGACTGGCAAGCCTTCTTTCCATCCTCAGGGCCGTTGGGATCAGTGTGACTTTTACGACTTCAGAAAAGGATGCTGCCTAAAAGCAGTGCTAGTCCCAAGCGGAGGGTAGCAGCATCACCGGATAGCGCAAAGAGTGTTTTTGCACCACGAGGCAAATACCGTATCAGTTGCATTACAATATGAACGGATCATCATAGCCATATCTTTGATATCGGTTGGTGTCTTTGTAATTGTAGGGTCTCCGTGTGCGATCTTATTTCGAGTGTCAACAAGTTGGTCTACCATGTTGATAGTGGCCCTATAATCGGCACGCAGAAAATGGGCGAGATCGTCCTTATATTCTGAATAGCCAAACCTGTTGAAGTATACTTTTATTTTTTGGAAAGCTGGATTTGAAAAGCCTTTATTGAATCGATCCACCGGAAGTGGCTGAGGGAACGGACCAGAAAGAGTCCAGAATATAGTATCGCTTTGCAAGAAAGAGAAAAGTTTGTCTGCGATTTTGAGAGGATCAGATGTCTCTTTCAGTTCATCAAGAATGTCTTTGGAAAGATGGTAGTAGAATTGTGGAGCAATGGTATTTCTTGATACCCTTTTTTTGTAAATAGAATCGAGCGTTACTTCTCCTAGTTCTTTTATATAAGCCTCAAGATGGGCATTAAGTAATACAATTGCTCCTCTACACAAAGCGTTTATCTCTCGACGCAGACCGACTGGGTTTAACTCCTCTTTTTCCCTTGCTGAACGACGCAGGATCTCCACTTCGGCAAGTCTAGAAACGAAAGAGGAATAGGCCGATGTATACCGTGCCATTGAGAACGCTACTTTTTCGTAACTTGGTTCCACATTTCAAATCGTCGTTTCGTTCTCCTTGTGTGGTCAACTGCACGGCTTATGAGGTCGTTAAATTCTTCATCGATGAGTAATTGAGTATAGCTTTTACGAATATCGCGCTTACGACTAGGGGCATTCTCCTTAGGAGTATTGGCCGCAGATAGCATAATAAGATCAAAAAGTGCCCGGTTAATAGTTGAAGAGCGGTCGAGCGGGAGTCTCCTAAAACATTCTTGTGGCTCGAACCATGCTAGAGCAACATCAATCGCATGCCTCCAAATTTCACCGAGTTCATCTATCCTCTCTGGTGAGTACTCTTTTCCGTGTTTTGCAGTATCGTTGAGCCAATGCTTCTGAGGTGTACGGTAAGAGTCAACCCCGTGAATCCAAAAGGCAAAAAAGCGAAGCGCTAATTCCTCGTCACGCATTCTTTTGTCAGGCCCTCTCTTACCAAGTATTTCCAGCCAGGGTGAATATTCAACAACGTCTTTGAGTAAATCGTTTAAATTTCCTCTATAAAGACTGTTCCGTAATTCTTGAGCGTTTAATGGAACAGTATTGGTATTGAGACGTTCAAAGATGTCGAACTTAATTTCTGGATGGGATTCATTTGTTATCAAAACACAGCGAAGAGTGTGGGTTTTGAGTTGTCGTTGCATCTTCATGGGGATTTGGTGAAAGCGAAGGGAATTGAGCTCGGTCAGAACCTCAAGGCCAGATAGCTTGAATTGATTATCTAGGAATCTATAGATTGAGAAGAGCCTCTGCTGACCATCAATTACATCAAGCTCGAAGTCTTCGTTTTGTGATAAGTAACATGGAGGAATCGGAACATTGAGAAGGATCGACTCGATGAGCCTGGATGCCAAGGCGTTAGGCCAGACATACCGACGTTGGAAGCTCGGTCTCTCGGATATTGGGCGCAGGAAGATCGTTCCACCTCTTATCTGTTCTACCAAACCCTGGACGGCTAAATCATATGGCTGTGTAACCAATCGACGGTTCCGTATTGGGACCTCATCAGGGTCTGGCTCTGATCCAGGTCTGTCAGTTTCATAGAGTGGCCGATTATCTACCATCCTTCGCTTCCTTACGTGTGATAGAAGGCTATGGACATTTCGATCAAATTCGTAGAACGCCGTCCAGCACCATAATCTAGGTTTCGGCGGCGGTGGTGCAGACCATCCGAGTCGCGATGCCTAAACGGCCAAATCTACGGGGAAGCCTTCCCTCCCCTAGAAGCATATCAAGGAGAGAGAATGATGAAATTTCTTGCCATTGAAACCTACGGATCAACCCGCGCCGAGGCGTAGCCGCTGACGACCTCGACTCCGTCTTGATTGACGGTCGAGACATCCAGATCAACGATGTGACCGCCTTCTTCTTGACGGATGGCTTTCACCGTGGCTTTGGCGGTCAGGGAGTCGCCGGGCCAGACTTGGCGGGTAAAGCGCACGCCGTATTGGGTGAGGCGGCCGTCGCCGACATAGTTGGTCAACATCTTGCCGGTCATGCCCATGGACAGCATGCCGTGGGCAAAGACGGTCGGATAGCCGGCCACTTTGGTGACAAAAACTTCATCCGTATGAACCGGATTATAGTCGCCCGACGCTCCGGCGTATTGGACGAGTTGGGTGCGTTTGAGGTCTTCGACCACCTGTTCTTCGTAGGTATCTCCGACTTTGAGGTTGCTCGCTGATAATGCCATGTTTTCCCTCCTACTGATCGACGGGCCGCTCGGTTTGGACGCCAACACTCCGGGCGGTGACGACGAGTTCGCCGTTCTGGTCGCGATACTCGGTCACGGTCTCGGAAAAGAGCAGCTTGCCCGAACGCTTGCCTTGCTTCTCCCATTTCTTGCCCGGTTTTACCGTGGCGGTCAGGACATCGCCCGGTTTGGGATGCCGGTGGTAGACATAGTGCTGTTCGGCGTGCAGGCCGCCCCCGCCGCCTCCACCCCCGCCGCTACCTTCTTTTTTTATGCTCGTGGGCTCTTTGCCCGAGCCGAACCACGGCGTGCCCGGTTTGGGCCGTAAAAAATAGTCGGGATCAAACTGGGCACTCGCCTGAACAAAGGTCGGTGGAGCAATAATGGACCCAGGCTCAGTGGTCTGGGCATACTCTTCGTCAGCATAAATCTCGTTATAGTCGCCCACGGAACGAGCAAACATGAGGATATGGCTCGCTTCGACGGGGAATTTCTCTACTGCCATGGGTGCGTCTCCTTGTGTACGTATTGATGGGTGAGGCCGGCCCACACAGGCCCCCTCACCCCGGCCCTCTCCCAGAGAGATTAGGCTAGTTGCTGAGATATTTGCCGTAGAACAGCAGCACGCGATGCCACATATCCTGGGCCGCCACCGGGCGATAACTATCTCGATAGTCGGCGAAAAAGGCATGGCCGGCGTTGGGATACATGCGCATCTCATACGTCTTGCCGTGCTTGTCGAGTTCCTCTTTGAGGCGATCGGCGTGTTCCGGCGAGGGGTTGGGGTCCTCTTCACCGAATAAGCCGAGCAGGGGGCAGGACAGGTCCTTGACCAGATCAATAGGCGAGGTCGGGCGGGTCGGCGGAAAATCGTCCTGAATGATAAAACCGCCGGCCGAATCTACTGCGGCATCCAGGTTTTGACTCGTGCAGCCAAACATCAGGGTGTACCGCCCACCGGAACAAAAGCCGATGGCGCCCACTTTCCCGTTGGAGTCATCCCGGCCCTTGATAAACCGGGCCGCGGCGTCCAGGTCGGCCATGGCCTGAGAGTCCGGGACGGAGAACATCACTTTGATCACGTCGTTGATATCGGTGGGGTCGGGATTGCCCTCGCGCGTATACATATCCGGTGCCAGCGCAATATAGCCTTCGCGGGCAAACCGGTCGGCCACGTCTTTAATATGGTCGTTTAAGCCAAAGGCTTCCATGATGACGATCACGCCGGGATGCGGACCGTCGGTGGCGGGCTGGCTCAGGTAGGCGTTGACCGGCGTATCGCCTTGGCCGGGATACTGCATCATGCTGGATTGAACTTCTGGTGGTCTCATGCGTCGTTCCTCCTTTAGAGATAGGAAAATTGTTACCGGGAGCATATGTCTTGCCCCGGTAGGTTTCAAGTCGTACGGGCGTATCAACACAGGCGAGCAAAGCTTGTACCCCTCCAGAGAAGGTGGTAGGACGCAAGGCAACGCGTTGTGAAAGTATAGAGTAAACGTGTCCTCCAATAGATATATAGATGTTGACACGTTTACTCTTTATTGAGCAGGGAGGGAACGCCAATGAGTCGCGCTTATAATGTTATTGATTCGGACGGCCATGTCTTGGAACCACCCGATTTCTGGGCCGACTATATTGATCCGGCCTACCGGGACCGCGTGCCCGAACTGATTGTCGATACGGACGGCAAGGAGCGCCTGCGGATTGAAGGCCGCGTCCTGGGCGGCCAGAAAGGGTTGGGCTTTGCCGGTGCCATTGGCGCGCGGGATGGCCGGGCTTCGACCGATATTAAATACACCGAAGGCCGGAAGGGCGGTTTTGATCCGCACGCGCGGATGCCGGACATGGAGCTGGACGGCATAGACGCTGTTTTCCTGTATCCCACCCTGGGTCTTTTTTCCGGTGCGATAGAAGACCCCCAACTCGCGGCGGCCACCTGCCGGGCGTATAACCGCTGGCTGGCCGATTACTGCAAGCCCTATCCCGACCGGCTGTTCGGTGTGGCCATGCTGCCTATGCAATCCATCGAGCTGGCGATCGAAGAAATGCGCTACGCCCGGAATGAACTGGGGATGCGGAGCGGCTTTCTGCGTCCCAACCCATATAACGATCGTATGCTGGGGCATCGCGATTACGATGTCTTCTGGGCCGAAGCCCAAGAGCTCGACTTTGCCATCGGCATTCACGAGGGGACGGGCGGGATGCCGGCGGCGGGGGCCGACCGCTTTGAAGAACTGGCCCCGCGTCATATTGTTTCGCATACCGTGGAAATGATGCTGGCAAGTTTGAGCATTATCTGGGACGGCGTGTGCGAGCGTTTCCCAAAGTTGCGCATTGCATTTTTGGAGTCGGGCGGTGGCTGGATTGCTCCCTGGCTGGACCGCATGGACCGCCACTGCGACGATCACGGGGTGTTCACGGATTCACCCCTCACGCTGCTCCCGAGCGAGTATTTCAAGCGCCAGTGCTGGATTTCGTACGAACCGGTTGAGGGCAGCCTGGCCCACCTGGTGGATTATGTTGGCGCGGAAAAGATTCTGTGGGCCACCGATTATCCGCACCCGGACGGTTTCTTTCCTGGGGCTCCGCAAATGATTGCCGAGAAGCTCTCGGACGAGAACAAACACAAGGTCTTAGCGGAGAGCGCGAAGCAGTTTTATGGGCTGAGTTAGTTGCTACTGACAGGCCCGTGCCAGTCCGAACGCGGTTCCTGGTTCAGCGTGGTTTATTGCGGTAAGGGCGCAAAGTGCATGCTCATCACTAGCCATGCGCCATCGATCTGCACATAGGTCAGCATATACTGGCCGGGCGTGATCTCGACCGGCTCTCCCTTGAGTTTCCGTGTGAGTTGGTAGTGGCCCCACGCCACCCCGGTTGCTCCGGTCAGGCGATATCGTGGATGGACGATTTCGAGCACGGCGTGTTCCTGTTCATCGAAGTATTCCCGAACTGCCTGTCGAAAAGCCTCTTTCCCCTCGATGGGAAATGGCGAGTACAGCCCATACAGGACGATTTTGTCGTGGACAGCAGCAACCGCCGCGCTCAGATCTCCGGTATTGAGGGCTTCAATTTCGGCGCTGAAAGCGGTGATGAGAGCCTCACGTTCCGATTGTCCGAGAGCCGGGGACAGCCCACCCAGCACGAGGCTCCAGATCAGGCACAGGCGTAGCAGCGTCATACTCAGTTTCCCTTAGCGTATGCTCATCGCGTTCACGTTTCTTTGTCAGCTCCGGCCTGTTCTCATCACAGCGGCGAGAAGTCCAGGGCGACGACCAGCCATTGGTCTTCCTCCTTGGTGTAGGTGAAGGTGTAGCGTCCATGCAGTATTCTCCGTGGTCCAACCCGCGGTTGCTCTCGCACGGTATAATGCCCCCACGCCAGCCCGCTCGTTTCAATCACCAGGAATTTCGCATTGACCGAACGCCATCTGACATAATCGTGGTTTGTAAAATACTCCTGTACGAGTTGTTGAATGGCGGCCTTTCCCTCGACCGCAAAGGGGGACAAGGGGCCGAATAAGACGACATGATCGTGCGCGGTGGCCGTAAACGTCGTGGGGTCTTGTCCATTGAACAATCGAATATCCGCCTCAAATGCCTGTTGGATGTCCGCCAGATCATCTGCCCGGACAGACTCCCCCACAATGCCGGACAGTAGGCTGATGCCCAACAAACCGATTCCTATGACAAGACTCCGGCCTACACCGCTCATATCATCTCTCCAACTCTCTGCTTCGGTGCGTCCCTTCTGGATTGACCTCAAAGAGCAAATGTGTACAACGACTTGGAATCAGTGCAGGACACGTTTACTCTTTCAATCCGTGAGCAGAGATACTATCCCAGGTTCCGACAAGAGATCAAATCGCGAGTCAGCCTGGAACTGAGAAGAAGGTTAGGAAATTCGCTCGATCAATGTTAGAAACGTGTGCGCTGATCGATATCGAGAAAGACGTCGGAGCTGTCTGACCCGCTCTGACAAAGGAGGGAATGTATGCAGGGTCTCGAAGGTGTCAAAGTACTGGAACTCGGCCATCTTGCTTCGGCAGCCTACGCCACAAAACTCATGGCTGACCTTGGCGCGAATGTCGTCAAAGCCGAAGAACCGGGCGGCGACCAATCCCGTTGGTGCGGGCCTTTTCCCGGCGGTCAAGCAGACCCGGAACAGAGCGGACTCTTTTTAGCCCTCAATACCAATAAGCGTAGCGTCACGCTTGACGTGACGCAGGAGCAAGACCGCCTCGCTCAACTTGTGCAGTGGGCCGACATCCTGGTCCATGATTATGCGCCGCCGCGTATGGCGGAACTGGGCATCGATTATCCGGCCTTTCGGGCACTCAACCCACGGCTAGTGATGTGTTCGATTACGCCATTCGGTCTGACCGGCCCGTATAAAGACTACAAGGCGTACGACATCACCGTCGCCAATGCTGGCGGCTGGGCGTGGTTGAGCCCTGGAGCTTCGGACTATCCGGACCTGCCGCCTCTTAAGGCATATGGCCAGCAGACGGGATTCCAGGGCGGGCTGGCTGCCACGGTCGCGACGCTTGGCGCCTATTATCGAGCGCTGGAAACCGGGAGTGGAGAACATATTGATCTCAGCACTCAAGCCTATGTGTCCTCTTTCATGGAGCAGAGCTTCGTCCATTATACGTATAGCGAGCGGGTCGCCTCGCGCCTGGGCAAACGGCTGTTGTACCCCTGGGGTATTTATGAGTGTCAGGACGGCCTGATCTTCCTGGTCGTTGCGGAAGAAGACCAGTGGGAACGCCTGGTCGACCTCATGGGGAATCCCGAGTGGGGGAGCTGGGAGATCTTTCAGGGCGGGATAGAGCGGGCCAAGAACCAGGACGTGCTCAAGATGTATCTGGATGAGTGGTTCCAGCAGCAGAAGGTGCATGAACTGTTTCGGATGGGCCAGGAGCGGAGGATCTGTTTTGCTCCGGTACAGACCATGGCCCAGCTGGCTGAAGACGAGCATCTCCGTGCGCGCGGGTTTTTCGTGGATGTGGAACATCCCAAGGCGGGCAAGCTGACCCATCTCGGCGCCCCGTACCGACTGCGCGAACCGTGGTGGCAGATTCGTCGTCCCGCCCCACAACTGGGAGAGCACACTGCCGAGGTCTTCGCCGAACTGCCAAGCCCGTCACGTCCCTCCAACCCCCAATCCCCAACCCCCAACTCCCGTCTGCCCCTGGCAGGCGTGCGGGTGACGGATTTTACCTGGGTCTGGGCCGGGCCGTTCGGCACCATGCATCTGGCCCATCTGGGGGCCGAGGTGATCAAGGTCGAATCCAACGCGCGGGTGGATATTACCCGCCGGCTGCCGATCTACCCGAAGGGTATGGAAGCCGGGGTGAACCGCTCCGGTATTTTCAACGAGTGGAGCATGGGCAAGAAAAGTCTGCTCCTCAACGTCGCCAAACCCAAGGGGATGGAGATTATCAAAGAGCTCATCAAACAGAGTGATGTGGTGGTGGATAATTTTGCGACCGGCGTGATGGACAACCTGGGGCTCAGTTATGACGAACTCAAGCAGATCAAGCCGGATATCATTGTGGCTTCGATCTCGGGCTTTGGCCATTCCGGCCCGCGGAAAAAATACATGGGCTATGGTCCGGCTATGGCCCCGGTCAGCGGGTTGTCCTCTCTGACCGGCTATCGGGACGGCTCGCCGCAGGAAGTCGGGATTTCGTACGGCGACCCGAACAGCGGCATTCACGCCGCCGCGGCAGTCTGTGCCGCGCTGGTCGCCCGGAAACGCACCGGCCAGGGCCAGTATATCGACGTGTCGCTGTTTGACGCGGTGGCGGCCCTGGTGTCCGAGGGCTGGATGGACTACGTCATGAACGGCACCCAGCCCGCGCGCGACGGCAACCACGACCCCGTCATGGCCCCGCACAACTGTTTTCGTTGTGCGGGAGAAGACGCCTGGGTTTCGATCGCGTGTGGCTCGGACGAAGAGTGGCAGGCCCTGTGCCGGGCTATGGGTGAGCCTCAACTGGCGAGTGACTCGCGCTTTCATACCGCTTCCGACCGGAAAGCGAACGAAGACGAGCTGGAAAAAATGCTGACCGAGTGGACCAGCCAACGCGACCGCTGGGCAGTCACGCAGACGCTCCAGGAGGCGGGTGTAGCCGCCTTTCCGGCACTGAGCGCGTCCGACCTGGCAGAGGATAAGCAGTTGGAGGCGCGCGAGGCGTTTGCGCGCCTGCCGCATCCGGAAGTCGGCTCCCGGCTGCATATGGGCATCCCCTGGTTACTGGCCGAATCCCCCAACGGCGTTCGCGCACCCGCGCCGCTGCTCGGCCAGCATACGGACGAGGTCATGCGGGACGTGCTAGGCTATGCGCCGGAAGAGATTGCGCGGCTCAAAGAAGAGAAGGTGCTGGATTAGGAGCCATCTCAGGGCTACGAGAGCGCTCACTCAGGGTGCCGCTCCCATATACGGGACGACGCCCGGTGAACGCTCCCGGGCCTGGGGGCACCTGCACGCGGTCTGCTCAGGCAAAGGAGGATTGCGATGTCTCCATCCGAACTCTTTCACGCCGACCACCTGAAAAGCGCGGTCATCCCGGGCTCGGTCCCGCTGGAAACGATCGGTCCTGACTTCGAGACCTTTGAGGTCCTGGGCGTCGATCATCTTGATCTGACGGTGACGGATTTGAGCCGCTCGCTGCCCTTTTATGAAAAGATTCTGGGCGCGCTCGGATTTCGCAAACTCGTCCATCCGCACTACAACGGCTTCCACAACGCCCACCTGATCATCGGTATCAAGGAAGCCGCGGACGAAGAAAAAGCTATAGGCCATAACCGCTTTCGTGCCGGCCTGCACCATCTGGCCCTCAAGACCAGGAATAAGGCCGATGTGGACCGCTTTCACGATTTTCTGCTGGCCGAGGGCATCACCGTCCTCGACCCGCCAGCGGATTATCCCGAGTACGGCCCGCATTATTACGCCGTGTTCTTTGCCGACCCGGACGGCATCAAGTTGGAATTGGTGCACTATCCCGTGCCGTGGAGCTACTGGCGAGACGTGCAAATGGAAGGCAACGAATAGGCCCGTCAAGAGGATCGCCATGACCAAGGTGAGTATTTCGTTTGCCGGTGCGGCCGGGCTGGCTGGCTGGCCGGATTTTCCCCTCACGCTCGTCCGGCAACTGCAAGACGAATTTCCGCAGGCCCACATCAACCTGATTCAGGACCCGGACCGGCGGCTGGCCGAACTGGCCGATACCGAGGTGCTGTGCGCCGTCCGCTTCAACAAAAAGGACCTGGCTATCGCCACCCGGCTCAAATGGCTCCACCTCACCTCGGCCGGAGCCACGCACGTCTTGTTTCCGGAGTTGGTCGAGAGCGATGTCATTGTCACCAACTCGCGCGGCCTCTACGGCATTCCGATTGCCGAGCACGTGCTGGGCATGATGCTTATGTTTGCGCGCCGCCTGCACGATGCGTACCGCCTCCAGGGAGAGGGCAAGTGGGCGCGTCAGGAAATGCTCAGCCGGTTTTCGCTGATTGCCGAGTTGCACGGTCGGACCGTCGGCATTATCGGGCTGGGCAGTATTGGCTTGGCCGTGGCCGAACGCTGTCAGGCGTTCGGCATGCGGGTAGTCGCCAATAAACGGCGGGGTGGTGGAAAGCCGGCCTGTGTGGATGAGTTGCTCGGGCCGGACGATCTGCCCCAACTCTTGGCCCAGTCGGACTATGTGGTGGTGGCTGCCCCGCTGACGCCGGAAACCAGAGGCCTGGTCGGAGAGCCCGAACTGCGGTTGATGAAACCAGGGGCCTTTATCCTGAATGTTGGACGCGGGGCGATTATTCAGGAAGCGGCCCTAATCCAAGCCCTCAAGGAAGACCGTCTCGGCGGTGCCGGGTTGGATGTCACCGACCCTGAGCCACCGGAGGCGGACAGCGAGTTATTCCACCTGCCGAATGTTATTCTGACGCCACACTATTCCGGTATTCGCTCTCACTATTGGGAACATGCGGTGGCGTTGTTCCGACCGATTCTGGGCCAGTATCTACGCGGCGAGCCCATGGATAATGTCGTGGACAAGCGAGGGGGGTATTAGGACGGGCGCGATATAAGTTGTAGCCGTGCCAGTACGCTTGCGTCATGCCGGACGTGATCCGGCATCCAGAGGTCGGGAGGCTGGAGACCTGGATTCCTGCTTTTACAGGAATGACGGACGGCTACACATCATCGTTATTTGCCCTAGAAGTTGGGGATTAGGGGCTGGGGAATCCACCCCGGCCTACGGCCACCCCTCCGAGACGTGTGATGCATATTCCGCTGGGAGCGCAGGCTTCCAGCCTGCTTCCGGGCGGGCAAGATGCCCGCGTTCCCAGGAGGGGCAGCGAGAGGAGCGAGCCCCCCGGCCCCCGTACCCAGTACGGGGCAGGTCTTTCGACTTCGCTGGTGCTACGCTCAGGGCGAACGGAAGACCAAGTTGCTATCTTGCATCACACATCCCAAGAGGGGATGTGTGATGCTCCCCTCCTCGGAGGGTTGGCCGTAGGCCGGAGTGGGCTTCCCTCGCTAACCGCTCAGGCGGCAAACGCGTCCTGGCCTTTCTGATAGGCGAAAATGCTCTGGTCAGCGTTACGGTTCACTAATTCCCGTTCGTACATGGGATGAAACAGGCTGCGGACTTCGTGCTCAAGCTCGCATAACAGCTTGCCGGTTTTGGGGTTGACGATGGCCTGAAAACGATACTGATGATCGTCGCTCTCCTGGGTAATCAATTTGTGGCGTTTCAGAAAGGCATGCGGGGCCGAGAAGTTGGCAACATAGACAGCGATATGATGGCCGTCATAGGCGGGGATCGCTTTCGAGGTTTCCCGAAAACGTAGGACCTGGGAACGCCCGACCTGGACCTGGGCCACTGCGGTGCCGCGCTCTTGGGTGACTCCCGCCGGGGTGCTCATCACCTCCTGATAGAATTGGCAAATCCCGCGAGCCGTGCGGGGTGCGACCGGTATCTCAACATAGGGCAGCCCCAGCGTCATGCTGCCGAACTGCGGACTCGGCGCGTAACAGCGCAACTGATTCCCCCACGGACACGTCACCGCGATATAGCTTTTTTTGGCCGACCAGCGAAAGGCGGTATTGGCGAGGCGTTTTTGGACCCGCTCAAGTCGCGTCTGCAAGGTATTCAAGTCCGGGACCACCAGCCCAATGTGGCCTCTGAACACCTGGGGGTCGCTCGCCGGGAGGTGAAACTGCTGCTGGCCGATGTTCACCCACATATTGCCCGGCCCGACCATCATATACGGGTCGCGGGTCAACCCGAGACCGGAGATATAGAAGGTCGAAGCAATTGCCTGGTCCGGCACGGTGACATTCACATGCTCCATCCCAATGATATTCCCGACATCCTGCGTGGCACGATCGTACGTTTTCTTGTTTTGCATAGCCTGCCGTCCCTCCCTGATTGAAAGTCTGCGTTCTGATTATCTCTTGCCGCTCTCCATTTGACAAGCTTGGCAGAGACGCGACCCAGGTGGTAGGGTGTCAGGCTCTGGGAAAAAAGGAGAAAACTGATGCTCGCTCTCGACCATGTGCGTATTCTCGATTTGTCGCATTTTGAGGCCGGTCCGTCGTGTACGGAGCTGTTGGCCTTCCTGGGCGCGGATGTGATTAAGGTCGAACCACCCCGCACCGGCGAGTCGGGGCGGAACTTTCTGACCAACGAGCCGGGACTCGATTCACATTTTTTTATTCTGCTGAACGCCAATAAACGCAGCATCACCCTCAATCTCAAGACCGAGCCGGGCCGTGACCTCTTCCGCTCCCTGATCCCGCAGGTTGATGTGGTTTTGGAGAATTTCTCTCCGGGCACCATGGAACGGCTGGGCCTTGGCTATGCGGACTTGCAGCAGCTCGACCCCCGGCTGATCTATGCCACCATCAAGGGCTTTGGCACGTCCGGCCCATGGAGCGAGTATAAGAGTTTCAACTCGATTGCCCTGTCAACCGGCGGTGCCCTGAGCATTACCGGCCTGTCCGACTCGCCGCCGCTTAAACCCGGCCCGACTATCGGCGATACCGGTACGGGCATCCACTGCGCCGTCGGCATTTTGGCCGCCCTGTTGCAACGGGGCAAGACGGGCACGGGGCAGCACGTGGAAGTGTCCATGCAGGATGCGGTGGTCAATTATGTACGGGTGCCCCTGCGCCACCATCTTCAGGCCGATGCCGTGGTGCAGCGCACCGGCAACCGCCTCAGCCATGCCGCTCCCACAGACACCTATCCCTGCGCGCCGGGCGGACCCAACGACTACGTCTATCTCATGTCCACGACGCCACGGATGTGGGAGAGTTTGCTGCGTACGATTGAGCGCGAGGATTTGATCGGCGACTCGCGCTATACCGCCACGTCCGAGCGCAATACCCGTTTTGACGAGGTGTACGACATCATTCGGGCCTGGACTACACGGTACACCAAGTTCGAGGTTATGGAGCGGTTCGGAGAGGCCGGTGTGCCGTGTGGGGCGGTTTTTGACTCACACGATATTTTCACCCATCCGCAGCTGCGCGAACGCGGCATGGTCGCCACCGTTGAACACCCGACCCGCGGCACCATCACCATGCCCGGCTGCGCGGTCCAACTCGACGACTCCCCGGTCGAAGTCACCCCCGCCCCGCTGCTCGGTCAGCACAACGGCGACGTTTACCAGGGCCTGCTGGGCCTCTCCCAGGAAAAGCTGCAAAAGCTCGAACAAGCGGGCGTTATCTGACCCGAGAGCGGGACAGCCGAGGGCTGCTCCCCGTTGGGAACCTCCTCACCCGAGAGCAAATCACGATGCTGTGTAGCGCGCCTCTCTCCTCCTTTAGGAGTGCGGGCTTCCAGCCCGCATGGCGGCCAGGATGGCCGCCCTCCCAGGAGGGGATGTGTTCTGCTCCCCTCCCGGGAGGGGTGGCCGCAGGCCGGGGTGGGTTATCCCCAGGTTTTCAACTGTCCGCACCGGCGAGTTCTTCCATCTTCCCGGCCAGGGTAAAGTCCAACTCGGTGATGCCTCCGGCGTCATGGGTGGCCAGGTCAACGTTCACCGTGCTGTAGACATTGAACCACTCGGGATGGTGATTCATGGATTCCGCCACCAGGGCCGCACTGGCCATAAAACCAAAGGCGTGGACAAAGTCCTGGAATTTATACTCCCGGTGCAACTTTCCGTCGACCACGCTCCAGCCCGGCATATTGCCCAGTCTGGCCTGAATGTCCGTATCCGAGAGTTTCTGTCGGTCTGCCATAGGGTCCTCCTCTCTGTCACTGTTCTCTTTCCGTATATACTCACGAACCGCTTTGCGCTGCCTCCGCCAAGGCAACGTTCTCTATCTCGATCTTCCTGATCTTGACCACAAATAAAATGAGGGCGCTGACCGCTCCCACCCCGGTCGCGACAAACAACGGTATGGTCCAATCTCCTCCGCTATACTCGATCATCTGCCCGGCAGACCAGGGACCCAGAATCCCAGCGAAGGTCCCGAGCGTATTCATCATGCCGAAGATAGCGCCGGACTGGTGCGGATTAAACTCCAGGGCAACAGTGGTAAACACCGCTATGCCCATGCTGAACAGTCCATAAAAAAGAACCAGAAAAACGGTACAGATCAGCGGTGAAGAAGTCTGGGCCGCCAGAATCAGGCAGGGCAGGGCCAGGGTGAGACCGAAAGCACCAAAGCGCACGCGGGCGAACTGCGCACTCCAGCCGTTACGCAGCAGCCAGTCTGACAGCATCCCGGCCCCAATAACACCAAGAAACGACGCGCCATGCATAAAAATGCCGACCGTCCCCATGATGCCGAGAGACATGCCGCGTGCTTCCACCAAATAGGTCGGAAACCAGAACAGGAACATCCACAGCACGTAGGCATAACACATAAAGGCCAGGGTCACGGTCAGCAGCGAGGCGCTGGAAAACACGGTCCACAACGGCAGCGGAGCGGCCGGACGGGGGGGCAGGTTTGATTCAATATAGGTACGTTCCGCTTCATCAATCCTCGGGTGTTCGTGGGGTGTGTCTGTGGAAGACCATAGCCACACCGCTGCCCAGACAAAGCCGAGCAGGGCGTTAAAATAGAAGACGAGCTGCCAGGAGAAGTTGAGAATAATCCAGGTGGTGAGTGGGTAGGCAATCATTTGACCGACCGTCACGCCAGACACGCTCAAGGTCTGCGCACGGCCAAACTCGACCCGCGGAATCCACCGAGCGTTGACAGAGGTGAGTGCCGGAATGGTGACGGACTCAAACATGCCGACCAGAAAACGTGCGCTGAGCAACAGCCAAAAGGCGGAAATGGCCGGCGGGGTCAGGGCCGTGAAAAGCGAGAAGCCACAAAAGGCGAGGGCCAGCACTTTCCGCGCGCTCCAGCGATCGGCCACCAAGCCGCCCGGTAACTGGAGCACGGCGTAGCCGACCAGGAAGGCGGAAAAGACCATCCCGAACTCACTCTTACTCCAGCCGGAATCGGCCATGATAACCGGCGCCGCAACCGAGATATTCACCCGGTCGATGTAGTTAATGATTGTTCCGGAGAACAGCAGTCCTACGATCTTATACCTGACCGGTCTCGCCATGGTCCCTCCTTGTGTGATGACCGGTGTCTGCGCCCCGTACGGTCGAACCTGCCATGCGAGTGCCATGTATGATAGATGCGTGCCTGTGGGTCAAGCGCGTAAGGAGAGGAGTGCCCCTAATGCAACCGACCGGTGTGGTGATTAACCGAGAGAGCTGGCTGCTCTTAATGGAAGAACCCCTGTATTCCGTCCGGTTTATCGACCGTGAAGGCACCCAAGAGCTGGCCGTGGTCAGCCGGGTCGAAGACTTGGACTGGTTTATCGAAGCCCCCCTGCCGCTCACCCTGCGCCTGTCTACATGGCAGAGCCCCGAGCGGATATGGGTGGTGGCCATCGGCTACCAACTGCATCCAACGTTTGGGGGGAGCAAGGGCGGCGTGTTCTACCTCAATCCGAGACAGGCGAGCGACACTGCTCTTCTGCGGAAGCTCGTCCGGCAGGAGAAGCTGACGGTTATCCTGCTCAGTGACGATACCGAACTGCACTACACCGTGTCCGTTCCCCTGTCTCCGCCGCAACTGGAGCGCTGGCAGGCGGTGGTGGCTCGGCTCGGTCTGCCCGCAGAGGGCGCACTGCCTGATACGGAAGAAGACCCGGCCTTCGATCGTGCGCTTCAGGCGTTTCAGGCGCAGTACAGTGCGGACGACGTGTTCGAAGAAAAACCGCTCGACTGAGCCGGTTGGCTCGCTAGTGTTCCAAGTCTCCGCCGTTGTCCGCCGCCCGAAGATCAGGGGCCACGTCGTCGGCGTGGGGTGTCCTGAGCGAACGGAGAAAGGCCAGAAGGTCTGCCTTCTCCTCGTCGTCCAGCGTGTGCATAAACGCATCACGCGCCGCTTGCGCCTCCCCGCCGTGGAGCGTAATCGCCTCGGTGAGCGTCAACGCTCGCCCATCGTGGAGGTAGGGGGCGGTATCGGCCACGCCCCACAGCCGGGCGGTGGTGAACTGCGCGGCCAGCTCTTCTCCGAATGACTCGGCCAACGCCGGTCCCATGTCATGGCGTTTCAGGTCGGCGAACAGCGGGACCACG
>JAJDTY010000024.1 GCA_022826945.1 Candidatus Binatia bacterium
TGGAGTCCCGCCTCCCGATCGGCCACTACTCGCTCCCGCAGATCCAGCGAATACGCGTGCATAGCTCCTCCTAGCTACTGGTTCTGCTCCGCTTAACATGCCTGCCGCCCACCCGCTACTCCACAGTGGAAACTGCTCTAGCCTGAGAGCCGACGGATAATAAGTTCCACAAGATAGAGGGCCATGGCAAGGGGGATGAGGTACGGCCAGAGCGGCAGTTGCTCGGCTGGACCAAGCGGCGGGTTGAGGGTTGCCAAATCAGGGTCCAGTGCACCGCCCGTTGCCTCGGCCAACGTTTCAAAAAGGCGGAGATTGGACTGGAGCTGAGGGGCTTCACGCGGCCGGAGAAGAGGCAGCGTGTAACCAAGAGGGCCAAATCGCTCCCCGCTGGGAAGGGTTCCCTCAAGGCTATAGTCGCCTGACATACGGGTGTCATACTTGCCTTGATAATGGCCGGGCGCCAAGCGTTCAAAGGGCAGGTGAGTGGTAGTCCCATCCGGCGCCGTGAGCGTTGCCGCGAGCGTTGCCTCAGTTTGGACTGACTCTTTCGTTCCATAGAAAAAAGCTTCAACCAGCAACCCTGTCTCGTTGTGCCCAACCTCGACGGAAAACGGAGAGGCATACTGTCCATTGCGTCCGTCTCCCTCTTCTCGGGCAAAACTCCAGCGGACGGTTTGATTCCAGAACTGGCTGTAGCGGTCCCAGCCCACCCACGGCGCCGACCAGCGCCCGTTCGCGTCCGAGGTGAACGCCGCTGCTCTGCCCTGGCCATAGGACCAGGAGGCTAAAAGGGGGCGTTGCTTGTCCGCATCCCGGATTGACAGGTCTGCCCGTGCACCCTTTTTGAGTCGGGTTTGCACATAGCCTTTCACTGCCGGCAGTCGCTGCTGAGCCAAGTCTTTAAGCAGAGGGGAGCGCGGGTTCGGAATGGGGCGCAGGAGCCGCTCAACCATAGTCTTTTCTTCCGGTTTCTCTTCCAATTCGTCGAGGAAGAGGTCGGGTAAAGTCGACGGATCGGTGGTGTGATAGAATGCTCCTCCCCCATAGTCTGCCAGACGAGATAACAGACGCAGGTTTGCCTGTTTGCCCACAGCAATGGTTGAAATCGTAATCTTGAGGTCGTTATGCAGGACTGAGGCAAGGTCCAGATAGTCACTCCCGCTGCCACCAGTCTCACCGTCGGTCAGGAGCACAATATGTTTGCGGGTGGCATGCTGACGTTCCAACTGGCGTTGGGCCTCTTGCAGGGCGGGCAGCAGGAACGTACCACCGGACGGCTTTAAGCGGTCAATCCGATCATCAAGATGAGCACGTGTTTTGCCCAAATAGTCGAGTGAGGCCACCACAAACGGGGTCTTATCAAAACCGATGACCCCAAACAGGTCGGTATCTTTCAGGTTCCGAGCAACCGCCCGGGCACCCAGTTTCGCGTACAACAGTTTCCGCTGTTTCCGCATACTGCCGGATTTATCGATAATCAGCAGCATGGCCGTCCGCCGCTCCTCTTTTTGGGGAGGAACGAGCCGCACAGGAAGGACTTGCTCAATTGCCGTGCCAGCGTAGTGGCCCAGACCGAGGCTGCTTTCCCCTCCGACCATAATCAGACCGCCCCCATTTTTGACATAGGCGTCCATCCCGCGCGCAAGGGCCGCAGGGAGTTGGTGGTGTGCAATATTATTGAGGATCACCGCAGTAAAGGTGTTGAGCGCGGGTTCGGAGGCGGGCTGGGTATGCGGGGCAAGGGCCGTCACGGCGAGCCCACGACTGCTTAACGCCTGTTCGAGATAGCGATTGTCACGCGGCGTTGCGCTGAGCAGCAAGACACTCGACTGCGGCGCAACCTGCACCCACGCGGTTGCCTGGTTGTCGTAAGGAATGGCGTCGGGTGCCTCAGCATGCGGGACGAAACTGGCATGCAGGGGAATAAGACCACTGCCGGATAACCGTAGCGAATGGGTGAGGAGAGAAGCTCCTGGGCGGAGTTCAGTTTCCTGCTGCCACACGACAGTATCACGCTCGCGTACCGTCAGCTCACCCCGGACAGGTTGCAGGGCGGTATTCTCCAACGCAATCGCAATCTCAATATCGTCTCCACCCGAGGTGGACTGTGGTGCGCCGAAACGCTGGAGGGCGATATTGGGTGCGCGTTCTTCCGGCGGCGGGGGCAGTGGGTAGAGGCGGAGCCCCTGCTTTGCCAGCGCGGGGAGCAGGACTGTCGCCGTTCCCTGCGTTTCCCAGCCATCGCTCAAGACATAAACCGGTCGGGGCTGGGATTCTTCCAAAAGCTGACTCAGGGCAGCCTCGATATTGGTTTCTTCAGGCTGGACGCTTTCCGGCGGACTGACCAAAAGAGGAGGAACATCCTGCCAGGCTAACCGCTGATTACCCCCCCCAAAGAGCACCACCGGGGTGTCCGGGGTGGGCCGTATCTGATCCGTAATCGTCTGCTGGACCCACTGCTGTTGGGTGACGGTCATGCTGTCTGAAACATCGATCACCAAGATGGAAGGAATGGGTTGTTGTTTACCTCGGATAGAGGGACCTGCGGCTGCGAGGACGAGCACGCTCAGGAAAAGCCCACGAAGCACAAGACTCGGTGACGAAGGACGCTGACGGAAAGCAAAACATTGCAATAAGAGGAAGAAGGGGATTGCAATAAGACCGTACAGCAAAGCCGGATGGCTCCAATCCTGTGGCGACAGTAGATCGGTCAGTAGCGTCAGGCCTTCCATATTCGCAACAAAATGCTCAGTACTATTCTCGGGCCAGATCTTTTCGGGCGACCCACCACCACTCCAGACTGCATAGGACGAGCACGGCGAGCAGGAGCCATGGCCAGATCGGCCGCTCATGTGTTCGGCTCACGCGGTCTGTCTGGGGGATGTGAGACAGCCCACTAGGCTCGTCAACCATTAGGGAGAGCGGCCGACCCAGGTCAGTCTCATCCGGACTCAGCAGATTGACGGCCACGAGACGTTCCTTGCCATTTTCACGAAAAGTATACACCCCCTGCCGGTCCAATGAGAGGGTGCGCTCGGCAGGCCGAAAGTCGGTCTCCTGAGGGAATCGAACAGACAGGGCCGGAGCGGTTGGACTGCCTGTGTGTGCCTGCGGGCTCAGCACTGCCCCGGTTTTATACAGAGCAGATTGCGAGGCCCGGTCCGAGAGCCAACTTAAAATATTCAGTGTCAAAATGGAGGCTGGCAGGTTGCGCGTTCCCAGGTAGGGTAAGAGGTCGAATCCGGTCACGACATAACGCCTTCCGGCCCGTTCTCCAGCCAACAGGAGTGGGCCGACCGTACTCTCGATAATTGGCGTATTCCACCCAGAGGGAAAAAGGGCTTGGGCATAGGCTGGGGTGAGTAGAGGAAAAGTCACATACGAGGTCAGAGGATGACCGTAGAGCCAGTGGGTGAGCACGGGCTGCTGGGCGCTCTGTCCCAAGGAGAAGAGCGGGTTGTCGTCGGGCGGCAGAAAAAAGGCCGCCGGCATCGGTGGTAGTACCTCGGGCGCGGTCAGGTGAAAGAGGACGCATGTGAAGTCGGAGGCTGACGTCATCGCAGCGGGGTTATAGTCCTGGGGGGTCATCAGCGTCAATTTGATATTTGGTATCTGCTCAAGACTGTCCCCAACCTCAGGCGTTGGGCTGACGAGTAAAACAGCAATCTCCTCAAGGGGCGGCAGAACCGCAGAGGCTTCATTATCAACGGCCAGTCCATCTTTGTCTTGGCCCTCTCCCTCGCCAAACAGAATCCGGGCTCGATAGCTCGTCGAGAGGGGGAGTCGGGAAAAGAAGAAGGTCTGGGCTGCCGGCTGTCTGACCTGTTGGGCGGCAAAGCGCTGCCGAGTCTGGCCATCTTCGATGACAATCTGCCTCAGAGGCAACTGGGAGAGGGCGTCCTCGGTAGCATGTATGCTGACCGTGGCATGAATCTCGTCTGGAAAAAATGGGCTCCGGTATAAGCGAAATGTACTGATTCCAATATTCGGCTGGGCAGAACCCAGTGTCACTGTGTGAAGGGCCTGCCTCGATGTCTGCTCGCTGGAGGGCTGTGTGACGGGGCGATCAGTCACAAACAAGACGCGCTCAAAATCGTGATCACGCAAGAGCCGGGCAAAAAAGGCGGAGAGCGTTGCGTCGCTCGGGTCGGGCGCATCGCTGACACGTATCCGCTCCAACACGGCCCGCAGGTCGGAGCCAGCCGTGAGAGGCTCTCCCGCATCGGCCGAACCGGCGAGAAGGTCGGGAAGATCCTCGGGGGTCGCTCCAAGGGGATTGGTGGTGAAGATGCTGATGGGGTGCCCTGCCGGGCTATCTGCCAGTTCCTGTTGAATTCTCTCTTTGGCCACCTCAAAAAGTGAGGCCTGGCCCGACGGGTCGCGCGCCTGCATACTGGCCGAGGTATCGAGGACAAGCGCAATTTTTCCCGCAGTGTCATATTGCAAGACCGGACGGGCGGCAATGACAACCAATAACAGCAGGATGAGAAGCTGGAGCAAAAAGAGTGGAGACAGCTTGAGTCTGCCCCACAGGCGTCGCCGCGCCAGGGAAGAAATATCCTGGTAGAGAAAAAGAGCTGGAACGACCCGGCGTTGATGTTGCTGCCGGAACAAATACGGCACAAGCAGCAAGGGGAGCGCAAGCAGGAGGGAGAAGGCGGCTGGAGAAAGAAAACTGAACTGCATGAGAATCAGCGCGAGGACGTGGTTGTCCGACTACATCAGCAGCCCCATCTCCGGCAGCTCACGTAAAATAAAGTGGGACACGTCTTGATGGGTAATAAAACAGGCATAGTGGACCCCAGCCTGATGGCAGGAACTCTGGAGCTCTCGATTGTGTCGGTCCAAGCGTTGCATATAGGTCTGTTTGGCCCGAGTGTCGAAGTAGACCACGCTTTCCGCTCCACTTTCACTGTCCGTCAGGCGAGCGCCGCCCGGAAAGAGCGGCGGGTCAATTTCCTCATGGCCGAGAACCTGAATAAGCGCTAGGTCAAAGTTTGCGTCGCGCATCAGACTCAAACCGGTGCGGACGTCAGACAGAGGAAATAAAAAATCAGAAACCCACACCGCCTTACCCGGATGGTGGGACTGCTGCAACTGCTGCGCCAGCGATTGGACGACGTTGACCCGACCTTCCGGGCTATAGCTGTCAAGAAATTCCGCAACATTGCCCAAACGCTGGCGGCCACGGAAGAATGGCGTTGTTGATGGGGCCGTTGTGTCCGCGCTCAAGAGAGAGAGCTTGACGGCGTCGTTACTGGCCAGAACAACATGGGCCAGCGAGAGGATAATATCCCGAGCAGCTCCGGCCTTCCCGTCTTGAGCAGGGTGGGCCATAGAGGCGCTTCCATCCAGGAAGAGTGAGGTGTAGAGGTCCTCTTCTTCCTGGAACTGTTTAATATAGAGCCGGTCAGTCCGACCGTACAGATTCCAGTCAATATAGCGCAGGTCATCACCGGGAGAGTAGCGGCGATAATCCGCAAATTCGAGCCCCGCCCCGCGGCGCAGCGAAACATGACCACCGGGACGGCTGCCAAGAAAGCGGCGTCTGGTCTGAATGCGTAATGTTTCCAGCCGAGACAAATAGTCTGACGTAAATAACGGGGGTAACACCTAGGCTCCTGTATCACTGTCTCATATCGAAACTTATACCAGCGGCTGGTAGTGCATGGCTAGGAGTAGACGGAGATATAACGGGTCGTGCATGGCACGCCCAACACCGCTTCTCGTCGGTCCACAGTCGGAGGCACCGCGCCGGTCGTCAGCCCTCTACGGGGACAAAGGCGGACGAACGATCTGGGGCCAAGCAGCGCTCCGGAGCCCAGCGGGCGGCCAAGGCGTCGTCCCGAGCGTATTTGGATAAGAGCTCAAGTGCGGCTGGGGCGGGTTTCCAATCAAAACAAGCCTCCGAAGGAACAACGACCGCGGCTGGTCTGACTGCCCAGGACTGAGCGCAAAGGATGATGGTCCGATAGGACGACTGCGCCTGAAACCAATCGAGTATGCGCGGCTCTATTTTTTTTGCAGCCCGGGTGAGACGATCCAGATCAGTAAAAGGCAGGGGCTCGGGACGGATGCGGTCGAGACGGACTAAAACGAGTTCTTGGATACGCGTCCAATAATCCCTGGGTGAGGTGAGCAGGGCAGCGCGATCACTCAGCTTGATCGTCCGAAACTCCTCGGGGTCGAGGGTAAAAGCAAGGATGCAGGTCGGATATGGAAACTCAACCGCGCGGTCATGCCACGGATACCACCGGCCGGTCAGATCAAAAAAATGACGGACAATAAGCAGGCGATCCGTACTCAGCGGGTAGGGGCCGGAATCAATCGTCCCGAGATATGCCTCCGCATTCAAAATAAAGGTGTAGGATTCGAGCGCAGCCAGAAATTGTTCAGTCACCCATCGCATTTCGGCATCGACGGGCACCAGCATGGTGGACAGTTGCTGAACGATTTCCCTGGGGAGATACGGATTCGCCCAGCCGGCCTCGCTGTTATCCTGATGTCCGTCGGTTCGCGAGACGGCTGCACACTGGTTCCAGCAATCTAAGACCAGTTCAATATCCTCGGCATGGTCGCTGGCTTTGATCGCCCCAAAATCAAGCAGAATCTCTCTCCCAACCAGGAAGTAATACCCAAACATCCAGATGGCCAGCGGAGAGAGCGTGGTGTCGAGTCGCCCGCTCCTCTGGGCAATCACCTGCGGGGTAGCCCGAGAAGAAAAGCGTCGAATATGCCCCGGAAGCGTCCAGAAAAGATGAGTGGCCGCAAGGGAAAACGCTTGATTGACCGGAAGACGGGTTGGGGAGGGGCCGACCGGCCGGAGGATTTCTTTGCGAAACTTCACCCCCATGCCGCGGATGAGCTGGTTTGTTACTCCACGGTCGTATGTGGATTTCTGGACCACCTTGGTCGGATTAGCGCAGGTGTGGCGGACGGGTCAAGACAGGGATTCCAGGGGCTTCGTCGCCCAAGCGGGGTACTCACGTCCCGAAGAGTAAACGTGCCCAGCATCTGCCCGTGCATTGGAGGACACGTTTGCTTTTTTTCGCGCAATGCTCGCTCAGCAGTAGGGGAGGCAGAATCCAGCAATTTGCACACTCATACCGGCCCTCCCTTCGTAGCTCTATAACCGGGACAGCCAAGATTGCCAACCTTGTTGCGGGCTGAACCCTCCTGATGTGCCCCTCGTACTGACCGTCTGTTTCCGATATATGCCTTTCTGGAGTAAGGGCGGGTTGCACACCCGCCCCTACCTTATTATGGAACGGCTCTACCTGCTCGTCGTCGACCGACCGAAGACCCTGCTCCTTCTTCTCTTCATTCTCACCTGCGTCTTTGGTGTATACGCAAAAGACATTCGTCTGGACAGCTCGGTTGAAAGCCTCCTGAGCCAAGACAACCCGGACAGCCAGTATTACGCCGAAGTCCGCCAGCTCTTTGGCAGCGATGAAGTCGGGGTGGTCGGGCTGCTGGCCGCCGACATCTATACCACTGACGTCTTACACAAGATTCAGCGCCTGACTGAAGCGCTTGAGAACGTTGAGGGGGTCCAGGAGGTGCTGAGCCTGACCAATGCGCTTGACCCGATTGCCGATGTGGTCGAGCCGCCACCTTTGGTCGCGCAGATTCCCACTGATCAGGCTGGCCTGGATACGCTCCGGGAGACGTTGGCGGATCGGCCTATTTATCTCAAGAACCTCGTTGCCGCAGACGGCAAAGCCGCGGCCATCAATATCTTCTTCGTCGACATGGACGACGAGGAGTTTATGCGGCGGGGTATTGATGAGCAAATCCAAGCCATCCTCGATACGGAACGCGAAACCGGGCCGGAGCAGTTGTTTTATACTGGCCTCCCCCGCTTCAAGGTCTATTCCGCACGGGCCATGCAGAGCGATTTGAGCCGTTTCATTCCGTTGACCCTGCTCGCTATTGTTATCGTGCTCTTTGCGAGTTTTCGCTCCCTCCGCGGAGTCTTGTTGCCCGCCCTGACGATTCTGGTCAGTCTGATTTGGACGTTGGGGATTATGGTGCTCGCCGGGAGCAGCCTCAGCCTGGGGAGTATTGCCCTACCGCCCCTGATTCTAGTTCTGGGCACGGCCTATTCACTCCACATGGTGGCCGAGTATTACGAGTTGGCCCGGCCAGACGGAGCGGTCCGGGAGGTTGTGCTAGAGACCCTCAAAAAAACTAGCCCGCCGATTTGTATCACCGCATTGACAACCGTGCTCGGTTTCCTCTCCTTGGGTGTGAACCCGCTCGCCAGTATTCGAGTAATGGGAATTTTCTCGTCAGTCGGTATTCTGATTGCTTTTCTTTTATCTGTTCTCCTGGTTCCGGCCGTGCTCATGCAGTTGCGTCTGCCAGCCAACCCAACGGTAGCGTTCGCCCCTGGGGTCACCACGGGTCTGCGGCGTATCGGGCGCTTTGCCATTCAGAACCGTCTGCGCGTTATTGGTGCGGCGTTGCTTTTCGCCGTGGTGGCTATATGGAACCTCTCCTCGATTCAGGTCGATTCAAACTTTCAGTCCTTCTTTCGTCCCAACGATCCGGTTCGCCAAGCCACCGACGCCATTAACGAACATCTGGTCGGTAGCATGGCTTTTTATGTGGTGATTGATGGCGAAGAAAAAGACGTCATGAAACAGTGGGATACCTTACGCCGGATCAAAGACCTGCAATCCTATATCAACGGTCTACCCGGCGTGGATAAAACCGTCTCGTTTGTTGACTATTGTGAGTTGCTCGACCGCGGGGCGCAGTCCGGTGGCGGTGAGCTTCTGGTCGGTCCGGGTGGCGAGATCATTGCGGCGCCACCGCCAGACACACCCACAACCTTCTGGCAGGAGCCGTCTCAACTCCGCGCCGTTATGCAGCTCGTCGCTGGCAGTCCGACCAGTTTTCGGTCCGTCGCCAGCCCGGACTTTGCGCGTTCGAATATCCTCGTCCGTACCACCCTCTCCGGCTCACAGGAGATTTCAGCGCTCGCGGAGCGTATTAGCACCTACGCTCGGGAGCATTTTCCGCCCGGCCTCAAGGTCCGTCCTACCGGCAATCTGATTCTCCTGACCGAGACCACCGGCGATATTATTACCGGCCAGATACGTAGTCTGTCTCTGGCCGTCAGCGTCATCTTCGTCATTATGTCGGCCATGTTTCTGTCCGCTCGGATTGGGTTGATCGCCATGATCCCGAACATCTTTCCGATTGTCATTTTTTTCGGCCTGATGGGGCTCTCCGGGGCGGTTCTCAATCTTGGGACCAGCATTATCGCTTCAATCGCTCTGGGCATAGCGGTGGATAATACGGTGCACTTGATGACTAGGTTGAGCGCCGAGGTGCACGCGACACCAGACCAGGAGACCGCCCTGCTCCACACCCTCGGAACGGTGGGCAAGCCGAGTTTGTATGCCTCCGTCATCTTATTTCTCGGCTTTCTAGTACTGTACTTTTCGACGTTTGTCCCGATCCAGGAATTTGGTATGCTCTCGGCGGCAACCATGGTCGTGGCCTTTGGGGCGGATGTGATCTTGCTGCCGGCCCTGCTCGCCACCACCAAGATCATCACCTTGTGGGAAGTCTTATACCTGAAACTCGGACGGGACCCGCACAGGACGATCCCTCTCTTCGTCGGACTCCGTCCCCTGCAAGCTAAAATTGTTACGCTGATGGGCGAATATCGGACCTTTAATAAGGGTGACTTCATCGTCAGGCAAGGAGAGATGGGTCGAGAGATGTTCGTCCTGATCAACGGCAGGGCGGACGCCCGGCTCAATATTGGCGGCACGTCAAAGCTGCTCCGGACCATGGGACGCGGCGATGTGATTGGCGAGATGGCCCTCATTCGTCAGAATCAGCGGACCGCGGATGTCATTGCCGTAGACGACGCTGAGGCGATTGTGGTGGACGAGCGCTTCTTGCATCGTATGCAAAAACGCTACCCGCGGATTGGCGCCCGGATATTCCTGAACATCGCCAAGATTGTGAGTGATCGTTTGGACGACGCGTCTCGACGCGGGTTGGCGGAAGTCGGCGCCCCCTCTTTGGAAAAGCGGCTCGAAAGCTGACGATAGACGCAACCGGGGAATGGCTCTATGCTGCGTCATCTGCACGTGAAAAATCTCGCCCTGATCGACGACCTCGAACTATCGTTCGAGTCCGGCCTGAATGTGATCACCGGAGAGACGGGCGCGGGCAAAAGCCTGCTCATGCAGGCCATCGGCCTGGCCTTGGGCAGTCGAGCAACCGCCGACCTGATTCGCCGCGATACCACAGAAGCCGTTGTCGAGGCGGTCTTCGGCCTCGACCAAGCGCGCCTCGTCCCTCTCTTTGTGGAACATGATCTTCTTGAAGCTGAAGAACTCCTCGTCCGCCGCGTGATTACAGCAAACGGGCGGAGCCGAGTGTACCTGAATGGCACACTGACCACAGTTGCGCTGCTGCGGCAGCTCAGCGCCGGGCTGCTGCACGTCTACGGACAGCATGAGCAGCAGGTCTTGCGCGAAGCT
Organism: Candidatus Binatia bacterium; assembly: GCA_022826945.1. GTDB lineage: Bacteria > Desulfobacterota > Binatia > Bin18 > Bin18 > Bin18. The sequence continues at coordinate 10,509 of JAJDTY010000024.1, forward strand.
GATTCGGCTCTATCCCTGCTCGACGATTTCGCGGATACGACGCCACGCGTCCAGGAAATGGCAACCCGCTACCAGACCCTGCGACGGGCCTGGGAGCGTTTGCGCACGCTGACCGAGGACAAAGAGGCGGCGGAGGCACGCCAGGACTTCGTTCGCTTTCAGGTCGATGAGATTCGTCGCACCGCCCTCCGGCCCGGAGAAGAAGAGGAGTTACGGCAAGAACGGACCATTCTCGTTCACGCCGAAAGGCTCTACCAGGCAGCGTTCGGTGGCGAAGAGGTACTCACTACGGGTGACGGCGCAGTCACGGATCAGCTCGGGCGCCTGGTTGCCCAACTGCGTGACCTAGTCCGGGTGGATACCAGCCTGAACGAAGCGGTCTCACTCCTGAGTGACGGGTTGGCCCAGATCGAAGAGGCGTCACTCTTCCTCCGCAAATATGGCGAGCACCTCAGCCCAAATCCCGAGCGTTTGGAAGAAATTGACGTGCGTCTCGCGCTGCTCTCGCGTCTCAAGAAAAAATACGGTGGGAGTATTGAGGCGATTCTGGCTCGGCAGGCTGCGCTGGAACAAGAGTTAGAACACCTCGAAAGTGGGGAGGAGACGATTGCCGCATTACAACAGGAAGTTGCCCAAGCCGCTCACACGGCCTGGTCCTGGGCTGACGAACTGTCAAAGGAGCGTCGTAGAGCCGCCCGGAGTCTTGAGCAGAGCATCCAGGCCGAGTTAGGCCAGCTCGGCATGCAGGGCGCGCACTTTGGTGTCCAATTCCCGCAGCAGCTTGAAGAGGGCGGCGCGAGTACGTCGGATTCGCCGTTTACGCAAAATGGTCGGCGTCTCGGAGAGCACGGCTATGATCAGGTCGAATTTTCTTTGTCCGCCAATCCTGGGGAGCCGCCCTTGCCACTCGTCCAGGTTGCCTCCGGCGGAGAGCTCTCCCGGCTCATGCTCGCCCTCAAAGCCCTCAGCGCGGCCGCGGAAGCCACGCCGACACTGATTTTTGATGAAGTGGATGCCGGAATCGGCGGTGGGGTAGCCGAGGTCGTCGGGCGGCGGCTCAAGGCCCTCGCCAACCAGCATCAGGTGCTGTGTATTACGCATTTACCGCAGATCGCAGCCTTTGCCGACCACGCCTACACTGTGACCAAAACGGTAGCGCAAGGCCGTACAATTTCTTCAGCCAAACGCCTAACCCGACGCGAACGCCTCCAGGAACTCGCCCGCATGCTGGGCGGTGTGGAGATCACGCCCGAAGCCCGCCGCCACGCGCGCGAAATGCTTGAGGGTGCACAGCGGAGCGGAGGGGACTAAGGGCTTTCTCCGTCACGAAATGACTCGATTGTCTCCGTAATCGCTTGGATTGCTGCGGGCTGGAGCGTGATATCAACATGCCCAATTCCTGGCAGGAGGGTGACTGGAATTGGCCTTCCAGCCTCCTCGAATACGGCTGAGAACTGATCGGCGTAGAAGACTTCGTCGTCTTGACCGACCAGGATATGAAGCGGCTGTTTCGTCGCACCAATATCTGCCCGGTAATCGTCATGGGGTCGAAAGTTTGTTGCTAAGGCATAGGAGTAGGCAGGCGTTAAGAACTGCTGCGCTTCGGCCGTCAACGCAAAAGCAACCACCGGCAAAGTATTGAACCGGGTGATACTCAGACGGTTGAGAAACGTAAGCGCAATGATACGTGCGACTCCGGTTGCGACCCAGCCGCCGGCTCCAGGTCGAGACGTGGGCGCATCCTGGTGAATGAAGGGTGCTAACAGCACATACTGGTCAAATAGTTGCTGTCGTGAACTGGCAGCAAAGCGCAAGGCAAAGCCCCCACCGGACGAAAATCCGACCAGCGTTCCGGGGCCAGAGGGCTGAACGGCCTCCAGGAAATCTTCCATATCATCTTCGAGCTGGCCGATGTAGGTAATCTGACCCTTCGAACCGGACTCTCCGTGACCGCGCATATCCAGGGCATAGACCGCATAGCCCACCTGCGCTAATCCCTTCGCCAAGAGGTGGAGGCTGCTACTGCTTGCGGACGATCCATGGATAAGCACCGCCGACCCTTTGGCTGGGCTTGCGGCTGGCGCGTAGGCACGAAATGCCAAACGCGTCCCGTCCCGAGCGGTATAACGTTTGAGTTGAGTAAGGGAGGAGAAGTCCACGCTCCGGAATGGTGCGTAAATACTTTCCATCGGAGGGGGTGGCTGGGGAGCGCCAAGCACAACGGCCAAGGCGAGCAGCACAGACACGGCAGCCACCCCCGCAATGAGCACAATCGCTATACACTTCATGGAGCCTCCTGGAGTGCAGGCCACGCTCTGTTAAGACAGCAGTAAAAGATAAAACTTTCCGAGCGGAAATGAAAAGATGAATTCATGACCCGTCATGACGGATATGGTAGGTCTGCTTGGAAAGCTGGAATATTCTCGTTGTGTCGTCTCATCGTATCCTCCAGTACAACACTAGGCGCCAGAGGACATGGCGAATATGACCGAAGCCCGGCGGCGCGCGCCAAACATACTCGAAGTCGCGCAACGGAGATAAGAGGACGTGACCGTGCTGGACTTGCTCAAGAAACATTTCGGCTACGACCAGTTCCGTCCACTGCAAGCGGAGATCATCGCCAGCGTGCTGGAACGACGCGACACCCTGGTTCTGATGCCGACCGGCGGTGGGAAATCTCTCTGCTATCAGTTGCCCGCGCTGCGCTTCGACGGGCTGACGCTGGTCGTCTCACCGCTGGTCGCGCTGATGAAAGACCAGGTCGATACGCTCAAGGCCAACGGAATCGCCGCGGAGTTCATCAACAGCAGCCTGACCTACCCGGAACTGAACAACGTGCGGAGGCGGGTACAACGGAACGCGGTCAAAATCCTGTACGTTGCCCCGGAGCGGCTGGCCCTGCCGGGCTTCCTGGATTTCTTGACCGAACTCACGGTCAGCCTGGTAGCTGTGGACGAGGCGCACTGCATATCCATGTGGGGACACGAGTTCCGGCCCGATTACCGCAATCTCGTCACCCTGCGGCACGCCTTGCCGGGCGTGCCGTGTATCGCCCTGACTGCCACGGCGACCGAACAGGTCCGCCACGACATTGCCGAACAGCTCGAAATGACTCAGCCACAGGATTTCCTGGCCAGCTTCAACCGTACCAATCTGACCTATAGCGTGCGTCCGAAGCGTAACTCCGTTGATGCGCTGACAGACCTGCTCGACGAGTATCGGGGTGAGTCCTGCATCGTGTACTGCTTTTCGCGCAAGAGCACACAGGACCTAGCCACTACGCTGTGCGAGCGGGGTCTGTCCGCCCTGCCCTACCACGCCGGCCTGAACGCGACAGTGCGCAGCGAGACCCAAGAGCGATTCATCCGTGATGAGGTCCCGATTATCGTGGCGACCATCGCCTTCGGGATGGGCATCGATAAGCCCGATGTCCGGCTGGTCGTGCACTACGACCTGCCCAAGTCGCTCGAAGGCTATTATCAGGAGACGGGCCGCGCCGGACGCGACGGCCTGCCCAGCGAGTGCGCCCTGTTCTACTCCTACGGCGACAAGGTCAAGCAGGATTTCTTCATCGAACAGATAGAAGACCCGGCCGAGCAACGGAACGCACGGGACCAGCTGGCGCGGGTGATCGAGTTCTGCGACCTGCAAACCTGCCGCCGTAAATATCTGCTGGCCTACTTCGGCGAGGACTGGCAACAGGACAACTGCGGAGGGTGCGATGTATGTCTCACACCCCGGGAGGAGTTCGACGCCACTGTCATCGCCCAGAAAATCCTATCGGCCATCGTCCGCACGGGGGAGCGGTTTGGCATCGCCCACCTGAGCCAGGTACTGCGCGGCGCGAATACCAAGCGTATTCGGGAATTGCGGCACGACAAGCTGAGCGTGTACGGCATCGTCAACGACTTCTCCGACAGCGATATCAAAGAGTTAGCCGGCTTGCTGCAAGCCGAGGGCCTGCTGCGCAAGAACAACCGAGAATATGCCGGCTTGAGTCTGACATCGGCTGGTCGGACATTCCTCAAAAATCGAGAGGATTTGACCCTCACGCGTGCCAAACAGGCCGAACCAGCTCCCCGCACCATCTCCGACTCCGACCCGGCACAGGTATGGCGCAGACGGTATACGCCGCCGTCTATAGCGGATGAGCAGGGTGACCTCTCTGTTGACACAGCTCTGTTCGAGAAGCTGAGGGAGTTGCGACGTAAGCTCGCCGCAGAACGAAACGTGCCGCCGTACGTCATCTTCGGCGACGTGACGCTCAGACAGATGGCGGCCCATTTCCCCCAGAGCCGCAAGAGCTTGTCTCATATCTCCGGGGTGGGTGCGGCGAAGTTGGAGCGCTGGGGCGAGGCGTTTCTGGAGGTTATTCGTTCGTACGCCGATGAGCATGGTCTTGCGGAGCGTCCTGTACCGGGCACACGGCACAGCAGAGAGCCGCAAGGTAGTAAGGTGAGTCAGAAAAGTTCAACGTATACCGCGACGAAACAGTTGCTTGAGCAGGGCCGATCAATTACTGAGGTCGCAGCGGAGCGCGGCCTCTCTCTCCGCACGGTAGTAAGCCATATTGAAAAGCTAGTTACCGACGGCGAGGACATTGACCTTGGCCCCTTGCTCCCGGCATCGGATCGTCTGGAGGCCATCCAACACGCGCTAGCCCGTTCCGGCGCTACCGTCCTGGCTCCGGTCAAAGCGATGCTGGGCAAAGACTATACCTATGAGGAGATCCGATTGGTGCGAGCGTTCATGCATCAATCTCGCTGACTTCAGCCTCCAATCTCCACCGCGCACTCCCATTATCCGCGAGATGTCCGCCCATTTTAAGCACTCAGATATTTTGTCTTAGCCCGCTTGCAACCAGCCCTCAGAGTGTCTTACCCTGGCAAGGATTGCTTAGAGACAGAAAATCGATCGCGAGGGACCCAGTATGGATAAGACCCTTATGCTTTCGCTCTACCGCGACATGATTCGCATTCGGCGCTTTGAGGAAGAAGCGGCTCGTTCGTATTCGCGGGGCAAAATTGGTGGCTTTCTGCACCTGTATAATGGCCAAGAGGCGGTAGCGGTTGGGGCGATGTCAGCGGTTGAGCCCACGGATTATATCGTGGCGACCTATCGGGACCATGGCCATTACCTGGCCCGGGTTGGGGATATGAATGCGGCCATGGCTGAACTGTTTGGCAAGGTCGATGGCTGTGCCAAGGGCCGAGGCGGCTCCATGCATTATTTTGACGTGGCAAAACGCTTCATGGGTGGCCACGCCATTGTCGGGGGCCATGTGCCCATTGCCGCTGGGATTGCCTTTGCCTCGAAATACCGGGGCGAGCCGGACGTGACGCTGTGTTTCTTTGGCGAAGGAACGGCCAACATGGGCGCCTTTCACGAGGGCCTGTCGCTGGCCTCACTGTGGAAGCTGCCTGTTATCTTCATTTGTGAGAACAATCTCTATTCCATGGGCACGCCCCTCTATCGGACCCTGTCGGTCGAGGATGTCGCCGTGCGGGCGAAAGGCTACCCTATGGCTCAGGAGATCGTGAACGGCGACGATGTGCTTGAGGTCCGGGAGGTCATTCGCCACGCGGCCAAACGCGCCCGCACCGAGAGTTTGCCGATTCTCATTGAAGCCAAAACCTATCGTTTTCGGGGCCACTCCATGTCCGACCCGGCCAAGTACCGCACCAAAGAAGAGGTCAAAGAGTGGATGGAACGTGACCCCATCCGGCTTCTGGCCGAACGCATCTACGCGTTGGGCATCGCCAATGAAGAGCAGCTCAAAGCCATTGACGAAGCCGCGAAACAAGAGGTGGCAGGGGCGGTGCAGTTTGCCGATGAGTCCCCATCGCCCGACACGGACACGCTGTTTGACGACATCTACTACGAACCGGACCACCACGAGCAGGACGAAAAGATTGTGCCGCTCGAAAAGCGCCGTCAGCAGGCGAGCGTGTAAGAGCAGAACACCCTTACCCTCTCCCACATTGAGGGGGAAGCGGAGAGTAAGCAGATGCGAGAGTTGACATACCGAGAGGCGTTGCGAGAGGCCATGGCGGAAGAGATGGAACGCGACGAACGCGTGTTTCTCATGGGCGAGGAGGTCGGCCATTATAACGGTGCGTACAAAGTGTCTGAGGGCCTGCTTGACCGTTTTGGTGAGCGCCGGGTGGTGGACACACCAATTGCGGAAACCGGCTTTGCCGGGGTAGGGATAGGCGCGGCCATGGTTGGGCTGCGACCCATCATCGAGTTCATGACCTGGAATTTTTCGCTGTGCGCCTATGACCAACTCGTCAATAACGCGGCCAAGCTACGCTATATGTCGGGTGGACAGATTACCCTGCCGATCGTCTTTCGTGGCCCAGGTGGGGCTGCGCATCAACTGGCCGCCCAGCACTCCCAGGCTGTCGAGAGCCTGTACGCCTATGTGCCTGGGCTGAAGGTCGTTGCGCCCTCAACTCCCGCTGATGCCAAGGGCTTGCTGAAGACCGCCATCCGGGACGAAAATCCGGTGATTTTTATTGAGGGTGAAGTCCTGTACGGACGCAAAGGGCCGGTCCAAGACGAGGAATATCAGATTCCACTCGGACAGGGCGAGGTCAAACGAGCGGGCCAGGACGTGACTATTATCGCCTGGTCCAAGATGGTGCACGCCGCCCTAGACGCAGCCACCGAACTGGCAAAAGAAGGCATCGAACTCGAAGTCATTGATCCGCGGACGCTTCGCCCGCTGGACGATCGGATGATTTTTGATTCGGTCAAAAAGACCAACCGCTGTATTATTGTCGAGGAAGGCTGGCCGTTTGCCGGTCTTGGTGCGGAAATCGCCTACCGCATTATGAAGGAAGGCTTCGATTATCTGGACGCACCGGTTGTGCGGGTCACGGGTGAAGACGTACCCATGCCCTATGCCAAAAACCTGGAGCACGAAGTCTTCCCAGGTGTGGAAAAAATCGTTCGCGCGGTCAGGAATGTGCTGTACAGCTAGGGGGCCGGCAGCGCTCCCCCCAATTCTTCCAGGCGACGTTGTGCACGGGAGAAATTGGGATTGATGCCCAGGGCCTGCTCAAATGCCGCTCGGGCCGCATCGGTCTGACCCAGCCGCATATAGACCTCTCCTAATTCGTAGTGGGCCACATCATCGCTCGGACAGATTGCCAAGCCGGCCTGATAATAGGCGATAGCGGTTGCGTCATCGGTTGCCGTTCGGGCGGCGTCAAAGTCGTTAAACGCCCTGTTACATTCCTCGTTTTGCTGTTGTTGTTGGGCCTGCTGTTTTTGGAGGGCCTCGGTCTCTCGCTGTAACTGCTCGGCTTCCTGGCGTAACCGCTCAATTTCCGCACGCTGCTGTTCGAGGACGGTCGTGTCGAACAGGCTGCACGAAGCCAGGAATACACACAGCCCCAGAAAGAATACACAAAACGAAGAGGTGGACATACCTTAGGCCATGCTCCGACTGAGTCTGTTGGGTCCTTTGGGTCAGACTCAACAGACCCAAAGGACCCAAAGGGCCCTGAGATTAGAAGTTGTCTTTCAGAAAACGGGTCTTTTCCAGGACTGATACGGGATCGAGGGAGAGTCCGGGGAAGGACTGCTGCACGTGCTCTTGCAACTCGGAGCTGTCTACCCGGACAAAGGGGTTGATCTCTTTTTCCTCGCCTACCGTACCGGGAACGGTCGGCTGGTTTTTAGCCCGCAGCTCCTCGGCCCAGCGCAGTTTTTCCTGGAGTTTCACATTGCCCGGCTCCAGGCTGAGGGCGAAGTTCAGATTGGTGACGGTGTACTCATGCCCGAAGTAAATCCTGGTGTTGTCCGGTAACTGCATCAGCTTGACCATATTGTTGTGCATGTCCGAGGCTGTTCCCTCAAACAAACGTCCACAGCCGGCCATAAAGAGCGTATCGCCGGTAAAAACCGACTTTTCCGCTTCAAAATAGGCGGCAATATGACCGCTGGTATGGCACGGAATAAAGAGAAAGCGCGCTTCAAGGTTTCCAATACGGACTGTATCTCCCTCATCGACCATATTGGTAATACACGGCGTGCGCGTCTCGTCCCGCTTATGGCCGTAGACTTTGAGTTGCGGAAATTCTTTCACCAGTTCTTTATTTCCGCCCACATGGTCCCAGTGGTGATGGGTATTGATGATAGTCGTAAAATTCACTCCCTCGCGCTTGATCGCCGCGGCAACCGGACCGGCCTCGGACGGGTCAACAACGCCAGCCTCGTTGGTCGCTTCATCAATAAGCACATAGGCGTAATTATCGGACAACACGGGAATGGGAAGGATTTTCATGGGTTTCTCCTGACTGCGCTGAGTTACTGCTCCATGGGAAAGCCATACAGCTTGGCCGCGTTTTCGTAGACGAGCTTGCGGCAGACGTCTTCGGACAGATGGGCGAGCTGCTTGTACAGAAATTCTTGAGAATCCGGCCACACCCCATCCGGGTGCGGAAAGTCCGAGCCCCACATCACATTATTGACGCCGACGCGCTCAATCATATCCAGGCCGGTCTGATCTTGCTGAAAGGTGGCGTACATCTGCCGGTACCAATACTCGCTCGGCTTCATGGTGAGTTCGAGGTCTTGAAACTGGTCTTCCCACTCATAGTCCATACGTTCCAGGACGTAGGGAATCCAGCCGATCCCGGCCTCACCAATCACCACTCGGCACTGGGGGTAGCGCTCCAATGCGCCCCCATAGATCACCGCCCCGATAAAGCCAGCGGTGGCAATCTGAAATTCGGTCAACACGGTGGCCAGCCACATCCGCTTGGAGCGGCGGTCGGTGGCCCAGGTCATATCGAGCTTGGGACCGATGGTATGCAGATGGATCGGCAGACCGGTATCGTGCGAGGCTTCCCAGACCGGATCCCAGTCAAGATGCCATAGTGGCATCATGCCATGACGGACAGGCAGCTCGGCTCCTTTGAGGCCCATCTTCGCACAGCGACGTACCTCTTCGGCCGTTTTCTCGGGAGACGAGGCTGGTAGACTTGCAACCGCGGCAAAACGACTGGGCGCGGCGCGGCAAAAATCCGCAGCAAAATCGTTATAAATCCTGACAACCGTGTCGGTTACTTCGGAGTCATCAATCCGAAAGGCAGCGCCGAGAATGCCATAGATAACCTCGCCGACGACGCCGTCACGGTCCTGATCCTTGATCCGCAGTTCGGGCACGGTCGTGCGCATAATCCCCTTGCCCTGGTCCTCGTAGAGGCCGGTTGAGGCCATCCGGTCGGCTCGATGAATCTGGCCTGGAATATACTGCCGGCCAGCCGAACCCATCCCGCCGACCAAACCCATACTGGTCCCGTTGTGGGCCACCCAGGTTTTCCCCTCCGGGGCGTCCACCACCCGAGGCATTTTGTCCTTTAAGTGGGCCGGGGCATTCTCGGTGAAAAGAGTGGCCGGCAAACACGGAATGTCCATATGGCCATCAGCCGAGATGACCGGGTGATTAAACATAGCGCGTCCTCCATATATTCGAGAGGTCGGGGAGCACTGCCCCCGCTTCTCCGCTGCGGTGCCTGCCCCCTGCGAGTCCTTTCTTAGCAGAAAGCGACAAGCAGAGGAAAGCGGGAGCGTTGCCTTGCCGGACGAGGGACCGTGTGAAACAAGAACGCTATCCACACAGAGCCTGCCGCTCCCGGACTCATATTTTGAACTGGCGTGTTTTCTATAGCCTGAACCTCGCGATTTTTACGTCTATGCTCGGCATGGGTATCGTAATTCCGTTCATGCCGATTTACGCTAAGACGCTGGGCGCGACTGGGGTCAGTATCGGGCTCTTCTTTGCCAGCTTTCCCCTCGCTCAGATCCTGTTCATGCCTCTCATTGGCCGTCTGTCCGACCGGCACGGACGCAAGGCGTTCATTGCCGCCGGCCTATTGCTCAGCAGTCTGATGTCGCTGGTCTATGTGTCTGCCCCCAATATCGTGTACTTAACCCTAGGCCGGTTTTTCCAGGGGATTGCGGTTGCCCTCATTATTCCCATCTCGACCGCCTACGTCGGGGACCTTGCTCCCGCGGAAAAGCGGGGCGAGCTGATGGGCATTTTCAATCTGGCGCTGACTAGCAGTATCGGAGTCGGTCCCCTGCTTGGGGGCTGGGTTAGCGATACGTATGGGATGGCGCTCAGTTTTTATTTAATGGGCGGCTTGAACGGACTGGCTTTTCTCTTTGTCCTGTTCTTTTTGGATGAAGCCCGTTCTCCCCACGCGGAGGTGCGGCGATCGCCGTCCTACCGCGAACTCTTACGTAGACCCAGTGTACGCGGGATTACCCTGTATCGCATGGTGACGTCCATTCAGATGGGACTGTGGTTCTCCTTCCTTCCGCTGCTAGCCGTCGAACTCTTACAGCTCAGCCAATCCCGCATTGGGATCATCATGGCGACCTATATGCTGGTCAACAGCCTCGTCCAGATACCGTTCGGACGTATGGCCGACCGCTATAGCAAGCGGCTATTGATCATCATCAGCGGCTACCTGGCCTCTTTCGCGTTTGTGACTATCCTCTTTTCCGCCGGCTTCTGGGACCTACTGCTCATTAGTGGGTTTACCGGAATCATGGGAGCGCTGGCCGGCCCGGCCCTAACGGCTCTGGCTGCCGGCGAGGGCAAGCAGGGCGGAATGGGGGCGATGATGGGCGTGCTGAACATGGCGCTGAGCGTCGGCATGATGCTCGGCCCGGTCGTCGCTGGCATGCTGTCCGATATTGTCGGCCTCCGGCCTTTATTTGGTTTTGGTGCGGTTGCCGGCGGGATAGGCACGCTGCTGTTTACCTGGTTGACCACAGAGAAACCGGTGCCGGTGGAGGGCCAGAAGGAAGTGGAAGCAGGGTAGTGTCAGGAGGTGGCCAACCGTCATCTCCTAGTTTACCTCAACCCCGTACCAACAGCTTGTGCGAGAGAATCCACATCTGTTACAAACGCTTTCCTGCGAGCCTTTTGTATGACGCAATGGTTTGCAAACCTGACCTGACAGTGCCAAGAACCACGGAGAACTATGCAATTTGATCTCAAGACTCTTCGCGGGGACATCTTCGGAGGGATTGCCTCGGCTGTGGTGGCTCTACCGCTGGCCTTGGCCTTTGGTGTGGCCTCCGGTTTGGGTCCGGTCGCCGGATTATACGGCGCGATAGTGGTCGGCTTCCTGGCCGCGGTACTGGGCGGAACGCCGACGCAGATATCCGGACCCACCGGGCCGACAGCCATTGCCACAGCGGTCATCGTCACCCAGCATGCCGATACTCTCGCCGAGGTGGCGACCATCGTCATCTTGAGCGGGCTGCTCCAGATCGCTTTCGGCCTGCTCCGGTTCGGACGGTTCGTAACCTATACGCCGTATTCCGTTGTCTCGGGGTTTATGTCCGGCATCGGTATTATCATCATTCTCCTTCAGACCTTGCCTCTTCTGGGCACGTCGGCAACAGGTGGACCGCTCGACGCCGTCCGGGCATGGCCCGCGGCCCTGGCCAACATCAACCCGGATGCCCTACTCATAGCCGCCGCCGCGCTCGGGGTGGGCATCTTCTGGCCCCGACGGTTACACAATATATTGCCCTCGCCGCTCGCGGCCCTGCTCCTCGGAACGGTCGTGGCTGAGCTCTGGTTTTCCGCCGCGCCGGTGATTGGTGAAGTTCCCACCGGGTTTCCCGAGCCGCAGTGGCCAGTCCTGTCCGGAGGGTTTTTGTTCAAAATGTTGGAGCCGGCGCTGATCCTCGCGCTGGTGAACTCCATCGATAGTTTGTTGACCTCCCTGGTGGCCGATTCCATGACCCGGACGCAACACAACTCGGACCGGGAGTTGTTTGGTCAGGGTGTGGGCAACGTGGCGGCCGGTCTGCTCGGTGTCATGCCTGGGGCGGGCGCGACCATGCGAACGGTGCTCAACGTACGGGTCGGCGGGCGAACGGCGGTCTCTGGGGCTTTACACGCCGTACTCCTCATGGCCTTCATATTTGGTCTTGGCCCGCTCGTCGAGCGAGTCCCGGAAGCCTGCCTTGCCGGCATCCTGATGAAGGTGGGCTGGGACATCATTGATTGGCGTTTCCTGCTCCGGATCCGCCAAGCCGCTATAGAAAACGTAGTCATCATGCTACTGACGCTGGTGCTGACCGTGTTCGTCGATCTCATTATGGCGGTTGGTGTAGGACTGATTGTGGCAGGCTTCGTCTCTGCGCGTCGCCTGGAGCCCGAGGAGTTGAAGAAGGTCGTATCCGTACCGCTTCTAGATGCCGTGGTCTCTCCAGAGGCAGAGAAATCTTACGACGCTCGTGTTGGGCTCGTCGCCCTACCCGGCCACTTTTCTGTGGCGTCCGCACGGGAACTGGCGCGGTCGGTCGGGGCGGATATCAAGGACCACGAGGTGGTCATCTTCGACTTTTCAGACGTAACGTATATCGACGACAGCGCGGCCCTGGTTATCGAGGACCTAGCCGAGGTTTCCCAAACGGAGGCCAAGGGCTGCGTTGTCGCTGGATTGTCCGGTTCGGCTGAGGAGGCACTCCGGATGTTCGGCATTCATGACCGCATTCCTTCGGAGCATTTTGTGCCTGACCTTGAGACGGCGAAAAAATTAGCCTGGAAACTGGTCAACGAATGAAGCACGAGGGAGGAAAACGGAACAGAGCACTGCTCTGGGGTATGGGTGACCGTAACGTTCCCAGTGTGATAGAAGCACTGGAAGAGATGAGACTACAGCAGAGACAAAGGAGAATATGACTATGCCCGCCTATCTCGTTGGTGGAGTAGATGTGAGTGATCCCGCTTGGGTGGCAGAGTATGGACCGAAGGTTGAGGCCCTGGTGGAGAAGCACGGGGGCCGTTACCTGGTACGCGGCGGGGAGATGGATGTCGTAGAAGGCGCGACACCGGCCTCACGCGTAATGGTCGTCATTGAGTTTCCGTCCCTGGAGAACGCCCGGGCGTGGTATAACGACCCGGAGTACGCCCCGCTGATTAAGCTGCGCCAGACCGGTTCCGAGGCCGAGATTGTCCTGGTCGACGGGCTGTAATTCAAGTAGCGGTTAACGAAAATGCGACTCCGCTGGACGCGGGTCGCGTTACTTCGTCATTTGGGAGAAGCCCCAGTGTAGAGACAGGTCTCTACACTGGGGTGTTTTCGGTAGTGATAGGGCTCCTACGCTCCGCTCAGGCGCTGGAGTGCCGCCTCTATCTGATTGAGGCCCTGTTCAAGATTCTGCATAGACGTGGCATACGAAATGCGGACGTGCTCCGCAGAGCCAAAACCCTCACCGGCCACCAGCGCGACCTTGGCCTCTTCCAGGAGATACAGTGAGAAATCCATAGCCGCCGCAATGGTTTTACCCTGCCATTGGGGTCCGAAGCAGCCAGAAACCCGGGGAAAGACATAAAACGCGCCCTCCGGCAGCGTGCATGTGATGCCGGGGATGGCCCGGAGTCGGTCAACCACATAATTACGGCGTTTGGCAAACTCTTTGGCCATCACGCCGACCGGTTCCTGGTCGCCGGTCAGGGCTTCAATCGCCGCGGCCTGAGCAATCGAGTTCGGGTTTGAGGTGCTCTGGCTCTGGATGGTTTCCATCGCCTTAATGACTTCCTGCGGTCCGGCGGCATAGCCCAAACGCCAGCCGGTCATGGCGTAGGTTTTTGAGACCGAATTGGCCACGAGCATCCGGTCGCGCAGGCCCGGCTTGAGGGCGAGTAAATGGGCGCAACGCGGGGCGTCGTACAAAAATTTCTCGTACACGTCGTCAGAGATGGTGAACAGCTCGCTGGACTCGATCACCTCAGCAATCTGGCTGAGTTCGTCCTCGGTGTAGGCGGCACCGGTCGGATTAGACGGGCTGTTGAGCAACAGCACTTTGCTGTGCGGGCTGAGGGCTTCGCGGAGTTGAGCGGCCGTAATTTTGAAGCCGGTTTCCTCCGTTGTGGGCAGAAGCTTCGGTGTCCCGCCAGCCAGGACCACGATGTCGGAATAGCTGACCCAATAGGGCGCGGGGATGAGCACTTCATCTCCGGGGCCGATCAAAGCATGAAAGGCGTTAAAGAGGATGTGCTTCCCACCACAACCGGTCGTGACTTCCGGGAGTGCATATTCGAGGCCATTGTCTCGCTGGAGTTTCACAATAATGGCCTCTTTGACGTCTGCGGTTCCGCCCACCGGCGTATACTTGGTCTTGCCGTTCTTGAGTGCCGCAATCGCCGCGTCTTTAATATGCTCCGGGGTATCAAAATCGGGCTCGCCAGCGCCGAAATCAATGACCTCAATCCCCTCGCGGCGGAGCGCCGCAACCTTCACCGTGACCATGAGGGTCGGCGAGGGTTTGACCTGATCCAAACGTGGTGACAGACGCATTTTGCCCTATACTCCTCTTATCGGACACGCGGTCTACACGCTGCTCAGACAACGACGTGCAGCGTCATACGCGCGTGATGTAGACATTCAGGCCTGCTGCGCGAACTTTTCGCGGAGTCGTTTTTCGACATGAGGCGGGACGAGGCCCTTCACGGAACCGTTCAGACTAGCAATTTCTTTGACTAAGCGGGCCGCGGTATAAAAATGGGCCGCTCCGGTCGTCAGAAAAACCGTATCAATCTCGGGCTTCATATGGCGGTTCATGAGCGCCATCTGGAACTCGTATTCAAAATCTGAGGCCGCGCGTAACCCCCGGATGATAATCTTGGCCTGCATGCGCTCGACGTAATCGACCAGCAAGCCGTGAAAGCTGTCATAGATCACCCGGTCGTCCGCCTCCTTCAACTCCTCGCGAAACATGTCGAGCCGTTCCTGGGGAGCGAACAGATAGTTCTCTTTCTGGGGGTTATACACAACAGCCACCACGACTTCGTCAGCGAATTCAAGGCTCCGCCGAACAATGTCGATATGTCCATAGGTTGGTGGGTCAAAAGAGCCAGGGTATATGGCGCGGCGCTTCACTCGGATTCCTCACCCTCATGCTGGTAAAAAGACACCTCGGTTGTGCCGTAACGACGACGGTCCGTCAATACCAAGGAGGCGTAGGCCGGGGCTCCAGACTCCTGCTGCGCATGCTCGACAACGACCCAGGCCCCTGTGAGGAGGACCGGGCTCCGCGCTAAACGCCGCAGGGTTTTGTCCACCCAGCCTTCCCCATACGGCGGGTCCAGAAACACCCCACCAAAACGAAATCCCTGGTCTTCCACAATACGGATGCCGGTCAGGGCGGAGGCCCGCAGCAGACGACCACGATGGAGCAGCCTTGTGGTCTTGAGGTTGGCGCGGATCACTTTCTGGGCGTCCGGACTGGTATCGACGAACACGCCGGAGCGGCCGCCCCGGCTCAAGGCTTCTATGCCGAGCCCGCCGGTCCCAGCGAACAGATCAAGAATATCTGTATCGGTGAGGGAAAATCGACTGACGAGAATGTTGAAGACCGACTCTCTGACTCGGTCGGCGGTGGGCCGGACCTTGTGTCCCTTGGGCACCACCAGGGTGAGCCCACCTGCCGAGCCGGAGATGACCCGCATTTAGACACTAAGAATGTGAACGGCCAGAGCGGCCGCCTCGCCGCGGACCATGCCGCCGCCATTCTCGGTCAGTCCAACTTTGGCGCCTTCGACCTGGCGTTTCCCGGCCTCGCCGCGGAGTTGCCAGAATATCTCAGCGATCTGTGCCGTACCGGTGGCACCAACCGGATGGCCCTTGGCCAGCAAACCGCCGCTCGGATTCACCGGGGTTTTCCCGCCGAGCGCCGTCACCCCTTCGTCAATCAAGCGACCGCCCTCTCCCTGCTGGCAGAGGCCGAGCTCTTCATAAATAATGAGTTCAGCCGGGGCTGAGGCGTCGTGGACTTCGGCCACGTCCAGATCTTCAGGGCCAATGCCAGCCACTTCGTAGGCCTTTTTCGCCATGCGTTCCGTCACGCCAGGGTCCCCAGGCTGGTGGTCCTGGCCCGAGCCCAGTACCGAGGCTTTGACATAGACCGGCTTGGTGGTGAACTCTGTTGCTTTCTCGGCGCTGGTGAGCACTAGGGCAGCAGCACCGTCACCAATGGGAGAGCACATCATCCGTGTCAGCGGGTCGGCGATCATAGGTGAAGCGAGCACGTCTTCCATGCTACGCGGAGTCTGGAACTGGGCGTGTGGGTTCAGGCTGCCATTGGTGTGGTTCTTGGCAGCAATCTGCGCATAATGCTCTTTGGTCGTACCGTATTTCCGCATATGGCTGCGGGCAAACTCGGCGTAAAAATCCATGAACATGCTGCGCGACTTACCGGCCCCAGCCCCCTCGCCTTTCTCTTGAGTTGCCTTTTTCATGTCGGCCAGCGTTTTTTGCATCAGCTCGACATCAATGGCGCTGCCAATGGCGGCAAACGATTTCTTCTTGTCCTCGTGGTAGAGCTTTTCCATACCCAGGGCAAGCACGACATCGTACATGCCGGACGCGACGTATAGCCAAGCCAGATGGAAGGCGGTAGCTGCGCTGGCACAGGCGTTTTCGGTGTTAATAACCGGAATACCGCCAATCCCCATTTCACGCAGGACTACCTGCCCACGGATACATTCCTGACCGGTAATCAGACCGGCCATGGCGTTCCCGACCGCGACCGCCTCCAGTGCATTAGATTCAATCCCGGCAGATTTGAGGGCACCCTCAATAGCTTCGCGAGACAACTCTTTCATGCCTTTATCCAGATGCTTGGCAAAACGGGTCATACCCGCGCCAACCAGGGCAACCTCTCTCATGTGGCTCCTCCTTCTTCTTTCTGTGATGAGCGGCCCAACTATATCCGCATTCCCTCTTGTTCTGCAAGGCGAATTTCTTCAGGATAGCGCGTGTGAATTTTGTTCTGGTTCCTATCAAAGCCCTATCTCAGGGCAAAAGCCGCCTGTCCGCGCTCTTGTCCGATGCCCAGCGGCATAGTCTGTCTCAGGCCATGTTGCGCGACGTCCTGACGCAACTGCGCCGGGCGGCGACGGTGGACCGCTTTGGGGTGGTGACCTCGGACCGGACCCTGCTGGACCTTGCGCGTGGTTTAGGCGCGGACGCCATTGACGAGGGCCATCCACGGGGGCTGAACGGGGCCGTTGCGGTTGGGGAAGAGTTTTGTCTGCAACAGGGCGGCACAACGCTGCTGGTCCTGCTGTCAGATCTGCCGATGGTCACCTCCGAAGACGTTGACCTGCTGTTGTGTGAGGCAACGGACGAGCCCGAAGTGCTGTTAGTAACCTGCAAAGAGGGCGAGGGCACCAATGCGCTCTTGCGTACCCCACCGCTCGTTATTCCCACCTGCTTTGGCGGTCCAAGCCTCGGTGCCCACCAGGCTCGGGCTCGGCAGGAGAATATCGCCTGCCGGGTGATTGAGGCTCCGCGTATTGCGTTTGATATTGACTCGGTCGAAGACCTCACGCTTTTTGCCTCAGCACCAACGGCGACGCATACCTATCAGGCATTACAGGATCTAGATGTTTTGCCCGCCCTTGGGATTGATCCGACGGAGTGATGCGCCGGCAAGAGGAAGGCCTAGTGTATCTCACGCGCTTACCGTGATCTATGGGAAAGCCACAGGTCGTTGTTATCACCGGCCCGACCGCCACGGGCAAAACTGCGCTCGCGCTCACCCTGGCCCAACGCTATAACGCGGAGATCATCAGCGCGGATTCCCGTCAGGTGTATCGCCACCTGGACATTGGAACGGCAAAGCCAACACTGGCAGAGCAAGCCCTAGTGCCGCATCATGTGATCGATGTGGTCAATCCAGATGAACATTTTGATGTGGCCCGCTTTCGGGCACTGGCGCACGAGACGATTACCGCGCTGACCCGGCGAGGCAAGCGTGCTTTTGTGGTGGGTGGAACCGGACTCTATATTCGGGCCTTGACCCGGGGGCTCTTTGTTGGACCGCAGGCCGACCCCGTGCTACGCAAACGTCTAACCATCCAGGAGCAGAAGCACGGCCCTGGTTTTCTGCACAACTGGCTATGCCGGGTTGATGCGGACGCGGCCCGGCGGCTCCATCCAAACGACCGAGCCCGGCTGATTCGGGCCTTGGAAGTCTGGTTGTTGAGCGGGAAGCCGATGAGTGCCTGGCAGCGGGAGCATGGCTTCCGCGAGCGACCGTTTTCGACGCTACTCGTGTCCCTGGTCCTGGAACGGGAGATCCTGGCCCGGCGTATCCAGCAGCGCTGCCAGCAGATGGTTCGTGATGGCCTTGTTGACGAGGTCCGCCGGGTCTGGGATATGGGGTTTGGTGAGCAGCTTCCCGCATTCCGCACCATCGGCTATGCTCAGATTGTGGACCTCTTGCATGGACGATCCACCCTGGAGGAAGCAGTCACTGATATGGCCATGGCAACCCGTCGGCTGGCCAAACGGCAGCGGACTTGGCTGCGCGCAGAGCCTGAGGTGCAATGGTATACCCCTGCACAAGAGCAAGAGATTGACCGGGTGGTGCAGGAGTTCTTTGAAGGGGCAGGAACGACGTAGCGTGGCAGACAGCGAAGACCGGTCGGGCCGTTCGACTCCCGACGTTTCACGCTCTGAGTATTGAAGGAGCAATCGTGCAGACAACCTATCTCGATTTTGAGCGCCCGCTGGAGGAGTTGGATAAGCAGGTGTATGCCCTCAGCCAGTTGGAAAACCGGTCGGAACAGCAGCAGACCGAACTCGCCGCTCTGGAAGAACGGCTCCGACAGTGCGAGGCTGAGGTGTTTAGCACGCTCTCACCGTGGCAACGGGTGCAACTCTCGCGACACCCGGACCGGCCCTATACGCTCGATTATATTGAGGCATTATGCTCCGAATTCGTGGAACTGCACGGCGATCGCGTCTTTGGTGATGATCCGGCGATTGTCGGTGGTCTGGCGCGTTTTCAAGGTATGCCAGTGGTGGTGGTCGGCCATCAGCGTGGGAAGACAGTCACCGAGAAAGTGCACCGGAATTTTGGTATGCCCCGGCCCGAGGGATATCGAAAGGCGCTCCGCCTCTTTCATCTCGCCGAGCGGTTCCAACGGCCCGTGCTGAGCTTTGTCGATACCCAAGGCGCCTATCCCGGAGTGGGTGCTGAGGAGCGCGGCCAGGCCGAAGCCATTGCCAAGAATATCCAAGAAATGGCCGGTCTCAAGACTCCCATCATTGTTACGGTGATTGGAGAAGGGGGAAGCGGCGGCGCCCTGGCCCTTGGGGTTGGCGACCGGCTGCTGATGCAGGAAAACGCCTGCTATTCGGTCATTACTCCCGAAGGCTGCGCGGCGATTCTCTTTGGAGAGCGCACGCCGGAACGTTCGGCCTGGGCTGCCGAGGCGCTGAAGGTCACGGCGCCGCACCTGCTCGATCTCGGCGTGATTGATGAGATGATTGACGAGCCGTCAGGGGGAGCTCATAGGCATACCCAGGCGGCGATCAGCGATGTTGGAGCCGCAATCGACCGACATCTGCAAGCGGTGAGCGACTTGTCCATAGCCGAGCTCATGGATCAGCGCTACACGAAGTTTCGTCGGATGGGAGAAGTCGGTATTGTCGATACCGCAGAAGAGTCGGCGGCCGGAGTCAATGAGAGTAGTGTCACGCGCTGAACTGCAGATGTCCCGCCCAGCCGCGTAGACTGGCTCAGAAAATCGTAGTACAAAGCGCCGTGTGGCGCACAAACGTTCTTCCTCTTCACCGTCGGCATTAGAGACACTAAGAGAGAGAATCGATCGGATCGATGCCCAAATCCTCACGTTGTTGAATCGCCGCGCCCGTCTAGCTCAACGGATTGGAGACACGAAAGGGAAGACCAATCCGGTCTATATACCAAGCCGGGAACGAGCCATTCTCGCCCGGCTGGCCGAGTTGAACACCGGGCCGCTGCCGAACGAATCCGTTCAGGCCATTTATCACGAGATTATTTCCGCTTCCCGTGCGCTCGAAACGTCTTTGCGGGTTGCCTATCTCGGACCAGAGGCGAGCTATGCGCATATGGCCAGCAAAGAGCAGTTTGGCTCAAAGGCCGAGTTTGTCCCGGTAGAGACGATTCCCCAGATTTTCTCAACAGTGGAAAACGGGCAGGTCGACTACGGGGTCGTGCCAGTCGAGAACTCGAGTCAAGGCTCGGTTGCTCTCACGCTCGATCTTTTTATTGAAACGAACCTGCATATTATTGCCGAGCGGTCATTGGCCATTCGGCACTGTTTGCTCAGCCGGTCCACAAAGCGGGAGCGCATTCAGCGCGTCCTCGCCCATCCGCAGTCTCTGGCGCAATGTCAGCACTGGCTGGCCACACATCTGCCGGGTGTGCCTACGGAGGCGGCGTCGAGCAATTCTCGCGCGGCGGAACTCGTCCGGCGTGACGCGCGTGCCGCAGCGATTGCTGGACGGTTGGCCGCGGAGCGCTATCGGCTCAACATCATCGACGCGGATATTCAGGACCAAGCGGCAAACTACACCCGTTTCGCTATTCTGAGCCGGACGGGGCAGCCGGGTACACCGACCGGGGATGACAAAACGTCCCTGGTGCTGTCGGTCCGTGATGAGCCGGGGATCCTGTATCAGGTGCTGAGGCCGTTTGCCGCACACAGTATGAGCCTGCTCCGGATTGAGTCCCGGCCGCTCAAAGGGCGGCCCTGGGAATACGTCTTTTTTATCGATGTCGAAGGGCATGTGGGCGACCGGGCTCTGGCCGAGGCCCTGCGAGAGATCGAACCCTGCTGCATGTCGGTCAAAGTGCTGGGTTCGTATACCTCCTTTGGGTCGGCGACTGGATCGACGCCGCAAAAACGGTGAACGCGTATGGATATTCGAAAGTATGTACCGGATTGGGTCTTGAGCCTCACCCCGTATCAGCCGGGCAAGCCGATTGAAGAGGTTGAGCGGGAATACGGGATCAGCAACTCGGTGAAAATCGCCTCAAACGAGAATCCCCTTGGTCCGTCTCCAAAGGCGCTTGAGGCGATTCGTGCGGCTCTGCCCCAGCTCCATCTGTATCCTGACGGTGATGCCTTTTATCTCAAGCAACGCCTGGCTGAGAAATTCGGGCTGGACCGGTCGCGGATCATTATTGGTAACGGCTCGAACGAACTGATCGAGATGATCGTGCGAGCCTTTTTGCGCGTGGGCGAATCAATTGTCGCCGCTGAGCATGCCTTTGCCATTTATCATCTATGCGTGCACGCGGCCGGTGGCCGTACGATTACCGTTCCACACACCGGCTTTGCCTTTGATCTGGACGCCATGGCGCGAGCCGTTGAAGCTGAGACACGCATCATTTTTTTGGATAACCCCAATAATCCCACCGGTACCATCTATACCAGGACGGACTGGGAGGCGTTTCTGGAGCGGGTGCCGCCGAGGGTGGTGATTGTAGTGGACGAAGCGTATTTTGAATTTGTCGATGACCCGGACTACCCCAACTCACTCGACTACCATTCGGATGAGCGGGTGCTCATCACCCTGCGCACCTTTTCCAAGATCTGCGGTCTGGCCGGCGTTCGCATTGGCTATGGTATTTCCTCACCAGAAGTGATTGACGCTCTCAATCGTATCCGTCAGCCCTTTAATGTGAACACGCTCGCCCAGGTGGGAGCGTTAGCCGCGCTTGACGATACCGAGCATATCCGCCGTACCCAGGATAATAATCGCCAAGGGCTGGCTTATCTGCGCCGGGAGTTGGACCGGCTAGGTATCGAATACGCTCCGAGCTGGGGGAATTTCCTCCTCGTCAAGGTTGGTTCTGGCGTTTCGCAACAGCTTTTGTCCCAGGGGATTATCATTCGACCCATGGAGGGGTATGGCTATCCCGGCTATGCCCGTGTGAGTGTGGGCTTAGCCAAGGAAAACGAACACTTTATTGCGGCCATGAAAAAGCTGCAAGCGCAGGCATAGCCTGCATCTCATACAGTATGTCAGTATTATTTCATCGTCTGCTTATCGTCGGAGTTGGTCTGATCGGTGGCTCGCTCGGCCTAGCGGCTAAAGCGCGGGGTTTGGTTGACCAAGTGGTTGGCTTTGGTCGGACTGAGGCCAATCTGAAAATTGCGCTCGACCGTGGCCTGATTGATGCCTATACCTTCGATCCGGCCGAAGCGGCCCGGGGAACCGACTGCGTTCTGCTTGCCGTCCCAGTCCAAGCGACCGGTCCGGTCATGCAGCAGTTTCTGCCCTATCTCTCGCCAGGCTGTATTGTAACGGATGCAGGCAGTGTCAAAGCGCCAGTCGTTGCCACACTCGAATCCCTTGTCCCCGACTCGCTACCGTGTGTGGCCGCCCATCCCATTGCCGGGACTGAAAATGCCGGAGCTGGAGCGGCCTTCGAGACCCTCTTTGAGGGACGTTTATGTGTCTTGACGCCGACTACCAGGACCAATACGGACGCTCTGGCACGGGTCCGGGCCTTGTGGGAAGGCGTTGGTATGCGCGTCGAAGAAATGGACCCTGAGGTCCACGACCGCATCCTTGCCCAGGTCAGCCACCTGCCCCATCTCATCGCGTTTAGTGTCATAAATGGTCTCCTTCAGGCGTTTCCGCCCTCAACCCCACCGCAATCGGAGCAGATCGACCCGCTCGTATATGCCGGTAGTGCATTTGCGGACCTGACTCGGGTGGCCGCCAGCCCCGTCGAGATGTGGCGCGACATCTGTCTTGAGAATCGCGACGCCTTGCTTGCCGCGATCTCCGGTTTTGAAGCCGCGTTGACGCAGATGAAAGCCGCGGTTTCCGAGGGGGACGGACGAGCGCTCTCGGCGGATATTACGCGGGCTCGCGAGGAACGCCAGCGCCTGACTCGTTTGCGTGAAAAAGAGTAAACGAGTCCTCCACTAGACACGGGATGCTGGACACGTTTACTCTTTTGGGGACATGACACCAGCGGTGACGATCCCTCCGGCTCCCCACGGCATACGGGGTGAAATCCACCTGCCGGGCGATAAATCCATCAGCCATCGGGCCGTGCTGTTTGCGGCCCTGGCCACGGGAGAGAGCTGTATCCGGGGCTGTTCGCTGGGTGAGGACAACCTGCGGACGATCCAGGCAGTCCAATTGTTGGGAGTCGATATCACCCAGCACGACACAACGGTGATCGTGAGAAGCCGAGGCTGGGATGCTTTCCAGCCCCCGAGCGATGCGGACGTCACCATCGACTGTGGAAATTCAGGCACCACGATGCGCCTGCTGTCCGGTATCCTGGCCGGGTGTTCTTTTACCTCCCGCTTGGATGGTGATGCCTCGCTCCGGCAGCGCCCCATGAGGCGGGTAATTGAGCCGCTCCAGTTGATGGGCGCTACGATTGAGAGTGAAGGCGGACAGCACTGCGCGCCGTTACGGATTAGAGAACAGAACGGGCTCCTCACCGGGATTACGTATACGAGTCCTGTGGCGAGCGCGCAGGTCAAATCCGCCATCCTTTTGGCCGGTCTACACGCCAGCGGGCGGACGACGGTGAGAGAGCCCGAACGTTCCCGCGATCATACGGAGCGCCTACTACCCGCATTCGGCGGGCGGCTTACGGTGCAAGGGCGAACGGTATCCGTTGACGGCGGAACACCGCTACACGCCCAGGATGTGGATGTTCCCGGTGACCTCTCTTCCGCGGCCTTTTTTATCGCAGCAGCCCTCCTGCTGCCTCGCTCGGAGTTGCGTATTCGTCAGATTGGACTCAACCCCACCCGGACAGGGATAGTGGATATCTTTCGCGCAATGGGGGCCCAGATCGATATACATAACGCGCAGAACGTCTGCGGAGAGCCGGTCGGAGACCTAGTAGTCCGCTCAAGCTCCTTGCGTGGGATAGAAGTTGACGGTGAGCTAGTTGTCCGCGCCATTGATGAACTGCCCATGCTTGCCGTGGCTATGGCGTTTGCCCACGGCACGTCCGTCATTCGTGGGGCCGCAGAGCTACGCGTCAAAGAGAGTGACCGCATTCGCGCTCTGGCCGTCGCCTTAGCTGCTCTCGGCGTGACGGTGGAAGAACTGCCGGATGGGCTAGTGATCATCGGGCAGGGCCGCGTGCACGGCGGAACGGTCCACAGTCAAGGTGATCACCGGGTTGCGATGGCGCTGAGCGTAGCCGGACTCGGTTCGGACGAGGGCGTTGTCGTCCAGGAGCCGGAGTGCATTGCCATTTCCTTTCCCGGATATTACCGCCTAGTTCAGGAGGTGACCGGAGTCCGGCTGGGGGCAGGCTGATGGCGGAAACGAAAAAGGGCCTGATCATCGCTATCGACGGCCCGGCTGGTGCGGGCAAGAGTACGGTCAGTCGCCTTTTGGCCGAACGGCTCGGCTATCGCTATATCGATACCGGGGCCCTCTACCGGACTATTGGTTTACTCGCGTGGGAACAGGGGGTGAGTCCGAACGACGGCGAGCGCCTCGTGGCCTTGTGCGACGCGGCGGATATTACGCTCTCGGACACGCGCGTCCTTCTGGGCGCTCGGGATATTAGCGAGGATATTCGCCGCCCGGAAATGAGCCAGATGGCCTCAGAAATCTCGGCTCAGCCGCAGGTTCGCCGCGCCCTCCTCGGGCTGCAACGTCGGCTCGGAGGGGCCGGCGCGGCCATTCTTGAGGGACGTGATATTGGAACGGTTGTTTTTCCGGATGCGGATATCAAGATCTTTCTCGACGCCTCAATCGGAGAACGGGGACGACGGCGTTACGTCGAGTTGCAACAACGAGGAGGGGCCAACGTTTCGCTTGCGCAGACCCTTCAAGACATGGCGGAACGAGACCGCCGTGACAGCGAACGCGCCCATGCTCCACTCCGACCTGCGGCTGATGCCGTACGCATCGATACCACCACATTGACCCAAGCGGACGTAGTTGACAGCATGGCTGAATTAGTCCATGCCCATGCAAGTATTGAAAGCAAAAAGGAAAAGCCAGGATCGTAGCTCTTGCAACCTCGCCACGAGGAGAGTATGCAAAGGCGATGTACGGGAGCTTCGTAGGGGGTAAACCATAACATGGAACATAACGAACAGCGCAACGCTGAAGAAACAACGCCGACGCACAGCGAGGCCACCACACAAGACCAGACCCAAGCAGCGAACGCTGACACCGAGAGTCAGGCAGCGGACGAGAGCCAGTCCGCAGAGCCAACGGGCACCGGCAGTGAGACCGCACCCACGGCGCCAGCCCAGCCGGGCAAAGGTGTTGGGGAAGACTTCGGTCAAATGTTTGAAGAAAGCATGCGCTCGGTGCAACCGGGCGAGATCGTCCGTGGCCGGGTGGTGAACATCGGACCAGAATTCGTCACGATTGATATCGGCTATAAATCGGAAGGCCATATTCCGTTGGCTGAATTTCGTCAGCGCGACGGGCAGCTCACGGTCAGTGAGGGAGATGAAATAGAGGTCTACTTTGACTCGGCCGACTCTGAGCAAGAGGGGATTGTTTTATCCCGAGCAAAAGCGGAGCAATTTCGTATTTGGCGAGACATTGAGGAAGCGTTCAACAACCACACGCCCGTCAATGGTTCCATTGTTGGCAAGGTGAAAGGCGGATTGCGCGTCGATATTGGTGTGGCCGCGTTTTTACCGGGCTCTCATGTTGACATTCGCCCCATCCGCGACCTGGATCAATTCCTGGGGAAAACAGGCAAATTTGCGATCCTCAAATACAATCGGGCTCGCTCCAATGTGGTTGTATCACGCCGGGCCGTATTGGAGCAGGAACGCGCCACGCTGCGGGAAGAGACGCTGAAGGTGCTCGATGAAGGGGTCATCCTTGAGGGAACCGTTAAAAACATTACGGATTACGGGGCCTTTGTTGATCTGGGGGGGCTGGATGGACTCCTGCACATCACCGATATGTCCTGGGGACGGATCGGTCATCCCTCTGAGATGATCAAAACCGGGGAGACGATTAAGGTCGTCGTGCTCAAGTTTGACGCGGAAAAGGAGCGGGTGTCATTAGGCCTGAAACAACTCGTCCCCGACCCGTGGGGATCGGTCGCCGAACGCTATCTGCCCGGCAGTCGGGTGCAGGGCAAGGTCGTGAGCCTAGCCGATTACGGGGCTTTTGTGGAACTGGAGCAGGGAGTAGAAGGCCTGTTGCACGTCTCCGAAATGTCGTGGACAAAGCGGATTTCTCACCCTTCTAAACTGCTCTCCGTTGGCGATGAGGTCGAAATCGTGGTCCTCGACCTAGACCCCGCCCACCGTCGCATATCCTTAGGGCTCAAGCAGGTCTCGCCGAACCCGTGGGAGACAGTGCGGGCAACCCACCCGGTGGGCAGCCGCATCCACGGCAAAGTCAAAAGTATTACTGATTTTGGCGTCTTTATTGAGGTTGAGGAAGGGATCGACGGCTTGGCACATATCTCGGACCTGCATTGGACCCGAAAGATTAAGCATCCCTCGGAGCTGTTTAAAAAAGGCGATGAAGTTGACGCCGTTATTCTCGGCATCGATGTAGAAAACGAGCGCATTTCGCTCGGGATTAAACAGTCGAGTGCTGATCCCTGGGTCACCCTGCAACAGGAACATCCGGTGGGGAGTCGGATCAACGGCAAAGTCACGAGTGTGACCGACTTCGGCGTCTTTGTCGAAGTGGCCGACGGCATTGAAGGGTTGATTCACATCTCTCAGCTCTCAACGGAGCGGGTCGAGAAGCCCTCATCGCTATTTGAGGTCGGCAACGAGGTTGAGGCCGAGGTGATCCATATTGATCCCCGTGAACACAAAATGGGACTGAGTGTGAAGGCCTTACGACGCAGTGAAGAGCGAGAGGAAATGGAGGCTTACCTCAAGCGCGAACGAGAAGGCGCACGCTTCTCCTTTGAGGATATCTTGGGAGAAGAGTTGCGGCTCGACCGGGATGACGGGGATCCACAGAAATCATAAGGCTTGCTGATGGGGGATGGTAGCGTGACCAAAAGAGACCTGATCGAGGAAGTCGCCCAGCGCTATCCTCGTTTTTCACGACGGGATGCCGAGGTCATGGTCAATACGGTATTCGACAGTATGACCGAGGCCCTGGCACGGACGGAACGGATTGAAATCCGCGGATTCGGCAGTTTTATCGTCAAACAGCGCCCGGCGCGGGAAGGCCGGAACCCGAGAACGGGAGAGGTGGTCGCGGTGGCGGCCAAAAAAGTCCCGCTCTTTAAGGTCGGGAAAGAGTTGCGCCTTCGCGTTGACGGGAAGCCTTTTACGGCAGCCGAACCTGACACAGAGATCAAGACTGGAACAGATGACGCGGGCGGATGAGATTGAGGCGTGAGACACACCCGACCGGGGTCGTTCTTTCCTATCCGGCCAAGCCCCATTCCAGATAGAGCCTCTTGATACGCAATGGATGGGAATATTCTGAATAAAGGCAGGCAGTATTGTGCAACAGACGACTCCAACTGAAACGCTCCGTCGTGAAGTTCAGACGGTTGGTGACCTCAAGAAAATAGACTATCAGGTACTTCCCGTGCGAGAAGAGATGCGGGCGAATTTGATCCGCATGCTCGCTGCAGGGGAAAAATTGCTCCCCGGTATTATCGGCTATGACGAGACCGTGATTCCGGAGATCGAAAATGCGGTACTGGCCGGGCATCATATCGTTTTTCTGGGGGAACGAGGACAGGCAAAATCGCGGGTGATCCGCGGCTTGACCGCTCTGCTGGACGACTATGTGCCGACCATCCGTGATAGTGAGATTCCGGAGAATCCGCTGGCGCCCATCTCTCCGCAAGCACGTCGCTTAGCCGCGGAACGCGGAGAGGCGCTTGAAATCCGCTGGCTGTCACGCGACGAGCGCTATGCCGAGAAGCTGGCCACGCCCGATGTGTCCGTTGCCGACCTCATCGGCGAGGTGGACCCGATTAAAGTTGCCGAAGGACGTTATCTGGCCGACGAGGAGACCATCCACTATGGCTTGATCCCCCGGACAAATCGCGGCATCTTCGCGGTCAACGAACTGCCCGACCTGACCGAGAAAGTGCAGGTTGGCCTGTTCAATCTGATGGAAGAACAGGACTTTCAGGTCAAGGGCTTCAAGGTCCGGCTGCCGCTCGACGTGATTATTGTGGCGAGTGCGAACCCCGAGGACTATACCAGTCGAGGGCGCATTATCACCCCGCTGAAAGATCGGTTTGATGTGCAGATTCGTACCCACTATCCACGCTCGATTGAGGAAGAAATCTCCATTATGGAGCAGGAAGCGGTCCAGTTTGCCCACGACGGTCTAGTGTTTCATACTCCACCGTTCATGAAGGAGATCTGCGCCCAGCTCACCATGGAAGCCCGGGATTCGAATGAAATCAATCAATCGTCCGGGGTGAGCGTCCGCATGACGATTAACAATTTTGAAAGCGTGGTCAGCAATGCGGAGAAGCGAGCCGTACGCCTGGGCGAGAGCGAAGTTGTGCCGCGCATCAGCGACCTGTACGCGCTCTATCCCTCGACCGCGGGCAAGATCGAGCTGGAATACATGGGCGAAGAGCAGAAAGATGGAGACCTCATTGAGCGTCTGGTCAATCGGGCCGTTCAGAAAGTCTTCGACAAATACATGCGAGTCGAAAGTTTACAGCCGGTCATCGATCATTTCGCAAACGGTGGGGGCGTTGAAATTTCGGATATGATGCCGTCTCAACACTACGTGGAAGGCATCCAGAACATTCAGGGTCTCCAGGAGAGTCTGGCGGCATTGGGGGTTGATGGCCAGCCGAGCTTCATCTCCACCGCCACCGAATTCATCCTGGAAGGGCTGCATCTGCATCAGAAGCTCAACAAAGAACGCCAGGGCGGCCGCCAGACCTATCGCGCCTAGCCCCTGTCTCCGGCGATGTGCCGACCCGTGAGAAAGCGCCCCCGTGGTGCTGACTGAAGCCGACACCTGCCGCACCTTCGTTGCGCCCAAACTCCAGGCCGCCGGCTGGGACACGCCACCGTACGCCATTAACGAGCAGCGCACCTTTACCGACGGACGCATCTACTTTGCCGGACGCGCGGTCCGACTTTCCCATTGCGGTGGTCGAAGCCAAGGCGCGCTACAAATACGCCGCTGAGGGTTTGCAACAGGCCAAGGACTACGCCGAGATTCTTGGCCTCAAATTCGCCTACGCCACCAACGGCGCCGAGATCATCGAGTTTGATTACACCACCGGCGTGGAATGCCAGCGCTCCACCTTTCCCGAGCCGGACGAGCTCTAGCAACGGCTTGAGGATGTGGGAACTTCGCCTACGCGCTCTCGAACTTCTCGACGGTGATCTGCTCGACACTCTCCCGCGCGTGCCAGAGGTCGTAGGCCATCTGTATACCGAGCCATATCTCTGGGCTCGATCCGAAGGCTTTTGACAGCCGGACCGCCATTTCAACCGAGACCCCAGCCCTGCCGTTGACGAGGTCGGAGAGCGCTTGGCGCGTGACTCCCAAGCTTTTGGCGGCCCTGGTTACGGACAGACCGAGAGGTACGAGACATTGGCGTCTAACGATTGCGCCCGGATGGGGAGGATTGTATTGGCATGGTGTGCCCCCTCTCTAATGATAAGCGACATAGATGAGGTGTCGTCTGTGACTTGTCAACTTCTGTTTTCTTAACTTGAAGTCCGTAGGTCAGGATAGCGAAGCGGAACCTCACACCTGGCGCTTTCCAGATAGACGGCTATAGCCTCACCTCTTCATCTTCCTTCGTCGGGCAGTAGGGAGAATATTCTTCTATTGATTTAACTGACTGGTCATTCAATCTAGTCATATGAGAGAAATCAATGCGTCGGAATTCAAAGCAAAATGTTTGGCGATTCTCGATGAGGTCGTACAGACCGGCCAAGCAGTGACCATTACGAAACGCGGCAAGCCGGTTGCCCAGCTTGTTCCGCCTGTTCCCAGACAAGGTGTCTACCCGCAGGATGCCTTGTTCGGAACAGTGAAAATTCACGGAGACATTGTTGAGCCCGTTCTGGATGCAGATGCCTGGGAAGCGGAAACGGGGAAGAACGGGTGAAGGCCCTCCTTGATACTCACATTCTGATTTACTGGCTAGGAGCAGACGGGCGCCTGTCTGCGCAGCAGAAAGAAGTCCTTGAAAAAGCCAGTCCTGAGAATCCGCTATGGGTGTCTGATATCACACTGTGGGAGATTGCGACCCTGTACAATCTCAAGCGCATCTCTCTACCTTTACCTCTGAGGGATTGGCTTGAGGCCGCGACTGCGCCGCCCTTGATACAACGGGTGGGCATTTCCCCCGCCGTTGCCGCGGCAGGGGCCGCCCTTCCGCCTTCCTTTCATCGTGACCCGGCTGACCGCATCATTATTGCCTCCGCTCAACTTCTTGGCGCAACATTGTTGACCCACGACGCCCGCCTCATCCAATCCGGTCTGGTTCCGACCTTGTAGGTATTCGTGCGCCTGTCGCGGTAACCGCCTGACGTTCAAATAAGGGTCATCTGAGATCAGGTGGGCCGGAAGGCAGCCTCGTAGGTGAGGTGACCAAAGCGTAACCTCACACCTCGTTGAGCAAGGGAGCCTGTGGCCCCCGGTTTACAGAATGGGCTGGAGTGTTGCTACGCCGACGCCAATCATGAGAGCGAATTCTTGTTGAGTTTCTGTCATTGCGTGCGAATCGCTCGCACCTCTTCAGATCGAAATTCGGTCGTCCGTCCAGACTTGAGCTGTCCTCGGCGAATCGCTCCTGCCTGCTTGACACTTTTTACTAGGCGTTCAAAGTCCTTTTGCTTCACTCGAATTCCTCCTTGACCAATTGTCATAGGATTGTCTGCTACTTTTACTTTTTCAGCTTATAACTCACGTTTTTTTCATTGCTGCTGACAACAACGGTGCCGCGCTTTACCAACTCGTCGATAAGAGCTTTTAGCTCGTTCTCTGTTAAACTTTTTGAAAATAGCGCATTGATCGCATTGGAAAGAGTTTTCAATGTTCTTGGTCTTTTATTGCCCTGGGCAGTCAAGGACTCAACAATTTTCTGAAGGCGCTCTTCTTGTAGTGCTGAACGCGCAGGTTTTGGAGCTTGAGCGGGCTCTTTTTTCGCTTTTGCAGGCTTTGGAAGGGGTATCTCACTGATGGCCTTGTGCCGGTATACTCGAATTTTCTTTGATTCAAGATGCTTAATCAGCGGGTCGAACCCTTTATCTTTTGAAATAATGTGGAAATGAGAATCGCTGTCTTCTGCGGAAAACTGACCGATGTAAAACGCGATATGGAAATCAAGGGCGTTTGGTCCGTTGCCTTGAATTTTGATGTATTCGGCGTTTTTCCCTAAATGCTGAACGGCGGATACGAGATCAAATGATATCTTTGATTGGTTCTGGCCTACGAAGACAAGAACCTTGAAGTTCTGCCCAGCTAAAACACTCAGGTGTTCCGGTTGTATATTTTCCAAGTCAATCAGGACATAATTCGTTTTCATATCTTCTCCTTCGTGGTCTCTGCCTGCCGCCCATCAATTCGTTGTCTGTCCACAAGACACTATAGCAGGCTCGTCGGCGAGTGCCCCCGCTCCGCCGGGCTGTGGGGATAGTAAAGGCGGGCGGGTTGCTCTATGATCCCGTCATTCCGTGACCGTGCTTCCAAACCGACATGATCACCATTCGCTATACCGACTGGGACGGCAGCCAGCGTGTCCAGCTGTCGGCCGACAAAATCTTCGAAGAGTTGGCCGAACATCTGTCCTCGACGGACGATATGCAAAAGGCGCTGGAGCAGCTCATGCGCCAGGGTCTCGGGGAGGAAGACGATAAGCTCAAGGGCCTGGACGACCTCGTGCGTGACCTGCGCGAAGAGATGCGCAAACGCTATCGCGAGTCCAATATGCGCTCCTCGCTCGACGAGATGCAGGACCGACTGGACTCCATTCTGAATCAGGAGCAACGCACGCTGGAGGAGCGGCGGCCCCAGCAGCCCGAACTCGAACAGAAAGAGCAGTTTCTCCAGCAGTTACCGCCACGCCTGAGTGAGAAAATGGAAAAGCTGTCGAACTATGAGTTCGAGGACGAGGCCGCCCAAGCCGCGTTTGACGAACTCATGCAGGAGTTTGACAATATCCGTTCGCTGGAGAACTTTCAGCGCCGTTTCAACGATCTGTTCAACGGGCCGCGCCCGCTCAGCTATCAGGAAGCGCTGGAACTGATGGAGGAGATGGAGCAACTCCAGGAGATGGAGCAAAACCTGCTGTCCGGACAGCCGGAGAAGATCGACCCGGACCAGCTTCAGGAATTGATTGGCCAAGCCGCCAGCCAGGACTTCCAGAACCTCCAGGAGATGCAGTCACTATTGGAAGAAGCCGGATTTTTGATCTACCGTGAGGGCCGGGTGCAGTTGTCGCCCAAGGGCGTGCGGCGGATTGGCCAACTCGCCCTGCAAGACATCTATACCAATCTGCTGCGCGACCGGAACGGTTCACACGCCACCGACCACCGTGGCATGGCCGAGATCAAAATGGACGAGACCCGGCCCTACCAGTACGGAGACCCGATGCATCTCGACCTGGTCGGGACGCTCAAAAAGTCCATACAACGAAATGTGGGCGTTCCCCTGTCCATCCAGCCGGGTGATTTCACGATCTTCGATACCGACCACACGACCACCACCTCGACCGTCCTCCTACTGGATATGAGTTGGTCCATGAGTTGGGAGGGTCGCTTCGGAGCGGCGAAAAAAGTCGCGCTGGCGCTGGAGAGTTTGATCCGCACTCGCTATCCGCGGGATTATTTTTCGATTGTCGGCTTTTTCACGCGGGCCGTGGAACTCAAGGTCAAAGACCTGCCCGAGGCGAGTTGGAATATGGGCGACCCGTTTACCAACCTCCAGGACGGCCTACGGCTGGCCGGTGACCTGCTGCGCCGCCACCCGAGTCATAATCAGCACATCATTGTGGTGACGGATGGCCAGCCCACCGCCTATTTTTCGCGGGGACGGCTCTACTGTGAATGGCCCCTGTCTTTTGGGGGAATCAGTATGCGGGCGGCCCAGGAGACCCTGCGAGAGGTGGAGAAAGTCACCAAGCGGGGGGTCACGATTAATACCTTCATGCTCGACGACAGCCCGAGCCTGCGCACCTTTGTGGACAAAATGACCAAGATGAATCGAGGCCGCGCATTTTACACCCGCCCGGACAATCTGGGGGAATATCTCCTGGTTGACTACGTGGCAAATCAGAAAAAGAAAATTTGAGCGGTGCACCCAGTCTCTAACTGGTTTTGTCCGGCCCAACCTGGGCGAGGGCGCGCTGTTCCTCTTGCTGCATGTCGGCGAAAACAGCCGCCTCGACCTCCCGATAGTGCTGGAGGGCGGCATCCACCTTTTCCTTGCCCTCTTTGGCTTCGAGTTCGGCGATCTTTTCCCTAATCCAGGTCAGGTGCGCCTTCTCGTCCGCCTGCATCTCGTGCAAAATCTTGAGCGTCTCTGGAGCGACATCGGACCGGGCGGCATGTTCCGTGTAGCGTTTGTGTGCTCGCTCGGCCACCACACAAGTGAGGACCAGCAGGTCCAGAAAATTTGCCGGCAGGCCGGCCTTACGCCGGAGTTGACGGTGGTAGCCATTATCAATCCGCATGGGTTCGCCGCCGAGCGCCAGAATACGCTCGGTCCAGAGCCAGGCATGATTGGTCGCATCCGCTAAATGACGGGCCAGCTTTTCTTGGATATTCTGGTTCTCCGCAAGGTTAATCAGCCGCAGAATCAGGTCGGCCCCGCGTAATTCAGCATCCCGATAATAATTGAACAACAGGACTTTGTAGGCGTTTTTTTCCATGCCGGTCTCTTCTGGCTCGCAGTGCCTCAGCTATCAGTGGGAGGCTGTTCGGGCAAGCAGGCCTTAGAGTTGGTCGAGACAGACCGACAGCGCCGAGAGATGGCTAATCTCAAAATCTGGCCGGGCCAACTGGTCGAGGCCGTTAGCCGTATGGGCTTGCAGGACTTCGTGTCTGGCTCGCCTCTTCCGGTTGAGCCAGACACTATGCATCCCACTGTTTCGGGCACCAACGATATCGTGCAGCAGAGAGTCGCCGATATACACGGCTTCTTCGGGGCGGCAGTTGGCAGCGCTGAGAGCGGCAGAAAAAATAAAAGGAGCAGGTTTGCCCTGGTCAAATTCGCCACCGACAAAAATCTCCCGAAAATACGCCTGGAGGCCGGCCGCTTTTACTTTGGCCCGCTGCATGCTGGGCGCGCCGTTGGTGAGCAGACTCACATGAAAACGCTGGGTCAGGTCTGCGAGAAAGGGCAATACATCAGGATACGGTTGGCAGCTGCGTAAACGCTTTTGCCAATAGGTCGTGGCTGCGGCGTGCGCGACTTCTGCGTCGTCATGGCCAAACCGTTCAAGGGTCTGCTGCCACAGGGAGGCGAGCATGGCCTCCGCTGATCCCAGGGGGCGCAGGTAGCGATCATAATCTCCCCAGGCGCGGTCGGATATCTCACGGTAGGTTGATTCAAGCGCCGCCGCACTGAGGTCCGGCCAGCGTTCGCATATCACCGCAAACGCAGTCTTGAGAGCCTGATCAATCGTTGCCCCATCATCGGCCAGGGTTCCATCAAAATCAAAAAAGACAGCTTTCAACATAATAACCGCAGCCTCACAGCAGAGGGTTGGTCACTCCTGCATGACAGCAGGAACGCTTTCTTGCGCCGTAACAAGTCTGGACACATCTTGCGCTTCCTGGGCCAGACGCGCAACGCCACCGCGCTTTTCCTCTTGACAGGCTCCGAAATGACAGGACAATGGGCGCGCAATCAACTCAGGCAGTCTCGCCTTCGGCGCTGTGAGAAGGGACCTAGGGACTTTGGTTTACAGGACTGTGTGGCGGCAATCATCGCCGGCGCGAGTTTAGGGGCCGATTGCAGTCTGCTGTCAATGATGATGTAATGCTGTCATGCCAGTACAGATTACAATACGAGGCGTCCCCGAGACCGTACGCGACATACTCGCGTCGCGTGCCGCACGACAGCATCAGTCCATGCAGGAATTCTTGCGTGGGGAGCTGGAGCGTATCGCGTCCCGGCCCGCCGTTGACGAATGGCTCCAAGGGGTGCGCGACCGCAAGGACGCCGCAGGAACCCGGGTTCGACCGGCCCGTATTCTGCACGCCCGTAATGCGGACCGGACATGACGAGAGTCGTTGATGCGTCCGTGCTCGTCGCAGCCTTGGTCGACTCGGGGCAGGCGGGGCAATGGGCAGAAGCCGCGCTTGCCGAAGGTCCCTTGGCCGGTCCGGAGTTGGCCTTGGTTGAGGTCAGCAATATTCTGCGCCGCTTGGAGCACACCGGTGAAATATCGCGTCTTGAGGCGACGAGCGCACACAGGGACCTCCTGCGGCTGGCCCTTGAGTTGTTCCCTTTTGCGCCGTTTGCCGAGCGCGTCTGGGCATTACGGGCCAACCTGACCAGTTACGACGCCTGGTATGTGGCCCTCGCCGAGGCGCTCGACTGTCCGCTGATGACGCTGGACCGCCAGCTCAGCCGCGCCAGCGGTCCTCGGTGCAACATCATCGCACCGTCCCGCTCGGAGTGAGGGTCGGAAAAAAGTAAAAGTGTATGGAGGATAGGATTTTGCACAGTGGCACGCCCCGGCGTGAGGATATTCGAAACGTCGCCATTATCGCTCATGTCGATCATGGCAAAACCACCCTTATTGACGCCCTGCTCAAACAGAGTGGGACCTTTCGGGACAACGAACAGGTGGCCGAGCGGGTGATGGACTCGTTCGCCCTGGAACGGGAACGCGGCATCACCATTCTGGCCAAGAACGCCGCGCTCTCGTATCGCGGCGTAAAAATCAATTTTGTCGATACGCCGGGCCACGCGGATTTCGGCGGCGAGGTTGAGCGCTCGTTGGCCATGGTCGATGGAGTCATGCTCTTAGTAGACGCCTCGGAAGGTCCGCTACCCCAGACGCGTTTTGTTCTGAAGAAAGCTCTGGAGGCCGAGCTGCCCTCGATTGTCTGTATTAACAAAATTGACCGGCGGGACGCCCAGGTCTCTACCGTGCTGGATGCTATCTATGATCTCTTCATCGATCTTGATGCCTCAGACGAGCAGCTCGCCTTTCCCGTAGTGTACACCAATGCCCGAGCCGGGATTGCCAAACGCGACCTGGACGAAGAGGGACAGAATCTTCAGCCTCTCTTTGACCTGATTGTCTCGGCCCTGCCCGGTCCGGCCTACGCGCTGGACGGTCCCGTGCAGTTCCACGTGAACAACCTGGACTATAATGAGTATGTTGGTCGGATCGCCGTCGGACGTATTATTCAGGGCGAGCTTCAGAGCATGGCAGCCTATACACTGTGTCGCGACGATGGCTCCCGTGTCCCGTGCAAAGTTGCCCAGTTGTATAGCTGGCAGGGGCTCAAACGGCACGAGGTCGCGTCGGCCCAGGCCGGCGATATTGTCGCGGTGGCCGGGATTGAAGAGATTCAGATCGGAGAGACGATCTCCGATAGTGACAATCCGGTGGCCCTGCCCACAATGCAGATTGACGATCCGACGCTGGCCATGGTCTTCGGGGTGAACACCGGTCCCTGGGCGGGCCGGGAAGGGCAATATGTAACGTCACGTCGTATCCGCGAACGGCTCTTTGCCGAGATGCATAGAAACGTGAGTCTGCGCGTGGAGGAGACCAACTCCCCCGACGCCTTTCGGGTGATGGGGCGGGGCGAGCTTCAACTCTCGGTGGTGATTGAAACCATGCGGCGCGAAGGCTACGAACTTCAGGTTTCCAAGCCAACGGTCATTGTGAAAGAAAGTGAGGGCCAACTCCAGGAGCCGATGGAGCTAGTCTTCATCGATGTCCAGGAGGATTATGTCGGCCAGGTCTCTCAACTCATGGCCCAGCGCAAAGGATTCCTGACAAACATGGCTCCCCCGGAATCGGGCCGGGTCTGTCTGGAGTTTTCCGTTCCCTCGCGCGGCCTGATCGGCTTTCGGTCGCGCTTTCTGACGGAAACGCGTGGAACGGGTGTTATGCATACCCTCTTCAACGGCTATGCCGCTTGGCATGGTCCGATCCAGAACCGGAGTAACGGTGCCCTGGTCGCCGACCGCGAAGGACAGGCCACCCCCTATTCGCTTTTTCACTTGCAGGATCGCGGAGTCTTCTTTATCCCGGCCGGGACGCGCGTGTATGAGGGCATGGTGGTCGGCGAGCATACGCGCGACAAGGACCTTGATGTGAACGTGTGTCGGGAGAAGAAGTTGACCAATGTACGTGCTGCGGGACGAGATGAGGCGGTGCGCCTCGTTCCGTATAAGGACATGGATTTGGAAGACGCCCTGGAATGGATTGCCGCGGATGAATTGGTCGAAGTCACGCCGCTGTCCATCCGCTTGCGCAAGCAGGTGCTCGCCCAGAACATGCGACCCAAACGTCGCGATGACGGGCTGCTCTCTGCGACCATTGACCAACCGTTCGGGTAGTCCGATGTCGCTCACGGATGATCTGACAGCGCGGCTTTCCTCGGAGCAGGTTTCCACCCGTCCCGCCGACCTGGAGCTTGCCTCGCACGACGAGTCGGCCTGTCCGCCAACGTTCCCCGACGTGGTTGTCTGGCCCCAGACGACCGAGGATGTTCGCCGGGTCGTACGTTATGCCTATCAACAGGCGCTGGCGCTGACAGCCCGAGGGGCGGGATCGAGCCTGGAAGGCAACCCGATTCCGGTCCGGGGCGGGATCGTTGCGGACCTCTCGCGTATGGACCGTATTGTCACCGTGCACGCAGAGGACCTTCAGGTCACGGTTCAACCCGGCGTTGTCTACAACGATCTCAATGACCAGCTCAAAGCCTATGGCTTGTTTTTCCCGCCGTCACCCGGTGGCAGTTCCGATGTGGCAACGATAGGCGGGATGGTGGCGAATAACGCCAGCGGCATCTATTCGGTCAAATACGGCGGGACGCGCGATCATGTCAAAGCTGCTACCGTGGTGACCGGTACGGGCGAGGTCCTTGAACTGGGGACGCGCAGCCGCAAAACGTCGTCAGGCTACCATCTGCTGGGTCTGCTCGTCGGTTCTGAAGGGACATTGGGTATTACGACCGAACTGACGCTCTCCCTGGTCGGTCTACCGCAGGGGCGAAAACAGGGCGCGTTTACCTTTCCGTCCGAAAAAGCAGCGGTCACGGCTATCGCCTCCATGATGCGCTACGGGGTCGATCTGGCCGCGGTCGAGTTTCTTGACCAACGTTCCATCGCTGCCCTCAACCGTTTTCAGGATTTTGGTCTCACCGAGCGGCCCTCGTTGTTTCTTGAGGTCCACGGTTCCGAGAGTGTGGTCGAAGAAGTATTCGAGACAGCCCAGAGCCTGTGTGAAGAGCAGCGGGGCGAGCGGATTGTCCTGCCCAGCGGACGTAATCCATGGGAGATTCGCCATTTCACGACCCGCGCGATTCAGGCCCTCAACCCGCGCGCCAAAACGATTCGCACGGATATGGGTTTTCCGATCTCGCGTCTGCCTGAGGTAATTGACCAGAGCTATGCCATTGCCGGGCGGTACGGCACCGTCTTGCACACCTTTGGCCATGCCGGACTCGGCATTCTGCACGCCCTGCTGCGCGAAGACCCGGCGGACGAGCAGCGCTGGGCCCTCGCCAACCGGGCCAAAGATGAGATTGTGGCCTTTGTCCTGTCTATCGGAGGAACCGCTTCAGGTGAGCACGGTATTGGGCTCGGTAGCCAGAAATATGTTGCTCAAGAACACGGTGCCGCGCTTGAGCTGATGAAGGGCGTTAAGCAGGTCTTTGATCCCAAGGGCATTCTGAACCCGGGGAAAATTTGGCTCTAGCTCGTGTCCGCGCTCTGCTGTGCCAGCCGATCACCGGCCTGCCGAATATCGGAAAAACTCACCCCGGCAATGGGCAGGGCGATTAACCCCTGGCCGATGAGGGTCAGAAACTGGACGGCGTTGAGGACGAGGCCGTAGGCCAGGCCGTCAGCGTCGCTCACCCCATAGATGCCAAGGGCGAGCTGACACGCGTATTGATACGGTCCGATCATGCCCGGCAGATTCGGCAGCGCCGTACCAAAGCTGATAAAAATGAAAATGACCAGGGCCGCGCTAAAAGGCGCGGACAGATCAAAGGCGCGGATCATGATGTAGCTCGATACAATAGGTAGAAACCAAACGAGCAGGGAGACCACAAAGACGGCCAGGAGCAGGCCAGGATTGGGCAGAATCCGCATCCCGTCGGTGATGGCGGCCAGAATGCTTTTGACCCGATCGCCAAAACGTGCCGGGAGCAGGCGGAGGACCCAGCGATCAACAAACGCCTCCCCCTTCCACCAAAACAGCAGGACCACGGACACGAAAACAGCGGCAATCGCGGCCGGAACCAGTGCGCCGCGGCGGACCCACACGGGCAGGCTTTCAATAAACAGCAGTCCGGCCAGCAGGTAGAAGACGATACAAATCGAGTCCATCATCTTCTCGACCACCAGATTGCCGATAACGTTCGAAATGGAGACCTGGGAGCGGCGGGATAAGAGCCAGGGACGGACGACCTCGCCCAGGCGCACCGGCAGCAGATTGATGGCCATATAGGCGACCGAGGTCACGACCCACAGCCGACCGACCGGCACATGTTCGAGGGGGCGGAGTTCCAGTTGCCAGCGCCAGGCGCGCAGCACCATGATGAGCAGACTGACGACGACGGCAAGGCACAGCCAGCCACCCTGCACCCGACCAAGCGCGACGCCCAGTTCATCGAGTTCGACGTTGCGAAACGCCAGATACAGAAAGCCCCCACTCACTACCAGGCTGAGGGCGAGATTCAGCAAACGACGACGAGAGGAAGGGTGTTCTGCCATGTCAGCTCCTGCGCTCGGGTTAGCATAGCATGCGCTGGCCTACCGGTCAGGAGCGTGGACCATCGTTTGTGATAAAGGGAACCGTACGAAAAAGAGTAAACGTACCCTTCCATCAGACAAAAAAGCTGGGTACGTTCACTCTTTATGAGCCGAGACCAAAACCTTGCCGTTGCCCAGTCCGTCCGCTTGAAGCCGATTGAAGAAATCGCCGCGCAGCTATCATTACCGTCGGAATATCTTGAGCCCTACGGTCGCGTGAAGGCGAAAATCGCGCTTGAGTCCCTCTCTGCCGCGCCTGCTCAGGCCCAGGGCAAGCTGATTCTTGTTTCTGCCATTAACCCAACCCCTGCGGGTGAAGGCAAGACCACCACGACGATAGGCCTAGGCCAAGCCCTGACCCGCCTGGGGAGAAAAGCGACCGTGGCGGTACGCGAACCCTCAATGGGTCCGGTGTTCGGGGTGAAAGGCGGAGGCTGTGGCGGGGGCCACTCTCAAGTCCTGCCTATGGAGGATATCAATCTGCACTTCACCGGCGATATTCACGCCGTCAGCTCTGCGCACAATCTGTTGTCGGCCATGATGGATGCCGCCATATTTCATCGAACGGTGGATTTAGATGTCCGTCAGATTCGCTGGCGGCGCGTCATGGACATGAATGACCGCGCGCTGCGTCAAATCGTAATGGGCCTTGGCGGACGTCTCATGGGCGTCCCACGCGAAGAGGGTTTTGATATCACCGCGGCATCGGAAGTCATGGCCATTCTGGCTCTGACGAGCGGACCCGCGGACCTGATTCAGCGTCTGTCACGTATTGTGCTGGGCTATTCGTCCCAGGGGGAGGCGGTCACCGCGGACCAGATTCACGCGCCGGAGGCGATGGCCATTATTTTGAAAGACGCTCTCAAGCCCAATCTGGTTCAGACCGTGGAAGGCGTGCCAGCCTTCATCCACGCTGGGCCGTTCGGCAATATCGCCCACGGCTGTAACAGTATTCTCGCCACGCGACTCGCCCTGAACTACGCCGATTATGTGGTGACCGAAGCTGGCTTCGGGTTTGATCTGGGTGGGGAGAAATTCCTCAATATCAAATGCCGCGAGGCCGACCTGTGGCCCACCGCGGTGGTCCTGGTCGCAACGGTCAAGGCGCTTAAAATGCACGGTGGTACGCCCGTGGCAGATGTAAACACACCCGACCTGTCAACCCTGAATCAGGGCATGGAAAACCTGGCTAAACACGTCGAGAGTCTGAGCGCATTTGGCCTGCAGCCGATTGTTGCGGTGAATCGGTTTGCCACCGACACCGAGGAGGAACTGCAACTGGTCGTAGAGGAAAGCAAATCCCTGGGCGTAGACGCAATAGTCATTGACGTGTTTGGCCAGGGAGGAGAAGGCGGGCTGGCGCTAGCCGAGGCGGTGGTGAACGCCTGTGATGGGCCGGCCCCGGCGCAGCGTTTTCTGTATCCAGCAGAAATGCCGATTGAGGACAAGATTCGGACCATCGCCCAAAAAGTCTACGGCGCGGCGGATATTACCCTGCTGCCACGCGCACGCACCGAC
Source organism: Candidatus Binatia bacterium (assembly GCA_022826945.1). Taxonomy (GTDB): domain Bacteria; phylum Desulfobacterota; class Binatia; order Bin18; family Bin18; genus Bin18. The sequence goes on from JAJDTY010000024.1 coordinate 51,746, forward strand.
CTCAAACGGATCAACGACCTGGGATATGGCCAAGTGCCTATTTGCATGGCCAAGACCCAGATGTCGCTGTCCGACGACCCAAAACGCTACGGCCGACCGCGTGACTTTGTGCTGAGCGTACGCGAAATCCGACTCTCGGCCGGGGCCGGCTTCTGCGTCCCACTCACCGGGGACATGTTGACCATGCCCGGTCTGGGCGCCAAACCGGCGGCTGCCGGGATGCGTCTGGATGAGAACGGCAAAATTTCGGGGATGTTCTGAGCCTGGCAATAGTGCCGATTGTCACTCGGCCCGCCGCCGAGCGAGTTCTGCATAGCAGTAGACGAGGGCCAGCCCACGATAGGGCCGCCAGCGCTCGGCAAAGGTACGCATTTCAGTTTCGGTCGCCTTTTCTTTTTTACCCAACATGCCCTGGGCAAGATATTTGACCACGCCCAGATCGCCACCCGGAAACGCGTCAGGTCTGGCCAAGCCACGCATCAGGGCGGTTTCTGCCGACCAGCGGCCAATGCCTTTGAGTTGGATCAGGGCTTCAATCGCTGCTTCATCTGGAAGTTGAGCGATCTCGCTCTGCCGTAAAGCCCGAGAGGCAAACGCGTCGCCCAAGCGGATCAGCGTGCTGGCCTTGGCATGGCTCAGCCGGAAGCCGCGCAGGGTCTCCAGGCTCTGGCTGGCAAACCGCTTTGGCTCGGGAAACGCATAATAGATATGTCCCTTGTAGCGCCATTTGCGGCCAAACGCCTCAACCAATTCTTTTTTAATGGAATAGGCAAAGGTGAGGTTGACCTGCTGGGAGAGGACCGCCATGACCAGTGACTCGAACAGCGTTGGGCTGGAGGTGATACGCAGCCCGCGAAAGCGCTTTACCAGCGGCGCCAGCATCTCGTCCTGACGCGCCAATCGATAAAACGGTCTGATATCAAAGTCGGTACACAGTATGTGACGCAACTGGGCGTGGAATTCCGCCTGCTTGAGAGCAGCCCTGGATGGACTGCGCAACTCTACTGTCAACCTCGGCTTGGCCCGCGTGCCAGCATCCGTCACCGTAGCCAACACCAGTTGGCGACCGGCCGCAAGCAGGCGTTGGTACTGATTCCCCGCGACCAGATCAACATTCTCGCTCGCAAAACGCCCGAAGCGGGCTATGGTCAAGTCGAACGCGTACGGTCCCCGCGGGAGGAGTGTAAAGGTGAGGGTCATGCGCTCCAGGTCTTTGAGAGCCAAGCGGAGTTTCCGTCAGGTGTTGCCATCCTTAGTTGCGCGAGCCCCGACCCCCTTCTTAAATCACTTCCTCTTCTCTCAACTTGGCCACATCTTCCCACGAGTAGTCGAGCAGATCGGTGAGGATGCGCTCGGTGTGTTCGCCAAACTCTGGGGCCGCGCCTTTGGGGTCGCCCGGGGTTTTGCTCAAGCGCACAGGCACGCCGACTAACTGCGTCTTGCCGATACGGGGATGCTCGTAATCGACAATATACTCATTGGCGAGCATCTGTTCGTCGGCGGGCAGGTCAGCAATCGTGTTGACGACCGTGTAAATGAAGTCTCCGCCTTCCTTGAGGGCTTTCATCCAGTCGGCTCGGGGCCGAGAGGCGAACGCGGCATCCAGAATGGGAATCAGATCTTTGGCGTTGTCGGCTCGGTCTCCCATGGTCGCAAAGCGGGGGTCGTCCAGGACGTGCTCAATGCCCAGGACTTTGCAGAAATCGGACCAGTAGCGATCCTGCTGCGGCATGGCCAGACAGATCCACTTGTCATCGCCGCATTTATAATGGTTCCACAGCGGACTCGGCGCTGCGGCGCGTGGCATGCGCTTGAACTCCTTGCCGAGAATAGCTTTACACGCCACGTTGAGCCCCTGGAGCGCGGTCATGCTGCCCAGATGAGAGATATCGACCTCCTGGCCCATACCATATTTTTCGCGCGCCAGGAGCGCGGCCATGACACCGTATGCGAGCATGATGGCACCCATCTGATCGGCGATGCCACCGGCAATGCTGAGGGGTTCCATCTGAGGCTCACCCACCGCGGTCATGATGCCCGAGCGTGCCAGCCCCATATAATCAAAGGAGGGCTCGCCAGAATCCGGCCCGAACGGACCGTAGCCGGTTGCACTGGCGTAGATGAGTTGGGGGTTGCGCTGAGAGAGCGCCTCGTAGCCGATCCCCAGCTTGTCGGCCACGCCTTTCCGGAAGTTCTGGACGAAGACATCGGATTTCTCCGCCAATTGATAGACAATCTCTATGGCCTTGGGATTTTTGAGATCAAGGGTGAGGCTCTGCTTATGCCGGTTATTGGCCTCAAAATAGAAATTGGGGCCACTCGTCGCCCCAACGAGGGCACCGGCAATACTGAGCACGCCTCGGCCCGGGTCCCCTCCGACGCGCTCTTCGATCTTTATGACTTCGGCACCCAGGTCAGCCAGCATCATGGTTGAGACCGGCCCTTGTTGCCAAATCGTCCAGTCAATAATGCGGACGCCATCTAACGGTCGCTTCATAGCTTCCCCTCCTGATGGAATAGCCTTAGTGCCATAGCTGAAATAAGCGGACTGTAGCACAGGCCGGACGGAGAACAAAAGGAAGCGAACGAGAAAGTCTGAACGGGGACGCAGGGTTGCACTCTTGCCTGCGTATTCAGAAGACGGTATAGAAAGGCGGCCTACGAAAAAAGAGTAAACATGCCCATATCTATATCTGGGTCGAGGGCGCGTTGACTCTTTTCAGGAGCGTATCATAAACCATGCGGATTGATTTCCACGTTCATACGACACGCGGCAGCTCTGACAGCAACCTTGACCCCTTGCTGATGATCGACCAAGCGCATGCAATCGGCCTAGAGGGGATTTGCATCACCGAACACGACAATGCCTGGACGGACCCGGAAATCGAGGAGTACGCCCGTGAACGTGGGGTAACCTTATTTCTGGGGATTGAGGTCACGACCGAGTGGGGCCACGTCGGCGCCTTTGGCCTCGACCGCTATGTCGGCGGTATCTATAAGGTCAAGGAGTTACGCCGCATTATCGATGAGGTTGACGGCTTTCTGATTGCCAACCATCCGTTTCGCTACAAGCTCGACCCCCGCTTCCAGTTTATCCATAAAACCGCCCCGATCGACCAAGCCGATCCTGCGTCGGGGAGCAACGCCCTCGAAGTGCTGGAATATGTGGACGCCATTGAGGTGGTAAACGGTGCCTGTTCAGAAGAAGAAAATCGCTACGCCCAGGCGGTTGCCGAGCATGTCGGATGTAAGCGCATTGGAGGCAGCGATAGCCACTCTGCCTCTTCCATCGGCTGTGCGGTCACAATCTTCGAGCGTCCCCTCTCGACCACCCGGGAACTCATTGATGAACTCAAAACAGGTCGCTATTCCACCGGTCAGGGGCTGAACACTGGCGAGTTGCGCGTATTCCCATAAACAACGTTGTTACCTGTGGACCGCGTGTGCGAGACACTAAGGCCATGACGCGCCCGAAAGCCTTAACCATTGCCGGGTCGGATAGTGGAGGTGGGGCTGGTATTCAGGCCGATCTCAAAACTTTTATGGCGCGCGGTGTCTATGGCCTGAGCGTACTGACCGCGGTGACCGCCCAGAACACGCTGGGCGTCCAGGCCGTTGTTGAACTCCCGCCTGATTTTGTCGCCCAGGAGCTCGATAGCGTGTTCGGCGATATGCAAATCCAAGCCGCAAAGACGGGCATGCTGTCATCCATTCCCCTCGTTGAGGTGGTGAGTCGCAAGATAGAAGAATATGGTGTCCAGAAGCTGGTCGTTGACCCGGTGATGGTCGCCAAAGGAGGCCACGCCCTTCTCCAAGCAGACGCCCGCCAGGCGCTGACCGAGAAACTGCTCCCACTGGCGTTTGTGGTGACACCAAATCTGCATGAGGCCGGGCTACTGTCCGGCATGGAAGTGGTCCGGCGGTCTGATATGGAAGAGGCTGCCCGCCGTATTAAAGCCTTAGGGCCGGCCTATGTGGTGGTGAAGGGCGGGCACCTCGAAGAAGATGCCTGTGATCTACTGTTCGACGGCAGCGCTTTTCGGGCCTACTCCTGCCAGAAAATAGACACGGTGTGTACGCACGGGGCGGGATGCACCTTCTCGGCCGCGATCACGGCCGAGCTTGCCAAAGGCGAAGCGGTCGAGGAGGCAATCGCGCACGCGAAAGACTTTGTGACTCGCGCGATCTCCACCGGGTTCCGGATTGGACACGGGCATGCCCCGCTAAACCATCAAGTTGATCTGTAGACAACTTGAGGTCTCCAGCCGGCCAGACTTGGGGCTGCGGGGGCTCCGTGCCTTGTGGCCCCCCAGGGCCTTAGATAGAATGTGCTCCCTTATTCTATGAGTGAATCTTCAAAAACTGCCGTGAAAAAACAGACCGAGGGACGAGTGCAGCCTGAACCGCAGCTGGCGCAGCAGCCCGAACTCCACCTGCTCGAAGATATTGACGCCCTCTTCTCTCAGGCTCACGACTTACGCGGCACGCTACAGGAAATCACCAAGATCATTACCCAACGAATGGGAACTGATGTCTGTTCGCTCTATCTTCTAGACTCCAAGGGGGAGCGGCTGACGCTCTGGGCAACGACTGGTTTGGATCAGACGGCTATCGGGAAAGTCAGCCTGGACAAGCACGAGGGGCTGACAGGCCTCGTGATTGAAACACGGGAACCCGTCGTCGCCCCAGATGCCATGACACACGAACGGAATAAATACTTTCCGGAAACCGGAGAGGAGCGCTTCCATTCATTTCTGGGCCTTCCGATGAGCGACAAGGATAAGATACTTGGCGTGCTCATAGTCCAGAGTCGGAGTCGTCGCCGTTTTCCGCAGACAGAGGTCCGGCTGCTCAGAACGATTGCCACCCAGGTTGCGGGCATCATCGTGCAAGCCCGTGTACAGGACTCGCTCAAAACAAAGGAGCGAGAGCGTCAGGATTATCGGGCACGCATGTTGGCGGCCATTCAACGTCCGAGCGCCTATGAGCGTAGGCGGGCCCAGCAAACACAGAGGCCGGGGCGGGCGAGCCGTTTACGGCTGACCGGCGTCAGTGCTTCGCCTGGGATTGGCTCCGGTCAGGCTCACCTTGTCCACCCAGTTGTTCATCTTGACGCGATTGAAGAGCATCATACGGACAATCCGGATGCAGAAATCCAGCACTTGCACGCCGCTCTGACGCGGTCGATTCAGGAAATTAATGCGCTGAAGGGACGCGTCCAAGAGCGGCTGCCAGAGATCGACCGGGCGATTTTTGATGTGCATCGCATGATGCTGGAAGATGCGGCATTTATCGAAAAGATTGAAACGCAGATCCAGGACGGCTATGCCGCGGATACCGCTCTGAAGAAAGTCACGGAAGGCTATGTAAAGACCCTGGAGCGAGCAGGCGGTGAGCACCTGCGTGACCGAGCAGCGGACGTGCGTGATATCGGCCAGCGGGTCCTCCGCCACCTGCTTGGCCTGGAGGAGAAGAGTGGACCACAAGGGGAGAATCTTATTCTTGTGGCGGACGATCTCTCTCTGTCTGACCTCTGCCGAGTGGATCATCGTCAGTTGAAGGGAGTCGTCCTGGCCAACGGTGGTGCAACCTCACATACGTCTATTCTAGCGAAGTCCTTTGAAATTCCGACCGTTGTTGGGGTCGAGCACGCGGCCATTATCCAGCAGGGCGATACGGTGATCGTAGACGGGAATGCCGGGGTGGCCTATGTGAATCCTGGTGCTGAAATCGTCCGTGAATATAGCCGCTTTGACCGCGAGTATCGCGCGTTTAACCGGAATCTCGAAGAAATTCATGACCTCCCCGCAGAAACGCGGGATGGGGTACGTATTGCGCTCGGCGCCAATGTCGGCTTGCTGAGCGACGTTGATTTTGCCAAGCGCCACGGAGCCGAAAACGTTGGGCTCTACCGGACCGAAGTCCCGTTCCTGACCTATAGCGATTTCCCGGACGAAGAGACCCAGTTCGCGCTGTATCAAAGGGTGTTGACCAGTATGGAGGGCAAGCCGGTCACCATCCGCACCTTGGATCTCGGACCCGATAAATATCCGCCTTATATGAAGCTGCCCCAGGAAGATAACCCCTTCTTAGGCTGGCGCTCGATTCGGATCTCTCTGGAGATGGCGGACCTCTTTAAGGTACAGTTACGCGCTATTTTACGCGCCGGAGTGTATGGGCCGGTTCGTATTTTGTTTCCCATGATCTCCAGCGTAGAAGAACTGCTCCAAGTCAAGAACCTGTTAACGCAGGCAAAGGATGAATTACAACGCGAGGGAAAACCGTTCGACCCGTCGATGCCGGTCGGTGTGATGGTTGAGGTGCCTGCGGCAGTGTGGTTGGCAGATCGACTCGCCCAAGAAGTGGACTTCTTTAGTATTGGGACGAATGACCTCATTCAGTATCTGCTTGCGGTAGACCGGAATAACCGCAAGGTCGCCTCTCTCTATGAACCTCTCCACCCGGCGGTCTTGTATGCCATAGCCACCACCGTCCGCGCTGCACAACACGCCGGGAAACGGGTCAGTATGTGCGGGGAAATGGCCTCCGACCCACTGTGTACACTCGTACTACTCGGGGTCGGGTTAGATGAACTCAGTATGGAGCCATTCTTTGTTCCGGTTATCAAACGTCTTATTCGTTCGCTCTCCTATACCGACGCCCAATCTCTCACCCAGGAGGTTGTCCAACTAGGGACGGCTCGCGAGGTGAAAGGCCGCCTGTTTTCCACCCTCAAAGATCTCGGCATGATCGAACTCGTCGAGATGTATCGTTAGATTACGGCTGTTTTTGCCTGATTTTATTGACATTCCCAAGCCTGACGGATAAAAATTGAAGAGACGACTCTGGCTTTGGATATAATATGTTTCTTTCTCGTTTCTGCCTAGAGCCGGGTATCTCATGTTGGGATTGTGGAAGAAGGATGAGAGGAGGATACGGGTAGAAGAAGTGACCAGTTCGTGGAGGAGTTGATAGGCAAATGGTGAGTCGGAGGGGCTTTGTTGCAAGTCCTCCCGACTTCTGATGTGGGATGCAGTGTAGAACCCAATCGGGTGAGGAGGTTGGTAACATGACGAAGACCGAGATGGTGAAAAAGCTGGGTGAAACGTGGGGAGAAGCCTCGAACCGTGCAGCAGCCGACAAGCTGGATTCCTTTGTGGAGTTCATCACAAAAACGGTCAAAAAGGATAAAGAGTTGAAAATTCCCAATCTGGGGACCTTTCGGCTCCGTCAGTTGAAGCGCCGCAAGGGACGCAACCCGCAGACCGGGGAGCAGATTACCATTCCGGCTCGGAAAAAAGTGGCCTTCACGCCGGCAAAAGTGTTTAAGGAATCTATTCTCGGACCAGCAAGAAAGACGGCAGCAAAGAAAACAGCGGCAAAGAAAGTCGCCCGCAAGAAACGCGCCTGACAATTCTTAGTATCCGCGGATACTCTGCCCCTCTTTTCTCTCTTCCGGGTCTGATAAGGGACGTCTTCGGCGTCCCTTTCTTTTTTCATGAGCTACACAGTCAAAGAAATTTTTTATACCCTCCAGGGCGAAGGCGCTCACACCGGCCGGCCAGCGGTCTTCTGTCGTTTCACCGGATGCAATTTATGGTCTGGGCTGGAGAAGGATCGAGCTACGGCGGTCTGTCAGTTCTGCGATACCGATTTCGTTGGGACGGATGGCTCCGGGGGAGGACGTTTCGCCTCCGCCCGCGACCTGGCTCAGGCTGTCGCTGCTACCTGGCCTGCCCGGCAGACTCCTCGCGGTGTTCGGTTTGTGGTGTGTACAGGCGGCGAACCCTTGCTCCAGCTTGATGCCACGCTGGTTGACGCCCTGCACGCAGAAGGTTTTGAGATTGCCATTGAGACAAATGGAACGCTCCTTCCGCCGCCGGGCATCGATTGGATCTGTGTTAGTCCCAAGGCTGGCTCGACCCTCGCCCTCAGGCGGGGTAGCGAACTGAAGCTCGTTTTTCCTCAGTCCGGTGCCGAGCCAGAGCGCTTTGCTCAACTCGATTTTCAGGAGTTTTTCCTGCAACCACTGGACGGTCCTGAGCGGGAGCGCAATACTCAATTGGCGCTGCAATACTGTCTTGATCACCCGCGTTGGCGGCTCAGTCTGCAAACCCATAAACTGCTCGGAATTCCGTAGTCCGATTTCACCCATCAGTACGATCGAGAAGCCCCTGTGAAAGACGACCTCGGCCAACAAGAAAAGCTCCTTCAGCTTGCCGCACAGCAGGCCGCCCGACAGGGAAAAAGCGTTGCCCGTTATCTCCGAGAGCTACAAACGGAAGCCTTACGCCAAGAACGCGCTTCAGTTCGAGATGCGAAGCCCCGGCAGCAGGAGTCCCACGCGAAATATATCACGTTGACTCGTCGAGAGGTTGAGCGATTCTTTGCCCAGATCACCGACGAGCGTGACCGGGTACTGTTTGCCGCCATGTACGCCTTCGGACTGCGCGCCTCTGAGGTCGGCCTCTTACTGCGCGCACACGTCGACTTTCACACTCGCCGCATTCATGTCCCACGTCTCAAGAGTGGCGTCGCCGGAGAGAAACCGATGACCGCAGAGTATCTACATCTGCTCCGAGCGTATCTGCAAAACCGCAGGGACTCCCTGCCCTACCTCTTTCCGTCACGAAATGCACGTCCGGTCAGCCGCCAGCGTATTGATCGACTCTTCCGCATGTACGCGGAGCAGGCCAAGCTTCCGCCGTCGAAACGTCATAGCCACTGTTTACGCCATTCCGTTGCCGTCCATCTGCTTGAGGACGGACATGCATTAGAGGAAGTGCAGGCCCATTTGGGGCATAAGTCTATTCACTCAACAGTCGTCTATACGAAAACCACCGTGCCCCGCCGCCGCCCGCTCCCCGTGCGTATCCAACCGCCCAAAAGCACGCGAACGGTCATACGAGTAATAAAAAAGTCGGGGCCGCGCTAAGGCGCCCTCATCGGATCCGGGAGGAGATCGTGCCCCCATATGAACGAGTCAAAATTTTTATTATGACCCCTTGACTCGGAACCGATCGTCCTTACGTTTGTCTTGTGTCAGACAGTAACCCAAACCCACAGGAGGTAGAGACAATGAGACGAGAACTGAGTGTATGGCGAGGACCGTTTGGAACGATGCATCCCTGGCGGCATGATCTGGAGTCTGTGGTCAACGATTTCTTCTCTTCCCGCGGCTGGCCGGCAGTACGCACTGGAATGCCCTCGGAAGCGTCGTTCAGGGTGGACAGTTATGTGGACGACAACAGGCTGCACATCAAAGCGGATTTGCCCGGAGTGGAGCCCAAGGATGTTGAGATTGCGCTGGACGGCAATCGCCTGACGGTCAAGGGTGAACGCAAGACAGAGCACGAGGACAAGAACGACGGATACTTTCATCAAGAGCGCTCGTACGGCTCGTTTGCCCGGTCGTTTGTTTTGCCGAAAGGCATAGACGTGGAGAAGATCGAAGCGACGGCCAAGAACGGCACACTCGAAGTCGTGGTGCCCTTCCCGGAAGAGGTTAAGCCGAAACGTATTCCAATCGATGTGAAAACCGAAGTCGCGACAGAGGCAGCCGCAGACTAATTGCCCCTCTCCTTTCTCTCCGCGTGTTGGGGGCTCCTCCGGGAGCCCCCATTTTTTCAACCAACTGGACATGGAGCCTGGGCTCAGGACCGATAACTGGCCGCGTCCCTTCCTCGCACGCCCAAGGTTGACACTTTGAGCGTTCTCGGACGGAGCGGCCCGAGCAGCCGAAAGCAGGTCCAGGGAAGTCCGGGACTTCGGGGGAGGTGTGAGCGGCGCCTTTCAGCTTCCCCATATCTCGCTTGAAGGACTGGAATGTCTTGCCCGTTTATGGATCCAGGCTTGCCCTCGAGCCATCGAAGCGCACGGTCACAATATCAATGTTGTGGTACTGTTGGTGGCGGACGGACGAGGCAAAGTGGCGCAGCAAGCGCAACGAGAATTCTCGCTCGTCGAGCGTCTCCACCTGGTCCCCCAGCAGCGCGAGGTGGTCTTCCAGGTTGTCCTCGCCCACCGCAGCCATAAATTCCAGTTCCACGGCCGCCCCGTCCTGGCGGGCCAGCACCCGCAAGCGCGGCTTGGCGGGCTCCGCCGCCTTAGCCTCCACCTGTTGGAGCAGACTCGTTAGCGCCTCCTCCCCGATCAGGCACAGGCGCTGGGCTGTCTCCTCGCTCCAGCCCAGGCGGGCAGCCAGCTCGCGCAGGAACGCCGTCAGCTTGGGCAGTCCGGCGATCCCTAGCTCTATTTCGAGCCGCCGCCGCCGGGCACCGGTCAGTTCCATAAAGGCTGTCAATCCCACCACCATGAAACCTCCTGCGGTGATGCCGTTCCCCAGCAGGACCTCCCACATCCCGCTCAGATAGTCGGAGAAGATGGCCTGAGACTCAAAGCCGATCCCCACCCACACCGCCATGCTGATAATGAGCGTCTTGCGCGCGTCGTTGCCGCTCTGGAGGGCCAGTTGCATACCCTGGACCAGAATGGGACCGAACAGAATGGCCAGATAGGCGGCCGCCACCGGGCTCGGAATGGCAATCAACACGGCCATCACCTTGGGCAGAAAGGCCAAGACAACGAAGAGGATGCCCACGCACACCGCGACCCGGCACGCCGCCACGCCGGACTGTTCCACAAACGGGGCGCTCGACGGGGCGGTCCCGGTCGGTATCGTCCCGGCAAGGCCACACAGCAGATTGCTCACGCCGACGGTAGCCACCGCGCCTTGAACCGAGCGGAGGTCGGTCGCCCGTTGCCTGCGCCACGAGACCTGCTGCGTGGAGACGGCATGGCCGAGGGTCCCCGTCGTGCCGATCAGCATGACGAACAGAAAGGCGGGCAGGAGAGACCAGAAGGCAGGACCAAACGTTAAATCCACCCCTGGCCAGGCGTTCAGGGGAAAACCAATCCAGGGTGTGGCCCCTATAGGCTCTGGGTCGTACAGACCAAACGGCGCGGCTACCGCGCAGCCGACCGTTATCCCAATGAGTGGCGCCCACAACCGCCACCGCTCTGAGGCCCGCAACAAGAGTGCCACGACCGTGGCAAAGGTGGCCGCCGCGCTCGCCGGGGCTGCGGCCCACGGCGTCCCGTCTGGCACGGTGGTCAGCATCTGGAAGACCGCCGGCATGATGGAGACGGCAATCAGAACGAGGAGCGTTCCGGTCACCATCGGCGTGATGAAGCGTCGCAACAAGGACAGACGGGTGGCCAGCGCGAACTGAAATCCTGCAGAAACGAGAAGCAGGGTCGCCATCAGGGACGGTCCGCCCACACTGAGCGCACTGATGCACACGCCGATGAAGGCACTGCTGGTCACCATAACGAGCGGATAGCCGGAGCCCACGCGCCCGATGCGGAAGGCCTGTAAGACCGTCATCGCGGCATTGACCATCAACATCGCGAAGATGGCCCAAGCCAGGTAGGTCTCGTCTTGCTCTGCCGCCCGCATGATAATGGTCGGGATAAGCACCAGACTGGGCGCCATGGCCATCACTCGTTGCACGCTGATGCCAAAGGCGAGCGCATACGGCGGGTGTTCATCAGGCTCGTAGAGGAGAGTGGACACAGGAAGCAGCCTCAAAATAGGCCGATAAGCGAGAGTGCGAATGAAGTCAAGCCTTCAGTGCCTGTGTATTCGCTTTGCGTGCCCAGCTGAACAATCTTCGGCCTGCCCACTCTTTCTCGCGCCTAGCCGGGTTGCTCCTACTCGCCGCTGGGCAGGTCGGTGACTATCGCGGTGCTGCCCCTCTGCTGCCTGCCCTGCCGAACCTGGATGTCCTGATCGCTGCCACGAGCTCTGAGAGCGATCACCTCTGTCACGCTCTGGCCCGCCGCGCCATCGCTCCCTGTACCCCCGGGGCTCACCAGAAACGGCCCCTCAAGGTATGAGGTTGCTCTCTACAAGCAACGCAACCTCATTGAACGCATATTCGGCCGCCTCAAGAGATGGCGGCGCACTACTACTCGCTCTGACCGCTGTCTTCAGTGCCATCTGCCTAGCCGCTACCGTGCTCTTCTGATTATGAGTCCTGAGCCGAGTCGCGCTCTTCCAACCACTGGTTAAAGCCTTCCGGCGTATTGCCATACGGCAGGCCGGCCGCATAGTAATCCTCAAGCAGGCGCATATCGTTTTCCGAGAGCGTCAGAAAGCCGCGCTGCTTTTGCTCCTCCTTGCGCCACGCCCGGTCCAGCATCTCCCGAATTTCACGGTCACGATCGCTCATTTTCTCCTCGCTTTGTAAGGATTCCGTGCGCTCCCTTCGGCTCCTCATTCCCCGCTCTCACCTGATAACACCATCGACACCAGAAAGCACTTCTCGTACATTACCCCTGTAAAGACTTTCGCGACTTTTGTATGGTTCTTGAGCGGCGCGAACGAGACGCTGCCACGTATACGGACGCTCACGGAGGGAGAAAGTCATGGAACTGACCTCATTTTCGGCTACGACTCTGGCTCGATTTATTCGGACAAATCTCGTCTCTTCGGTGGCCGTGGTGGATGCGCATCTGGCCCGCCTCGAAGCAGTCAATCCCGAGCTCAACGCCGTTGTACAGCTTCAGGCCGAAGCGGCGCGACAACAGGCGCGTGCAGCCGACGAAGCCGTCTCGCGAGGAGAACGCCTCGGCCCATTGCACGGTATCCCCATCACGCTCAAGGATTCGCTAGACACCGCCGACATGGTCAGTACCTGGGGGACAGCGGGGCGAGCCGATTTTACCCCAGAGCACGACGCGACAGTAGTGACCCGTCTGCGTGCCGCGGGAGCCATCATCCTGGGCAAAACCAACACACCGGAGTTTACCCTGGCGGGGATTACGAACAACGATGTCTATGGCCGGACAAATAATCCATATGATGTGGAGCGGTCGCCCGCGGGCAGTAGTGGGGGAGCCGGGGCGATTCTTGCGGCGGGCGGCTCGGCGCTCGACTTGGGGAGCGACACGGGTGGCAGCATTCGCATGCCGTCCCACTACTGCGGTATTGCCGGTATTAAACCCACCTCGGGCCGCGTGCCCCGCACCGGGCATGCCATTTCCTTTGAAGTCGGCGCCCTGGATGCCTTTACCCAGATTGGCCCCATGGCGCGACACGTTGAAGACCTGGACCTTGTCTTATCCATTATTGCCGGTCCGGATGGACACGACCCCGCGGTCGTGCCGGCTCCGCTGGGCGACTCCCAAGATGTGAGTGTGAGAGACCTGCGAGTCGCCTTCTTCACGGATAACGGGATCAAATCCCCGAGCCCGGACACCGTCAGCACCGTTCGAGCCGCGGCCAGTGTGCTTGCCGACCATGGAGTCTCGGTCACGGAAGATCGACCGCAAGGTGTGAGCGACGCCGAGCGGCTGTGGTACAGTCTCTATCTTGCGGACGGAGGAGCGTGGATACGTCAACTTATCCACGCAGCCGGGACTGAGCACATGTCCTCCGCCCTGGATTGGATGCAAACGGCTCAGCCGGTATCGCTCACGGAGTTTACCCAGGAAATGAGTAGATGGAATGGCTACCGGGGTGAAATGCTGGCGTTTATGGAGCCCTACGATGTGCTGCTGTGTCCCGTCAGCTCCACACCTGCTACGCGCCACGACGACCCCGATGGCCCGGATTTTACCTACACGTTCGCTCATAATCTGACCGGCTGGCCGGGCGCGGTCGTGCGCTGTGGGACATCTCCCGAGGGTTTACCTATTGGTGTTCAGATCGTCGCCCGTCCGTGGCGTGAGGATGTTGCCCTGGCCGTCGCCCACTATCTGGAGACGAATCTTGGCGGTTGGCAAAGCCCGTCTGTGTAGCGTTGGGGCTGCCTTTTAGGCTGGCGAAGAGCCTTAACGCCCTTGCTCGCTCACCTCAAACACCAGCCGGCCGGCCGCCTCCTGGGCTTGGATACTGGCCACAACCTCGGGAGGGATATGGAGCAGACGCTCCTCAGGGAATTTCTCTTCCTCCAGAGTCGGTCGTAAAAAAAAGAGGTCGGGGGAAGACACCTGGGCTTGGGTTTTGACAGAAGAATCAAGATACCACTGTCGGCGCATAAAATCCGGGCTAAAGAAAAGAGCGACTTCCTGGGGCTTCCAGGCTGTTACCCGGTGACTGTCGTTCACAAAATAGGACAGCAGGTCATCGGCAATATCCCAATACACGGTAAACAGCGATCCATACCCCCGCTCCCCCAAGGCCGAATTAAAAACCTCGGCCAGCCTCACCTCGATGTAGCCGAGATTCCCGTCGGGACCGTATTTCTCGATGCGCAGCGGGAAAAAAGAATGTTCCTCCAGCCAAAACAAGAGCCGCGGTACATAGTAATTGGGCAGCCATTCGGGGCGGGCCTGGGCCTCCACAACATAGCACCTGACCCCGCCCTCGGCCGTATAGTACTGATAGCTGTCTCCCATCAGCTTAAGCTCAGCCGTCCGCCGCTCTTGAAACTGACCGGTCTGCCCATTCCGTAACATGACGCTAGGCCGCGTATTGGGAAAACGCACAGTTTGGTACAGAGTGTCCAGACCCAGTATCCGCCAAGAAAACTCCCAGGCGTCGCGTCCGTACGTATCGTCAGGCGTGAACGCCATATTGGGTATCTTGCCCTGCCGGCGGCGGGGCACGTCATGACGAACCCGACGCTTGGCCTGCGAGTACCGGAACCGTTCTTCTTTCTTGATAAATTCTTTCCCGGTGCGATAACGGATCGAGAGTCGTTGCGAACCTTCTGCGGCGGCGGGAGCAGTACGCTGACTGAGATACCGGTAGATTTCTTCGCCAGGCTTGAGGGCGAGTTCTGCTCCCACACCTGTCGCGCTTGAGTGATAGGCCAAAAAATTGGTTGTACTGCCCGGGTTGAGAAGCACACCCTGGGTGGAAATCGACGAGAACGCCCTGGCAAATACGGCTGACCAACGCGGATAGAAGGTAAACTCCATGAGCCGATAGCCCATCTCCTCAGCCGTATAGGGTGGCGTAAAAGGATAGGGTTCAGCCGGCAGATACGGCACCTGGGGATGGCGAGGGGTGTCAGTCGCGAGGTCCAGCTTCTGCCGTTCCTGCGGTGAGAGGTCTGCGACCGTTTTCCAGGTGCGCTTCCGAGAGCTGTTAGTCTCTTCAGCAACGGCGGAGAGCGTCGACCCGAGAGTCAGGATGAGAGCCGCAAGCAGCCAGCAGGACAGGCGCGAAACCATAAGGCGTAATTAAACATATGACAAGAGGATTGCCTAGCTTTTCGCACCGATGGCTGGGAATTTTGAGGGAAGGGTTGGTGGCGTGCTCATTTGACGCAACCTCGGAACATCAGTTACTCTTGACGCCGCTCACCGCGGCAGAAAGCAGCAACAGCGACAAAACCTGATTGGGAGGTTCAGCTTGGCGTCAACCCCTGTCAACGACCACATCCGCTACGAACCGGACGAGCAGTGCGCGCCACTCTCGTCCTTCATCGTCGGCATACAAGGCATTATGCTGGTGCTGCCGCCCGCCATTTCGATCGTGGTCATCAATGTTCTGGCGGCCGGCCAGGACGAAGAATACCTCACCTGGGCGGTATTCTCGGCGCTGATCATCGTCGGGATAGTCACCGCGTTGCAAGCCTCCAGGCTCGGCCGATTGGGCGCGGGACATCTGGTCGTCGTGGGAGTGACGCCCAACTATATCGCGTTGTCGGTGCTCGCCCTGAATGAGGGCGGGCCAGCGATGCTGGCAAGCCTGATGGTTGCGTCTGCGCTCTTTTTCTTTGCGATAGCGACATGGCTTCCGCAACTGCGGCGCGTGATAACGCCGACCGTGTCAGGCACGGTGCTGATGCTGATAGCCGTGATGGTGCTACCCATCTGTTTGGATCGATTCAGGGAAGTACCGGAGGGTGCACCGGCATTCGCCGGGCTATGCGTCGCGGCGGTCACGCTGCTGGTATCCACGGCGCTGATACTGCGCGCCCCGCCGCGCTGGCGTCCGTGGTCCATGTTGATCGGATTCGTGTCCGGCTGCATGACCGCGGCCCTGCTGGGGGCGTATGACCTGGAGCGACTGTACACAGCACCGTGGGTCGGCATTCCCCAAGTCGGTTTCCAAGGGTTGGACCTGACACCGGCTGCCGGGTTCTGGGGACTGCTGCCGATGTTCCTGATTGTCACCCTGGTGCAGGCGATCAAGGGCATTGGAGACAATGTGGTGATTCAACGGGTGTCGCGGCGTAGACCGAGGACGACCGATTTCCGGCTGCTACAAGGCTCGCTCTACGCAAATGGGGTGGGCATTTTGCTATCGGGTCTTGCGGGAACGCCTCCTGCATCGCCGTATTCGTCATTCACGGCGTCGGTCGTGAACATGACGGGGGTCGCCGCGCGCAATGTGGGATACGCCATAGCAGTCATACTTCTGGTACTGGCATTGATTCCAAAGTTTACCGGCGCGCTGCTCACGATACCCAGCCCGGTGATGGGCGCATTCCTACTGGCTGCTCTCGGGATATTCTTTGTCGAGGGAGTACAGACTATCACGCGGGACGGACTCGACGCTCAAAAGTCCCTGGTGGTGGGAGTGTCGTTTGCGATTGGCGCTGGGTTGCTGCAGCAGAACATTCTTGAGGACGTGCTGGGACATCCGTGGGGAATGCTGCTCGGCAACGGCATAACAGTGGGCGCGGCAACGGCGATTGCACTCAACGTCTTCCTGAATGTCACCAGTGCACGTCCCAAGCGGCTGGAGACTCGACTGGACTTTTCCAACCTGCCCCGAATTGACGCATTCATGCAGGAAGTCGCCGCCGATATGGGCTGGAGCGAGGCAGCGATCCAGCGGCTGCGTTCGACGGGCGAGGAGACGCTGTCGAGCCTGTTACAGCCGGACAACGAATATCCCGCGGACAGTGGGACGGACAAAACACCGCGCCTGATCATAGCCGCGCGTCCCGCTGGCGGGGCGGTGGAGATGGAATTCGTCTCGGCGCTGGAGGACGAGGAGAACCTGGAGGACCGTCTCGCGTATCTGAACGAAGAGGACGAAAGCGTGGATGAGAGGGAAATATCGTTCCGCCTGCTGCGTCATTATGCCTCATCGGTGCGCCACCAGAAATATCAGGGGATGGATATCGTTACGGTGCGGGTCGAAGCGTAACGACGGCTTGGATTGGCGAGCCAACGCAAGGCAAGGATCGAGTTACGCAGTGATAATCGGCTCGATGAACTCAAGCATGGCCTTGGCGCACTCCTGCGGCTTTTCCAAAAGAAGAAAGTGCGTCGCGTCAGGCAAGAAGTCGTAATCGACGGTGAAGATATCGCTCAGATCGAGCGTCGGCAGGTATGAGTATGGCAGAGTCGGGTCAGCCCCGATGACTTTGATCGGACAGCGAAGCGACTGAAAGTCCACGAGCACGGCAAAGGGGGTGGCGTAGTCTATGATCTGCGCCTCATACTCGGGCGGGCAGCATAGCTCATACCCTTCTCCATCCGTACGCTCACGCAGGGTTGTTCTGGCAAAAAGATCGAATACCCCCGGCAGCATATGCTTGAAGGTTGGCACGTAGGTAAGAAGCTCCGCCAATTGTTGCGGGGTTTGAAATCGATTCGTGCGTCTGCGGGTCATTTTGGCCAAGCGTATGGCGATATCCTCAAAATCCTTATAGCTCCGGCCAGGCTTGCAGAGCGGTGGGTCGAACAGGACGAGGGCAGCAAAGTTGCTGCCCTTGTTGGGTGACAGTAGCGTCGACAGAGCCGAAATCGAGTGGAACACGCCTATTTTGGGCTTCGTCCCATAGTGGCGGTCGAGAGCCTCAAGAATAGTGTCGTGGTCCTGGGCCAATGTTGGAACATTATGGTTTTGGAGATTGCCGACCGGGTTCCAGCCATGGTTTCTGAGGTCATAGAGTATCAGGTCGAAATCGTCGGTCAGGAGCGACCAGAAAGGATAATACAGATCGATTGCGAGACCGTTGCCGTG